>CAWEQQ010000033.1:0-36425 GCA_963811155.1 uncultured Solirubrobacterales bacterium
GTGCGGGTCCTTCTCGATCGCTTCGATCAGCCCCGCGCTCGCCGAAACGCAGCCCTTGTGGAGAAAGCTCGGGCCGGTGGACAACGGCACAACGATGTTGCCGGAAGTGCCCCGCACGCCGACATGGATGTGCGCGAACGTTGCGCTGGTGAAACCGTGCAAGTGCGCAAACCTCCAGCACACCTGGAGCGTCTTGCCGTGCAGCGCAACCACAGCCGCGCCGGCTGCCTTCGGGGCACCTGGCGGCGTCTCCGCCGCGCCGGACAGCTTGACGGTGTACGTGCGACTCGGCACGGCCACCGTTTTGCGCTTGTTCCCGGTTGCCGCCGGAGCGGTAGTCGCCGTGGCGATCTGCGTACTCGTCGATGAAGTGCTGCTCGAACTCGAGCTGCTGCTACCGCAGGCAGCAATGCCGAGCACAACGGCCACCAGGCCTGGAATCAGTAGCTTCGTTCGCATGGACCATCCTCCTGTCGATGTGGACTCCGCGAGGCGCGCACCTCGTACGCCCTTTCTGCCAGCTACCACCTTTGCCCGCGGTAGCGAGCCGATTAGCATCGAGTTAGTCCCGCGCGCCGGACGAAGAGCTCAGCCACGCGCACCGCCGGGCGCTTTCGCAGCCACAGGCATCTGCTCCGCGTGCGTGGACACCACCTCGGACTCCGCATCTACGATAAGCAGCGTCGATGCTCCGGCATCCGACCAGTCGCTCGCAGGAGTTGTTATGTGAAGTGGCCTGCAAATCAGCCGCTTTGTGCAAGCGCGACCTTCTGGAAGTGGAGGGTGGGCAAACATCCCGCGTGTCATTCGATCTTGCGGGGTAGCGTGATGGGCATGGATCTCTTGCGCCCAGCCCGCGCGTTCGACCAATTCCAGCAGCGGCACCGCTGGCTTGCGATCCCGTTGGCGGTGGTCAAGAAGTTCGGCGACGATCAGGCGGGAAGCCTTGCGGCGCTGGTCGCCTACTATTCGTTCTTCTCGTTGTTCCCGTTGCTGCTCGTGTTCGTCACGATCCTCGGCTTTGTGTTGCAGGGCGATCCGAGCGCGCAGAGGTCGGTCGAGAACTCTGTGCTCGGCCAGTTTCCGATCATCGGGCAGCAGATCAAGGTTCACGCGCTGCAGGGACGCACGGTCGCGCTGGTGATCGGCATCGGCACCTCGCTTTGGGCGGGTCTGGGCGTAACGCAGGCGGCTCAGAATGCGTTTGACCGCGTCTGGGCAGTCCCGTTCAAGGAGCGCCCCGACTTCATCCATTCGCGCCTACGAGGGCTCGCTTTGCTGGTCTCACTCGGGGCGCTTTTCATCGTCGCCACGCTCATCTCCGGGCTTGTCACCACCGGCCTCGGTGGCCCGTTGCTGAAAGCGACGGCGATCGTCATCGCGCTGCTTCTCAACTTCGCGCTGTTCTTCGCCGCATTCCGCCTGATGACCGCGAGCACGGTGCCCGCGCGCTGTCTGTGGATCGGCGTAATCGTCGCGGGCGTCTGCTGGGAGATCCTGCAGGTCGTCGGGGGCTACTACATCGACCACGTGCTAAAGAAGACGACCGGCACGTACGCCCAGTTCGGCCTCGTGATCGCGCTGCTCATCTGGCTCCACCTCGGCGCCCAGATGACCCTCTACGCCGCCGAGATCAACGTCGTAGTTGCCCGCCGCCTGTGGCCGCGGAGCCTGCTCGGCCCACCGGCTGCGCCCGCCGACGAGCAGACGCTGCGCGCGCTGGCGAAAGTCGAGGAGCGCCACGACAACGAGCAGATCGACGTCGAGTTCAAGCGCTGATCTCAGTCAGAACAGTTCAGTCACGCCACCATATAGGGCGCCGGCGAAGGCGTAGCGTGATCTCCCGACCGATCGTTAGTGGTCCTCCACGCCGGGTAGCCAAACCCGGAGAATGGCTGCACTCAAAGACGATCCGCCCACGCGCGCACAGGGGGACCCGAAGCGTGAGGAGACAGCGCTCGAGCAGCTCGACCGCAACACGGCCGAGCTCGTACAGGAGATGCGGGTCGCGGCGGTCGGGATTCAGGTCCTGTTTGCGTTCCTGCTCGTGGTGCCGTTCAACCAGGGGTGGAAGCAGGTGACGGAGTTCGACCGTTATGACTACTTCGTCACGCTGCTGTGTATCGCGATCGCGGCGGCGCTGCTGATCGCGCCTTCGATTCACCACCGGGTCCTGTTTCGCCGTCGTCAGAAGGAGTTCTTGGTCGATCTCGGCACCCGCCTGATGATCATCGCGATGGCGTTTCTCACGGCCGGGTTCACCGGGATCCTCGTGTTGATCTCGAACTTCGTGTTCGGGAGCGTGACCGCCGGCGGGGTGGGTGCGATCGCCGCGGCGATGATCGCGTGGTTGTGGTTCGGCATCCCGCTCAAGCGGATCCGGGATTTGCAGCGGTTTCACCGCTCGGCGGCCGGGTAGGGCAAGCGCGAGAGTTAACGTTCAGGACCAGGAGGTTTGCGATGCCGCCCCGTGGTGTCAACGAGGGAACGAAGCGCGCTCGCCAGTACGAGCACATCAAGGACAGCCAGCTCGAACACGGCACGTCGGAGGACCGCGCCGAGGAGATCGCCGCGCGTACCGTGAACAAGGAGCGCGCTCGCGCCGGCGAGTCGCGAACGCGGTCGCGCACCTCCACCCAGGACATGTCCTCTTCACGCCGCGGCGGGCAGCGCTCGGGGACGGACCGGCCGAAGGGGCGGACGCGCGCGCAGCTCTACGACGAGGCCAAGAAACTCGGTATCGAGGGCCGCAGCGCGATGAACAAGCAACAGCTGAAGCGCGCCGTCGACGGGCGCAAGTGAACGCGTCTCGCCGGGTCCGGGCCGGGCAAGCTCACGCACCCCGACAGCGAGCAGCGCTATCGCGCGTCACGACCTTCCACGCGAGCTTCCAGGGCAGCTCGTCCCACACCTGGCCGTGCAGCGAGCGCTCGGAGAAAATATGGACACCCTGTGCGCGACGCTCTCCGAGGCGCTGAGGAAATCGCGTGCGGCGTGCTGGCGCGCGGCCACGTCCAGGCCGGCGGCGACCCGCCGCCAGGTCTCGCGGTCGTCGGGCATGCCCGCAAAGCGAAACCCGTCGAGCTGGCCGGCGAACAGCTTGGAGTCGACCGACGCCGAGAGACCGAGAACCCGGCTCGCGCCCAGAGTCCTGACACCTGCGTTAGCCCGACGCCGGCGAGCAGCAGCACGAGAGAATCGCGACCAGCACGCCGGTGCGTGCGAGTGAAGTCATTAGACCACCGCCCGTCGGTTCGTGCGTGCGGCACCCGCCACTGCGAAGGCCGCACGCTCGACCGATCTTGACATCAGCGTCTACGCGGTCTTGATCGCGCAGACGTGCAACGTCTGCCACAAGCCCGCTGATTGACAAGAGCGTGTCGGCGCTGCGCAAGGTTGAGGGCGCGACGCCGCGAGACGCTGATCATCGCCGCCAACGCCCTTGATCGTCGGATACGCAAAGCTGCCACTCGCGCTCGAGTGGGGCGACGGCAAAAGGTCGCCTCGATCGACGGGCGGTTCGTCGTGCCGCGCGAAACGATCCAGGCGCAGCGAAACCCGCGCTACTTCCACCGCCGCCGCGGCCTCCCCGGGTGGGCCGCCGCCCGCCCCTGCGGCGGCCCCCTGTTGTGGTTAGGGCACATTCGGACTTGGACTTCGTACGACGCGACTTGTCCGTCGAGCTCGAGCAGGCGGCGTGAGCCAGTCCTGCGCACCTCCGTTGCTGGCGACGCTCACGGCCTAGGCGCGATGATCATCACCTCCGTTCCCGGCAGCGATCAGCTGGGGAGAATCGTCCACAGCGGCCCGAGCCATTTGCGCCTCGTCCGTGGAGTCGTGCTGAGGGCGCGATCGTAGGCGGCCACCGCGCCGCCCGGGTCGCCGTGTTCTTCGAGCAGCGCACCGAGATTGAACGCGCCATTGGCGTCGCCGCGCTGGGCGGCGCGCCCGTAGGCGGCCAGCGCGCCGGCCGCGTCGTCCTGTCCTTCGAGCAGCACGCCGAGATTGCACGCCGCAGGGCCGTGGCCACACTCATCGGCCCGCCGGTACGCCGCCAGCGCACCCGCCATGTCGCCCTGCCCTTCGAGCAACACGCCGAGATTGAACGCGCCGTTGGCGTCACCGCGTTGGGCGGCGCGCCGATAGGCGGCGAGAGCGCCGGCCGTGTCGTCCTGTTCTTCGAGCAGCACGCCGAGGTTGCACGCCGCAGGGCCGTGGCCACACTCATCGGCCCGCCGGTAGGCCGCCAGCGCACCCGCCATGTCGCCCTGCCGTTCGAGCAACACACCGAGATTGAACGCGCCCTCGGCGTCGCTCTGCTCGGTCGGTTAGTTGGGACCCCGCATGCGCGCCGGCGGGCTCGCCGACCGCTGCTGCGCCTTGCGCAACCACCACGTTACCGTCCTGCGCCGCAGCGATCGGGCTGCTGCGCACCGTTCACCCGCACCACCCGCTCGCGCTCGCCGGTTTGCGGTTGTGGCGATCGAACCCAACCGCCGACCCCGCGTCGGCGGATCCCGAGCCGTGCCACGATCACCACCAACCCGAGCACGAGCGCAGCCGCGAGCAACACCCACGCGAGCGATGACACGCCCGTCGAGTCGCCCGCGTGCACAACATCCCCCCTGCCGGACCGGAGCACCAGCCGGCTCGTGCGCGCGGAGGACGGCGACAAGCGCAGCGGACGCGACCGGCGACCGGACCGCTGCCGGGAACCCGTCTGTGCGCCCAAGCCGCGCAAGCGTGCTCGCGTCGGCGATCCCGTCGACCCGCAGGCCATGAGCGGCTTGGAAGCGCCCGACCGCCTGTTCGGTCCGCGGGCCATAGCGCCCGTCCACCGGACCAGGCGCGAACCCCAGGCTCGGCCAGCCGACGCTGCAACACCCGCACCGCTCCTGACCCCCCGGCCTCATATCCCGCGCCCGGGTACAACACAGCGACCGGAGCGGCAAGCGCCGCCAACGTCTCGCGGGCCGGCGATCCCGTCGACCTGCAGGCCATGCGCAGCTTGGAGGCGCATCACCGCCTGCTCGGTCAGCGGGCCATAGCGCCCGTCGACCGGACCCGGCACGAATCCCAGGCTCGGCCAGCCGACGCTGCAGCGCCCGCACCGGCCCTGAGCCACCAGGACTATGCTCGCCGCTGCCGGGCGCGACCAACTGAGCGCCAGCAATACCGCCGCGGGCCGAGAGGCTCCGGGCGGGCAGCCGCCGTGAACTGCCGGCAGCGGAACGGGCAGCGTGTGCCTGTGGGGAGCTGGGCGGAATATGAGTGGCCGCAGGCCGGCTCTGCCCGCTCCCGCTAGCCCTACCCAGCGAAACCGCCGGGCCGCAGGCCAACACGAGCACCGCTGCCGCCGCCAACCAACGTAGGCGTGTGAACGAACGGGCTGTGCCGAGCAGACGCTCGTGACCGAGGAGTACTTGAACCTCCTCAGGCTTGCCGAGCTTGCCAGCGCCGCCAACGACGGCCCTGACAAGCGCACAGCTCTCCGTCCACGCCCGATGTGAGCGTGACATGAGTCTGTTCTCCTATTGCTTGCTAGACAGGGAATGCACGCGGGCTAAGCCCGACGTGCAGAACCTGGAAAACGACCTCGGGCCTAGCCCGGTCGATCAAGCAACAGGACGAAGGGCGCTGGGGTGCCCAACTCCTTAATCAGACGCAACCGGCAGCTCAGCCGCGGCACGCCCAAAGCAAACCACGCCAGCAACCCCACGACGACCGAAGAAGAACAAGCCCGAACCCCCACTCGCGGAGCTACCCACCCCGACCCCGACGGGGTCATCAGAACCGGCGCCGGCTGACCATCCGCCATTCCCTCGACCGGCGAACGAAGCTTCTTGTGCCAGACGTGACCACTCGGCGAACGAACGCCAGTCAGCTCAACATTCGCCACCGACTGCGCCTGTCCCTCGGCCAAGCTCACCGGGTAAGTCATCCGCAACAGAGCGAGCGGCGCGATCGCGCTGCCCGCCATCGGGACGCCCACCGCGAACGGTGAAACGCCCGGCGTGAACGGCGAGACGGTCGTCGTGGTCGTCGGGGTCGGCGCGAACGGCGTAAGCGGCGAAACGCCCGGCGCGAACGGCGAGACGCCCGACGTGACCGGCGTAAGCGGCGAAACGCCCGGCGCGAACGGCGAGACGCCCGACGTGACCGGCGTAAGCGGCGAAACGCCCGGCGCGAACGGCGAGACGCCCGGCGTGACCGGCGTGACCGGCGTGACCGGCGTGAGCGGCGAAACGCCCGGCGCGAACGGCGAGACGCCCGACGTGACCGGCGTGACCGGCGTGACCGGCGTGACCGGCGTGAGCGGCGAAACGCCCGACGCGAACGGCGAGACGCCCGACGTGACCGGCGAGAGCGGCGACACGCTCGGCGTGAACGGCGAGACGCCCGGCGTGACAGGCGTGACAGGCGAGAGCGGCGAGACGACCGGCATGAGCGGTGGCGTGGTCGGCGCCGGAGTGTGGTCAGGGGCGCCGGGGTGGTGGTCGGCACCGGGGGCAGCCACCGGCGGGGTCGGGGTCCGGGTCGGCGGCGGGGTCGGGCTCGGGGTCACAGCCACCAGCGGGGCCGGGGTCGGCGCTGGGGTCGGGGTCATCACAGCCACCGGCGGGGCCGGCGCCGGCGGCAGGGTCGCAGCCACCGGTGGGGCAGGGGTCGGCGCCGGGGTCACAGCCACCGACGGGGCCGGGGCCGGGCTCGGGGTCACAGCCAACAGCGGGGCCGGGGTCGGCGGCAGGGTCACAGCCACCGACGGGGCCGGGGCCGGCGGCGGGGTCGGCGCCGGCGGCGAGGTCGGGGTCGGGGTCACAGCCACCGGCGGGGCCGGGCTCGGCGGCGGGGTCACAGCCACCGACGGGGCTGGCGCCGGCGGCGGGGTCGGCGTCGGCGGCGGGGTCGCAACCGGCGGGGCCGGGGCCGGGGTCGGCGCCGCGGTCGGGCTCGGGGTCACAGCCACCGGCGGGGCCGGGGCCGGGCTCGGGGTCCCAGCCAACAGCGGGGCCGGGCTCGGCGGCGGGGTCACAGCCACCGGCGGGGCTGGCGGCGGGGTCGGCGTCAGCGGCGGGGTCGGCGGCGGGGTCGCAACCGGCGGGGCCGGGGCCGGGGTCGGCGCCGCGGTCGGGCTCGGGGTCACAGCCACCGGCGGGGCCGGCGTCGGCGCCGGGGTCACAGCCACCGGCGGGGTCGGCAACCGGCGGGGCCGGGGCCGAGGTCGGCGCCGCGGTCGGGCTCGGGGTCACAGCCAGCGGCGGGGCCGGGGTCGGCGTCGGGCTCACAGCCACCGGCGGGGTCGGGCTCGGCGGCGGGTTCGGGCTCGGCGGCGGGGTCGTCGTCGGGTTCTGAACGGACGCGCCTGTGCTGACCGGGGGGGATGGGCGTCCGCGGTGGTGGTTATGCCCGAAAGGCCGTATGGGGACCGGCGAGTCGGCTAGCGCGATACCAGGGCCAAGTGAACCTGAGCACACGACCAAAACGCTCACTGCCACCAGCATGGCGACGGACACGAGCCGGCTCGTAAACCTCCGTTGTGTCAGCAGATAGGCCACAGCGCGCTCCCGAGAGAAAGCCAGCCCCAACTAGTGCGAGATTTTAGGGAAAGTTGGCACGAACCCGCTGGCCCACCGCGAGACTATGCTCGCCTTTTTCTCGTAATTTCCGTAAATTTTCTGGGGCCTTCATATTGCAAAGATCGACGGCAATTGGTAACGCGACATGTCGCGACAGCCCGTCTCTAGTTTGACGCCGGTGGGGCTCCAGTGATTCGAGGCGGCGCGCGGCCGGGGGCACTGGAGGGAACGACGCTAGGGCATTCCTGGGCTGGCGCGTCCACTCGACCGCAAACACGACGGCGACTGCTCACCCGATCCAGCCTGATCAATGCCTCCACCCGGACAGCCGCACCTTGCATGCGGGCTGTGAAGGTGAGCCACATTTCAGATTAGGCGACCAGCGGGCTCCTAGATCGCACGCATCCACTCTTCAGACAAACGGACGCGCCTGGGCACGGTCAGCCATGCTCCAGGCAAGCGTTCAGCGATCATGGCAAATGGTCTAGATGACGTCCACCTGATCTCAAGCAGCTCGGAAGGAAAGATGGAGCGCCTGAGCCGGGTACTGGCGTGCGGAGGTCTGCGGGTCCGCGACTGGTCGCGAACACTCCGCTCCTCGCTTTGTCCGAACCCGGATCGACCACCGGGAATCTCGGGCACCGAGACCAGAGTCTGCGTCGGCGAGATTCAGATTTCTCCAACAGTTCTCAGCAATCGGGTTGAGAAGTCGTTCGGTCGTTCGGGGTCGAGCTATTAGACGCGCAATCCGCCACTTGGCCAGAACGCTGCAGGTGAAGGGTCAGTAGAGAGTTCGTTCGAAAAACCGGGTTTACGCGGTGGCCGCGTCGGGTGGTGGGTCCTCAGTGGTCGGTAGGCGCCGCTGGTGTCTGGAGTTGGGCGGGTAGGCCAGGTCCGGTAGCGCTCCTTGAGGGTGATGCGCTCATGCCCGGCGGGGCCTGAGGGGCGTTCGATATCTTCGCTGCAGATCACGTGCCCAACCAGCGGTGAGCCTTTGCGTGTAGATCGTGCTCCCCGTGCGGATTACGGCCGAAGACCGAGCGAAGCGGTACGGGCAGCGCGGCCGGTCTCACGTTGCCAGGAGAACGGGCGCCTGGAAAGGCAGAGAGCGGAGATCCTGCGTGCGCGGGCTGGGGCGTCCCGGCGGTTAGGGGCGCTCCGCGGCACTGTGGACAGATCCTGCGCGCTGTTCTGTGACTGGGAGGTCGTGCCGTCGTGGTCGGGAGTCATCATTCGTTCGCGAGTCCGTCGACCGAAAGAACTGCATGCCAGCACGCCAAACGATCGAGAAACCGCTCCAACCCGAACTCGGGACCATCGCAACAGCCGCTGCCGACCGGCTGCGCGCCCGAGTGGACGGGAACGGCCACAACAGGGCGAGCAGCAGCTCAGGGTTGCGCAGGCCGCCAGCCCCCGCAGTCGGTGCGGCCTGGCACTAGCCGCGATCGTCGAGGCCAAGCAGGTCTGGCCAAACACGCGCCCGCCACGAACTCGGTACCGATGTTCTGCGACGGGGTCGAGCGCGCCGCACGACGCAAGCGCGAATCCGAGAGCGAACCAAGCCGCTCATCCGTCCGCGCGCCTGGGTCTTCCCCACCGCAAGATCGCCACCGCCGCGCAAGTCGCGCACGAACCACCCACGCAATCTCGCGCGCACAGAAGAAACCAGCCTCACCGCAGGCGAAGCCACCAGCCCAGACCGCCGCGACGACCGGCACAGACCCAGAGCAGCCATAGGCGCACAAGTCTTCGACGTCCGTGTCGTTGCATGCTCAGACCGGATCCGCGTCGCCGGGATAGTCGAGCGCGGCGCGGATCTCGCTCAGAGGAGGGTGTCGGCGCTAGCCCAGCCAACGGTCAAATCGTAGCCGTGGGGCCGCTTCGGTGCGGGGTCCGACCACGCGGGCGCTCGCCACTAGTAGCCGCGTTCAGGTCGCAGACGATCCGCTCGGCGGCGTCCCGGCCAGCGGTGTCACAATCCATAATCACCGACACCGCGCGGCCGGCGAGCAATCGTGCCCATTGCGGCTCCCGGCGTAGTCCGCGGGAACTGCCACTGCCGGCGACACGCGATCGCGCGCTGATGATGTCCGGCGGAGCCTCGACCAGGACCGTCCACCCGGACGGGCATGGCGGCGGGATGGGGAACGAGCCCGAGGGTCGTCCCGGGCGACTGCGAGCACCTTCGGCGCACGAGTCATGCCGGGACGCGTAGCGCAGCATGCCCCGCAGGCTGCCCGGGCGGTCGTGGATCGGGATCATCACGCGGCCGCGCTCGACCCACAGCCGAGCTCTAGCACCGCTGTGCGCGACGATAAGCAGCATGCGGTGGAAGCCACGAACGTCGACGCCTGGCAACGTGCCGCTCATGCCACCCGCCGCTCCTCGCGCGACCCGTTGCCTGGGCGGCCCGCGTCCCTCACGGGCCCGGGTCGTGGTGGCGTGGGTCCCAGCTTTACACCGCAGCGCACGCACCACTCAACCTCGTGGCGGCCAGCAGCTTCCATCACCAAGCACAATGACGATCCGGCGGCGGTAGGCGCCGTACACCCACCCGCGCGAGAGCGCTTCGATGCCTTCACCTTGCCGTCGGCGCCGGGAGCCCTAGGGCGAAGTCTTCGCACTGCGGACCCGCGACTGCAACCCGCGCCGCGCACGGCGAACCGTGACCGAAGCACTCCGAACATCGCGACGCCGCCGCGCGTCGAAGAGGCCGTTGCGCCAGCGTTGGGGCCAGGCGACGTGTCGCCGCGCGCCGAGCGACTCCAGAATCCGCAACGCGCCACGGTGCGGGCGTGCAAACACTCCTCGGTTCCCGCCGCGAGGACGATGAGCTCTCGGAGCCCGTCCAAGACCGCGACCTGAAGGAACGCGTTGCGACGGAACGGCTTGCCGGGCGTTGTCGTCATGTCCAAACGCGGAGCGCGAGCTGTTTCCGGCGGAACCGGCGCGGGATTGTCTTCGACTGAGCGATGCCGGCCGGTCTTGCGCCAGTGCGCGACGATCTCGCGGGCCGCGGCGTGCCATCCCGCCGGCGGCGGGACACAGCGGGCGGAAGCTGACCTGACCGCCGCTGACCTCGAGAACCTCGCTGTACACCGACTAGACCGTATGGAGGATGATTCGCCGCGGCGTTGAAGGCCGGACCTCGGTCGCATTTTGCGGGGGTTTGACTGGCCGGAGAGTGGCTCCGGCTGACCCCATACGAAGGAGGTCCGGCCGTGACTGGAACGATGACATGTCGGAGTATTGCCGCCGGACGGTCGACGTCCTCAAGCTGCGCGGCGCCGAGCACGGGAAGGGGGAGTTCCGGTTCGTGATCAACCCG
This sequence comes from uncultured Solirubrobacterales bacterium, assembly GCA_963811155.1. Lineage (GTDB taxonomy): Bacteria > Actinomycetota > Thermoleophilia > Solirubrobacterales > Solirubrobacteraceae > Palsa-465. The sequence goes on from CAWEQQ010000033.1 coordinate 10,906, forward strand.
AAGGTCGGGATCGAGATCGTGCCGTTCTCGATTATCGAGGCGCCGCGCGACGCGGCTACCGAGAGGATGTCGCTTCGGGTGCCCGAGCTGGATGAGATGTGCGGGGGTGGGATCTACCGCGATTCGCTGGTGATGGTCACCGGCGCCACCGTTACCGGCAACACGCTGATGAGCGTGCAGTTCATCGCGGCGGGGCTGGCGGCCGGGGAGCGGTGGTTGTTGCTGTGCTTCGAGGAGAACCCCGTCCGCGAGCTCGAGTTGCGGGTCCGCGAGCGGACCGCCCAGCTCGAAGCCGCCGTGCGCGAACTCGAAGCTTTCAGCTACTCCATCTCCCACGACCTACGCGCCCCGCTGCGCGCGATCCACGGCTTCACCAGCATGCTCGAAGACCAGCTGGGAGACGACCCGCCCCCCCGGGCCCTTCACTCGATGGAGCGGATCAAGGCCGGCGCCGACACGATCGGCACCATCATCGATGAGCTGCTCAAGCTCTCACGACTCGGCCGACAGCCACTTGCGCACACGACCGTTGACCTCAGCGCCCTCGCGCACGAGATCGTCGCCGAGCTACGCAGCGCCGACCCCGAGCAGGACATCGACGTCTCGATTCAGCAGGGCCTGCGCGTCACCGGCGACAAGCAGCTGCTGCGCATCGCCCTCGCCAACCTGCTCGACAACGCCTTCAAGTTCACCCGCCAGACCACAAAACGCGCGCGTCGAGATCAACGGCACGCGCGAGGATGAGAACCTCTCCGTGCACATACGCGACAACGGCGCCGGGTTCGACCGCCAAGAACGGGGATCGACTATTCAGTCCCTTCCAGCGCCTGCACGCCGAGAGCGAATTCCCCGGCACGCCTTCACATGCTCCCGGAGGCCGTCCCCACCCGCGATCCTCAGCGCTCATTTTCTGAGCACCGGCAGGGTCGCGGCCGGACGAGAGCGTAGCGGCCGTGGACCGCCGCCGCTAGGCCGTGCCGTCTCCCCCGGCTTGCTCGAGCCAGCTGTTCTGTGGCGCGCCGGTTTGTTGGCTGGACGTGGTCGCCGTGGGGTTGTCGTGCGCAGCTTGAGCTCATTGAGCGCGTGGAGCGGCGCCGGGAGTCTGGCGGCGATCGCAACGCAGGCCGCGGCGAGATCGATCAGCGCCTGCCTCTGTGCGTGCTGATCGTCTGAGGCGCGGGCCTGTTGCAGCGCTCGCGCTCTCGGTGCGAGGGGCGGCACGCCACGCTGCTCATCAAGCTCGAGCTGGAGCTGAACCTCGAGCAGCGCATGGTCATGTTGGACGCTCATGGCGGGGGCAGCTTTGCACGACAGCCGGACAGGTCTCCTCGTCACGCGAAATGAGCGCGTCGACATGCGGGAGAAGGATCCCTGGCGCGGCGAGCGACCTCACGCAGGACGGCTAATGCTAATCGCTTCCGTCGGGGGGTCCGTCGCCGGCGAGCCGCGGTTAGCGACGCGCCGAGGCAGACGACGCGCTGAGAGGGGCCGTCGCCGCTCCGGCGTCGAGCAGCCCGTAGCCGTAATCGGGGTTTGGATGTGCGCCACCAAGTGGCTGGGCGGTCTGCTCGAGCTGCTTGAGGATCTGATCCGGGCTCGGATGGGGCCCCACGACGCCGCTCGCGATCACCAGCGCGGCACTTGCAGTGACTTCCGCCGCCGACATCGAGGTTCCAAACATGCCGCCTGGATACCCGAACCGCGTCCAGCTGAACGGGGGGTCGAGCAGCGTCTGCTGGTAGATCGAAGGCAGGTTTTTGATCGCGTCGGTCTGACAGACCGAGTCAGACACAGCGGCTGAGTCATCGCCGCCCCCGGGTGCGACGAGATCGAGCGCCACGCCGTAGTTGGAGTAGTCGGCCAGGCACCGGTCGCTGGTCGTTGCCCCGACGGAGATCACGCTCGAGTCAGCCGAAGGATAGGCGAGTTGGTCGACGCCCTCGTTCCCGGCGGCGGCAACGACGACCACGGCGCGACGGTGGGCGTACTCGATCGCACTGATGATGTCGGGGATGTCCGCGGCGCGCACGCCGATGTCGAACTCTAGACTGAGGTTGATGACCTTCGCTCCGCCGTTGACCGCATACCGGATCCCGCGCGAGATCGTCGCCGCGTCGCCGTCACCGCTGCCGTCGAGGATCCGGACAGGCATGATCGACGCCCCGTACGCAAGCCCGGTGAGCCCCCTCCCGTTGTTCGTCGACTCGGCGATCTCCCCGGCGATGAACGTCCCGTGGCCGTTGCGGTCAAGCGGATCCAGATTCGTGCAGCGCCCGCGGACCAGCTTGCCGGCAACCAGGTCGCACGGATCAACGAAGTGCGTTCGGTTGAAGTCCGGCGCCTTGCGGAACTTGTTCCATTTGCGGAACGCCACCCCCGTGTCGAGCACGGCGACCACAACGCCGCGGCCCCCCGGGCGGTGATCGGCGAGCAGGTTCGCCCACGCCTCGGGCGCGTTGACTCCGCTCGCCGCAACGAAGTTCCATTGCAGCGCCTGCCACCCCCCCGGCCGGTGCGCGCGCCCGGGATCGTCCGGAATCCAGGACCCGGCCTCGTGCGCGATGTAGTCGGGAACCGCGTACTCCACTCCCGCCTGGCGGCGCAACTTCGCAATCGCCTGCGCAACAGTCACCCCTGACGGCAATCGCAGGATCTCGGCGCGCGGCGCCGGCGACTCACTCGACCGAACGCCCATCCTGTTCGCGACCTCCGCGGCCACGCGTGCCGTCGGCCCGGTCCCGTAGCCGACCAGCACCTCTCCCGGTACGTAGTCGGCGCCCCGGGCGGCGGCGGCGCCGAAGATCAGCAGCGCCACGACGGCGCAAGGCAGCGCGATCCGGCCGGCAACCGGCTGCACAACGCGGATCAGCAGCGACTTGAGCACAAGAGTGGCCGGCGACTGCGCACGCCGGCAAACGCTTAAGACATCATCGACCGCCGGAAGTTTCCCTACACCAACGGTACAGCCGCCGCATCCGTGCCCCCCCATTTCTTTCCCCGTGACGAGTACTTCATGCGCCTTGCACTGCGCGAGGCGGCGCGGGCGCCTGAGCACGACGACGTGCCGATCGGTGCCGTCATCGTCCGCGGGGGCGAGATGATCGGCGCCGGTCACAACGAGCGCGAGGTCCGCGCCGACCCGACCGCCCACGCCGAGATGATCGCGCTGCGCGAGGCGGCCCGGTCGCTGCGCAGCTGGCGCGTGCTCGACACCGTCATGTACATCACGCTCGAACCGTGTGCGATGTGCGCCGGCGCGATCGTGCTCGCCCGCATCCCACGGGTCGTGTTCGGCACCGCCGACACCAAGGCCGGCGCCGCCGGGACCGTCCTCGACGTCCTCGGCGAGCCCCGCCTCAACCACCGCCCGCAGGTGCAGTCAGGCCTGCTGGCCGAGGCATGCGCCGAGCTCCTGCGCGCCTTCTTCGCAACCCGTCGCTGAAGGTGCGGTCAGCCGCCGGCGAAGGCGCGCCGTCGTCTAACGTTTTCGGCGCCTACCCCGGAGAGGTGGCAGAGCGGTTGAATGCGCCGGTCTCGAAAACCGGTAAGGGCCTTTCGGTCCTTCGGGGGTTCGAATCCCCCCCTCTCCGTTACTTTACTCGCAGGGAAATCCTGCAAAGCCGTCGGTTTCCGGACAGCGCGTTGGCCGGCCGACGTTCGCAGACGGTGGGTCAACGCGGGCCACTACGGGACCAGACTTTCCCCCAGACTTTCCCCCAGACCTTCCACGCAAGCCCTCGTCGCGACCGGCCGCTCTCGTCACGGCGCGACCAACCGTTCGTCGCCGGTCCGATCACCATCCGACTGGCGGCCGCGGGTGGGGAGGGCTCATCATCGCACCCGGATCTGGCAGGCCTGCAGAGACCCACGGCGTGCGCCGCCGACGCCGGACTCCTTCGCACCCCAAGCCGGGGCCCGCGCGGCACGCCCCGTCGTCCGCGGAGTCAGGGCCGGCTCATCCTGCGAGCGTGCAGCGGCAAAGGCCTTCTAAGCGCGCGACGGGCCCGATCCGAACGACGTTGATCAGACCGTCGCAACGTCCGGCAGCTCCGCTGCTCCGATGCGGCAGCCTCCATCACTGGCCAACCCCGGCCCCATCCTCGTCCATCCGGAGTGAGCGCGAGCTCCTGCCAATGCTCCGTGTGAGCTATCCCCGCCGCCAGCAGTGCCGGCGCCTGCGTCGAGCAGTCGCAAGCGGCTCGGCAGGGCTGCTGGCGGGGTCCGCCGCCGTCATTGCGGCGGGCGCCGGCGCGCTTGCGGTGGCGGGCGCGCTCGCGCTCATCACGCTCGCGCTCCTGGTCCGCGCTCGCCACTGGGTGCGCCTGGCCGGCCGCAGCCGCGGGGCACGCTCCGAGGACGAGGTCCGGCGAGCGCTCGCAACGCTCGAGGCTGAGGGGTGGCGGCTACGGCACTCGCTGCCCTACCGAGGACGTGGCGACATCAACAGCGTCGCGATCGCCCCGACGGGGATCGCGTTCGCGATCGAGACCAAGACCCGAACATTCGACGCCGGCGACCTCGCGGCCGTCCGGGAGATGGCCGCGTGGCTGTACCGACGGCGGCGGCGCTGGTGTCCGCGCGGAGCGTTGCCGGTTCTGTGCGTCGTGCACGCGCGCGAACTGGAGCGTGTTCAGGATGCAGTGCTGGTGGTCTCGCTCGACCGACTCCGTCGGTCATTGCGAGCGGCCGCCGGACCTCAATAGCATCGGCGTCGGTTGGGCGATCGTCAACGCGGTCGTCCGCCGACCCGTGGTGGAACCCGCATCTCGCCGATTGCACACCTGACTCGCGGGTGTGCACCTAGGCACGGCGTGGTCGCGGGCGACCGCCGGGCGCGTCTCCTTGACGCTCCACCGACGGGCGCTCGGCTTTTGAGCGCGCGCTCTCGCAAGCAGCCCGATCCGGAAGTCTGGGTGTGGACTGGCGGGAATACCCGTGACGCGGGCGGGAGCCGAAGCTCCCGCCCGCGTGGCCTGGGACGGCCGACACCGGGAGCCACCCGCGCGGCGTGGCCGCGTCAGCCGGATCGGTCCGCAATCCCGCCCGCCCGGCGCCTGCCTGTGATCAGCAGCCGGAAGAAGTTGACGAACCCGAGGAGGACCAGCACGAGTGACACCTTCTCGAGTCGCCTCTGGCCCGCCTCTGTCAGCTTACGCGGCGGCGGGTAGCCGACCCGGGCGATCGTGGCCGAAAGCCATCCCGCCCACCAGCCCGCAGCACCGAGCCGAAGCCTGTCCCAATTCTTGGCGTCCAGCAGGCCGCGGCCCGTCGCGAGCAGGGCCGCCCACACGGCGGCGCACCCGATGCTGTACCCCGTGTACGTGTTGTTGAGGCGGGATCTGATGGCTGTCAACGTCGGCGGTGTCATCTCAGGATCAGGCATCCACTCCGGCCAGAGCTCGAGCTTACGCCGCTGACGGTCTCCTGAGAAGGGCTCCGGCAAGCCCAGGCCGGCGGTGCAGCGTCGCCTGCGTCGAGGTTTCTGCTCCGAGAAGTGCCCGCCGTCAGCCGCGGCTGGTGGGGCTCGCGGGAAGCTCGGCACCGGTCCACCGGGAGAGGCAGCCACCGCCGACGCGACAAGAGCGGTGGATCGATCGACAAGCCGCAGCCCGGCTGCCAAACCCCCTGTCTGACCCGCGGCTCGGTCAATCGCCGAAAGCAGGCGAGCGGGACGGCATGCAGAAGTCGCGATCTGCCTACGCAGAGCCCGTCGGCGCCGGACGTCGCTGCGGCCTGCTTGGCCGCTCGATCTTCGGCGCGCGCAACTATCCAGATTTGGCCATATGGATCGCCAGCATGGAGCACCTCCCCGGTGCGAAAGGTCACTTCTATGTCAAGCGGCGGTCGGTATTTGCGCGTTTCTGGAGGGGTCAGGGACGCCGGCGGGTGACTGTTGGAGGTTGGATCTGGGGGGTGCTGTCGGTCGTTGGTCGTTCGTCGAGGGCGTCAGATGGGCTGAGAATGGATCGTTTGGGGTCGGGGCGAGCGGTGATCGGGGCTGATCGCGCTAATTTCGGGTAGGCGATGCCGGCGGTGAAGCTGATCGCGGCGACAGCGGGCCGGAAAATTGGCTCGGGTTGGGCCGGACTAGCCGATGCAGACCATCGGGGAGGGTGCCTGGCCCTTCGCATTCGGGTCGACCAGCCGGCGTGGCGGGGGTGGCGGCGGGATCGCGGGTAGGTCGGGCTCGGCCGCCAGGTGAGGCTCGATGATTGGCTGGCCGTCGGTGGCTGTCGAATGGTCGGCGGCCGGCTCGGCGAGCAGCTGCTGGAAGTGGCGGGCGAGGTGGCGCTTGAGACTGCGCAGGGCGCCCTTTGTGGTCTTTCCCTCTGCCTCTTTGCGTGCGAGGTATTCCTTGGTGGCGGGATCGTGTTGGGCGCGGGTGATCGCGATGATGTGCAGTGCGTGGTTGAGCTGGCGGTCGCCGCCGCGGTTGAGCCTGTGCTGGGTGCGCTTTCCGGACGAGCAGGGGATCGGCGCGGTGCCCGTCTGCTTCGCGAAGCTCGCCTCCGAGCGAAACCGCTCGTTGCGGACGGTGTGGCCGATCAGGATCGCGGCGGTCAGCGCCCCGCAGCCCTGCTCTTCCAGCAGTCTGGGGCGGTGCTCGGAGACGAGTTCCGCCAGCTCGCGGTGCAGCGCCTCGATCTTCCGGTTCAGCCCGCGTAGATGCGCGATCTGCTCGCGCGCGATCCTGATCCGTGCGCCGGCGTGCAGCTTTCGTAGGTGGCGGTCGACGCGATCGAGCCCGCGCGCATCGTTGAGCGCCTTGCGTTTGAGCGAAGCCCCGAGCTCGGGACACAACGTGACCAGATGCCAGCGCAGCCGGTTGATCGTGCGGGTCCGCTCGGCGACGAGATCGTTGCGGTGATCGAGCAACAGGCGGATCTCCATCGCCTGCCCTATCAAGTCACGCCGGTGGTCCTCGGACGGCGGCGGGCGACAAGACCTTTGTCGGTCAGACCAAAGCGGCCGACGCAGTCGTCAAGAGTCAGCCCGCCGCCAGCCCGAAGGACCTACCGGTCGGGTCGGACGTCACCGCCCAGACGACGAAGCACTTTGGCAGTGACAGTCGTCCGTATCGCGATCGCAACCGGCCCGCGCTGACGGCGCCGGGATGTCCCGGTCCGGGCGGGATATCGCCACGGCGACCCGTCGCAAGCTTTCTACGCCTCGGGTCCGAGCGATTCTGTTGTAGCAACCTCGCCGCGAGCGGTTCGTGCTCGCTCCACGAGCTTCGCCCACGCGGCCACGACATAGTCGCGTGCGGCGATGCATAGCTCTGTCGTCTCGTCGTCGATCGACAGGCACTCCGTACCGTCGCTGAACCTCCGGTGCTCGAACAGCGCCGCAAATTCCCAGGCCTGCTCAGCGTCGGGGTTCGCCTTTCCGAAGACTTTGCCAAGTGCGCGTTCGTCGATGTGTGCATAATGATCTCGCAGCCGCTCGACTAAAGGACGTTTCGCGAGAACGATCTGCGGCATAGAGAGCTTGACGCGGTAGCTCCCCGTCAACTTGTTGACGATGATGTCAAGGGCTTTCTCGCGGGCGATGATCGCCACCTCCGCGTCGCCAATCACCTGATGAATTTGCCATCGGCCAGCTGGGCTCCCGAGCGGAGGCATCGTCGCGATGCCCTCTCGAACACGCTCGATCTGGAGATGCCCACTATCGAGGCGCCGGGCAGCCGCCCACAGCATTCGCCACTCCGAGATCGACGGGAAGCCGCGCATCCGTCCCCATGCCCAGAGCGGATCGCAGATCGGTCGATAGCCGTCGCTACGGGGCGGACACTCGATTGTCGCAGAGATAGGTCGTAGGGACGGACCGATGGGCTAGGCTCGGCGGTCGTGTCGCTGACCGCCCTGACGTCCGCGGAGATCTCGCTGCCGGCCGAGGCCGATGGCGCGCGCGTCAGCGACCGGATCGCAGTTCTGGCCGACACAGTCGACGTCGTCGGGTTGACCGACAATCATGCTGGCCAGCCGCGGATGTCGCCGCTGGCTGCGGTAGCGCTCGCGCGGGAGCAGGGCGTGGGGACAATCGTCCACGTTTCCTGCCGCGATCGCAACCGGCTTGCCCTGCAGTCCCAGGTCGTAGGCTCGGCGGCGCTCGGCGCTGAGGCGGTCCTCTGCATGCAGGGCGATCCGGTGCCTGGCATCGAACATGTGGCCGACATGACCGCCACGCAGCTCATTGCGAGCGCGTCGGCATGGAGCGCCCCGCACCCGCTGGCGGTCGGGGCGGTCGTCAATCCCTTCGCTGAGGACGTCGACCGGGAGTTGCGGCTCCTGCGGCGCAAGATCGCCGCTGGAGCAACGTTCGTGCAGTCGCAGATGATCTTCGACCTCAGGCGCCTCGAAGCGTTCCTCTCGGCCGCCGAGGACATCCTCGCGGGCGTGCGGTTCTACGCAAGCGTCGCGCTGCTCCGCAGCGAGCGCATGGTAGAGCGCGCCTGCGCGCTACGAGGGGTCGCGATTCCTCAGCGAGCCGTGGCGCAGATCCGTCGCGGCGGCGGCATCGACCTAGCGGGCGAACTGGCGGCGGGCCTTGCCAGTATCTCGCGCGTGGATGCGCTTCACATATTTCCGCTCGGCGCGGAGGCGGCTACCCGCGAGGTCGCCGCGGAGTTCCGCGTTGCGCGGGGTGTCAGCGCCCAGCGGCCGGCAGAGAGACGTCCGTAACCGGAACGGCTCACGGCGCACGTGGCGCCGTCGCGAGGGCGCCGAGCGACGGCGCCGACCGCTGTCCCGCAGGGGATCCCTTACATACATGGCCTATGATCCGGCAGGGGTATCACGATCGCCTCGGACCACAGCGCGACGAGATCCTTGGGCGGCCCGAAGCCCGCGCCGATCCGACGTCGGGCACTCAGCGCCTGGTCTCGTACCTGGTCAGGACCACGCCGTCGGGAAACGTCCGGGTCTCCACCAGGGTCAGGTTCACCCAGTTGTCCAGGGCCGTAAAGAACGGCGTGCCGCCGCCCACCAAGACCGGTGCGGTGGCCAGCACGTACTCGTCGATCAGCCCGGCCCGCATGGCCGCTGCGGCGAGTGTGGCGCCGCCGATGTCAATGGGGCCGCCATCCTCGGCCTTGAGCCGGGTGATCTCGGTGACCGCGTCGCCGGTGACCAGGCGGGTGTTCCAGTCGACCGTGCTGATCGTCGAGGAGAACACCACCTTCGGCATTTCCTGCCAGCGGCGGGCGAACTCGATCTCCGCCGGTGTGGCGCCGGGCTGCTGGTCGGCGGTCGGCCAGTAGGAGCTCATCGTCTCCCACAGTTTGCGCCCATACAGCGCCAGGCCCGTCGCCCCCACCCGGTCGGACCACCACTGGAACAGCTCGTCGCACGGCACGCTCCAGCCGAGGTCGTCGCCGGGCGCGGCGATGTAGCCGTCCAGGCTCAGGTTCATGCCAAAGGTCAGTTTCCGCATGACGTCAGCCTCCCATGAGTCGGCATTTCGGCGTACAGACCAGCACGGCGCGGAAAAATCCGCGGTCAGGCCACACCGCGGCCGGTTGACCACCACGCCAAGCGGATGCTGCGTACGGAAGGGAACCCCCAGCGGTACGCTGATCCGGCTCAGCACTGTCATAGGAAGTTTGCCTCCCGCGCTCCCCCCGCAGCCTTCGGGCGCGCGCCCAAGTGCCTGTATCGGCACACCGGAAGACGGCCGCAACCATGGCAAACTGCTGCGAGCGACAAGCGGCGCTTCAAGAGACTCATTGGTCCCAGAAGCCCGACTGGCACGTCTGCATGTGATCTCCCAGGATTTCGTGATCGTTGTAAATCACAACAGTCGTGAGCGCCCCCAAGGAGACGACATGAATTGTCATATCTGTCACAGTTTTGGTCACGAGAACGAGGCATTCGTGGTCTGCAACGAATGCGGTGCGGGTGTTTGTCAGCAACACCTCGAAGACGCCATTATCGCCGCGAGGCGGGAACGCCTGCACCTACCTGGGTGCAGCCATGCCATCGCCAGAACAAATCGCGACCGTCGGGAGCGGGCTCCTCTCGCTGCGGCGCCGTCGCAGGGGTTGGCTGGCGCAGAAGGACAGTCGAGAAGACATCCCTTGAGCTGGCACGCCTCGCGTGCAGATTTGCGACTAACCGGCGAGCCTCATACGTCACAGCGCGGGAGGGATTTGCGGGGTCGGTATGCGCCCTGCTCGATCGGGCACTTTGGAGCGAAGTGGCACCCCGAGCGTGCGAGCGATCAGGTCGCCGCCCCAAAACGCCTCCACCGAGGTCGTGGCGGCGCCCGGCACCGATCGCAGCCCAAAAACAGGTCCTCGCACTTCCGCAGGAAGCCCGCGATCGCGATCGCGCGCGCACGACAGACCCGCCGAGCCCGATCAGGCTCACTGCGAACGCCGTCATCTCACGGTCGGGACCGGCCGTTCCGGTCATCTCCCCCGGAGGCTGCCGCGATTACGTCGCTGATCGCGTCACGCCTCCCGGTGGTCCAGGTCCACGCCGAGTAGGCGGGCGCAACTCCAGCAGATGTACTGCATCGAGCATTCGCGCCACTCCCGCTCGGAGCCAAGAAAACCCTGGCCCATCGGTTGGGCCAGTCCCGGGGCGGGCGCTCACCGCAATGCGTCAAGCGAGCGCAGCGCGGCCCAGCCGATTGTCAAGGTTGAGTAACCGCCATCGCCGTGCAGCCCCAGCAACAAGGAGACGGTTCGGTGGCCCTGGGGGTGTGATCTCCAGTATTCTCAACGATTCGAGCGTTGCGAGCTTGTCTGGTGCGTTGATTTTTTCCACGCCACACTGTCGTGTGCGGTGGTAGTTGTAGTCGTCGTCGTAGTAGTAGTACGGTTTGTTCTGTTCTTGGTGCTGGCGTCGGTATGATTCACGGCGCACGTGAAGTGGCGATGGAGTTCGCCGGGCCTGTGGCCGAACCGCCTTTGTGCTGATGGCTCCTACGAAGCGAAGCCGTTTCGTACGAGTAGGAGTTTAGGTTCGGGAAGTCGATGTTGCCGCCGTGGGGTGTTCAGGTCTGCCAGGTGCTGGTGCTGCTGGTGTTCGCGCCGCTGATCAGCGGCGTGATCGCGAAGGCCGAGGCGCGGGTGCAGTGGCGGACCGGGCCGCCGGTCCTGCAGCCGTACTACGACATCGCGAAGTTCTTTCGTAAGGAGTCGGTGCGGCCGCAGACGGCGTCGCCGTTTTTTGAGCTCGCGCCGCTGATCGCGTTTGCGTCGTATTGCTCGATCGCGTTGTTGATCCCGGTGTTGACGAACTTTCCGTTGCCTTTGGGGACGGCGGGTGACATTCTCGGCGGGGCGCTGCTGTTCGGACTGGCGGGGTTCGTGACCGCCCTCGCCGGGGTCGATTCGGGGTCGGTGTATGCGGCGCTTGGCTCTAGCCGGACGCAGTCGGTGGCGACCCTGGTCGAGCCGACGCTGATCTTCGTGTTCTTCACGGTCGCGCTCGTAACCGGCACCGACCTGCCGTACGCACTCAACGCAACGCTGTCGCACTCGTCGCTCTGAGTACTTTCGCCCGAGCCATCTGCTCGCGGCGGCGGCGTTCTTCATGATGCTGCTGGTCGACACGGGACGAGTGCCGATCGAGAGCCAGGCTTCGACGCTGGAGTTCGGAATGATCGACGACGCGCGGCTGTTTGAGCACTCGGGGCCGGCGCTGGCGCTGTTTCGGTGGTGCGTCGACGATGAAGCAGTTCCTGCTCTATGTCGTGTTCCTCAACGTGCTTGTGGTGCCGTGGGGACTGGCTGGAGATCGCATGGTCGGTTCAGTCGCGGTCGCGCTCGGGTGGCTGCTGGTGAAGATGATCGGGCTCGGGATGGTGATGGTGGTGATCGAGTCGAGCTTCGCGAAGCTGAGGCTGTTTCGGATCCCCGATTTCATGGGCGCCGGGTTCGTACTGTCGGTGCTCGCGATCCTCGTCTTCTACCTGGCCAACGGATAGCCCGGATGCCGGCCGCGCCTCACTACGACTTCGTCCACGCGACCGCGGCGCTGCTCGCGATCGCCGCGCTGCTGAGCGGCCTGACGCTGCTGGCCGTCAAGCAGGTGCACGAACAGGTGCGGGTGTACGCGGTGCAGTCGGTGTTCGCCGCCGGCTACACGCTGCTCGTCGGGATCGACCGAGCTGACGCGGCGCTGATCGTGCTCGCGGCGTGGACTGCGGTGATCAAGGTGATCGTGATCCCGGTGTCGATCGACCGCGCGGTCACGCGCCAGGTGTCCGAGCACGAGGTGCCGCTCGTCGTGCAGGTGCCGATGTCGTTGCTGATCGGGGTCGCGCTCGCCGGGCTCGCGTACGGGTCGGCGGCGACGCTGCCGATCCGCGGCGCGCTGCTGCCGACGCCCGCGCTCGGGATGCCGCTGGCGCTCGTGCTGGTCGGGTTCTTCTTCATGATCACGCGCCAGAACGTGATCAGCCAGATCGTCGGCCTGTTGATGCTCGAGAACGGCGTCTTTTTGGCGACGGTTGCGATCGCTCCGGGGCTGCCGTTCGCGATCGGGTTCCTGCTGCTGCTCGACCTGCTGCCCGCGGTCCTCTTCTATGGCGTGTTCGCCCGGTTGATCGCCGCGCGTGCCAAGGGCACGAGCATCGAGGACATGGCGGTGCTCCGCGGCTGATGGCCGTCTGGCTGCTGATCGCGCTGGCGCTCGCGCTGCTGGCGGCGGGCGCCACGCTGGCGGTCGGAGACCGCCCGGCGAGCGGGTGGATCTCGGCCGCCGCTGCCTTGGGTGCGTTCGTCGCCGCGCTCGTGGCGGTGTTCGGCTTATCACGTCGCGCGCGGCCAGCACGCGCTCGGCGGCGCGTTCTACCTCGACGGTCTCAGCGGCGTGTTCCTCGTCTCGGTCGCGTTTGTGTACGCGGTCGTGGCGGTCTACTCGGTCGGTTATATGCGGCCGGGGATCGGCCACGTGCGGCTGCGGCGCGATGTACTGGCCGTTGCTGAACGTGTTCGGGCTGGCGCTGCTGGCGACGCCGATCGTCGCGAACCTCGGGGTGCTGTGGGTCGCGGTCGAGCTGACGACCGTCGTCAGCGCGCTGCTGGTCACGAGCCGAGGGATCCGACGCGTCGCTGGAGGCCGGATGGAAGTACATCGTGATCGGCTCCGCCGGGCTGGCTGTCGGGCTGCTGGGCATCGTGCTGATCTACGCCGCCGGCGTGCCGATTCTCGGCGATCACTACACGCCGACCTACACGACGCTCGCCGGCGCGGGACCGCATCTCAACCACGCGCTCGTCTATGCGGGGTTCGCGTTCGTGATCGTCGGCTTCGGCACCAAGGTTGGGCTCGTGCCGATGCACGCTTGGCTGCCGGACGCTCACTCCGAGGGTCCGAGCCCGATCAGCGCGATGCTCTCCGGCGCGCTGCTGGCCGCCGCGCTGTATGCGGTGCTGCGCATAGGCGCGATCGCGCAGCTCGCGGTCGGCGCCTCCTATGTCCACGTGCTGCTGCTGGTGTTCGGCTGCGATGTCGCTCGTGCTTGCCGGATTCTTCGCCCTGCGCCAGACCAACTACAAGCGGCTGCTCGCGTACTCCTCGATCGAGCACATGGGGATCGTGTCGCTCGGGCTCGGGATCGGCGGGCCGATCGCCGCGTACGGCGCGTTCTTTCACGTGCTCGTGCACGCGGCCGGCAAGACGCTCGCGTTCTTCGGCGCCGGCGAGCTGCTCAGCCGGTACAGAGCCGCGAGGCCGACGACGTGCGCGGCGTGATCCGCGCGGCACCGTTCACCGGCGTGATGGTGCTGCTCGCCGCGCTGGCGATCGGCGGCGTGCCGCCGTTTGGGATCTTCCGGTCGGAGCTGTTGATCGTCACCGGTGGCTTCTCGCGCTCGTCGTTCGCGCTCGCGGGGCTGCTGGTGGTGTTCGCCAACGTCGCGTTCGTCGGGCTGTATCAGACCTTTCACCGGATGGTCCTGTCCCCGCGCGACGCCGACGGGCGCGCCAGCGCCCGCGTCGCGCGCCGCGAACAGCCGCTGATGGCCGCCGCGATGCTGGCAAGCCTGACAGTGGTGCTCGTGCTCGGGCTTGTGGATCCCCGGGCCGCTGGACCGGCTGCTGCACAGCGCGGCGGCGGTGATCGGAGGACGACTGTGATCGCGCTCGACGAACGCCACTGCGAGCCGAGACGTCTTCGCGGCGCGTAGCTTGAGCAGATCGGCGGGCGGCTGATGATGCTGTTCGTGACCGGCCCGGCGCGGCGCGGGAGCTGTGCGCGATCGTCGCGCTCAGGCGAGTCGATCGATCCGCCTGCGGATCGCCGATCACAGGTGACTCGTATCCCGCCGTCACGCCGCGGGTCGCCGGCGGCGCACTGGTTCGAGCGCGAGATCCACGATCTTTGGGGCGATCGTGCCCGAGGGACATCCCCGGCTGGAGCCGCTCGTTCGCCACGGTCCCGAGCAAGGCGAGATCGCGCTGCCGGCAAACGGCAATGTCGCAAGCGGAGCACCGCGGCGCCGAGCGCCTGTCCGGCCCGGGCGTGTTCGTGTTCCCATACGGGCCGGTCCGCTCGGGCGTGTTCGAGGCAGCGCAGTTCCTCGTCCAGACCGGTGGCGAGGACGTCGCCTACTGCGCGCAGCGGCTGTTCTTCAAGCGCCGCGGTGCAGAGCGGCGGATCTGCGAGGTGCCGCTCGAGCTAGCGGTGCTCGTTGCCGAGCGCGTGTCGGGTACCTCGAGCGTCGCGCACGCGCTCGCGTTCTCGCACGCGGTCGAGTCACTGGCGCAGACCGAGGTGCCCGTCCGGGCGCAGGCGATCAGGCGGGTGCTGGCCGAGCTCGAGCGTCTCTACAACCACCTCGAGGTCGACGGTCCGCGAATGCGAGGACGCATCGCTGTCGGTCGCCCAAGCGCAGTTCGCGGCGCTCAAGGAGCGCCTGCACAGGCTCGCCGGCGCGGTCATCGGCAACCGATTCCTGCGCGGCGCGGTCGTACCCGGTGGCGTGCGAGTCGACCTCGACGCCGGCGCGGTCGGCCTGATCGGCGACACGCTGCGCGACTGGGAGCGCGACTTCAGGCGCGTGCTGTCGGTGCTGCTGCGGACCGACTCGTTCCTTGACCGGCTGGTCAGCACCGGGCCGCTGTCGGCGCACGACGCCCGCGACTTCGCCTGCGTCGGGCCGGTCGCCCGCGGCTCCGGGATCGAGCTCGACACGCGCCGCGACATGCCCTACGACGGCTACCCGCCGTTCGCCGTCGCGCGACACGCAGACGGGGACGCGATGGCGCGCATGGAAGTGCGCTTTGCGGAGGTAGACACGTCGCTGTCGCTGATCCGCAACGCGCTCGACTCCCTCGCTCGCGGTCCGATCCGCAATCCGGTGGGCGCGTTCGTCGGCGACGACGGCGCTCGGCGCGGCCGAGTCGGCGCGCGGCGAGACGCTCTACTGGCTTGCAGACCGCCGGCTCGGATGCGCTTCGCTTCTGCAAGCTCCGCGCTGCCTCGTTCGTCAACTACGGGATCTTCAACCGCGTGTTCGACTCGCAGGTGCTGACGGACTTCTCGTTCATCGAGCACAGCCTCGGTCTCTCACCGGCGGGGTGCGACGCATGATCAGGTGGTTCTTGCGCGGCGTCACCCAACGCCGTCTGACAACTCGCTACCCAAGCGGTACCGAGCCGCCGCCGGCGCGCTTTCGCGCTCGCGCGCTGCTTGACCCGGACGCCGTCGACCCCCGCGGCGCGGCAGCGTGTGCAGCGGTCTGCTTGCCCGGCGCGTTGGGCGTGGACGCGCGCGGACGACTGCGCCTTGATGCCGGCCGGTGCATCGCTTGCGGACTCTGCGTCGACGCGTGTCAGGACGGCTCGTTGACGATCCAGTCCGGCTACGAGCTCGCCGCCACGAGCCGGTCGCGCCTTGTGGTCGGAGAGCGAGCCAGAGCGAGCGACGGCTCGCCGCGCGCGCTCGGCGGCGTCTTTCGCCGTTCGCTGCACATCCGCCATGTCGATACCGGCTCTGACGGCGCGGTCGAGCAGGAGATCGCAGCGCTGTTGAGTCCCTACTACGACATGCAGCGGCTGGGGCTGTTCTTCACCGCCTCGCCGCGGCACGCTGACGCGCTGCTGGTCACCGGCCCGGTCACGCGGCCGATGGAGCAGCCGCTGCGGCGGACATACGAGGCGATGCCCGAGCCGCGCGTCGTCGTCGCCGCGGGCACCGACGCGTGCAGCGGCAGCTTCTGGGAAGCGCCGGAGGTCCTCGGCGGCGTCGATCGGGTGCTGCCGGTCGACGTGTACATCCCAGGCGATCCGCCGAGCCCGATCGCGCTGCTGCACGGCTTGCTGCTCGCCGCCGGCCGCGTGAGCGAGGTCTCAGCACCGCGCCCCCAACGGCGCCCGTCGGGCGTGCAAGCGAGCATCGGATGAGCGTTTTGGCGGTGCTGATGGTCGTGAGCAGCGCCGGGCTCGCGGTCTCGGTGGCGCTCGGAGCTGCGCGGTCACAGCGCATCCGCGAGCTTGGGATCGCGGTCGCGGCAGCCGCGTCGCTCGTCCTCGCGGCCGCGGGCGTCGTCGCCGTGTTCGACGAGCAGCTCGTCTGGCAGCCATTCTCGTGGTTCCCGTTCGGCCGCGGCGGCGTCCACGTCGACAACCTTGCGGGCCTGTTCTTAATCATCACCGGGCTCGTGTCCGTGCCGTTGTTCATCACCACCCGCGCGCGAGGATCGAGAACAGCCCACGCGCTGCGACCGCTGCTCGTGCTGTGCGTCGTCGCGGTCGTCGTGGTCGACAACGTGTTCGAGTTCCTGATCGTCTACGAGCTGACGGTCGTCGCGATCTACGCGCTGGTCAGCGTTCGCTACCAGGACCCCCGGGCGCGGCGCGCCGCCGCATTGACGCTGACGCTCGGCAAGCTCGGCGGCGCCGCGGTGCTCGCGGGGATGGTGTTGCTGAGCGTAAAGGCTGGGAGCTTCTCATTCGAACAGCTGCCTCACCTCGGGCCGCAGCTGAGCTCCGCCGTGCGCGGGGTCTGCTTCGTGCTGCTGTTCGCGGGCTTCGGTGTCAAGGCAGCGCTGATCCCGATGCAGACCTGGCTGCCCGGCGCCTATGCCGGTGCCGACGCCGACAGCTCCGGGTTGATCGCCGCGGTGTCGCTCAACGTGGCGTTCTACGCGATGCTGCGCGTGTGGTTCGGGTTTCTCGGCCACCCCGCGGTCTGGTGGGCGGTGATCGCGCTGCTCGTCGGCGCGTTCACTGCCCTGATCGGGATCCTCGGCGGCGTGCTGCAGCGCGAGCTGCGGGTGTTCGTCGCCTACTCCTCGATCGAGAACGCCGGGCTGATCGTCACCGACCTCGGAATCGCGCTGATCGGCAAGGCCCAACACCAACCCGGCCTGATCGGGCTCGGCCTGGTCGCCGCCACCTTTCAGATCATCGCCCACAGCTTCGCCAAGGCGGGGCTGTTCGCCGCTGTCGCCGCGGTCGAGCACAGCACCGGCACGAGCGACATGGAACGACTCGGCGGCCTCTACAGGAAGCTCCCCGTCGCGGCGCTCGCGACGCTGTCCGGCGGCGCCGCCCTGGCTGCGCTGCCACCGTTCAGCGGCTTCGTCTCGGAATGGCTCGGGCTTGAAGGATTGATGCAGGGGTTTCGCGTCAGCGGCACCGGCTCGCATCTAGCGCTCGCGCTCGCAGGCGCGATCGTCGCGCTGACCGCCGGCCTGGCGGCACTCGCCTTTGTCCGCGCGATCGGGATGACATTCCTCGGCATGCCGCGAGATCGCTCGATCACCCCGGCCCCGAGCCCCCGGGGGTCACGCGTCGGGATGGGACTGCTCGCGGTCGCATCACTCGCGATCGGGGTCGCCGCCCCCTGGGTCGTCAAGGTCATCGAGCACGCCACGCTGCCGATCGGCGGCCGCGCCGCGATCGGGCACATCAGCCAGCCCGGCTGGCTGATCAAACCCGGCTACCCGAAGTTCTCAAGCATCAGCCCCACCGTCCTGTTCCTGACCCTGACCGCCTTCGCGGCCGGTGCGGCCTGCCTGCGCTACCTAGTCAGCCTGCGGCGCGGCCGCCGCGTCCCGGTGTGGGCGTCCGGAGCCGCGATCTCCGTCAGGCGCGCGCAGTACACCTCGATCGGCTACGCGAACATGGTCCGCGTGATCTTCAACATCGTCTACCGCGTGCGGACCCAGCTGCGAACCATCGGCGACCAACGCTTCCCCGAACGACTCAGCATGATGCGCGCCGAACCCCGCATCTTCGACCCCGCCTGGCTCTACCGCCCGATCACCAGCGCGTTCACCCGCGTCGCAGAGATCATGCGAAACATCCAGGCCGGCCCGCTCGGGCTCTATCTCCTCTACCTGCTGGCGGCGTTCATCGCGCTGCTACTGATCGCTCCCCGACTCGGATGAGCGTACGCATGGGCGAGCAACTGCGCTGGACACGGCGAGGCCACGTGTCACGAGCGAGGGAGCGCCTGGGACCTCCTACCGCGCGCGAGCCCTAGCTCTGACGCCCATCGGGCAGGTCCGCCGTATTCACATGCGGCGTAGTAGAGCCGATCCTCCCCCGCCTCGATGAACTCCGCTCTGTCGGCCAGGTGGTCCGATCGCGACAGAACTCCTGAAGCTCCCCGCGGATTCGCCCGTCGGTCCAGATCCGAGGCCCAGAGACCCTCGCGCGCGGCGGGGTCTTTACGCCGCGCCGGCACGCCCAATATGCAGCGCCCTCGCCATGGGCTATCGCGCTGGCGAGGCCGGCCCGGCCGTTCAGTTCGAGCTCGCGCCGAGAAGGCCAGGTGTCGCGCCCGTCGAGCACTCTGCGCAGCTCAGCTTCGATCCGCTCCGGGGTCCAGACCCGAATCGACCCCGACTTGAGGTTCTGGAGCCGCAAACCGAACTCCGCGGCCCAGCGCTCCGACCCACCGAGTCGACGGACGGCGTCGCGCAGCGGCTTGCGACCGGCTGCTTCGAACTCAAGCCTCCTCGGCCAATAACGTCGTCCGCGCAGGAACTCCGAAAGCTCCGCGCGTACGCGATCCTCGGTCCATCGCGTGGCATATCCCGGCTTTCGCTCTGGGTACGGCAGCCCGAGTCGCTTCGCCCACAGACGCGCTCCTCCGAACCGGGTCACCTGGTTGCGCAGCGTTTGGCGCCCATTTCGCCGGAAGTCGCGGTAGGACGGCCACTCCGTCGCCCCGTCTAGAAACTCCTCAAGCTCGCTGCGCACGCGCGCCTCCGTCCACACGGGCTTTGATCGTCTTCGCTGCGGCCGGCTCATCGACGTGTAAGCTCCGCGGCGGGCACCGGCACCGCAGTCAGGCACTCCCGCACGACGTCCTCCTCTGGCGCATCGACTCGCGCTGCGGCCAGAGCTGTGGGTCCAGCGTGTCCAATGGAGGCGGAGCGTAGGCGAACGCCCCGGGGCGCAGGGGTCCGAGGTCCGGAGCGACCGAGATCCCTGCCCGCAGTAGAATTCTCCTCCGAGCGATGAGGCTCGCTCAGGGCGCGGCCCAAGCCGCTGATGGCCTCTACCCGACATCGATCCACGTCCCTGTGGAGGTCAGGTGGAGCCGACAGTGACGAACTGCTCTGACTCGACGGATTCCGCAGTCGCAGGCACCGAGCCGCGGCCCTCTGCGCGCGACTCGATCCTCTCCGGACTCGACGAGCTCTGCTGCCTCACCGATGGCCTGCTGGCGGCGGCGCTCTATCGCGACCTGGTGGCGGCGCGCGTCCGGGTGGCCGAGGACCGTTTCAACCTGGTCGTACTCGGGGAGTTCAAGCGCGGCAAGAGCACGCTGGTCAACGCGCTGCTGGACCGCGACGTCTTGCCCACCGGGGTGATTCCGCTCACCTCGGTCGTGACGCTGCTTGGCCCGGGGCCAGTTGAGCGCCTGGTGATCCGATTCATCGACGGACGCGAGGAAGAGCACAACCTCGACGAGCTCGCCGCATTCGTCACCGAGGCGTGCAATCCTCGCAACGTGCTCGGCGTCGACGTCGCGCGCGTCGAACTGGACCATCGCCTTCTCCGCGCGGGGCTGGAGCTGGTCGACACCCCCGGGACCGGTTCGATCCACAGCCACAACAGCGAAGTCGCGCGCGGCTTTCTACCGCGCGTCGACGCTGCCCTGTGCGTACCTGACGGCGGCCAGCCACTTTCGGAGGGCGAACGCGAGCTGCTGGCGGAGGCGGCCGGCCGCCTGCCCAGGCTGCTGGTAGTCGTCAATAAGCTCGACCATCTCGAAGCCCAGGACCGCGAGCAAGCTATCGAGTTCATCCGGTCGGCGCTGCGCGACGTCCTGGCCGGCCAGGAAGCCGAGCTGTTTCCCCTCAGCGCCCGCAACCGTGACGGCATCGATCCGCTCGTGAACCGTCTGCTACGGCTGGCGGCAGAAGAGCGCGAGACACTGCTACTGCGGTCCGTCGCCCGACTGGCACGAGGCTTGGCCGCTGACGGCGCGCGGGCGGCACGCTTTGAAGCCCACGCGATCGAGCTGCCGCTCGACGAGCTCGCTGCCCGTGCGCAGCAGTTCGAGCAGCGCATCGCCGAGCTGCAAGCCGCCAGCGCCGAAGCCGCGGATCTGCTCGAGCGTGGCGTGGCGCGGGCGCTCAGAGATCGAATCAACGAACCGCTCAGCGAGCACGCCAAGCGCGACGCTCCCCGCCTCCAAGAGGCGTTGCACGCGCACCTCGTACCCTCGATAGGCAGACGCCGCGCGAGCTGGCCACCGAGCTCGAGCAGTGGATCGATCAGACCGTGCGCGACGAGTTCGAGCGGCTCGTGCCGCGATTTGAGTCTGAACTCGCCGACGAGCTCACCGACCTCGAGCGCCGCTACGCCGCTCGTGTCCAGCGCATCCTCGAACAGGTGCAAGACGTCGCCCAGGACGTCTTCGGCGCCCGTGCTAGCGAGGTGCTGCCCGAAACCGGGCTGCGAGCGCCATCCCGATTCACCTTCAAGCTCAAAGACGTCGAGCACGCCCTCGACATCATCGTCGGCTTCGGACGCACAATCACCCCCGGTGCACTCGGCCGGCGGCTGGTGATCCGCGACTCCGAGCAGCGCCTAATCGAAATGACAGATCGACACGCTGGACGGCTGCGCTCCGAACTAGCCGCCCGAGTCTCGGCGGCGGCACTGGACTACCAGCGCGACCTTGCCGCCGCGGTCCAGGGAGCCATCGAGTCGATCCGGGGCGCGATCCAGCGCGCCACCGACGACCGTCGCCATGGCGAGGACCACGCCCGCCGACGGCTCGACGAACTCGCCCGCATCGCACAGCGCTGCGACCAACTCGCCGCACAGTTCGACCGCCGGTCTGCGGCGCTCGAGCAATGAGCAACGAAATCCAATCAATCCAGCGCGCTGCCACGATCCTGCGACTCCTATCCGGCCGCTCGCGACGGCTCGGCGTAGTTGAGCTGGCGGAAGAGATCGGACTGCCGAAGGGCACCGTCCACGGGATCCTTCGCACGCTGCACACCGTCGGCTTCGTCGAGCAAGACTGGGACTCCGGCAAGTACCAGCTCGGCGCGTCGCTCCTCCACCTCGGGGGGCGGCGGACGCTTGGCTCGGCGCGCCCGAACCGCTGCCCGCACACGGCATCAACGGCCGCTGCGACCGGGACCCTGGACGCTGGACGCTGGACGCCTTGTCCAATACCATAGCTGTTAGCGAAGCAATTATACATTGCCATCGCATAGTGATACTCTCACGCCTCCAACAGTCACGAACGACAAGGAGGGAACCTTGGCACACCACCCTTGGGCACCTGCACGCCAACCGTCCGCCGCGCCGGCGATCACGAACGCCCCGCAGGGGCTAGAGACCTGCTCGCGGTGCGAAGGCCGGGGGACATGCCAGTCGTGCGCGCAGCGACGCAAGCACGCGTGGCGACTGGTCGCGATCAAGGGCTTGAGTTATGAGCAGGCAGGTGAGCGGATGCGCCTGGCGCCGGGACGGGTGCGGCTGCTGGTCGCCCAGGAGCGCGACTACCAGGAGCTGAAGCGATACAAGCTGGATCTGCTCCCGACCGAGCGGGTGCGCGCGTTTCTCGAGCGCGAGCTGGAGCGCAGTCCCGGGCTCACGCGCGCTGAGCTGGCGCACTATCTCGAGATGCAGCAGATCGATCTGGACCGCCAGCTCGGCTACGAGCCCGGCAAGCACGGCCGCAAGCAGCGCCACATCGGGATCCCGGCCGCAAGCCGACTGGTGATCGCGTTGGGGCGCGCCCCGCACGAACTCGACGGCTGCTGAGCCCCGTCCGCATCGGCGCCGCGGCATCCGCGGCGCGGCTGCCCGCCCCCCGGGGGAGCGCCGCGCGGGCCGGGGTGCACAGCCCGCAGTGACCCGGCTCGGAGATTGAGATGACCCGAACGGGGACTCGGGCGCGAGAAAGCTCGATCGCGGCGAGGCCTTGTCAGCCGCGGCCGGTACCTAGCACGCGAAGGGCCGTTTGCGGCCCCACTCACACTGATCAGCTCTAGAGGAGGTTGCAGTTGCCGCTCACGAATCGAATCAGCCGTCGCTTCAGAGTCGCTGTAAGCGCTGCGCTCGTCTTACCTGTCGCGCTCGCTGGCACGCGTTTTGGTGTGTTCATCGTCGCGAAGGCGGCCGGGATCCCCAGCAACGCGGAGGGGATCGGCGGGTTTGTCAACGGCGCCCGCGCGCTGGTCACGCCGGCGCTGGTGATGGTCGCAGCGGTCGCGCCGCTGTCGCTGATCGCCGGCGGGGTGCGGTCAGAGCGGTTGCCGCGCCGCCGGCGGTTGCGGTGGCGCCCGCGAGCGTCGCCGCGTTTCGCAGCCGGCTGCCCGCGCGAGCCGCCGGCGATCTCGCGCAAACGCGAATGGCGGCCGATCGAGCCCAGCCGCGGCCTGCGCCTCGCCCACGACCTGCACGGCCTCGGCTGGGCCATCGAACTGCACCACCTTGCTGGAGACGCGGCGACCGACCACTGGCGCACCCCGCGCTACGCCACCGGCCGCTACCCCGTCCCCCAAGCCGGCGCCGGCCGCGACCGCCACCCCATCACCACCAACGAGATCCCGATCCCCGACGGCCAGGCCATCATCGGCCTCCAGCTCAAAACCTTCACCGAGGTCAAACCCGACCTCTCCCTCGAACTGCGCGTCGACGCTATCAAGCTGACCTTCGACCTGCTCGTCGAGCTCGACCTCACCGCCCGCCCCTCCTACAACCGCGACAAGTTCCTCGCCTACGACGCCTTCCTCTGCGGCTGGAGCCTCGCCCACCCCCGCTACCGCACCCAGCGCACCCGACCCGCCGTCGTGTTCGTCTGCCCCAACCCGCACGCCGCGCTCGCCTGCGCACGCGAAGCCGACGACCTCATGACCGGCCGGATCGGCGTCATGGGCACCGGCCCCGAACACTGGTACCACGCCGGCCGCGACCACACCTTCTTCACCATCGAAGCCGACCTCCACCACGGCAACCTCGCCGCGCTCGCCCTCCCACCCCAGCCGCCCGGGCTGCGCGATCGGCTCACCGGCCAACGCGAGCTCGAGATCACCAGGGTCGAACTGCTCCCCCACAACCTCCTAAAGCGATGAGCACCACAACGCGCGACGAGCAACCCGTCAGCGCGATTCCCAAGCAGGTCTGGCGCGCGTCGGATTCACCAGCACGCCGCCGGTCCAGCGCATCGCGCAGCGTGCCGGCCCCCCTACGCGTTTCGCGAACCTGGAGACGATCATCCACGACGCACTCCGACAAGAGCGCCTGCTCACAACCGAGCGGCACCGCCTCGTCCGATACGGCTCGTGTCCCACGTTTTCAGCGCGATCGGCGGGTTCGAGTGCCAGCCGATCCGTGAGCGCACGCAGACGGGCGCGCGCTCGCGACCGGCTCAACGGCCGCTCCACGACCATCACCGAGCACAAGCTCCGCGTCGCCCTCGAGATGCTCGACAGCGGCCAGCACACCATGCAGCAGATCGCCAACACGATCGGCGCCGGCCGCACCACGCCGTATCGCCACCTCGATCACCGCCGCTCGCGCACGGCACGGCACCCTCACCCCCTCCTCCGCCGCCCCCTACACGCCCGCGCAACCGGCCCAACCCGTTCTACTGGAACACACCGAAGCCTCTCGGCCTCGACGAGCCCGGCGGTGCGCGCTTCGACAATCCCTACGGCGACTGGCCGACGCTGCATTGCGCCACTCGGCCATACGGGGCGCTACTCGAGAAGCTCTGGCCGCTGCGACCGATCCCGAACCTGCCTGCCCGGTACAACAGCCGCCTCGAAGACGAGCCGGACCCCGAGCACGACGTGCCCGCGGCGATCACCACCTTCCCGGCGCAGCTACTCGACACGATCGCGATGGGCAGCGTGACGATCAACGCCGACTGCCGCTTCATCGACGTGGACGACCCCCGGAACCACCGCGGTTTGTGGGCGCTGTTTGCTCGGGCTGCTAGAAGACTTGTTTCTCGCGTCCGGCCCCAGTACGGGGCACGGAGTTCGCGTTTGAGTACTTTGCCGGCGCCTGATTTGGGGAGCGGGTCGGTGTGGAAGTCGATCGAGCGCGGGAGCTTGTAGGCGGCGATCTGCTCGCGGCAGTGCGCGACGATTTCCTGCTCGGTGGCGGTCGTGTCGGGTTTGAGGACGACGGCGGCGTGGACACGTTCGCCCCATTGCTGGTCGGGGACGCCGAACACGGCGCATTCGAGCACAGCGGCGTGTTTGGAGATCGCGTTCTCGACCTCGACTGAATACACATTCTCGCCGCCGGAGACGATCATGTCCTTGACGCGGTCGACGATGAAGAGGTACCCGTCGTCGTCTTGGTAGGCGGCGTCGCCGGTGTGATACCAGCCGTCCGGGCCGAGCGCGGCGGCGGTCTCCTGCGGGCGGTTCCAGTAGCGTAGCTGTCGGTCTCGTCGTAGTGAAAGAGGATCAGGACGTGCTTGGCGTTCGCGACGAGATTGCGGTGGGTGAGCATCGCGCCCTTCGGCAGCCCGGTGGTGCCACCGGTGTAGAAGATCCCGGCCACCGCGTCGGGATCGACCGTCGCTGGCGGACCGCCCGCCACCTCGCACAGCTCGGCGAATAGCAGACACCCGTCGGGGGCAGCGCCGGCACCGGCATAGATCAAATGCTCGACCATCTCGCAAGCGTCAGCGAGCTTGCGGCCGAGCTCGAGGAACACGTCGTCGACGATCAGCGCCCTGGCTCCGGAGTCGTTGACGATGAACTCGAGCTCCGCTGGCGCCAGACGCACGTTCAGATCGTTGAGCACTCTGCCCGACCTCGGGATCGCCAGCCAGCTGACCAGGTGCGCGGCCGAGTTCAGCGCGAGCACGGCGACGACGTCGCCCGCTGCCAGGCCCAGCGCGTCGAGCGAGGCGTCAAACGCTGCGACGCGGTGGCGCAGCTCCCGATAGCTCAAGCGCAGCCCGCCGTCGACGACCGCCTCGCGATCGCCGAACAGCCTGTCGCTCCGCTCGAGCGCCGCCCCGATGTTCTCGCTGATTCTCCCGCTCCGTCCGCCTCGACATCTACACAACATGAGATCCAATGTAACGGTCTACGCGAGCGCTGATGATCGACGAGTTCG
>CAWEQQ010000034.1:0-62921 GCA_963811155.1 uncultured Solirubrobacterales bacterium
CGAATCCACGCTGAAATGCTTACCGCGGAGCTTCACGAGATGAACCTCGTGCGCCTTCTGCGAATGAGGATTCTGATTGAGCGTGGACCCGAATTCCTTACTTCCGACGAGCAAGGCCAGCGGTTGCAGCAGCAGCTATCTGACTACTTCGGACTCGCTCGGTCGGGCGTGTTTCCAATTCCGTGACCGGAAGTTCTGGAGGCTGCAAAAGGAGAGGCTCGATGAGCTCGGCTGCTCCATCTACGACCTGAGATTCGCGAGAGCAATCATCGCGAAGCTTCTCGATCTGACCTTGCATCCGAAGACGACGACAGAGAAGGCCATCCGGCGCGTGAAGCGCGGACGGGATCGCGTCTGACCTGTATGTTCGCGCGTCCATCGCTGACCGAGGCTTTTTCGGCCTCTACTGACGTTCCTGTGCGTGGATTCTACCTGGGCGGGGGGGGCGACAGGGAACTCTTGGCCGTGTCGGGTTGGGCAGCGCAGTAGGCGCGATTCGCGGGTGCCTGTCGTTGACGTTGACAGTGTCAGCCGCACGGCGGTGCTGGGGCGCGGCCGGCGCGTGCCGTTTGCGCCGGCCGAGCCGCCGGGCGGGCTTTCACTCTTGCCGTGTGCGCAGCGCGCAGTATGAGGTCGGAGCCAGGGGGTCCGGGGGATGTGCCCCCCGGTGCAAGTGCGGGCTCTGCCCGCCGGGTCTGCTTGACGGATGTGTTGTTGGGAAGCCCCGGGGCGCCCCGTTACGCGAGCTCGTTGGCTTGGTGTGGCCTGGGCGGGCGCAGCCCGCCGAGGGACAGCATCGCGAGCGAGATGACGGCGTCGGTTGAGCGAAACCCGAACCCGCGGCGCATGATCAGGCGGATCTGCGTGTTGATCTGCTCGACTCTGGCGTTTGAGAGTCCGTGGATCAGCGCTCCCTCGATCTTGTAGCGTTGCGCGGTGATCCGCGCGGCGA
The DNA here is from genome assembly GCA_963811155.1 of uncultured Solirubrobacterales bacterium. GTDB lineage: Bacteria > Actinomycetota > Thermoleophilia > Solirubrobacterales > Solirubrobacteraceae > Palsa-465. Next base: position 953 of record CAWEQQ010000034.1, read on the forward strand.
GCTTGACGAACGGCTCGAGCTGGCAGCGTCTGGCCCACTTCAGCCACGCGTCGAGCAGCGCCAGCGCCTTGCGGCCGGGCAAATGGTAGATCTGGCGTAGCTGCTCCTTGAGCAGGTAGGCGGTGTAGATCGGGCCGTTGAGCTGCTTGATGAACGCGAGCTTGTTCCGCTGTGGACCGCTGAGCTTGTCGGGGTTCTTCCACAGCGCAAACCGCGCCCCCTTCAGCTGCCTGGCCAACTGCGCGTCACCAGCCCGGCGCGCGTGGTTCCAGACCTCGCGGCGGACCTCGTCAAGCGCGTCAGTCGCTGCCTTGACGACATGAAACGCGTCCAGGCAGATGTCGGCGTTGGGGCAGCGTTCAGCGACCGGTACCGTGACCCAGTCAGCGTCATCGCAAGAGACCAGCTCGAGCTTCTCACAGCCCTCGGGCCCCAGCAGATCCAGGAATCGCTCGACCGTCGCTCGGTCGCGCCCGGCGCCCGCCCAGACCAGCCGCCCGGAGCGGTGATCGACGACGACCGTCATGTAGCGCTGGCCGCGGCGCACCGAGATCTCATCAAAGCCGATCTCGCGCAGGTCGGCGAACGGGTCGAGCATCGCTCGCCGCTCGGCGCACACCCGCTTGCAGATCCGCCCCACCGTACGCCACGCAATCCCCAACTCCTCGCACACAGCCTTGGCCGACTGATCGACCACCTTCCACGCGACCAGATCATCGAACATCCGCGTGAACCAAGTGTCGTGGCGCGCCCACGGGACCGCGGCGACGATCACCCCGTGCTCAGGGCACCCAACCCGCGGCGCGTCGGCCTCGACATAGACCCTCACGACCCCGCAGTCCAGCCCACGCCAGCGCCGGCGGCCATCTCCGCCGTCGCGGTACGCGCACCGCTCGTGGCACTTGCCACAGCGCTCGCGCTCACCCGCGCGCGGCCGCACCGAGATCACCACCGACCCGTCCTCGGCGAGCGCGACGTCCTCGATCACCGTCCGGTCAAGCCCCTGCGACCGGCCCCACATCGCCGACATCCGACGCTGGCACAAACGCCGCCGCCGACCCTCCTGGCGCTCCTTACGCCGACGCACACGCTCCTCCTGCTGGCGCTGCCGGCGCCGCCTCACTACGCTGCTGCTGCGCACGTCGCTTCACTTCCCTTTCAACGGTCGATTGGTTGTGCAAACCGGAACCGTAGAAGAGGGGGGCCTTGCGGCGTGCGCCGCCTCGACCGCCCCGCCAGCACATACCAACGTGCTACGCCGTCAGCCCATCAACTCGCGCGCACGGAAGCAGCACAAGAGCCCTTTTTGGGCGGCGAACTTGTGGCCGTGACGGCCGCCCGCCGAGCCCGGCCGTCAGGTGCTGAGGCAGGGCGCGCCCCAGGTCCAGGCTCGCGACGATCCGCCGCGCGACCGCTGGCCATGGGGAGTCCGCAACACGTCTGCACGCCTCTTTAGTCTAGTTCTAGTTGAGGGCGCTGGGCCGTCGGCGGTTCGGCCAGATGCTTCATCGCGTCGGTGAGGGTTCTTCGTCATCGGGATGGACGGTGATGGCCGCGTTGCCCAGCATCTCAGGGGCTCCACGCTCGAGAACCTTGACGCGCGACAAGAGTTGGATGCTCTGTACGCGCGGGCAACTGCGTTCGTGCTCCCGGGCTGGTTTGCCCCTGCTGGCGTGGCGTACCTCGAGGCGGCATCGGCCCCTCGGTGCGCGGCACGAAGCGAGCGAACGCTCGCAGCACCCTGTCGCCGTTCTTGCGTTGGCAGTCCACGCCGACGAACAGAAGCTTCGGACTCGACCAATCGCGGTGCGAAGGGGACCGGCGCGGCCGATGGCCGATGGCCGATGACACACCTTTCGGGCGGGGACTCCAGCGTCAGTTCATCTATACCCTGCCGCCCACCGCGTGCTCACGCAGCAGGCATCGCCCGCCGAGCCGCAGCCGCCTGCCGGGTAGCCCACCGCCGAACCTCCGCCTCCGGAAACCGGATCGCCATGCGTCTGACTCGGGATGACGCATGGATCGCGCGAACGTACTGTCGTCGTAGTCGTAGGTGACGACCGGTAGAAAATTGTGCACGACCTGCCGCAGATCGTACAGGTCCGCAGATCGTACAGGTCGGTTCCCAGCGCGAGCAGCGCATCAAGCGGCGGGGCTCGCAGGAGGCGGCGAGCGAGGACCCGTGACCGCACCGACGCCTCGAGTGGCGAGCGGCTGGCAACGGCGCCACCTGGCCGCGACCCTCGTGGTCTCAAGCCACAGTCTAGTCTTGAGATGATGCGGTAGGCGGGGCCGGCGGCGAACGTCGTGCGCCCGCACAAGAGCATCGAGCCAAGCCGGTTCTTCCCGGGTCCTCCGCGCCGTCGGCCGGTGATCAGCTACATGCCCCGCCGCCCTCGAGGAGGACGTCAGGTTCTCGGCATCTTGCGTGGACGCGGCGCCTTGAGGGGATGGGAGGTCCGACCGCTGCAAAGCCTGAGCGAAGACCGGGGTAGCCGATTTCGGAGCTAACTACAGGGCTGAGATCCACGACGGAGACCCCGCTGGTCCGGTCCGAGTGGCCGTGGCGCCGGTGGGGCTTGGAGCCGCTCGAACCGGCGACCGTCCGACTCGGAGACACGCTACACCGCCGCCTTCAGGGTGCCCGGGTCCATGTGGCAAAGGAAGTTGCTCGCGATCGCCAGGTCCTGTCGCCCGAGGCTCGTGATCAGGTTCGGATCGCCGGCTTCGCGGACCTCCCAAGTGCCGTCGCGCAACCAGGGCTTGATCGTGGCCTGGTCGCCGTCCCAGTCGAACATCTGCGCGCGTTCCGCTCGGGCGCTGGTTGCGCCGACGCCGATCCCGCTCGACAGGCGCGTCGCTGATCGGCATCCATCTGATGAGTAGGACTAGGTCGAGCCCATGTGATGCATCAGCCATCAACGAAGAGACCTTGTAATGGAACGAGATCGCGATCACGGCTTGTTGAGCTGCATCGCATGGAGGACGTTGTGGAAGCGCGTCGCGACGACGATGTCGCTCGCAGCGAGCTCGGCGAGTATGTCCTCGACCGACTCGATCGGATGATCGATGATGCGCTCCTCGTCATAGCTTCCAAGCTGAGCCTCGAGGACAGACCTGAACTCGTCGATAACGATCGCGTCGCTATCGCCCAGCAGCAGCCGGATGTCGCAGTCGTGCTCGAGAAGCCATGTCGCAAGCACGGCGAGCGACTCCAGGTATGCCGTGTATGTCTCAGCACGTCGATCGACCGCGGTGTACTTGCCCGGATACACCCATCAATCCGAGACCCACTATGCGTCTCGTGCCTTGCGATCGAGCGTGGTCACCTCGCAGCGGCGCTTCCGGCAGGCCGAAGGCCAAGCCGGAGAAGATCGGGTCGCCCCGGTTCGAAACCCGATTCCCCTAGGTAGTCTCTGCTCGCATCGTCCGGGTACGATCTCTATTCCGCCATTGACAAGGTCGCCTTGACCAGAACCTGTCCGAGAGTGTGGTCGATCGGGCCTGCCCTGACGCTGACGAACAGCACCTTGCAGCGACGCAGCTTCGCCATCACCATCAGGTCGGCTTGACCGGTTCAGCGTGCTCATCGGTCATAACCGGAGAACGGCCTAACCCGAGTTCCGCAGTTCGAGCGGGTTTCTGGGCACGGAGGAGCGCAAACCCCCTGCTCAGAGCGTTTTCGGGGGTGGAGCGGGGCGAAAAGTCCTAGATACACGCTCTAGGCGAAAAGTTGGGGTCTAGCCGGGAGATCATGTATAGGCGCTAGGTATGTACCTGCGGCGGACGCAGCGGCGGACGAAGGACGGCGGCAGCGTCGGCTACTTGCAGCTGGCGCACAACGTGTGGGACCCGGTGGCCAAGCAGTCGAAGGTCAGCGTGCTGTACAGCTTCGGCCGCGAGGACGAGCTGGACCGGGCGGCGATCGTGAGGCTGATCGGGTCGCTGCAGCGCGCGCTGGAGCCGGGGGAGGCGCTCGCGACCGCGGCGGTCGGCGAGCTTCGCTTCTTGGACTCGCGGCCGATCGGCGGCGCGTGGGTGCTGGACGGGTTGTGGCGCACGCTGCAGATCGACCGCACGCTCTCACGGCTATTGGAGGGTCGCCGGCTCGACAGGCTCGCGGAGCGGGTGATCTTCGCGATGGTCGCCAACCGGGCGCTTGAGCCGCTGTCGAAGCTCGCGGCGAGCAAGTGGCTGACAGAGCGAGCGTGGATCTCAGGGCTCGCAGAGCTCGACGAGGACGCCTGCTACCGGGCGATGGACTGGCTGCTGGAGGTGCAGGACGAGCTCGCCGAGGCCGTCTACTTCGCCACCGCCGATCTGCTGAACCTCGAGGTTGACCTGCTGTTCTTTGACACCACCTCGACCTACTTCGAGCGCGACGAGCCCGAGCACGACGAGCTCGACAAGGACGGCAACGTCGTGCGTGAAGCGTTCCGAACTTATGGCAAGAGCAAGGATCATCGCGATGACCTGCCCCAGGTGGTGATCGGGATGGCGGTCACCCGCACCGGGATCCCGATCCGCGTGTGGTGCTGGCCGGGGAACACCAACGATCAGGAGCTGATCCGCCAGGTCAAGGACGACCTGCGCGCGTGGAAGCTCTCCCGGGTGGTGTGGGTCGCTGACCGCGGCTTTCAGTCCGCCGAGAACCGCCGGTACTTGCAGCGCGCGGGCGGGCACTACATCCTTGGCGAGAAGCTCCGCGGCAAGTCAAAAGAAGCGAAGGCGGCGCTCTCTCGCCAGGGGCGCTACCACACCGTCGCGGGCAACCTGCGTGTCAAGGAGATCGTGATCGACGACGGGACGATGCGTGACCGGTTCGTCGTCTGCCACAACCCCGAAGAAGCCGTCCGCGACAAGCAGGTCCGCCAGCAGCTCCTTGACCAACTCGAGCAGGCGATCGCCGACAGCGACCAGCTCACCGAGGCCGAACGCCAGCAGCTGCACGGCGAGCTGTCGGCCAAACGCGGACTGAAGCGCTTCTTGCGCACCACCAAGAGTGGGCTGTTGCGGATCGACCGCGCCGCCGTCAACGCCGAGGCGCATCTCGACGGCAAGTACCTCTTGCGCACTTCGGACCCGACGCTCACAGTCGAGGACATCGCGCTCGCCTACAAGCAGCTGTTGCAGATCGAACGCGGCTGGCGCGACATGAAGACCACGCTCGACCTGCGCCCGGTCCACCACCGCAAAGAAGACCGCATCCGCGCACACGTGCTGCTCTGCTGGCTCGCGCTGCTGCTGATCCGGATCGCCGAGAACCAAACCGGTGACACCTGGCGCAACCTTCGCGACGAGCTGCAACGCCTGCACCTCGGGACGTTCACCGGACCCGCCGGCACAAGCCAACAGCGCACCGAGCTGACCCCCCGCCAACGCGAGATCCTGCACGCGCTCGAGATCCCCAAGCCCCCACGGTTCCTCGAGCTCAACGCCGCCAACCGCAGCGCGCAAACCGGCTGATCGGCCCCGCCCGAGCGTCCCCCCAGCGCTCCAAACCCATAGATACACGCCGAACACCTGTTCGGTATGACAAAAGCCCTGCTCACAACAGTTTTTGACCCCTAGCACGTCAACTTAGCTGCGGAACTCGGGTAGGAGCCGATTCTTTGCACGGAGTGCCGCCCAGATGCCGAGCCGGTGCCGTTAGAACCTAACCTTGAAACCACCGATCGTCTGGTCGAGTTGTCTGATCTGTGTTGTTTGGGTTGTCCGCTGGTCCCGGTGGGCCCGCTGAGGGGTGGTTCGGCACGGCTATGTCGGTTGAATCGGGTGGGTCTCGGCTGTTTGCGGTAGGGGTGATCGCGCAGTCGTCGGCGGGGTCCGTGGGGTGGTCTTCGCGCGAGGGGGTTGGTTGTCAGCTGGTGGCTGGTAGCGTCCTGATCCGTCACCGTGGTCCCGAGCGGACAGCGGCGACCCGCATCCTCTACCTCGGGCACCTGACTGCGTGCAAGAGCCTAGACCTAGCTAGACACCTTCGTCGCGGCGCTGCCCACGATCTGGTAGCGCTACCCGGCGGTCGAGGTGGTCGTCGGTGGCAAGACGATCGACGACGGCCACGAGCTGCAACGAGCGGCGGTTCAGGTCTCCGGGGCTGCGACCTGTGGTGGCTGCCTGACGTCATCGAGGACGGAAAGGGCGGCGCTGCTGGCATCGGCGTCCGTGGTGCTCTATCTGTCACGCGCCGAGTCCCTTGGCTTGGGATCGTCTTTCTCGAGGCGTGGTCGTTCGGCATACCCGTGGTCGGAGGTCGGGCCGGCGCTGTTCCCGACGTGGTCGAGGAGATGTCCAAAGGATCGAATAGACCTCGACGCCGATGCTGCAACCCAAGACCGCGATCTGGAGACGGGTGCCACGGTCGTTCCTGTGGACGAGGCGGCGCATCAATTCGAGCGCCGGACGATTGCGGAGAAAGTGGGTGCCCACGTACATCTCCCGGTTGGCGCGCTGACCGACCAGCGTGTGCAACCACCTGCCGTAGGCTCGAACGGGCCTCAGGTCGCGCACGCGAACTGGGAGGCGCCGCCAGATCCGCTTGTTCTGGGCGAGGAACGCCGTCTCCAACCGCCGACGCGGATTCCGGCCGCGAGGCACCTCACTGGTCGAAGCGCCGTTCACGGGCTCGCGAAGAGGAGGTCGTACTGCTCGTCGAGTGCCGCGCGCGCCTCGTCCACGCCCTGGCCGATCGTGCGCTTCACGGCTTCTCGGTTCTGCTCCAGCTTCCGGAATTGCCCGATCAGTCTGTCGGCGTCCATCTCGATGGATGTCGTGGCAGTACTCGGACAGCTTCATCTGGCGCATCAAGGAAGAGCACTTGTGGTGAAACGAAATCGCGATGACGGGCTTGTTGAGGAGCATGGCGAGGAGAACATTGTGGAAGCGGGTTGCGACGACGACGTCGGTGGCGGCGAGCTCGGCAAGCACGTCCTGAACCGACGCGATCGGCTGCGTCGATGATGCGCTCCTCGTCATAGCTTCCGAGCCGGGCCTGGAGGACGGATCTGAAGTCCTCGATCACGATCGTGTCGGCATCGCCGAGCAACAGCCGGATGTCGTAGTCGTGCTCGAGCAGCCATGTCGCGAAGACGGCGAGAGACTCCAGATAGGCCGTGTACGTCTCAGGACGTGGATCGGCGGCGCTGTACTTCCCCGCATACACCATCAACCCGAGACCCACGACGCGCCTCGTGCCTTCCGGTCGAGCGTGGTCGCGCGACAACAACGCTTCCGGCAAGCTGAAGACCAAGTCGGGGTAGACCCGGTCGCGCTTCGCCCGAAACCCGATTCCTCTCAGGTAGTCCCTGCTCGCGTCGTCCCGGTATGACCTGTAGTCAGCCAGGGACAAGGCCGCCTTGACCAGGACTCGCCCGAGAGCGCGGTCGATCGGGCCTGCCCCGACGCTGACGAACAGCACTCTGGAGCGACGGAGCTTTGCCATCAGCGTCCACTTGAACACGCTGTATGGGCCCCAGTGAGAGAGGCCGTACGCGTCGGTCACTAGCCCCGTCCCCGGGACGATCAGCATGTCGGTTCCCTTGAGCTTCCTGAACGCACGCGCGTACTGCCGAAGCTCTGCGCCCACCCCGACGAAAGCCATCGGCACCCGTCTGGCCAAGGGAATGTCGCGATCCCAGATCCTGGCAACCCTGGTCGTGATCGGAACCGCTTCGATCCCGTCTCTCGCGACGACAGCTTCGGGGTTGGTGCAGATGCAGCGGAACTCGCTCTCGGGGGAGAGAGAGCGCAAGCGCGAAAGGATCGCGAGCAGCGTGCTCTCGTTCCCGGAGTTCGGAGACCCGAAGTGGCCGAAGAAGCTGACCATCAGAGGCTTGTGTGCCGAGCGCACGAAGAAACACTCCAGGCGCGAGCGCTAGGCAGCCACCGGCGAGCGCCAGCACGAGCTCCCCGACGTCGAGCAGTGTGAGGAGCCGCGCAATCGGATGTAGCGGTTGCCGTCGAAGTCGTCCGGTCGCACGTGAAGTCGAAGCTCGACGACGTCTCCTGGCTTCAACTTACGGTCGCTCATTCTCCGAGTCGGTCCTTCCTGCGTCGCTTGAGGCTCGGGTTGGTGTTCCATTGCCCCAGGAACGCATGGACTCCGGCTCATCTTTCGGGTGGTGTCTGGGGAGCGGTCGGCCGGGATCTCGGCGTGGCGGTTTCGTTGAGCGCGGCCCGGCGTGATCCGTGAAAGTCTGAGTGGCCAGGCCGCGTTGGATGGATATGCAAGCATCCCAAGCTGACATCCTCACCGAGACCGCGGTCGAGGGAGCGTTGGTGGCGGACGCGGCCGGGCCGACGTGCCGCTTCTGCGGCGCGGCGCTTGAGCACACGTTCGTCGATCTCGGCATGTCGCCGCTGTGCGAGAGCTACGTGCCGGCGGATCGCGTCGCGGCGATGGAGGCGTTTTATCCGCTGCACGCGAAGGTCTGCGAGAGCTGCCTGCTCGTGCAGCTCGAGGAGTTCGTTACTGCTGACGCGATCTTCAGCGAGTACGCGTATTTCTCCTCGTACTCCGATTCGTGGGTCGCGCACGCCCGCAACTACGTCGAGATGGCGGTGCAGCGATTCGGGCTTGACGAAAGCAGTCTCGTGATGGAGCTCGCGAGCAACGACGGCTACCTGCTGCAGCACGTCGTGGAGCGGGGGATCCCGGCGCTCGGCATCGAGCCCGCCGCCAACGTCGCGGAGCGTGGCGCGCGAGCGAGGCATCGAGACGATCGTCGAGTTCTTCGGCCGGGAGCTGGCCGGTCGGCTCGCGGCCGAGGGGCGGGCCGCCGACCTGCTGGCCGCCAACAACGTGATGGCCCATGTTCCCGACCTCAACGACTTCGTCGGCGGCATTCGCAATGGTGCTGGCGCCCGACGGCGTGGCGACGATCGAGGTCCCGCATCTCCTTCGCCTCGTCGAGAGCAACCAGTTCGACACGATCTACCACGAGCACTTCTCGTACTTCTCGCTGCTGACCGCCCGCAAGGTGCTCGAGGCGCACGGACTCGAGCTCTTCGACGTCGACGAGCTGAAGTCGCACGGCGGCTCGCTGCGCCTCTATGCCCAGCGCGTCGGGACCGGACGCCAAGCGGTGACCTCGCGCGTGGAGCGAGCTTGCGGAGCGCGAGCGCGCCCTCGGCTTCGACACGCTCGAGGGGCATCGCTCGTTCTCGCGTCAGGTCAACGAGACCAAGTGGCGCCTGCTCGAGTTCCTGATCGCGCGCCGCCGGGAGGGCAAGCGGATCGCCGGCTACGGCGCACCGGGGAAGGGCAACACGCTCCTGAACTTCTGCGGCATTCGCACCGATCTGCTCGAGTACACGGTCGATCGCAACCCGTACAAGCAGGGCCAGTTCCTGCCGGGGACGCACATCCCGATCAAGCACCCCGAGGTGCTCGAGCAGGATCGACCCGACTACATCCTGATCCTTCCCTGGAATCTCAAGGAGGAGATTGTGCAGCAGCTCGCCTACGCGCGTGAATGGGGAGCGCGGTTCGTCGTCCCGATCCCGCAGGTGCAGGTGCTGTGAAGGTCGTCATCTTCTGTGGCGGCCAGGGGCTGCGGATGCGTGAGGCATCCGACGTGGTGCCCAAGCCGATGGTCCCGATCGGCAACCGGCCGGTCCTCTGGCACGTGATGAAGTACTACGCGCACTTCGGGTTCACCGACTTCGTGCTGTGCCTCGGCTACAAGGCAGAGGCGATCAAGCACTTCTTCCTGACCTACAACGAGGCGATGGCCAACGACTTCGTGCTATCGGAGGGCGGCGCGAAGGTCCATCTGCTCAAGACCGACATCCACAACTGGAACATCACGTTCGTCGACACCGGGCTTCACGCCTGCATCGGCGAGCGGCTGCGCGCAGTCCGGCACCTGCTGCGCGACGACGAGATGTTCCTCGCCAACTACGGCGACACGCTCACCGACGCCGACCTGCCGGCGATGATCGCTCGGGCCAGGGCGACCGGTGCCACGGCCAGCTTCCTCGCGGTCCGACCGAACTACAGCTTCCACGTCGTGTCGATGGACGACAGGGGGATCGTCGACGGCATCCACGACGTGACACGGTCGGACGTCTGGATCAACGGCGGCTACTTCGTGCTGCGCTCGGAGCTCCTGGATGACCTCAGGCCCGGCGAGGAGCTCGTCGAGGAGCCGTTCCATCGACTGCTGGCCTGCGATCGGTTGCTGGCCCAGCGCCACGAAGGCTTCTGGGCGCCGATGGACACACTCAAGGACAAGCAGTGGCTCGAGGGCCTGCACGAAAGCGGTCAAGCGCCGTGGCAGCTGTGGGCTGCTGGTCAAGAGGCTGACCGCGATCTCGCCGCAGCGGCTGGCTGATGTTGCCGCTCCTGGCGCGCGGCGCCGGCGACGGGCCTCTGAGGCTGCTCGCGATCGGCGCCCATTCGGACGACATCGAGATCGGCTGTGGGGGGACGATCCTCAAGCTGATCGAGCAGGGATCGCTGTCCGAGGTCTGCTGGGTCGTGCTGACAGGTGAGACCAAGCGTGCCGCAGAGGCGGGTCAGAGCGCGGACGCGCTGCTTGGTGACATCCCCGGCAAGCGCGTGATCCTCAAGGACTTCCGGGACGGGTACTTCCCCTATGACGGCGCGGAGATCAAGGGGTTCTTCGAGGAGTTGAAGGGCGAGCTCTCGCCGGACGTGATCCTCACGCACCAGCGGTCCGATCTCCATCAGGATCACCGCGTGACGTGCGAGCTGACATGGAACACGTTCCGTGACCACCTGATCCTGGAGTACGAGATCCCGAAGTACGACGGCGACATGGGCGTGCCGAACCTCTTCGTCCCGCTCGACGAATCCGCTGTGCCGCAAGAAGATCGACCACCTGATGACGCACTTCGCGTCACAGTTGTCCAAGCGGTGGTTCAAGGAGGACCTGTTCTCCGGGCTCCTTCGGCTGCGTGGGATGGAGTGCAACTCGCCCACCTCCTATGCCGAGGCGTTCTACTGTCGCAAAGCGATGCTGATGTGAGGGAGCGGCGGCGATGCGACGCGCGGCGCTCGTGACGGGCGCGAGCAGTGGGATCGGAGCGGCAACGTGCCGGCGCCTGCGCGACGAGGGATGGCACGTCGTCGGTCTTGCGCGCAGGCCGAGCCCCGATGCGAGCGCGTCGCTGTGCGTGGACATCACGCGCTTCGGCGATCTGCTCGAGGCCTTCCAAACCGTCCCGCGGCTGCGGTTGCTCGTCCACGCCGCCGCGACGATCGGGCCAGTGGCGCCGCTGCCTGTGAGCGACCCCGACGACTGGCGGCGAGCCGTGGAGATCAACCTGCTCGGCACCTACAACGTCCTGCGAGCGGCACTGGCGGGCCCGCTTGCACGGCACGGGGGCGTAGCCATCCACCTGACGAGCGGAGCCGCATCGAACGCAAAGCCCTATTGGAGCGCCTACAGCGCCTCGAAGGCGGGCGCCGAGCACCTCGTCCGCTCCGCTGCGACCGACGTGGAAGGCACCGCCTGCGGCATCTGCTCGCTCGATCCCGGGATCACCGAGACCCCGATGCAGCGCGAGCTGCGCTCTCTCGACTTCCCCGACCGAGACCGTTTCGTGCGCGTATACGAGCAGGGGTCCGGGCGGACGCCGGAAGAGGTCGCGGCTGCCATCTGCGAGCTGTCGCAGCGCGAGCCGAGCGCGCTCAACGGCCAGACGTTTCGGGTGGGTGCGCTCTGATGGACCCGGACGCGATCGGGACCGAGGCGTACGAGCTCATGCGGCGGCTCTTCCCGCTCTGCCGCAGCCTGACCGGAAGCGGCGTGCGGGCGACGTTCGACGTGCTCGAGGAGCACGTACCGCTCGAGCGGACGGAGATCGCCAGCGGGACGCAGGTCTTCGACTGGACGGTGCCGGATGAGTGGAACATCCGCGACGCATACATCGCCACGCCTGACGGGGCGCGCGTCGTCGACTTCCGCCGTTCGAGCCTGCACGTCGTGTCCTACAGCGAGCCGGTGCGCGCGCGAATGTCGCTCGAGGCGCTGCGGGAGCGGTTGCATACGCTCCCGGACCAACCCGACGTGGTGCCCTACCGGACCTCTTACTACCACCGCACCTGGGGGTTCTGCCTGTCCCATCGCCAGCTGCTGGAGCTGGAGCCGGGGGAGTACGACGTGCTCATTGACTCGACGCTCGAGCCCGGTCACCTCACCTATGCCGAGCTGCGGCTCGAGGGGGCGAGCGAAGAGGAAGTGCTGATCTCGACGTACGTGTGCCATCCGTCGCTTGCCAACGACAACCTCTCCGGCATCGCGGTCGCGACGATGCTCGCGAGGCAGCTTTCGCAGCGACGGCTACGGCACTCGTACCGCTTCCTGTTCGCGCCGGGCACGATCGGACCACTGGCGTGGCTGCACCAGAACCGCGACACGCTGCATCGCGTCAAGCACGGCCTGACGGTCTCCTGCATCGGCGATGCCGGTGGCCTGACGTACAAGCGCAGCAGGCGCGGAGACAGCGAGGTCGATCGCGCCGTCGAGCTCGTGCTGCGCGACTCCGGCGCCGCGCATCGCGTTGTCGGCTGGGAGCCCTGGGGCGGCGACGAGCGCCAATTCTGCTCTCCGGGATTCGACCTGCCCGTCGGCTGCCTGATGCGTACGCCGCACGGCGAGTTCCCGGGATACCACACGTCTGCCGACGGGCTCGAGCGGATCCGCCCGGAATCGCTCGCCGAGTCGGTGCGCGTCTGCCTCGATGTCGTCGAGGTCCTCGAGACCAATCGCACGTGCATGAACCTCAGCCCGTATGGCGAGCCTCAGCTCGGGCGCCGCGGCCTGTACCGATCGAGCGGCGGCGCGGTGCAGTCACCCGATGACGAACGCGCGCTGCTGTGGGTGCTCAACCTGAGCGACGGGCGAGCGTCGTTGCTCGACGTCGCCGCGCGATCGGGGCTGGCCTACGCGGTCATCCTGCGAGCGGCGGAGCGGTTGGAGCAGGCGGGGCTTCTGGCGCTCGCCGGAAGCCGCGTCTCGTAATCGGGCCACGCCCGATCTCGCTCCGAGATGATGCGCTGCTCCGCCGGCGGCCACTCGATTCCGAAGGCGGGGTCATTCCAGCGCACGCCGCTGGCCGCCTCCGGGACATACTCGTGCGACATCTGTCGCGCTGGGCATTAATCGAATTAGAAGACCATTCTGATCTTGACGGTTTCCCTCGCCCGGCGGCCATCCCAGGCCGGATGAACACCCTAATCCTAATGCGACTGAGGCTGTCGCACAAACCCCGGCCGTCGTCTGAATCTTGTGTGCTTCACACAAACGCGCTTCGCGGCGTCGAATCAAATCGGTCCGATCGAGGGTTCGATGCCCGTCACATGGCCGCACACGATGTCTCTTCAAAACGCCTAATTGCGCATTTGTGGATTTCGTACAACTCCCTTTCCGCACTTCTCGATCGCTATTTCTCCCCCCACCCCTCGGCGTCCTGTGCGAGCTTGAGTGAGAGTGCTTCGAGCTCGCTGATCAGTTCGCGTAGGCGGTGGTTGTTCTCGAGCCAGGGGCGGTAGCGGTTCGCTTGTTCGGGGGTCAGCCGGCGCGTCTGGGTTTTGCCGGCGACCTTCCGGGTCCAGGTGATGTATGGCCCGTGGAGGCGGGGTGGGTCAGCGTGGCATGCGCAGCGCGGTTTGCCGCAGCGGTTCATGACGGTGTTGAGGGTGCCGGGGAGCACGTGCCCGATCTGGGTGATCTGGGCGAGCAGTTCGCGTCGGCGGCGCTCGGGTGCTGATGGCTGGGAGGGCATGAAGGAAGGGTTGTCGTCTCGACTCTGTCCGAGAGTACTTGTACTCTCGGACGGGATGATCGATCCCGAACAGATCAGCGGGCCGTTCGAGCTGGCGTCTTGCCAGCTCGGGGCGCTGGCGGTGATCAACCACTTCCTGAAGCGGATGGACTTGGCGGGCGTGCTCGAGCGCCACTTGCCTTGTGGGGATGCACGCACGAGCCTGCCCGCCGCGAGGGCGATCGGCGTGCTGGTCGCCAACTTGTGCGTGGAGCGCGAGCCGCTCTACGGCCTGGCTGGCTGGGCCGCCCCGTTTGAAGGGGGGTTGCTCGGCCTGGGGGCTGGGGAGGCAGAGCTGCTCAACGACGACCGCGTCGGCCGCGCTCTGGACCAGCTGTTTGACAGCGATCGCGGGTCGCTTCTGACTAGCCTCGTGCTGCACGCCGTCCGCGAGTTCGGCGTCGACTGCAGCCAATTGCACAACGACTCAACCTCGATCGCGCTGCACGGCGACTACGCAGCCGCGGACGGTTGCGAGCGCGGCGGCAAGCCGACCGTCGCCGCGGCGCGCGGTCATTCCAAAGACCACCGCCCCGACCTCAAGCAACTGCTGCTGATCCTGACTGTTAGCGCTGACGGCGCGGTCCCGCTCGCGCACCGTCTCGCCGCGGGAAACACCAACGACGACCAGACGCACATCGCCACCTGGGACGAGCTGTGTGCGCTGACCGGCCGCTGTGACTTTCGGCTCTCCTCGTCGTTTGGGGGTGACTCATCGGTGGGGGAGTGGGATCTGGATGCCGGCGCAGCAGAGGTAGATCATCGCGATCAGCGCGTTGGCGGACTGGAATCCGTATGCGCGGTGTGAGAGGAGGCGGACTTTGCTGTTGAGGGCTTCGAGGCGTCCGTTGCTGAGTCCGAGTTCGATCGCGGCGAGCACGCCTTGCTTGTGTTTGCGGATCGTGCGGGCAAGCTTGATGAACGGTTTGAGCTGGGATCGGGAGGCCCACGCGAGCCATGCCTTCAGGCGTTCGGGCGCTTCGTCCTTGGGCAGCCGGTAGATGTAGCGCAGCTCGCCGTAGAGCAGGAACGCGCGGTACATGCGCTTGTTGGTGAGCACCACCTCGGCGAGCTTGAGCAACTGGCCGCGTGTTTGGTTGGCGGTATCCTTGAGCAGGCTGTAGCGGGTGCCCTTGATCCACTTGCCCTCGCCGCTGCTCGAGCGGCCGTGGCGGTTGTACTCCTCGCGGCGGACCTTATCGACGGCCTCGCCACCGAGCTTGACGACATGGAACGGGTCAAAGCACACGTCGGCGTGCGGCAGGCCCTGCTCGGAGCGGATCGCGTTCTCGTATCCGGCGGACATGTCGATCGAGACGGCCTTGATCGAGGCTTTCTGCTCGTCTGTGAGCTGATCAAAGAATGCCTGCAAGCTGGCGGCGTTGCGGCCTTCGGCCGCCCACACGATCGCGCCGCGTTGATGGTCAGCGACGCAGGTCAGGAACTTATGGTCCGCGCCGCGGGAGACCTCGTCGACGCCGATCAACACAAGCCCCGACAGCCGCTCGGGATCGAGCGTGTCGGCGACTACTCGCGCGATGATGTTGCCGACCGTCTCCCACGCGATCCGCATCAGCCGCGTGATCTGCGTCTGGTTCATCTGCTGCGCCAGCCACGCGGTCAGATCGTCGAAGTCGCGCGTGTAGCGCGCGCCACCGCGCGCCCACTCCACCGCCTCGGGCAGATCGCCGCAGTCGGGACAGTACAGCCGTCTGAGTCGGCATTCGATCACGCACCGCATGCCGCCGACATCCAGATGCCGCCAGGGCTTGACACGATGATCTTTGATCTTCAGGCCCTGAGCGCCGCAGCCTGAGCACAGCGGCCGGCGGCGGCGCAGCGCGACCGTCACGATCATGCCCTGGGCGCCGAACTCCACGTCCCTGACCCAGGCGCCCGGTAGCCCCAGCATCGTGTTGAATGCGGTCGTGACCCGCACGTCGCCCTCCTTTGTAGGCAGTTGAACATCACTGCCAGCAGCCTGCCAAACCAGGACGGCGGCGGGTCCCCACCCCCCGACGCGGGCTCGCACGACACAAGGCGCGGCGTCTACCCGTGGCGCTCAACAGGGCGCTGCCAAGATCCCACCGCACACCGTCGCGGGCGACCTCCCCCTGGACCACGGATCATGGTGGCGCCGGCGGCGTGGCTGTCAAGGTCGCAGGCTCCCTTCCCCTCGCTTCGCTCGGTGACAGCCCCGCCGTCCGGCGCGATGCTCCGCCGAGGTCCAGTAAGGGAGGGGGCTGCGGTTAGTGTTAGCTACTTGGGCACGAAGGTCCCATCGATGCGGCGCCTACCGAAGGCGTCTTGGCCACGCCAGCGTCCAGCACGACCGCTGGCCAGCACCCCAGATCAACGAGCGATCGGCGGGCCAGGAACGGTCGAGTCACCCCCAAACGACGAGGAGTCCCTGACTTTCTCTATGTCGCTGACAGCAAGCTCGCTACCCGCGAGCAGATGACTCACATCGATAAGCGCAACGGACGGTTCGTGACGGTGCTGCCACGCACACGCCGCGAGGACGGCCAGCTACGCGACTGGATGGCCACCAGCACCCCCGAGTTCACCGAGGCAGCCCGCCGACCCGGCAAGCGCCATGGCGATCCCGACCAGGTCTGGAAGGTCGCGCCCGCGCCGTTCCCATCCAGTGAGGGGCACCGCATCGTCTGGGTGCACTCCAGCGTCAAGCAGTACCGCGACGAGACCGCACGCCACGAGCGGATCACCCGCACCCGCGGCGCGCTGGAAGACCTCAACGAGCGTCTCGCGGGCCCGCGCGCACGGATCACCACAAGGGTCGCGGCCGAAGACGCAGCCGCGGAGATCCTCGACTCAGGCGGCGCCGAGCAGCACGTCTCGGTCACTGTCACCGAAACAGTGCACGAGAGCTTCCGCCAGGAGAAACGCGGACGCCCCGGCAATGACACCCGCTATCGCAAGCTCACCAAGACCCGCTTTCAGGTGATCACGCACGTCGACGCCGACACGATCCGCCACGACGCCGCCTCTGACGGCTGCTTCCCGCTGATCACGAACGACCACGACCTCACCGACCAAGACGTCCTGATCGCCTACCGCTACCAACCCAACCTCGAGAAACGCCACCACCAGCTCAAATCCGTCCACGACGCCGCCCCGGTCACGCTCAAGAGCCCGGCTCGCATCGAAGCGCTGTTCGCCTGCCAGTTCATCGCGCTGCTGTGCTGCTGTTTGATCGAACGCGAACTGCGCAACGCGATGACCCGCCAGCAGATCACCGACCTCCCGATCTACCCCGAAGACCGCTCCTGCACCGCGCCCACCGCGGCCCGAGTCTTCGACCACCTCGCCCCACTCCAACGCCACCACCTGATCCGCGACCGGCAAACGATACAAACCTTCGAGCCTCAGCTCACACCTCTACAAGCACAGCTCCTGGACCTACTCGGCGTGCCCGCCACCGCCTACACCAGCGGGGCCTGACCGCCCTCGACCCGCGCTCAAATAGGGGACGGATATGACCCCCGAGAAGTGCGGAAAGGGAGGTACAAGGCCGCTGGTTTGTGCGACAGCGTCAACGGAAAGCTGGAAAGCCGTAGACACGAGACCGCGCGCCCGCCGGCGGTAGGGTTGAGGAGTGACGAGGCGGACCATTCTTGCTTCACATCCATAGGGCGGAGCGCGCCGACTGTCTGGCCGACGGTCTGGCCCAGACGCTGCTGGAGCCGCTCGAGGACCCGTTCGCTGCAGACGTTGTCGCGGTCCCGACGCGGGGAATCGAGCGATGGCTGGCGCAGCGGATGTCGACGCGGCTCGGCGCCGGCGAAGGACGGCGCGACGGGGTGTGCGCCAACATCGAGTTCCCGTTCCCGGGGCGGCTGATCGGCGGCGCCGTGGCGGCCGCCACCGGGCTCGATCCCGACGATGATCCAGTGGCTGGCCGACCGTCTGGTCTGGCGGCTGCTCGAGGTCGTCGAGGAGTGCCTCGGCGAGCCGTGGCTGGGGAGCCTGTCCGCCCACCTTCGGTCCGGGGCGGGCGAGTCCGAGGGCGAGCCCGAGGATCCGCCCCGGCGCTTCGGCGTCGTGCGCCACGTCGCCGACCTGTTCGACCGCTACGCGGTCCACCGGCCCGAGATGCTCCGCGCGTGGGCGGCCGGCGAGATCGACCTCGGGCTGCAGGACGACGTGGCAGGCTCGAGCTGTGGCTGCGGTTGCGCGAGCGGATCGACCAGCCGAGCCCGGCAGCAGCGACTTGGCGTTGCCTGCGCGCGGATCCGGGCGCAGCCCGAGCTGCTCGAGCTGCCACCACGGCTCGCGCTGTTCGGGCTGACGCGCATCCCGCGCAGCCACATGGAGGTGCTCGCGGCGCTCGCCGCGGCGCGCGATGTGCACCTGTTCGTGCTGCACCCCTCGCCGTCGCTGTGGGAACGGGTGCGAGCGGCTCTGCAGGCCGGCGCGCCGGTCGTCCACCGGCGCGAGGACCCGACTGCGCGGCTGCCCGCCAACGGCCTGCTGGCCTCCTGGGGGCGCGACGCGCGGGAGCTGCAGCTGGTGCTCGGCGCGCGGCGGCGACGCCTGTCGATCATCATCATCCGCTCGCGACCGCGGCCGAGCACGCTGCTGGCGCGGATCCAGTCCGACGTGCGCGCGACCGCCCGCCTCCCGGCCCGCCGCTGCCCGGCGAGCCCGACGCCCGCGCCGCCGCTCGAGGCCGCCGATCGCAGCCTGCAGGTGCATGCCTGCCATGGCCGCGCGCGCCAGGTGGAGGTGCTGCGCGACGCGGTGCTGCGGCCTGCTCGCGGACGACGCGACGCTCGAGCCGCGCGACGTGATCGTGATGTGCCCGGATATCGAGACCTACGCGCCGCTGATCCAGGCGACGTTCGGTGCGCAGGCGAGACGAGCACGACCGAGGGCGAGCTCGCAGGCGAGCGCCTGCCCGACCTGCGCGTCAGGCTGGCGGACCGCTCGCTGCGGCAGACCAACCCGGTGCTCGGCGTCGTCGCCAAGCTGCTGGAGCTCGCCGACCAGCGCGTCACCGCCTCGCAGCTGCTCGACCTCGCCGACCGCGACCCGGTGCGTCGGCGCTTTGGCTTCGACGACGACGACCTCACGCGCATGCACGACTGGGTCGCCGCCAGCGGGATCCGCTGGGGGCTCGACGCCGAGCAGCGTGCGCCGTTCAAGCTCGACGCGCTCGCGGCCGGCACGTGGCGGGCCGGCTTCGACCGGATCCTGATCGGGGTGGCGATGAGCGACGAGCAGCGGCGACTGCTCGGCGGGGTGCTGCCGCTCGACGACGTCGAGAGCGGCGCGATCGATCTCGCGGGGCGCTTGGCGGAGTACGTGGACCGCGTGCACGCGGCGGTCGACGGCGCTGATCGGCGCGCGATGCCGATCGGCGGTCTGGTGGCCGCGATCGCCGCCGCCGCCGACGCGCTCACCGCCACCAGCGAGCGCGAATCCTGGCAGCGGGCCGAGCTCGGGCGGCTGCTCGACGACGTCCTCGCCGAGGCGACGCACCAGGGCGCGGGTCAGCGCCGCGCGGCTCGAGCTCGCCGACCTGCGCGCGCTGCTGGCCGACCGGCTCGCGGGGCCGCCCGACGCGGGCGAACTTCCGCACCGGGCACCTGACGGTCTGCACGCTCGTGCCGATGCGCTCGGTCCCGCACCGCGTCGTCTGCGTCCTCGGCCTCGACGACGGCGAGTTCCCGCGCAACGCGCCGCGCGACGGCGACGATCTGCATGCTCGCAGACCCGCACGTCGGGGACCGCGATCCGCGCACCGAGGACCGGCAGATGCTGCTCGACGCGCTGCTGGCCGCGACCGAGCGGCTGATCATCACCTACACGGGCAACGACGAGCGCACCAACCTCCCGCGGCCGCCGGCGGTCCCGTCGGCGAGCTGCTCGACGTGGTCGAGCGGACCGTCGCGCCGGCCAGGGGGCACAGCGCGCGAGCAGGTGCTGGTCCGCCACCCGCTGCAGCCGTTCGATCCGCGCAACTTCACCGAGGGCGCGCTCGTGCCCGGGCGCGCCGTGGAGCTTCGACGGCGTCGCGCTCGCCGGCGCTCGCGCGCTCGGCGGTCCGCGCCAGGACCCCGGCCCGTTCCTCGCGAGGCCGCTGCCGGCGCTCGCGACCGGGCTGATCGAGCTCGATAACCTCGTGCGGTTCGTCGAGCATCCCGTGCGCGCGTTCCTGCGCCGCCGGCTCGGGATCAGCGTTCAGCGAGTCGCTCGATCGAGGTCCAGACGCACTGCCGGTCGAGCTCGACGGGCTCGGCGAGTGGGAGGTGGGGCAGCGGCTGCTCGAGGGGGTGCTCGGCGGTGCCGCACTCGACGACTGCGTGCAGGCGGAGCTCGCCCGCGGCTCGCTGCCTCCCGGGATGCTCGCCGACGCCGGTGCTGCGACCGCGTCCGCACGGTCGTCGTCGCCGCTCGCCGACGCGGCCGTGTCAGCTCGGCAGACGGCGCTCCGCGCTCGCTCGACGTGAACCTCCGGCTCCCTGACGGGCGCCTGCTCGCGGGGACCGTGCCGGGCGTCTGCGGCTGCACAATCCGCCGGATCTCCTACTCGCGCGTGCGGCCGCGCGACCGCCTGGCGGCCTGGGTGCGGCTGCTCGCGCTGACGGCCGCCCGCCCCGAGCGGCCGTGGCATCGGCGGTCGATCGGCGCGCTCGGGCGCGGGCTCGCGCGGCGGGCCGGTGGCCGTCGCCCGGATCCCGCGCGCTCGGCGAGGACGACGCCGCTGCGCCGCGAGGCCGCGCTGCGCCAGCTCGGCGCGCTGGTCGACCTCTATGACCGGGGGATGCGCGAGCCGCTGCCGCTGGCGTGCGAGGCCTCGGCCGCGTACGCGCGAGGCGCGCGCAGCCGGAGCCGACGCCGCAGCGCCGCGGCGCAGAGCGCCTGGGAGACGACATTCGGCTACGACAAGGAGGATCGCGCAGCCCGAGCACATGCTCGTCCACGGCGGCGTGCTGAGCTTCGCCGAGCTGCTCGCGGCCAGCGCCCGCGCGATGACGAGCAGGGGGCGGGGTGGGCGCAATCGGAGCCGACGCGCTTCGGCCGCTACGCGCGCCGGCTGTGGGACGGGCTGCTCGCGCTGCGAGGTCGTGACCGACCCGTGACGCGCTTGCGCGACCGACGCGCAGTTCGACGTCTGCGGCCCGCTGCCGTCCGGGGTGACGGTGCTCGAGGCCAGCGCCGGGACCGGCAAGACGTACACGATCGCCGCGCTGGCCGCCCGCTACGTCGCCGAGGGGACCCCGCTCGAGCGGCTGCTGCTGGTGACGTTCACGCGGCTGGCGACCGGCGAGCTGCGCGACCGCGTCCGCGAGCGGCTCGTCGACTGCGAGCAGCAGCTCTCCCGCGATCCTCGCCGGCGCCGCGGACCAGCGGTGCCGACGAGGTCGTCGACGCTGCTCGCGACCGGCAGTCGTCAGGTCGTCGAGCTGCCGGCGCGAGCGGCTCGCCCGCGCCGTGGCCGACTTCGACGCGGCGACGATCGCCACCACCCACGGCTTCTGCCACGAGGTGCTGGCGGAGCTCGGGACCGTCGGCGACCTCGAGCCCGGGACGGTGTTCGTCGAGGACGTCTCGGACCTGCTCGAGGAGGTGCTCGACGACCTCTACGTGCGTCGCTTCCACCGCCGCGGCGACGCCCGCTTCGACCGCGCGCGAGGCGCTGAGCATCGCGCGGGCGGCGGCGTTCAACCCGGGCGACGCGCTCGAGCCGCACGACGCGCCGCGCGACAGCACGGCCGCGATGCGCTACCGGCTGGCGTGCGCCGTGCGCGCCGAGCTCGAGCGGCGCAAGCGGCGGATGGCGATCATGACCTACGACGACCTGCTGACGCGCCTCAACGAGACGCTCGAAGGGGCCCAGCGGCGCCGGCCGCGGCGCAGCGGCTGCGCGCGCGCTACCGCGTCGTGCTGGTCGACGAGTTCCAGGACACCGACCCGGTGCAGTGGCAGATCCTGCACCGCGCGTTCGCGGCCGCGGGGGTGACGCTGGTGCTGATCGCCGACCCCAAGCAGGCGATCTACGCGTTCCGCGGCGCGGACGTCTACGCCTACCTCGAGGCGGCGAGCACCGCCGGCACCCGCGCGACGCTGCAGGTCAACTGGCGCAGCGACCAGCGCGCTGCTCGACGCCTACGACGCGCTGTTCGCGGACGCGCGGCTCGGGCACGAGGGCATCGTCTACCGGCGCGTCAGCGCTGCGCCGGCCAACCAGCCGCCGCGCCTGATCGGCGCTCCGCAGCAGCGCCGCGCTGCGGGTGCGCGTCGCGCTGCGCGAACGAGCCAACGATCGAGCGGACGCCGTACGGCTACGCGAAGGCGCCCTCGGCCCGCGAGCACGTCGCCCGCGACCTGGCCGCGGACATCGTCGGGCTGCTGTCCTCGGGCGCCCAGATCGAGCACCGCACGCCGCGACGGCAGCCCGCTCGGCCGCGAGCCGATCGAGCGCGCGGCCACATCGCGGTGCTCGTGCGCACCGCACGGCACGCCGACGCTGGTCCGCGAGGCGCTCGCGCCGCGCGCGTGCCGGCGGTCGATCAACGGCGCCGGCAGCGTGTTCGCGACCGCCGTCCGCCACGACTGGCTGCGGCTGCTCGAGGCGATCGAGCGCCCGGCCTCGACGCCGCGGGCCACGGGCGGCCGCGCTGACGCCGTTCCTCGGCTGGAGCGCCGAGCGGATCGCCACTGCCGCCGAGACGGAGTGGGAGGAGGTGCACCGGCGGCTGCACCACTGGGCCGGGTCCTGCGCGAGCAGCGGCGTGGCGGCGCTGACCGAGACGATCATGGTCGGCGAGCAGCTGCCCGCGCGGGTGCTCGCGGGCAGCGGCGGCGAGCGGCGGCTGACCGATCTGCGCCACCTCGCGCAGCTGCTGCACGCGGCGGCGAGCGCGGAGCGGCTCGGCGCGACCGCGCTGCGGGGCTGGCTCGCGCAGCGGATCGCCGCCGCCGAGCGCGAGGAGGGGCGAGGAGGAGCGCACGCGCCGGCTCGAGTCCGACGCCGAGGCGGTGCAGGTGCTGACGATCCATCGCAGCAAGGGCCTCGAGTTCCCGGTCGTCTACTGCCCGTTCCTGTGGGAGCCCGGCTGAGATCGCCGACGATCCCGAGCCGGTGTTCTTCCACGATCCCGGCTGCCGGTGACAGGCGCACGATCGACGTCGGGCTCGACGGCCGCGGCTTTCATGCACACGCCCGCCAGCACCGGCTCGAGCAGCGCGGCGAGGAGCTGCGGCTCGCCTACGTCGCGCTGACCCGCGCTAAGCACCAGGCGGTCATCTGGTGGGCGGGATCGTTCGACAGCCGCGATTCGCCGCTCGGCAGGCTCCTGTTCGCCAAGGACGCCGACGGTAACGTCGCGCCGAGGGATCGGCTTCACCCCCAAGCGACGCAGACGCCGTGGCGCGCTTTGCGCAGCTCGCGGCGCAGGCGCCGGGTGCGATCAGCATCGAGCGCTCTAGACTCGGGCTCCCGACCGCCTGGAGCCCGCCGCCTCGAGCCGGCGGCCGAGCTGGTTGCGGCGCAATTGCGACCGACGCCTCGACCTGCGGTGGCGGCGCACCTCCTACAGCGACATCACCGCCGCGGCGCACGATCCGCTCGTCGCCAGCGAGCCGGAGGAGGCGCGTCGTCGGCGACGAGCCTGAGGTGCCGGCGCCGGTCCCCGACGCCGGTTCCGCGGAGCCGCCCGCGCCGGAGCTGCGAGCGCTACTCGCTGTTCGCAGATGCGCCCGTCGGGACCGCATTCGGCACATTCGTGCACCGCGTGCTCCAGGCCAGCGACTTCGCCGCCGCTGACCTCGAGGCCGAGCTCGCGGCGCGCATCGCCGCCGCGGCAGTCCGGCGCAAGCTCGACGCCGGCGATCCGGGCGGCGTGGTCGCCGGCACTGCAGGCGGCGATCAGACGCCGCTCGGGCTCGATCGTGGACGACATCCGCCTTGCCGATGTGCGGTCGGCCGACCGGCTCGACGAGCTCGAGTTCGAACTGCCCCTCGCCGGGGGCGACGACCCCAGCGGGCGCCTGACGCTGACCGCGATCGCCGCCGTGCTGCGCGACCATCTCCCGGCTGCAGGACCCGCTGGCCGGCTATGCCGCACGTCTCGAGGACCCGGCGCTGCGCGCGAGCGTGCGCGGGTTTCTGACCGGCAGCATCGACCTGGTCGTCCGTTTGCCGGGGGCCGCGGTTCGCGATCGTCGACTACAAGACCAACTGGCTCGGTCCGCCCGGAGTGCAGCTGACGTTGGGCACTACCGGCCCGCTGCGCTCGCCGCCGAGATGAGCGCGCCCACTACGGCCTGCAGGCGCTGCTGTACACGGTCGCGCTGCACCGCTACCTGCGCTGGCGCCTGGCCGGCTATGACCCCGAGCGCCACCTGGCCGCCGTGCTGTACCTGTTCCTGCGCGGGATGGCCGGCGCCGACACGCCGGTGCTGCGACGGAGTGCCGTGCGGCGTGTTCGCCTGGCGGCCGCCGGGCGCGCTCGTCCGGGCGCTGAGCGACGTGCTCGACCGGGGCGCGCCGGCGTGAGCGCGAGCGTGGCGTCCGCGCGCGAGGATCCGTTCGACGCGCGCCGGGCGGAGCGGGCGACAGGGCTGCTGCGTCAGTTCAACGAGATCGGGCTGCTGTCGCCGGCCGACGTGCACGTCGCCGGACGGCTGGCGCAGCTCGCCGGCGAGGAACGGCGAGGCAGTGCGGCTCGCGGTCGCGCTCGCGGTGCGCGCCCCGCGGCTGGGTCACGTGCTCGTCGACCTCGCCACGATCCGCGCCACGTGCGAGCGTCGAGGCCGAGGAGCCGGTCGACCTGTCAGCGCTGCCGTGGCCGCCGGGCCGAGCGATGGGTCGCGGCGCTCGCTGCCAGCGACCTGGTCGCCGTCGGCGAGGACGATCCGTGCGCCGGTCCGCCGCTGCGGCTGGTCGGCAGCCGGCTGTACCTCGACCGCTACTGGCAGGAGGAGCGTCGCGTCGCCGCCGACCTGCGCCGGCTGTTCGACGGCGAGCCGCCGGAGGCCCGGCTCGACGTGCTGCGCCGACGGGCTGCAGCGCCTGTTCTCCGGCGATGCCGGCGACTCGCGGCAACGGCTGGCTGCCGCCGCCGGCGTGCTGCGCCGGTTCGCCGTCGTCGCCGGCGGACCCGGCACCGGCAAGACGACCACGGTCGCGCGGATCGTCGCGCTGCTCGCCGAGCAGGCTGCGGCGCACGGATCGCGCATGCCGCTCGTCGCGCTCGCCGCGCCGACGGGCAAGGCGGCGGCGCGGCTGCAGGAGGCGGTCCACGAGCGAGGCGGCCCGGCTCGCGGTCAGCGACGAGATCCGAGCGCTGCTGCTGCGGACTGCGTGCCTCGCACGCTGCACCGGCTGCTCGGCTGGCGGCCGGGGAGCCACAGCCGCTTCGCCCACGACCGCGGCCACCGGCTGCCGCACGACGTGGTGATCGTCGACGAGACCTCGATGGTCTCGCTTTCGCTGATGGCGCGGCTCGTCGAGGCGGTCCGCCCCGATGCGCGGCTGGTCCTCGTCGGCGACCCGGGGCAGCTCGCCTCGATCGAGGCCGGCGCCGTGCTCGGCGACATCGTCGGCCCGGCGGCCGACACAGCTGTCAGATCAGCGCCGCGGTCCGCGCGCCAGCTGGCGGCCGCCACGGGTTCGGAGCGTCGCGGCCGACGACCCGCCCGCCGGCGCGCGGTCGGCGACGGGATCGTCGTGCTCGAGCGGGTGCACCGCTTCGGCGGCGGGATCGCGCAGCTCGCCGAGGCGATCCGGCGCGGCGACGCCGACGGCGGCGATCGAGGCACTCGCGCGGCGCGCCCGAGGAGGTCACGCTGGCTGCCGCGTGGACGTCGAGCAGACCGGCACCGATGCCGACGCTCGAGCGCGGTCAGAGGCCGCGGCGGTCGCTCGCGGGTGCGCGGTGATCGACGCGGCCCGGGCCGGTGACGCGGCCGACGCGCTCGCGGCGCTCGGCGCGATTCAGGTTGCTGTGCGCGCATCGCCGCGGCCCGTACGGCGTCAGCACCTGGACCGCGCGACAGCAGGGATGGCTCGCGGAGCGACGTCGGCGACCTCGACCTCGAGCAGCGCGACTACGTCGGCCGCCCGCTGCTCGTGACCGAGAACGACTACGAGCTGGGGCTCTACAACGGCGACACCGGCGTGATCGTCTCCGGCTCCGCCGAGCGACTCGAGCGCGGTGTTCGAGCGCGGGGCGAGCTGCTCGAGCTTCAGCCCGCTCCGGCTCGGCGCCGTCGACACCGTGTACGCGATGACGATCCACAAGAGCCAGGGCTCGCAGTTCGACACGGCGGCGGTTCTGCTGCCCCGCCGAGCTCTCCGATCCTCACCAGGGAGCTGCTGTACACCGCCGTCACGCGCGCGCGCGAGCAGCTGATCCTCGTCGGAACCGAGGACACGATGGTGACCGCCGTGCAGCGACCGGTCGCGCGGGCATCGGGGCTGCGCCGGCGGCTGTGGGGCGATCAGTGACGAGCCTCGCGCCCGGGGTGGACGATCAAGTGCGGGCGGATAGATGCCGTACTGGTCATTCCGTCGCGCGTCGCCGTCGTGGGGCCCGACTCGGGAGCGCGCTCCCGAGCGCTTTTTCCGGGTCGATCAGCATGATCAGGCGCTCACCGACCGCGGCGATCTCCGTGCCGAGGCCATCTGCGGCGACCGCGACGGGGAGCGGCTCGGTCTGCGACGCGGTAACGCTCCAGACCCCCTCGACAGTGTCGACGATCAGGCCGAGCGCTCCCCTTCTGAGCGCGACCACGATGATCCGAGTGCTGCCGCCGATCTCGAGGCGCTGCCCGAGGCGGCTCGAGAGATCGACGATCGGCAGCACCCGGCCGTGCAGGCTGATCATGCCCTGAACGATGTGACTCCGGCTTCACCGGCATCCGCGTGTTGGCCAATCGCCGCACCTCCTTGCCGAACACGGACCTGGCCGAGGCGGGCGACGGGACCCAGCGGGGTACAGACACAGGGCTCCGTCAGTCGTCACGTTGTCGGCCCCGGAGACGCTCTGTCCGGCCAGCCATGTCGCCCGCGGCCTGCTCAACGCGGGTGGCCACGATGTCTGCGAGAACCTGCATGAAAAAACCTGAGTTCTTTGCCGCCAAGTTCAGCCCGGTGTTCGTGGCTCGCACAACAGAGAGTTCCGTGAACTCGACCGTCGGAGAGCTTCACGGGCACCCCGATGTATGCGCGAACCACGCGCGTCACGGCAAGGTCGCGAACCGCTGGCTCAAGCCGAGTGTCCGGCACCACGTTCGGTATCTCGCCACTTAGCATCCGCATGCAGTACGTCTGCTCGACCGGACAAGCGGCACCGGGTACCAGCCCGAGAGCACCAACGTCTCCTACGATCGCGTCGATCGTCTGCTGGCGGGCATTGATCGTCGTAAGGTACGCAGCATCCATGCGAAGCCGCTCCCGGGCTGCGGTTAGCGCCTGTTGGACTGCGTAATCCTCCTGAGCGGCCTCGATCTGGCGAAGCGCCTCGACGTACTCCGGCGCGATCGCGTCAGGCTCAACAGTCATCGTTCCTCCACTGGGTGCGCAGCTCGTGATGGCGATCGATTGCCTGCGCGCAGAGTTCGATTCGCTGGGCGCTCCAGCCGTAGGCTGGCAGCATCTCGCGCGCAAGCTCGGCGCCGTCCGCAGTGTAGACGCCGCCGCGCGAGGCGCTCGGATACAGACCGATGTCATGCACAACGGCGGCAACGGTCAGCACCTCGCCGTCGATCTTCCAGCCACGGCGGCTGGCGAGCTCGGCGGCGATGTGACGGGCACGCAGGCAGTGGCGCTCCATCGGCCCGTCGGCGCGACCGGTAGCCACCCGCAGCCTTCGCAGTGCGTCACGCTCGGCGGGCGTGACCGCCAGCTCGTCAAAGCCCTCCACAACGCCAATCATCGCAAAACCAGCGCCGAGTTGGATCGGCTTTGGGCGAGAGCATCGGAGAACTTCACGACGGGGTATTCAGACGTGGGCGCAACCTCGTCTGCTCGCATCGCCCTCGTGGGCACAGCGGTAGCCTTGGGTTGCGTGACGACGGGATTGCATGCGCGGGCGATCCGTGGCGCGCTCGGGTGGAGTTGTTTCTGCGGCGGCGACGCGTGAGCTCTGTCTGGCTCGCCCGCCCTCACGAGGTGCACGCCGTTGCTCGACTGCTGGTCGAGTTCCGCGACCACCTGGGTCATTCGTGGCCGCCGAACGATTCGTTCGTCGCATCTGTTGAGCGCCTGATAGCGCGACCCGACACTGAGTTCTGGCTTGCGTCTCTCGAGGGCGCCTCGGCAGCAGCTGCGATCTGCCAGCTGCGCTTTCGCCACAGCATCTGGACGGCGGCTGAAGACTGCTGGCTCGAGGACTTGTTCGTGCGCCCCGATGCACGACGTCGCGGCCTGGCGAGGGCGCTCGTACAGCGGGCGCTCGAGCGGGCCCGCGAACGCGGTTGCGGTCGAGTCGAGCTCGACACCAACGAAGATAACCACGGCGCCATCCGCCTGTATGAGAGCCTCGGGTTCTCGGCCACCAGCAAAGGGACAAGCCGCAGCCTGTTCCTGGGCGCACGGCTTGATCGCGCTACGCGATGAGCGCAAGTCAAGTGTTTGATCCGGACGCCGTCGTTGTCGCGGACCGTGGGCCGTGAAGCCGACTGGTCTCTTTGTCGGGCTGACCACCCTCGACCTTGTCCATTACGTCGAGCGCTTCCCGGCGCCAGACGAGAAGATTCAGGCTCAGGGTCGTTGGATGGGCGCGGGCGGTCCCGCCGCCAACGCTGCAGCGACGTTTGCTGCGCTGGGCGGGCATGCCACGCTGATCACCGCGCTCGGGACGGGTGTCCTGAGCCGTCTCGCGGCTGCCGACCTCGAGGCGCACTGCGTCGACATCATCGATGTATCGATCGACGGCGAAATCGCTGTTTCGAGCGTTTTTGTTGACGGGAGCGGCCGACGCACCGTCGTGTCACTGAATGCCCGGGGCCGTGGCGCGGAGTGCACGCCGGATCGCGTCCCGGACCTTCCGGTGCCCGACGTGATCGCACTCGATGCCCACTATCCACTACTCGCCACGCTTGTCCTCGAGCGCGCGAGTCTTGCGAGCACTCCGGTGGTGCTCGATCCTGGCAATTGGAAGCCGCAGTTGCCTGAACTCATGGATAGGTGCGGCCATATCATCGCGTCCGCCGGTCTCGACCGCGGAGCCGGAGCGGACGAGATTCTGCGGCGTTTAGAGCGCCATGGCCCCGTGTTGGCCGCAGTTACCGGAGGAGCAGCTCCGATCCGGGCGAGTTTCGATGGCGTCGCCACGATGATCGATGTCCCGGCGATACGAACGATCGACACGCTCGGAGCGGGCGACGTCCTACACGGCGCGTATGCCTTTTACCTTGCCGCCGGGCGTACGCTCCGAGAGGCGCTTGAGGACAGCGCGGTGATCGCGGCGCGCTCGTGCGAGCGCCGAGGGCCACGGGTACACGAGTAGTCGCCTGCTGCAGCGGGCCGAGAGTCATCCTGAGGGTCCGCGGGGCGGGCGCGGGAGCCGGCGCTGCAGTCGCTGCTGTCGCCGTGCCACGAGACCGGACTCGTGCGCCCAGGCTGGCTTGATCGACCGCTCTGTTGAACAAGATCGAGCGAGACCCGCGAACTCTCGCAGTGCCGGTCGGTGCATAAGGGATCCGGTCGTAGCTGGCGACGAGCGCTTTGTCGTGTTACGATATCGTTGTACGACGGGATCAGGTTGGACACCAGAGGGTTGCGCGACTGCTGGTGTATGGAGTGGTCAGATCCCGTTCGGGCCGAGCACTCCGCCCGTCGCGTCGCCAGATGGTCCGGCGGCTTGCAAGGATGCCGCAGACCACAGACCAGCGCTCGCTTCGCTGTCCCGGCGCGGATTTGCGGCTCGCTTCGCCCGATGATCGCCACCGTGGAGCAAGTCCAGGTCGATGCCAGTGTCGGTGTTGATCAGCTCAGCCGCGGGCATGCGACCGATGCAAGCGCGCAGAGGCGACACCGCAGCGTCCAGCTCACGCGGTGTCTGGCCGTGGACCAGGAGTCGCGCGTGACCCCAGGTCGCCTTGATGGACAGCACGGCTTCGCGGCGGCGTTTCTTCGCGACCCAGCCGAACGGGGCGAGGAGCGCGCTCCGGTTGGTCGTGATTTGCTCCCCTGGGCTATCGGCGGTGCGCACGTCGAGCCCGACGAGGTCACTCCAGTTGACCACGAATCCTTCTTCGTCGCGACGGTCAAACCACGTCAGCGCGCCGTCGGCGTCGACACAGCCCAGCATATGGAGCGTCTCGGCTCCCTCCGGGCACTCGAGAGAGTCGCCCAGATATGTGCATCGTGCCAACGCGGCCTCCGCGAGTTCGATCGCGCTCTCCTCCTCCCGCTGGCGCGTCGGGGCGACATTCCTAGACCAGGCCACGATGTTCGCGTGCCACTCCTGCGCCCCCAGGCGGGAAAGCGAGAGAGGGGCTGGCGAATGGAGGGCTTCGCCCATTAGGCGCTTGCCCTCTGCCGCACGTTCCTCGCGCGTCAGCCGCTCGTACATCGTTCCGAAGAGTGCGAGCTCACGGTCGTGGAAGGCGACCTCGTCTGCCCTTGACTTCCCGGCTATCGTCGCCGGGTCGAGATAGAACGCATGGACCCTCGCCCGCGCCTGCCGTTCGTACTCGACGAGGGCGGGCGCACGCATCGATGCGGAAGTGAAACTCGCTCGAGCGGGCAAGGCGGCAGTAGCGTCCTGCGCCAAGATTCTCAGCAGCCGAATATCGGCCGGCGCGAGTCGGACACCCGCGTCGACCTGCTTCATCATCCGCTTGGGCTGCTGCGGCGATATAACCAGCGCCGCCATCTCGTCTGACCGTGTTGACCGGCTGATCGAGTCCAAAGCTCGCCGCGACTCGAACGGTTGCCCGCACTGCGAGCAGACATTAGCGCCGGCGACGATGATCCAGCGAGAATTCTGACAATGGGGGCATCGAGTCACCATCGGTGTGACCACCATCTACCTGGACACACTTTCGAGAACCACGCGAGAACGTCGGGTCGCGTTGTCGCGTTTGCCGCTGGCCGATCCCTCCTCTGATCCCGTCCCGGTTCAATCGGTCGCATGGAGGGATCTCGGTTCAAGCGATGCTTGCCAGTCCGTTCCGGCTATAAAGGCCCATCGCGGAAGCGGATATCAAGCAGCCACGGCGACGGATTCGCTGGCGAGCGCGACCGCACCGAGCGTGCCGTGATCGAGCAGCCCGGGGAATCGCTTGCCAACCGCGGCAATCGCGGTTTCGATTTCAGTGCCCGCTTGTACAAGGTTCTCGCGCAACAGGAAATATTCACTGAGAGCGGCCCACGCTTCGTCGACTGTCTCCGCACGATCAATCTCGGCGGCCCGAAGTCGGAGCTGGTCGATCAGAGTGCCGACGTCGAAGCGGCGATGACGTTCGCTCTTGAGGCGGACGTTCTCCTCGCGCAGCAACAGCAGCTCCAACTTGAGCTCGAGGCCGCCGTCCACTGACTCGCCGGCGTCGCGATCGAGCCGCAGGCGATCGATACGACGACGAACGCGCGCGAACGGCTTCCTAGCCCGCTCGGAGGGCGCCGCGGGAGTTTGGGTCACTTCGTCGACCGCGCCCGGTACATTGACGGACGCAGCCAGTTCATCGGTATACGGTGGCGTCTTCACTGTCGACGGCTCCTGCATGCGTTGATCACTTTGGTCGGCCTCGCGTCGGCTCCGCCGATGGCAGCAGAGCGCCCGAACAAGGCTTGGCTAGGGCCGGCTCGACTGGCCTGCCTGTAACAGGTTCGCAGGCTACTCGGTACCCGTGAATCGCCCGACTGGGGGCGATCCCGTTCATGGCCATGAACGGTCAGTGAATCCAGAGGGTTGTCGCCAGGACCCTGCCTGACCGTGAGAGCAATGCGATCAGCGGCGGCAGCGTCAGCAGCAGTCCGGCGACCGCACCGCCCGCCAGCGCCCCGCCGGAGATCCGCCAGGGCACCAGGTAGGGCCAAGCAAGTTCCACTCCGAGCGCGACCGATGTGGCGATTAGCGCCGCCCGTCCGCGCCCCAGCGACTCTAGCAGGCCCACCTGGAGGCTGACCAAGGCGACGCAGCCAAATGCGAAGAAGACGCTCAATTCGTCGGTGCCTTGCGTCCAGTGACCAACCGCTATGACCACTCCCGAGAGGACGATCGTGGCGCCGACGACACGGAGAACCGCACCGACGAAAATCGACATCGCCGGATCGGTCAGCGCCCTGCGGATTGCACGATCGAGCGGAACTCCACTTAGCCCACGAGGCACTGCCTCATGCAGTTTCCACAGGTGATAGCCGCCCCAAAGGCTTCCGATCACAGAAGGAACCAAGGCGATCGCAGGGTGCAGTCCGTGTACTCCCCATCCGAGACTCGGGTCCGCGACTAGCAGAACGCCGACGCATCCACCAAGCGACGCGGCGAGCAAGGCGCGCGGGCCGGTGCCGGGCCGCTCGTCCGTCTGCGTACGGCGCGTGAGCACTGCCGCGAGACAGAAGGTGATCGTGAAGGCAGCGAGCGAGAGGAGGACGATTTCAGGCGGTGCATGGTCGGCGAGCGCCACGGCGGCCATCACGAGCGCGAGCGCGTACAGCAGACCCCACCCCCTGCGGGTCATCACCGTGCCGCCGACCCAGATCGCAACGAGTAGCGCCGCGGTTGGGCCCCACCGCGGCATCAGCGCCAGCGGCAACTCGATCACCGTGACCATCAGTGCGCAGCAAGCCACGCCGTCGCGCGCAAGCAACGCGAGGCCGCTGCCGCGGCTCAGGTAGCGGCTACGCAACCCCCACTGAAGAGCAACCGTGATCGGCAGCGCCACTCGAAGCGCGTCGGCAAGCACGTGCGACCCCAAAGCGCGGCTGAGCGGCCCTGCCCAGGCGGCGACGGACAGGATCGAGAGCACGAGTGCAATGCCCTCGATGATCACGCTCTGCTGCTCGTCGCCATCGTTGGACTCGACGCGCCCCGTGACACGCGGCGCGCTCTGACCTGATGGGACGAGCTTCCGCGCGGCGGACATCGCGTCCTGCGCCGGTCTCCCAGTCCAGGCCTCGAGCACGATCGCCGCCTCGATGACATCGCGTGGGGGTCGACCGAGGCGCGCGTTAACGACGCCTGCGGAATAGGCATCAGCGGGCTCGCTCAAGCCGCCGTCCCCGCGATCAGGTTGCTAATCAACTTGCCGTAGTCCTCCATACAACGCTCGAGCGTGTAGCGCTGGTGGAGCCGGACATGGCCGCGACGCCCAAGCTCGGCTGCGAGACGCGGATTGCGCAGCAGCGTCACAACGGCGCCGGCGAGCGCATGCACGTCGCCTGGCGGTACCACGATGCCACACCCACGCAAGATCCCGGGAACGCCTCCAACGGCCGTAGCGACCGTGGGGCGGCCCTGAGCCATCGCCTCGAGCATCGTCATCGGCATTCCCTCCGAGATGCTGGTCATCAACAGCAGGTCACCGCCGCGGATCACCCCATGCGGATCGCTCGTCCGTCCCATGAAGCGGAACCGACCTTCGAGCCCAAGCTGCCCGTGCAGCCGCTCGCATGCCTGCGCATACAACTCCTGGCCCGGCGCCGGTGGTCCCCAATGCTCGAACCGTGCCTCTGGCATCCGGCGGGTTACCTCATCGGCGACCAACAGCAACGTCTGCACGTCTTTGAGCGGATCGATCCGGCCGACCGCAATGACCTTCCCGACATTCGGAGCACTGGCCAGGCCTCCTGGCGGATGCATGCCGTTGGGAATGACCCGGATCTTGGCCGGATCCACGCCCAGACTCCGCTCCCAGGCGCCGTTCGCTTCGGTCACCGGCGCAAGAACGTCCGCCGCCGCGTAAGCGGCGCGCGTCAACCCCAGGGCGATCCGGGTGGACATGTGGCGCTCTCCAACCGAAGCCGCGGTGTCGCGCACGGACGCGAAGTACGCCTCGCGAACATACACTCCATGCTCGGTCAGCAACAACGGCGTACCGTGCAGCGCCTGATGGACAAGCGCCGGGATCGCGGCCCAGCCGGCAGCGGTCACGTGCAACAACGCACACGGTGGCGTCGGCACGGCGGCCGTACGGGCGACCCAGTACAGCATCTGATAGAGCCGGGCAGCATCGATGGCGTCATAGATCGGAGCCGGCGCCGAGTCTCGGTGCTGGATTTCGAGAACATCCTGGAGTGCGCGGACATATGTCTCCCAGGCTTGGCGGCTGCGAAACCCGCGACGAATCTCTTCCGGCCGCCGGCGGCATTGGACAAGGGCCTCGGTAAGATCGTCCAAGTCTCCTTCCCAAGGGATCAAGCCGTGCAACAGCTGCGTCGGGATAGAAACGCTGGTGTTGGTCCGCCGGCGTGGCATCCGCCGCGGCGGAGGATCCTCCGTCCACAGCTCGATCGGACGCAACAAGCGTGCGTTCGGGGGTAGCTCGAAGTTCTGTTGCCAGCGCTTGCCTCCAGCGACGATCGGCAAGATGTCCCATTCCGTCTGCGCCAGCCGGCCGATCACCACATCGCACCACGAGCTGACGCCGCCGACCGCATACGGGTACGTCCCCTCAGTGACCATCAGCACTCGAGGCTTGTGCTTGCCCAAAGCCCGCCTTACGGACCGTTGCCCGTTCCCCGGCAGCGAGGGCCGATCGCGAGCGTGCGACGGGGCCGGCGGCGGGCGTCGATCCCGCGGCAGGGCGATGATGTTGCGAGTTTGCGTGGGCATGGAGCGGTTGCGGGCGAGCCGGGTCCGACGCTGCGCGCCACAACCTGATCGCGGACCCCTGATCGTCCGTGAACAATTGTGTGCGTGCAGAACCGCAGCACCAATCGGCCAGCGAGGTGATCTCCGTTCACATGATGAACCCATGTTGGTCCGGGGGACCACTGCCGCGGGCGGCGGCGACGCGAGTAGAGCGTGGCGGCGGTTCCCGCTTCCGCGACTGCGGCCCGAAGCTTCACGCGGTGTAGATGAGCTTGCTCAAACTCGAGCTCGGCGATCAGCCGTGCGATCCGGCGACATTCGCCACGGGCCGGGACCTCGACTGGCTACGCTCGCGGTTGACGGCATCCGATTCTGACCACGGATAACTTGACGGTGGCGCGCAATGAGCGATGACCTTCGCAGTACCACAGCGACGGGGACCGAGCTCGGGCCTGAGAATGCTGTCCTGCTTACGGCCCTCGACACCGACGCTGCATTTCGCGAAGCGTCTGGCGCGTGTGCTTCGTACAAGTCGGTGGTCGACGACGGTCCCGGTGTCTACGCAGCATGGCTCCTCGACCCAGAGGGACTTGGCGAATGCGGAATCATGGGCCCTCCGCCGGTCGCGCTATATGTCGCCACGGCCGTGACTGGGGGCGGTCTAGCCGATCGGATCCGTGAACACGTTTGGACCACCTGGTTGGAGCTGGCGGAGCTACTGGCCTTGGAGGGCCGTGTGCTCTCGCCGTTTGCCGGCCGCCGAGGGCTGCGCAAGGGCGAGGAGCGGCGAGACGAGGAAGACCCGATGACTGATTTGACGATCAGGGAGGCGCGGGCGTGGCAGCACGATCGCGTCTCCTGGTCCTGGGTCAGCTGTCGCGCAAACCAAGCGGCAGCGGTTGCGCGCGATGCGATCCGCTCGCGAGACCCGGTTCTCAACACCGCTGGGATGCCTTCGTACCCACCCCCGCTGTTGCGTTCGATAGTCGATCCGAGACTCCGGGCGCAATGGCTTTGGCATATGAGCTGGGCCGGTCTGCTCATCGGGGATCGCCGCGATGCTGTCCGCGCCAGCGACCAGGAACGCTGGCAAGTCGACGATCCAGCTTGCGGCTACCAAGCCGACGAGCTCGGCTACCCGATCGTGAAATCCGATCACCGGGGCGCGGAGCCAACCGTCCGACGCTCAGATTGCCCAGATGGCGACTCGTTGTGGGGTTTGTTTGTCGACGCCGCCCAAACCGCTCCCGGTCGGGTCCGGCATGCCCTGGGGAGCGGCATGAAGCGCGACGAGCTGCAAGTGTGGTGGGCCGCGCATGCCGCAGCCCCGCTGCTGCCCAATCCGGTCAGCGTGCGAGACGCCATCGCTGCCAGCCTCGAGCTCACTCCGGCGCGCGACAGACCAGGCCCGCCACGGTTGCCCTCAGCTGCCAGGTGTGAAGAGCTCCGGCGCCTCGCGAGGAGGCTGACTCGCCCCAAGCACTGAGAACCGGCTGCGAGGGGCTCGCCCCGCTGCCTCCCGGCTCCCGGCGGGCCGACGGTAAAGTTCGACTTGGCGCGGCCGGGGGGTGTCGAACAGTCCGACGAAAGACGACTGCATCCCGAGGAGGAGAGAACCATGTCCGAGGATTACCGCATCGTCGAGGTCCGTGAGTCGCTGCCGGCCGGAGGCGTTGGTGTACGCGTGCGCGTTCGCCTGTCTGGCTGTCCCAGCCGCCGATGGTCGCGCGGCGTGTGTGCACGCTTGGCCAGCGAGCTGGTCGGTCACGCGGCGATCGGTCAGCTGCGACACAACGAGATCTTGCAGGGCGACCAGATCCTGATCGAGGGCGTTGAG
Organism: uncultured Solirubrobacterales bacterium; assembly: GCA_963811155.1. Lineage (GTDB taxonomy): Bacteria > Actinomycetota > Thermoleophilia > Solirubrobacterales > Solirubrobacteraceae > Palsa-465. The sequence goes on from CAWEQQ010000034.1 coordinate 37,310, forward strand.
GAGCGCGAGGCGCCGGCACTGGCCTACGCTCTGCAGCGAGCGGTCGACGCCACAAACCAGGCGCTCGCAGGAGAACAGAGTTCGACCGTCAAGGCGGCCCAAAAGGAGGGGGACGCGATCGCCGATCAGATCGCGCCAGATCCGCGCTCTGTGCTGACCAGCACGTCGTCGCTGGCCAACACCGGCGACATGGCGACGCCGTCCCGTTGGTTTGGTTGAATTCCCGGGGCCCGCTTGGCCGCGGGGATCAGCGGCGCCGGAGCTGACCAGATGCCTAGGATCATCGTTCAGCGGTGTCCTAGACCAGCTGCGGGATCATCGACCCGTCGCCCGACGGGTCGGCGATACCTTCCTCCAGCCGCGGGTAGCGGCCGGCCAGCACACGCTGGGCGCCGGCATGATTGGCGTCGTCGTCATTGGCCCACAGCTCGTTGAACAGATTGTCGGCTCGGCGTTTGGCCTGCTGGCTGAACAGCTTGGCGAGCTCGACTGCTTCGGTCTTGCCTTCGGGATGCTCGCGCCCGATCGTGTCGGCGTAGCAGACGGCGGCGGCAATCGCGAACAGCTCGCCGCCGATGTCGACGATCCGCCCGAGGAACGATTGCTTTTGCTCGAGTTTTGCCTGCCAGCGGCCCATGCCGTAGAAGATCGAGCGTGCGAGCTTGCGCGAGGAGCGCTCGACGTAGCGCAGGTAGCTGGCGAGCTGGCCGAACTCGTCGTAGGAGCGAGGGTTCTGGCCCTTGCCGACAGCCAGCTGCGGCAGCCACCTGGAGTAGAACAACCCGGCCTTCAACGCAGCCTGCGACTTCGTCTTCAAATCGCCCGGCGTGAGCAGGTCGCCCGCAGCTTTGAGGTGCTGATCGACCGCCTCGCGCGCGATCATCAGGTGCATGATCTCGCTCGAGCCCTCGAAGATGCGGCTCCCGCGCATGTCGCGCATCATCTGCTCAACCGGCACGGGCTTCTCGCCGCGGGCCTTCAGCGACGCCGCGGTCTCATAGCCGCGGCCGCCGCGCACCTGCAGCAGCTCGTCGATCACCCGCCAGGCAAGCTCCGACCCGTACAGCTTGCACAGCGCGGCCTCGATCCGGACATCGTTGGCCTTGTTGTCGGCCAGCCGAGCGGCGACATCGAGCATCGCCTCCAGACCGAACGCGCTGCCGGCGATGAACGCCACCTTCTGCGCCACCGCGTCGTGCTTGCCGATCGGCCGGCCCCACTGCACCCGCTCCGTGGCCCACTCGCGGGCGATCTTCGTCGCCCACTTCGCAGCCCCGACGGCAATCGCCATCAGCGCCAGCCGACCCGTGTTCAGCGTGCTGAGCGCGATCCGCAGCCCGTCGCCCTCGCGCGCGATCCGGTTCTCCTCGGGCACGAACACGTTCTCCAGACGCGTGACCGAGTTCTCGATCCCACGAAGCCCCATGAACTCGTTGCGGTTCTCGATCGTAATGCCCTCGCTGTCGCAGCGCAGCACGAACGCGCTGATGCCGCCGCGGTGGCCCTCGCCCTTCGGCACCTTGGCCATCACCACAGCGATGTCGGCGACCGTGCCGTTCGTCGCCCACAGCTTGCGACCGCTCAGCAGGTAGCCGCCCTCGACCGGCACCGCGATCAGGTCGCTGTCGCCGCCCACCGGTGTCGCGGTCGTACCCATCCGTGCGGGGTCAGATCCCGCGTCAGGCTCGGTCAGCAGGAAGGCGCTGATGTGGTCCTTGGCGACCAGCGGCATCCACTTGCGCCGCTGCTCCTCGGTGCCGAACATCCGCAGCGGCTCGGCCACGCCAACCGACTGGTGGGCGCTCAGCAGCGCCGAAAGCGAGGAATGCCAGACACCGGCAAGCGCGAGCGCGCGATTGTAATAGACCTGCGACAGGCCCAGCCCGCCGTACTGCTCCGAGACCTTGATCCCCAGCGCGCCCAGCTTCTTGAGCCCGTCGACGACGTGGTCGGGGATCTTCGCGTCGCGCTCGATCTGGAGGGGGTCAACCTCGCTCTCAAGGAACGCGCGCAGGTCGGCGAGGAAACGCTCGCCCTTCTCAACCGCCTCCGGGTCCAACCGCGGCTGCGGATGGATCAGGTCGAGCCGGAAGTCGCCGAGAAACAGCTGCTTGCCGAAACTCGGCAGCTTCCACTCCGACTCGCGCGCCGCCTCGACGACGTCGCGAGCTTGCTTGTCTGTAACCTTGCTGGCCACGGTAGTCTCTCCTCCTCATTCGGGGCCGTCCGAAGCGAGGCCAGCGGGCGTGGCGCGCCGGCCCGCAACTCGCCGGCATCGCCCGGCGCCAGCGAATTGTCGAGCTCAGCGAATGGCCTCCACGATCGTCGCGACGCCCATGCCACCACCGATGCACAGCGTCGCCAAGCCGTAGCGGCCGCCGGTTCGGTGCAGTTCGTCGATCAGCGTGCCGACGATCATCCCGCCGGTCGCGCCGAGCGGGTGACCCATCGCGATCGCGCCGCCGTTGACGTTTACCTTCTCGATGTCGAGGTCCATGTCCCTGGCAAACCGCAGCACGACCGCCGCGAACGCCTCATTCATCTCGACGAGGTCGATGTCGTCGATCGTCATCTCCGCCTTCTCGAGCGCCTTGCGCGCCGCCGGCGCAGGTCCGACGAGCATGATCGTCGGCTCGGCTCCGCACGCGGCGGCGGCGACAATCTTCGCCCTCGGCGTCAGTCCGAGCTGATCGCCGATCCGCTCGTTGCCGATCGCCAGCAACGACGCGCCGTCGACGATCCCCGAGGAGTTGCCCGGCGTGTGGACGTGATCGATCTTCTCCACCCAGTGGTACTTCTGCAGCGCCACCGCGTCGAAGCCGCCCATCTCGCCGATCGCCTGAAACGACGGCTTCAGGTTCGCCAGGGACTCGACGGTCGTACCCGCGCGGACATGCTCGTCGTGATCGAGGACCACGTTGTCGTTCATGTCGGTCACCGGGACGACCGCGTCCTTGAAGCGGCCCTCGTTCCAGGCGGTGGCGGCGAGCTCTTGGGAGCGCGCGGCATAGGCGTCGACGTCCTCGCGGCTGAAGCTCTCGATCGTCGCGATCAGGTCGGCGCTGACGCCCTGCGGTATGAACCCAGTGTCGTAGTTCGTCTCCGGATCCATCGCCCAGGCGCCCCCGTCGGAGCCCATCGGCACACGCGACATCGACTCGATGCCGCCCGCGAGCACGAGATCGTCCCAGCCGGTGATGACCTTCTGCGCGGCAATGTTGACTGCGTCCAGGGCCGAGGAACAGTAGCGGTTGAGCTGCATGCCCGGGACCGTGTAGGGCAGGCCGGCCTTGAGCGCGGCGCTCCGGGCGATGTTCGAGCCCTGGTCGCCGATCGGCGTTACGCAGCCCAGCACGAGATCATCGATTCGCTTGGGGTCGAGCTCCGCGTTTCGCGCGAGCGTCTCATGAATCAGCCCGACCACGAGGTCGATGGGCTTGACGGTGTGCAGCGATCCGTTCGTCTTACCCCTGCCACGCGGGGTGCGGATCGCGTCAAAGACGAAAGCCTCGGTGGGTGCCATGTTCGCCAGCTCCTTTCAGCCTCGGTGTCGCTGCCGCGGCGAGCTACCGGCAGCACATACACAATAGCCTCGCTTGAGGCCAGTCAGCAACGCATCCCCGCAACCGAGCGTGATAACGACGTCCTGCACGACCTCGTCGGTCAGCGGCTTCGGGAACCCACGTGTCACGTCACGCAGCGGGCGGGCTTTCGGAGAGTTTTCGCACCGTCTTTGCTCGCGGCATCGGCATCGCGCCCGATTCAGTACTTTTCCCCAGTTCGCAATCGTGTAGGGGCGGATGCGCGCTCGGATCATTCGCTCTAGCGTTGCCGCGGTGACTGCTCGCCGCGCCGAATTGCACCACGGAGGCGGTCGGGCCGCGTGCGGGCTGTGTCTGACGTTCGCATGCGCCGCCACGGGGGTGGTTTGTTGGTCAGCTCTGGCGATCTGACGAGTGGTGTGCGCGCCGAGCGGCGAGCCGAGCGGGCTACTCGCATCTACGCCACGTTGTCGATGGCATACGAGGCGATCGTGCGGGTCAGGGAGCGGCTTGCACTGTTTGAGCAGGTCTGCCGCGTGCTGGTCGACCAGGGGCGGCTGCGTATGGCGTGGGTGGGGGAGATCGACGATGACGGGTGGGTCGTCCCCGTCGCGCACGCGGGAGCGGCACAGGGCTACCTCGATGACATCCGGGTGTCCGTGCTCGATGTTCCGGAGGGCCGGGGGCCAACCGGCATCGCAGTGCGCGAGCGCCATCACGTGTTCACGACGGACATCGCGAAGGACGAGCGGATGGCCCCGTGGCGCGACGCGGCGCTCGCGCGGGATTTTCGATCTTCAGCGGGGTTCCCGCTCGTGGTGGACGATCGTTGCGTGGCGGTGCTGACCGCTTACGCCTCGGAGCCAGGGTTCTTCGACGAGGAAGAGGTCGCGCTGTTTGACCGGATGGCGGCCGATCTGTCGTTTGCGCTTGAGTCGATGGAGCGTGATGAGCGACGCCGGGTCGTCGAGGCGCAGCTTCGGGCCAGCGAGGAGCGGTTCCGCGTTGCGGCCGAGTCGATGCTCGACTCGTTCGCGGTCGTCTCACCGGTTCGTAATGCTGGCGGCGAGATCATCGACTTTCGCTACGAGTACGTAAACGACGCCTATAGCGCGCTCGTCGGGGCCGACCGCGAGCAGCTGGTCGGCCATCGCCTTGGGGAGCTGCATCCGTGGTTTCCTGGCAGTGCGCGTTTCGAGGTCTACCGCCAGGTCGCGGTGACCGGCGAGTCGTGCAGGACCGAGGACGTCCAGCCCGAGGAGGCGTGGGTCGGCACCCCGTTCGCCACCCGGGTGATCGACATCATCGTCGCGTCAATGGGCGCGGACCTCGTGGTGTCGGCGCATGACATCACCGAGCGCCGGCGCAACGAGCAGGAGTTGCGGCTGCGAGCCGAGCTGCTCGATCTGGCCCATGATGCGGTGATCGTGCGCGATCCTGCGGAGAGTCGGGTGACGTTCTGGAACCGCGAGGCGGAGGCGATCTACGGCTATCGCCGCGCGGAGGCCGTCGATTGCGTCACGCATGAGCTGCTCGCGACGGTGTTCCCGGAGTCCAGGGAGGCGGTCGATGACGCGCTCGCGCGGGAGGGACGGTGGGTCGGCGAGTTGCGCCACACATGCAAGGACGGCGGGGTGATCGTCGTCTCCAGCCGCCAGGCGCTGGCGCGTGGTGAGGACGGGCGGCCGCTCGCGATCATCGAGCTGAACTCCGACATCATCGAGCGCAAACGGGCCGAGGCGGAATTGGCGCACGTCAGGAGCCTGCTCGAGCGCACCCAGGAGATCAGCAAGACGGGCGGCTGGGAGTACGACGTCGCCACCGGCAAGCTGACGTGGACAGACGAGGTGTACCGCATCTACGGCGTCGAGCGGACTTCCGACCCGACCGAGGTCACAGAGGCGCTCGCCGCCTACGATCCCGAGAGCGCGCCGATCATCGACGCCGCTTTCAAGCGCCTGGTTGCCGACGCGGAGCCCTACGATCTCGAGCTCGGTCTGATCCGCGCCGACGGGGAGCGGATCTGCGTGCGCACGATCGGCCGTCCGGTGATCGAGGATGGCCGCGTCGTGCGCGTCGGCGGCTTCATCGCCGACGTCACTGACCGCAATCGCAACGAGCGAGCGCTGCGGCAGGCCCGCGACGAGCTCGAGCTCGCACAGCGGATCGCGGAGCTCGGCTCGTTCTCGACCGACCCCGGCTCCGGGGACATGGGTTGGTCGGCGGAGATGTTTCGGATCTTCGGTCGCGACCCAGCGGACGGCCCGCCGCGCGCAATCGAGCTGCTCTCCTACGTCGATCTGGAGGACGCCGAGCTCGTGCGGGCCGCGTACGGGGGCGTGCTCGGTGGCGATACGCGTGCTGAGCTTGACTTTCGCGTCCGCGCGGGTGACGGCGCGGAGCGGATCGTGCACCTGATCGTTCGTCGAGACCCCGACCGAGCTGGCTTGTGCTCGGGAACGGTGCAGGATGTGACGCGAGTGCGAGCCGTGGAGCGCGCGCTGCGCGAGCAGGGCGCGCGGGCGGAGAGCGCGAGCCGCGCCAAGAGCGAGTTCCTGGCGCGGATGAGCCACGAGCTGCGGACACCGCTGAACTCGATCATCGGCTTTAGCCAGTTGCTCGAGCTCGAAGGGCTCGATCCACGCCAGAACGAGCACGTCGCATACGTGTTGAAGGCAGGTGGGCATCTGCTCGAGCTGATCAACGAGGTGCTCGAGCTGGCGAAGATCGAGGCCGGGCGGACGACCATCTCCCCCGAGCCGGTCGCGCTCGCCGACACGGTTCGCGAATCGCTCGCGCTCGTCGTCCCGCTGGCCGGCGAGCACGACGTCACGCTCGAGATCGACACCGACGGGCTTTCGCACGACTGGCATGTGCACGCCGATCGCCAGCGGCTCAAGCAGGTGCTACTCAACGTACTCTCCAACGCGATCAAATACAACCGCCCCGGCGGCCGAGTCGACGTCTCGTTTGCGGTCACCGAAACCGGTCGCGTGCGGACGACGATCGCCGACACGGGCATCGGGATCGCGCCTGAGCAGCTGGTCAAGCTGTTCGAGCCGTTCGAGCGACTCGGCGCCGAGCTCACCCAGATCGAAGGCACAGGCCTCGGCCTAGCGCTGTCAAAGCGGCTGCTCGAGGCGATGGGCGGCACGATCGAGGTCGCCTCGGAATCCGGCACCGGCACCGCGGTCACGATCGAGCTCGCCGGCGCTCAGCGGCCGACCGGCGCGCACGAGCCCGGCACGCACGATCGAGAGCCGGCCGAACTCGGCGACCGCGCCAGCAAGCGCCAGGTTGTCCTCTACATCGAGGACAACCTCTCCAACCTCACACTCGTGGAACGGATCCTGCAGCGATATCCCGCCGTCGAGCTGCTCCCCGCGATGCAAGCGACGATCGGGCTCGAGCTCGCCCGCCAGCACCATCCCGACCTGATCGTGCTCGACCTACACCTCCCCGACATGCCCGGCACCGACGTCCTCAAGCGCCTCAAAGCAGACCCGTCGACCCGCGAGATCCCCGTCATCGTCCTCACCGCCGACGCTTCAAAAAGCCAGTCAGAACGCGTCAGAGCGCTCGGAGCCGCTGCATACCTCACCAAACCACTCGACGTCCCGAGATTCCTGGAAATCATCGCCGACAATCTCGCCGAACGGCCCTAATGCCCCAAGGGCTTGTAGATAAATAACCTTGGCGTTTGCAGGAACCAGCGTCAGCCTATGTTCGGCGCTGAACGAAGGACACCCGCCAACTTATTGATCTACGGTCCCTAACGCGAGCGGTAGCCCAGTGTACGGAAAGTCTGCTCAAGGTCGACCCGCGAGTGTTGCTCTTCCGATCGCTTGCTGGTCAGCCTCGTCTGCGAACCTTTCCATAACGCTCGATGCGCGTATGTGTTATTTGCCTTCAGTGCGGTAGATCGCGTCGATCGTGTCGGCGTACTTGTGTTGGACGATGCTGCGCTTGACCTTCAGCGTTGGGGTGAGCTCGCCGGTTGGCTGGGAGAAGTCGGTGGGCAGGACCTCGAAGCGTTTGATCTGTTCCACGGGCGCGTAGTGCGAGTTGACCTCGTCGATCGCTGTCTGTATCTCGGCGCGTATCGCGTCGGAGCGATGGAGTTCGTCAGGCTTGAGGTCGTGCTCGCGCGCAAACGTTGGCGCCTCCTCGGGGTCGAGGGTGATTAGCGCCACGAGGTAGGGGCGGGCGTCGCCGATCACGACGGCTTGCGAGATCCAGCGGTTGTGGCGCAGCCGGTGCTCGAGGTTCGCGGGTGTGATGTTCTTGCCCCCGGCGGTGATGATGATGTCCTTCTGGCGGCCGGTGATGTACAGAAAACCGTCGTCGTCGAGTCGCCCGAGGTCGCCGGTGTGCAGCCACCCGTCCACCAGTGTCTCGTGCGTAGCGTTCGCGTCGTGGTAGTAGCCCTTGAAGATGTTGGGGCCTTTGATCAGGATCGCGCCGTCGTCGGCGATTCGCACCTGGACTCCTGGCAGTGGCCGGCCGACCGACCCCATTCGGAACGCGTCGGGGGTGTTGACGCTCGCGACGCTGGCCGTCTCGGTCATTCCGTAGCCCTCCATCACCGGCACGCCGCAGGCGTAGAAGAACTCCAGGATGCTGGGAGCGATCGGCGCTGCGCCGGTCACCGCCTGGCGCAAGCGCCCGCCGAACAGGTTGCGCACGTTGGCGTAGAGGGCGTGCTCGGCGCGCTCGAACGCCGCCTGCAGCTCGGCGGGGACCTCCTCGCCGCGAAGCTGCGCCTGCCGCACCGCGATGCCCACCCGCGTTGCCTGCTCGAGCTCTCGAGGATCGCCGGCGCTCGTGGCCAGCGTGTGGATCTTCTCGAAGATCCGCGGTACGGACGGGAAGAACGTCGGCTTGAGCTCCATCAGGTTGGGGACGATCTTCTGCGGGTCCTTCTCCCAGTAGGCGATCGTGGCGCCGACATCGAGCACCAGGAATTGAACGATCAACGCGAGCGCGTGCGCCAGCGGCAAATACAGGTACACGCAGTCGTCCTCGCGCACCATGTCCCGCGTCTCCACTGCGGACGTGATCGCGCGGTAGTTGCCGTGCGTGAGCTCGCACCCCTTGGGCGGCCCGGTCGTGCCCGACGTGTACAGCAGCAGGCACCCGGCGTCCGGCCCGACGCCGTCGATGCGCTCGTCAAGCTCGGTCTGCGGGCGCTCTCGTCCCTGCTCGCGCAGAGAATCGAGCGAGATCGCGCCGCGGTCGGCGTCCGCGGGCTCCATCACGATCACGAACTCCAGCTCCGGCAGGCCCGCCTCGACGGCGCGGACCTTCGCCAGCTGCTCGGCGTCCTCGACGAACACCGCCCGCGCCCCGGAGTGATGCAGCACGTAGTGGCACTCCTCCGCCGAGTTCGTCTGGTAAATCGACACGACAGTCGCACCAGCGGCAAACGTCGCAAAACAGGCGTACGTCCACTCCGGCCGCGTGTGCGACAGAATCGAAACCTTGTCTCCCGGTTCGATCCCCAGCTCGACGAGCCCGAGCGCCAGCTCCCGCACCGTCCGGTCGAGCTGCCGGTAGGAGACCTCAACCCACTGGCCGTCAACCTTGTGCCTGAGCGCCGGCTTGCCGCCGTGCCGTGCCGCCGTCAACGAAATCAGGTCAGCCATCGTCCGCGAGCACATGCCAACCATCCCATTCATCCGTTCGCCCCTTTCAGCTTCGGCCAAGCCGGCGATTCTACGACGCCACGAGCCCGGATCGTGCACGATCTTGTTGAGCCACGATAGACCCCCAGGTCGCGGAAGCGTGGTCTGAAGGATTCTGGCTCCTCCCGATGACGACCAAAAATGCTGTGTTTGCAGATACTTTCTAGCGCGACCGGCAGGACTTGAACCTGCAACCCTTTCGCTCTGGAGGCGATAATGAACCAGCTCAAAGGAGAAACGATGCCGCTAGAGGGCGAATATGAGCCGAGCTCTTCGGAGTGGGTCCGCGACCAGGTCGAGGAGTACGAGAGCTCCGGCGGGACGAAGGGGACGACGCTACAGGGCGTTCCGGTGGTGGTGATCACCTCGCTCGGCGCCAGTTCTGGCAAGCTGCGCAAGAACCCTGTTATGCGGGTGGAGCACGATGGCGTGTACGCTGCGGTCGCGTCCAAGGGTGGCGCCCCGAAGCATCCGGCCTGGTACCGCAACTTCGTAGATCATCCGCTGGTGGAACTCCAGGACGAGGGCGCCACGGGCGACTACACCGCGCGCGAGGTCTCCGGCGACGAGCGAGCGGCGTGGTGGAAACGCGCCGTGGAGGTCTGGCCCGCCTATGCCGAGTACCAGACCAACACCGACCGGGAGATCCCGGTGTTCGTGCTGGAGCCCACGGACTGAGCTAAGGGCCCGTTCAAGAATTATTGGCGGTTTTGACGGCGTCTGGACGCGCCTGGCGCCACCGGCTCGTCCTCAAATACTCCCGGTATGATCGGGCCGAGCCGGCGGCGCCAGACACGCCCAGCCACTCGTCAAATCCCGCCACTAATTCTTGAACGGGCCCTAACCGCCCCGGGTCCGCGGAAGTGTAATCCGGTGAGGTTGGTGGGTGAGATGCGGGTCCGCTCGGCGCGCGTCAGTCGTCAGACCCTTATCGCGCCTCCCTATCGCCGTGGCACCTTGGTCTCCTTCGGGGATGACAAGCGCGTCCATCGCATCTCCGCTCTGCGTCAGGGTTCGACTGGCGGCCTTGTCAGGACCGCGCGTGCGACGCCAGGGCTTCCCAGATCGAGGCTGCGAGCCGTGGATCGGTGCGCCGCGTGGCCGAGTAGTCCTTACCGATCCGATCGTAGAGCGCCGGCTCGATCCAGCAGATTCTCGCCGACCCGAGTAATCCGCCCGTCTGGTCGCGTGGCGACGGGCTCGCCTTGACCGCTCGCAGGTAGCTAATCTGGGCTCGCTCGTCGAGCGCCCGGGGCGCGGCGGCGGGAATCTCGGCACGCGCAGCGTTGGCCCGGTCCGAGGCCGCGGCGGATATAGAGGTCGTCGACCATAGCTGCACCGTCTCCTGCGTGGTCGTCCCAAGCGTCTCCACGCGCAGGCCGCCGCCGCGGCCCACCGTAAGCCCTCGCGGTTCCGCAGCCGATGGCGGTGGTGCTCTCACGATGCGAGACGATGCGAGCGAAAGCGCGGCGCGGACGGCCAATAGAATCACCGTAATGGAGGGCTCCACCGAGGTACGGAGCTGGCTTCGCTGCTACCGCTGCTGGTCACAGAACCTCGAGGTGCAGGTGCACTACGAGGGGATTCACCGCATCGACCCCGAGAGCGGGGAGCGCGGTGAGGTCGTCGACGAGATGCAGGAGGCTGTCGTGCAATGCCTTGAGTGCATGCACGACCAGCCGCACCTGAGCTTTCACGATGGACGGGTCGAGCCGGTCGAGGACCGCTGGGAGCGGATGATCGCCGGCACGCCGTGGGTCGCGTCGTGCACCGTGACCGTCGATGCCGACGACATCGAGACGTGCTCAGGCCCTGAAGCCGGGGACGCGCTCGCCGACGCTTCGTTCGGCGAGCATGGAACGCGCGAGTTCTTCACCCATGTGCGCTTCCACAAGCACGACGAGGACCGGATCGTCGTCCACCTGCTTGTCGAGCTCTATGCGCGTTCTGCCGAGGAGGCGACTGACGTGCTCAAGGAGGCGGCGCGCGGCACGCTAGCGATCACGTCGCTCGCGGAGGAATCACGCCCGCCGGCATCGACCGGCGGCGACCAGCACTGACGCCGCTCCGTACGCAGGTCGCGATGAAGCGCCGCCGCCAGCATGTGAGGCAGCCGAGCTCGTCGAGTCCGGAGAGGATCGAGTCGCGCCCAGAGGGCCGAGTCTCGGTGGCTGCGACTGCGGAATCCGTCGAGTCAGAGCAGTTCGTCGCTGTCGACTCGACCTGACCTCCACAGGGACGTGGATCGGTGCCGGGTAGAGGCCATCAGCGGCTTGGGCCGCGCTCTGAGCGAGCCTCATCGCTCGGAGGAGAATTCTACCGCGGGCAGCGATCTTCGTCGCTCGGACCTCGGACTCCTGCGCCCCGGGGCGTTCGCCCACGCTCCGCCTCCATTCGGTTGAATCCTGTTGCCGGCACGAGGCGAGCGGCCCAGAGCGGGATGCGTGGCTGCGCGCTGTCGCGCAAGTCGACGGGCGGGTGCTCGAGGGCGCTCCGGCGCCCGGAGGCCGGGGCGGACTGTCGTGATGCGCGGCACTGGGGGCGGGCGTGATGGGACCGCTGACGTCCTCATCCTGGATGATGTTGCGCTTCGCTCGCGACGGATCCTGGACGAGGTCGAGCGTGCGATCGCCGACAGGAGCCTCATCGCGCTCGCCCGACGATGCACAAGCGCCATCCGGAAGCGCTGGCGCTGACCCGCGACCGGTCTCCGGCAGCGTCTCGGCCGCCGGCGGTGCTCGGCGGTCATTACGCTGCGCTCGTTCGCATGTACTGGTGCAGTCACTGCTACGCGGTCAACCCGCGGGCGAGCCCGTAGCCATGAAGAGCCGTCTCGAAATCGCTCAGGAGCACCGGCTGATCCCGATCGAAGCGGTCGCGGAGCGACTTGGCCTCTTGCCCGAGGGTCTGATGACCACCATCTCTCGCTGGACAAGCGTGCCGTGACGCTGTCGGTGTCGATTCCCGGCCACGCCCGGCTTGAACTCGAGCATCTCCTGCTTGATGTCAACGGCACGCTCACCGACCGCGGCGAGCTGGTGGACGGGATCATCGCGAGGATCTCCGAGCTTCAGGACCGGCTCGTGATCCACTTGGTGTCCGCCGACACGTTCGGGACGCTGGAGCAGCTCGCGAAGCTGATCGGGGTGAGTGGTGTTCGGGCCGGGTCGGGCGAGGATAAGTTGCGGTTCCTGGATTCGCTGGGTAGGGAGCGATGTGCCGTGATCGGCAATGGCGCCAACGACGTGCTCGTGCTCGAAGCGGCCGCGCTCGGAATCGCGGTCCTCGGTCCCGAAGGCGCCAGCGCTGCTGCGCTGCGCACCGCAGACGTCGTCTGCGCCTCGGCAGCGGACGCGCTGGCCCTGCTGCTCGAGCCGAAAGCACTGTCAGCGACACTGCGCCCGTGACCGTCAGGGGGCGTGATGATCGTCGAATGCACACCGGCGGCGTAGCGGATGAGACGCCGGGATGTGACTGAGCGGCTGTTCGCGGCCCACGTCTCCGAGTCGCATGCCGAGCCGATCGACGAGCTCGCGTGCGCGCTGATCGACACCGATCAGCCCGCCGAGTCGACGTTCCTTCGCCTGATCGGACCGCCCCGTGCGGGAAGTCGCAGGTGGCGCACACGATCGCCTACCGGCCTTAGGGCCCGTTCAAGAATTATTGGCGGTTTTGACGGCGTTACGGCGTCTGAACGCGCCTGGCGCCACCGGCTCGTCCTCAAATACTCCTGGTATGATTGGGCCGAGCCGGCGGTGCCAGACACGCCCAACCACTCGTCAAATCCCGCCACTAATTCTTGAACGGGCCCTTAGATTAGGCGCAGGGCGAAAGAACAAGGGCAACATTCCAACCGCTACGAAGTAGGTGGTGGTTGACTACAGGCTCGTGGCAGACAAGACCGCCGATCGACAGGCGCAGGCGTCGGATGTTCACTTCGGTCGGCCATCTGAGGATGAGCCACGAGATCTCGCGCTACTGATTCTCAGATCGCTCGAGCCGGACGCCGACGGGTCGCGCGAGCAATTTGTCGACTACCGATATGTTTCGCGTTGGAATCATTGCGCGAGCCGGTCTACGCGGTGGGGACGGATCCACGCGATAACAAACCTGTTGCTCGTGGCGTTCGGTCTCAGTTCCTCGGCAGTACTTGCGCTGTCTGGCCAGGGCGGGGGCACCCCCACGTGGGCGCGTAACCTGGCGATCTTGCTTGGCCTGCTCGTCGGCGTGCTTGCCGGGTTCAACCGCATCGTGCGGCCCGGGGAGCTGGCGTTGCGCTATCACCGTGCAGAGACCGAATTGAGAGACGAAGGCTGGAATCTCGTTAACCGCACCGGCCAGTACGCCAAGGCCAACGTAGATCTGTATGCAGTCTTTGCTAAGAATGTCGCCTCCATCTCGAGCAGGCACGAGGTAGCGCCTGTCATGGGGGACACGTCTGTCCCTGATGGCTCGCTGCATTACGAGCATCAAGTGCAACGCGGAGCGGGCACGACCAATGACTGAACGAACCGGGAAGGCTGTGCCGGTCTCTCGCTCCTCGTGCTGGGCGGGCGGCACGCCACCCTAAGCCGACATGATCTTCTTCATGGGACTCAAGCGGCTTGGGAGAGGCCGCTGCCGTGCACTCACCGTAGGGGTTGCGGCCGCAACCTACGCACCATCCCCAGCCGTGCTCGCGGTCAAAGAGCGTTCCGCGGCGGCCCTCGTAGGCGAGCTCGAGTGGCTGCCGAGCGTCTTCACGATCTTGACGCTGATTTGCAAAGTTGACCGAGCTTCACCGCTTCGACCTCGAGCTCGGCGAGGACCTCGTATGGCCATTGGCTCAAGCGCACGGCCACCGTGTCACGCGCCAGAAGTTCGTGGCAGAAGTAGTGTGAGAGAGGCGAGGATCTCTTCCGCGGGCTTGGTCCAGATGAACGGCTGGGGGTTCTCGTTCCACGCTGCGACCCATGCGACCCGAGTGTAGAAGCCGGCAGAGCGGTTGCTCAGGGCTGCGGTCTTCGCATGCGCGGCCGTCCGTGCCGGCCCGGACGCGCCAGGCGCGTATGCAGCGATGATCGGCTGCGGCTTGTCGGCGTGGCGGCGGACAGTAGCCCTTGGGTGGGATCCCGAGGCGCTCGTCACCGCCCCGTCAGCGTGCGCGCTGCTCCGCGGGGTCGGCGACCTGCAGGCGGCGGGGCGCCGGCGCGCCGGCGGGCGCGGGGTCCTCGTCGTGGGCGGGGTGTTCGCCGCGCATCAGCGACGCCGCGGCGGCGATCAGGCAGGCGATGATCGCGAACAGGAAGGCCGCGTCTAGCCCGTTGCGGAACGGCGCCGAGATCAGGTTAGGGAAGAACGAGTGGCCGGTCAGGATCGACTGGCTGTGGGCCGGCAGCCCGGACAGCACGCGGGACCCGAGGAGATGCTGGATCGGGTTGTAGCCGAGGAACGCAGCGAACAGGATCGACACCGGCGGCAGCATCGACGCGCCGTGGGCGGCGGCGGCCGAGACGCCGTGGGCCTCGAGGCCGGAGCTCATCGCCTGGGGCAGCGTGGACGCCAGCCCGATGATCATCAGCGTGAAGAAAACGCCGATCGACAGCACCTGAGCCGAGTTCTGGAACGTCTGGTTCATCGCTCCTCCCGCCCCGCGGTCCGCTCGCGGCAGGCTGTTCATCACCGCGGCCCGGTTAGGCGAGGCGAACAGGCCCATCGATATGCCGGTCAGGAGCAGGATCAGCCCGAAAGGCAAGTACGAGAAGTTGGTCGGCAGCAGCAGCAGCAGCCCGAATCCCACCGCTGTCAGCAGCATTCCCGCGGTGGCGAAAGGCCGTGCGCCGAAGTGGTCTGACAGGTAGCCGGAGGCCGGCCCGGCGCAGAGCAACCCGACAGTCAGCGGCAACATGTAAATGCCCGCCCACAGCGGGGTCTCCGTGAAGCTGTAGCCGTGCTGGGGCAGCCAGATGCCCTGCAGCCAGATGATCAGCATGAACATCAGGCCACCACGCGCGAGCGAGGACAGGAACGTCGACAGCGTGCCGAACGTGAACGCACGGATGCGGAACAGCGGCAGCCGGAACATCGGATCGTGCGAGCGACTCTCGACAATCACGAACGCGATCAGGGAGGCGACCCCGGCCGCCAGCAGGCCGAGCACGCGAGGACTGCCCCAGCCGACCGCGTGCCCGCCGGCTGGGCGGATGCCGTAGGTCACGGCCGTCATGATCAGGACGAGCCCGAGCGCGAAGGTCACGTTGCCCCACCAGTCGATCGGGGCCGCCCGCGGCGAGCTCAGCTCACGCAGGCTGCGGTACGCCCAGACGGTTCCGAAGATCCCTACGGGTACGGAGATCAGGAACACGAGACGCCAGTTGATCGGGGCGAGCACGCCGCCGAGCACCAGGCCGATGAAGAAGCCGCTGACGCCGACGATGTTGTTGATGCCCAGGGCCATCCCGCGCTGGTTCGCGGGGAACGCGTCGGTGATAATCGCCGCCGAGTTCGCCAGCAGACAGGCACCGCCGATGCCCTGCAGGACTCGCAGGCCGATCAGATACGACGCCCCATCCCGGCCCTGCATCCAGTCGACGGCGAGCAGCAGCGACGCGACCGTGTAGACCACGAAGCCAAGCCTGTAGATCTTGACCCGCCCGACCATGTCCCCCAGTCGCCCGAGGCTGACTATGAGAACGCTGGTCACAACGAGGTAGCCGAGAATCATCCACAGCAGGTAGAACGAGTTCGCGGGGACGAGCGGGTCGAGATGGATGCCACGGAAGATGTCTGGCATCGCGATGATCGTGATCGAGCCGTCCAGAGTGGCCAGCAGGACGGCCAGCGTGGCGTTTAGGAGGGCGATCCACTTGTAGCGATCCGAGTCGAGCGTGTGCATTCGCCTTCTACACCATACACAGGTGACCTGAACAGTTGACCTGCCGGGATGCCACTAGACTGTCGCCATGGCTATCAAGGAGCCGACGACCACTCTGCTCGCACACGAACTTCGCGAGACGCTCGGGCGCGTCGTTCGCCGGCTACGAGCGGAGCCGGGTCCGTCGGTAGGGCGCCTTGCGGTGCTCGGCCGCCTCGACCGCGACGGCCCGGCGAGCATCAGCGCGCTCGCGACCTGCGAGCGAATGCGCCCGCAGTCGATGGCCCAGACCGTTCACGACCTGGAGATCGCCGGGCTCGTCTCGCGACGCCCCGACCCGGCCGACGGGCGCCGAGTCTTCATCGAGCTGACCGCCGCCGGACTCGAGCTCCTACACACGACACGCGCCCGTCGCGAGACGTGGCTCACCGACGCCTTGGAGCGCGAGCTCGACGCTGACGAGCGGGCACTGCTCTACGAGGCACTCGCTCTGCTGGCCCGGGTAGCCGACGCCTGAAGCACAAGGATCGTTGAGGACCTTTCGACGCGCCGGAGCGTGCTTGTGGCCTTGCGCGGACGCAGAACGAGGGAATGCCCGAGCTCCGAGCTCCTAGTCCTAGTTCCAGGACTCTCCCTTGGTGTCTGAACCTGCACACGCGTCAAGTGTCGACACGTCGATCACCATGCGGAGCTTATCCGTCGCGCTCCTTCCGGTCGGACGGAGGCCCCCGCGCTTATGAAGCGGACGACCGCATCTGGGCGGAAGGGATCGCGCGCTACGGCTCGAGCCGACCCGGATCCGCGCGATCGCAATGTACGCCAAAGCAGTCGTGCGGCCTCAAGCCCACGGAGGGGTAGGGCCAAGGTAAGTAAGGCCAAAAGCGGAAATAGGACCCGCGGTCAGCCGGCGGAGGGCATGTCGCAGGGTTTGCAGCCTGCTCTGGGGGCCGACCCCCACTAGGGCCAAGGACCCTAGATCGGGCTGGAAGGATGACCTAGGCAACGAGGAGAACCAATGATATGCCGAGATCGGGGCCGGTTGAAGCACTTTGCTTTACGGAATCAAGAACCGACCGTCGTCGGAGCGCCTCCAACAACCCACTTACGGGCCCTTAGCCACCGAAACGACTCGGCTGCCGTTTACCCGTCATGTTTCCTGCTGGCTCTCAGGAGAAGGTCCGATGCAGTGGGGTTCATCCTCTTCGATTCGGTCGCTTGAGCCATCTGCGTCTGCATCGCTGCAAGGGTCGCGCGCTGGCAGGCCGGACAGGGGCCGTAACGGTGTAAATGTGCCGGGCAGTGGGCACGTCTGACGACCGGCGTATGCGCGTTCGTTCGAATTGCAGTACCTCCGAATCCCTCGTAACTCGCACCATCTCTCTGTGCGTGCGCACAGGATGCTCCTTCCAGCGCTGGTTGCAATGCTACTACTGAGCGTGTTTTCGTTCATTGGTGAACGAAGAACAGGCGACTCTACCTATGTTCCTGAGTGGTCGCAGGGAACAATCTGTTGCATCCGCTCAGACACGATGAGAAGCGCACCGCCGATGTGCCTCGACGCGACCCATCCTGCTCCGTCAGGCTGCCTCACGAAGCTGCTGGTACACCTTCTCGCCGTCGCCTACGAAGGGCGGGACGTACCCGACGAACATCGCTCAGCGCTGACGCTGCGATAAGACGCGACCTAAGCCGATCAGCCAAGCGAGAGCCAGCCTAGAGCTGGCTCTTTTGCCGTTCAGAGGCTCTGTGAGCCCACAGGAGCCCGTGTAAGCCTATTCCGTCGGTTTCTGGGGTAGGTTAGGCTAGGCTAAGGGCTATCAACCAACGACCGCAGGGAGGCTCCCATGGCTTCAGCAATCGACACGGTGCGCAAAGAGCTTGACGACGTACAGAAGCAGCTCGATGGCTACGAGGATCTAGTCAAGCACCGAGTGCGCCTGACGCAAGCTCTGAGAGCCCTAGAGGGCCAGTCGATCGCTCCAGCAGCCAACGCTACGCCAGCAGCTGGCAGGCCCACACGAGCCTCACGAGCCCGCTCAAGCCGTGAGCCGATCCACGAGGACAAGATCATCCATGCCTGCCTCGCCCATGGCGGACCGATCGCAGCGACGGACATTAGGTATCAGCTCGGCTTGTCCGACGACCAAAGCAACGCCTTGTCGATTGTCCTAAAGCGCATGGTCGATGAGGGGAAGCTCGTAAGGCAGGGCGAGCGCAGAGCAAGCCGATATATCGTGCCAGGCCGTTGAAGAGAGGGAAGGTCGTGGTCCTGAAGCTCCCGGACAACTCGCCGCCGCCCGTCAAGCCAGACAGCCGAGTAGCCTACGTCACACAGACTCCTAGGAACTAGCGGACTGGTTGAGCTTTGGCTCGCATTCTGAAGGACCCCTCTACTGTGCTGGGTATCACGGCGCGTGTCAAATAGTGCGTGGTGACGCGGCGTAGGCAACATACTCGCCGTTGAAATAGTTGCTTACGATCTCACCTGTCTGAGTCGAGAGATACGCGACAGTCAGGGCAACAGGTATCTGCGGCATAGTTGCCGCAGATCTCCTCCCACGTCGGAACTGCAATCCTGCTGTACGCGGGCTGTCCGCCAAACTGCGGGTCTACGCGCCAGAAGGCCACCAGCGCTTTCTCCCGTTCCTTCGGCGGACCGTTCGCCGGTTCAGCAACGGCTTGGTCAGGCCTACAACTCGCAAAGCCGACAGGTGACCGCGCAACCGGTGTTCGGATCGTTAGCAGCTTCATCGAGGGGTTGATCGAGCGGCCTCAGTAGCTCTCGTTCAACCCATTTCCAATGGCGCCTGGCCTCGAAGAAGACATGGCCGCGGGCATCTCGATGCCGGGTAAAGCATTGCCGCCGTTGAAGGTTGCTACGACCTGCTGGACGGTGAGCGGCTTGATTTGCTCGTTGTGAGGCGGAAGTGCGCCAAGAACTCGAGTGGCCTTCGTGATCGCCGACTTCGGCACACGTGACGGCGAACTTTACGCCCCGGCTGATGAAGTCCTACCGTTAATAGCAACGGAGCGGCCGAAGCCGCTCCGTTCATCCTGGGTCTCCTTGCATGGCGCTTGCGGCTGAGGAAATGGCCCCTGTTTGGAGGAGACTGCCAAGTGCCATGCCCGCAAGCAACCCGCTGCACGCTGATGCGCTTCTCCTCCTTTCGTAGTAATTGTTGCTGAGCGATATATATTTCATCACGTCCAGCTTGCCATCCGTAGGCGCTCCGGTTTTGAGAGCGGGTGTCACCGTGTGGAGACCGTAGTGTCCCGGGATATGGCGGTAGTAGTCGATACGCAACCGGGGGCCGTGTCCTGACCCATTTTGATCCCTTGCTCATGATCCTGAGCCTCCGCCGCTGGCTCGTTCAGACCGTGGGACCCACGTCCACGACCGAGCGCTTCTGCTCCTCGCTTCTGGCCAGCATCTCGTCGGCGATTCTCCGCCCGAGCAGCCTCACTGGCCAGACCGGCTGGGTGGTATCCTCCAACCGCGCGGGGAGAGGAGCATGCGGAGCCTCTCGGAGCGGGGATCCGCGAATCCCTACGAGCTTCCCCGCCGACAGGACAAACCAAGCTGATGTGTCGCCTGCGCGCCTACGAACGCAGGTCAATTACTTCCTACGGATTGGAGCCTCGTATCATAGATGCGTCGATCCGATGCCCCCAAAGCCCGAAAGGAAACCATGCGTATCTTGGGACGTGCGACCGTTGGACTGCTTTCAGGAGCTGCGCTAGCGATTCCGCTACTGACACCTTCGGCGACATCAGCAGCCTCCGTGACTCAATACGTCGCACTTGCGTACTCGCGATTGCACGTCTCGACCGATTTCGTGGGCTTCAGCAACGCGCTAGCGGCCGCCGAGAGTGCCTCGCTCAAGCTTTGCCGGAAGTACGAGAAGGGATGTCAGGGAGCGGTCTGGGCCTACAACGGCTGGGTGGCATATGCGTCGGTGAGCACTGCAAGAGGCGGTGACGGCTTCGCCTACGGCTCAACAAAGTCATTCGTTGCGAATCGAGCAGTGCATTACTGTGTGGTGTACGGCGGCGACTCCAAGTGCGTGCTGCGAGCGACTGTCTCGACCACTCCTCTGGTTCCACGTCTGATCAAGGGCGGCACCTGGTAATCAGATGGAGTGCCGCAGAGCTGTCATATGCTCCGGTCGGGCGCACGGGTAGTTGGTCATCTGGAAGTCCGGGACGTAGGCGAAGCGCTGGTGTCCGGGCGACTGGAAATCGAAAGCGACGAGCTTCTCCTCGGCGGCGGCGAGGAACACCGCGTAGGTCCAGTCACGGTGATCTGACTCGATTCGCAGCTGCGCGAGCGAGCCGAACGTCACCGCCGCGCACCGGTCGGGGGAGAGCGAGGCCACGCGAGTCCAGCGGGGGATCGGATTCGGGAATAGCCGGCCACCCTCGGTGTCGTGGCCCCAGAGGCGGTTGATGATCTCCGCCACGTCGCGCAGGAAGCGAAACACTAGGGCGGGGAACATGCGAATGGCAATCCCTGCCTCTGGAGCCACGATGCTCGTGAATCGCGTCCCCGGCGCGTACCAGATCTCGGCGCTGGCGCCAGCGCCCTGCAGCGCGATCGCTACGATCACGGCCACGCCGTTGCACGGCGTGGATGTGCACTGCTGGGGCGCCGCCTAAGAAGCGTCAAGCGCCGCGCCGGCCGACCGCGTCGGCGGCGGTAGCCGTCAGGCGGACGCGGGCGGGAGGTGCTCGGTGATGAAGCGCGCCACCGGGGTGCGATCCCATTCCCAGAACCCGTCGAAGCGCGCGCCTTCGACCCGGGCCTGGTTCCCCACGACGTTCAGTGCCGATGCGAGGGTGGCATCGTCGGTAACGCCGAGGTCGCGGCGCATAGGCTCGTCGGTGAGCAGCCGGTCGACAAGCGGCTGGATGCGGTCCTGGCGCAAGCGGGCGAAGTTGGGGTGGTACACGCGCGCCGTGGCCTCCCCGGCGTCGGCGATGGCGACCAGATTGGCGAGGATGTCGAACTGCGCGAGGCTCGACGTGACCTGCTCGTCGGCGGCGATGCCGTCGGCGCGGAGGCAGTCGAGACGGGCGACGTCGTTGTGGGCCAGGCTGAGCAGGCTGATATCGATGGTCTGGCCATCGTCTCGTTGCCGCTGGAAGTGGCCGGCCCGGCTTACCATCGTGATGGTGTGGCGCAGCCAGTTGGGGTGGTAGTCGGTGAGGCGCTCAGGGTGCTGGAGGGTGAGGGTTCGCACCGCGGACCACTTGCGGCGGCGAACGGCGAGGGCGCCGATCCCGTAGATCCGGCGCATGATTTCGAGCCAGACGCGCGGCGCGATCGCCGTGCCGGCGATGGCAGTCGAGAAACCGAAGCGCTCGTCATCACGTTCGCCGAGCGGCATGGAGTAGATCTGCGTGATGGCTTGGATAACCCGCTCGAACGGCTCCTTTTCGTCGTACATGAGGAAGGTCGCGGCCAAGCACGAGCAGGTGGCGTCCGTCGATGTCGCCCGGCTTCGATGCTGACGCGGGTGACGGGCTCACGAAATCGCGCACGGGATCGGTAAGCCGGCGGCGCTCCACCGAGGGTTTGCCGGGAAGACCCTTGATGTGCTTGGTCTCGTCTTCGATGCCGAACACGAGACTCCCGCCCGCGCCGTTGGCGAGGCGACGACGGTCTTGAAGACCTTGCGCTTCTCGTCCTTCGTGTCGGGAAGCTTCTCCTTGTATTCGAGGAATGGACCTTCGCCGCGTGTCGCCAGGTGGCTGAGTTCTGCAGCGGGATCACGCGGCAGCTCCATCTCGACGTCCGGGCTGAGGACACCGCCCAACTGGTTGAGCGGGTGGAAGTTGAGCCACTCCGCACCCGACTTCAACCAAGTCCATGCGTCCGATGGCAAGCCGTCCGGCGGCCAGCATCCATCGATCTCTGGTTCGGCGGCTCTGCGCTGCGCGACACGATCGTCGAGGTGAACGGCGCCGAATACCGGACGGTCGTTGAGGTTGAGAAGCCGCGCGTCTTGATTCCGCTCGATTGATCGTGGTGAGCGGCGCGACCGTTACGGTGTTGAGGTGGGTCGGACGAGCTCACGGCTGAGCACGAGCACCGGGCGCGACTTGTCCAGGCGCGAGGAAGATCGGTCGCATCACCGCGTCGATCGGAAGCCTGGCGGTGTGCTCAGCCAAACCTGCGAGTTCGGGGTCGAAGCCGTTGTGGCGAGGATCTGCGCGTCGCGGGCTGCGAGGACCCGGCGTCGCTCGCGCTCGCGCTCGAGCGCGTGGGTGACGACGGCGGCGCGGCGGCGCTCTTGTCCGCTCTCAACGACTTCATCGACGATTGGCCACGAGGTTGTCCGCCAAGCGCACAGCGATTTGCTTGCTCATTACCAGAACGGCACCAAGCTGGGAGCATGTCGTGTCGCGCCTGAGATGCTCACTCGGTCCGTAGCCGATAGCGACCCGCGCCCTTAGACTTGCCGGCCCATGACCCCTTCGGGCTGCGAGCGCCTTGCTGTTCTTCTTGCCGGGGCGTCCGGGGATGGGGCGTTCAGCGCGGTGCGGACCGCGTCGACGGACGACCTGCAGTTGGAGGTGCGGGGCGTGGGGCCGATCGAGCTTCCCGTGTCTGCGGCGCGGGCGAGGCAGCTTTGCGGGGTCGGTCGACCTGCCCGATACGGCCGAGGGGAGCAGACGCTTCTGGATCGGGGGGTGCGAGACACGTCGGAGATCCCCAAGAGCCGGGTGAAGATCGATAAGCGCCGGTGGAACCAGACTTTGCTGCCTGTCCTTGAGCGCCTCCGTCGCGACCTCGGTCTTCCCCTCGGCTGCACGCTCCGGGCGGAGATGCATTCGATGCTGGTCTATGGTTCCGGGCAGTTCTTCGTCGAGCACCAGGACTCCGAGAAGGACGACGACATGGTCGGAACGCTCGTCGTCGGCCTGCCTTCGACCTGGCGGGGTGGTGCGCTTGAGGTCCGGCACGGTGGCGAGATCGCTACCTATCGGGGGTCGAGGAAGGCTCTGTCGTTCGTGGCCTTCTACAGTGACTGTCGTCACCAGGTCAAGCCGGTCAGGTCGGGGCACAGGGTCGTGCTGACCTACAACCTGCTCCTTCGCGGCGAGCCAGCCACGCGGGGGGGCGCGCCGGATACCGAGCTCGCCGCGAGCTTGGCCGGCTGCCTCGATGATCACTTCGCCTCCTCAGGCGGGCCGGACCGGCTGGTTTACCTACTTGATCACGAGTACACACGCCGCGGTCTGGGCTGGTCGCGCCTCAAAGGTGCCGACGCTCGGCGCGCGATGCTGCTCGACGCGGCGGCGAAGCGCGCCGGCTGCGAGATCGCGCTGGCGCTGGCCGACGTCCACGAGACGTGGAGCGCCTACGAGCCCGACGTGCGACAGCGCTGGTATCGCCGGTCGGCCTCCAGAGGCTGGGACGACTGGGACGATGACGTCGAGGCCTTCGACGGCGACGCGACCGGCGACTACGAGCCTGAAGAGCTGATCCAGTCAGAAGTCACGATCGACAGCTGGGTCGCTTCCCGCGACGGTCGGCTGGAGGAAGTGGGCCTCTTCGTCGACAACGATGAGGTTTGTGCGAGCATGCCTTCGGGGGATCTCGAGCCGTACAGCTCGCAGTATGAGGGGTACATGGGCAACTGGGGCAATACCCTGGACCGCTGGTATCACCGGGGGGCGGTGGTTGTGTGGCCGCTGAGCCGCACCTTCGCGGTGCGGGCCGAAGCGTCTCCATCCTTCGCACTCGACGAACTGTCGGCCCGTACACGCAAGGGCGACCTGACCGGGGCCCGGGAGGCGGCCGCCACCCTGGGCACGTTCTGGAACCGGGTCGCTGCTAAGGCTCAGGCAAACAGCTTCTTCACGAAGGCGTTGCGCACCGCGCGCCTGCTCGAGGACCCAGCCCTGGCGGCGATGCTGCTGCGGCCGTTTCGACTGGAGATGCTGACCAGCAGCCATGCCAAGGCGCTGAGCGCCGTTGTTGACGCATACGGCGAGCGCTGGGCGGAGGAACTCCTCGCGGCGTGGTCGGCCAATCGGCGATTCTCCCACGCCGAGGGGCTGAGCCCAGAGGCCTGGATGGCCTCGTTACCACGCCTCTGCCTCGCCTTCCGGAAGGCGGGAGATGCCGGAACTTCAACGGCTCAGCTGTTGCTGCAGGGCTCCTGGAGATGGGTGAGCCAGAGCATCGACCGGGGTCTCGAGCTCTCTTCGCCGAGCCACCGCGAGCAGATCCTCAACGAACTCGGACCCCCGATCGGCGCGATCCTGGACGGGACCTCACTGGTTGGCGCAGCCGACCTGCGCAACGAGGCGGTCGGGGTCCTGTGTGGCGACGAGCACCTCGTTGGCTGCGCGATCGCCACCTTACGAGCGAGTCCTGCCGCGCAATGGCATTCAACAGGCCTCGACGTCGTCGCGACCCACTGCTCCGCCGTCCTGGAGGCCCGGCTCGCCCGCCCTTCGCGCGCCAGCGACGACTGGTCGATCGAACTCCCGACAGGATGTAGCTGCGACCTGTGCGATCAGTTGCGTGTCTTCCTCGCCCACCCGACCCAGACGACATTCGAGTGGCCACTCGCCAAGGACCGCCGGACCCACGTGCATCGCCGGATCGACACCGCCGAACTCCCCGTCAAACACCAGACCCGGCGGGTCGGGCGACCCTACACGCTGGTGCTGACCAAGACCGCCGCCCTCTTCCAGCACGAATGCCAACAGCGACGCCGTGACGAGGAAGTCCTAGGGTGGCTCAAGCAGACGGTATCGCACGCGTCGGGCGTCGAACCGCTGCAAGGAACATAGTCGCGCTGAAACGCATCTCCCGCCACCGGGTTCCGCCGGCGCGAAGTCGTCCGCCGCAGCCCTCCTTCCTTTTACACTCACCGAGCATGCGGATCAGCACGGTCTCGTCGTCCGCCCGGCGAAGCGTCTGGTCGTGCTCGCGGCTGAGCCACTCGATCACGTCATCCATCAGCCTGCCGCGGGCGCGGAGCTCCCCTGCGACCGCGTCGCTGCGCTCCAGGCAGCAGCGCTTGTGCTTGCGGCCGCTGCCGCACGGACATGACGCGTTGCGGGACGGCATGTCGAGTACGGTACGAGCACGACCGGACGGCACGTCGTGCGGCCGGCCCTGCGATCGGGCTCTGTTTGGCGGCCGACGCGATCCAGTCGGGGGACATGGTGACGATCTCGACCCCGCTCGATTTCCTCGGGCTGGACTACTACTTCGGAGTAACCGTGACGAGCGGCCCCGAAGTCCTCGGCCTGATCGGGCCCAATGGCAGCGGGCGGTCAAGGACTCTGGCCAGAAGCGGCGCGGTCGCCAAGGCCGACCGCGGCTACCAACTCCCCGCCGGCGCCGCAGACGCTCCGGGCACTGCCCAGCCGGCGATCCCGACGGTCTCGCCGCCGTCCCCGTGACCCGGGCCGGACGTACGGCTCGGGGCCAGCCAGCCGCTGACCCCGACTACGGGCACTCGTAGCCGCGGCTCCTCGTCCTGTGTGCGGGGCGCGTGGCCACTCCGTTG
>CAWEQQ010000035.1:0-92015 GCA_963811155.1 uncultured Solirubrobacterales bacterium
CCGGCTAGCTTTCGCGGGGGCGTTCCCCCACCGATGATTTCTCGTCGATTCGGTGGTCTTGGTTTACATGACACCAACCACGTGCCACATGTCCATCTCTCTCGACGGCTTCGTCGCGGGCCCCGATCAGAGCCGCGACAACCCGCTCGGCGTCAGCCAGGGACACAATGATCCCCTCGGGCCCGCGCACGTAGGCCATGCGCCAGATGTTTTCGTACTGACCGATGCCGCCGACCAGGCCGTAGCCGTCCGCAGCCAGCTGGTCGACCGTCGCCTGCAGGTCGTCAACTTCGAATGAAACGTTTCGGAGCCCTAGTTCGTTGGCCATGGCGGTGGGCGACCCCGGCTCGTGGTCCGGCTCGACGAAGCTCGACAGCTCCAGGCCGGGCCTCACCCCCTCTTTCCCTTTGCACAGGTGCTCATGACAGACCGCGTTAGCGAGCGACGCCGCGCCGCGCAACTCGCGCGCCACTACCGCGACGAGGAGGGCCTGGCGATCGCCGAGATCGCTCGCCGGCTGGGGCGCGCGGAGGGCACCGTGAAGGCCTATCTCTACGATCCGGTCGGCGAAAAGGCGCGCGAGGTCAAGGCGCGCTACCGGGGCGCGTGCCGTGCCTGCGGCGCGCCGACGAGCCCGCGGGGCGGCAAGGGGGACGCGTACGAATACTGCAAGAGCTGCCGTCCCGGGGCGATCGCGCGGCAATGGACCCGCGAGCGGGGTCCGTCAGGCGATGCGCGCCTGGCGAGCGCGCTACGGCGCTGCCCCGTCCTCCTACGACTGGTCGCGCACCCACGCACGCCGACGCAGCGGCGAACCGCTCAAACGACTACAAGCCGGAGAATCGCCCGCGCCGTCCACTGTCATCGATCTGTACGGGAGCTGGGCGGCGGCCCTCGCCGACGCCTTCGGCGGCGCCTGACCGTTCGGGCGTCAATGCCGCTGACATACGAACGCGCGCTTCCGCTCGGCCGCCTGTGAACGGGAGCGCCGAAGGTCCCCGCGACGCTTCTGCCAATCGTCCCTCGGGGAGGCGCCACGCCGCGAGACCGCGGTCGTCTGTCAGCAGCCGTCGGTTGCACGGAGCCCACAACTCGGCGATCGCCGGCGGTCACGGCCACGCGGTCGGCGCAACCATCGCAACCTTGGCAAAGGGATCACGCCACGTCGTGGACGACACACGAGTGCTCGCCGTCGAAAGGAATCGTCCCGCGGTCGCGACCGTCGGCGGTGAAGTCACGCGAATCTTGCTCGTCGTCGTCGCTTGCAGGTGGAGGCGGAATCGATCTCCAGCTGACGCCAAGCGTTCCCTCGCAACCGTGGCCAATGTGCAAGTCCGCGACCCGCCCTAGGTCCGGGTGCTTGCTCGCGTGCGGCGTGTGCGCTAACTCCGAGCAGATCCGCCGTGGCCACTCGAGCGGCCTTGCAGCCACGCGCGTATGTGAGGTTGACCGCTGGTTCCGTCCAGCGGGAGCGCCAACTCTTGGTCGCGGCGCGCCTCGCCTCGACCCGAGTGCTTGCAAGAAGGCTGCAAGCACTCGGTGCTGGGTTTGGCGACGAGCTCGTTCCGGCCCGACCGGCGGCTCGGTCGCGCTTCTCGCCGAAAGCGCGGCCAGGCTCGAGACGTTCTGGATCCGCACCGTGCGCATGCAGCGCCTAGCAACCGCAGCCCGGTCTGTCCGGGTTGCCACGCCCGCGGACGCGAATCGGGCGAACGCGATTTTCGGCCGCGCCAGCCGATCCCAGCCCTCCGGGGCGCGCCTCGTCGGCGAGCGCTGGCGCCCGGTATCCGCTCGTTCAGTCGAAGCGATCGTAGCGGCGCCAGCTCCACGTGATCGCCTTCGTGGCAAAGGGATCACCCCGCCTCGGCGGGGTCGGATGAGCGCTCGCCGTCGGAAGCGGTCGTGCCGGGCAAGCAAGCCGGACGATCGCTCTCGCGAAAAGCGATCGTCGGCGACGGCTGGCGCGTCGTCCGATCGGGACGACTTGCAATGTCGCCGAAGCAGCCGCCGTCCGGAAACCCGCGGGCCAGCGGAAGCGATCGTCAGCTCCGACGACAACGTCCCGCGTCGCCTGCATTCTGACGCGCTGGTCGCCGCTCACGCAGCACCGCCGAGCTCCTTCTCGTAGATCACCCAGCCGAGCACGGGCTCCATCCCGGCGCGCTCGTAGAGGCGGAGCGCGCCGGTGTCGCTCGCCGCGTCGACGCCAAGCCCGACGCTGTGCTCGCTGCGCTCCAGAAGCGCCCGAATGCGTCGCCGAGGAGCGCCGCACCCACGCCCTGCCTGCGCCAAGGGCGACGCGTGAACAGCACGTGTACCCAGCCGCCGCCGTACGTGTCGCCAGTGCAGATCGTCCCGGCGGCGATCTCATCCCCAGCGCGGACCACGCACCAGAGCGTCGGGTCAAAGCGCTCACTCCCGAGGTGGCTCTTTGACCACGACTCGACATCGCGCGGCACGTGGCCCCAGTGATCGGCGAACGCCTCGTTGCCCGCGGCATAAAACTCAAGCGCGTCACGCACCGGGTCGAACGCGACCACGCGCAGCCCGTCCGGCCACTCGGGTGTGCGCGGCGGCGCCTGGAGTTCAGCCGGGACGCCGACCGGCCTGAAGCTGGACTCGTGGATCGTCGCCGAAGGACTCCTCCACTCCGACCGAGTACCGATGTCGAAGCGATCGTGTCGCTGCCGGCGACCGCTCCTGACTTGTTGGACGCAGCCATGGCTAGTTCGAGACTGGATTCCAGCTCACGACAGCGCGCATCGGTGCCTGCAGCCATCTTGCAAACGATTGCCCCAAACCAGTAGCCAGCGGCGGGCTCGAGCTACTAGCGACGAACCTGGGGAGCTTCGGTAGTCGTGACGCCGGATCGTGTTCTCTTGCGTTTCGTCGTGGAGCGAGCGTCTCGGCAGGCGGGGTGGCACCTGAGTTGTCGGCCAGCGGCGGCGCTTGTCGTGGTGTCGCCGCGTTCAGGGGTAGCCGGCGGCGCGTAGGTCGGCGAGCGTGACCATCAGTGTGCGGGGGGTGTCGTTAAGGGCTCGGAACCCGAAATGCTCGTAGAAGCGGACAGCGGGCTGATCGATGGCGTGGACGACGACGGCGCGAACGGCGAGCTGCTCAGAGGCGAGCGTCACTCGCTGCAGCGCGTCGCGCAACAGGGTTGCGCCGAGGCCGCGGTTCTGGTGGCGGTGGTCGACGGCGAGCCGCGCGAGGATCGCTACCGGGATCGGGTAGTGGCGTGACATGCCCTTGCGGGTTCGCTCGGTCGCCGTCTTGTGGTCGAGTTCGCCGGCGAGCAGCGCGTAGTAGCCGACTACGACACGGCCGTCGGTGATTACGAACGTGCGGGCAGCGTCGCGGCGCTCGCTCTGTCCGGCGTAGCGGACAAGCCACTGGTCAAGCGCGTCGTTCCCGGATTGGAACTTGAAGGGGTCGTGGCGAGAGGGGTCGTAGCGCTCGGTGGCCGCCCGCGAGGGGCTGACGTCCTGGCGCGAAGGTCCGCGAGGCGAGCGACGGTGTGATCGTCGACGGTCTCGAGCGCGTCGAGGAAGCGGATCGCCTCGTCTTCGGTGAGCGCGATCTTTCGCTGATCGGCGAGCACGTCAGCTGCCCGGTTGGCTGCGGCTCGCCGGAAGAAGTCGCTGAGCGATTCGCCGACCGCGGCGGCGGCAGCCTGGTCGATGGACCGCTCCTCGTCGGTGAGTCGAAGTTCAAGTCGCTGAGTACGCACAGCCCCAGTGTACGGACACCGTACGGGACTGACAAGTCACAACCAGCTGCATTTCTAGAAAGCCCTGCTATCGCGGGGCTCTCTGCGTCTCAGTCGGTGTCGCGCTCGACCGCCGCGGACGTCGATTCGGCCGTTTTGTGCCCAATCTGTGCCCAATTGTGGCCTTCGACGAGCGCCTTGAGCTGCTCGCGCTCCTCCTCGCTGCGGCGCATCGCGTGGGCGTAGACCCGCAGCGTGAAGGCGGGGTCGGTGTGGCCGAGCTGCTGCATCACGTAGGTCGGGTCCTTCCCGATCGCGACCAGGATTGAGGCGAACGTGTGCCGCAGCTTGTCCGGGGTGATGCCAAGTGGCAGGGGCTGCAGGCCGCGCTCCTCGACCAGCCGGTGCGCGTGGGCGACCGCGGCGTCGACGACGTCCTGGCGGGGGTTGTGTCGCGAGCGCGCCGTCCCGGTGGCGGTGCACGGGGTCGTTAGGGCGGGTCCGCTCGCTCGCGGCCTTATGCTCGGTCAGGATCTCCCGCAGCAGCGGGAGCATGTCGACCTCCCGCATCCCTGCATCTGTCTTGTCGCGGCCGACGTCGAACCGGCCGTTGGCGAGGTCGATGTCGCGCCAAAGCATGGCCCCGGTTGCCGAAGCTCGTCCGCCGCCGAGGAGCAGCGTGGCGAGCGCCGCGCGCCGGCCCCGCCGACACGGAGCAGCTCGGCGCCGGACGGGGTGCGGTCGGTGCGTGGGCGCCGGGCCCGGCGGGGCTTTGCAGTCTGGGGCAGCTTCATGGGAGCCGGCTCGTCGACCTTCTCGAGAGACGCAGCGACACGGGCCGGTGCAGTCCGCGGCGGCTTCGTCTCGCGGGCGGTGAGCTATGCGGCAGGGTCGCAGTTGCGCGATTCCGCCCGGCAGCACATGCCGAGCTGGGCGGGCGGCGAGCGCGGTGGGAGCGATCAGCGCGCACGGGCGACGGACTCACGGTTGGGCGCTCGGCTGAGCGCGAACCTGCTAGCGGTCGGTGTCGGCGCTGGCGTCGGGCTCGGGTTCTGGCGCCGGGGGGGCTGGCGTTGGAGCCGCCGGTGCGAGTGTCGCAGCGGGTGCGCGAAGCGGCGCGAACGGAGGGTCGGAAGTCGCCTCGGTGCTGCTCGGCGGGCCGTGGGGCCCACAGCTGCGCGACGAGGCGTTCAGGCGCGCCCGGGCCTACGTGATCGATGTGTTCGGCGAGCTGAGCGAAGACCACGACGGGACGGGGTCGGCCAGCTCGCCACCTTCGACAGCATGTTCGCCGGCCTTGCCGGCCTTGCCTACCGTGCCGCCGATCAGCTTCCAGACGACCCGCTGAACCAGCGGCTCGTAAGGAGGAGGAGCAATGAACGGCGAGCGGCACACCGACGAGTTCACGATCCACCCGGTTTCGAGCCGGGAGGCCAAGCTGCGAGTGACTGCCAGCGACGGCTCAGTCGTCGTCCTGCTGAGGCATGCCGCGGCGATCGCCGGCGTAAGCCTGACCGCCAACGAGGCGCGCGTGCTCGCGAACGTGCTTAACGCAACCGCTCGGCGCACGGAGGCGAGGCGATGACGCTCAGCGGAGTGAAAGCCGGCGACATCGTGCTCTGGGACCGGATGGGCCGCGTGTTCTACGCGATCGTGATCGAGCGCCACGAGCGCGAGCTCGAGATCGACCCGATCGACCGGCGCGTGACGTACTCGACGCCCTCGAGGATCACGGACTCGTCGCCCATCGAACCGCCGACGAACCCCTCCTGGCCGGGCCGCGCTGGGGTGCAGCCCTTGCGGATCACCCAGTAGGTGCGGCCACCATGCTCCTCGCGCCAGGCGAAGTTGTGGTGGTTGTGCACCTCGTGGATCGCGTCTGCGCCGAGGATCTCGAGCACCTTGGCGACGACCACGTCGCGCCCAGCGTAGGCGTACTCGCCCGCGAGCTCCATCGCCTGAACGTAGGCATCGCCGCGCTCGGTGCCGAGCTCGAGCAGCACCGGCGGCGAATCCATCTCACCCTCCGCAGCGCGGCTGTCGAACGGCAGTCCCTGCGCGAGCGCGAGGAAACCGGACGCGGTCTTGTGACCGAACCCGCGGGAGCCGAAGTGGACTCCGACCCAGACCCGGCCCTGCCCGTCCTCCATCAGGTTGACGTAGTGGTTGCCGGACCCGACCGTCCCCAGCTGGTTGGCCGCGTTCTGCGCCAGCTTGCGCTGCGGCGCGACCTCCGCCGCGGCGATCTTGTCGAGCACCGCGTGGTCGGCACGCTCCTGCGCCGGGACGCCCATGCCGAACGAGATCCGGCGGGTGATCTCCCGCATGATCCGATCGACGCCGCCGAGCGCGTCGAGGTCAGCCCGCGTGAGCTCGGTGCACGCGGCCTTGTTGCCACAGCCGATGTCATAGCCGACGCGGCCTTGTTGCCACAGCCGATGTCATAGCCGACACCCGACGGCGAGACGTAGCCCTCGTAGGCGATCGCGCCGCCGATCGGCTGACTGTAGCCGGGGTGATGGTCCGCGCACAGCACACCGAACTCGGCGTCGCCGGCGTCCATGCAGCGCTCGAGCTGCTTCAGGCTCCGCTCGTCGACGGGGCCGAACGTCTTGATCTTCATTGCGCTCATCCTCCTTTGTGGGTGTTGTTTCGGCAAGACACCGGGCGGATTCGAACCGCCGTTGACGCGCTTTGCAGGCGCGCGCCTCACCGCTCGGCCACGGTGTCCAGAGCCCCCGAGAGGAGTCGAACCTCTGCCTCCGGGTTCGAAGCCCGGCGCTCTTCCTCTGAGCTACGAAGGCGAGTTTCCGGAGGGCGCAGGTCCCTCCGGGTAGGCGAGCGCCGTCAGCGCTCGCGGTAGTAGTCATTGCGGCCTGCGCCGTCAAAAGCCGTCGCTGTTACGGCAGCAGTTCTTGAAACCGCCGCCCGGATCCGCATGGGCATGGGTCGTTGTTGCCGAGCCGCTCGAGCAGCTCTATCTCGCCGCCCCTGATGGTGCGGTCACCTCGCTTGACGCGGGTCTCGGACGGGAAACCGTTGCGCCGCTTGCTCGTCGGCTCGAAAGGACTGGTCGTCGTTGGTGTGCTTGCTGGCGGCCATCGATGGTGCCTCCTTGTGGTCGGGGGTAGGTGCGGGCGGAGGGAGTCGAACCCCCATGGGCGTGAGCCCGCCGGCTTCTGAGGCCGGTGCGTCTGACGTGGTTTCGCCACGCCCGCGCTGCGGCGCCGCCGCCCCGAGCGGCTGGGCGGCGGCGCGTCTTCTCATCGATCGCGGTTGTGCTCTTGGGATTCAGAGCGTGCCGCGAGCGAAGTCGGCGATCAGCTGCGCCGTCGCGGTGTCGAAACCGACGACGTCGAGCATCCCGGGATCGGCCGGGTCGGCGATCGAGAACCCGCTCGAGACCATCCCGACCACGACCAGTCGCGCGTCAATACCCGACGCGTGGCGGTAGTCGCGCAGAGCCTGGATCGGGTGGACCCGAGCCTTCCGGATCCGCTCGCCATCACCGAGCTGGGCGACCACCTTGGCCGTGCCCTCCGAGCCCGGTGCGATCACTCCGACTTGGGTCATCGTCGCCAGGCTGCGGATCGGCGCCGTCATCGGCATGTCCTCGAGCAGCGCGGCCCACACCTCCGGGGAGGTCAGGTGCTCGGGCTTGATCGCCTCGCGCGGCAGCCGATACTCGCGCACAAGCGACGTCGCCCGCTTCGGCGTCTCGGCTGCCTGGGCTGCGACGAAGCCGTCGACGATGCGCGGCATGCCATCCGCGACGGTCCCGCGGACGATCCACTCGAACAGCGCCTCGTGCTGCGGCGAGACCTCGAGCGACGGGTTACCCGCCGACACCTTGCCGGCAGGGTGCGCGAGCCGCAGGACGTCGCGGTGGGTCACGCCGTCACGCTGGCCGCCCTCTCGCTCCTGAGGCGATAACCGGTGCCGCTCCGGCCCACAGCCAGAGTCGGACGAGCCCGCGGTCGTGGTGGTGCACGACGGGGAGAACTGAGCTACGGAGCTTGGGCTCCGGGCGCGACTTGAACGCGCCGACCTCCCGGCGTGGTGCGCCGGGCGCTCTTACCGGTAACCGTCGATGCTCCGGCCCGCGGGCTGGATCAGGAAGCTGCTGCTGCGGTCGTGGTGGTGCAGACCGGCAGACTGCTCTACCGCTGAGCTACCGGAGCGCGAGCGAAGTGAGTGATCAGCACGGCGCCGGATTCGCCCTTTCCGCGAGGTGTGCTCGCTAGATCTAGCGCAGACACCACCGCAGGTGTCTCGGCCGGCGGCTGCCGGGTTGTCGTCCGAGGCAGTATTTGCAGCCCGTCGTGCCGAGGCGAGGCGTCGCTGCCGCGGGGCGACGGTGTGGTCTGCGTGGACGAGCATGCGGTCGATGAGTTTCGCGGGTCGCCGGCTCCGACCCGTCCCCGTCGGGCTAGCCGATCCTGGGCTGCCTCTCCGCCCCGCTCGGGCGGGGGCCTGCACCCGACCCCGAAGATGTAGTGGTCTACTTGATCTGAACCGCGGTGTTCGGGACCGCGTTTTCGCGCGTCAGCATGATGACGCTGCTCACGAGGACGAAGATCAGGAAGAGCACGAACCCGATGAGGTCGAGAATCAGCCCGAACGAGGCGATGACGCCGCCGAGGCCGAAGCCTTGAAGGAAGAGCATGATCCCGGCGAGGATCGAAACCCACCCGAGCCAGCGCGGCAGGACGCCGCTCCTGATCACGAGCAAGCCTGCGGCGACAGCAGAGAGACTGCCGAAGACGTCCCCGACGCTTTCCAGCGCATACGTCATCAGGTACAGCGTGTAGGCGACACCAGGGTCGTGTCGATACCCAAACGACGCTACCTTTGCGCCGACTAGGCCGGTGATGCCGATGTCGCTGACGGCATGCAGGGCAATAAAGAGCACTCCGCCGACCAGCACCAGGGAGCCGAGGATCCGGGGCCTGTCGGTGTCTCCGCGCAGCAGGTTGTAGAGACTGCAGAGGTAGATCAGAAACGCGGTGGCGTAGACGACGGAGAGGTAGGTGATCACCAACAGCCGGTCGCGGTGCTCGTGGAGCCCGCTCGCGATCTTCGCTGCCGAGTCGTTCTGGGTCAGTCCGACTCCGAGCGCGACCACAATCTCCGCTAGCAGCGCGATGACGTAAAGGATGCCCGCCGCCCAGGCATACCGTTCCCACTCTCTCGAGGTCCGTGCCGCTTCCACGATGTGATCCTCCCCTTTGGCGTCGCGCTTAGCAAGCCGCGACGTTCAGAAGGGCTCACGGGCAAACCCGAGTTTCGGCTGAACCCGCCGTTCTTGAGGGTGGCCCAGGGGAGGTCGAACAAGGAGATTGCGGCCGAGCTTGTCATCAGCGAGCGCGCAGCGCGCAGCCACGTGAGCACGTCCTGTTCAAGCTGGATCGGAGGTCGCGTACGCAGGCGGCGCTGTGGGCGGTGAGCGTTGCGATCTGGTCCTCGACGTCGAACGGTCGTCGAATACGACTACGAACCGGCTCCCTCAGCCTGTATCCGACCGGAATACGAGCACGAGCACGCGTAGCGCGAGGACGCCGGCGAACACGAGCAGGCAGTAGCCGAAGAACGCGTATAGGGTCACGCTGTGGGTCACCCTCGGCCCTCCGAGAAGACCAAGGATGAGTACGGACATGACGCCGAGGGTGGCGGCCAGAAACGCGAGCACCAGCTGGTGCACGAGGCCGGTTAGGTAGCGGCGGTCGCCCTCGTCGGCTAGCAGGCGGACGTTGAGGCCGAGTCGCCCGTGCTCGAGTGAGGCGCTGATCCGATCCAGCCGGCGCGGCAGCCGGCGTAGCATCGGCACCAACGAGATCAGTTCGTCGGTGGCGGTCTTGCGTAGCGCTGCGGGGCTGAGCTGCGCGGCGAGGTAGTCGGTGGTGAAGCGGCGGGCGTCCGTGAGGATGTCGAAGCCGGGCGCGAGCTGGGCCAGCGTGCCCTCGATCGCCAACGACTCCCCGCCCCCAGCGCGTGCTGCGCTGGAGGCGCCTCGCCAGTCGATCGACGATGTCCAGATCCCACGCCACGACTGTGTCGATCCCCGGCCGGCGAACCTTCACGACGACCCGCTCACCGGAGTCGAGCACGCAGCGTGCACTTGCGCGGTCGAGGCGGCCGCGAGTGAGCTGCGATCGAAGCTCGCGAACACGTCGTCGACATCGGCTCCGAGCTCGGACCTCAGCACCTACTCCAGCCACGGGACCTGCGCGGCGTCGTCCTGCAATCCGCTGAGCTCGTCGATGAACTCGGCCGGCAGTAGGTCCCGCCGGGTCGCCAGTATCTGTCCTCAGCTGCAGCCCCAGAGCCCCGCAGGCCGCGCGAAGGAGCACGCTGGCCGGGCGCGGCGACGGGCCTCCTACACATGCAAGCGGAACCTATTGCCTGACCCCGGAGCGCCGCCAGGAAGGAACCTGGCACCGCGGCTCCTGACGCATCAGATCGGGCGAGCCCAGCCAGAGGCGCCATAGGATTGCGCGCCATGCCGTTTACGCTCAGGAACCTCAAGGAGGATCTGGACGACCTCGGCTCTAGGTTCGACGGCGCGCCGGACCTAGAGTTCCGCTCGGCGACCGAGGCGCTCGAGCTCGAGAACTCCGGCCTGAGCTACCAGCGCGTCCCCCCCGGCTACCGCTTCCCGTACGGCCACACGCACCAGAAGCAAGAGGAGGTGTACGTGGTCCTGCGCGGGAGCGGGCGGATGAAGGTCGACGACGAGATCGTCGAGCTCAAGGAATGGGACGCCGTGCGCATCCCGCCCGGTACGTGGCGAGGCTACGAGGCCGGGCCGGAGGGCCTCGAGATCCTCGTCATCGGCGCGCCCAATCTCGGCGAGGCTCCGCGCGAAGACGTCGAGGGCCAGCGCGACTGGTGGGCTGGCTAGCGCCAGGCAGGTGAACATGAAGCGGGGAGAAGTAACTGGTTCGCGCGATGGGCCCGTGCGCGACGCGGTATTACGCGAGGTGTTCGTGTTGCCGCTATCCGTGGATGGCGTCGGGCGGCGGCTGCTCACCAGCCGCGAGCAGCCGGCATGACACGACGTTGTCGTCGTCGGCGGCGACTACGCGCAAGGTCACGGTCTCGTCGCCCAGCCTCGGGAGCTCGATTACGTGGACGTCGGGCAGCTGCCCCAACGCCGCCCCGAGCTCGACCTCGGTCCCGAAGATCGTCTCTCCGGCTGCGAAGGACGATTGGTGGGTGATTTCGAATGCGGTTCGCCTCGACTTCGGCGTACGCGCGCGTCGTTGATCCCTCTGCCTCCCTGAACGTGATGTCCACCGTCCGGTCGTGCAGGATCGCGAGCGCGCTTCCGACGTGCGCAATCTCCTCCCCGCTGATGGGCGGTGCATGCACCGGCAGTTCCACCCCGAGCGTCTCTTCGAGCCAGGCCACGGCCGCATATACCGTCGCAAGGGTTTCGAACCTCGGGCGCGCTTCCTCTGGTGCGGCGAGTCTGCCCGGGTGGATCTGCGTGAGCTCGAGCGGGAAGAGTGAGCCCGAGAACTCCGCGCGCTCGGAGTCGAGGAGGTCGAGCCAGAACTGCAGGGCAGAAGCGTTTTCCCGCGCCGAAGTCCCGAGGCACAGCTGCGGGAGGAAGAGCGTCTGGCCGCGCGTCTCGCTGAGGGGCCGGAAGCCGAAGTACGGCATGAACGCACCGTCGAGCCCGACGAACGCGCGATCGTGCTCTCCGATAGGCGGCCATGGAGTCGGTGGGAAGGGGTAGACGGTGACTTGTCGGCTGCTGGAGCTGCCGCCGGCGCCGTGGATGGTGATGGTTACGGGTATTCCCGGCCCTGGCTGGAAGACGAACCGCCCCTGCCGGTCCTCCGGCGGTGTCTGCTCGAACGTCTCGCGCATCAGCCTGGGCGCGTTCACGAGCTGTATCACGAAGCCCGACTCGATGGCGACCTCCTCGTCGCCGCGGGCAGTCGCGAGCATGGCCGCGTTCCGCGCGGCCGCTCCTCGCTGGTCCTCGGCGAAGCTCCATACCGCGACCGGGCCGGAGTCGTCCTCGCGTGCCCGCACCGCCAGCCTCAGCGTTCGCGGGCCCTCGCGAAGCATGATCGTGACGCTGGAGCCTTCCACGATCGTCGGCTCCGACATCGGGCCGCGCAGGAGCTCGACCTCGTACTCGAACCCGGGATCGTCGGCGCCGAAGGCCTCCTCAAGATTCATCGCCTGGGTGATCGGGTCTGCGCTCGCGAGCCGACCAGCGGCGACGTCCATCATGGTCTGCCTGTCGTAGCCGAAGTAGCGGATGCGCACGTGGGCATTGCGCTGGAGGCGGTTGCGGAGCACGCTCACGCCCCAGTGGTCGACGCTCACGCCGGCGGCTGCACCGATGGTTTGCAGGCGGGTCTCGAAGCTCCGGAGCTGGGCCGCCGTGAGGTCCTTGGGGAACACGAACGTCACGCTCAGCGGCTCGTAGCTAGCGATCGCAGTTCGGAGCGACTCCTCACATTGGTCCCACCTGATGCTCCCCGTGAAGTGCTTCGCCTGACACACGCGGGCTGGCTCTCCCTCGTTGGCGAGCACGAGCGTGTCCGCTCCCTCGTCTGGTGGCCGAAGCCGAACAGCATCGGGGTTCTCATCGAGCACGAGGTCGAACACCAGTCGCTCGAACTGGGTCCAGTCGAGTGCGGCAATCCGCAGCTCCAGCTCGCTCTCAACCGACATGAGCTGTGAGGCTACGGTTCGGGGAGGTCAGAGCAACCCGGCCTCGACGATGACCGAGTCAGAGGGGGCGCGCCGGTTTGTCGGCGTGGCGTTCGCGGCGCACGGCTCATGCACGCCTGGCTCTTGGGCACCTGCGCCACTGGCCGCTCAGCCGTCGCCCTTGCGGACGGCTCACGCCCGGGCGCTGATGCCCGCGCGGCGCCGCAGGCTCTCCCTGTGCTCGGGGTTGTCGATGCCGAACTCCAGCTCCAGCAGAGCCTGGACGAGATCACGCAAGCTCTCGACTGGACCTCCCCCCGAGCGCAAGCTTTTGCTGCGGGGTTCTATAGCAATTCTGCACTAGTCTAGTCCTAGTCCAGTACAGAATTCGGTATAGCCGCGGCCTCTCGCGGCATCCGCTTCCAGTGACTCGCGAGCACTGCGGTCGCTCTAAGGCTGAGCGGAAAGTACGTATCGAGCACTATCCTGCTGCGCTTTGCGTGCGCGATGACGCGTCGTCCGGAACCATGCGCTCGCCGCCGAGGTCGTAGACCGGCAGGATGCCTTCGTCCTGGACTCGGCCGATCTCCTCGATCGTCACGCCGAGCAGACGCGCAGCAGCGTAAGGAGTCAGGACATGATGGTTCACGCCTCCAATTGGGGCCGCCGCAGGACGCGACTTTCTCCGCCGCGGGAGTCCGAGTCCGGGAGAGGGCCGTGCCGGGGCGCTCCCAGCGACATTGACCGCCGCCGATCCGGCCATCATCTGACGGGTGCCGATACTGGGTCCCTTCAACCCCGCTGAGCTCATCAGTGCCGCTCAGCGCTCGGTCGTGGCTGCGACCCGGCGCTTGCGGCCTGACCACCGGACAATCGCCTCGCGCAAGGTCAGGTTCTCGCCGATGAGCATTGGGTCGGCTTTGCCTATACGCGGTCGTCGCGCCGAGCCGCTTCGCGCCACGGCCGTACGACCCGGGCCAGGTCAGCCGCGCGCAGGCGTTCGCCACAGACGCGTTCCCGGGCGTCTTCGACACGGTCCCTACTTACGCGGAGGAGAGCGTTACGCTGTTCGCGGTCGAAGTCCCCGATGGCTTCCACGAGCGCGCCCTCTACGTTTACCCGACCGGCGAGGTCGAGCTGCTCTGGGCACTGACCCCGGAGGAGGACGGCGACAAGCTTCGCCTCGATACCGCCGAGATGGCGACGGTCATCGCGCAGCTGGCCGACGCCGTCGGTCGCGAACGGTACGCCGAGCTCTCAAAGGCCGGGCGCGGCCGTCGTCGCCTCGCGCGTGTGGATTGGAACTTCAACCTCGCGACCCGAGTCAGCGGCCCTAACGGGCCCCGAGCCTGGACCGGCCTCACATTCGTCGGCGAGGCTCCTCCCCGCGCAAGCGGTCAGTTCCCCGGCGCGCCCGTCGGCGGATACGGATGGCCGCGACTGCGCAGCAGCCGCCGGAAGAAGCCCGGAGAGGAGATCGCCGGCGTCTTCCTCTCCGAAATGCTCACCGCCAGCGGCTACTACGACTTCGACCCCGCAGTCGGCAGGATCATCGAGAGCTTCCGAGCCGCCCGCGCGGCGCTGAGCGCCGAGGCCGCGCAGCGCCAGCTACAGCCTCCGGGTGGCGCGCAGGCATGAGCGAGACATGGGAACAACTCGAAGGGCCTGTCCTTCGCTGGGTGCTCGAACACGGCGACGAGGGGACGCCCCAGCTTCCCTACGGGAGCCGCGAGCCGTTCGCTGGGATAACCAAGTTGACGGAAGCGCAGGTCGCGGAGGCGATCAAGCGCTTGCAGCAGCACGGCCTCGTAGCGGGCGCTGGCCCGGTCGCGACGAACGCCTATGAGCGTTGGGAGCGGCTGCGTCCCACTGCCGATGGTCTCCGCGTGCTCGGTGAGTGGCCGCCAGCCGAGGACGCAGCCGTGAACGTCGCGCTCGCCCGCGTACTGCGCGGCCTCGCCGACACAGGCGATGTCGACGACGAGGAGCGCACTGCTGCGCGGCGCGCGGCGGGGACGTTGTCGCAGATGGCCGGCGATGTCGTGATGGACGTAGCCCAGGACGAGATGCGGCGATTAGCGGGTGGCGGATGAGCCTGTGGACTGACCGTGACGAGCCTGTCCTGTGATGGCTGGATGAGAACCCGCCCCGCGCGAACATCCTCTCTACCAACCAGCACAGCGATCAGCCCGACAACCGCGTGCCGCAGCTCACTCAGGCCCAGTTCCATCGGGCGGTGCTCACGCTTCACGACGCCGGTTACGTCTCCTCGGATGGAGGCACTGCAGAGGGTGGAGGCGGAGTGCATTTCTGCCGGTTCCTCGTGACCGGCACCGGCAAGCAGGCGCTCGGGCTATGGCCGCGCTTCGACGCGCTCGGCTCGCCGGGCGAGCTCGCTGCGATTCTGGAAGCGCTCGCCGACAGCGCGCCTACCGAGGAGGAGGCGTCGCCCCTGAAGCGCGCTGCGCGAGCCATGCGACGTGCCGCACCCGGGGTCATCCGCGGACTCGCCGAAGCAGGATTGGGGGCTGCAGCGCGTCACGTGCTCGGGATCTAACGTGT
Source organism: uncultured Solirubrobacterales bacterium (assembly GCA_963811155.1). Taxonomy (GTDB): domain Bacteria; phylum Actinomycetota; class Thermoleophilia; order Solirubrobacterales; family Solirubrobacteraceae; genus Palsa-465. The sequence goes on from CAWEQQ010000035.1 coordinate 14,945, forward strand.
TTGACGCCGCGTTGGCGAAGACCCGCATTCGGTCTGGGACGCGCATCTTTGCGCCGCCGCCGACAGGCTCGGAATGCGCGGGTAGGAGGTTCCATCCGGTGCATGCCGACCTCGACGAAAACGCCAATCGAGCGAGGTAGCTTGACGTCAGTGACGGGCGAGGCGTCAACCGCGGGTGGCGATCGGGTTGTAGAGCGGCGCCGGGCGGTCGCCCTGGCGCGCCATTACCGCGAGTCTGAGGGCCTCTCGATCAGCGAGATCGCGGACCGTCTCGGGCGGTCGCCGGCGACGGTCAAGGCGTACTTCTACGACCCGTCGGATGCTAACAAAAGACCTACGAATACCAGCAAGGCAGGAGGTCGCGAGCTTCGGAGTCACGCGCGTGCCGCGGCACCAAGGGAGAACTTCGTCTCCGACGGACCTCTTTTGTGGCTCGGGGCGGCTGTCCAGCACCTCCGGTAGGCTTGGGCTCTTATGCTCGACCGGGTCACGGAACGGCGCCGCGCGGCGCAACTCGCCCGCCATTACCGCGACCAGGAGGGTTTATCGATCGCGGAGATCGCTCGTCGGCTGGGACGCGCAGAGGCAACCATCAAGACGTATCTCTACGATCCGACCGGCGATAAGGCACGCGCGGTCAAGGCGCGCTACCGCGGAGTGTGTCGCAGCTGCGGGGCGCCCACCGCGCCACGGAACGGCAAGGGCGACGCCTTCGCGTATTGCAAACGCTGCCATCCCGGCGCGATTGCGCCGGAATGGACCCGGGAACGGGTTCGCGAGGCGATGCGCGCGTGGCGAGCGCGCTACGGCGCTGCGCCGTCCTCGTACGACTGGTCGCGCACGCACGCACGCCGGCGCGGCGGCGAAGCGCTCAAACGACTACAGGCCGGAGAATGGCCCGCGCCGTCCACTGTCATCGATCTGTACGGCAGCTGGGCGGCGGCCGTCGCCGACGCCTTCGGCGGCGCGTGAACGCTTGGGAGTCAATGCCGGTGAAATGCGGACGCGCGCTTGCGCTTGGCCGTCTGTGAACGGGAGCCCCGAAGGTCGCCGCGAACGCTTCTGCCATTCGTCCAGCTCCGACGGCGCCGGGGTCGGCCGCCGGCTCTTCTGCGTGCGCGTGATCGATTGCTCCGGGGCTGCAAGCACTGCAGTCGTGGGGCTTCCGCTGTCGGCGCGGAGCAGCACTACGACCGACATGGCTCCTGAGGCGATCAAGCGTTTACGCGTCGCGAGGCCCGGAAACGCTCGTGTGCGTGGACCGCTTCCTCCGCGAGCGCCACGCAGCCGGCGGCTGCTTGCTGGGATCCTGCTAATCCCGGCGCGGGTGCGTGCGCGCTTCCCGCGCAAACGAAGGAAGCAACCGCCGTCGACGGTATGCACGTGCCGCGAGCAATGCAGGAGCACAGCCGCAGTGCGGCAACCCGCCTGCCTCGCCTGAATTTTGGAAGCCGGGATGAGTGCCGCTAGAACCTCAGCGGGGAAGAGGACCGAAGGTTAGCGGTCGCGGATCAATAACTGTCGCAGAATTGGCCCTCAGCACACGCGAAACGCAGGGTTTCGCGTGTCCGCCGCCCACAGTTATTGTTTCGCGACCACTTAGATCGGACGCCTGGTCGCGAGGAACGCGACCGTACTGGCCTACTGCTCATTAGACCTCCACTGTCTGGCGCGCATTGTTTTGGGATCGCTGGGCGCGTTCCCAGGCTTGGCAGGCGATCTGGACCGGGTCCCATGGGGAGGAGAACGGTGGCGTGTAGCTGAGGTCGAGGTCTGAGGCCTCAGCGAAGGTCATGCGGTGATAGATCGCGGTGGCGATCGTGTCGATGCGCTTTGACACCTGGCCTGAGGCGTGCCCGAGGATCTGCGCGCCGAGCAGCTGACCGCTGTCGCGATCGCCGACGATGCGCAGGCGCAGCGGGTGAGCGCCCGGGTAGTACGCCTTGTGATCGTCGGTGCTCGTTTCGACTGTCAGCGGGTCGAGCCCTTCGGCGCGGGCGACGCTCTCGCGTAGGCCGGTCGCGGCGATCGCGAGGTCGAAGACCTTGACGACCTGGGTGCCGAGGCTGCCGGCGAACTCGGCGTTTCCACCGATGGCGTTCTCGCCGGCGATCCGTCCTTGCTTATGCGCGGTGCTGCCCAGCGGCATTTAGGCGGGTTTGTCGAACAGCTGCTGATGGGTCTCGACGCAGCCTACGGTCACCCTGGAGACACCACGCGATCCCGACCGGGTCAGCAGCTTCCTCAATATCCGGGTCAAAGACATCGCGGCCGTGTACGCCGAATGGAGCGCCCGTGGCGCTGAATTCCTGACGCCGCCCAAACAGCACCAGTACGAGATCCGCTGCTATATCCGCGATCCCGACGGACACATCATCGAAGTGGGACAAACCACGGACCCAGAAGGGGACTGGACGCCCGCTCATTGGCCATCCGAGCAGACGACTTGAGAGACGGGTTCGGGTCGTGAGCACCGCGATCATCGGCAGTGGAGGGCTCGGATCGGTCATCGCCCGCCGGCTCGCGTCAGGCGGCGAGATCCTGCGTCTCTCGAGCGCCGCCACAGAGTCGGCACGAAGGCTGGCTGCGGCGATCGGGCGAGGTGCGGCCGCTGCCAGCGACAACCGCGACGCGTTGCAGGGCGCTGATGCCATCATCCTCGCGCTGCGGTTTGGGGTGCTGAAGGGCGTCATAGAAGAGGTCGCCGACCCGCTAACCGACAAGCTCGTGGTCGTTCCGAGCAACCCGGTCGGCCTCGACGCACATGGGAAAATCGTGCGTCTCCTGCCGCAAGGGCAATCCTCTGGGAAGGTTGTAGCTGGGTGGCTGCCGCAGGGGGCGCGCCTGGCCATGGCGTTTGGCAGCATGTCGGGCGATCTCCTCGAGTCCTCTAGCAACCGGTCACCGGAGCCGGCCGTCCTCTTCTACGCCACGGACGACGAGCGCGCCGGCGGGCAAGTCGAACAGTTGATCCGAACGGCCGGCTTCGAGCCCATGAAGGTCGGCGGCGTCGAACAGTCCGGTCGACTCGAGGTGGGCGGCGACCTTCACGATCTCGTAGTCGGCCCCGCGGAGGCGCGGTCATTGATCGGTGGCACCTGATCGCCTCGCCGCCATGGCCGGCGGGCTTCGCGGAAGGGCGGGCTGGGCGATCGCTTTCCTTTTTCACCCAGGTTCATCGTGACGAGCGCTTCGGCCACGTTGCAGTGCCCAGACGCCGGCCGCTGTCGGCGATCGCATGGCCACGCATGCGATCACCGAGGTCGCGGCCGGCGGGGCGATCGCATTTCTCGAGAGCGATCGTCCGGATGGCCCGCGCGTCGGCGATGTCCATAGCGATCGAGCGCAACCTAGCGACGCCTCAGTGCTTGCTTGCGGCGAACAAGCGGACGCTCAGGGAGCCGGACTCGGCCACGTCTGCAATCACCCAGGCCCGGACACCCGAATCGCGCGCTACCCCGTGATCCTGCTTCTCCTTCGGGCCATCGAACACGGAAAGCGGAAGCGGCGGATCGGCAACCCAGTCGGCGATGAAGCGGCCACGTGCCGGGAGGCCATGAACGGGCTCGTTGACAGGCGCCGCCAGCTCCAGTCACGGCGCCCAGGCCGGCAACCGCTTGCTGAGAGCCTGCTAATTCCGTTCGGGGTTCGTGCGCGCTTGCCGCGCTGAGCAGGTGCGCGAGCGGATTACCGACGAGTAGCGCGCCAGGAGCGAAGCAGGTTCCGTGCCATCGACACCCGGATGCTCTGGACAGTTTGTCCGTCGAGTGGCCTCGGGCTGCGAGACGCGCCGGAGTAGTGTTCGTGTGCGGCTGCCCGGGCGATTTTCGACATGAGAGGGAGTGCGAGTTTGGGAGATACGATTCTGGGTCCGATCGATTATCTGGCGGTCGAGTGGCCCGAGAGGCATGTGACCGGTGAGGGGTTTCGGCTGCTGATGGATCTTGTCGACCGTGGGATTGTCCGCGTGCTCGACGTCCTGTTCATCGGCAAGGACGCTGACGGGACGGTGTCGAAGATCGAGGTGGCTGATGTGGAGCATTCCGACGCGCTCGATGAGCGGCTGTGGGGTTTGTCGTCCGGTTTGCTTGACCAGTCGGACATCGATCAGGTCGCCGCGGCGATCGAACCGGGGAGCCTGGCCGGGATCCTGGTGTATGAGAACGTTTGGGCGGTGCCGATGTGGACGGCGCTCGACCGCAGCAGCGCCCGGCTTGTCGGTGCGGGGCGGATTCCGGCCGGCGACTTGATCGCCGAGCTGGATGCGACCGACCCTGCTTGAACTGCAGGAAAGGACACGTGATGGGACTGTTGAAGACGGGGTTGAAGGCGGCAGTGGCGGTGAAGACGGCTGATGTGATTCACGAGCGCGTTCTCGCACGTCAGCAGGAGCATGCGGCCGCCCAGGGCCACCCAGCGCCGGCGGGACAGGTGATGCAGCCTGGCTCGGCCACTCCGATCGCCGCCGCACCGGCACCGGCTGCGGCTTCGCCGGATATGGGTGACAAGCTTGCGCAGCTCAAGCAGCTCGGCGAGCTGCGCGAGGCGGGCGTGTTGACCGACGCGGAGTTTGGGGCCCAGAAGGCACAGATCCTGAGCGCCTGATCGGTCCAGATCAGCGTCTGATGATCAAGCGAGCGAGGGGGGATGGGCTCGAGCGGATCGTCGACCGCGCATCCGTCGCTCCGCCAAAGCAGGGCCGACCCTCACCGCCCGTGCGAGCGTTTATGCCCAATCCCTGCCCGACCGAGAAGGCGGTAGCACGGAACCGACGCCGACCAGCAAGCGAGGCGGGAGGCCGGACAGCGTTGCTGTGGGGCCCGATGGCGATGCTGGATCGGCGTACCGGACGTGAGCTGATCGACCTGCTGGACGACCGCATCGCGCTGCTGGGGCCTCGACCTGTACGGCGAGAACGTGCTCGGGGTCGCGATGCGATCGGCGGCGCTCGAGGTCACGAGGATGCTGATGCCGGCGCTTCGGCGCGGATCCCGGCGCTCATGGCGCCGCGCGGCCCGCGCCGCGTAGTGCAGCTGCGCGAACCTGTTCAGCGACGACGGCTCTGCTTGCGCGCTGACCGTTGCGCTTTGCGCTTGGAGCGGCGTCGGCTCGTGGCGTCGCCGCGCGGGCGGTGGGCGGCGTGAGTGCGGAGCATCTCACAGGCGTGCTCGAGGTCGGGCAGTGGGTTGCCGCTGAGGCTGCCGCGGTCGGCGAGAAAGCGGATCATGGCCAGAGCGCAGTCCGGCGCTGCGGTCCGCGCGTCGTCGTCAAGCCCGCTGCTGGAGGAGACGTGCTCGATCAGGAACATCGCGAGATCTTCGACCTCCCAGCGTCCGAGATGGCCGTCGCCGGTGGCGGCCCGCCAGCGCAGCATCTCGCCACCGACCGCACCGGCATGGCGCCGGACCGAGCTGGCGGATGGCCATCGCTCGCGGATGTGCTCGTCGAACTCGGCGCATAGCCGCTCGATCAGCTCGTCGGGATCGAGCGCGTCGTCGTAGATCGACAGCTCGTCGTCGTCCTCTTCCCACGGAGCGAGCGTCTCAGGCCACGTGACGGCGTCGCGGGCGCCGGTGAGAGCGCGGGCGATGATCGGCAGGACCGGCGCGGCGTCCGAGCCGAGTGCGATGCCGAGATCGCGAGCGCGACCAGCGGTGACGATCACGCGCGCGGCCAGCTCCTCGGTCGCCAGCGGAGCCAGCGGCGGCGCGTCCGGGTGGTTCGTCGGCTTGCGCAGTAGCCGCTCGGCCTCACGGCGCGGGAGCGGTGGCGTCAGCATGCACTCGATCAGGGCATCGTTCGCCACATCGATGCCGACCACGAGCACCTGCCGGTCGCGGCTGCCGGGCCGTGCGAGCACAGCGACGATCATCTCCGTGTCGTCGTCGGCGCCAGCGGCGGCCGAGTCCACCGACAGCGTGCCGATCTGCGCCACGGCCGGGTGCGTGACCTCGCGGCCCGCAAGGCGGACGGCGGCATCGTGCGCATAAGCAGCAAGCGGCGAGGGTGCAAACACGGCGAGCGCCGCGAGCGCGGCGGAGGCGATCGGATCGGCGCGTGCCTCGATAGCGTCGATGACGACGCGCCTCGCACGCTCCGGGACCTCAGGGATCGAGATCGGCAGCAGCAACGTGCCTGCGAGCAGCTCGACGTCGGCCGGGTCGTCAATCTCGGGGGCATCGTCGAGCAAACCGACCAGTTCGGCGACGAGATGCTCGGGCGGCAGCTCGGAGCGGTGGCTCATGTCCGCCACGATACGGGGCTCAGACGAAAGTGCTGATGCTCCCGATCGCCCGGCGAACGCCCGACGCGGGACCCGTCACGGCTGCAGCTCGACCGCGCGAGTCCGCAGCCGGTCTCGACCGCGCGTCAGTCGAGCGCTGGCGCAGCCGCTCTCACGAACTCCGAGTGCGCCAGACCGGGCTTCCGCAGCTCGTTTGAGTGCTAGACCATTTCGGCCGTCTCGGGGGGCGATGCCATGCTCATCCGGGCTGTCTATCTCGCCTTGGTGATAGCGGGGAGGATGTATTCGCCGTTGAGTATGTCCGCGCGCGGCTGGCAGCTGTTGATCGCGTCTTGGCCTGCTCCCTGCATGAGCTCCTCGATCTTCCGCTGTCCGGCGGCGGCGCCCCCCACCAGCACTTCGGCGAGCGCCGGATCCGGGTTCACGTACTGCGACTCGGCCGCGGTGGCGCCGAATCTCGCCGCGAGCTCGACAAACCGGGCGTCCGCGTCGGGCGGTGGGAACGAGGTCAGCGCCGCTCGGAGCCGTTCCCACCACTGCAAGTCCTCCGGCACCCGCGGATCCGGCGTGGGAGCACCGGGCGTGCCTGGAGGTGGTCCGCCGTCGCGAACGCTCAGCGGCGTGATCGTGAACTGGTCTTGCAGGGCGTGTACCGCCGGAAGGTCGGCCTCCCCGTCGACCTGAACCCGACCGACGATCATGAACATCCCGGTGGGCGCTGAGACGAGCCGGGTGCCGGCGGGGGCCTCTCCGGTCCAACCGTCGGGCGCTAGCAGAAACTCGCCCTCGCTCGTCCCAGTCGCACGGCGCCCGATATAGGCGAAATTGTTCGTCCAAGCATCGACGAACTGAAGCACGTAGTAGCGGCCGCCCGTGTCGGGCACGTGCAACACGAGCGGTCGCTGGCGGACGTCACACGCGGCCAAGACATAGAGCGTGTCGTTGTTGGGCGAGACGAACTCAGTCTCAGGTCCGAGCAGCTCGCGCGCATAGCCGAAATGGTTATAGGGAGCGCTGAACGGGAGCGACGCGATGTTGTTCTTCCCCGCGGCTCTTACGCGGCGACGTCCTGGTCGGGCCAGGCGCCGGTCCGGGCGCGCACATAGAGCGTGTCTGGGGCGAGGTCCGCGCCTCCGGGCCAGACGACGGTGCCGGTCTCGGCATCAACCGTGACCTTCGCGAACCCTTCGGGCGTGCGTGCCTGTGCGAACACGGGTCCTTGCATTCGATCGAGCACGTCGAGCTGGGCCGACAGGCCATCGGCGAACGTGAGCCGGAGGATGCCGTGCTCGATGACAGTCACGGCGGTGATATCTGGGGTCAGTCCAATCATCTGAGCGGTTCGATTTCGTTCAGTGTCTCACCGTCGCGGGCGAGCCGCCAGTTCTCGAGCAGCTCGCTCTGGTGCAGCTCGGCCCACGCGAGGACGAATCGAAGCTGTCGGCGCCCGAGCGTGCTTTCGATCGCCTCCAGCGTGTCGATCCGAATCCTGGCAGCGCCGTGTGCGTGGCGGGCGTGGAAGTGCGGCGGCCCGTGGTCGTCGAAATACATCGCGATCACGATCCCGAAGAAGCGACTGATGGTCGGCATCGTGAAGATGCTGTCGTACCGTTCGGTTGATCAGTGGGCTGAGTTCGGTCGACGGACCGAGGGCATCGGCCGGCGGCGTCGTCCCCGCTGCGGATTGGTCATACACGCGATTTGTGTGCCCAATCCCAATCCAATGGAATCCGCCGCTATATCCGCGGCCTTGGTGACGGTGGTCAGCTTTCAGGAACATTGCGATTTGCGGCTATTTCCAGTACGGAAACCGATGTTTGCACGTTATTCGGGTCGGTAAGGTCCTCGGTTCAAATCCGGGCGCCCCGATTAACTAAATTAACTCACTCAAAGAGCCCCGCAAATGCGGGATCGATCTCGGCGCCGGCGAAGTGGCGCGGCGGCAGCATCCCGACCGCGACCGCAAACGCCGCCCGGCCGTCCCGATAGCATCGCGTCTGGCTCCGCACCAAGGGTCGCCGTGATCGGCGCCCGCGAGAGCAGCCAGCTGATCGCCGACGGCACCCGCGTGCGCGTCGACGCTGCCACCGGCGAGGTCACCGAGACCAGTGGGTCGACGTCCAGGAGAGCAGCGGCGCCCCGGTGACCGGCCTGCAACCGTTGCTTTACCGCCGGCGAGCATCGTTCGCGCTCATCTCGAAGCAGCGGGTTGACAGATCTACTGAGCGGGACGGCGGCGAACGATGAGAAAGACCAGGGTCGCTTCCGGGGCTGGGTAGGCCGTGGTGTCCTACGGATGCTCGCGTTGTGCTCCGTCATCTGTTCGAGTTCGGCAGCGGCGGCGCAGGCTGCGACTTCCACGGTCGGCAGCACGGCCGACGACGCCAGCGGAGTGGCCTCGCACTGGTCCTACGACGAGTACTGCGCGATCGCGAAATCGCTCGACGTGGTCGGCGACCGGTGGACGCTGTTGATCGTCCGCGAGCTCGCGCTGCGCGGGGCGTGCCGGTACACCGACCTGCGCAACGGGCTGCCCGGGATCGCCAGCAACCTGCTCGCCGAGCGGCTGCGCGAACTCGAGCACGCCGGCGTGATCGCGCGCCAGGACGCGCCGCCACCGATCGCCACCACCCTCTTTCGCCTTACCCCGCGCGGCGAGCAGCTCCAGCCGGTGCTCGAGGACCTGATCCGGTGGGGGCTGCCGCTGATGACCGAGCAGAAGCCCGGCGATGCCGTCCGCAGCCACTGGCTCGCGTGGGCACTCGAGCTGATGCTCACCGACCGCCAGCCGGACGCGTCCCCCGTGACCGTCGAGCTTCGAACCGGCGATCAGCCGATCGTGATCGAAACGCGCGACGGCACGATCCACACCCGACTCGGACCAGCCGACAGCGCCGACGCAACGCTCACCGGACCGCCCAAGCCGATCCTCGGACTCCTGCTCGGCCTGCTCGGACCCGCCGACGCCAAAGCAAACGGAATCGACTACCAAGGCGACCCGACCATCCTCGACCGGATCGGCGCACAAACGACACCCACCGCCTCGCCGAGCTGAACTCAAACAAGCCGAGACGCACGAACGACGCGACGCACCCGCCACTGATCGCCGCCGCGCCTCGTTTGACTAGCTTGCTAGCTAGTCGAAAGGGCCGGAAGGAGTTGACGAGCCACCGTCGCGCGCCGTCCGGTTCGCCGCACCGCCACCAAGCTCCTGGCTTGCGGGCTGACTCACCTTTCGAGAGCGCCCCAGCGCTGTAGGAACGGTCCCGGAGCGGGTGAGAAATGTAACCTCTATCTATGGTGGTCGCGCGGGCGGTTCTTTTCACGGCGGGCTAGCCGCGATGCACGAGGCCCGCCACCGGTTTCACGAATCGCTCAAGGCGCTCGAGATCCAGACGCTCGGGAGTCTGGACATGGTGATCGCGCAGCTCGATCGCTCGCTGGAGTCGGTCAGCGACCACGATGTCGAGCTGGCCGGGATGGTCGTCGCCGACGATCAGCGGATCGACCGACGCTACCTGGAGATACACCAGGGCGTGCTGTCGCTGCTCGCACGCCAGGCGCCCGTCGCGGGCGACCTGCGGATCGTCGCGGCGCTGCTGCACATCATCCGCTGCGTGGAGCGAATGGGCGATCAGTGCGCCAACATCGCCAAGCTCGTACCGCTAGCTGGCCCCGGGACGCGGAATGACAAGGAGATCCTCGACACGATCGAGCGGATGGGTCGGCTCGCGCGCGCACAGGTGTCGGGGACCAAGGAGGCGTTCGCGACACGCGATGTTGCGCTCGCTCAGGACCTCGTCGGCCTGGACGGGGAGATCAACCGCCTAAACCGCGCGATCTTCAATCGCGCGGTCGAGGTCGGCGCCGACGTCGAGGTTCGCGAGTGGGCGATGCTTATGATCCTCGTCGCGCGGTGCCTGGAGCGCGTCGCGGGCAACACCGTCGACATCGCCGAGCAGACGGTGTTCGTCGTGACCGGGCTGTTTCGCGAGTTCGCGGGCGCATAGAAAGCAAGGCGCGTGTCATCACCTTCGGCGCCGTCGCGTGCGCCGATATCACCGGGGCTGCTGGACCCGTCCCGGCGACAGTGACGTGACTTTTCGTTGCAATGTTCCATACTTCCAGACGGGCTGACCCGGATTTGCGGAGCGGCGAGATCTGTTTACGACGGTTCGTGCATGGATTCTGTTGACTTCATGAGAAGATTTGGTCTCGTCAAGCCCGACGCCCTGGCCTGCTACGTCAACTCCGGTTCCGGCGCCGCCGGGCTCACCCTCGTGCGCAGCGCGAGGTCCCTCACGAGCCTCCTCAGACAGCTGCGCGCGCCGGCGCTGACCGACCTACGCTCGCCTGCGAGCGCAAAGGGGCGTGGCGCGGCGTGGCTGACGCTTGACAGCCGCGCAATCGTTGATGAGTGAGCACGCGGCGTCGACTCGACCATCTCTCAGGAGTTCAACCGCCAGATCCATGCCTGTGCAGACCCACTGAGGAGCTCGTCGATGCGCCCTGGCGGCGATGATGATCTCGCCCGGGCAATCCGGCCGACAAGCACGGCGCACGCGCGGCCGTCGCGTCCAGCGCGCCTGACTCCTGAGCTGCCAGACGAGCAGGCCCTGTTGCAGGAGTTGTGGCAGATCAGCCACTTTGGCTGGATGCCGGAAGCAGCGATCCGTCGCAGCCTGACGATCGCCAGCGGCCGCGAGATCCCCGCGGCCGCCGTGACAGAGCGTTTGGGTCGGCTGCTGGAGTTGGGGTGGGCCGAGCAGCGCGACAGCTCCGCCGGCACAGGCGAACGCGCGTGGCGCCTGACCGACAGCGGCCGCAGGGCCCTGCAGCGCTGAGGCCTGGAGCTGGCCGAGGTGCCGGGCCACCCGCGGTCGAGGGCGCGCAGCACGCGGGTGTCCGTCGTGCTGACGGGCGCGCGCAGGAGACTTGAGCGCGCCGCGCAGGACGCGCTAGCGCGCGCGGACGCAGCCGCCGCGGCACAGGCCGCGGCCGAGTCGTCGGCGAGCGACGCGAGGCAGCAGGCCGAGCAGGCGGCGGCGCAGGCGAAGCTGGCCGAGACCGAGCGCGAGCAGGCGATCGCCGTGGGGGGGCGGACCGCGCACCGCCCGCCCCGGCTAGGCGGCGGGCACGGGCATCCGCTGGCGCGCGTCTTGCAGCTGCAAGTAGGGCGTCAGATAACGTCCAAACACCTTGCTGCCGCTTGACGACGTGGGGTCGAGCTCGCGGCGCTCGAGCTGAGTCGTCCTGGGTCGACCGAACTGGTCGAGCTCCGTACGCAGCAGCAACGGACGTGGGCCGCCCAGCAGCCGCGCTCGCAGAACGCGGTCGCCACGAGTCTCACGTGCGGCAACGCCGAGCTGGGCCGCGATCGTGAGCGCGATTCGATCGGCTTGCTGGGTCGCCAGGCTGCCGTGCTTGATCGGGAACGCGGTCATGTCCCCGGCGGCGTACACATCTTCGACGCCTTCGACGCGGCCAACCCCGTCGGTGGGCACGAACCCCCACCAGTTGCCGGGTACCCCGGAGATCGCGGCACCCTGCAACTCTGGGGCGGCGACGACACGATCGGCCTTGATCGGGGGGTCGAACTGGAGCGTCAGGGTCCCATCCCGTTGGACTTGATTGGCGGCCGAGCCGCCGACGAAACGAACACGACGCTCTGCCATCAGATCCGCGACGAGGCTCGAGCCCTCAGTGCCGAACATCTCCAGCGGTGTCTGCTCGGGGGTGACGACCGACACTTCGGTCTGCAGTCCGTGCTCAGCGGCGTACGCTGCCGAGAGCAGCGCCAGCTCGTAGAGCGGCAATGGCCAGGAAGCGCCGGACGGCACCGCGAACACGAGCCGGTTGACCGACCCGCTGCCCACGTCTACCAACAGGTTGCGGAATCGCGGCACGTCGCCCTGGCCGCGAAACGTCAGCGCGCCGGGGATGCCGACCCGCGCTCGCGCGCCGACCGCGAGAACGAGGCTGTCGTACTGCAGCCGGCTGCCCGACGACAGTCGCACCCACTTGTTCGTGGATCCTACGGCTTCCAGACGGGCGCATAGGTACGTCGCTTGCAGATCGTCGGCGATCTCCCGCAGGTCATAGTGTTGCGGCGGCCCATCGTCGAACGCCTCCAGCGTGGCGGCGGGACGGTATGCGAACTGCCGATCGGGTGAGACCAGCGTCAGCCGCACATTGTCGCCCGCAAGCGCCCGCAACGCCAGCGTGGCTTCGAGTCCAGCGAACCCGCCGCCGACCACCACGATTCGTGCTCCAACAGCCGATGAATCGAACGTGGCCATACACATGGAAAGATGGAGATCGGCACCGAGAACGACATCCGCAACGATCCGCAACTTGCGGCGGGGAACCACGGATCGCGCCGGCCGGTTGCACAGTTGGCAACACCAGCCTCCGGTACCAGTCCGGTCTGCGATCGCCACCGACCTCGCACTGTCATGCTGGGGGCATGACCCGGGTCGAGCTGATCGCTTACGACATCATCGGAATCCGCGCTCCGAACCCGGGGCCGTTCACGTTGAGCGGCACGAATTCGTGGATCGTCGGGCGCGATCCCGCGTGGATCGTCGATCCCGGGCCGGCCATCGACGCCCACATCGAGGCGCTGAGCGCAGAGCTCGAGCGCCGCGGCGGGCTCGCCGGCATCGCCCTGACGCACGATCACCTCGATCATGCGGAAGCCGTGCTGGCGCTCCAGCGGCGCTTCCCCGGCGCGCTGCTGGCGGCGGCGAGAGCCGGTGCCGATGCCGTGCTGTTGGATGGCAGCGCGTTCGGCCCGCTCACAGCGGTGAGGACGCCCGGCCATGCCCTCGACCACGTTGCGTTCGTGTACGGTGAGGTCGGGCTGACGGGCGACGCCGTGCTCGGGCGAGGCAGCGTTTTCATCTACCCGGACGCGGGCGCGCTGGCCGGCTATCTCGACGCCCTGGCGCGATTGCGCCAGCTGCACCTCTCACTGCTGTGCCCCGGGCACGGTCCTGTCGTGCGCGATCCTGCCGGCAAGCTCGCGGAGTACATCGCCCACCGCCTGGATCGCGAGCGCCGGGTGGTCGCGGCGCTGGCGGCTGGCAGCCGCAGCGTGCAGGAGCTGCTCGACAATGTGTGGGACGACGCGCCAGCAGCGCTGCGCCTCGCGGCCACGGTGACGTTGGCGGCGCACCTCGACAAGCTCGCCGACGAGGGCAGGTTGCCAGAGGGCGTCGAACGGCCGCGCGGGTGGGCATAGGCCGCGCCTGGTGCCTCATCCCGTAAGTCAATGCCCACGACGCGGCTCGCTTCGCTCACCGCATAGGTCGTCAGCTGGCGTTGGCCTGCTGACCCCTCGCGCTGGAAGTGGCGCCCCCGGAGCTCGCCCCTGCGGAATTCACCGCGGCGGAAGTCGTGCTGGTCGGCGTGGAGTTGCTCGGCGAGGATGCGGTCGGAACGTCGGTCGACGGCGTCGTCGTAGGTCCCGACGGAGTGCTTGAAATCGCGGTTGTGGTAGGGGCCGTGCCGGTGCCACTGACACTGCCGGTGCCGGTGGTCGGGGTGCTGGTCGTCGTGCAGCCGGTACCGGCCGTGCCCGCCGGGGCCCCGGTGGTCGTCGCGCTTGCAGCGTCGCCGGGCGGGGCTGCTGTCGGCGGCGCCGAGTTGTCCGCGGCGCCGCTTGCGGCCGAGGTCGAGGCGGCCGAGGTCGAGGCGGCCGAGGTCGCAGCAGCCGAGGTCGCAGCAGCCGACGGCGCGGCGCTGGCGGGCACGCCGGTCGAAGTTGCGCCGATGGCGCCGGTCGAAGTTTCGGTGGAAGCTGTGCCGGTCGAAGCTGTGCCGGTCGAAGTTGCGCCGATGGCGCCGGTCGAAGTTGCGCCGGTCGAAGTTGCGCCGATGGCGCCGGTCGAAGTTGCGCCGGTCGAAGTTGCGCCGGTCGAGTTCGAATCGGTCTCCAAAGCGGCACACGTGATGACCCCGGACTGAGTGGTGGTCGTTGCGGCGCTCGGCGGCGTGGTGGAGACGCCGCCCGATGTCGGCAGCTTGTGCGTCGTCGCCCCGCCCGAGGCCGGGTGCGCTGCGGCCGCGTGATGGGGGACCTTGACCGGCGGCGCAAGCGGAGCGACCTGCGGCGCTGGTTGGGCCGGCGCAGCAGCAGCCGCGTCGGCCGGCGTCACGGCAGGCGCTTGGGTCGCCGCGACGGCGTGCACGTGTGCGCCGCGGTGCTTCGCTACCGCCTTGACGTGATGCCGGAGGCCGTGATGGACCGGCGCTGCGGTGATCGTGTGCTGGAGCTCGACCGCGCCGCCGGCGGTCACGACCGCGGCGGCGACCAGCGCGGCGACGTGTCCGGCCCCGTTGGCCAGGATGCCCGCCGTCGCGCCTCCGGTGCCGACCGAGCCACCGGCAACGACGATGCCGCCGCCGGCGGTGGCCCCGCCGCCGGCTCCTCCTCCGAGCCCGACCTTGGCGAGCACGCCCAGCGGACCCACGGTCGGCACGAGCGCAGCGAACCGCCGGCTGACCCCGCGTACCTCCCGGCGGAAGTCCCGGCATCCGTCGCAGTCGCGCAGGTGGCGCCTGGCCATGCCGCTCGGCCGCACGCCGCGGTCGTGGGCGACGATCAACTCCTCGCGGATCTCCGAGCACGCGGTATCACGGGCCTCGAGCGCCCGCGCGAGGCCAACTCTCGCCCGAACGAGCAGCGACTTCACCGCCGGGACCGAGACTCCGAGTGCGGCGGCCACGTCCGCGTAGGTCATCCCGCCGAGCTCGCGCATCAGCAGCGCTGAGCGTTGCTGGCCGGGCAGGCGGCGCACGTCGGCGATCAGGCGCCGGAGCGAGTCGCGCTCCTCGGCCGCAGCGATCGGATCGTGCGCCGGCGGCCGGACGAGCTCGAGCACCTCAGGTGGAGGAGGCGCCGGCCGGCGGAGCTCGTCGATGCAGCGGTTATGCGCCACGCGGTAAAGCCAAGCGCGCAGCGCGAGCTGGCGATCGTTGGCGCGTAGACCGGCATACGTGCGAACGAAGATGTCCTGGAGCGCGTCCTCGGCGTCCTGACGGGAGCAGAGCATCTGCCTCGTGTATGCGAACAGCCGCTGCCGATATCGGTCGTGAATCGCCCGGAACGCTTCGTCGTGACCGGCGCGGAACAGGTCCACGAGCTGTTCATCTGAGCGCAACTTGAGGAGGGGCGCCCCGATCGATGTCCGAGTCCGCGCCAGTCCTGCGGGTGCTGGGAGGGCTGAGACTTCCACGTAAACCCCGTGATCACTCTAACGAGCAATCACGGGAAAAGTTGTAAGGGTCCGTTTAGGATAGCGACACCATCACGTGCTTCACCTCGGTGTAGTCCTCCAGCGCGTACATGCTGAGGTCCCTTCCGTAGCCCGATTGCTTGAAGCCGCCGTGGGGCATCTCGGAGGCGAGCGGGATGTGGTCGTTGATCCAGACGCAGCCGAATCGCAGCGCGTTGGCGACCCGCATCGCGCGAGCGACGTCCCGCGTCCAGACCGACGCAGCGAGCCCGTACGGCGTGCCGTTTGCCCATTCGATCGCCGCGTCCTCGTCGGAGAAACGCTGCACGGTGATCACCGGTCCGAAGATCTCACGCTGGATCATCTCGTCGTCTTGCTGTAGTCCTGCGACGACCGTCGGCTCGAGGAAGAACCCGGGCCGGTCGGGCTCGCGGCCGCCGGTCACGATCTCAGCGTGGCTCGGACGGCGCTCCAGGAAGCCCTCCACGCGCTCGCGCTGGCGGCCAGAGTTGAGCGGTCCGAGCGTCGTGTCGGCCGAGCGCGTGTCGCCGAGCGCAAGTCGGCCGGCCTGCTCGACCAGCCCGCCGACAACGTCGTCGTACACCTTCGAGCCAGCGAGCACCCTCGTAGCGGCCGTGCAATCCTGGCCTGCGTTGTAGTAGCCGGTCGCGGCGATCGTCTCGAGCGCCGTCGAGAGGTCCACGTCGCCGAACACAACCACCGGCGCTTTGCCGCCGAGCTCGAGGTGGACGCGCTTGAGCGTGTCGGCGGCGTGGCGTGCGATCCACTTCCCAGTATCGACCGAGCCGGTGAGCGACACCATGTCCACGTCTGCATGGGTGACGAGCGCCTGACCCGCGGGGTTGCCATGCCCGGTGATCACGTTCAGGACGCCGGTGGGGAGGATCTCGGCGGCGTACTCGGCGAGCTTCAGCGCGGTCAGTGGCGTGGTCTCCGCCGGCTTGAGCACGATCGTGTTGCCGGCGGCGAGCGCCGGTCCGATCTTCCAGACCGCCATCATCAGTGGGTAGTTCCATGGCGCGATCTGACCGACGACGCCGATCGGCTCTCGGCGGATGATCGACGTGTAGCCGCTGACGTACTCGCCGGCCGCCCGCCCCTCCAGGCACCGGCCGGCGCCCGCGAAGAACCGCAGATTGTCGACCATGAACGGGATCTCGTCATCGCGGAAGGCATTGATCGGCTTGCCGGCGTTGTCGGCCTCTAGCTCGGCGAGCTCGTCGGCGTGCCCCTCGATCGCATCAGCGAGGCCCAGCAGCGCTTGTGCCCGCTCGCCGGGTGTGGTGGTGGCCCAGCCGGGGAACGCCTGGCGTGCGGCGCGTACGGCGCGGGCGACGTCTTGTGCGCTGGACACCGGAGCATGCGCGATCACTTCACCGGTGGCAGGATTGACGATCGGCTCGGTCTGGCCCTCGACGGGATCGACGGACTCTGAGGCGATGAAGTTTTGAAGAGTGGGGGCGGTGGGAGCCATGGTGGCTGCGAAGCTAGCACCGCCGGCGGGGGACGGCCAAGCGCATGGCAGCGGACGGGCGGGTCCGCAGCAGAGGTCTTGCCGGCGCGGCGTGCGCCGGTTCGGTACCGCCCGGCGGGAAGGGGCGGTACTCTCCTACGCGCAGATGGACCCTGCCTCGGGCATTGGAATCCCGGTGGCGTTTGGAGCGGGGCTGATCTCGTTCCTCTCTCCTTGCGTGCTGCCGCTCGTGCCGGGCTACATCTCGGCCGTCGCTGGGGTGACCCCCGGACAGATTTGCGCGCGTCGAGTGATCGGCCCGAGCCTCGCGTTCGTGGCGAGCTTCTCGCTGATCTTCATCGCCCTCGGGGTGCTTGGACAGCAGGCGCTCCACGCGGCGCTCACCGGGCCGACGGCACTCAAGGCATGCGGCGCGATCATCGTCGCGATGGGCGTCCTGTTCGTGCTCGCGCCGCTCGTTCCCCGCGTGGCGCGCGAATGGCATGTCGGGACGCTGATTCAGCGCGCCGGGCGGGGCGGGCCGGTCCTGACTGGGGCCGCGTTCGCGCTCGCGTGGACCCCGTGCACGGGCCCGACGCTCGGTGCGATCGTCACCGCCGCGGGGACCTCCGGGTCGGCGGCGCACGGAGCGCTCCTGCTCGCGGTCTACTGCGCGGGCCTCGGTGTGCCGTTCCTGATTACCGGCTTGGCGTTCGGGACCGCGACCGGGACGCTCAACGTCATCAAGCGCCACTATCCGCTCGTGATCGGCGTCGGAGGCCTGGTACTGATCGGAATGGGCATGCTGGTCTGGACCGGCGAGTTCACGCAGCTGAACATCACCGTCAACCACTGGTTGCAGACGCTCGGCCTCCCGGACCTCAATTCAGACACGTAACTCGGGTTTCGCACTTGAACTGCGAAAGTCGAGATTCTTGAACGGGCCCTAATTTCCGCGGGAGCCCTAATTCTGTGGCGGGAATCCGCCCCGAGAAGACGAATCACGATCGATGATGCCGCCTGAACTCTGGCGATCTGACGGAGCACTATTAGTAGTTCCTCCCCGCCGCGAAGCACACTAAGCGGCGTGATACCCTCCCCCAGGGCTGGTTATTAGGGTCCCCTAACACATCGAGAGCCGCTCGTGTCGTTTGCCCAAACCGTCGCGCTGGGAGCCCTCGCCGGGCTCACGATCTACATCGGTTTGCCGGCCGGACGCCTGCGGCTGCTCGCCAACCGCGCTCGCGTTGCGCTGGCGATGTTCGCGGTCGGGATCCTCGCGTTCATCTTCGTCGACGTGATGTCGCAACGCGACCGCGATCGTCGAGCGGCGCTGGCCGACCATTAAGCACCATCACGGCTCGGTTCGGGCACCTGATCTGGCTGCGTCGTGCTGCTCGCGGCCGGGCTTGCACGCCGGGCAGCGCCGGGACTGGCGATGGCCGAGCGGCGGATGCGGCCGCTCGGCGCACGTCGCGCCCGCCGATCGCCGGCGGCGCCGGCGCGGCTGCGCTGACCGCGTGCGGAGGCCGACTCCCTGGCCGAGCCGCTCGCCGGCGCGCGCTGCGGACGCGGGCTGACGATCGCCGGCGCGATCGGCGCTGCACAACTTCGCCGAGGGTCTCGCGATCGGCGTCTCGGCGCGCGCCGGCGCGATCAGCCTCGCGACGGTCCTGATCATCGGCTTCGCGCTGCACAACGCGACCGAGGGCTTCGGCATCGTCGGCCCGCTCGGCGACGTGCGCGCCGTCGTGGCGGTGGCTCGGGCTCGCCGGCCTGATCGGCGGCGGGCCGACCTTCCTCGGCACGATCGTCGGCTACAGGGTCGACCAGCCCCCACTCGAGCTGGCGTTCTACGCCGCTCGCCGGCGGCGCGATCCTCTACGTGATCGGCGAGGTGTGGAACGGCATGCGCCGCTACGGGCACCGCGAGCTCGGCCTGTTGATGCTGGCGGCCGGCTTCCTGGTGGGCGTGCTCACGGACCTCGTCGTCACCTACGGCGGCGGCTGAGGGTTAGAAGTCCTCCTCCTCATGCTGCTCGTACCACCGTAGTGCCGCGGCCTCCGCGCTCTCGGCATGGTGATCGGGAACGACGTGCTCCCTCTCGGGGACATGGGACGGTGGAGGATGCTCGACGTCGTCCTCGGGATGCATCAAGCCCCACCGCGCCGCAGCCGCGTCCGCCTCACGGGAGTGCCGACCCCTGTGCTCTGCAATCGTCTTCTCGTCGGACATTGCCTCTTTCTCAGTCAACTCGCCACAGCCTAACGCAGGACGCCGACGAGGACGGTCAAGCCCGCCGGCGGGTGTGGAATCCGTACGCGGCCACCGTGTCCCCTGCGCCAGTGGCGGCGTCGGCCGTGCGGCGTGCCGTGCGCGCTGCCGTCAGCCGTCGTAGCCCGGTTCGCTCGGCAGCACGATCCGGGCTTCCTCGCCCGAGCCGACCACGCGCGGCTCAATCGGGTGGATCTCGCGCCCGCGCGCGTGCGCGATCAGCGCCTGCGCGGACGGGAAGCCGGACAGTTGCTCCAGTTGCTTGACCGTCGGGAACACGAGCAACAGCTCCCCGCGGCGCGCCGCCGCCAGCGCGTCCGGCGGTGTATACCACCCGGCATCGACCACTTCGACGCCGTCGATTTGCGGCTGCGCGCCAGGGGGCGCCGGGGCGAGGTAGAACCACGTGTCGAAGCGCGTCTTGGCCTGGGCTGGGGTAATCCAGCGCGCGAACGGGACCAGCTCCTGCGGTCTGCCGATCACGATGCCCGCCTCCTCGCTCAGCTCGCGAAGCGCGGCGGCCCGCCGGGCCGCGTCGCCCGCGCCCTCCGTGCGGTCCACGGCTCCGCCCGGGAACACCCACGCGCCGCCCATGAACCGTGCCTGCGGGTTGCGGCGAACGAGCAGGACCTCGAGCGACTCGGCGCCGCCGCGCAGCAGGATGACGGTCGCGGCGGGGCGCGGCACGGTCGCCTCGCCCTGGTTGAGCTCCTCGATGTGCGCGGGTCGGTTCGTCTGCATGCCACGACCCTAGCGCTACCCTAGGGCCGGTGAAGTGGATGTGCGAATCGTGCGGGTTCATCTACGACCCCGCCGAAGGAGACCCCGACGGGGGCATCCCCCCAGGCACGCCCTTCGAGGCCATCCCGGAGACGTGGTTTTGTCCGGTGTGCGGTGCCCGCAAGCGTGACTTCTCGCCGTACGAGGAATAAAGCGAGCGCGTGCTCCTGAAGCTGATCGCAGGCGCCTCGCTCGCGGCGATCGTCCTGCTTTGTGGCGGCTGCGGCGGGCAGTCACACCATCGCGCTGTCAAGGCCAAAGCCGCCGCGACGGGGACGGTTCCCGCGGCCGGCGCTGGAATCCACATGATCCAGCACGTCGTGATCATCATGCAGGAGAACCGTTCGTTCGACAACTACTTCGGGACCTATCCGGGCGCGGATGGAATACCGATGAAGAACGGCCAGCCGACCGTGTGCGTTCCCGTGCCCGGCGGCGGGTGCGCGCGTCCCTATCACGACCGCTACGACCAGAACCTCGGCGGACCCCATCAGGTCAACAACGCGGTGGCTGACATCAACGCGGGGAAGATGGACGGGTTCGTCGCCCAGGAGCGGTCGGCGCTGCCGACCTGCGACCAGACGTTCAATCCGGCATGCGGGGGATCGAGCGGCACAGATGACGTGATGGGCTACCACAACGGCGCGGACATCCCGAACTACTGGACCTACGCGCGCGACTTCGTGCTCCAGGACCACATGTTCGAG
This sequence comes from uncultured Solirubrobacterales bacterium, assembly GCA_963811155.1. GTDB lineage: Bacteria > Actinomycetota > Thermoleophilia > Solirubrobacterales > Solirubrobacteraceae > Palsa-465. The sequence goes on from CAWEQQ010000035.1 coordinate 35,664, forward strand.
TCCGTCGACTCGTGGAGCCTGCCGTCGCATCTGTACATGGTCTCCGGGTGGTCGGCGAAGTGCACAGCAATGGCGATCCGATGAGCTGCGTCAACAACGACAGCAGTCCTGCGTTCCCTCCGGACTACTCGACGAACGTGGGCGGGCCGCCGCCGGACTACGCGTGGACCGATCTGACCTATCTACTGCACAAGGCCAACGTCAGCTGGGCGCTATTACGTGTACAAGGGGGATGAGCCCGACTGTGACGGCAATGCGGCGATGTCGTGCGCGCCAGTCGCACAGGCGGCCAAGACGCCAGGGATCTGGAACCCCCTGCCGTACTTCGACACCGTCCAGCAGGATGCCCAGCTCGGCAACATCCAGTCCCTGAACAACTTCTTCAGCGCGGCGCAGGCCGGCACGCTGCCGGCGGTCTCGTGGATCACCCCCGACAGCGAGGTGTCCGAGCATCCGCCCGCGCTGGTGAGCAAGGGACAGGCGTATGTCGCCGGTCTGATCAACGCGATCATGCGCAGCCCCGACTGGGACAGCACCGCGATCTTCCTCGCGTGGGATGACTGGGGAGGTTTCTACGACCACGTCACTCCGCCGGTCGTCGACGAGAACGGCTACGGACTGCGGGTCCCCGCGCTGGTGATCAGCCCATACGCCCGCCAGGGTTACATCGACCACCAGACCTTGAGCTTCGACGCCTACCTGAAGTTCATCGAGGACGACTTCCTGCAGTGGTCAGCGGATTGATCCCAAGACCGACGGCCGGCCCGATCCTCGGCCCGACGTGCGCGAGGACGAGCCGGAGCTCGGCGACCTGACGAGCGACTTCGATTTCTCCCAGCATCCCCGGCCGCCGGTGATCCTGCCGGTTGACCCTGTGACCGACCTGATTGCACCGAATGGGACTGGTGTCAGGCTGCCGAAACCGGGCGGACGCCCGAGCGGAGCCGCCATCGATTTCACCGGGCTGTCGCGGTACGCGATCAGGGCAGCGGCTCGCTATCTGCGGCTGCCGCGCCACCAGTTGCGCACGGAGCTCACTTCCGGCCAGACCGCGACCGAGATCGCTGCTGCGCACGGGACGACGCTGAGCGCCGTGATGGATGCCGTCATGGCGCCGATTCACGCGCAGCTGTCGGGCGCGGGCCAGATCGGGCTGGGGACTACCGGTACCGCGCCATACGTGGTCCGGGCGGTGGCGGCGTACATCGGGATCGCGCCGAAGAGCTTGCGGGCGCAGCTCGCGTCAGGCAAGACGCTCACTCAGATTGCGTCTCAGGCGGGCAGGACGGTCGCGCAGCTGCGTCAGGCGGCACTGGCGCTGCTCACGGCGCGGGTCAACCAAGTTCTGCGCTAGGGCTAGGCGTTCTACGCCGCCGGCGGCGCGGTCTACGCCGCCGCCGGCAGCCGCTGGAACGTCGCCTCCGCGATTGCGGCGCCGGTGATCGCTACGAGTCGCTGCAGGTCGGCCTCGGAGATCGAGAGCGGTGGCATCAGCACGACGACATCGCCGAGTGGGCGGATGATCGCGCCGCGCCGCCTGGCGGCCAGCGTTACGCGGTGCCCAACCGCACGTGCCCAGGGCTGCCGACCAGCTCGATCCCGACCATGAAACCGCGCCGGCGGACCTCCGCCACGCCCGACAGCGCCGCGACGCGTTGATCGAGCAGGCGGGCGAGCAGCTCGATCTTCGGCTGGAGCAGGTCCATCGTCCGCTCGCGCTCGAACGTCTCGAGCGTCGCGACACCGGCCGCGCACGCGAGCGGGTTGCCCGTGTACGTGTGGCCGTGAAAGAAGGTGCGGAACTCGTCGAATTCGCCCGAGGAAGCCCTCGTACACGCGCTCGCTGGCGAGCGTCGCCGCGAGCGGGAGATAGCCGCCGGTCAGGCCCTTGCCGACGCACAGCAGGTCCGGCGTCGACCTGTTCGTGATCGACGGCGAACATCCGCCCCGTGCGGCCCGAACCCGGTCGCCACCTCGTCGCAGATCAGCAGCACGCCGTGGCGGTCGCACAGCTCGCGGACCGTGCGCAGGTAGCCGTCGGGCTGCATGAGCATCCCCGCGGCTCCCTGCACCAGCGGCTCGATGATCACCGCCGCGACGGATCGCGCATGCTCGGCGAGCAGTCGCTCGAGGTGGTCGGCATCGCCGGCCCGCGCCGCCCAGGAGCCGAACAGCAGCGGGCGGTAGAGCGAGTGGAACAGGTCGATGCCGCCGACCGAGACGGCACCGAGCGTGTCTCCGTGGTAGGCGTTCTCCAGATAGATGAACCGGGTCCGGTCGCGCTCGCCGCGCTGCGCCCACCACTGGAACGCCATCTTCAGCGCGATCTCGACCGCCGTCGAGCCGCTGTCGGAGTAGAACACGCGGCTCAGGCCCGGCGGGGCGACGGCGAGCAGCCGCTCGGCCAGCTCGATCGCCGGCTCGTGTGAGAGGCCGAGCATCGTCGAGTGCGCGACCCGGCCGAGCTGGGCGGTGACGGCGGCGTCGATAGCCGGGTGGCGGTGGCCGTGCACGTTGCACCACAACGACGAGACGCCGTCGATATAGACGTTGCCGTCGGTGTCGTAGAGGTTCGTGCCCTCCGCATGATCGATCACAACCGGCGGCTCCTCCGAGCACCAGCCGCGCTGCTGCGTGAACGGATGCCACAGCAGACGGCGGTCGGCCGCGGCGAGATCAGCTGTCGTACGCATGGGCGGGACGCTAGCTCGCGACTCGGTCGGAATCAGCGCTTCGTGGACGCTCGACAGGTCGGTGGGCTCGTCAGTGGGCGAACGATTGGCGGATCTATTTCTGAACGGGTCCTTAGTTGGGTCCGTTCGGGAATAAGTTGGCGCTAGGCGCGCGCGCCGGTGCCGCATCCGCGAAGTCATCCCGGCCGCATCCGGACGATCAATTATTTCTGAACGGACCCTTAGAGCCAGCTGTCGAGTGGCAGCGCCTGGCCGGCCGCCGCCAGCAGCTGCGGATCGGCGCGCGGCACTCGGGCGAGGGTCGCCACCGGTACGGCGCCAAGCCGCTCGATCGTCCTCAGGTTCGAGCGCTCGATCACGCCGGCGACGCCGGCCACGGCGTCAGCACCACGCCGGCGACCGTCAGCCCGCCGGCGCGCGCCGCCTCGAGCGTCAGCAGCGTGTGGTTGATCGTGCCCAGGCCGCAGCGGGCTGCGATCAGCAGCGGCAAGCCGATGTCGCGGGCGAGGTCGCGCACGTCGTAGCGCGGCGTTGATCGGCACGATCAGGCCGCCGACGCCCTCGACGACGAGCGCTGCGCGTCTCGCTGCGCGGCGCGAACGGCCGCCAGCAGCTGTTCGACGTCGATCGGGCGGGCCGCCAGCTCGGCCGCCAGGTGGGGGGACACCGGCGGCCCGTAGCCGCCAGCGCCACCTCGTCCGGCGTGCAGCCGGCGGCGCGAGCGAGCAGCTCGTGGTCCGGCGGCCAGTCCGGGTCAGGCGGCTCGTCGAGCCCGGTGATCACCGGCTTCAGCGCTCTGACGGACGCCCCGCGTGCACGCAGCGCCGCGACGATCGCGGCCGCGAGCACCGTCTTGCCGACGCCCGTGTCGGTGCCGGTGACGAAGCAGCCCCGCAACTTCAGCGGCTCATCATCGATTGGCTAGTGCTTCCCGCCATGAAGGCGCTCGAGCACCCGGCCGCTCGAACGATCGCAACCGGCCGCTCGAACGCGGTTGTCCCGGCGAAAAGCAGCCGTTCAGGCCGCGGCGTCGTGCCCGGCCGCGGTCCGCGCGCGCGGCTCAAACCCGGTCGCTCGCGCAGCCTGCGCCAGCATCCGCGCGGCGAAGCGAAGCTCCTCCTCGCGATGCGAGGCCATCACCGCCAGCCGCAGCCGCGAGGTACCGGCGGTACGGTCGGCGGCCGGATCGCCTGCGCGAACACGCCGCGCGCGAGCGCCGCTTCGCAGATCTGCATCGCCAGCTGCGCCTCGCCGACCACGAGCGGCACGATCTGGGTGCGCGCGCCGCGCAGATCGAAGCCCTCGCGCTCGAGCTCGGCGCGCAGCACCGCGGCGTTGGCAGCGAGCTTCCGCACCCGGCGCGGCTGCTCCTCGAGCAGCTCGACGGCGGCCAGCGCGGCTGCCGCCGCCGGCGGCGAAAGCGCGGTCGAGAAGATGAAGGTCCGCGCGGCGTTCAGCAGATACCGCGCCATCGACTCGTCGCAAGCCACGAATGCGCCGTAGGAGCCGAGCGCCTTGCCGAGAGTGCCGACGATCAGGTCGACATAGTCGGTCAGCCCCGCCTCCGCGAGCGCGCCGCGCCCTCCCGGTCCGAGCGCACCGGTGCAGTGCGCCTCGTCGACCAGCATCCGCAGCCCATGGCGCTGGGCCAGCTCGACAAGCTCGCCCAGTGGCGCGACGTCACCATCCATCGAGAAGACGCTGTCGGTCACGATCAGCGCGCCGCGGGCTTTGGCGCGCTCGATGCCCCACTCGAGGTGCTCGACGTCGCAGTGGTCGTAGACGAACACCTCGGCGCGCGACAACCGGCAGCCGTCGATGATCGACGCGTGGTTGAGCTCGTCGGAGAACACTACGTCCCCGGGCCGGGCCAACGCCGCGATCACGCCGGTGTTGGCCAGGTAGCCGGAACCGAACAGCAGCGCCGCCTCGCGACCCTTGAAGGCGGCCAGGCGCTCCTCGAGCCGGCGGTGGATGGTCATCGTTCCTGACACGAGCCGCGAGGCGCCGGCTCCCGCGCCCCACCGCATCGCCGCCTCCGCGGCCGCTCGCCGGACGCGTGGATGATCGGCGAGGCCTAGGTAATTATTGGAGCACAGCACCAGCACCGGCTTGCCGTCCAGAAGGACGTGGGGCCCCTGGGGGCCGCTGACGAGGCGAGTGCGGCGATGCAGGCCGAGGGCCTTCAGCTCGTCGAGCCGGGCCTCGATCTCGATCATGCCGCGCGCCCACCGGTCGGGTCGGCGCCGGGCGGGGGCGCGGAGGCGGCGTCGGTTGGGCGGGCGAAGGCGGATCGCCGGCGCCCTGTGTTCGGCGCGCCGTCGGGTCTCGTCGTCACGTTGCGCTTGGGCGAGAACCGCAGCTGCGTGGAGGGATCCCAGAGCCGGACGTTCAACGAGCTCGCCGACCGGGCAAGGGACTCGGCGACGAGGTCCGGAGTCTCGCCCTCGAGCCATCCCGTCCGGTTGTCGGGCCGAGGGTTGGCGCCGTTGTCCGACTGGCGTGCGACGTTTAGCCCGAGCTGCTCGAACATCGCCCGGTCCTCGTCGGGCGTGTTGCCGAGCGTCGTCAGGAAGTTACCCATCATGACCCCGTTCAGGCCGGCTTTCACCGCGGTCGCTTGAAACTCGCCGAGGTTCTCGACGCGGCCGCCGCAAAGGCGGAACAGCGCCTCGGGAAGGATCAGGCGGAAGATCGCGATCCACTTCACGGCCTCCCAGGGATCGAGCAGCTCCCGATCTCCGAACTTGGTGCCCGGGCGGGGGTTGAGCAGGTTGATCGGCACACTCGTGGGGTTGATCTCGGACAGCTGGAATGCCATCTCGACCCGCTGCTCACGGCTCTCGCCGAGGTTGAGGATGCCGCCGACGCACGTTTCCAGCCCGGCCTCCCGCACGGCCTCGATCGTGCGCAGCCGACCCTGATAGCGGACGGTCGTGGAGACCTCCGGGTAGTAGGACTCCGCCGTCTCGACGTTGTGATGCACGCGCTGGATGCCCGCCCGCTTGAGGGCCTTGGCGCGCTCGGCGGACATATGACCGATCGAGACGCAGCGCTTGAGATTCGTGTGCTGCGCCACCAGGCGAGCGCCGGCGAGCACGTTCTCGAAGTCGCGCTTGGACAGCCCCTGTCCCTGGGTGACCATGCAGAAGCGATGTGCGCCCGCGGCCTCCGCCGCCTTCGCGTGCTCCAGGATCTGCTCGGGCTCCATCATCGCGTGCATCGGGGTGTCCGCCTCGGCGTAGCGCGACTGGGCGCAGAAGCCGCAGTCCTCCGCGCAGCCGCCGGACTTGGCGTTGACGAGCGAGCACATGTCGGTCGCATCCGCAAACCGCTCGAGCCGCACGCGCCAAGCGCGTTCGACCAGCGCCTCGATTTCTGAATGACCCTCGAGCTCGCCGAGGTGCAGTGCTTCCTCACGGGTGATCAGTGACAGCATGCGGCGCAGGGTATGGCCCCGGCCGGACGGATCACCGTCCGCGCCACTGCGGTCGGCGCTTCTCCGCAAACGCTCGGATGCCCTCGCGGAAGTCCTCGGAGGAGAAGCACGCGCGCCGCAGTTCGATCAGCTCGCGCTCGACGGTTGGGCCGAGCGCGGCCTGCGCGTCGAGCACTGCGCGGATCACGCGCTTGTTGCCCCGCTGCGCCAGCGGCGCGTTTGCGGCCAGCTCCTTGGCAAGCTCGAGTGCCTCTTCCGCCAGCCGTCCCGGCTCGGCGACCGCGTTGACGAGCCCCCATTCTCGGGCCGTGCGCGCATCGATCCGCCGGGCGATCAGGAACAGCTCCCGCGTCCGAGGCGCACCGATTGTGTCGACGAACTTGCGGATCCCGGTGTGGGAGTAGACGAGCCCGAGCTTGCCTGGCGGCATCCCAATGGCGATCGTCCCCGCTGCGATGCGCAGGTCGCAGGCAAGCGCCAGCTCCAGGCCGCCGCCGATCGCATGGCCGTTGAGCGCAGCCAGAGTCGGGTACGGGTAATCCTCGATCGCGTCGAGCGCCGCGGCGAACGGATGCGCGATCAGCCTCTCGGCCTCGTCAGCGAACACGGAGTCGGGCAGGTCGCCGATGTCGTATCCGGCCGAGAACGTGCTCTCTTCGCCGGTGATGATCAGCGCACGGGCTTCGAGCTGCGGCACCGCCGAGGCGAAGGCGTCGAGAATTGCGTGGTCCAGGGCCCCCCGCTTGCCGGGATTGGAGATCGTGAGTCTTGCGACGCTGGGAGCGGGCTCGTCGACCAGCAGCCGGCCGCCGCCACCGGCGTCGCGTCCTGGGCTACTCGAGGACAACGAGCGTGTCGCCCTCTGACACCGACTGACCCTCCTCGCAGCGGATCTCTCTGACCACGCCTGCGTCCTCGGCCTCGACCGGCATCTCCATCTTCATCGATTCGAGGATCACGACCGTATCGCCCTCATCCACGTTGTCGCCGACCTCGACCTCGATCTTCCACACGGTCCCGGTGATGTGGGCCTCGACCTCGGGCAAGCAAGCCTCCTGTGCTGGTGGGACGGCTCCGAGGATAGTGAGCGCGCACGACGTTCAGCGCCGCGATCCGCGCGCGCCGCGCTCGGAAGACGCGCACGCGCCGGCACGCGGCCGCTCACCTGGCGGCGCGCCTGCTCGCGGGGGTCTCGAATCTGTCTGCACGGGGCCCGGCGGTGGCGTACGCTGGAGCGATGGCACCGATCGACCTGGACCTGCTGGCTGCCAGCCTGAGGGCCGACTCGGGCGACGTCGGCACGTTCGTCGAGAGCCTCGCGACGAAACTCGAAGAGGCGCTCCCGGGGCGCGTGAAGGTCCAGCGCGCTCGCCGTGGCCTGACGGGGCCGAAGACCGTGCGGGCGATCGCGCTCGACGCCGGGGGCGAGCGCTTGGAGCTCCTGCGCGGCGATGGCGACGCGATCGAGACCCGGCGCGCCCGCACTTCGGGCGGGATCGTGCTGAAGACCGAGGCAGTCGACACCGACAAGTGGCTGGCAGCCCTCGGTGAGGCGCTGGCGCTCGAGGCCCAGCGAAACGAACGAACACGGCAGGCGCTCGAGCGGCTGCTCATAACCTAGGAGTGGAAGATGGGGTTTCTGAAGCGTGACGACGACTCGCAGCAGGATCGGGTCGCCGACCAGGCGGTCGCGGTGGGGAACGCGCTGCCGGCGGAGGCACCGCATGCCGGCGCGTACAGGTCGGGGTCGCTCGAGGGAATTCCCGAGTCCGGTCGCGAACGCATCGAGCGGATGAAGAAGGACGCGTCGCGCGGTTTCTTCACCAGCGACCTGTCGATCAACGAGTTTCTGCTGGTCAAGCAGGCCGGGTTCGAACCGCTCGGGCTGGTACTCGGCAGCTCGATCTATCACATTGGCTTCCAGCAGGCGATGTGGAACCAGAACCAGGAGATGGGCGTCCTGACACAGGCGATGTACCACGCCCGCGAGCTGGCGATGACGCGGATGGAGGAAGAGGCCGATCAGCTCGGCGCCGACGGGATCGTGGGCGTCCGGCTCGACATCGGCCGTTACGAATGGGGGGCGGATCTGGCGGAGTTCATCGCCGTCGGGACCGCCGTCAAGCACCGGGGCGGTGAGCTTCACCGCGCGCCCAACGGCAGGCCGTTCACCTCCGACCTGTCCGGTCAAGACTTCGCGACGCTGCTGCGCACCGGTTATCGCCCGGTGGGATTGGTGATGGGCAACTGCGTCTATCACGTTGCCCACCAGGGGCTGCGGGCCGCCTGGAGACAGCTCGGGCGCAACCAGGAGCAGCCCACCTACACGCAGGCCCTGTACGAGGCGCGCGAGCTGGCGATGGAGCGGATGCAGCTCGAGGCCAACGAGTTGCAGGCTGTGGGGGTCGTCGGTGCTCGGATCGTAGAGCGGAGCCACGGCTGGGGCTCGCACGTGATCGAGTTCTTCGCGGTCGGCAACGGTGTGGTGCCGATCAGCGGGGAGCACGTGATCGAGCAGCCCACGATGGTTGTCCCGCTGACGGGGTAGGCCGACGCGGTGGCGAGTCTCGCGGGCGTCCGGGCGCTGGTGACGGGCGGCACTAGCGGTCTGGGCGCCGCGATGGTGCGAGCGTTGCTCCGTGACGGCGCGTCGGTAACGGTCGCGGCTCGCGCCGGCGGCCGACTCGAGGACGCGGTCGGGGCGTGGCGAGCCCAGGGCCTGCCAGCCGAAGTGCTCGCACTCGACGTGCGAGACCCCGATAGCGCCGAGGCCGCGGCCGCGGCGTTCAGGCGCCGCCGGATCGAGCTACACATCGTCGTCAACAACGCCGGCATCGGGATGCGCACGGTGAACCCGAAGTTCATGCAGGAGCCGCAACCGTTCTGGGCGGTATCGCCCGATGGATTCGCCGACGTCGTGCAGACCAACATGGGCGGTTACTTCCACGTCGCCCGCGCGTTTGCGCCACTGATGATCGAACAGGGACATGGGCGGTTCGTCAACGTGTCGATCAACCATGACACGATGCACCGCCCCGGCTTCGTGCCCTATGGGCCCTCCCGCGCCGGCTCTGAGGCCTTGAGCCTGATCATGACCGAGGATCTGCGGCCGCACGGAATCTGGGTCAACCTGCTGCTGCCCGGCGGCGCGACTGACACCGGGATGATCTCCGATGACGTTCCGGAGACGGTCCGCCGCGGGCTGTTGTCGGCCGAGGTGATGGGACCGCCGATCGTCTTCCTGGCGTCGGCGGAGGCGGACGGGTTGACCGGACAGCGAATCGTTGCGCGCGATTGGGATCACTGGCTGGCGAGCTTTCGCGATATGAATTAGCGCCCGTTCAGAAATAATTGATCGTCCGGATGCGGCCGGGATGACTTCGCGGATGCGGCACCGGCGCGTGCGCGCCGTAGCGCCACTACTGCCACGCACGCGCCGGCACCGCCCCGCTCGCCCCCCGACCGCTCCGATCCGATCACTTATTCCCGAACGGACCCTTAGTCACTCCTCATGCCCAACGTCGAGCTCAGACCGCAGGTCTATAAGGATCCCCGGCCGAAGGAGTTCTTCGACCGCTACCACGAGCTCGTCCGCGGGCGCGAGCCCGAGGCGAAGGTGTACGAGGTCACGCGCGTGCTGACCGTGCTGTGCTCGCTGGTGCTGTTTCGCGCGCGGGGCTTCGCGACCGACAACGTCCCCAATGGTGCGGTGATCCTCGCGCCCAACCACGCCTCGTTCATGGACCACTTCTTCACCGGCGCGTTCATCCGCCGGCGCGTGCAGTTCATGGGCAAGTCGCAGTTGTTCAAGGGCGTCGGCAAATGGATCTTCAGCCATGGCGGCGTGTTCCCGGTAAGGCGTGGCTACCAGGACGAGGAGGCGTTCAGGACGGCATTCCGGGTTCTGGACCGCGGGGGGGCGGTGGTCATGTACTGCGAGGGCACTCGCTCGCGGACAGGGCGGATCGCCGATTCCGCGCGGCCGGGGATCGGACGGCTGGCGCTGGAGTCAGGCGCTCCGGTTGTGCCGGTCGCGATCCTCGGGTCCTACCAGACCCGCAACTGGAGGCGCTTGCGGTTCCCGAGGGTGACGATCCTGTTTGGCGAGCCGTTCAGGTTCGAGCCGATTCCGGACACGACTCGCGAGCAGCGGCAGCAGGCGGCGGACCAGATCTTCGCTCGGATCAAGGACCTGCATGCCAAGCTCGAGCGCGTCGGGCATCGCGGCGCGCGGCGGGTCGCCCCAGGCTGACGATCGCGCGGAACCGGTGGTCTCAGCCGCGGGCTCGAGGTTCCTGGGGAGATGATGCTGCTTCGCGAGGAGATCTTGCGCGGCCGGGCGATCATGGCCGCCGGGGCAGTGCGGGTCGCGGTCTGTGAGCAGCTGATCGCGCTCGGCGCATCACTGGAGCGGTTCGACGACGCACTCGATGAGGAGCGCGGGGCGCAGTGGGCGCGCTCGCACGCGCCGCTCGCCGGGCTTGTCTTCGATGCGGCGGCGCCGTTTGGCCACGGCGGCTCGGAACGGCTGGAATGCGCGCTGCGACGAGCGTGGACGGCGATCCGAGCAGTCGCGACGGGCGCCCTGATCCCAGCCGGCGAGGGCGGCAGGATCGTGCTGATCGCGCCATCTCAGACGGCGGGCCCGCACGCCGGCGCCGTCGGCGCCGCACTCGAGAACCTCGTACGGACGCTGGCGACCGAATGGGCACGATACGCGATCACAACCACCCACATCGCGCCCGGCGCTACGAGCAGCGACGCCGATGTCGCGACGCTGGTCGCGTACCTGCTCTCGCCAGCAGGCGGCTACTTCACCGGCTGCCGGTTCGACCTGGGCGTCTTGTAGCCCGCGAACGGTCGGTCGCTCATACGCGCTTCTTAGCGTGGCCTCACGCCGTTGCTACGCGGCCCCGCGACGCTTCGGATGTCCCACAACAGAACTTCCCAGCGAAAAGAGGACTTCCGATGACCGAGATCAACGCAGGCGCGGTCCGCAGGCGCGGAGCGGCGATCAGACACGCACGCGCGGCCCGCGTGCGCATGATCCGCCGCCGCGTGATCGCTGCCGCGCTGTCGCTGTTCGTCGCGACCTGGCTGCTGATCGCGATCGTCCTCGCGACCGGCCATGATCCGGCGCTGAGTCGCAAGACCTCAGTGGCCGCGGTGTCCAGCAACGGCACGTCGACGACGGGCATCACGGCTGCGAGCGGTCAGACGAGCTCCGGCACGAGCGCAGCTAGCGTTAGCTCGGACGGCGCGACCAAGACGAGCTCAGACGGCACCAGCACGACGAGCTCGGACGGCGCGAGCGGATCGACCGGGCCGTCATCGGGTGGCGGCACCGTCAGCAGCGTGACCACCCGTCAGTCGTGACTGGCAGAGCGCTCACCGAGTGCCGCGAGACGTTCCCGTGCTTGGGCTCCGAATGCACGGTGATCGTCGCCGACGCCCGGCAAGCGGAGGCTGCGCGGGCGGTTGCGCTTGTGCGCCAGCGCCTGCTGGAGTGGCATCGACAGTTCTCACGCTTCGAGCCTGATAGCGAGCTCTCGCGCGTGAACGCAGATCCTCGCCCGACGGTGCCGGTCAGCCCGATGATGCGGCGTGTCATCGAGGCGGCGATCCGTGCCGCGTGGGCGACCGGCGGCTTGGTCGATCCCACGCTCGGCGCAGAAATCGAGGACGCCGGGTACGCCTCACACTTCGACGCACCCGGCCTGCCGCTCGGACTCACCGTCGAACTCGCGCCGCCCCGTGCGCCGGCCCGTCCGCGTTCCTCGCCCGGCTGGCGCCAGGTGTTGACCGACCGGCGGGCCGGGACGGTCACCCGGCCGCCGTCTGTCAAGCTCGATCTCGGTGGGATCGCGAAGGGCGTGTTCGCCGACGAGCTGGCCGCGTCGCTAGGCGCGTTCGGCGCGTTCGTGGTCGACTGCGCCGGCGACCTGCGGCTCGGGGGCAGCGCCGCCGTCCCAAGGCGGGTTCACGTGGCGAGTCCGTTCGACGGCTGCACCCTGCACGCCTTCGAGTTGCCGGCCGGTGGCGTCGCCACCAGCGGGATTGGCAAGCGAAGCTGGCTGGACCAGCACGGGCATCCCGCGCACCATCTGCTCGACCCCGGCACCGGGCGGCCGGCATTCACGGGCATCGTCCAGGCGACCGCACTCGCGCCGACCGCCGCGCAGGCCGAGGCGCTCAGCAAGGCGGCGATCCTGAGCGGGCCGAGCGCCGGCGAGCGGATCCTGGCGGCCGGCGGGGTGCTGGTGTTCGAGGACGGCAGCCACCGCGTGCTGTAGCGACGGCGGCTATCGTGCTGTAGCGACGGCGGCTACCGTGCTGTAGCGACGGCGGCTACCGTGCTGTAGCGACGGCGGCTACCGCGCTGTAGCGACGGCGGCAACCGCACTGTAGCGACGGCGGCTACCAGGTGTAGCGACGGCGGCTACCGCGTGCCGTCGCGGCGGCTACTGGTCAGCCCACGGCACGACCACCGCATCCTCGTGAGGGGAGTCGCGCGCGACCACGTACTCGGCGGCCTCGGTGTCGGAGACGTTCTCGAGCACGTGGGTCTCGCGCGGGGGAACGTAGACGAGGTCGCGCGGCTCGAGCGTCAACTCTCGTTCGAGGTGGTCGCCCCACTTGACACGGAGCGTCCCCGAGAGCATGTAAACCGCGCTCTCGCACCCCTCGTGGTAGTGAGGCCGCGAACGGGCGCCCGGCGGGACTCGGAACACGCCCATGTAGATGTTCTGCGCCCCGGCGGTGGCCTGCGAGATCTCTGCGCCGCCCACAACGCCGCGCGGGACGTCACGGTCGGCGCCGGGCTTGACGACCCTCATTGCTCTTGCGAGTCTACCGTCGCCGGCGGGGGGGCGATCTCGATCTGCAGCGGCACCGGTGGGGCGCGCTCGTGGTCTACCTGTAGGGTCGTGTGGTGCAGTTCGAAGCGCTCCTCGAGCACGCGTTGCAGCTCGCGCCGAAGCTCGTGGCAGTTGTCCCCGGCGCGCACGACGATGTGCGCGGATAGCGCCGGAAACCCCGAAGTCACCTCCCAGACGTGGAGGTCGTGCACCTCGACGACGCCGGGTTGCGCGGCGAGCGCGCGCCCGATGCGGTCCGGATCGAGGCTAGCGGGAGCAGCCTCCATGAACACTCGGCCGGAGGCCATCAGGAGGCCGTACGCAGCGTGGAGCATCAGCGCGGCGATCAGCAGCGAAACGATCGCGTCGGCACGGGAGAACCCGGTGGTAAGGATCACGACCGCGGCCACTGCGGTGGCGATGAAGCCGTACAGGTCCGTGAGGATGTGCCGGTAGGACCCCTCGACGTTCAGGCTTCGGCCGTGCTCCGGCGACGACGCTCCAAGCATCCGGGCCGCGAGCAGGTTGACCGCCACGCCGGCGAGCGCGACTGCGAGCACGATCCCTGCGGTCACCGTCGGCGGCGAGACGAGTCGCCTGATCGCGCCGTAGACGATGAATCCCGCCAGCACCAGCAGCGTCGCGCCGTTGGCCTGGGCGCTCAGGATCTCCGCACGCCCCAGCCCGTAGGTCATCGAGCCGACTGCCGGTCTGGCGGCAAGCTTCGCGGCGGCGAGCGACAGGGCGAGCGCCGCGGCGTCGGTGAGCATATGCGCGGCGTCTGACAGCAACGCGAGCGACGACGCGATCAACCCCGCCACCACCTCCACCGCCATGAACGCGACGATCAGTGAGAGCGCGACCGTCAGCGTGCGATGGTCGCCATCACGGGGTGGGCCGTGCACGTGTCCGTGCGCCATCGACGGATCGTACGACGCGGCTTCGACTACGCCCCGCCCTGAGACTTACGGGCCCTTAGACTTAGATTGGTTAGTTGACGGATGGGTCGGTGGGCATGCGGGCGACGAGCGCGTAGCTGCCGCCCTTCCGCGTCAGGACCTCGGACCACAGCTCGCGTGCGCCCGCGGAGAACGCATCCTCGCGCCGCGCCGGCTCGAGGATCCAGTCGCCACGCTCGAGCTCGGAGTCGAGCTGTCCGGGACCCCAGCCGGAGTGCCCAACGAATGCGCGGCCTCGCCGGACGCCCGCGACCGGCTCCTCGAGCAACACACCAGTCCCGAGCACGCCGATGTCGTCGAAGGAGAGCAGTGCTGCGTCGCTCGGGTCGTCGAACTCTGCCAGCACGATCACCGCCGACGGCTGCACGGGCCCCCCGATGAACAGCTGCTCGCCGAGTTCGACGAGCTCTCGCAGCTGCGGCACAGCGTCGCCGACGCTCGTCTCGGATGGACGGTTGAGGACGAGCCCGAGGGCTCCATCGTCGGTGTGCTCGACGACCAGCACTACGGTCCGCCAGAAGTTGGGATCCAGCAGCGACGGGCCGGCGATCAGCAGCTGTCCGCGGACAGAGCCCATCAGACCGCGCCGGATGACGCGGGATCTCGCAGGGTTGCCGTCACCACCGCTGCCCTGGATGCGCCCCGCGACGCCGCTAGTCCTCGGCCCTCTTGCGCGCGAGCCGCTGTTGCGCAAACTCCGCGAGCCTGATCGCCTCCTGCGCTTGACGGTCCTGCTCGAGGTCGAGCCCGGTCAGCTCGGCGATCACCTCGAACAGGTCGATCCCGAGGCAGATCTGCACGTCGTCCGACCTTTGCGCCAGCCGCGCGTGAAACATGTCCTCCTCGCGCCACACGAAGATCTTCGCACCCGTGCTCGCGGTCAGGGTGATCTTCATTGAACAATCCGTTGTCTCGATCTGGTTTGGTTGCCCCAAACCCCTACCCTTGAAGCACTTGCAATCAATAACGATAATCAATTGAGCATCGGTTCACAACCAGTCAGAGGTTCTCTTAGGGCTCCCGAGAATGAAGACCGCGGGCGCGTGGATCGAGTTGGGTGGCGACGACACAGCGAGCGCGGTGCCAAAGCAAGCGGCGGTGCCACAGCGAGCGGTCCTGCCACAGCGAGCGGCGGTGCGGAACTCCTTGTGGCGTGCGGTGCCGGGCGGGATCTGCCGGTGCGCGGCGCCGTCCGGCGTGCCCGCACCCGGCGCCAAGCTCACGAACCGAGCCTGCCCGCGCTGATGCCACGGGCGAGGCTGTCGGCGTCGAACCCCTCCTTGCGGATTCGCAGGTCGATGTAGATCACCGCACAGACGATCGCCAGGAACGGGTAGGAGATCAGTGCCGAGATCGCGCCGCTGATCCCGTCGAGCACGATCAGCAGCGCCACGCTGCCGACCTTCGATCCCGACTCGATCGAGCCGAAGATGATCTCCAGCAGGATCTGGACACCGATCACTAACAGCAACGTGATCAGCAGCGCCCCGAACGTCGCCCACCATCGTCCGCGCACCAGCTCCAGAGAGCGGCCTAGCGCGCGGAACGGGCTGATGCCCTCGAACATCAGCGCGGGCACCGCGGTGCTCAACGCGACCAGCAACCAGATGCCGGGCACGATGAACAGCAGGAAGCCGACGAACAACAACGCGGCCGACATGATCGAGAGCCATAGCAGCGACGCCAGGCGCTGTCTTGCGAAGCTCAGCGATGCGCGCCAGTCGGCCGGGCGCCCGATGTGGTGCTCGAGCACGGTCTTCGAAAGCGCACCAATCGCGAGCGCCACTGCGACGACGCTGATCCCGACGCTGACGGCCACGGCTGCGGCGCTCGTGCTCGTCGTCTGCCCGGCGTGGGTGTAGAGGTTGCCATTCTGGGCGTATACGCCGCGGGGCAGCGTCAGGACGGCCACGAGCTCGTTGATGACCCGCGCCGGCACGACGATCAGCACGACGATTTTCCACAGGTTCGCCGCCTGCGCCCGGTAGGCCCGCAGCGAGGCGTCGAGGATCCCCCCGGCGCCCGAGCGCCCATCCGTGCCCGACGGTGGCCCTTCCGCCTCCATCACGCGCACGATATCCGGCGAGGCGGCGCCTGGGTGGCACGGACCTACAGGCCGTAGGAGCGCCCGATCAGGTCGAGCATGATCTCGTCGGTGCCTGCGCCGATCCGGTTCAGGCGCAGGTCGCGCCACGAGCGCTCGATTCCGTATTCCTTCATGTAGCCGTTGCCGCCATGGACCTGGATGCACTCGTCGGCGACCTCGCACGCGATCCGAGCCGCGTACAGCTTCGCCATCGTGATCTCGCGCACGGGGTAATCGCCGTTGTGAAATCGCCACGCGGTTGTGTACACCAGCTCCCGGGCCGTCCCGATCTTGGTTGCCATCTCGGCGAACTTGTGGCGGATCACCTGGAAATGGCCGATCGGACGCCCGAAGGCGCTGCGCTGCATGGCGTACTGGAGCGTCCGGTCGAACACGTGCTGGGCGCCGGCCACCGATCCCGCGGCACCGATCAGCCGCTCGCCCTGGAGCTCCCACATGATGTGGTAGAAGCCCTTGCCGACCTTGCCGAGGACCGCCGAGCGCGGGACGCGGACATCGTTGAAGGCGAGCAGCGCGGTGTCGGAGGAATGCATGCCGAGCTTTTGCAGGCGCTTCTCGCGGAGCACGCCTGGGGCGTCCATCGGCACCAGGAAGAGCGTGAAGCCCTCGTGCGGCCCGCGCTCGGCATCCGCTCGCGCTTGCCGGCCGCTCGGCATCCGGCCTCGCGAGATCGGCCGGCGCGCGAGTCGTCCGGCTGCCTCCGTGCGCGCCGGACGAGTCATCCTGCTGCCGGCGTCGGGATCGGTCTTGGCGACGAGCACGATCGCGTGCGCCCGGTGGCCGTTGGTGATGAACGTCTTGGAGCCGTTGATCACGTAGTCCTCGCCGCCGTCCATGACCGCCGTGGTCCTGATTGCCGAGACGTCCGACCCGGCGTCGGGCTCGGTGATCCCCAGGCAGAGGATCGCCTTGCCGGTAATCGCCGGAACGAGCCATTGCTGCTTCTGCTGCTCGGTACCGAACGCGAGGATCGGCGGCATCGCCATGTCGGTTTGCACCGCGACGCCCATCGCCAGACCGCCGGTGTGGGCGTGGACGAGCTCTTCTGCGAGCACCAGCTCGTTGTAGTAGTCGCCGCCCTGGCCGCCGTACTCCTCGGGCTTGTCGAGCCCGAGGAAGCCGAGCTCGCCCATCCGCTCGAACACCCAGTCGGGGAACGTCGTCTGCTCCCACTCCTCGGCGTGGGGCTGCAACTCCCTGATCACGAAGCGGCGGATCGACTCGCGCAGCTGCTCGTGCTCGTCGGTGAAGATGAAGTGCTTGCGGCTCGCGGCGAAGTCGGGCTTGAGGATGTGCGCAGCGGTGGTCATGCGCGGACCGTAACGCCTGCCCTCGGAAAAGTAAACAGTGGAACTTCTTACTTACTGCTCGCGGCTACCCCCCGCCGCGGCGATCCGTAGGCTTGCAATCGATGGCCTATGCGACGCTCCGCTACGAGGTCTCCGCCGTAGGCGTGGCGACGATCGCGCTCGATCAGCCCGAAACTCGCAACGCCCTGTCCGACGAGCTGCTCGGAGAGCTGATCACTGCACTGGAGGCGGCGCGCGACGATCCTGCGGTCCGGTGCTTGGTGCTGACCTCCACGCACGAGCGGGTCTTCTCTGCCGGCGCCGACCTGGCCGGATTCGCCGCCGAGGTGCCGCTGGTGCACAAGCACTTCGCCACCGAGCGCTTCCCGCGCGTGTTCCGCCTGCTCGGCGAGCTGGGCAAGCCGTCGATCTGCGCCGCCAGTGGGCACGTGCTGGCGGGCGCGCTCGGAATCGCGCTGGCGTGTGACCTGATCGTGGCGCAGGAGGGGGTCCGGTTCGGAACGCCCGAGATCAACGTCGGCGTGTTCCCGTTCATGATCATGGCGCTGATCTACCGCAACGTGCCGCGCAAGAAGTGCAGTGAGCTGCTGCTGCTCGGCGAGCAGATCTCAGCGCACGAGGCGGAGCGGATCGGGATCGTCAACCGGGTCGTGAGCGCCGAGGAGTTCGACGGCGCCGTGCGCGAGTGGGCCGATAAGCTGGCGCGTAAGTCGCCGGCGCTGATGAAGCTCGGCAAGGACGCGATCTTCCGCCAGCAGGACATGGCGCTCGCCGACGCGCTCGACTACCTGCGCTCGCAGCTGACGATCGCGTTCTCGACCGACGACATCCAGGAGGGCGTGAAGGCCTTCTTCGAGAAGCGCGAGCCGGTGTGGCGGGGGCGGTGAGGGGGCTCTGCCTCGCAGGCCGGAACCGGGGGGCGCTGTGTTCGCCAGTGCGGTCCCTTGACGGGACTGGCAAAGTAGAAAGTAGGACGTCCCACTTCCCGCAATGGCCACCGAAACCACCAGCCTGCTGCGCCCACTCGCGGAGGACCTGACCGCCCGCCGCGAGCAGATCAAGCGGGGAGGAGGCCCCGAGAAGATCGCCGCCCAGCACGCCCAGGCGAAGCTGACTGCGCGCGAGCGGATCGCGCTGCTGATCGACGATGCCACGTTCGTCGAGCTCGGGATCCACGGCCGTCCGCATTTCTCGCAGCGAGCGATGGACGGCAAGCCGGCGCCGGCGGATGGAGTGATCACCGGTTACGGGAACGTCAACGGCCGCCTGGCGGCGGTCGCCGCCTACGACTTCACGGTGATGGCCGGTTCGATGGGGATGACCGGAGAGCTGAAGGTGAGCCGCCTGCGCGAGCTCGCGCTGAGCAAGCGGATCCCGATGATCTGGCTGCTGGACTCGGCCGGCGCCCGGATTCAGGAGGCCGTCGGTTCGCTGTTCGCGGGCACCGGCAACCTGTTCCGGGAGGAGGTGATCAGCTCCGGCGTAATTCCCCAGATCGCCGCGCTGATGGGTCCCTGCGCCGCGGGCACCGCGTACATCCCGGCCCTGGCGGACTTCGTGCCGATGGTCGCCGGTCGCGGCTCGATGGCGCTCGCGGGTCCGCACCTGGTGCGGGCAGCGGTTGGTGAGGACGTGACCCAGGAGGAGCTCGGCGGCTCGCGCGTGCACTGCCGCAGGTCGGGCGTCGGCGACTTGGAGGTTGCCGACGATCCCGAGTGCATCGAGGCGATCAAGCAGTACCTCGGCTATTTCCCCCAGCACTGCGAGCAGCCGCCGCCGATCGTCGCCACCGACGATCCGATCGACCGCGGCGACGAGGAGCTGCTCGAGGTCCTCCCCGAGTCCAATCGCAAGCCCTACGACATGTACGAGGTGATCCGGCGGATCGTCGACGACGGTGCCTTCTTCGACCTCAAGCCGCAATGGGCCAAAACGATCATCACCTGCCTGGCGCGGTTCGGTGGCCGCGCCGCGGGGATCGTCGCCAGCCAGCCCAGGCAGCGCGGCGGGGTCCTCGACAACGACTCGGCCGACAAGGCGGCGCGGTTCATCAACCTCTGCAACGCCTACGGGCTTGCGCTCGTGTACCTGATGGACGTGCCGGGCTTCATGGTCGGCACCAAGGTCGAGCAGGCCGGGATCATCCGTCACGGCGCGAAGATGCTGTACGCCACGGCGAACGCGGCCGTGCCGAAGGTCACCGTTGTGCTGCGCAAGGCCTACGGCGCCGGTTACTACGTGATGTGCGGGCGCGCGTACGAGCCGGACCTGATTGTCGCGTGGCCATCGGCCGAGATCAGCGTGATGGGCGCCGAAGGCGCGGTCGAGATCATCTTCCGTAAGCAGGTCCTGGCAGCCGATGACCCGGCTGCCAAGCGCCGGGAGCTGATCGAGAGCTTCCGTCAGATCATCGATGTCTACATCGCCGCCGGTAACGACATGATCGACGACGTGATCGACCCGCGCGAGACGCGGGCGACGATCTGCCGCGCGCTCGAGCTGTCGGCCGGCAAGCGGGTGCAGCGGCCCTGGAAGCGAAACGGCGTGGTGCCGGTGTGACCCTTCACGAGCGGGACAGGACGGTGCAGCGACCCTGGCAGCGAAACGGCGTGGTGCCGGTGTGAGGGTAATCAGCCTGTGAGTATCGAGGACCCGGCGGTCATCACCTGCGCGATCTCCGGCGCGATCGCGAACCGCGACCAGTGCCCAGCGATCCCATACGCACCCGGCGAATACGCGTCCGAAGCGCGACGGATCGTCGACGAGGGCGGCGTCCAGATCCACATCCATGCGCGCCGCCCGGACGGCGCGCCCAGCTACGAGATCGAGGACTTCACCGCGATCCGCAATGCGATTTGCGATGAGATCGGCGACGCGGCGATCATCAACTTCTCGACCGGCGCCGTTGGCGTGCCGGTGGCAAAGCGGATCGCCTACCTGGAGGCGTGCAGGCCGGCGGTCGCGGCGCTCAACATGGGCTCGCTGAACTACGCCAAGTACTCCCGCTTGCGGAAGGACTTCGTGTTCAAGTTCGTGTTCGCCAACCCGTTCGACGAGATCATCGAGCTGCTGGCGGCGATGGGGCGGCTGCAGATCAAGCCCGAGCACGAGTGCTTCGATCTCGGCCACGTAGGCTCGCTGGAGCCGCTGCTTGACATGGGGCTGCTGATGGCGCCGCTGCACGTCGACTTCGTCATGGGGGTCCTCGGCGGCGTTCCGGCGAGCGCGCGCAACCTGGCGGCGATGGCCGACAACCTGCCGACCGGCAGGCACCATTGGGGTGTGATCGGGATCGGTCGCGAGCAGTGGACGCTGGTGGCGGCGGCGCTGGCGCTCGGCGGCTCGATCCGGGTCGGGCTGGAGGACAACTTCTACCTCCCCGGCGGCGAGATGGCGCGCTCCAACGGCGAGCTGATCGCAAAGGCACGCCAGATGACCGAGGACGCCGGTCGGCGTCCCGCCACCGTCGACGAGGCGCGGGCGTTGCTGGGGATCGAGCTGCAGGCGCCCGTATGACGCCGACACGACCCAACGGTTCATGAGCCTGCCGCTGGAGGGCTTGAAGGTGCTCGACCTCAGCCGCCTGCTGCCGGGCGGTTTCTGCACGCTGCTGCTGGCGGACTTCGGCGCCGACGTGATCAAGGTCGAGGACACCGGGATGGGCGACTACCTGCGCTGGTCGCCTCCGTACTACGAGGGGGCCGACCAGACCGCGCGCGGGGCGCTGTTTTTGGCGCTCAATCGCGGTAAGCGCTCGATCCGCCTCGACCTCAAGACCGATCAGGGCAAGGAGGTGCTGCTCCGCCTGGCGGGCGATGCGGACGTGCTGCTCGAGTCGTTCCGTCCCGGCGTGCTCGATCGTCTCGGGGTCGGGTACGAGCGCCTGCGCGAGCGCAACCCGCGCCTGATCTACTGCGCGATCACCGGCTACGGCCAGGACGGCCCCAATCGCGACCGCGCCGGCCATGACATTAACTACCTCGGCCTGAACGGTTTGCTGGGCCTGACCGGCGACGCGCACGGTCCGCCTGTGCAGACTGCGGGCCAGGTCGCCGACCTCGGCGGCGGCGCGTTGATGGCCGCGATCGGCGTGCTGATCGCCCTCCGCGAGCGCGAGCGCTCGGGCGAGGGGCAATTCGTCGACTGCTCGATGTTCGACGGCTCACTATCGTGGCTGGCGACGGTGGCAGCGGAGGCGCTTGCGAGCGGCCGGGCGCCAAGCCGTGGCAGGCTGGCGCTCGCCGGCGCTTTGACCTGCTACAGGCCCTATCGATGCGCCGACGGCTACGTCACGATGGCTGCGCTGGAGCCCAAGTTCTGGAGTGCGTTCTGCCGCGCCGTCGGGCGCGAGGACCTGCTCAACCATGCGTTCGACCCACCCGGCTCCGAGGCGCACGCGGCCGTCTGCGAGCTGTTGGCAAGCCGGACGCGAGAGGAGTGGCGGGCGTTCGCCTCCGAGCACGACTGCTGCCTGGAGCCCATCCTCACGCTCGACGAAGCCCTCCGGTCCGAGCTCGTCGCCGCGCGGGAGATGGTGGTGGAGCTCGCGCAGCCAGGTGCTCAGCAGCAGGTGAAGCTACTCGGCACGCCGGTGAAGCTCAGCCGGACACCCGCCGATCCGACCCGCGCGCCCGGCCCCGGACTGGGCGAGCACACCGACGAGATCCTGGCGGCGGCGGGCTTCGACGCCGCCGAGATCGCTGCGCTGCACGAATCGGGGGCGGTCGCTGGACTGACCGGCACCGTCCAGGGCTCATTCCTGGCGCCATGACCACCGCCACCGACGGGATGTTGAGGATGTCGGAGCTAGCCGAGCGCTCGGGCGTGAGCGCCGGGACGATCAAGCACTACCTGCGCGAGGGGCTGCTCGGGATGGGCGAGGAAGTTGTCCGCAGCGCTCGCAACATGGCGTACTACCCCCCCGGCTTCGTGCAACGGATCCAACTGATCAAGCGTCTCCAGGAGGAGCGCTTCATGCCGCTGCGCGTGATCAGAGAGCTGATGGCCGACGACCCCGAGCGCGCCGCCCGGATGATCGAGCTCGAGGACCGGATCCTTAGCCGCGCGATTGAGGCGCGCGAGCGCGGGCGAGTGTCGCGGGCGCAGGTGCGCGACAGCTACGACGTTCCCGCGAACGTGCTCGAGCGGCTCGAGCGGCTGGAGGTGCTGACACCCGCTGCGCGCGGCTACGACGCCGACGACGTCGCGATCATCGAGGCGATCTCCCGCTTCCGGGCCGGCGGCTACGAGGAGGCGATCGGCTTCACCGTCTACGACACGCTGCGCTATCGCGCGGCGCTTGAGCCGCTGGTCGAGGAGGAGGTCAGGGTGCTGCTCGACAGGCTCGCTGGGAAGGTGGACGTCGAGCGGGCGGTCGAGATCATCGCGTCGGGCACCGAGCCGCTGCGCGAGCTGATCGGCGCGATCCACTCCAAGCTGCTGCTGGCCGCGCTGGGCCGCCACTGCGTGCCGGACGCCTAAGGGCTCCCGCGAAAATTACTGCCGGCTCCGACGGCGTCTGCTCGGGCCTCCGCGCGCTCGGCATCCGGCCTCGCCTGAACGCGCGGGGCCCGAGTCATCCGGCTGCCTGGCGCCACCGGCTCGCCCTCACTTGCCACCAGCAATATCGGGGCGAGCCGGCGGCGCCAGCCACGCCCAGCCACTCGCCGGATTCCGGCATTGATTTCCGCGGGAGCCCTAAGGGCTCCGATCCCTTCAGGTCCCTGCTGATCAGCCCGACCCGGGGCATGCTGCTCGTTATGCTTGTAAAACGAGCAATTGACTGACTGGTCAATCAGGACCCGCGAATGCGTGTCGCCGCGATTCAGCTTAATTCCACCGAGGACGCCAATCGCAATCTGGCAACTGCCGACCGTCTCGTCCGCGAGGCGGCGGCACGGGGCGCGAGGCTCGTCGTGCTGCCAGAGAAGTGGAACGTGCTCGGGACCGGCGCGCAGATGTCTGCCGCCGCAGAGCCCCTCGACGGGAGGTGCATCACGTGGGCGCGGAGCGCGGCCCGCGAGCTGGGGATCGAGATCGTCGCCGGCTCGATCGTCGAGCGCGTTCCGGGGGCGGTCAAGTCGTCCAACACGAGCGTTCACGTGGGGCGCGACGGCGAGATCAGGGCGACCTACCGCAAGCTCCACATGTTCGACGTTGAAGTCGACGGTGTCGTCTACGCGGAGTCCGAACACGAACAGCCGGGCGAGGAGATCGTCGCGTCCGAGCTTGACTGTGGCGTGCTGCTCGGAATGACCGTCTGCTACGACGTGCGCTTCCCGGAGCTGTACCGGATCCTCGCCGTGCGCGGCGCCGAGGTGATCACCGTCCCGAGCGCGTTTACGCTCGCCACGACCCGGGATCACTGGGAGGTGCTGGTCCGCGCCCGAGCGATCGAGAATCAGTGCTATGTGATCGCCCCCAACCAGATTGGTGTGCATCCGCCCGGTCATCGCTCGGGGGGGAGATCGCTGATCGTCGATCCCTGGGGGCTGGTGCTGGCGGGCGCGCCGGACAGTGAGGCGGTGATCGTCGCCGAGCTGGACTTTGAGTTGCTGCGCAACGTCCGGCGCAGGCTCCCGTCGCTCGCCAATCGCCGGCCCGAGGCGTACCGGTGGAGCGGCTGAGGGCGAGCGCGCCGGTCGACAAGCGTCGCATGATTCTCGATGCGGCGGTGCGGGTGTTCGCGCGTCAGGGCTTCCACACCTGCCGGGTGTCGGACATCGCCGACGAGGCGGGCGTCGCGTACGGACTCGTGTACCACTACTTCTCCTCCAAGGAGGAGATCCTCGACACGCTGTTCGTCGAGCGCTGGGACGTGATGCTGGCGGCGATCGCCGAGGCGGACGCTTCGGAGCGCTCCCCGCGGGACAAGCTGTACGCAATCGCGGCGTTCATCATCGACTCCTACCGTCACGACCCGGACGTGATGAAGGTGATCATCGTCGAAGTCACGCGTGCGGCGAACACGTTCGGTCGTACCCACTTCGACAAGATCCGCGACGCGTACGCGCAGATCGCGGCGATCGTCGCCAGTGCTCAGGCAGACGGCGTGTTCCGCACGGAGATCACCCCCGAGTTCGCGGCGATGGCCTTCTACGGGTCGGTCGAGCAGGTGCTGAGCGGCTGGATCTTCGACTCGCAGGCAGTCGGAGAGCAGGAGCTCGATCGAGCCAAGACGCTGATCGTCGAGACGATCTGCCATGGGCTCGAGTGCCAGCAAGCCGTCGCAGGGGGGGCCATGCTGGCAGACGGTCAGCGTCCACGTGGTCCGTGATCTCTGATTGAATCTCAACCGATGACCGAGAGTCCTTTGGTGAAGCGACTGATGTGGTCCGGCCTGCTCGCCGGCATTGGCGCACTGGCGAGCCTGGCCTCGACGCGGATCGCTGCCGTGATCTGGACGCGCGTCTTCGGCGAAGAGCCACCCGAGTGAACGATCAGACCCCGATCGAGGAGCCGGGCGGAGCGCCCGCGTCGGCCGACCGCCCCTGGTACTCCGCCGAGGGAGCTGCCGCGCTCGCCGCCGAGCGGCCGAAGGCTGCGGCTGGCGCATCCTTCGCCGGCGGCTTCCTGCTCGCGATGATCCTGAGACGCCTTGCCCGCTGAGAACGGCACGCCCGAGAACTTCACCGCGGCGGTGACCGAGGTCTCCGACCGCGTGTCACTGCTCGTCCGCGAGGAGATCGAGCTGGCAAAGGCGGAGATTGGGCTGAAGGCCGCGAGCATCGCGCGCGGCGCGGCGGCGGTCGCCGCCGGCGCTGTGTTCGGCGTGTTCGCGCTCGTGATCGCCCTGCTCACGCTCGCCTGGGGCCTCAACTCGGCCTTCGGCAGCCTGTGGGAAGGGTTCGCGGTCGTGCTGGTCCTGCTGGTGATCCTGACCGGCGGCGCATTCACGTTCGCGTGGCGCAAGCTCCGGGTTGGCGCGCCGACGCCGCAGATGGCGATCGACGAGGCGAAGAAGATCCGCGATACGATGGCCGCGACGCCGGAGCCCGACCGGTAGTGGCGACGCGCACCCCGGAAGAGATCCGCGCGTCGATCGAGCAAAACCGCCGGGAGCTCGGAACGTCGCTGATGAAGCTGCGCGCCGAGGTCGTGCAGCTGACCGACTGGCGCTCCCAGCTGCGCGCCCACCAGCAGCAGGTGATGATCGGCGCCGCGGTCGCGGGGTTCGTGCTCGGCGGTGGCGTCGCCGCGCTCGGCGCGCTGACGTTCGGGCGACGCCAGCGTTCGCCGAGGCGCTGATCGGCCGGGCCCTTAGTGACGGCTCCGACGGCGTCTGCTCGGGCTTCCGCGCGCTCGGCGGGCGACAACAGCGAGGCGGCTACAGCAGCGAGCTGGGCACGCCTCCCGCGCCGAGCAGGCCCGGTCCGACGTGCGTGCCGATCACCGGTCCGATCTCGGAGATCGAGACGGGCGGGCAACCGAACAGCTCTCTGCCCCGTGCGGCCAGCTGCTCCGCCTCGCTGGGCGCCTGGATGTGCTGCACCATCCAACCGTCTGCCCCCGCGTCGCGGCAGGTCCGCAACAGGTCGACCATCCGCTCGAACGCGCGACGCGATGTGCGGACGCGCTCGACCGGGGTGATCTCGGACTCGACCGTGAGGATCGGCTTGATCTTCAGCGCCGAGCCGAGCCACGCCTGCGCGCCGCCGATCCGCCCGCCTTTGCGCAGATACTCGAGCGTGTCGATCGCGAACCACAGCTTCAGCTCCGCGCGCGCTCTGCGCGCGCGATCGGCGACCGCGGCGCCGTCGCCGCCCTGTCGCGCCGCGGCCGCGGCCGCGAGCACGACCAGCCCCTCGCCGCCGCACGCCGTTGCGGAATCGACCACGTGCACCGACGCCGCGCGGGCGCCGAGCTGCTCGCGCGCCTGTTCGGCGGCACCGACGGTGCCCGAGATCCCGCCGGCGAGGTGGATCGAGACGACCTCGTCGCCGGCATCGAGCAGCTGCTCGTACACAGCCAGGAAGTCGCCGATCGACGGCTGGGACGTCGTCGGGAGCTGGTAGGCGGTCCGCAGGCGCTCGTAATAGGCGGTGTAATCGACGATCTCTGACTCGCGCTCGGTGTCGTCCTGCCAGTGGACGTAGAGGCTGACCTGATGGATGCCGTTCGCCGCGATCAGCTCCTGCGGCAGGTAATGGCACGTGTCGGTGACGATCGCGACCGCCATGAGCGCGGCACCCTACCAGTGGCGATGCGACCGGGCCCTGCCACAGCGGCGCTGCGACTGCGACGCTGCGACCGGGCCCTGCGATCGCCGGGCGCTGTCCGCCCCTCTAGACTGCTGCCGCTGAAGTGGCTCGCACGCTCGTAACCGGCGCGACCGGTTTCATCGGCTCACACGTCGCCCGCCTGCTCGTGCAGCGCGGTGACGACGTGTGCGCGACGCTGCACTTGAGCGCCGGGGAGCAGGTGCTGGCGCGCCTCGACGTTGAGACCGTGCGCGCCGACATCGTCGACCGCCGGGCTATCCGTCGCGCGATGCGTGGCGTGGAGCGGGTCTTTCACCTGGCCGGCACGACGAGCTTGGTGCTCCCGCGCGAACAGATTTTCGCGCTCAACGTCGAGGGGGCCAGGATCGTGCTCGAGGAGGCGTTGCGCGCCGAAGTGCAACGCGTCGTGTACACCTCCTCGGTAGCCGCGATCGGACCCGCGCCCCCGGGAACGACCGCGGATGAGTCGTGCATATGGGACGCCGGCAGATATGCGATTTCGTACGTGGACTCAAAGCACGAGGCTGAGGCCACGGCGATGCGGCTGATGGCACGCGGCCTGCCGCTCGTGATCGTCAATCCGGCGCACGTCCTGGGCGCCGGCGACTCCGGCCGGTCCTCGACGACGCTCGTGCGCAGGTTCCTGCGCCGCGAGATCCCGGTGTACGTGGACGGCACGCTCAACATCGTCGGCGTCGAGGACGTGGCGCGCGGTCACCTGCTGGCCGACGAGCGGGGGCGGATCGGAGAGCGGTACATCCTCGGCAATCGCAACTTCACCTTGCAGCGGCTGTTCGCCGACCTCGGCCGGCTGTCAGGGGTCGAGCCGCCCGCGGTGAAGCTCCCGGTAACCGTCGCGCTGGCACTCGCGAGCGCCGCCCGCCGCGTGCCGGGGCTGGCGATGCCAGCCCCCGACGAGATCCGTGCCTCGTCGCTGAACTGGGCGTTCGTCAGCGCGAAGGCAAAGCGGGAGCTGGGATGGCGGACCTCTCCGCACGAGGATTGCCTCGAGGCGACGATCGCCTGGTACCGCGAACGGGACGGTGATCGCGTGTCGCTGCCGGGGACGCGCCAGCCGCTCGCCCTGCGCCTCGCCGGCGGGGTTCTCCGGCGGCATTAGGGCTCCCGCGAAAATTACTGCCGGCTCCGACGGCATCGCGGGCCGATCCTGTGCTCGCGGCGCGCGTGCTTCGCCGCTGTGGCGTGGCGCTGCGGCGCCCGAGTGCACCGTCAGGTTAGCGCCGCCCGGACGCCGACCGCGATCGCCCGCGCCACCAGCACCGCTGCGAGCACTTCGACCGCATCGTATGGCGCGGGCACCGCGCCTGTCGCCAGGCAGAAGATCGCGTCACCGTCGTACATCGTGTGCGCGGGACGAGTCGCGCGTGCGATCCCGTCGTGCGCGACGGCGGCGACTCGGTTGGCCTGCTCCTTGGTCAGCCGCGCATCGGTCGCGACGACGCCGATCGTTGTGCTGGTGCCGGGCAGCAGGTTCGACGCCCCGTCCCAGTTCGTGAGCGGCGCGACCCACTCGTGGCGCTCGTCGTCCCAGATCCCGCCGACGCTGTTGACGACCATGATCGCCGAGACGAGCGCGCCGCCAAGCCGGGCGCTCGCGATCCCGACGCCACCGGGCCGCCCCTGGCTTGCGTCCCCGCCCTTCGCCACGGTGGCGCCGGTGCCGGCGCCGACGGCGCCGATCGCGGGCTCGGCGCTCGCCGCTCGGCAGGCGGCATAGCCGGCCTCGCGGTCCGGTCGTGCGCGGGGGTCGCCGACGGGCAGATCGAAAATCACCGCTCCGGCGACGATCGGTACGCGCGCGGGCCCGAGCTCGTAGCCGATGCCGCGCTCCTCCAGGAACTGCAGCACGCCCCCGGTCGCCTCGAGCCCGAAGGCGCTGCCGCCGGTCAGCAGCACCGCGTGCGCGTCCGTCACCAGCATCGTCGGGCGCAGCGCGTCGGTGCCGAGCGTCGCCGGAGCGGCGCCGCGGACGTCGACGCCGGCGACCGCGCCGTCCGGCGCGAGCACGACCGTGCAGCCGGTGCGGCCAACGGCGTCGGTCCAGTGCCCGACCGAGATGCCGTGTGGGAGTTGGGCGTCGCCCATCTGGGCGTCAGGCTAGCGGCCGCCCCTATCGTGTGGCTCGAATGGCGACCCTCTACCGCTGCACGACGCCGACCAATTGGCTGTGTCCCTGCGGTAGGGTGGCGCGCGCGCTCGAGCGAGATGGGATCTCCTTCACGCAGGTGCGCGTGCCGCAGCGCCGCTCGCGCCGCGACGAGGTGGTGGCGCTCACCGACCAGCGCCGCGTGCCGGTGCTGGTGATCGAGGGCGAGGCGATCTGCGACTCGCGGCGGATTGTCGAGCACCTGGAGTACAGGCGCCAGCGGAGTGTGGGAAGCAAGCCGCCACCCCCTAACGCATAATCTTGCGCGTTTTGAACGCTCGAGCACTGGCGCGGGACCGGGCGAGCCGATCGCCGTCATCGGAGCGGACGTCTCTGACGGCGACAGGACGGCTGACTGGATCAGTCGTCTATAGCCGGTTCTCGATCGACAGCGGCGGAGCCTCGGCGGTCGCCGGCTCGTCGGACGCAGCGTCGGCGTCCAGGCCCAGCGCCTCCTGGAGCTCGCCGGACTCGAACATCTCGGTCACGATGTCGCAACCGCCGACCAGCTCGCCGTTGATGAACAGCTGCGGGATCGTGGGCCAGTTCGACAGCGCCGAGAGCTCCTGACGGATGCGCGGGTCCGGTAGCACATCCACGGCCGCGAACGGCTGCCCGAGCGATTGCAGGATCGCGACCGTGCGGGCCGAGAAGCCGCACATCGGCTGCTCGGGGTTTCCCTTCATGAACAGGATCACCGGGTTTTCGCCGATCGCGCTCTGGATCGCCTCGCGCATGGGGTTCGTGCTCTCGTCGGTCATGCTTGGTCTCCCGATTGGGTCTGGATTGAAAGGGCGTGGATGCGGTCGCCGACCTCGGACCCGAAAGCGTCGTAGACGAGTCGATGCTGAGCGATCCGGGTCAGCCCGCGAAACGCCGCCGCCGACACGACCGCGTTGAAGTGGTGCCCGTCCCCCGTCACGGTCGCGGTCGCGCCGGGGATTGCGGCCTCGATGCGTGCCTTCAGTTCCTGCGGTGTGGCGGCGGTGGTGGGTTCGGACATGCCTCAAGATTAGCGGCGGCCTGTCGCTATGCCTGGTGAAGCCAGATCGCTATACTCGCTGAAGCATGATCACTCTGACAGATAACGGTGCCGAGAAGGTTCGCGAGTTCCTCTCCGCGCAGGCGGCGGTGGCGGACACGGCCGGGCTGCGCGTCGGAGTCCGCGGCGGTGGCTGCTCGGGCTTTCAGTATGCGCTCGCGTTCGACGAGCAGCGAGACGGCGATAGCGTGTTCGAGGACAAGGGGATCCGCCTACTGGTCGATCGCTCCAGCCTGCCCTACGTGCAGGACTCGACGATCGACTTCGTGGACGGCCTCCAAGGCGCCGGCTTCAAGGTCGATAATCCGAACGTGATCGCGGCCTGTGGCTGCGGATCCTCGTTCCGGGTCGCCGAAGAGGAAGAAGTCTCGGCCGTCTGACGGGCGCGGGGACGGGCCGGGGGTCTGCTCCGCTACGCCCGTGGGGCTGATCAGGCGACGGCCGGCCGGGACGCCCTTGGCGGCCGTCAACCGCCGGCGGTTTCGGTTATCGTCAGCGCGGCCCCGTCGAGCGCCCCCAGCGCCCGCTCCACCGAGCAGGAGATGCAGGTGAACGTCGGCGTGTCGCGCAACGTGTAGGAACTCGACTCGGTCGTGCGCAGCCGCTGCACGAGATCGAGGAAGTCGGCCGGGTTGTCGGTCTCGAACGCGACCACGAACTCCTGATCGTCGAGTCCGAACGAATAGCTGGTGTTCAGATCGACCGACGGATATTCGCGTCCGACCTTGATGTGCTCCTGCATGATGCGCCAGCGCTTCTCGCCTGGCAGCCCGTACCAGTCGCGCGTCTTCACGAACGGATACACAAAGAGGTACTTGCCGTGGGCGGGTCGAACTTCAAGGCGCGACTCCTCGGAGTACTCCGAGGGCTTGGTCATCGCGAGGAAGGAATACGGCATCGTGCACCACTTCATCAGCCCGCTCTGCGCCAGTACGACGTGGAACTCGTGGATCCGCTCGAGGTTCTGCGCCTGGCTGAGCAGCATCAGATCGGCGTCGCCGCGGGTGCCCACGAGCGAGAACGCGCGCAGCAGATGGCCGTCGGCGAAGTCCTCGCAGGCCGCGATGAACTCCCGCTTGTCGGTGGCGCGCCGCTGGTCCCCGAGCCGGCGCCAAGCCGGATCGACCCGCAAGAAGCTGTACTTGACAAACTGCCGGATTGGCATTGTCGTGATGATACGCGGCCGCAATCCTGCCTTCGTGACGGGCTAGCCACTACCATGGAAACCATGAGGATCGCCCTCCTGTCACCGTATTCGTGGACATATCCGGGGGGTGTGACAAGGCACATCGAGGCGCTGGCCGAGCGCTTCATCGCCGAGGGTCATGACGTGCGCGTGCTCGCGCCGTTCGACCCACCCGACCGGGCAGCGTCGGTGTTGCACCGCGGTGCCCGGCCCCAGCGCGTGGAGGCACCCGATTACCTAGTCCCGCTCGGCCGCACCGTCGGCTGCAAGGCCAACGGCGCCGTCTCGAACGTCTCGATCACGCCGTACGGCGTCGCGACGATGCATCGGGAGCTGCGCACGGGCCGGTTCGACGTGGTCCACGTCCACGAGCCGATTGCGCCGGTCACGCCCTGGGTGGCGGTCGACTCCGTGGCGCTGCCGCTGGTGGGAACGTTCCACACGTACAACGAGAATCGCCTCTCCAACGGGATCGCGAATGTGTTCGGCGCCAGGCGCGTGTTCAATCGGCTGCACGTGCGGATCGCCGTGTCCGAGGCCGCGGCATGGACCGCGCGGCGGTTCTTCGGTGGCCACTATCGCGTGATCCCCAACGGCGTGCACGTCGATTCCGGGCGGGCGATGCGCGCCGCCGCCGCACCGACGGACGAGGTCCTGCGGCTCGTGTTCGTCGGACAGGCGGTGCAGCGCAAGGGCCTGCCGCTGCTGCTGCGGGCATTCGAAGCGCTCCGCGAGCACATCGCGACCGAGCTGACGGTGATCGGGCCCTCGCAGGCCGAGCTCTCGCCGCTGATGCTCGACCCGCGCGGGGTGCGCGTGCTCGGCAAGGTTGATGACGAGTGCAAGCGACGCGAGCTCGAGCGGGCCGACGTGCTGTGCGCGCCCTCGCTGCGGGGCGAGAGCTTCGGCATGGTCCTGACCGAGGCGTTCGCCGCCGGAACGCCGGTTGTGGCGTCAGACATCGCCGGATACCGCGACGTGGTGCGCGACGGCCTCACCGGCGTGCTGGTCGCGCCGGGCGATGCGCAGGCGCTCGCCGAGACGCTGCGGGACCTGCATGAGGAGCCGCTGCGGCGCGCGGCGATGGCTCGTGCGGCCGCGGTCGACGCGGAGCGGTTCGCGTGGCCGCGGGTGGCCGCCGAGGTGATGGACTGCTACCAGGAGGCGATCGCGACACCCGAGCCCACCGGGGCGGTGCGGCGGGCCGCGGTCCGCGTCGGCGCGCAACCTGCCGATCTGAGACCCCGCGCGCCCGCGCGGCGTGTGCCCAGCCTCGAGCACGACCGGCCCGGTTCCCGCCGGCCGGCCGTCGCGCTGGTGCGGCGCTGCGCGCTGGCGGCGGTCTCGCTCGGCGGCGCCGTGCTCGCGTGGCTGGCGCTCCAGAAGATCGGCATCGGCAGCGTCGCGTCGGCGCTGATCAACTCCAGTCCCACGCTCGTGCTCCTGGGGCTCGGCCTGATGTGCAGCGCGATGGTGATGCGCGCTGTGTCATGGCACGCGATCCTTCGCGCCGCGCTTCCCCGGGCGCGAGTCCGGCTGGGGGACGCGATGCAGGGCACGATGATCGGCGTGCTGATGTCCTCGACCCTTCCCGCGCGCCTCGGCGAGCCCTCGCGGGCGCTGGTCGTCTCGCGGCGGACCGGCAGGCCGCGCGAGAACCTCCCCGTTGTGCTCGGCACGGTGGTCTCGCAGACGTTTCTGAACATTGTCGCGCTCGCGGTGCTCGGGACCGTGATGTTCTCCTCGGTGAACCTGTTCAACGGGCAGCAGAACGCGCTGCTGGTGGCCGCGATCGCGCCGCTGGCGCTAGTCGTTGTCCTGCTGCTGGCACCGGTGCTCGCGCGCCGGCGCGAGGGATCCCGGCGCGACGGCCGCATCCACGCCGTCGTGGCACAGATCTCCGCTGCGCTGATCCGCGCGCGCGACGGCCTGGCGGTGTTCCGCCGCCCGCGCCTGGGCGCGATCGCCACCGTCGCGCAGCTCGCCGCGTGGGGGCTGCAGTTGCTGTCTTGCTACGTGCTACTCGTTGCGCTCGGGCTGGACCACAGGACCGGGATCGCAGCCGCGGCCGCGGTGCTGTTCGCGGTCAACGTCACGGCGGTGCTGCCGGCCACGCCGGCGAATCTGGGCGTTTTCCAGGCCGCCTGCGCCGCGGTCCTGCACACGGGCTGGCACGTCAGTTACGGCAGCGGCGTCGCCTACGGCGTGATCCTGCAGGCCGTCGAGGTCACGACCGCGGTCGCGATGGGGATGCCGGCGCTGCTCAAGGAGGGCATGTCGTGGCGCGAGATTCGCCTGCGCGCGATGCACACGACGCCCGTCAAGCTCCCCGCCCGTCCGCCGGCGCAGGGAGCGCGACGTAGCAGCGGCGAGGCAGCCAAGGCTCGCAGCTAGGGCTCCCGCGAAAATTACTGCCGGCTCCGACGGCGTCTGCTCGGGCCTCCGCGCGCTCGGCATCCGGCCTCGCCTGAACGCGCGGGGCCCGAGTCATCCGGCTGCCCGGCGCCACCGGCTCGCCCTCACTTGCCACCAGCAATATCGGGGCGAGCCGGCGGCGCCAGCCACGCCCAGCCACTCGCCGGATTCCGGCATCAATTTCCGCGGGAGCCCCTAGCCAGGGACGCTTTCGAGGTCAGACAGCCAAGCCGTCGCGGTGCTGTCGCTGGGCGCGCGCCAGTCGCCGCGCGGGGAGAGCGAACCGCCGGTGCCGACCTTCGGAGCGTTCGGGATTGCGGAGCGCTTGAACTGGCTGGTGTGGAAGAAGCGTTCGAGAAATACGCCCAACCAGTGCTTGATCTCCGCCATCGAATATTCGTGGCGGCGCTCCTCGGGGATCAGGTCAGGCCACCGGCCCCGGCTGCGATCGTGCCAGGCGTGGTAGGCGAGGTAGGCGAGCTTCCAAGGCCCGTATCCGAATCGGACGACGTAGTACAGGAAGCAGTCCTGCAGCTCGTACGGGCCGACGATCTCCTCGCTGTGCTGGCCGGGGATGTTCGCGTCGGGGTCGTCGTGGGGGATCAGCTCGGGTGAGATCTCGGTGTCGAGCACGGCGCCGAGCACCTCGCCGGCGTCGGCGCTGAACTGCCCGGTGTCGATCGCCCACCTGATCAGGAACTGGATCAGCGTCTTGGGCACCGACGCGTTGACGTTGTAGTGGCTCATCTGATCGCCGACGCCGTACGTGCTCCAGCCGAGCGCGAGCTCGGACAGGTCGCCGGTTCCGATCACGAGCGCCCGATGGTGGTTGGCGAGCCGGAACAGGTGAGAGGTCCGCTCTCCCGCCTGCACGTTCTCGTAGGTGATGTCGTATCTGGCGCTCGCCGGCCCCTGCGGGATGGCCGATGTCGCGCAGCATCTGAGTGGCGGAAGGGCGGATGTCGATCTCGTTGGCGCTGACGCCGAGCGCCTCCATCAGCCGCCGCGCGTTAGTGAGCGTCGTGGAGCTGGTGGCGAACCCCGGCATCGTGTAGGCGAGGACGTGATCGCGCGGGAGCTTCAGGCGGTCGAGCGCGTGCGCGGCGACGATCAGGGCATGGGTCGAGTCCAGGCCACCCGAGACGCCGATCACGACCTTCTCGATGTTCGTCGCCCGCAGGCGGGTCTCGAGCCCGCGGACCTGGATGTTGTAGACCTCCTCGCAGCGCTCGGTGCGGCCCGCGGGGTCGGACGGCACGTACGGGAAGCGCTCGTACGCCCGCTGCAGCATGACCGGCTGCGGTGGAAGGTCGAAGTCGAAGGCGATCCGTCGCATCTGGCGCAGGCGCTCGCGGTGGTCGTGGATCGAGTCACCGTAGCTGCTGGTGCTCGCGCGGTCGGCGATGATCCGGTCGAGGTCGATGTCGCCGGCGATCAGCTGCTCGTGGTCGGCGAACCGCTTGGCCTCGGCGAGCAGGTCGCCGTTCTCGTAGATC
This sequence comes from uncultured Solirubrobacterales bacterium, assembly GCA_963811155.1. Classification (GTDB taxonomy): domain Bacteria; phylum Actinomycetota; class Thermoleophilia; order Solirubrobacterales; family Solirubrobacteraceae; genus Palsa-465. Next base: position 70,556 of record CAWEQQ010000035.1, read on the forward strand.
ATCGCCTGTCCGTCCCAGGCAAGGTCGGTGGTCGATTCTCCGAGCCCGGCAGCGGTGAAGATGTAGGCCGCCATCGCGCGCCCCGACTGCGAGGCACCGAGCAGCTCGCGGTAGTCGGCCTTGCCGATCGTGATGTTGCTCGCGGACAGGTTCGCCAGCACCGTCGCGCCCGCCATCGCGCCGTAGCTGCTTGGCGGAATTGGCGTCCAGACGTCCTCGCAGATCTCGACGTGGACGACGAAGTCCGGCTGACCGCGATCGGCGAACAGCAGGTCGGGGCCGAACGGTACGTCCGTGTCGAGCAGGCGGATCGAGTCGCCGATCGCGTCGCGAGCGGCTCGGAACTGGCGCTTTTCGTAGTACTCGCGGTACTCGGGCAGGTAGCTCTTGGGAACCACTCCGAGCAGCCGGCCGCGATGGATTACGACGGCGGTGTTGAACAGGCCGCCCTCGGCCCGCAGCGGCGCGCCCACCACCAGGACGGGCCGCAGACTGGCGCTGTGCGCGACGATCCGCTCGACCGCGTCGTGCACCCCGTCAAGCAGCGCATGTTGATGCAGGAGGTCGTCGATCGCGTAGGCGGACAGCCCGAGCTCGGGGAAGATCACCAGCGCCGCGCCGGCATCGTGCGCCTGTCGCGCGAGCGCGATCGTGTGCTGCGCGTTGTACTCGGGCTCCGCGACCCGAACGTGCGGCACGGCCGCCGCCACGCGCACGAAGTTGTGGCTGTAGAGCGAGTGAAACGGGCACTGATTTACAGGATGAGCCACTAGTGGCCCATCCTCTAGGCCTCAGCCAGCGCGGGCTCGCCGGCGGTCCCCTCGGACGGCTCCGCGTCCGTGAGCTCCGCCAGCCGTGTCGGGTCCCTGTCGGAGTCGGCGATCAACTCGTCGGCCGCCTGCTTGGAGGTCTTTGGCAGCAAGCCCGACTTCATCCCGAAGTACACCGCCTGAGGATGATGGGCGACGATTGCGAGCGTGGACTGCTCGGGCTCCACGGCGTAGCCCCCCGACAGCCGCAGGCCGACCGCGGGCGCGTCGAGCAGCCGAAAGACCTTCTCGTGCTCTGACTGCTCGGGGCAGGCCGGGTAGCCCCAGGAGTAGCGCCGGCCCTGCGCGGGCGGGATCTGCAGCTCGGACCGGACCCTGGCGTGCAGCCATTCCGCCATCCCCTCCGCCGTCTGCACCCCGAGGCCGTGCACGAACAGCTGCTCGGCGAATTCGCCCTCCTGCTCGAGGCGGGCCATTAGCTCGGTCACCTCGTCCCCGGCCGTGACCGCCTGGATCGCGACCACATCCAGCTCGCCGCTGTGCAGCGGACGGTAGAAGTCCGCGAGGCAGATGCGGTCATGCCTGGGCTGGCGGGGAAAGGTGAGTCGCTCGAGCTCCTTGGTGCCAGGGTCGTCGGGATCCCAGATGATCAGCTCGTTGCCGTCCGAGTTGCACGGAAAGTAGCCGAGTAGCGCGCGCGGCTGCAGGTAGGTCTGCTCGCGCCACATGCGCTCCAGGCGCGGCTGGAAGTTCTCGCGCAGCAGCCGCGTCCATTGCTCGCCCTTGACGCCGCGTCCGCCCCAGTGCAGCTTGAACAGCACGTGCGTGTCGAGGTGGTGGTAGACCTCGTCCAGGTCGACGTCGACCTCGTTGACGCCCCAGAACGGGGGCTGCGGGATCGGGTTGTCGGCGCGGGCGTTCGAGCGCACCGATGCGTCGGTCGTGGGCGGTGCGTCGTCGGGCTCGGCCTCGGGCTGGTCGCGCAGGCGCCTGGCGGCGTCGCGAGTCTTGGCGACGAGCGTCGCGCGGGCCTCGCCGTCGATCAGCTGGTCCATCTTCGCCAGCCCCTCGAACGCGTCCTTGCAGTAGAACACGCCGGGCTCGTAGACATCGTCTGAGTCGATCCCGTCCGGGTACAGGATCCGCAGGCCGAAGTTGCGGTTGATCGCGGCGCCGCCGACAAGCACCGGGAAGGCGAGCTTCTGTGCGTGCAGCTCCTGCACGCAGGCCGGCATCTGCTTGGAGGTCGAGACGAGCAGCGCGCTGAGGCCGATCGCCGTCGCGCGGTGCTCGACCGCGGCATCGATGATCGTCGAGATCGGTACCTGCTTGCCGAGGTCGATCACGGTGTAGCCGTTGTTGGTGAGGATCGTGTTGACCAGCGACTTGCCGATGTCGTGTACGTCGCCGAACACAGTTGCGATCACGACCGTCCCCTTGGTGTAGCCCTCGAGCTTGTCCAGGTAGCGCTCGAGCCGGGCGACCGCGCGCTTCATGACCTCTGCGGACTGGAGCACGAACGGCAGGATCAGCTCGCCGGCGCCGAACTTGTCCCCGACCTCCTTCATCGCGGGCAGTAGCACTTCATTGAGCGTCGGCACCGCTCCGAGCTTCTCGACGCTGCGATCGATCCAGTCCTCGACCCCCTCCTTCTTGCGCCGCAGGATGTGGAAGTGCAGAGCCTCCTCGGGCTCCATGCCCTCGGTCGGATCGGCCTGCTGGGCGTCCGCCTCGGCGGGTCCCTTGGCCTCGAAGTGGGCGATGAACCGCTCGAGCGCGTCGTCGCGGCGATCGAACACGAGGTCGTCGGCGAGCTCACGCTCGACCTCGGGGATCTCCGCATACGGCGTGATGTGGTTCGGATTGACCATCGCGAGATCGAGCCCGGCCTCGACGCAGTGATGCAGGAAGACGCTGTTGAGCACGCTGCGGGCCGGGAGGCTGACGCCGAAAGAGACGTTGCTGACGCCCAGCGACGTCTTCACTTCCGGGATCTCGGCCTTGATCGCGCGAATCCCCTCGATCGTCTGCAGCGCGCTCGGTCGCCACTCCTCGTCCCCAGTCGTGAGCGTGAACGTCAGGCAGTCGAAGATCAGCGCCTGCGGATCGAGCCCGTGCTCGTCGCAGCAGAGCTCGGTCAGTCGTTTGGCGATCTCGAGCTTGCGCTCGGCAGTCTTGGCCATCCCTTGTTCGTCGATCGTCAGCGCGACCAGTGCGGCGCCGTGCGCTCTTGCGAGCGGGACGACGCGGTCAAGCTTGCCGCGTCCGGCCTCGAGGTTGATCGAGTTGACGATCGCGCGGCCGGGGATCTGCTGCAGCGCGGTCTCGATCACGTCGGGCTCCGTGGAATCGACCTGGATTGGCGCGGGCTGGGTGAGGGAGATCCGCTTGACGACCTGGCGCATCTGCTCGGCCTCGTCCTGGCGCTCGGTTAGCGCGACGCACACGTCGAGCACGTGGGCGCCCCCCGCGACCTGATCCTCGGCGACCGTCGCCAGCCCATCGTAGTCGTCGGCCAGCAGCAGCTCCTTGGCCTTGCGCGAGCCCTGCGAGTTGACGCGCTCGCCGACGAGCGTCGGGCGCGGGTCCTGGACGAGCGGGGTGGCGGCGATCATCGAGCTGACGTGAGCCGGTCGCTTGCGTGGTCGGGCCTTCGGCTCGCGCGTCTTGACCCGTTGCGCGATCGCCTCGATGTGCGCCGGAGTCGTGCCGCAGCAACCGCCGACGATCGAGGCGCCGTAGCGGTCGACGAACTCCCCGAGCACATTTGCAAGCTGCTCGGGTTGCTCGGGGAAGATTGTCTCCCCGCGCGGTCCCTGCAGCGGCAGGCCGGCGTTCGGGATGCAGTGGACGGGGACCGAGCAGTGCTCGCCCAGGAACCGCATCGCGTCGCGCATGTCCTCTGGTCCCGTCGAGCAGTTGAGTCCGATGATGTCGACCTCGAGTGCCTCGAGCGTCGCCAGCACCGCGCTGACGTCGGTGCCGAGCAGCATCTTGCCGCCCTGCGGCAGGAGCGAGACGCTGCACTGGATCGGCAGCGTCCGGGATGCCTTTCGGTACGCCTCGCGGGCGCCGAAGACCGCGGCCTTGAGCTCGAGGATGTCCTGCGCGGTCTCGATGATCAGCAGGTCGGCTCCGCCACGGATCAGTGCGCCGGCCTGCTGGGTGAACACGTCGACGAGCTCGGGGAACGTGATCGCACCGAGGGTCGGGTCATCACTGGCGGGAAGGAAGCCGGTCGGCCCGAGCGAGCCGGCGACGAACCGGCGCTCTCCGGCCGCCTTGCGGGCGATCCGGGCCGCCTTGAGGTTGATCTCCTCCGTGTGGTCCTCCAGCCCCCACTCGGCGAGCTTCAGTCGGGAGGCCTGGAAAGTGTCGGTCTCGAGCACCATCGCCCCCGCGTCGAGCATCGACGTGTGGACGTGCTCGATCACGTCGGGCCGGTTGAGCACGAGCGCCTCGTGGCAGCGGCCAGGCAGCCGGTAGTCGTGCTCGAGGCTCAGGTCGAACTGCTCGAGGGTCGCCCCCATACCACCGTCGTAGACGATCACGCGCTCGCGCGCCGCAGCCAGGAAGTCGCGCATGCGGCCATGCTACCAGTGTCCGGCCAAACCTTGACATGGTTATGACAAGGTTCGGGGCCGGGGGGCGGTCCCACCGGCGGTGACGAGCGCGGCCTTGCCTTACAGCGCGCCGCTGGTCATCTCCGACGTGAGGATAGTTGAGTCAGGCGGCTTGCAACCGTCCTCGTGCGAGTCGCACGACGCGGTCGACGCCCTCCAGCGAATCCGTCGCGTGCGTGATCACGGTCAGCTCTCGGCGGTCGATCCGCCGTACACGGCCGCGACGTCGAGCGTCGAGAGCACCCCGATGGGGTAGCCGCTAGCGGCATCGAGGACGACCAGGTGCGAGACGCCGTGTTGCACCATCAGCTGGGTCGCGCGCACGAGCGGCTCATCGCCGGACACCGCGAGCGGTTCTCCGACGGCCGCTTCACGGGCGGTTGGGTCATCGCCGCGCGCCGCCGCGGCGACGATGTCCTGGCTTGACAAGACGCCGATCGGTCGACGGAGATCGCCGTTGGTGACCGCGACAGCGTGCACGCGGTGCCTGGCCATGATCCTCGCGGCCTCGCTCAGCCGGTCGTCGGCGGAACAGCTCAGGATCCCGTGATGCATGCAGTCGATGACGCGTACGTGTGCTAGCGCTGGCGAGCGCCTCGAGGATTCGGACATGGGCGGTAGGTTGGAGCTTGGGCGGCGCCTACGCATCCGGACCAGGCCCACGGGCCGGTGGGGGAAACTACGGATCGCCGATCCGGTCCGTGCATTGCCCCGACGCGCGATCCGCGTCAACTACGGATGCGATCCGTGACGCGATGGCATATCGTTCAGTGACGTGCCAGTTGTTTTTGCACCCGGCGGGTGCGCGGCGCGCATGAGGCGTTCGACTGGTTAGTTGTGGGGGCCTTCGGCCGTACGCGAATCGGTGAAATCAATCGTATTTCCCATCAGTGGAGCGGCTCAACGAGTGGGCGGGTCCAAAAGCCGGTCGGTGGAGGGCAGTGATGACCGACGCGATCCGCACCGAGCAGCTGAGCAAGCGCTACGGGGACACGCTGGCGCTAGACGCGCTCGCGCTCACCGTCGAAGAGGGCGAGGTGTACGGGTACCTGGGGCCCAACGGCGCCGGCAAGACAACCACGATTCGCCTGTTGCTCGGCCTGCACCGCCCAACCGGCGGGCTGGCACAGCTGTTCGGGATCGACGCCTGGGAGGATCCGGTCAGCGCGCACAAGCGCGTCGCGTACGTGGCCGGCGAACCGTTCCTGTGGCCGTCGCTGACTAGCGCCGAGACATTCGAGTTCCTCGCCCGGCTGCACGGCGGCACCGACACCGCCTACCGCGACCTGTTGGTCGCGCGCTTTGCACTCGACGTTAACAAGAAGGTCCGGGCGCTCTCGAAGGGCAACCGCCAGAAGGTGGCGCTGATCGCGGCACTCGCGACGCGGGCAGACCTGCTGCTGCTCGACGAGCCGACGAGCGGCCTCGATCCGCTGATGGAGGTGGCGTTCCGCAAGTGCATCAATGAGGCCAAGGACCGGGGCCAGACGGTGTTCCTTTCCTCCCACATCCTCAGCGAGGTGGAGGCACTCTGCGACCGCGTCGGCATCCTGCGCGCGGGGAGGCTGGTCGACGAGGGAACGCTCGCGGAGCTTCGCCACCTAAGCGCCCAGACGGTCGAGGTGACGTTCGACGGGCCGGCGCCGGAGCTGCGCTCGCTGCCCGGCGTGCAGGTGACGGGCGCGGGACCGAACGCGCTGCGCTTCGAGGTCCGGGGCCCGTCGGCCCGCTCGTGGCCGCGCTCGCCGAGCAGCGCGTGGCGACGCTCAACAGCCGCGAGCCGTCGCTGGAGGAGATCTTCCTGCATCACTACGACGCCTCCGATGGGCGCGTCGGCGGCTAGCGCGCTCGGCGCGCAGGGCGTTCGCCGACGCGCGGATCCGCACGATCGCGTTCGCGTACCTGTTCGCAGCCGTCGCGTACGTCAACCCGGTCGGCCTATCGGCACGCCTATCCCACGCTTGCCGAGCGGCTGGCGTTCGCGCACAGCTTCGGCACCAACAAGGCCGTCGTGCTGTTCTACGGCAAGGCCTACGACCTGCTGACGGTCGGCGGCTATACGGCCTGGCGCAGCGGCGGGACGCTGGCGATCTTCGCCGCGATCTTCGGGCTGCTGGCTGCGGTCCGCGCGTTGCGCACCGAGGAGGACGCGGGCCGCGCCGAGCTCGCGCTGGCAGGGATCGCCGGCAGCGGGCACCGCATATCTCGCGTCGCTGGCCGCGATCGCCGCCGGGACGCTGCTGCTGTGGATCGCCGCGTTCGCCGGCCTGCTGATCGCGCGGCTGCCCGCCGGCCCGTCCGCCTACCTCGCGCTCGCGACCGTGTCGGTCGTGCCCGTGTTCGTCGGCGTCGGCGCGCTCGCCAGCCAGCTTGCGCCGACGCGACGGATCGCCTTGGAGTTGGGCGGCGGGATGGTCGCGCTGGCGTTTGTGCTGCGAGTGGTCGCAGACACCTCTGGCGGGTCTGGGGTGGCTGCGATGGGTGACTCCGCTCGGGTGGGCGGAGGAGCTGCGGCCGTTCACCGGCGCGCAGCCGCTTGTGCTGCTGCTCCCGCTCACAGCGAGCCTCGTGCTGCTGGCTCGCCGCGTCGAGAATCGCAGTGAACCGTGATGTCGGCAGCGGGCTACTGCCGGCGCGCGACGACGCCGCGCCACGGCTGGCGCTGCTAGGCAGTCCCACGGCGCTGGCGCTGCGGAGCGAGCGCGGCAGCCTGACCGTCTGGGCGGCCAGCGTCGGCGTGTTCGCGCTGATCATCGGCGTGATCTCGAAGAGCATCTCCGCCGCTGGGATCTCCAAGCAGCTGCAGCGCGAGCTCGCCAAGGTCGGGGCGAGCTCGGTCACGACGCCGAAGGGCTACATCGGATTCACGTTTATCTTCTTCGTCCTGGCAATCAGCATGTTCGTCTGCACGCAGATCGCCGCCGCCCGCCACGAGGAGGCCGATCAGCGGCTCGAGACTCTGCTTGCCCTGCCCGTGGCGCGGCGCGGCTGGCTCGGCGGGCGCCTCGCGCTGGCCGCTGGCGCCGCTGTCGGGATCGCGCTCGTCGCGGGCCTGCTCGTGTGGGTGGGCGCGCGTCATCGAGGGCGTGCATCTCCCGTTCGGGCCGATGCTCGTGGCCGGCCTCAACTGCCTGCCGGTCGCGCTCCTATTCCTCGGGATCGCCGCGCTGGCGTACGCGCTGGTGCCCCGGGCGAGCGCGGGGATCGCATACGGCCTGGTCGCGGTCGGTTCCTGTGGCAGCTGTTCGGATCGCTGCTGGGCGCGCCGAAATGGCTCGTCGACGCGACGCCATTCGCCCACGTCGGGCTGGTGCCGGCGGCTGCGTTCCGGCCCGGGGCCGGCGGCGATCATGGTGGCGATCGGCCTGTCGCCGCCGCGGCGGCGGTCGTACTGTTCGAGCGCCGCGACCTGCTGGGCTTAGGGCTCCCGCGGAAATTAATGCCGGAATCCGGCGAGCAGACGCCGTCGGAGCCGGCAGTAGGCTTCGCGGGAGCCCTTAGGGACCCAAGTGGGCAACGAATCAGCTCCGCTGGAGGGATAAGCTGCCGAGCATGACCGCCGCTCCGGAGACGTTCAAGGTGCTGATCGCCGGCGGCGGCGTGGCAGGGCTCGAAGGGGCGCTCGCGCTGCGCGACCTGGCCGGCGATCGGATTGCCGTGAAGCTGCTCGCGCCGAATCCCGAGTTCGTATACCGGCCGATGACCGTTCGCGAGCCGTTTGCATATCGGACAGGCGCAGCGCTACCCGCTGCGAGAGATCGCGCCGGACATCGGCGTGGAACTGCTCGAGGACGCGTTCGCAAGCGTCGATCCCGCTGGCAGGACCGTGCACACCGCGTCCGGAGCGCAGCTGCGCTACGACGCGCTGCTGCTCGGCCTCGGCGCGCGCATCCGCCCCCGCTACGAGCATGCGCTGACGATCGACGACAGTCATCTCGACGACGCTCCTGCACGGCCTGATCCAGGACATCGAGGACGGCTACGTCAAGCGGCTGGCGTTCGTGGTGCCCGCACCGATGGCCTGGCCGCTGCCGATCTACGAGCTGGCGATGATGACCTCGCAGCGCGCCTACGACATGAACGTCGAGGTGGCGATCACGATCCTCACGCCCGAGGACTCGCCCCTGGCGGTGTTCGGTCAGGGCGCCAGCGAGGCCACCTCGGAGCTGCTCGCCGAGCACGGGATCGAGGTGATCAGCTCGGTCTACTGCGAGGTCCCGAAGTCGGGGCTGATCGAGATCAGTCCGGGCGAGCGCCGGCTCGAGGTCGACAGGATCGTCGCGCTGCCGCAGCTGGAGGGTCCGGCCGTCGCGGGGCTCCCTGCGGGCGCCCGACGGCTTCATCCCGATCGACGTCCACTGCCAGGTGCGCGATACCGAGCGCGTCTACGCCGCAGGCGACGCGACCGACTTCGCGATCAAGTACGGCGGGATCGCCGCGCAGCAGGCCGACACGGCCGCGCAGGCGATCGCCGCGCTCGCCGGGGTCGCGGTGGCGCCCGAGCCGTTCGAGCCCGTGATCCACGGGGTGATGCTGACCGGTGGCGAGCCCCGCTACCTGAGCGCGCAGGTCACCGGCGGGCACGGCATCAGCTCGGAGCTGACGATCGAGCCGACCTTCTCGCCGCCGGCCAAGATCGCGGCCAAGTACCTGGCGCCGTACCTCGCACAGCTGGATCGCAGCGCGGACGGGTCGTAGCGCCCGGGGGCCGCCCGCTCGGACTGGATCGCAGCGCGGACAGGTCGTAGCGCCCGGGGCTGCCCGCTCGGACTGGATCGCAGCGCGGACGGGGCGTAGCGCCCGGGGCCGCCCGCTCGGCCCTGTTGCGGGTTCGCGACTCGGGTCGATCACGTATGAGCCCGAGCAGCGTTACGCCTACAGGACCCAGTAATGGCCGACGTGCGCGGCCACCCGTGACGTGATCAGCGGGTCGGGCGCGATCGACACCGACGTTCCCTCGCCGCCCAGCGCCGCGATCGTCGAGGTCACGCATTCGGCCAGCACGGCCGGCACGTAGCCGCCCTCGAGCACAGCGCCGACCGGCGCGCGGAGCGTTGCGGCCATGTCGCGAACCTGACAGGCCATCTGGGCGAACGACTCGCGTTCGAGCATGCACCCGCCGAGCGGATCGGACCGGTGCGCGTCGAAGCCGGCGGAGATCAGCACGAGCTGGGGCGCGAACTCCAGCGCGACCGGGATCAGGACGTGCTCCAGCACCGACAGCCACAGCTCCTCGCCGCTGCCCTTGGGGACCGGGACGTTGATCGTGTAGCCGAGACCCTCGCCCGATCCGGCGTCCGACAGCGCCCCGGTACCGGGGAACAGCGGCGCCTGATGGATGCTCGCGAACAGGACGTCGGCGCGGCGGCGGAAGATCTCCGCGGTGCCGTTGCCGTGGTGGACGTCCCAGTCGAGGATGAAGACGCGCCGCACGCCGAGCTCCCTGATCGCCAGCTCGGCGGCGATCGCGATGTTGTCGAACAGGCAGAAGCCCATCGCCCGCGCTCGCTCGGCGTGATGGCCAGAGGGACGCAGCCCGCAGAAACCGGCGATCGCCTCCCCCGCCACGAAGGCACGGACCATCGCGCACGCTCCGCCTGCGGCATGCAGCGCGGCCCGGTAGGACGGCTCGCCGACGAACGTGTCCGCGTCGATCTGGCCGCCACCGCCGAGGCACAGATCGCGGATTCGCCGCACGTGGGCCGGGGCGTGGACGAGCTCGAGCTCGGACTCCGTCGCGGCCGGCGCATCCAGCAGGTCGCAATCGAGCCAGCCGAGGTCCTCCATCGCGCCTCGATCGCGACGATGCGCTCCGGGGTGTCGGGATGGTCCGGCGCCAGCACGCTCGGATCGTGCTCTCGTGAGGAGGAGTGGCGAAAGTAGAGCACGGCGGAGTCCACACTATTCGCATCGGGGCGCGGCGCGTGGCGCGTTGGCGCGTGGCCGTCGCTGGCGCATGGCGCTGTCGCGCGTGCGCGGGCGCGTGCGCGTGCACGTGGCGCGTGGCGGTGGCGCGTGGCGCGTGGCGCGTGTGGCGAACTACGCGACCAGCACCGTAGTCGTCTCGGTGCCGGGCCGAGGCCCGCGCGCTTACGCTCGGGGAAGTGCCCACGCTCCACGCGATCCAACATCGTTCGAAGATCCTGATCGCCGGCGGTGGCGTCGCCGGCCTCGAGGCGCTGATCGCGTTGCGAGCGCTGCTCGGCGGCACCGTCGAGATCGAGTTGCTGGCACCTGACGTCGAGTTCAGCTATCGCCAGATCGCGGTCGCCGAGCCGTTCGGGCTCGGCGAGGTGCGCCGCTTCGACCTCGCCACGATCGCCGCCGATCACCAGGCGCACTTCCGGCGCGACGCGCTCGCAGGCGTCGACGTCCGCGGGGGTGCGGCACTGACCGTCGGTGGCCTGCGGCTCGCGTTCGACTACCTCGTCGTCGCGATCGGGGCGCGTCGGCTGGCAGCGATCGAGGGCGCGGTCTGCTTCGGCGGCCCCGCCGACCGGGCGGCGCTCGAGCAGGTGCTGGCAGGTGCGCGAGCAGGGACGGTACGAAGGCTCGTGTTCGCGGCGCCGCCGGAGCTGGCGTGGATCCTGCCGCTGTACGAGCTCGCGCTGCTGACGGCCGCGTGGGCGACCCACTCCGAGCTCGAGCTCGAGCTGTCGATCGCGACTCCCGAGGCGCGGCCGCTGGAGGCGTTCGGGCCGGGCGCCGCCGACGACGGTCGCGGGGCTGCTGGCCGAGGCGGGCGTCGCCGTCCACGCCGAGTGCGCCGCCGAGCGCTTCGACGGGCGCCAGCTGGTCGGCGCAGGCGGCTTTCGCGATCGAGGCCGACGCGGTGATCGCGCTGCCCGGGCTCGCGGGTCCCGCCGTCGACGGACTCCCGCACGACGATCAGGGCTTCATCCCGACCGACCCTCACGGAGCCGTGCGGGCGAGCGCGGGCGTGTACGCGGCCGGAGACGGCACCGCGTTTCCGATCAAGCAGGGCGGACTGGCGGCCCAGCAGGCCGACGCGGTCGCCGCGGCGATCGCCGCCGAGCTGGGTGCGGTGGCCACTGCGGAGCCGTTCCGGCCGGTGCTGCGCGGCCTGTTGCTGACCGCCGCGGAGCCGCGCTATCTGCGCGCCAGAGGTCGGTGCCGGGGTCTCGGAGGTCGCCTTCCGACCGCTGTGGTGGCCGCCCGGCAAGGTCGCGGGCCGTTACCTCGCGCCGTACCTCGCGCAGCGCGGGGACCCGGAGCTACTCCGCGAGCCATTCGTCGACCGCGAGGCCCCCGAACACGTCGAATCGGCCGTGCAGGCGAGCGCCGAGGAGCGAGACGCCGTGGAGTTGCTGCTCGAGCTGGCCGAAGCCAACGCCCGCCGCGGCTCGTACGACTTCGCGGTCAAGTGCCTTGACGCGGCTGAGGACGTGGGGGGTCCACTGCCCGCGGCCCGGGCACGTAAGCGCGGGCAGTGGGAGCAGCGGCGCGGCGCTCACGCGAGGTGAGCCGGTGAGGCTGCGCCACCGCTTGGTCGGCGCGCGCTGTCCGCGGCAGATCCGCTGATAGTCTGGGCCACCGGCGAGTTGCGCTGCCCCTGATCCGGCACCGGCGGGGATCGCCGGGGCAGTCCCAACGCTGTCGTGTCGACCGTTGTGCAGCAGAACTAGGAAACCAACTGTCCATCACCAGCACCTCGACCATCGCCCGGATCGCCGTTGGCGTCGACGGTTTCCCCGGAGGGCGTGACGCCGCCGTCCTCGCGGCGGCGATCGCGCGCGCGACCAACGCGGAGCTGATGTTGGTGGCCGTGCACCCGGACCCGCTCGTCGTGCTGCCGCGCGGGATGGGCTGGAAGGGCTTGCACGATCAGGCTGTGGCCACGCTTCGAGAGGTGCGCGATTCGCTGGCGCCGGGCGCGCGGATCGTCGTGGAGACCGACTTCTCGATCCCGCGCGCGCTCGGGCGAGCCGTCCGCCGCGAGCACCGGGACCTGCTGGTGATGGGCTCCAGCCGCCACGCGCCGGAGGGTCACGTGCGGATCGGTAAGCGCACGCGCCAGCTGCTGTGTCACTTCGAGTCGGCGCTGGCCGTCGCGCCGCGCGGAATGCACGACCGTCCGGAGCCCCGGCTGGCAAGGATCGGGGTCGGCTACGACGGTCGCCCCGAATCGCAAGCCGGGCTGCGGCTCGCGCACCAGATCGCCGCCGGGTGCGGCGCGGAGTTGTACATCCGCGGGGTGGTCGATGACCGGATCCGCGCCTTTGGCCGGCCGCAGGACGCCGGCATTCCGGGCGTCCTGCCGGGGCTCGGCTGGTCCTCCGTCGGCAGCGAGGGCGCGAGCGCGGACTGGGACGAGATCGTGGCCTCCGCTGAGCAGCGGTTGCGGGACGAGCTCGAGCATGCGGCCCTGGTCACGGGCGAGACCGTCGTGTGCGAGGTCGTACGCGGCCGGCCCGCCGACCGGTTGCTCGAGCTCGCCGACGAGGTCGACCTGATTGTGATCGGATCTCGTCGCTGGGGCCCGGTCGCTCGGCTGATGCTCGGCAGCACCGGCGAGTCGCTGCTTCACGACGCCGGCTGTCCGGTGCTCGTCGTTCCGCGCTCCCACGAGTGATACCGCGAGGCCGAAGGGGCTGTGCAGAAATTGCCGCCCGAACCGCAGCAAGCCCAGCGACGCGCGGGCACCTCAAGGACGAGTCAAAAAATGCCGCTTTGCAGGCATCTTTACATAAGATGCTGATCGAGCGGGGAATCTGAAGGTCGGGCTAGGAGAGCGCGTCGGCCAGCGACTTGGACCGCTGGCGCTCGGGCGCGATGCGCACCACGTTCCACGCCAGGCCGAGACGGTCCATTGCCGAGATGATCATGCCCGAGGGGTCGATCTCCCACCGGCGCAGACCGTGATAGGCCGAGCGCGGGAACGCGTGATGGTTGTGATGCCAGGATTCGCCGAGCGAGACCACTGCCAGCCACCCCACGTTGGTCGAGCGGTCCTCGACGTCGAACCGCCGGCGGCCGAAGAAGTGACAGACCGAGTTCACCGACCAGGTGACGTGGTGGACCAGGAAGATCCGCACCAGGCCGCCCCACAAGTAGCCGCGCACCGCGCCGCCGAGCGTGAAGCCGTGCAGCACGAAGCCGGCGGCGGTCGGGATCAGGAGCGACAGCAGCACCAGCGTTGGGAACCGCCGGCCGATGCGGCGCATCCTCGGATCCTCGTAGAGATCACGCGCGTAGCGCTTCCAGTCCGCCTGTCCCTGCGTCTCGAACAACCATCCCACGTGGGCGTGCCACAGTCCCTTGAGGCCCGTGCCGTGGCCGACGTGGGGGCTGTGCGGGTCGCCCTCGCGATCGGAGTAGGCGTGATGCTTGCGGTGGTCGGCCACCCAGTCCAAGACCGAGCCCTCCACCGCCAGCGATCCCAGCACGGCGAACACCCGCTCGATCCAGGGGTAGGTCTGGAACGCGCGATGCGTCAGCAGTCGGTGAAAGCCGACCGTCACGCCGAGACCCGTCAGCAGGTACATGGCGGCCAGAATCGCGAGGTCGGTGACGTCGACCCAGTGACTCCAGAGCAGCACCACGGCTACGAGCACGCCGACGAACGGAACGACGACGCCAATCAGGTTCGCGGTGCGGTCGGCTCGGGTCACCGAACAAGAATCTCATTTCTGACCGTGGATTTCTTGGATTGTTCTCAGTGCGCGAGGACGTGAAATTCATGCGATCCGCACAAGAAACCAGTCGTGCCCGAGCCGTGCCGCATCCGCGAAGTCATCCCGGCCAGCTGGGCGACTCGGGCGCGGCCCGTTCCGGCGAGGCCGGATACCGAGCGGGCCGCGGCCCGAGCGAACGATCAATTATTCCTGCACGGGCCCTAAAGCCGGACGGCAACCAGTCCGGCCGCCAGGAGCACCACCGACAGCCACAGTGCCGACAGCGTCCCCTCCAACGGCGCCGATAGCCGCTCTTTGGTCAGCTGCAATACCGTCCCGTCACTCAGCACCTGCTCACCGGAGACTTGCACCGTGTGGCGCCGCAGCTCACGCGCGGGCGTGCTGAGCCGCCGCTGCGCGGCGCTGAGCAGGAAGCAGGCGGCCGCAACCAGGATGCCGGCGGGTTGGATCGTGAGCGCGTTGACGAAATAGCCGGTGAAAGCGGGGAATGCTCCCCAGGCGAGGGCGAACCATGTGTCGCTGTGGAAGCGGCCGCCCGCGAGCTCGAGGTTGTAGGCCGGGACCAGGAACGCCCCGACGGCCACGACGCCCGCCAGCAAGGGCGAGACGAACAGCGTCCCGACGACTCCGATCGCCACGGCGCCGGCCAGCGAGGTAACGGCGAGCGCGATCAGCGATCGCCGCGGCAGGGTCGTCCGCAGCGGCCGGCCGCCCAGCTCGTCGAAGGCGTGCGCGCTGATCCCGACCGCGAGGAAGAAGGCGCCGAGGGCCGCGCCGAGCCGGTCGGCGTGCAGCCTCGGCGCGGCCGCCGCACCGATCGCGACGTAGCTCAGGAGCCAGGCCGTGTACGGCGGGTGTAAGAGCGTGACCAGATCGCGCCAGCCCCCGGAGCGGAGGGCGTAGAACGCCGGCCGGTCCAGCTCACGACGCTCGGTCGCCACCCCTGACTCCCCACAGCACGAGTCCCGCGCCGAAGCTCATGCGCCGCTGACGGATGTCGCCGATCCCGGCCGCCCGCCACGCGGCCGGCAGGTCCGGCGCCTGTGCGTACAGCTCCTCGATGCTGGGACCGAGGAAGCGGCCGACCTCATACCAGGCCGGCGAAACGAGGCGGCCGAGGGACGGCAGCCCGAGGCGTGTGTACGCACGCCACGCCGCCCGCAGCGCCGGCGACGACGGCACCGCGAACTCGACCATGCCGATCCGCCCCCCGGGCCTGACCACGCGCGCGAGCTCGCGTAGCGTCGTCTCCCGGTCATCCACATAGCGCAGCAGGTACGTGAACGTGAGCGCGTCGAAGTGATCGTTGGCGAACGGTAGGCGCTCGGCCTCGCCGTGCACGAACCTGACGCGGCCGGCGAGCGACGGGGAGCCCGCCAGGCGCGCCCGGGCGCCGGTGAGCATCTGCTCACTCTGATCGAGGCCCACCACCTCGCAACCGCTGTGGCGGGCAAGCTCGAACGCCACCAGCCCGGTTCCGGTCGCGACGTCGAGCACCCGCTGATCGGGGCGGGCGTCGATCGCGGCGACCAGTGCGCGGCGCCAGCGCGGGTCCTGGCCGAAGCTGAGTACAGCGCCCATCCGGTCATAGCGCCCCGGCAGCCCGGCGAACAGCGCCAGCGTATGGCGCTTACGGGATGAGGTCGCATTGTCCGCAGCAGCTGCCATCGCCGCTCAAGCGTACGCCCTGGCCGCGGCGGCGGGGCGCTGGCGGCTCGCCGAAATGCGGATTTGAACGCCGTCCGCATCCGTAATAGCCCCGGATGGAGGGACGGGTAGGGGCCCGATACTGCTCGTTATGACCCTCCCCGAAGCTAGCGCGTACCCACGCGAGCGGGAGGCGGATGTCGTGCTGCGGGACGGTCGCACCGTCCACGTCCGGCCGGTTCGCGCCGGCGACGAGCCGGCGATCCGAGCGTTCCTCGAGGCGCTGTCGCATGATTCGATCGGCTTTCGCTTCTTCGGCATGCCCGACCTCGACTGGGTCATTTCGTGGTCGGTGGACGTCGACTATGCCAACCGCTTCGCGCTCGTCGCCGAGACCGGCAGCCCGTCCTCGATCATCGCCCACGCCGCATATATCCGGCTCGACGACGAGTGCGCGGAAGTCGCGTTCATGGTGGCCGACGCCTGGCAGGGGCGGGGCATCTCGACGATCATGCTCGCGCACTTGGCCGCGATCGCCGAGCAGCACGGCTTGTCGAGGTTCAGCGCCGAAGTGCTGCCGGGGAACCATCGCATGATCGAGGTGTTCCGCGAGAGCGGCTTTCCGGTCCATCTTCGCTCGGCGAGGGACGCGATCGCGGTCGAGTTTCCGGTCTCGCTCTCTGCCGAAGCGCAGGCGCGCTTCGGGGAGCGTGAGCGGATCGCGGCCGTCGCCGCCGTGCGCAGCTTCCTCGAGCCGCACTCGGTCGCGGTGATCGGCGCTTCTCGTAGGCGCGCGACGGTGGGCGGGGAGATCCTGCGCAACCTGCTGACGGCGGGATTCACGGGCGCGGTGTACGCCGTCAACCCGCGAGCGGTTGCCGTCCAGGCGCTGCCCGCCTACCACTCGGTGTGCGACATTCCGGTGCCGGTCGAGCTGGCGGTGGTCGTCGTGCCCGCGGAGCAGGTCGTGGGCGTCGCGCGCGAGTGCGGCGCCGCCGGCGTGCGGGCGCTGCTGGTGATCTCGGCGGGGTTCGGGGAGACGGGCGAGGAAGGGGAGCGCCGCCAGCGAGAGCTTGTCGAGGTGTGCCGCGACGCCGGGATCCGGATCGTCGGCCCGAACTGCCTCGGTGTGCTGAACACGAGCCCCGACGTGCGGCTGAACGCAACGTTCTCGCCGCGCCAGGCGATCCCTGGCCGGGTCGGGTTCATGTCGCAGAGCGGCGGCCTGGGGATCGCGATCATCGAGGCCGCCGAACGGCTAGGCCTGGGCCTGTCGTCGTTCGTCTCGGTCGGCAACAAGGTCGATCTCAGCGGCAACGACTTCCTGCAGTACTGGGAGCAGGACCCGGCCACCGACGTGGCGATGATCTACCTCGAGTCGTTCGACCATCCGCGCAAGTTCGCCCGCATCGCCCCCTGGTTTGCCCGCCGCAAGCCGCTGCTGGCGGTCAAGAGCGGTCGTTCCGTGGCCGGCGCTCGCGCCACCTCCTCGCACACCGGGGCGCTGCTGTCCGCCTCGGACGTGACCGTCGACGCGCTGTTCCAGCAGGCCGGCGTGATCCGCACCGATACCCTCCACGACCTCTTCAACGTGGCCGAGTTGCTCAGCACACAGCCGGTTCCGCGCGGCTCTCGCGTGGCGATCGTGACCAACGCCGGCGGCCCCGGCATCATGTGCGCGGACGCGTGCCAGGCCGACGGCGTCGAGGTTCCCGAGCTGGCGCCTGACGTCCAGTCCAAGCTGGCCGAGTTCCTGTCGCCGGCCGCATCGCTGGGCAACCCGGTCGACATGATCGCGACGGCGTCAAGCGACGACTACGAGCGGACGCTGCGGACGCTGATCGACAGCGACGCGTGCGACGCGATCCTGACGATCTTCGTGCCGCCGCTGTTCACCGAGGCCGTGGACGTCGCAAAGGCGATCCACGAAGTCGCACAGGATGCATCCGGGGTGGCGATCGCGGCCGTATTCATGACCACCGAGCCGCCCCCGGCGGAGCTGGGCTCCGACCGCGTGCGCGTTCCTGGCTACGAGTTCCCCGAGGATGCCGCGCGGGCGGTCGCGCTGGCCGCGCGGCACGGACACTGGCGCGCCACTCCGGCGGGAACCGTTCACCAGTTCGCAGACGCGCAGCCCACCCTCGCGGCCGCGATCATCAGCAAGGAGCTCGGCCGCGGGTCGGGATGGCTGTCACCGGACTGCGTCGCCGACCTGCTGGGGTGCTACGGGCTACCGCTCGCGGGCACGCGGGTTGTGATCGACGCCGAGCAGGCGGTCGCGGCCGCGGCGCAGATCGGCGGTCCGGTCGCGGTCAAGGCGATCGCCGCCGGGCTGATTCACAAGAGCGACGCCGGCGCCGTGCTGCTCGGCCTCGACGGGCCGACAGGCGGTGCGCGACGGAGCGCTGCAGATCGGGGCGGCCGTCGCTGCGGCGGGGCATCGGCTTGCCGGGCTCGTGATCCAGCCGATGGCGCCGGCCGGCGTCGAGCTGATCGTCGGCGTCGTCAACGACCGCCACTTCGGTCCGGTGGTCGCGTGCGGCGCCGGAGGCACGACCGCTGAGCTGGTCAAGGACGTGGCCGTGCGGATCACGCCGGTGACCGATCTCGACGCGCGCGAGATGTTGCGCTCGCTGAAGACATTTCCGCTGCTGGACGGCTACCGCGGCGCGGTGCGCTGCGACGTGGATGCAATCGAGGACGTCGTGCTCCGCGTCAGCGCGATGGTCGAAAGCCACCCGGAGATCGTCGAGCTCGACTGCAACCCGCTGATCGCCTCGGCCGACGGAGCCGTGATCGTCGACGCCCGCGTGCGGGTCGAGGTGGCACCGCTGCCGGTGCCGATGCCGTCCTTGGAGGACTGACCGGCACGCTGGCGGCAGTCCCCGGTCGAAGTGGGCCAGCAGGTCGCCGGAGATGATTCCCCATTTGACAGACACCGCAAGCACACTAGTCGACAGTGCCTGAACACGTCACAGCGTTCGCCCCCGGGCGCGTCAACCTGATCGGCGAGCACACCGATTACAACGAGGGCTCGCGCTGCCGTTCGCGATCGCGCGAGGGCGTGAGCGTGCGCGGCGACGCGCTCGGCGGGCGACCGGATCGAGGCGTTCGCCGCCGACCTCGGCGAGCGCGACAGCGTTCGCGCTGGCGACGCCGCGGCGGGTGGACGGGATGGCGGGCGTTCGTGCGCGGCGCGTGCGCGGAGCTGCCGCGAGCGGCGTCGCCGTTGCGCGGCGCGCGCCTGGAGATCGCGGCGGACGTCCCGCGCGGCGCCGGCCTCTCGTCGTCGGCCGCGCTCGAGGTCGCGCTCGTGCTGGCGCTGCTCGCGCTGAGCGGCGTGCCCGAGCCGCCGCGGCTCGAGCTCGCGAAGCTGTGCTCGCGGATCGAGAACGACTGGGTCGGCGCGCAGACGGGGCTGCTCGACCAGATCGCGTCGCTGTTCGGCGAGCGCGGCCGCGCGCTGCTCGGATCGACTTCCGCTCGCTCGAGGTGCGCGCGGTCGCGCTCGAGCTCGGCGGGCCACCGCCTGGTCACGCTCGACTCGGGCGAGCGCCACGCCCATGCCGGCTCGGGCTACAACGAGCGCCGGGCGCAATGCGAGGCGGCGCTGTCGCGAGCGCTCGGCGTCGCAGAGCCTGCGCGATGCGACGCTCGCGATGGCGGCGGCGCTGCCCCGACCGCTCGCCCGGCGCGCGCGGCACGTCGTCACCGAGAACGCGCGCGTGCTCGAGGCGGCGCGGCGCTCGAGCGCGGCGACGTTGCGCGGCGCTCGGGCCGCTGCTCGACGCGTCGCACGCGAGCCTGCGCGACGACTACGAGGTCTCGACCGCCGCGGTCGAGGCGGCGGTCGCGCGGCTGCGCGACGCCGGGGCGCTCGGCGCGCGGATCGTCGGCGGCGGCTTCGGCGGCCACGTGCTCGGCCTGTGCCGCCGGGTGCGCGCGCTCCCGCGGGCGCGCTCGAGGTGCGGCCCGGGCCGGGCGCGGGACTGTCGTCAGACCCGTCGCAGCGCGGGATAGAGCGCGCGGTAGCGCTCGCGACCCTCGCGGTACGCGTCGACCCAGTCGGGCACAGGCTCCACCCGCTCGCCCGGGCGCACGGTCGCCGTCGACCGCGGCGCGCGACGTCCGGCCAGACGCCGGCCGCGACGCCGCCGAGGATCGCGGCGCCGAACGCCGCGCCCTCGTCGACCGCGACGCGCTCGAGCGGCAGCTCGAGCGCCGAGGCGATGATCTGCGAGCCACAGGGCGCTGCGCGCGCCGCCGCCGGACACGCGTCCGAGCGCGCGGCGCGCCGCCGAGCGCGGCGACGAGATCGAGCGAGTCGCGCAGCCCGTAGGCGACGCCCTCCATGCACCGCGCGCACGAGCGCGCCGCGATCGTGGCGCAGCTCAGGCCGGCGAACGCGCCGCGCGCGTCGGGGTCGGCGTGCGGCGTGCGCTCGCCGGCGAGGTAGGGGAGGAAGAGCAGGCCCTCGGTGCCCGCCGGCCACGCGCGCGGCCTCCGCGTCCGAGCGCGTCGTAGCCGGCCCCGGAGCCGGTCGCGTCGCGCAGCCAGCGCAGCGCGCCGCCGGCCGAGAGCATCACGCCCATCGCGTGCCAGGCGCCGGGCACGGCGTGGCAGAACGCGTGCACGCGCGCCTGCGGGTCGGCGGCGAACGCCGGCAGCGCGGCGAACACGACGCCGGAGGTGCCGAGCGCGACCGAGACCGGCCCGGGGCGGTCGACGCCGACGCCGAGCGCGCCCGCGGCCTGGTCGCCGCGCGCCGGCCGCGACCGGCACGCCGTCGGCGGTCTCGCCGCAGCGCTGCAGGGCTCTCGAGCGCGCGGCGGCAGGATCGCCGGGTCGATCTCGAGCGCGTCGAGCACGTCGTCGCTCCAGCGCCGGCCGCGCGACGTCGAGCAGCAGCGTGCCCGACGCGTCGGAGACGTCGGTCGCGAACTCGCCGCACAGCCGCAGGCGCACGTAGTCCTTCGGCAGCATGATCCGCGCGATCGCGCGATGCGACGTCGGGCTCGTGCCGGCGCAGCCACAGCAGCTTCGGTGCGGTGAACCCGGGCAGCGCGCGGTTGCCGGTCAGCGGGATCAGCCGCTCGAGCCCGATCGCGCTCTCGATCTGGGCGCACTCGGCGGCCGTGCGCTGGTCGTTCCAGAGGATCGCCGGGCGCAGCACGGGGCCGGCGGCGTCGAGCGCGACGAGCCCGTGCATCTGACCCGACAGCCCGATGCCGGCCGGCGCGCCGGCCTGCGCGCGCAGCGCGCGAGCACGGCCTGCGTCGCCGCCCACCAGTCCTCGGGGTCCTGCTCGGCCCAGCCGGCCCGCGGCGTGGACAGCGGGTAGGGGGCCTCGGCGCGCGCCAGCACGCTGCCGCCGCGCCGTCGATCGCGAGGCCCTTGACCGCCGAGGTCCCGACGTCCAGCCCGACGAGCGCTTCGCTCACCGCTGCCGCCCACTCAATTGCCGCTCACTCAAGCCGCTCACCGCTGCCGCTCACTCAAGCCGCTCACTCAAGCCGCTCACCGCTGCCGCTCACTCAAGCCACTCATCGCTGCCGCTCGCTTCGGCCACACACACCGCGGCCGCTCACTGAAGCCGCTCACCGCCGCCGCTCACGCCCCCAGCGCCGCGTATACCAGCTCGTAGGCGCGGATTGTCGTCCTTGTCGTGCTGCGCCTCGCGCAGCGCCGCGTCGTCGATCTTCGCCGCAATCGAGTCGATGAAGCGCCACTGGAGCACGGACCGGCGGACGGCGCCGACCTGGGT
>CAWEQQ010000036.1:0-33884 GCA_963811155.1 uncultured Solirubrobacterales bacterium
GTGTCGTCGTCGGGACCGAGGGGCTGGGGTGGATCGATGTCGCTCCGAGTACGGGGTCGCTGCGGCTGTTGGCGGAGACGACGTTGGCCTTTGTGTTGTTCTCTGACGCGTCGCGGATCGATCTTCACGCGCTCCGCGACGGGTATGCGGTGCCGGCTCGGCTGTTGGGGATCGGGCTTCCGCTGACGATCCTCGTGGGCACGTTGGCCGCGGTCGTGATCCTGCCGCATCTGGCGCTGGCGGAGGCGTTGGTCGTCGCGGTTGTCGTGGCCGCCACGGACGCCGCGCTCGGTCAGGCGGTGGTGACCGACGAGCGTCTGCCCGCTTCGATCCGGCAAGGACTGAACGTCGAGAGCGGCCTCAACGACGGTCTGTGCGTTCCAGTGCTGGTGATCGCGCTGGCGCTGGCCGATACCGAATCCCGGGCGCTGAGTGGATCCGAGGCAGCCAGGGTGATCGCCGAGTCGATTGGCTATGGCGTGCTGATGGGCGCAGTGGCCGGTCTTGCCGTCGCCGTTGTGCAGCGCCGGGCCGCGGTGAGCTTCGACGAAGAGCGGGTGCAGTGGCGCTGGTTTCTGACCCCAGTCGCGGCCGCGTTCGCGTTCGGTCTGGCGACCCCGCTTGGCGGCAGCGGCTTCATCGCGGCGTTCGTCGCCGGCGTCGTTTTCGGCGCCGCGAGCGGCCGGCGAGGTGAGACCGCGGAGCCGCTGCCCGCGCAGGACCTCGGCACGCTGCTGAATGCGGTGACGTTCGTCTTTTTCGGCGCTGCGTTCATCAAGCCGCTGATTGAGCGGGCGACGTGGCAGGACGGGGTCTACGCGCTGCTGAGCCTGACCGTCGTGCGCATGGTTCCGGTCGCGATCGCGCTGCTCGGCACCCGCTCGCGCCCGCCGACGGTCTTGTACCTGGGCTGGTTCGGCCCGCGGGGACTGGCGTCGATCGTGTTCGCCGTGCTCGTCGTCGACGCGAACGTTCCGCACGACGCGACGATCGTCGACGCCGCTGTGATGACTGTGATCGCATCGATCGTGCTGCACGGGCTGACCGCCGGCCCGCTGACCGACCGCTACACGCGCTGGCTCGGGCGTCACCCACCCACAGGCGGTATCGAAGGCGCCGCGACTGAGCTGCCCGTCCCGGTCGCTCGCCGCTGGCCGGCCACACCACGACGCTGAGACGTCGAGGCGCGGGACCAGGGGCGCCGGCCAGTTAGGCCACCGATCCTGTCTTCGAGCGAACGCCGCGCAGCGGCCGTCACCCTGCAGGCCGTGTCGGACCGCGCCCTATAAGACCGCCGCTCTGGGCGAGCCGCCGAACGGTGCCAAGGCCGACGACCGCCAGCGGACGCTCGTTGACCCCAAAGCAAGACTCGGCCGTGCAGAAGACCAAACCCGCTCTTCGCCTCAGTGAGGCGGCGTCGTCGCCATGCTGTCCGTCGTCATGGCCGGTCAGACTCGAGTAGCGCGTTTCACGAAAGCCCGGCGCGCGGTGCTGGACTGCGCCACCGAACCCGGAGACCCGCAAAGTTCGAGAGCAGGTCTGCGCGCGTCGCGCAGACCGGACGCGCTTTGCGCGCGGGTAGGAGGTTCAGCCGGTGCGCCGGCACGTTCGTGCCGACCTCGACAGAAACGCCAATTGAGCGAGGTAGCGTGACGCCGTGTGACGGGCAAGGCGTCAACCGCGGGAATGGGTCGGGTTCTCGAGCGTCGACGGGGGGTGGCCCTGGCGCGGCATTACCGTGAGTTCGAGGGCCTCTCGATCCGGCAGATCGCCGACCGGCTCGGTCGCTCGCCGGCCACCGTCAAGGCGTACTTCTACGACCCGTCTGAGCGTAACAAAAGACCCAGGTGCTCATGACAGACCGCGTTAGCGAGCGACGCCGCGCCGCGCAACTCGCGCGCCACTACCGCGACCAGGAGGGCCTGGCGATCGCCGAGATCGCTCGCCGGCTGGGGCGCGCGGAGGGCACCGTGAAGGCCTATCTCTACGATCCGCTCGGCGAAAAGGCGCGCCAGGTCAAGGCGCGCTACCGGGGCGTCTGCCGGGGCTGCGGCGCGCCGACCAGCGCGCGCAACGGCAAGGGCGACGCGTACGCCTATTGCAAGCGCTGCCGTCCCGGGGCGATCGAGCGGCAATGGACCCGAGAGCGGAGCCGTGAGGCGATGCGCGCGTGGCGAGCGCGGCTACGGGGCTGCGCCGTCCTCGTACGACTGGTCGCGCACCCACGCACGCCGGCGCGGCGGCGAAGCGCTTATTGGTCATCCTAGGTGTGGCGCGGCCGTGGTCGCGTCGGCCTCGACCGCCGCCGGGAGAGGGCCTCAAGCGCTTGCCCCAGCTGAGGGCCAGTTTGAGACCAGCCCCTCTCGGCGGGGCGAGGTGCCGCAAGCGGCAACAGGACGTAGCCCCCTTGTGAGGGCCAGTCAATAAGCACCCGCAACGGTACCTCCTGGTCGCGGCGTTGTGAAGTGACCTTGACCGTAGAAGGAGTACCGATGGGCAATTACGCAGGCGTCGATTGGGCGTCGGAGAAGCACGACGTCCTGATCGAGGACGAGACGGGCGAGGAGCTGTTCGCGGGCAGCTTCGCGCACGATGAGGCCGGGTTGCGGTCGTTGTGCCGCACGCTGGTGCGGATGAAGGTAGAGCTGGTCGCGATCGAGCGGCCGGACGGGCTGCTGGTCGAGCGGCTGCTAGACGCGGGGCTGCGGTTGCTGGCGCTGCACCCCAACCAGGTCGCGGCGGCGCGGCCTCGGTTTCGCGTCTCGGGCGGCAAGTCCGATCGCTTTGACGCGTTCGTGCTCTGCGAGCTGGCGCGCACCGATCATCATCGCTTCCGGGTGCTCGAGCCCGACAGCGATCAGACCAAGGCGCTGCGGGCGATGACCCGCGCGCGCGAGGATCTCGTGCAGACACGCACGGCACTCAGCAACCAGCTGCGCGCCGAGCTCGAGCGCTTCTGGCCGGGATCGATCGGACTGTTTACGGACCTCGACAGCCCGATCTCGCTCGCGTTCCTCAAGCGCTACCCCAGCCCGCGCGACGCCAAATCGCTGGGCGAGAAGCGCATGCAAGGGTTCCTCGCCAGCGAGCACTACACCGGCCGCAAGCAACCCGCCGAGCTGTTGGCCAAGCTCCGTCGCGCGCCCGAGGGCCGTGCCGGCGAGCTTGAATGCGAGGCCCGCCGCGCGGTCGTGCTCTCGATGGTCGCGGCGCTGGAGCCGATCGTGGCATCGATCAAGCAGCTCGAGCGCCAGATCGCCACTGCTGTGCGCGAGCACCCCGACGGCGAGATCTTCCGCTCGCTGTTCAAGCGCCCCGGCAGCGTGATCACTGCGGCGATCATGGTCGCCGAGATCGGCGACTGCCGCGCCCGCTACCCAACCCGCGACGCGCTCGCCGGCGACGCCGGCCAGGCCGCCGTCGCACTCGAATCAGGCAAGCGCAAGGTCGCGTGCTTCCGCTGGGCGTGCAACAAGCGCCTGCGCGACGCGTTCTGCACGCTCGCCGACAGCACCCGCCACTGGCACCCCTGGGCCGCCGACCACTACGCTCGCGCGATCGCGCGCGGCCACGACCACCAGCGCGCCATCCGCACCCTCGGCCGCGCCTGGTGCCGCATCCTGTGGCGCTGCTGGCAAGACGGAACTCCGTATGACCCGGCACGCCACCGCGGCCTGCAACAGCACATCACGGTCACGATCCCCACAGCGTCGGGCCCCGTGGTCGACCAAGCCGCCACCCAGCGGATGGCCGCCGAAGCCGTCGCAACCCAACCCCCCCTGATAGCAAGAAGGTGACCGCCGCGCACTAACTTCTTGCACTGGGCCGCTCGCTTGCAGCCAATAGGGCCCGAGCACCAACTTCACATCGTTGACTGTCTCAGCCGCACGGCGGCGCTGGGGCGGCCGGCGCGTGCCGTTTGCGCCGGCCGAGCCGCCGGGCGGGCTCTCACTCTTGCCGTTTGCGCAGCGCGCCATCTGCGTGAGGGGGTCGCCAGGGGGTTCCCGGGGGATGTGCCCCCGGTCCACATGCGGGCGCTGCCCGCTGCTTGCCGGGCAAACCAAAACTCCACCAAGGGGTTGACACAGGACGTCTCAAACGACTACAGGCCGGAGAATGGCCCGCGCCGTCCACCGTGATCGATCTGTACGGAAGCTGGGCGGCGGGCGTCGCCGACGCCTTCGGCGGCGCCTGAACGCATGGGCATCCATCGCCGTCTGTGAACAGGACCGCTCAAGCGCTTCTGCGTATTCCACAGCACCAGCGGCGTCCAGCCGATCGCCGGCCAGCGTGGTTGCCGCCGACTTGAAGGAACGTGAGTATTGATCCGATCACCGACGCCGGTCACCGCGCCAGATGTGGCTATCGGTGCGGCGATGAAGCAGCCACGCGAGACAGCGAGCACGCACGGCCCCGTTACGCCTACACCGGTCACGGAGTTCCGATGGCCGCTTCACAGCAAGTTCGGTAGCGGAGGCGCCGGCGTCGAGCCGCCGCTCAGCCGCGTGCAGCTCGCACGAAGCCGGCTAGCACCGGGGCGTCTCGGCTGGCTCGATCCGGCGGCCGGCGGGCCCTCGGCCAAGCGCCGAGATGCGCTCTTGTGGCGAGATGCAGGGCGCTGGACCGCGGGCGGCGCGAGTCCTGCTTCAAGGGCGTGATCGAGGCCGAGAGCGGCGCGATCGAGCACTACAACCGCATCATCGAGGCCACCGACGGCATCGACCCGGTGACCAACGACATGCTGATCGCGATCCTCCGTGACGAGGAAGGTCACCGCCGCCCGTTTGAGGGATTCCTGCGCGAGTACGAGGCCGACGGACTGACCTGAGACCCGGCCAGTTCGACGCAAGCCATGTAGAAGATTGCTCAGCGTCCGCTAGGGGGAGGAAACGGCCGGCTTTTGCACGGCGTGCGATTCCAACTGCTGAAGGAGCGCGTCGAGCGCCACCCGCAGCGGCGTGCTTTGGCGCTCGGTCTTGGCGAGCAGCAGGCCGCCCTGCAGTGCCGCGAGCGTCGCGGTCGTCAGCGCATCGAGATCTGCGGAGGGGCCGAGATACCCGTTGTCCACCAGCCGACCCAGTGCGGCGGCGATACGAGCCCGCCACGCGCCGAACGCCGACGCCAGCCGCTCGCGGGCGGTCTCGTCAGTGTCGGCCAGGGCCGCGGCGAGCGTACCCAGCGGGCAGCCGCCGTGAAAGTCCTGCGCCTCGATGCTCGTAACGATCGCGTGCGCCCAGTCGTGCAGATCGGCCCAGTCCTGGACGTTGCGCAGCAGGTCGGCCTGCAAGGCGATGACGCGTTCGCACTGACGATCGGTGACGGCGTGGATGAGGCCTCGCTTGTCGCCGAAGTAGTGATAGAGCTGGCTCTTGCTCGCCCGCGTCGCAGCGCGCACATCATCAACGCTCGTCGCGTCTGGGCCGCGCTCGGCGATCAGCTCCGCCGCGGCGTCGACGATGCGCTCACGTGTCCGACGCCCTTGCTCGGTAGCCGGAGCGTCCGTCACCGGACGCCGCTCAGCACGGCGAGCACGTCGCTGGGCTCGGCGCGCTCCCTCCAGTCGCCCCTCACATGCGCGTAGCGAACGATCCCGCCGCGGTCCATCACGAATGTGGACGCGGCCGGAAGCGTCCAGCCGCCGCGTCCGTTGTGCTCGCCAACGTCGTTGCCCACAGCCTCCATAAGGGCCCGTGTCTGCTCGTCGATCTCGTAGCGCAGGCCGTAGCTGTCGATCACCTCCGCGCCGACATCCGAGAGCACCTGAAAGCCGAGGCTGTTCTTCTCCGCCATCGAAAGCGAGTGGTCGGGCGTCTGGGGTGAGATCGCCACCAGCTGCGCGCCGTGCTCGGCGAACTGCTCAAGGTGAGCTTGAAAGGTCCGCAGCTGCAGGTTGCAGTACGGGCACCACTCGCCGCGGTAGAAGATCAGCACGAGCGGGCCATCGCGCCGCAGCTCGGCCAGCGAGATCTGCTCGCCGCGCTGATCTGGCAGCACGAACTCAGGGGCCTGCTCGCCGACCTTGGGCGCACGGGACGCGAAGTCAACGGCGTCGAGGCGCTCGGCGGCGGCGGCGAAACCCTCCAGCAGCTCCGCTGGGGCCTGCGCGGCCATCTGCGTCTGCATCTGATCTCGTTGCTCGACATACGAGGCAAGGGCGGTCATCGGAGTCTCCTGTGCGTTGGACTAAACAGTCCAACGCAGTAAAGCACACACATATTGGGACGGTTCCTGATCTCGTAATGGCGCTCGGACCGGCCTCCCGCTAGAACGGGCTCGATGGCAAGGACCGACAGCGCCGTCACACGGTGGCGAGACATGCGGCGGCTTCGAGCGAGCGTCCTCGTCGGCGCGGCGGTCACGTTGGCGTCCTGTGGCGCCGAGCACGCCAAGCATGCGCCGGCGCTGCCTCCGGCCGCGGAGCCCGCGCTCGCGCCCCCTGCGGCAGTACATCCCGCGGGACGGAGCGTGCGGGTCGGTGCCCTGCCCGAAGGGATCGTTGCAGACCAGAAGACGGGGCTCGTTGTGGTTGCCGTGCGCAATCCGACCGCAGCTCGTTCTGCTCGACGCCCGCAGCGGCCGCGTGGTTCGACGAGTCTCGATTTCGGCCCCGCCGAGGCACCTGGAGCTGGCGGCTCCGGGCGGACCAGTGCTCGTCCCTGCGGAGCCGGTCGACAGCCTGCTCGAGCTGAGCCTCCCGAACGCGCGGCTTCGCTCGGTCAACGTCGGCGCGCATCCACACGACGCCGCAGCGGCTGCGTGGGCGGATCTTCGTCGGCAACGAGTTCGGACAAAGCGTTTCCGTCATCGAGGGGACACGAGTGCTCGGACGGATCGCGGGGTTTGTGCAGCCAGGCGGGCTCACGGCGGTCGGATCGGATCTGGCAATCGTCGACGTCGCGCACGAACTCGGTCACGCTGATCGACGCACACACGCCTGCGCATCAAGGGCCGACTCGGCGCGGGCGCGGGGCCGACGCACGCGGTCGCGGATCGCCGCGGACGGCTGTACGTGGTGGACACTCGCGGCGGGGCAGTGTTCATCTACGCGACGCGACCGGTTCTGACCGCTGGCGAGATTCCAGCTTCCCGGCACGCCGTACGGAGTCGCGATCGACCCCCGGCGCGGCCGACTCTGGCTCACCCTGACGGCAAAGGATGAGCTGGTCGAGCTGTCGACCGGCGGTGCGTCGCTACGCCTGCTCGACGTGTCCGCGACTGGCCGTCAGCCGAACACGGTCGCGGTCGACCCGCGCAGCGGACGGGTGTTCGTCGCCGATGCCGGGCCGGGGACCGTGCAGCTGATCGATCCGCGACGGTGAGGACGAGAGCCGGGGCAGCCAGGCTGCCCCGAGCGCCGGCAGGTGCACCGCGATCGAGATAAGCGTCGCCAGCAGCGCGGCCGCCCCAGCGCCCGGCTGCGACCTGAGGGCTGCCAGCGGAAGGAGCCACACGAGATACCAGGGCGCAAGTGACGCGATCGAGGCGATCAGCGCCAGGAATGCCCAGCCAGCCGCGGTGATCCAGTCCCCTCCGCGCCACGCCCGCGCGATCATGAGCAGCGCGACGATGGCGGCGACGGCCGGTGCAGACCAGCCGTACACCCGTGTCGATGCTGCGTTCCGAGCGCGGTCGCGAGCCGGTCGGGTCCGCTGAAAGCGGTGTCGAATCAGTGCGCTCCGGCGATCCGGTGCAGCTGGTCGAAGAAGTGCGTGCCGAACACCAGCAAGCGTCGGCAAGGCCGATCACGGCAGCGCCAGCCGCGCGCCTCGCAATCGCCGTCGTGCCGGCGCGCGAGCGCCGATCAGCACGAACGGCAGGGCGAGCCCGAGCGTGACCTTGATCGCGGCGGCCGCGACGGCGGTGGCCGCGCCGGCCGCCTCGCGCCCGCGTAGCACCAGCGCAACCGCGACGCGCACGAGCACCACGGCGAGCAGGTCGTTGTGCGCGCCGCTGACGGCGTAGAACAGCAGCACAGGGTTGAGCCCGACGAAGATCGCAGCGCGGGCCGGGTTCAGCCCCGCGCCGGCGGCGATCGCGGCGACGAGCAGCGCGAGTGCGATGCTCGCGAGGCCGGCCAGCGCCTTGTAGATCCACAGCGCCGCAGCGCCGGAGACGAGCCCCAGCGGCAGCGCTCAGAAGCGTGAACAGCGGCCCGTACGGGCTCGGCTGCGTGCTTCCAGTAGACGAACTGGACGATCGCGTCGTGAGGGATCGACGAACGGGGCGAGACGTATGGATTCAGTCCGTGCGCGGCGGCCTCACCGGGCGTAAGCGATGTACCCGAAGACGTCGGTCGAGACGAGCGTCGGGCCGAGCGTGAACGCGAGGTTGGCGAGCACGATCGGGGCCGAGCGCGACACGCAGCGGGATCGATCCGGCGCACGCGAGCGCGACCAGGTAGCGAGCGCGATCCAGGACCACGAGCGCGGCGCTCAACTCGGCCGGTCCCGAGCGACCCGACGGTCTCGGCAAGGCCGCGCAGTGGCCCGTCGATCCAGTGCGGGTTGGCGCCGTCGGGAGCTCCAGCAGGTAGCGGCCGTCCGGCTGCGCCCGGCGGCGATCCAGAGCCGAGGACGCCACGCAGGCGAGCCAGGCCGAGCACGGTCACTGCGAACGAACGGTCACGTGATCGACCGCGGCTCGAGGCTGCGGAGGCGCCGCCGGGTCCGACCGGCGCCTGGCCGCCAGCTCATCCGGGCCGGCGTCGCTCATGCGAGCAGCGCGCTCATGTCGCGCACCGCCCGCAGCGTGCCGCGCGCGCTGCCGCTGACCTTCGAGCGGCCCGCGGCGCGGGCCCGGTAGGTGACCGTCGACCTCGCTCACGCGCCAGTCGCGCGGCGGCCGCCTTGAGCACCATCTCGAGCGGCCAGCCGAAGGCGCGGTCCTGCAGGTCCAGCGCGAGCAGAGCCTCGCGGCGGCGCGCGCGCATCGGCCCGAGGTCGGTGAGCGGCACGCCGGCAGCGGCGGCGAAGCTCGAACGGCGAGCACGCGGTTGGCGATCCGTGCGTGCCAGCGGCCAGGCCCCGGCGCTCGGCCGCGCGCGCGCCGAGGCACAGGTCCGCGCGCCGCCGGTCGCTGACGGGCTCGGCCACGAGCGGCAGCTCCGCGGGGTCGAGCGAGCCGTCGCAGTCCATGAAGCAGACGACGCTCCGAGCGCGCCGCCAGGAGGCCCGCGAAGCACGCCGCGCCGAAGCCGCGCCGTGCGCTCGTGAGACGACCCGTCGCGCCGAGCGCCGCGGGCAACCTGCGCAGATCCGTCGCGCGAGCCGTTGTCGACGACGAGCGGCCGATAGGCGGCCGGCATCGCGGCGAGCACGCCCGGGATCGACTCGGCCTCGTCGAGCACGGGGAGGATCACGTCGATCACGGGTCGGAGGCTACGGGCCAAGAGGTTACGGGGAGCGAAATTCGGATCGCCGGGGGCCTTGCGCGACCTGCCGATGCCATAGCGTGGCGCGGCATGATCCTCGTCACGGGCGGAGCCGGCTTCATCGGGTCGCACATCGTCGACGCGTTGGTCGCAGGCGGGCAGCGACGTGCGCGTAATGGACTGCGTGCTGCCCGCGGCGCACCGCCGGCGGCCCGACTATCTGAACCCCGACGCTGAGGTGCTCGACGGCGACGTGACCGATCCCAGCGCCGTGGCACGGGCGTTGCGCGGCGTCGACGCGGTCTGCCATCAGGCCGCGATGGTCGGGCTCGGGCAGAACATGCTCGACGTCGCCGACTACGTTCGCCATAACGATC
This sequence comes from uncultured Solirubrobacterales bacterium, assembly GCA_963811155.1. Classification (GTDB taxonomy): domain Bacteria; phylum Actinomycetota; class Thermoleophilia; order Solirubrobacterales; family Solirubrobacteraceae; genus Palsa-465. Next base: position 9,748 of record CAWEQQ010000036.1, read on the forward strand.
TCGGCACTGCGGTGCTGTTGCGCGAGCTCGCGGCGGGGGGCTTCAAGGGGCGGCTGGTGCTCGCCAGCAGCATGGTCGTCTACGGCGAGGGCGGCTACCGCTGCGCGCCGGCACGGCGCGAGCCGGCCGGGTCCGCGGGAGTCGCGCCGACCTCGCGGCCGGGCGGTTTGCGCCGCGCTGTCCGCGAGTGCGGGCTCGAGCTCGAGCCGGTCGCCATCGAGGAGTCCGCGCCGCTCGACCCGCGCAGCGTGTACGCCGCGACCAAGGTCCAGCAGGAGCACCTGTGCTTCGCGTTCTCACGCGAGACGGGCATTCCGGTCACGGCGCTGCGCTACCACAACGTGTACGGGCCGCGGATGCCGCGCGACACACCCTACGCCGGCGTCGCGGCGATCTTCGCCAGCGCGCTCGCGGCCGGCAGATCCGCCGCGGGTGTTCGAGGACGGCGGGCAACTGCGCGACTTCGTCCATGTGCGCGACGTCGCACGCGCAAACGTGATCGCGCTGACCGGCGAGCAGCCGACTGCGGGCGCGTTCAATGTCGCCAGCGGAAGCCCGCGCAGCGTCGGCGAGATGGCCGGCGCCGCTCGCGGCCGCGGCGGGGCCCGGAGCACCGCCAGCCGATCGTCACCGGCGAGTTTCGCCTCGGGGACGTGCGGCACGTCTTCGCCTCGGCAAGGCGAGCCGAGCGGTTGCTCGGCTTCCGCGCGCCAGGAGGGCTTCGAAGCGGGGATGGCGGAGTTCGCGAGTCGCCCCGCTGCGCGCCGCTTGACCGAGCCCGTGTCCGAGGGCGCCGCGCAGCAGCCGACGGGCGCACCGATCGCTGTCGCGACGCGTGGCGGTGTGCGCCGTCGCGGCGGCCGCGTTGCCCCCGCGCCGCGTGGCGGTCGCGTTGGCGCTCGAGGCGACGCTCGTCGGCGCGGTCAGCCTGCTCTGCGCCGCGTGGGCGCTGCGGCTGTGGCGCGCCGATCTGACGGTGCCGTTGCGCTATGCGCCGGTGGACGACACGAAGTTCTACCTGATGCTCGTCAAGGGCATCATCGAGCACGGCTGGTACATGTCCAACTCCAGCCTCGGAGCGCCGTTCGGGCAGCAGCTGTACGACTACCCGCAGGGCGCGCGACAACCTCAGCCTGCTGATCATCCGGGGGCTGGCGCTGTTCACATCCGATCCGGCGCTCGTGGTCAACCTGTTCCTGCTGGCCACGTTCGCGCCTGGCGACGATCACCTGCCATCTGGTGTTGCGGGCGCTGGGAGTGGGCGCGCCGGCCGCGGGCGTGAGCTCGGTGCTGTTCTCGTTGCTCTCCTATCACTTCTTCCGGGGCGAATCGCATCTGCTGCTGTCGGCCTATTACTCGGTGCCCCTGACCGCCTACCTGTTCCTGGGGCTGCTGGGCGGCGTGCCGTTGTTCTCGCGCCGCGCGCCGCCGCGCCGGTGGCGGCCCGGATGGGCGTCGCCGCGGTCGCTGGCGACGATCGGGCTGTGTCTGGTGATCGGCTCGGACAACCTCTACTACGCGACCTTCGCGCTGGTGCTGATCGCTGTCGCGACGGTCATCGCGCTCGTACTGCGCCGCCGCGCGTTCGGTGTGCGATGGGGTGGTGGTCCTCGCCCTGGTGGCTGGCGACGCTGGCGGCGAACCTGGCGCCGAGCCTCGTCTACCGAGCCGAGCACGGCGCCGATCCGGCGGTCGAACGCTCGGCCGCGGCGGACGAGTCGAGCAACGAGGCATTGGCGCTGCGGCCGGCGAACCTGATCCTGCCCGCCCCCGGCAGCCGCATCGGTCCGCTGCGCGCCGATCACCGCCCGCTACGACCGCGCGATCGCGCCCGGTCTACTGCGAGGCCTGCTACGCGAGCCTCGGGACCGTCGGCACGGTCGGCTTCGGCTGGCTGGCCGTGTGCGGTGTCGGGACGCTCCTCGGCGCGGGATGGGCGCGTCGCAGCGTCTGTGGTGGTGCATGCGAGCGCAGGCGCGGCGATCGCGCTGGCGGTCGGCACGGTCGGCGGCCTCGGGGCGCTGCTCGAGGTGCTCGTGACGCCCGACATCCGAGCTTGGAACCGGATCTCGGTGGTGATCGCGTTCTTGTCGCTGCTCGCGGCCGCGCTGCTGCTGGACTCGCTCGTCACGCGCGCTGGCCGGCCGCCGGCGGGGCGCCGCGCTCGGCGGCGTGTTGCTGGCGGGCGTGCTCGTGTTCGGCGTCTACGACCAGACCAGCGACGCGTACATCCCCGCCTACGCGGCGACAGCGCGACAGTGGCATAGCGACAGCGTGTTCGTCGCCGCGATCGAGGCGCGCCTCCCCCTCGGCGCGAGCGTGTTCCAGCTTCCGTACGTCCCGTTCCCCGAAGGCTATCCGCAGACGCCCGTCGGCGGTCCGCTGGCGACGTACGCGACCAAGTACGAGCTGCTCCGCGGATACCTGCACTCTTCGACGCTGCGCTGGAGCTACGGCGCGATGAAAGGCCGGTCAGCCGACTGGGCGGCGCAGCTGGCCGGTCAGCCGCTGTCGCTCGTGACCGCCGCCGCGGCCGCCGCCGGCTTCGACGGCGTGTGGGTGGATCCCGCGGCATTCGAGCCTCGCGCACGGCGGCACGGGTGCGCTCCGCGCTGCGCTCGCTGCTCGGCGTGCAGCCGCTGGTCAGCCCCGACCGGGACCTGTGGTTCTTCGATCTGCGCCCATACCTCGCGAGGCTGGAGCGCACGCACCCGCCGGCGCGGCTGAGCCTGCTACGGGAGCGGACGCTGCACCCCCTGCGCACCGCGTGCGTCGCCGGCGGCCTGACGCTGGTCAATCCGTCCGCCTTCCCGCGCGCGGCGACGTTGACCGTTGACCTGTCCGACCGCGTTCTGTCGCGCGCGGTGGTGTTACATCCAGGGAGCACGCGAGTGACACTGTCAGGGCTCGGAGCTGCACCAATGACACAGATGCGCTACGCGACCCTCACCGACGCGGCCGCCCGTCCGTTCGAGCATCCCGGTCAAGGCGCGGCCGGCACGGTCATCGCCGGCCTGACCGGACCGCCGTGTCCGCGCTGACGGTTCCGCCTGCGAGGCGTCTGGCAGCTTCGGGATTGCCGCCGGATCTGAGCGCCCGTGCGGCGCAGGCGCTCGGCGGGCTGTCGCTCGCCGGGTTGGTCGCTCGGCACCACGGTGGTCGTGGTGATCGCCGCCGAGCGCCCGAGCTTCCTCACTCCGACGACGAGACCCGGATGCTTCCAGGCTGGATGGTCGGCCCGTTGCGCGGACTGTGGCCCGGCCTGACGCGAAACGGCGACACGCTCGCGTGGCTGGTGAGCGCCTTGATCGGGGCGATGTACGCGCTGTGCCTCGCCGCGGTCTGGAGCGCCCCGCGGCTGCGAGCACGCTGGACGGTCGCGACGGTGCTCGCGATCCACGCCGTCCTCCTGCTCGCGCCGCCGCTGTCCTACCGACGTATTCAACTACATCAACTACGGGCGCATGGGCGTCGTCCATCACCTCAACCCGTACGGCGTAGTGCCCGCGCTCGAGCCGCACAGCGATCCGAGCTTTGCGCTCAGCAACTGGCATCACCTGCTCAGCCCCTACGGCCCGCTGTTCACGCTGCTCACCTACGCGCTCGTGCCGCTCGGCGTCCATCTGTCCTTCTGGGTGCTGAAGCTGCTGGTCGGGGCCGCCAGCCTGGCGACGCTGGCGCTGGTGTGGAGGTGCGCCCAGGCCCTCGGTCGCTCGCCGGCGGCCGCGGTCGCGTTCGTCGGTCTCAACCCGATCGTCCTGATCTGGGGGCTCGGGCCGACCACAACGACGCCCTGATAATGCTGTTCGTCGTGCTCGCGCTCTACTGGGTGTGCGCGCCCGCGAGACACCGCGATTCGGGGCCCGCTCTGCGTGGCGCTGCTGGCAGCGGTGTTCATCAAGGCCGCCGCGGCAGCGCTAATGCCGATCTTCCTCGCCGCCGGCGCCGCGGCGACGGTTCCTCGCCGGCTCTGCCGTCGCGACCGTCGTGTTCGGTCTCGCCGGCCTGATCGCGTTCGGAGCGCGGCTCCCGGACGTCGCGAACCCAGAGCCGGCTCGTGACCGCGATCGGGATCCCGAACGTCGTCGGATTGGCGCTCGGGCAGGGCGGGGAGACCGCGGCGTGCACGCCGTCTTCACTGCAGCTGTGGTGCTCACCGTCGGCGCCTGCGCGGTCTGGGTCTTCCGTCGACCGTGCGACTGGCCGGGCGCCTCGGCGCTGGCACTGCTCGTGCTCGTCGTCTCGCTCAGCTGGGCGGCCCCCTGGCATGTGCTGTGGATCCTGCCGTTCGCCGCTCTGTCCGGCGCGCGGTGGCTGCGGGCCGCCGTCGCTCGTGCTCGGGGCCTACCTGATCCTCGCGTTCATGCCCGCCGCCGTGCTGCTCGCGGCCGACATCGGCTTCCGGCCCGCGGCCACGCCGCTCGGGCGCCATCACACCGCCGTGATCGACGCGCTCGTGCGATAGCGACGCCGATCGTGCTCGCACCAGGCTCACCGCGTACGCCACGCCGGAGAGCGCGAACAGCGCGCCGCAGGTGAGCAGGTAGCGCGCCAGGAAGACGTTCTGGTGAAGGCCGCTCGCGGTGCTGAACGTCGAATCGCCGAGCTTCAGGATCTCGGGGAAGAACACCAGGAACAGGAGGCCGCTGAGCGCGGCCGGGACGCGCACGTAGACCCAGCCCGGCATCCGATCCCGGGCTTGGCCCGCGCGTGAGCCGGGCGCGACCGCCAGGCCGATCCGGTCAAGGAGCGAGTACAGCGGCACCAGGATCAGGTCGTGGGCGAGGACCAGCGCGAGGAACCAGACGAGGATCCGGACCGTGATCGAGGACGTGTTGTCAAACCAGCCGGCGACAGCGGCGCCCGCGACCAGCGGCGGTGGCCGCGAACGCCAGCAGATGCAGCGGACTCGCGCCGTACAGCCGGCGGAAGCGCGCGATCATCGGCTACGCCCGCTCGAACGTCAGCTCGCCGACCCACTTCGTGCAGTGAACACCGGGAATATCCGGGCCGATCACCCGCGCGGGGTAGCCGTGATCGAGTGACAGATCGGTGCCGTTGACCTGCAGCGCCAGCAGCGTGCGCTCGTCGCCGGTCTGCTCGGAGGCCAGCGTCGCGGAGTCGAACACGCCGTTCTGCGTGATCGACCTCGCCTTGACCGTGAACTCGCCCTCGACGCCGACCAGCTTCGCGAGCTCTCGGATCGGCACCCCGGTCCAGCGCTGCGTCGTCGACCAGCCCTCGACGCAGGCGATCGGCAGGTCGTGCGTGTGCTGGGCCATCTGCAGCAACTCGGCACGGGAGAGCGCAACTGCGCGCCTGCCCGCGAGCAGCCGCAGGCGCCAGCCTGGACCGACCTGGCCGGGCGTGATCGCCGCGGCCGCGGCGGTCCGGTTGACCGGGAAACGGTTCGGGCCGCTGCCGGCGTGGCCGCGCGGGGCGAGGAACGCGAGACTCCGAAACGGTCCGCCGATCGACTGCCCCGCGCCCTGCACGAGCAGCAGCAGCGAGCCCAGGCCGACGCTGCCGAGCAGCGCGCGCCGGGACATCGTCGCCGCTGCCGGCGCGACCGGGATCAACTCGCTGGCGATCGGCGCCGGCGGCTCGGGCCGCGTGTCGGCGAGCGACTCCCGCAGCGGCGCCAGCCCACGTCGGGTCGCGAGTGCCTTGCGCATCGTCGGCAGCTTCACGGCAACGTGGAAGACGAACGCCGCAGTGAACACCCACGCGCCGTAGTAGTGGGCAGTGGTGAAGAAGAACTGGAACAGATACGCGTACTGGATGTTCAGGATCCCGGTCGCGAACTCGAACAGGGCGCCGCCCAGCAGCAACAGCCAGCGACAGGCGCTCGAGCGCGTGAGCAGGGCTTCGCACCGGCGGCCACTCGAACAGCTTCGGGATCACCGACCACAGCTTGGCGAGCAGGATCGGAAACGCGGCCAGGCCGATCGTCACGTGCAGGCCCTGCGTCAGCGCGTACAGCCAGCTCGGGTGGGTGGGGAACGGGAACAGGTAGAAGTCGAGCGGTCCCAGCGGCCGCCCGACCGAGTTGCCGCCCAACCGCGGGTAGTAGGCGTCATTGGACAGAAACCCGGTGAGCGCGACGATCGGGATCGCGATCAGCAGCGCGAAGCCGAGCACCGACGTCAGCCACGGACCGCGCAGCGGGCTGCGCCAGAAGGTCGGGCTGGAACGGTCCGGGCGGGGGGCTGGAGGGATCGACGAACGGCGGATGCACGAGCGCGAGCGTGACACACGCGCGGCCTCGATCTTGCTGCATCTGCGACCACGCTTTCGTTTCTTGTAATCGAATCCGGCGCATTGACCCAATACGTTGCTCGCGTGCAGCACGTCGCGCTCCTCGTGATCGCAAAGGCGCCGCTCCCCGGCCGCGCGAAGACGCGCCTGTGCCCGCCGTGCTCGCCGAGCCAGGCGGCCGGCCTGGCCGAGGCCGCGTTGCTCGACACGCTCGACGTCGTCGCAGCGCACGCCCGCATCCAGGAAGATCCTCGTGTTCGACGGCGACGCCTGCAAGTGGCGGCGCGAGGGGTTCGAGGTGATCGCGCAGCGCGGCGCAGGTCTGGAGGAGCGCCTCGCGTCGGCGTTCGAGGACGTGGACGGGCCGGCGCTGCTCGTCGGCATGGACACGCCGCAGCTGACCAGCGAGCTACTGGTCGACGGCCTGCACGCCCTCGCCACACGCGGGTACGACGCGGTCCTCGGCCCGGCACTCGACGGCGGCTACTGGAGCGTCGGGCTCGCGCATCCCAATCGAGCTGTCTTCACCGGCGTGCCGATGAGCGTGCCGAGCACCTTGCGCGCGCAACGCTCGCGGTTGAGCCGACTCGGTTTGAGAGTCCACGAGCAGCGGCCGCTGCGTGACGTCGACACGATCGACGATGCCCGCGCGGTCGCCTGCGAAGCCCCTGAGTCGCGGTTCGCCTCAGCGCTGGCGGCGATGCGGATGACCCATCCGCTGCGCCTGTACGCCGATGGTCTGCTGCGGGTGCGCGAGCCCGGGATGCACGCTCAGGCGCGGCTCGAGGACGGCACCGTCGTCCCGCTGGCGCTCGAGCGCTACGTCGGACCGGCGGACGAGACCGACGAGCAGATCCTGCGCGCCGTGCGCGGTCCGGTGCTCGACGTGGGCTGCGGTCCCGGACGTCATCTCCACGCGCTCGCGCGGCGCGGAGTGTTCGCGCTCGGCGTCGACCTGTCCCCGGTCGCTGTCGAGCTCGCCCGCGGGGGTGGCGGCCGCGCGATCGTCGGGTCGATCTTCGACGAGCTGCCCGGCGCGGGCACGTGGCACAGCGCGCTGCTGCTCGACGGCAACATCGGGATCGGCGGTGCGCCGGCCCGGCTGCTCGAGCGCGTTCGCGCGCTGCTGGCCGACGGGGGAGCTGCTCGTCGAGCTCGATCAGCCGGGCACCCCGACGACCGAGACGCGCGCGCGGCTGGAGACGCCCGATCGCACGAGCGACTGGTTTCCGTGGGCGCGGGTCGGGGCGGCGGACATCGATTCACTCGCCCGCCGGCAGCGGCTTCGTCGCCGGCGCACCGTGGACCGCACGGCGGACGCTGGTTCGCGCGCCTGCGCAAGCGGTCACGCCGCCCACCGGTAGAGCGTGACGTTCCGATCCAGGCGCGACCCGGCGAACCCCTTCGGCCTGCCTCCCTGCGCGTCGATGAACGAGAGCTGCCGGGCGATCGCCCCGAGCGGTCCCGGGAACGCGTGGTCGAGCATCCATGTCTGGAGCGCGACGCCGCCGCCGGCGGTCGCGAGGAGCCGCAGCGCCCGCGCCTGCTGGGGGTAATCGATCAGCGAAGCGGTGCTGATCAGCCAGTAGCCGCCGGCCGGCGTGGGCCGCGGCACGATCCGGTTGCGGTGCGTGTGACCTGACAGCGGCCGCGATCACCCGCGGCGAGCGGTCCAGCAGCTCGAGCAGCGACTCCCCGCCGGCCGAGCTCGCGAGCGGCTGGTGGGAGACGACGATCACCCAGCGCCCGCCGGACCCGGCGAGCGCTCCCGCCAGCCAGGCCGCCTGCCCGGGCGCCACGAGCCGCCGGAGCCGCCGCCGCGGCGGACGAGGTCGAGAACGATCAGGCGCAGGCGCGCGCCGAGGTCGAGCGTGTAGTCGAGGCGGGCCGGCCCGCGCGTCTGCCGGGGCGCCGACCATCCCCGGGCCCGCGGCGCCCGCAACCGGCCGACCACCTCGGCAACGGCCATCTCCCTCCGTGCTGCGTCGGCGGGCACGCTCACCGTCGGCCCCGCCAGCGCCTGCCTCAGGAACGAATCGACCAGCCCCGGATCCGGCGGCCCATCGGGCGACGCTGCCCGCATCGCGCTCGACACCCGGCGGCAGCGTCAAGCCGGCCGGCAGCTCCCACAGCGCCCTGTCGCCGACGGCCAGGCTCCGGGTCAACTCCGTCGGCACGATCTTCCCCGGCGACGAGCACGTCGTGATCGCCCAGCACGGGGTATGACGGGGCGCCGAGGCCGGGGCTGGTGAACGTGCGCGTGGCGGCCCGCAGGAGCCCCGGATGCCGCGGCGCGTCGACATCGGGCCGGTAGTAGAACGGGTCCGGGTTGGTCGGCGAGCTGCACGCCGAAGTAACCGTCGGGACCGCTCCCCGGATGGACGGTCCGCCGTTCAGCACCGCGAGCGCGTGCGCCAGCTCGTTGCTCTGGTCGTTGTCGATCACGTCGCCGCCCTGGATCACGAACTGCGGCCGCAGCGCCCGTACGGACCTGGCCGCTCCGGCCAGGACCTGCACCGTCAGCGCCTCCTGCGGGCGGAACGTCGACTCGAACGGGGCGCCGAGACGGTCGAGGAAGGTCACGCGCGCCGGCGATGATGCGTCGAGCACGTGCGCGTCGGTCACGTGCGCGAAGGTCGCCAGGACCGCGGTGCCGCCGCCCGGGGCCCGAGCTCGACCCGATCGACCAGCGCCTCCCCCGGGCCGAGCTGGAGCTGCCCGTCGCCGATCGGGTCGCCCCACGTGGACGCCAGCGTCGAGCCGGTCCGCGAATCGGCGGGCGGCGTCCCTCTGCCGGCCCCGCAGCCCGCCACCAGCAGCGCGCTCGCGAGCGCCTCGGCCAGCGCCTCGCGCCGCGTGATCGGTCTCACTGCGTCCCCAGCCCGGCGACGACGGACTCGCGCGCAGCCTGCCGCGCGACCCACACGACCGCCACAGCGGCGACGACCGCCAGCCCTCCGAGCATCGCGAGCACCTCGGCCGCCGTCGCGTCGAGCGGCAGCGTGGCGTAGCTCGCGGCGAGATTCGCGAGCGCGGGCCCGAACACGAACCGCTCGAGCAGCACGCCGAAGATCGCCGCGGGAATGACCAGCGCGAGCGCGGCGCCGAGGAGCAGCCGGCGCACGGCACCCGCACCGGCTCCGCACGCCCGCAGCACCGCGACCGTACGGCGGCGTTCCTGCACCGTCAGCGTGCACGCCTGGATCAGCGCGTACAGGCAGACGAGCCCGTCCACGACCGCGATCGCGCGCAGGATCGTGCGCAGGATGTCGACGAGCGGCGCGCCGCGCGCGGTCGCCCCGCTCGCGGGGGCCGGCTGTGCGCCGAGCGCAGTCAGCCCTGCGGTCACATCGGCCTGGCTGGCGCGCGGCGTCAGCCGCACCGCGAGCAGCGACGGCGCTGAGGGATCCGCCGCGAGCAGCGCCCGCGCGGGGATGAACGCCATCCGGCCGTCGTGATCGAGCGAGCTGACGATCCCGGCCACGCGCAGCCGCAGCTCCGCCCCGGACGGGAGCGCGAGCGCGAGCGTCGAGCCCGGGCTCAAGCCAAGCGCGCTGGCCAGCCCTGCCCCGACCTCGGCCTCGCCGCAGCCGCTGCAACCGCCGCCCCGACACGAGCGGCGGCGCCTCAAACACCGTGTGATCGCCCGGATAGGCGATCACATCGATCGTCTCGCCCAGCGAGAACGAGTCGGCTCGCCTGCACCTCGTAGCGCGGAGCCGCCGCCTGCACGCCGGGGATCGCCAGGACCTGCGGCACTGCGCCGGCCGGCAGCGAGGCGGTGAGCTGGTAGCGCTTGCCGAGTGCCCCCGGGTCGGTCTCGAGGGTGCTCAGCGCCGACGCGAGCGCCAGCATCAGCAGCACGAACGCGGTCGAGAGGCCGAGCGTGACGACGGTCGCCACCAGGCGCACGCGCCGCGCGCCGACGAGCCGCGCGCCGAGCGTCCCCAGACCGCCGGCACGCCGGCGCAGGCGCGAATCCCGAGGACTCGCCGGCCGCGCGCGGCACCGCCCAGCTCGCCGCCGCGCAACAAGCCGACGGGCGAGCGCCCAGCCAACCGCCACGCCGGCCAGGCCGCCCCGGCGACCGGGATCGCGACGCTCGCCAGCCAACCCGCAGCCAGCGGCAGCACCAGCTGGCTCCCTGGCGGCGGCTCGTTGAGCAGCGTCAACAGCCGGTCTCCCGGACCGTACGTCGCCAGCACGCCCGCCACCGACCCGACCGTCGCCGCCGGGACGGCGATCATGCTCGCCTCCAACCCCTGCGCCAGCGCGACGTGCCACCGCGACGCGCCGACCGCTCGCCTCACGCCGATCGCGCCCAGGCGTCGCTGCACCTCCGCCCTGGCGGAAGCCGCCAGCATCACGCCGGCGGTCGACGAGCGCGATCACCGACAGCGCGACGAGCAGATCGATCACGATTCCGGCCGCCTGGTCGAGCAGCACCCGCAGACCCGAGCGGGTCGCGAACCGGATGTCGTGCAGCCCGAAGCTGCTCGTGCGCGCCTGCACCAGGACCTCGTCCAGGTAGCGCGGATCACGCAGCCAGATCTCGGCGAGGTTGACCTCGGGGTTCGGCTCCGGCCCGAAGCGCGCGTCGATCGCCGACCGCGACACGTAGAAGCGCGGTTTCGCGAGCGGGAACCCGACGTTGTCTGGCGCCTCGACGAACCCGACCACCGTCTGCGGCCCCAGTCCCTGCACGAAGAACGTGCTCCCCAAGCGCACGCCCCATGCCTGCGCGAAGGCCTGCTCGAGCAGCACCTCAGGCCCGACCGCGTCCAGGTCATGGCCCGCGACGACCGCGTATCCGCGCCGGCCCGGATGAGTCCACGACCTCGGCCACCGCATCGCCGCGGCGACGCCCGGCGGCCCCGATCCCGACGTTCGTCACCTCCTCGCGTAGCGCGTACGAGGCCGATATCGGGCAGCGCCCTGATCCGGCCGGCCACCAGCCGGCGCCGACTGAGGGTCGAAGCGCACGATCACATCCGGCAGATCCGCCGCGCGAGCTGCACGATCGAATCCGCCTCCCAGCCCGACCCCCACCACCAGCGCCGCCGCCAGCATCGCCGCCGCCAGCGCGATCCCCATCGCCGTGAGCAGCGTCTGCCGGCGACGGAGCCGCAGCCCCTGCCGGGCCTCGTAGAGCGCGGCCGTCAGGCCCTTCACGGTGCTCCGCCCACCGAGGCCTCCGAGCGTAGCCTCCCGTCTGCGAGGTGCAGCACGACGATCGGCGATCCCGGCCGCATCGGGCTCGTGCGTGACGATCACCACCGCGCATCCGGTCAGCCCGCGCAGCAGCTCGAGCACGACCGCCCCGCTGTCGCGGTCGAGGCTCCCGGTCGGCTCATCCGCCAGCACCAGCCGCGGCCCGTTGACCAGTGCGCGCGCGAACGCGAACCGCTGCTGCTCACCGCCCGACAGCTCATGCGGGAGATGGCCCGCGACCTCGGACAGCCCGAGCTCCTCGATCAGCTCGGCCGCGCGACGCGCGCCGCCGGCCGGAGCGCCCGGGAGCCGGGTCGGCATCAGCACGTTCTCGGCCCCGCTCAGCTCCTCGATCAGTTGAAACTGCTGGAACACGAACCCGACGTGGCGCAGCCGGATGCGCGCCAGCGCCCGCGCGCTGCGGCCCGTCAGCCGCTCACCGGCCAGCACGATCTCGCCGCGGTCGGGCGAGTCGAGCCCGCCGAGCAGATGCAGCAGCGTCGACTTCCCGCTCCCCGACCGGCCCAGCACAGCGACCACCTCGCCGGCGCTCACCGACGAGGCTGACCGAGTCCAGGACCCGCCGCGCCGCTCGCCCGACCCCCACGGTCTTCGTGAGGCCATCGGCATGCAGCACCGGCACCACTCCACCGTACCGAGCGCGAAGCCCCGCGCCCGCCACACGCGATCCAGAGTTCAGCAGACCTTAAGAAGCGACGCCAACCACGATCCGACCACGGCCGATCGACGGCGGTGGGGGGCGCGAAGCTGAACAGGGAGTGAACGTTGTCGCGGCAGGCCGGAAGAGCGGCTCGTCACTGCGACAATCGATCGGATGGACGACCATGCCCGCGGATCCGTGCTCGTCGTCGACGACGAGCCGACGATTGCCGAAGTCGTGGCGCGCTATCTCGAGCGCGCCGGATACCGGACGCGTGTCGCCGGCGACGGCGTCCAGGCGATCGAGGCAGCGGCCCGCCAGCGGCCGGATCTTGTCGTGCTCGACCTGATGCTCCCCCGCATCGACGGTCTGGAGGTGATGCGCCGGCTCCGCGAGCAGGATCGGGACCGGATCGCCGTGATCCTGCTGACGGCAAAAGGCGAAGAGTCAGACCGGGTGATCGGGTTGCGCCTCGGCGCCGACGACTACGTCGTGAAGCCGTTCTCGCCGGCCGAGCTCGTCGCGCGCGTCGACGCGGTGCTGCGCCGGATCGACACTTCGCCGACCCACGAAGCCGCGATCGAGCTGACCGACATGACGATCGATCCCTCGTCGCGCAGGGTGTTCGTGCGCGGCGAGGAGGTGCAGCTGACGCAGCGCGAGTTCGACGTGCTTCTGTTCCTGGCGCGCCACCCAGGCCAGGTGTTCTCGCGCAATCAGTTGATGGATGCCGTGTGGCAGTACTCGTTCTACACCGACACCTCGACCGTTACGGTGCATATCCGCCGGCTGCGGGCAAAGATCGAGCTCGATCCGGGCCAGCCCCAGCACATCCAGACCGTCTGGGGCGTCGGATACCGGTTCCAGCCGTGAGCGGGATCACACCTGTTCGCGGGCTGGTCGTACTGGCGGCCGTGATCGTTGCTGGCGTGATCGCGGTGGCTTCGCTCGGAGGCTCGGGCGCGCTCGAGACGCTCGCGGTACTGGTCGTGATCGCCGCGGCCGCGCTCGCTGCAGGGCACGGAGTCGCGCTCGCTCGGGCCCGCGGCCGCGCCGGTCCGCTGTCCCGCCAGTTCGCGCTCGCGGTCGCGATCGTCATCGCGCCCGTGCTGCTCGCGCTCGTCCTGATCGGCCTGTTGATGTTCGTCTCGGGACACGACGCAGCGCTGGTCGCGGTGATCGTCCTGTTCGTCGGCTTCGTGGCGGTGCTCGCAGCGAGGGTCCCCGCAGACGGGATCCTGCACGACGTCGATGCGATCCGCGACGGCCTGGTCGCCGTCGGGCGGGGCGAGCGGGAAGTCCGGATAGCAACCGGCGCCCGCGATGAGCTGGGCGAGCTGGCGGAGGCAGCGAACGCGATGATCGCGAGGCTGCGAAGCCGAAAAGGCGGCGCGCGACCAATCCGACGCCGCCCGGCGCGACCTCGTGGCCGCGGTCTCGCACGATCTCCGGACACCGATCACATCGCTACGGTTACTCGCCGAGGCGGTTGGCGACGACATCGTCGACGGCGAGACTCGTCGCGCGTATCTCGAGCGGATGCAAACGCACATCGACGCGCTGAGCGCGCTGATCGACGACCTGTTCGAGCTCTCCAGGCTCGAGGCGGGGGACATCCGCTGGTCGCTTGAGCAGGTGCCGCTCACCGAGCTGGTGGGTGAGACGGTTGAGGCAATGCGGGTACAGGCCGAGGTCAAGGGGGTCGCCGTCTCAGCGGAAGTCCCGCCGGCGCTGGGCGCTGCGCAGGCCAACCCGGAAAAGCTCCAGCGCGTGCTGTTCAACCTGATCCAGAACGCGATCCGTCACACCCCCGCCGATGGCAGCGTCGTCGTCCGCGCCGAGCCGGTCGCCGACAGGATCGAGATCGAGGTGGCCGACAGCGGCGACGGGATTCCGCCAGCCGAGCGGGAGCGCGTCTTCACGCCCTTCTACCGCGGCGGCGCGGACTCGGCACGCACCGGCAGCGGAGCCGGCCTCGGCCTCGCGGTCTCGCGCGCGATCGTCGAAGCGCACGGCGGGCGGATCTGGCTGGCCGAATCTGCCATCGGGACCCGCGTGCGCTTCAGCCTCCCGGCCGCGGGCAGCCATCCGTGAAAACGGCGCCGCGAGGCTATTGCTTGCCACACGATTGCTGTTCAGCAAGCACCGACGCCCGAGTGGCGGACGCGCGACGTCGCTTCCGGATTCCGCCGGCGAACGCTGTCATCGCAGCGCCGGCGATCTGTGGTGCTCGTGAGCCCGCTGGCCAACCAGTTGTCCCCGCACGCGAGGACTGCGCCCGCACCCATGCCCTTTAGCGAGAGACCTGGTTCGTCACCGCGGAGGTCGCACGCTTGAGCGCGACCCACACCCGCCTTTCAGTGGACTCGGGGACTTGGGGTGCTGCAGCGCCAGATTGCGTTAGACGACGTCGTCTGCTGCCCTACTCCGAACGGCGGGAGCTGAACGCGGGGCATACCGCGCGCGGAAACGACCGACCGGTCCGGATAGAGTCGCCCGGTCCACCACGACCGAGGGGAGATCAATGGCCGTTGCCGTCGTTATTGAGTGCAAGGGCGCCACGCTGGATCAGTACGACCAGGTGCTGGCGAAGATGGGTCGCACGCCCCGCGGGCGCGGCGCCCCGGGCAGCCTGTTCCACTGGGTCACGGCGACCGACGACGGGATCCGGGTGACCGACGTGTGGCAGACCCGGGAGGAGTTCGAGGCGTTCGCCGCGGAGCAGATCGGCCCGTTACCGTGGAGGTCGGGTTCCCGGCGCCGCCAGAGATTACGTTCCACGACGTCCACAACTATGACTCCGCCGGCGGGTCGGCTTGACCGCTGAGGCTGGCGTCAGGTGCGCGGGGCGGCTCGCGGGGCCGCCCGGCGCATCGACAGACTCGGCGAACTGCACCGACGGCGTCGCGCCCACGCCGTGTTCGTCGCAGCCGCCGGTCTCCTGCTTATCTGGCACGACGAGCATCCGCCTTCTCGTGGCAAGAGTCCCCAATGCGCGGATAGCGAGCACGCCGCCGCCGTGGTCACCGCCGCCGGTCGCGCCGACCTGATCGAGTCCAGCGTTAGCCGAAACGCATGTAGCTGCAAGCGCCGACCGGCACCACAGGAGGGCGACGGAACGCGAGCGACGCCGGCGCGAAGCAGTCACGATTTCGATGCCCTCGCTGCTGCTCAGCGCGACCGCTGTCGGACAATCTGGGCAGCGCCGCACCTTCGCGCAGCACGGGCCCTCTGGTCTGAGAGCGGTGGCCGGGGCGGCGTCAGCGACCTTGGCGGCGGGGGGCAGCCCACCGCGGAAGCGAACGTCGCGTCGACGTCGGGGTCGCCCTCGGCCAGGACGCGGAATGTCGCCTTTGCGCTCGGAGGCCCCGCGATGCCCGATGGAACGAAAGCGATTGAAGGATACCCTCGGCCTCACGCTCGAGCGTGTGTCTGGCGTCCCTCCGCGCGGCTTGGAGATGTGCCTCGTTCAGGCTGGTAGCGCGCCGGTGGCCCGTTCTCAGGAATCGCGGTGGTCGACCGGCAGTACGCGGTAGCCGGACGCCGCGAGCCATGATCGCGCGCGGCCGCGCTGGCGCTCCTCGGAGAGTGCGTGCCATCGCTCAAGCGCCGGGCCAGCAGGCAAGCTCGTCCTTGAAGCGGCGAAACGCGCCGCGGCCTTTGATCGCGACAGCCAGGCCCTCGGCCCGGCCGGGATCCTCGACGGACGCGATGAACAGCTCCATGTCCCGGTAGCCCTCGCGTGAGCCCTCGCCGTGGACCGCCAGCCACCGCTCGGGATCATCACTGGTGTCCTCGTCTTCCTCTCCGGTCTCCAGGACGTATTCGATCGCCGCCTGCGACCAGACCTCACCGGTCGTGATATCGATGCGGCCCCCGACGCTGAGGGGGTCGCCCTCGAGGATGCCGGCCAGCTCCTCGAGGTCGACGGGCAAGGCGCGCAGCATCGCTGCCGGTCCGCTGCCGAGCTGAGCCTCAAGCTGGTCGGCCAGCTCATCATCCCCGTCCCAGCCTCGCTGCCGGAGGCCGACCACGAGTTTGCGAGCCAGCTCGGCGGCCCCGTCCACGCGCTGCATGACGGCCGCGATGAGGCCGTCGCCAGCCAGCTGCAGCGAATCATCGTCGGCGCCAACGCCGCGGAGCACGTCGACGACAGCCGGTCCGTCACCACGGTATACCGCCGTCCGCAGGGCAGAGCGCTGCTCCTTCGAGTCCATCTCGCTCTGCGTAGTGTTGCGCTGCCAGGCCCAAGCCGTGGCCCATCATCCGCGCCGTGAGCGGCGCAGGTTGGCGAGCGCGAGCCCCGCGTCCTGCCCTGGCGCAGGCTCTGTGGATGTCACAGGCGGGACGTCCAGGCACCTCACTCAGTACGCCGAAACGTCTCGCCCGCGTCTCCTGCCCCGACCCTCGCGGCGCAGCTGGAGACCGGAGATCCCGCCGCGACGCACCTCTCCGCGTTCTCTGAAGTAATGGGGCCGCTTCCGGTCCACGCTTCTGTGGATTCTCCGAAGCCACGCCGCCAGGCCGCGCTGCGTCCGTTCAGCGAAGTCAGGCGCCGCGAGCCGGCGGTCGTCTGTCAGCAGCCGCCGGTTGTGGGGAGCACATAGCTCGGTGGTCACCGACAGTCACGACCACGCAGTCGACGCGACTATCGGAACCGCCTCTCCTATGTCAAGGGCTGGTCGCTATTTGCGGGTTTCAGCCGGTGCACGGCATGAGTGCTGGAGCGCCGGCCTTGACGCGTGTCGCGGGCCGCTGGACGATTGGTGGGGCGGCGGGTTGGGTGTTGTAGAGGAGCTGCCAGATCTGTCGAGCGATGTGCCGTTTGAGGCAGCGGATCGCTTCGCGTTTGGTCTTGCCGTCTGAGACGCGGCGTTGCGATGTAGGCGCGGGTCTCGGGGTCCCAGGCAACTCGGCCCAAAGCGATGATGTGAATCGCACGGTTCAGCTGTCGGTCGCCGCCGCGGTGCAGCCGGTGACGGATCGTTTTGCCGAGCTGGCCGGGATCGGCGCGGTGCCGGCATGCCGAGCGAAGCACGCCTCGTTTCGGAACCGCCGAGCGCCGGCAGTGCGTCCGATGATCACGGCAGCGGTGACGGTGCCGATGCTGCGCTGCTCGAGCAACTGCGGGGCGTGTGCCTTGATCAGGTCCGTGAGCTCGCCGAACAGTTGCTTCTGCTCTTTGGTGATCTCGTTGATCCGCCGTAGTTGCGCTTTCGCGACGCGCAGCTCTGGGCTGGCCGGCAGCTGCCCCAACTGTCGGGCGAGCCGCGCGCGGATCCGCGGTCCCTTCAGCGCCTCGGGTCCGAGCTGCGCCTCGAGGTGCGGAGCGATCCTGCACGAGATGCCAGCGCAGCCGGTTGATCAACCGGACGCGCTCGTGCATCAGCTGATCGCGGTAATCGCACAGGACCCGGATCTCGTGCGCCTGCTGATCAAGGAACGCGACCGGCAGACTCTCCACGCCTTCGCGGATCGCCGCCAGCCGATCGCCCTCGCGTCAATTGGATCGGACTTCCCAGGCATCCGCGACGCCTTGCGCGACTCGCCCGGTCAATACCGGCGGGACCCGGACCACCCGCTCCCCCGCTCCGAGCAGCGCGCGCTCGAGCCGGCGGTGACGTGCCGGCAGTCCTCAACCGCCCACACCCGATCGTCGTCGAGGCCGACAGCGAACCGCAGCGCGTCCAGCACGCCGTCATCGCTGGCCGGGATCGTTATCTCCCCACGGCCGGCGCCGGTTCCGGCATCGAGCACGAGAAGCGTGTGCGTTCGCTTGTGAGCGTCCACCCCGATCACGATCATGTCTCCCGTCCCTTCGTTAGATATGGCTGACGAAGCGGACCCCGGCGGACACCACTCAGTGGGGCTCTGGCAAGCTCCTATCAAGTCACGCCGGCGGTCCTCGGTCGGCGACGGGCGACATAGCGAAAGCCGGTCAGACCCCACAAGGTCGACAGTGGCAAAGAGAGTCAGCCCGCCGCCGCCCGAGAACCCAACCCCACCAGCCGGACGTCACCGATCCGAACAACAGCCTTCCACTGAGTGGCAAAGCGATCACGCCGCCAGCCGTAATCGGAGCATCGCTGGTCGCCAAAGGAGTTGCGCGATACGGCCCCAGCGAAAGGACGAAAGCGCGCGCCGAGCGCGGCAGCGCGGATGCTCAACCTTGGCGCTCCCAACCGCGACGACTACATTGCCTTGCTGTTGTTGTCAGTTGTGCAACGGGGATGGGACTACACGGGCTCCTCGAGGCGTGCCCAGTAAGCCTGTGCCTTTGGTGCACGGTGCGGAGCACCATCGCGGCGGGGCAGCCGCGACGCGCCGCGATGCAATCGACGGTGTCCCGGTGGATTAAGCGAACGCGGTCATGCGTGGCGGAAGCGTCTCGGGCGGCAGGGGAGGGAGGAGCGAGCACGCGAGGTATCTGTTCGGGCCGTGCCTGATCGGCTGAATCTCGGCATCGCTGAACCGGCTCGCGATGTAGACCGACGCTGCCGCATTGCAGTCCATCTCGCTGGGGATCGTGTTGATAAGCCAGCCTCGGCAGCCGTCGAGCCCCCTGCGATCTCGGGGAGGATGTGGTACTCGAGGAAGTCCTGGAGTTCGAAGACGCCGACCTGGGCATCCCACTGGCGGGCATGCTCAAGCTCGTGACGAAGTAGGGCGGCGAACAGCACACGGCCATTGGGCTCGGCAGGAACGGTGATGCGGTGCAGTGTGCGGTTCTCGTCGCTATTCGCTTCCTCGCGCTGGGCGTCGTCGCCAGGAAACCCTGGGTCGTCCGGCTCGATGTCTGTGTAAGGCCGGAACCAAGCGGCTCCCATCCCGGCCTTTCCCATTTCGCTGAGCTGGAAGAAGCGAACCTGTTCAGCGGCGAGACCGGCGTCCGCCAGCGCGTGGCGGCACTCGCCTTGGACATCCTCCGCGGTCATCGGCACGACGGTGAATGATGCAGGCTCTCGCGGACGCTCGGAGGCCCGGCCGTCTGCCTCGTTGACTCGATCGAGGCGGAGCAGACCGAGCGCGCCTACTACGTAGCGCGACAGATGACCGAGGCGAGCCGGCCCGCACACCACCGCGCTCGGCCAGGACGATGTCGACACCACCGTCCGCCACGTCATGAACCGCATCGGCGAGGTTGTCACAAGTTGTCCGCCAAGGCGCGGGGCCGACGATTGCGCTCGTGGCCAAGCGATGGCCAGCTGCCGCCGGGGCCTGGCGACTCAGTCGTCGCCGATCCGGAGGTCAGTCGCGAGTCAACGCCACGATGAAAGCGATGGCGCCGCAGATCGCGCGATGATGTGGGTGATGCTCAAGCACCTCGCAATCAAGGGCTTCAAATCTCTCGAGCAGATCGACGATCTCGAATTCCCTCGCCTCGCTGTGTTCGCAGGGCCAAATGCCGCAGGGAAGAGCAACCTGCTCGATGCCATTCAGATGGTCGCGCGCGCCGGGACGCAGAGGACGCTTGCAGAAGCGCTGTCGAGACCCATAAGAGGACTTCCGGCAGAGGCATTCACGTTGCCCAGCGGAGGACTCGCTGAGCTGATGGATCGGAAGGTCGCTCGGTTTGAGCTGTGGGCCAGCCTGGAACTACCTACGAACGGTCGCGGCCCAGAGCGCGTTCGATACGCCATACAAATCGCGACCGATCCACGGGCTGGAACGCTGTCGGTCGACGAAGAGTCGTTGAGCGCCCTGTCGGCTGATTGGGCCCCCAAAGGCTTGCCCCGGATCGAAACAGCAAACGATGCCCTCCTTCTCCGCCGGCAAGGCCAAGGCCAGCCGCGGCACGAGCCACTGCACGCGAATCACACGCTGCTGTCGGACACCCGCCTCTCAGGAAGTCTTTATCCGCTGTTCGATCGGGTGCGCCAGGAGCTGCGCACGTGGCGGACGTATTACCTCGATCCGCAGGAGGCGATGCGTGACGCGGTCGGGCCCCGGGAGGTCGAAGACATTGGGTCCCGCGGCGAGGACATCGCGCCGTTCCTCTACGGGCTGAAGCTGCGCCAGCCCAAAGCTTTCGCAGCAGTCGAGCGGTCGCTGCGCGCCGTCATTCCCGCGGTTTCTGGACTGGATGTTGATCTCGACCCCAAACGCGGAACACTCGACATCCAAATCGAGCAGGACGCGACGCTGTTCTCCTCGCGCGTGGTGTCGGAGGGCACATTGCGGGTGTTGGCTCTCTGCGCCATAGCGGTGACCGCCACCAGTGGATTAGTCGCAATTGAAGAGCCAGAGAATGGTGTTCAGCCGCAGCGGCTCGACCGCATCGCCGAGCTGCTCAGCTCGACCGTTCGCCGGGGGAGCGCCCAGTTCGTCCTGACCACGCACTCTCCAGGATTCGTGGCCGCCATGCTTCACCGATCCCGCGAGGCGTCGGACAGCATTGGTTTGTTCGGTGTCTCACGCTCTGGTCGCGCGACGGATATCCGTCGTATCAACCTTGACGAGAGCCTCTTCACCGACGCCGCCATCGACGAGCTTCTGCAGGAGCCGGACGAGCGCGACAAGATCACTGCACTCGTACAACGCGGCTGGCTGGACTTCTAAAGCTGTGGCGGTCGATGTCTGCCTGTTCTGCGAAGACAGCGCGCACGAGAGCTGCGCGCGAGCTCTGATCGATCGAGCTGCGGCAGACCTTGGGGTCGCGGTCAGCACCCGAATTGGAGCTGCACGGTTCGGGATCCCCCGGCTGCGTCAGGAGCTTCGCGCGTTCCAAACGATGGTCGCTCGCAGCGGCGGAACTCCGGACATCCTGGTCGTGATGATCGACGCAAGTGCCGTGGGGCCTAATGCGCGGCGGCGTGAGGTAGAGGCGCTCACCGATAGCGCCGTCATCCCGCGAACCGTCATCGGCGTCCCAGACCCTTGCGTGGAACGCTGGCTTGTAGCGGACCCGGAATCCTTCACATCCCTGTTTGGTCAGCAACCGGGTTTGCCCGCGAGGAAGAGTCGTGTGGACTGGAAGACGCTATTGGTTGAAGCGCTGGAGGGTGCCGGAGAACTCGTCACGCAGGGCGGAGCCGAGTTCTCCGACGAGATCGTCCAGGCAATGGACATTTACCGCGCGGGTCGCGCCGACCCCACCATTCGAGCCTTCTACGAGGATCTCCGCGCGGCACTACGTCAGACAGATGCAGACATTTAACGCTTCCCGCGAGCGCTCATGTGCTTCGCCGCCGCAGGTCGTGGTGCACTCAGCGTTGGGATCGACGATGACGCGTAGAGGCCTCCCGGGTCCTCGGCGGTCCCGGCGGAGTCGGTGCCGAACGTGACTGTCCATTGACCACCCGAAGCCGCTGCGGTCTGTGCAGGCGACGTGTCTGAGCGTGGGCCGCTCCTGCGACGCCGTGCCGTGGCTCGCGCGACCGCCAGGAAGCGTCGGGGCTGCGAACCGGACGACTGCATTCTGGCAGCACCCTCGGTGACCGTATGACGTCTCGGCGACGACTGAGTCGCCGGACCCCGGCGGCAGCTGGCCATCGCTTTGCCACGGTTCCGATGGCCGCCTCGACCACGTGGCCGTGACCGCCGGCGATCGCCCGGATTGTGGGCTGCGTACAACCGATGGCTGCTGACAGACGACCGCGGGCTCGCGGCGTCGCGCCTCCCTGACGGACGAATCTCGCACCGCCGGTAACGCCAACCTCCGTCTGCTGCTTCTCGCGGTTGCGGAAGTCGTGCCCGACGACGACATCCGACTCCGCGACGGTCGAAAGAGTTGTGCGAGTCGTACGACCCGAGGTGTCGACGAAGCGCGAGAAGTCGCCGCCAGCGGCTTGCTTATGGATGCTGGCCCAGGAACCTGATGTCGATCCGGCGAGAGTCCCACAGGCGACTGGGGCGCCCATCCGCCGTCATCGCCGGCGCGACCGTAGCCGACTCGACGGTGTCGCTGATCAGCCGTCGCCAAGCCGCGAACCGCTCCGCGGGTTCGCGCAGCTTGTCGATCTCGTCAGGACCGATGATGTTGCTCTCGCCCCCATCGCCGAGTCGGGCCCGGGCGGTGTGCGCGTCATCGAGGGTCTTGGTCAGCTTCTCCAAGGTCTGTTGGCTCGCGGGCCGGCCCAACAATCCCAGCTCGCCGAGCTGCCGGATCGTGTCATCGAGATCCGCGTTGGCGCGTTCGATCGCCTCGTCCGCCTCGCGGATCTGCTGCCGGCGCGACGCGCGTCGGGGCGCGTCGGCCGTGGCCGAGTACGCCCGGACCGCGTCCAGCACCATCTCCTCGACGCGGTCGGCCTTGACCGCCGCTCGTCGCCGGCAGCGGTTCGCGCTCGTGTCGCCGCAGCGATAGCTGCCGCTGTCGGAGTTGATCACCATCCGCGACCCGCACGTCCCGCAGCGCAGCACCCCGAGGCGGGCCAGCAGCCGGTCTGACTTGGCTTGGCGCCCGCGCGAGACCGTCCGCCGCGCCACCCGCTCGAACAGCCCGCGATCCTTGACGATCGCCTCGTGAGCCTGCGGGTTGTGCAGCTCGCCGAAGTGGACCTCACCCAGATACATCCGCGAGCGCAGCATCCAGGCCACACCGGAGAGCGCGCGCGCGATCCCATTCTCGGCCAGCAACGCCTGGATCTCCACCAGCGACGCGCCCAGGTCGCGGCGCTCGAACGCCTGCACCACGACCTCGCCGCCGCGGGCTCCACCGTCAGCACGCCGTCCTCCCCGCGGACATACCCGGCCGGGATCGTCGGGTGCGGATAGACACCCCGCGCCACCGCCCGCGCCTGAGCCGCCGTGACCTTCTCGCCCGTGATCTCAGCAAAGTATTGGAACACCGAGCCGAGCATGTTCGTCGACAGGCGCTGCGCCGCCGTGCCGTTCGTGAGCTTGCCGTGATCGAGCGCGAAGATCTCCCCGCCCGCCCTCTCCACCCGCTCGATCACCTCCAGCTGGACCTTGAGCGAGCGCACCAGCCGATCGAAATACGCCACCACAAGCTGATCGGCCCGGCCGGCCTCGATCATCTCAATCGCCACCAACAGACCAGGGCGCTCCAACAGCGGCAGCTTCCCGCTGACGTCGATCTCGGGAATCGGCGAGGCAACAAGCCGCTCACCGCGGTCCCTCGCCCACCGCCTGGCGGCCTCGATCTGAACCTCGGGCGAATGAAAGTGCTCGTCCTCCCGGTCGCCCTTCTCGCTCACGCGGACGACCACGACATCTCTGGGCTTCGACATGCGACCCCTCTCGACGGGAGACTAACGCCTTTTAGGCGCTTAGGACCCGACCGGCAAGAAAGCAAAGCCGTCAAAGCCCGCTATGTCGGCGTGTGCCGCGGCTGCGGCGCGTACACCCAGCCACGCAACGGCAAGGGCGACGCCTACGCCTATTGCAAGGCGTGCCATCCCGGCGCGATCGAGCGGCGGTGGACGCGGGAGCTGGTGATCTCGGCGATGCTCGAGTGGTGTGAACGTTTTGGGCGGATGCCATCGTCCTACGACTGGTCGCGGACCCATGCCCGCCGTCGCGGCAAGGACGCGGCCCGGCGGCTGGCAGCCGGGCACTGGCCTTCGGCGAGCCTCGTCACCGCCGTGTTCGGAAGTTGGGCTCTCGCGCGTGAGGCGGCGACAGAGGCGAGTTCCGGCGACCGACCACGTGCACCCAACGATCGTGGTGCGCCTACCACTTGACCGATGTCCGAGCCAGGTCTGACAAACCCGTGGAAGCCGTTCCAGCGGCTGAGCGAATCGCTCGGCGCGAACTGCGGTACCCAGCTGGCTCCGCGTGTGACCGGGCACGGGGCGAGCGGCGCGATCTCGACGACGAGGAGCTAGAGACGCTCGCTGCGGAGGGGCGGCGGGTTGCTCGACGGCGAGGACCCTGCGTGTTCGAGGCGATCGCCGTCGTCAAGCGGCGCCGGATCACGAGCTCCGGGTCCCCGGACGATCTCTGGATCCGCGCCGCCGAACTCGGCTGGCGTGCCTCGTGTCCCGGCGACGGGGCAGGCGCTAGGGGCGCAGGATATTCTACAGGTGAGGATGGCGTCCCTTCA
>CAWEQQ010000037.1:0-153750 GCA_963811155.1 uncultured Solirubrobacterales bacterium
GTGATCGGATCGGGGCGGTCGGGGGGCGAGCGGGGCGGTGCCGGCGCGTGCGTGGCAGTAGTGGCGCTACGGCGCGCACGCGCCGGTGCCGCATCCGCGAAGTCATCCCGGCCGCATCCGGACGATCAATTATTTCTGAACGGGCCCTAACCTCGTCGGCCGCGTTGAACGGTTCGGGGGCCATCTCATCAAGGATCGGCTGGAGCTGAGCCGAACCACCTGTCGCGCGGACTCGTGTGTCCTCGAGACGTTCTGGCTGGGGATTCCCACAGTTATTGATCAGCGACCCCTAAAGGCGACTGGCGCCGCCAGCCGGGCAGTCAGCCCCTCTTCGAGCAGTGCCCGCGGGATCGCGCCGACGAGCCGGCCGGGATCCCGCTCTCCAGCGGCGGCCGGCGCGGCGAGCGCCTGCCGCAGTGCGGGCATCCGGGCGCGACCGTGCGCGTCTGACGCGATCACCGCGCGGGGCGCCGACTCCAGCATCCGCAGCGCCGCGCTTCGCGCTTCCTCGCCGCAGAGCCCGGCGAAGGACCAGGCAGTCAGCTGCAGGGGGCTGCCAGCGGCCAGCTCGTGCTTGAGCGCGGCGTGGGTGGCCGGCGTTTGGAGTGCGCGCTCGGGATGGGCGACGACGACCGCGAACCCGCGCTTGCGGAGCTCGTCGGCGGCGAGTGTGAAGCCGTTGTCGAGTCCGCTGAAGGGCGCCTCGAGCAGCAGCCATCGTCTTTCGGGCGGCCCCTGCGCGATGCTCTCGAGCTCGCGCTGAGCCAGGCGCTCGACCATGTCGTGCGCAAGTTCGCCGCCGGGCAGAACTTCGAGGTGGATGCGCGCGCGTCGCAGGTGGTCGGCGAGCTCGCGCACGCGAGCGGGAATCTGGGTTGGATCGGTGATGTGGTGCGCGTGCACGTGCGGAGTAGCCACTACCGTCCGCGTTCCGTCGGACAGGGCCGCCGCGGCCAGGGCGAGACTCTCCTCGATCGAACCCGGGCCGTCGTCGAGGTCGGGAAGCAGATGGAAGTGGATCTCTACGTAGCTCACTTACATCGATGTTCGGCGCAGCGAGCGGTGATCCAGTGATCTTTCGGTGAACGCTGAGAGCTCGTCCAGGATGCAAGGATTGACGTGTGAGCTCAGAGCCGGGGCGGAGTTTCGCTGCCGTGCAGCGCTCGGTCATCGTGGACGTGGCGATGTTCTACGGTCCGCGCACCGGAGGGATCCGGACGTATCTCAAAAGACGGCGTCCGCTGCCGCCACAGCGGCTCGTTCGAGCATCACGTGATCGTGCCGGGGCGTCGCGAGTTGCACGAGGGTGGTTGTCATGAGGTGCAATCACTACGCGTGATTGCGTCGAACGGCCATCGGATCCCGCTCGGCGTCGGGGCTCTGAAGGACACGCTGCGGCGGCTGCGGCTCGACTTCGTCTTCCTCCACCCGAATCCACGTGATCCTTCCCAACCGCTCGGCGGTATGAGGATCGCTCGTTAGTGCTTGCCGGGCCGGTCCAGCCCGGACAGGAGGAGTACTTCCGCGAACTGGTCGAGCCTCATATCGATGGGCGGCAGGTTCAATACGTCGGCGAGGTGGGCAGGATCGCCAAGCAGGAGCTTGCCCGCGGCGATCCGGCGCACAAGCCCAGGGACGCGACGGCGCTCGCTTCACATGGGAGTCCGCGCGGTCCTGTCAAGAAGTGACGCCGAGACACGCGCGCCACCACCGTGGCGAGAGTTCTATGCGGGCTGCGATTCGCCAGCGAACTCGCGGAAGAGCCCGGTCACGACGAACACGGTCTGCTCGGCGATGTCGATCGTGTTGCCCGCGACGCGCTCTAGGCAACGCGCGACGAGGATCATGAACATCGCCCACTCGCGGACCTCGAGCTCGTCGCCGACGTCGACCGCGCGATTGAAGATCTCGCGGTTGAGCCGGTTGATCTCGCCGTCCAGGCAGACGAGATCCTGGGCGAGAGCGACGTTGCGCATGGCGAACGCCTCCTTGGCCTGCGAGACCTGTGAGCGCGTGAGCTGACCCATGCGCTCGATCGTGGTGAGGATGCCGTTGTCGTTCGGCGCGTCGTAGCCCGACAGTCGCACGAGCTTGGCGATATTCGCACACTGGTCGCCCATCCGCTCGACGTAGCGGATGATGTGCAGCAGCGCCGCGGCGATCCGCAGGTCGCCGGCGACCGGCGCTTGGCGTGCTAGCAGCGATAGCACGCCCTGGTGTATCTCCAGGTAGCGTCTGTCGATCCGGTCATCGTCGGCGATGATCATCCCGGCGAGCTCGACGTCGTGGTCGCTGACCGACTCCAGCGAGCGGTCGAGCTGCTTGATCACCATGTCCAGGCCGTCGAGCGTCTGGACCTCGAGCCCCTTGAGCGATTCCCGGAACTGGTGTCGGGTCTCCTTCATCCGCTAGCCGAAATCTCCGGTGACGTCGCGCGCGGTGCGCTCGTCCCTGGGGTTCGTGGAACGCGCGTCGTCGGGTCGTGCGCGACGAGATTCCCGCCCAGCATGAACGACGTCGCGTTCGCGGCCGCCGTGGCCTGCTGCATGTTGGGGGTGACGATCATGATCGTGTAGCGCTCCCTGCGCTCGTCGATCAACTCCTCGGCTCGATCGCGTCTGGACCGGACAGGTTCGACAACTTTGCGGAGGATACGGGTTATTCCGAGCGCGCACGCGCTCGCCGATCGGTTCGGGCTGTTCGACAACTTCTACGACGAGGGAACGCTCTCAGCCGACGGCCACAACCGGATCGTGCAGGCCGAGGCGAACGACTACGTCGAGGAGGAATTCGGCGCCTTCTACGGCTCCTATCCCACGCAAAGGACATCCGCGAGCACCAGCACGACCGCGTCAGCCGGTCGTGGCCGCCGGGCGTGAGCCGATGCGCCCGGAAGGGTTCGCAGCTTCTCGGGGTTGCGGACCAGGTCGATTTCGCTGATGCGGCCCTGATCGAGCGTGAACGCGATGACGGTCGGTGACCCGCCCGTCTCCATCAGAAGGCCCGGCGATCCGTTCACGAGGATCGGGGTCATCCGCAACGGGCCGCCGAAATGCCTGGCCATCGCGGTGAAGATGCGGGCGACGCGCTCGGCGCCGGTGAACACCTTCCGCGCTGCGTTCACGAGTCCGCCGCCGTCGCTGCGGAACGTGCCGGCCGGATCGTGCAGCTCTAGCAGCGTGGCGAGATCGCCGTTCTCGGTGGCGGCGTGAAACGCGCTCACCACCTCACGCTGCTCATCGGGCCCAGCGGGGTAGCGAGGACGGCGGGCCTCGACGGCCTGGCGGGCGCGGGTCGCGAGCTGGCGGGTGGCCTGCGGACTCCCGAGATGGCTGTACGCGACGCGCAGGAGATAGGGCCGAAGTGCTTCGAACTCGCCCGTGACGGGTTCGTCTGTCCTCGCTTGCGTCATCTTTGGACCTCGTCCATTCTGGATCTGTCGGCCGCTAGTGGCTGGCCTCGGCTACGCGTTGACGGTCGAACTGCCCGGGCTCGTAGTGACCTGGCTCCAGCCGGACGGTGATGTTGAGCCGGTTCCAGGCATTGATGACGGTGATCGCAAACACGAGCTGACTGAGCTCTTGTCGTCGAACGCGGCTGCGGCGCGGTCCCATACATCGGCGGGAACGTGACCGTCGGCGATCAGCGTAATCGCTTCGCACAGCTCGAGCGCGGCCCGCTCGCGCTCGTCGTAGAGGGGGCTCTCGCGCCTGAGCCCTCAAGTATGTGTGTCGGTGCCAACCGACGCCAAAATGGCACTTGACATGGTGCCAATATGGTGCCATCATGACACCATGGAATTGGACACGTATGTCGACAAGCTCCGCGATCAACTCGCGGTGGCTGCGGCGGCCGGCGGCGACGACGCCCGGTTGCTCGCGGAGCGGCTCATTGCGCCGTTGGACTCCGCCGTCCGGCTGATGCTGCTGGATGTGCTGGCGGCGGCTGCGGCCGAGATCACGAGAGAACTGGCCCCCGGCTCGGTCGAGTTGCGGCTGCGCGGCAGCGAGCCTGAGTTCGTCGTCGCGCCCGCTCTCGACGCTGCGGCCGCCGGCGATCGTGGCGACGCGCCGAACGCCCCCGGATCGTGGTCGGGTCCCGGCCCGGCATCCGCGACCGGGATCCCCGGAGAGGGCGGAGTCTCGCGGATCAACTTGCGACTCCCCGATCAGCTCAAGAGCCAGGTGGAGCAGGTAGCAGAGCGCGATGGACTGTCGATCAACGCGTGGCTCGTGCGGGCCGCGGCGGCGGCGGTGGACCGGGAGCGGCCAGGCCTCCGTCGTGAGCAGCCTGGCGCGAGGGGCGGTCAGCGCTACACCGGGTGGGGACGCTGACCGATGCTCGCCGACCTTCAACCACAACGGACCAGCGGACCGGAACTGACTCGTCAAAGGACCTGTGTGATGCCTGAATACCAAACACCTGAACCAATCTCGGTCGTGCTCGAGCTTCGAGTTGCCGAGGTCCGCGTCGCCGCCGGCGATCGCGAAGACACCGTCGTCGAGGTACGGCCCAGCGATGGGTCCAAGCGCGACGACGTAAATGCGGCCGAGCAGACGCGGGTGGAATACGCCGACGGCCGGCTGCTCGTCAACTCACCGCGGCGGCTGCGGGAATGGAGCCCGTTCAGCGACGGCGGCTCGATCGATGTGCAGATCGGGTTGCCGGCGGGCTCGGAGCTGGTCGGGCGTGCGGCGGTCGGCGTCTTTCGCTGCACGGGGACGCTGGGCCGCTGTGAGCTCAGGAGCAGCGCCGGCGAGATCCGGCTCGACCGCGCAGCGGCGGTCAAGCTGGTCACCGCTGGCGACATCCTGGTCGAGCGGGCGACCGGGAACGCCGAGCTCACCACCGCCACGGGCGAGGTGCGCGCCGGCGAAATCGACGGCGCGGCCGTGATCAAGAACTCGAATGGCGACGTTCACATCGGCGAGATCCGCGGTGAGCTGCGGGTCAAGTCCGCAAACGGAGACGTCGAGATCGAGCGCTGCCACGACTCGCTCACGGCGATGACCGCCAATGGCGACATCCGCGTCGGAACCGTCGGCCGCGGCTCGGTCGTCGCTTCGACCGGGCGTGGCCGGATCGAGGTCGGGATCGCCGACGGCATCGCCGCGTGGCTCGACCTGCACACGTCGTTCGGTCACGTGTACAGCGATCTGGACGCAAGCGACGGACCCGAGCCAGGCGAGGAGCGTGTCGAAGTGCGCGCCCGGACCGGGTTCGGCGACATCACGATCCGCCGACGCCAGCCGTCGGCAAGCGAGGACCTGATCGCAGAGGTCGCTTAGAACGCGCGCCGCGGCGAGCCTCCCGGGCGGCGGTTGAACAAGCGAGCCAGTCGCAGCCACCGGTGCAAACACACGGCGGCGGGGGCAAGGTCACCAACCCCGCGGACCTGTCACGCGGCCTCAAGGCTTGCAGTACGACGTTGAGGTTGTACGCCGTCCGTCTGGGCGCTGGCGTTTAGGGGGTGAGCACGATCTTTCCGTGCAGCCCTCCGCGCTCCAACCGCGCATACGCGTCGCGGAAGCGCTCCAACGGCAGGATCTCGGCGACGCGCACGGTCAGCTCACCCGCTGCGGCCTCACGTGCGAACTCGGCCGTTGCGTCGGCATCGGGCTGCACCTGCACGGTCCGAGGAGCGATTCCCCGGGCAGCGTCGGGCACCGCTGCCGGGACCGAGGTGACAAACGCGCCGCCGTCGCGCACGCACACCAAGGCGCCAGCACCGAGTCCGGCCGTATCGAGGCACGCGTCGACCCCGTCCTGCCATTCCCCGCGAACCGCAACCTCGAGTTCGTCGTCCGCATTGACGACCGTCTCAGCCCCCAGCCGGCGCGCCTCGTCGACGTCGGAATCACGCACGGCCGTAACCACACGGCCACCGCGTCCACCGGCGAGCTGCGCCGCGAACCCGCCCACCATTCCAGCCGCGCCCGTCACAAGCACGAGGTCGCCGTCGCCGACCGCCGCGGCATCTACCAGCAGCCGGGCGGTCAGCGCGCAGACTGGGAGCGCGCTGCCCTCCGGGAGACCGAGCGAGTCGGGCAGCGGCGCCAGGATCGCGGAGGGCACGGCGATCTGCTCAGCGAGCGCCCCGACTCTCGTCGCCAGCGGCGAGCCCTGCCACGGCTCGCCAGTCTGCGTCCATGCAGTACGGTGGACGAAACGCTCACGGAAGGGACTGGAACCATGGCTTACCTGATGACGCACTTTTGGCCGGGTGGGACTGAGGAGCAGTATCAGTCGATGCTCGCGGCAGTGCATCCCCCGGAGGGGCTTCCGGAGGGGCAAACCTCGCACGTCGCGGGACCGACCGACGGCGGGTATCTGATTTCGGTCGTCTGGGACTCCAAGGAGCACAGCGACCGGTTCATGAACGGCACGCTTCTGCCGGCGCTCCCGGTCGATGGCGGATTTGCGGGTGCACCCGAGCAGCGCGTGGCCGAAGTCGCGCACCTCGAAACGGCTTAGCGACACGGGAGTTCGCTGGCCTGACCGCGGAGTCGGCCGGCTGGCTGATCCGCGCAAGTCCACAACCAAGCGACGACGCCGATCGGGGTCGATCGCACATCCATTCCGCACAGCTTTGCGGTGGGAAAGACGAGGGACGATGGCAACGCACATTGCGTTTCACGAGGTGGACGACGTCGAGCATTGGCTGAGTTCATCGAAGCGAGAAGAAGTCTTTGGACCACTGGGAATCACGATGCGCGCCTTTCGGGATCCGGCTGGTTCAAACCGGGTCGGACTGATCGCGGAGATCCCCGACATGGCTGCGTTTCTGGAATTCATGCAGACCGAGGCGGCCGCCGACGCGATGAAGGCTGACGGTGTTCGCCCGGAGACGCTCCTGGTCCTCGACGAGGGATAGCGGATTACCGGGTCCCGAGGCAGATCTTGAACACGTTCACGAATCACAGCGTAGGGCCCTTCCGAGGACTCTGCACCGGGAGCCATGAGCCGTCGGGCGCCGCGTGTAGGCGTTCGTTTGTATCTGGGTTGAATGGTCCGCTGTTCCCTGGGAGGGAACGCGGCGCCTCCGAGGCTGCGTCTGGGGTCGCCGTTTGGCGCCTCGCCGTTTGGTCGGCCTTCAACCTCAACGCATGGTGTGCCTTCTCGGCATCATCGTTGGCCTGTCGTTGTGGAGCAACGCGAGCGTCCCATTCGGCCTTGGCCTCTTCAGCGCGCCGTGAGGCTTTCTCACCGTTCTTGTTTGCTTGTCGGACCTCTTCACAGATCCGGGCGTAGGCTGGATCGCTTCGTTCCCATCGCGCTTGTTCTTCCGCAAAGTTTTCGTGCTCCCATGCCTCGGTGTGGCGCACAGCTTCATTGGCATGCCTGAACGTGTACCAGCGCTTTCTGGTATGTGTGGCGCCACTCTGTGGCGGCTTTTTCACGATCGTCATGACTGACCTCCTACCAGGACCCCCGCAAATCGGGGCGGGTCCTGCTGTAAACGGCGTTTCTGTCGCTTTGGACGAAACAGCGCGTGAGGTCAGCGAGACGCAGTTCTTGCCCGCCGGGGGCCTGCGCGAGAGATTCGAGCAGTAGCGGCCGTAACGGCCCTACAAGGACCATACTCCTTATCGAGGCGCATAACAGCCAATTTGACCGGCCGGGCATCGCCGCGAGCGAGTTCCCTTAGGGCCCGTTCAAGAATTAGTGGCGGGATTTGACGAGTGGCTGGGCGTGTCTGGCGCCGCCGGCTCGGCCCGATCATACCGGGAGTATTTGAGGACGAGCCGGTGGCGCAGGCGCGTCCAGACGCCGTCAAAACCGCCAATAATTCTTGAACGGGCCCTTAGTTTCGTAGCAATCGCGACCAATTTTGGGATCGGCGCACACCACTGCTCGCGATAGGAGTAGTATCGGTAGAGCGGCTGGTCCCGCGGCCAGAATTCTCAACCCAAGCCCGAAAGCCACCAACGGCACTGCGTGTGCCACGAGGCGGGAGGCGGGGGCTACTCGTTTTGACTGCGGGGCCGTTGCGGTACTCCGATCGGCGTTATCCCACCCGGTGGCTTCGTCCCAATCTGACTGATTGAACGCGCGGGCGTTATATCCCTCTTCCTTCCGCGCTACCCCAATGGAGGGACCGGAAGAGCTGAAGACCATCACGCGGACGGACCACCGGACGGACCACCTTTGGGCAGCGCGTAGGCGAGGCGAATTTGACTCATGATCGCGGGTCGCGGCGGCTCTCGCTGGCAATTGAGGCTCGACGCCGTCTAACCTAAACCTAAACGCCCGGCGAGCGGATGGCACCCGGACCAAGGCAGACCCGCACGGTCCGAGCGACCCCCGCTATACGTACCTGACGCAATCGCACGACTAGCGAGATCTGCTGATGAGCAACCGAACTACCGCCACGCCCAACGAGTTGACCGAACCGCGAAGCGTCGAGGGACACGATGCGGCGCGAGTCCTCACCCTGCTGGGCGCTGATGCCAGCGGAGCTTTGACGATGGCGGCGCTGCGCGAGCACGGAGTCCGGGCGCCCGCTCAGGCCATATACGAACTCCAGCTCGACGGCTACGAGATCGACCGCGTTCCCTGCGAGAGCAGCGACCGGCACACGACAATCGGCTACCGCCTACGCACATCGGGGGCGATACCGAGCCGATCGGCTCTGCGGGAGGTGCGCGGCGATGTCTCCTGAGGTTGCCGGGAAGTCGGGAGCCGGCGCGTCGACGGCGCTGCGGGCGGTGCGAGTGGAGCTCAACACGCATGGTGAGTGGGAGATCCAGCTGTCCGACCAGTCGGAGCCGGTCACCGGCGAGACGCTTGCGGACGCCCAGCGAGTCGCGTACCTGTAGACCGTCGACCCAGCGGTGAACTACCTCGACCCGCTCGGTCGGCAGTCCTCGGATATTCGTGGTCGCGAGCACGACGAAGACCAGGCTCCTCCTTGGGTCGGGGGCGAGCGAGGATTAGATCACAGCGCCCGAGACTGCCGATCGTGTGCCACTCCGTGCGCCTGCAGGCCCCCGCGCCGCGGCAGGAAGTCGATCGCGTTTGTGCCCACATCGTCCGGCGCTGGGAGTGAGCGGGCGTCTGTCATCGTGCGCCGGCGGGTACGCGGTTGGGGAGCTCC
The DNA here is from genome assembly GCA_963811155.1 of uncultured Solirubrobacterales bacterium. Lineage (GTDB taxonomy): Bacteria > Actinomycetota > Thermoleophilia > Solirubrobacterales > Solirubrobacteraceae > Palsa-465. The sequence continues at coordinate 9,098 of CAWEQQ010000037.1, forward strand.
GCGAGGGCGAAGTGGAACGCCTCCGAGAACGTTGGGAACGGTTGGATCGTGTCGCGGAGGACTTCGAGCGCCACCCGGGCGCGGATCGCGATGGTGGCCTGCTGCATCCATTCGCCTGCCTCGGGACCGAGCCCGTATGCGCCGGTTAGCACGTCGCCATCGGAGACGAGGGTGAGGAACCCGGGGTGCTCGTCCCACGCGCGCAGGTAGGTTGCGGTCTTCGGCACGGCTGACAGCGAGATCGTCGCGGTCAGCGGACCGTCGGGCGCGCCCACGGCGGCGGCGTGCGGATGGGTGAAGACCACCCGTGGGACGGCGCTGTAGTCGGCTTCGCGGCTCTCGCCCAGGATGTTCGCGGCGGCGATCCGGCCGTGGTACTTGCCCATATATGTGAGCGGCCAGATCCCTGTTACGTCGCCGATCGCCCAGATGCCGTCGCCGGCGCTCATGTGAGCGTCGACGTGGATTCCGCGTGGATTGGCCTCGATGCCGACGTTCTGGAGCCCGAGATCGTTGACGCGCGGTCGGCGACCGGTCGCGGCTAGTAGGCGGTCGCCGTGCAGTGTGCTGCCGTCCTCGAGGCTGACCACGAAGCCACGGTGATCGCGACCGACCTTCGAAGCGTGCCGCCCGAGATGAAGTCGCAGCCGCTCCTCGGCGAGCGCCTTGCCGAGCGCTTCGCCGAGCGGACGCGGCTCGTGCGGGAGGAGGTGATCCATCCCCTCGACCAGGTCCACGCTCGTCCCGAGCGTCGCGAACGCCTGTGCCATCTCGACACCAACTGGGCGCGGAAGGCGTGTTCGTCACCCGCCCGCAGGGCAGCCACGATCTCACCGTCACCGTCTGATGATCGGAGCGTGCGCGCGGCAACGACCGGCTCAGCTGGCATCCGTGTCCTCGCCAACCCGGTTGACGCTGATGAGCTCGATACCGAAGTCGCGCAGCCTGTTTATGAGCCCGTACAGCCGAGACTGGTCAGCGAGCTCGGCGCGGAGCGTGGTCTGCCCGTTGCGAGCGACGAGTGTGACGTCGTCAAACGCGCTCTCAAAGCGCTGGCTTAGCCGGCCGCGGATCACGATGTCGTAGCGTTGGCGCGAGGACGCGGGATTGCTCACGGCGCCAAGCTTCGGTGCGGGCTGGGTGAGCTGTCATCACCCAGGGGCGTCAATCACCCGGGTGAATTCGGGGGAGCGTAACGAACGCGCGCTGACATGGACCAAACGGCATGGCACTTTCAGCGAGCACGTTTCTCACTGGTGAGCTGGCGACACGTCGCCATGCGGACCTGCTGCTCGCTTGGATCGACGCCGCTGATGACGCCCACGAGGCGTATGCAGCGTGGTGCGCCGCGGAACGGTCCGAGTGGGCGACTGCGTTCGTTGTCTACTGCGCCGCGGTCGATCGTGAAGAGGCTGCGGCCTCTGCTCTCGAGCGTGAGACGCGGCGTCCCTGAGTTAGAGCAGGGCCAGGCTGGGCGCCCGGGCGAGCGCCTCGGCGCGCGTTGCCACGCCGAGCTTGCGGTAGATGTTCCGCGTGTGCGTCTTGATCGTGTTGAACGAGAGCTGCAGCTCGCCTGCGATCTCGCGTTGCGACATGTCGCTTCGCAGGAGCCGCAGCACATTGAACTCGGCCGCGCTCAGCGCGTCATCTTCGCGTCCGGCGCGAGCCGAGACCCGTTGGAGTTCGCGCTCGCTCTGTGTCAGCGGGTCAACCAAAATGCCGGGGTCGGCACAGGCGCGTAGCACCTGTCGGGCCCGTTCGCGCAGCGTCGCGGCGTCGTCGCGCCGCTCCAGCCGCTGGCGAACTCGGGCGAGCATCAGCAGCGAGTACGCGATCTCGATTGAAGCCACGCCGCGACGCGCGAGTTGCGCCGCGCGGTCGATCACCCGGTCCGCTTCCTCGAGCTCGCGGCGGTTCTCGAGTAGCTGTCCTCGGACTGTGAGCGCTAGCGAGCTCGCCCAGTGCTCGCCGAGGTCGTGCTCCTCCGCGAGCCGGCTCGCGTCGCCACGACGAACAGGTTCTCGCGCTCGAGCTGACGCAGCAGGAGCGCGGCATCCTTAGCCCCCGTCACGGCCGCGCACAGCGGGCCGGAGAGGCGATCGAGGATCGAGCTGCGCAACAAGAACTGGCGAAGCGTGGGCGGTTGGCGGTCGAGCACCTCAGAGCCGAGGTAGTCGACGATCTGCTGGTCGTCGCCGGCAAACGCGTCGATGAACGGGCGGCGATCGTCCCGTCCCTTGATCGATAGGCCCGCGAGCTGTAGTCCCGCCGCCCACCCCTCGGTGCGGTCGTGCAGGCTCGCGATCTCGTACTCGTCCAATCCCAGGCCAAGTGCGTCGTTGAGGAAGGTCGCGGCCTCGGCCGTCGTGAAGCGCAGGTCATCGGCGCGGATTTCGGTCAGCTGACCGCGGGCGCGGAGCCGTCCGAGCGGCAGCGGCGGGTCAGACCGAGTCGCGAGCACCAGATGAGCGCTCGCCGGAAGCCGCTCGATCAGCACTTCGACCGCCCGGTGGATCTGACCGTTGTCGATCACGTGATGGTCGTCGAGCACGAGCACCAAGGGATCCGAGAGCGCGGCGAGGTCGTTGATCAGGAGCGGTAGTACGTGGTCCTCGAGCGTTGTGCCGGGCGAGTGAAGCGCCGTCTTTGCGGGCTTGCCAAGGTCCCTGACGACCGTCTGGAGCGCTGCGATCAATCCGTCGCAGAACCGCACCGGGTCGTTGTCGGCAAGGTCAAGCGAGATCCACGCGAACGGCCGACGCTCGTCCCCGTCGGCGTGCCATTCGCTCAGCAGGCTGGTCTTGCCCGACCCCGGCGGCGCAACGAGAAGCGTCAGCCTCGACGGCGGCTCGGCGGTGAGAGCCGAGACGAGCCGTTCGCGACGAACAGCCCGGGGCCGCGGCGGCGGAATGTTCAGCTTGGTCGCCGTCAGCACCGGACCGGCGGTCGTCGCGCGCGAGGCAGGCGAGTCACGACGGGTCTCCGTCGTGTCGGTGCTCACCGGCGCTGTCGTCGTCAAGGCTGGCCTCCATCCCCGGGCGAGGGGCGCCCCGCTGAGGCGAGTCTACCGATGGTGGTGTAACGGTCGGGGTCTCTGGCAGACCAACGCCGGAAGCCCTGAAGACCACCAAGGAGCCGCAGATGAGCACGACCACCTCCAGCCTTGACGCGACAGCAGCCGGTGCGGTGCATGAGTTTCAGCCGATCGCGGCCTACGGTCTGCTCGCCGATTGCAACTCGGCGGCGTTGGTGGACCGCGACGGCTCGATAGCGCAACTGGGACTACCGCTACGCGTGGATCCGGGATGCGAGCCTGACCCTCGAGGCCCTGTACATCGGGGCATGCTCTGATGAGGCCGAGGAGTTCGTCTCGTTCATGACCAGCTCGGCTGGTGGCCGCGCCAGTGAGCGATCGCTGCAGATCATGTACGGGATCGGCGGCGAGCACGACCTTAGCGAGCGCGAGCTTTCGCATTTGCGCGGATGGCGGGATTCGGCGCCGGTTCGGGTCGGCAACGGCGCCTGGGGCCAGACACAGCTCGATGTCTACGGCGAGCTGCTCAACTCGCTGTACCTGTACCGCGACCAGCTCGGCGAGCTTCACATGGAGATCCAGCGGTTTGTGGCTGATCTGGCGGACACTGCGGCGCGGCGCTGGCGCGAGCAGGGCGCAGGGATGTGGGAGATGCGCGGCGAGCCGCGCCACCATCTGTCCTCCAAGGTCCTGTGCTGGGTCGCGCTCGAGCGAGCGATCGAGCTCGCTCCGCGCCTCGGCGAGCATGCCAACGTCGAGCATTGGGTCGCCGAGCGCGACGCGATCCGCGAGGCGATCCTGACCCGCGGCTGGAGCGAGTCGCGGCATGCGTACGCGCAGTCGTTTGACTCCGACGAGCTCGACGCGGCGCAGCTGCTGATGCCGATCTTCGGCTTTCTGCCGGCGACCGACGAGCGGATGCGCTCAACGATCGACGCGATTGCCGACGAGCTGACAAAAGACGGGCTGGTGCTCCGCTACCGCAACGCGGAGGGCCTGAACGCCGACGGCCTGACGGGCGAGGAGGGGACCCCGTTCTGGCTCGTCTCGGCGCTCGCGAAGGCCGGTGAGCTCGATCGTGCCGAGGCGCTGTTCGACAAGCTCGCGGGCTACGCGAACGACCTCGGCTTGCTGGCCGAGGAGATCGACACCGCGAGCGGCGAGCAGCTGGGGAACTTCCCGCAGGCGTTCAGTCATATCGGCCTGATCACCGCGGCGTGGGAGATCGACAAGGCCAGGGGCCGGGTGTCATGAGCACCACCGTCGGTGATTCAGCCTTCGCGACATATGCGCCGGGCTTCGAGGAGATCCTCGGCCCGCAGGCGCGTTTGTCGCTCGTCGCCGAAGTCGACGCGCATGCTGGCGGGGGCGGTTCCGCTCCAGGGCGGGATCCCGATCGTTCACGACGGTCATGTGATCGGCGCGGTCGGCGTCAGCGGCGCCTCGTCTGCCGACGAGGACCAGGAACTTGCCGTGCTCGGCTCGCAGGCGCTCGCGACCGCGAACGGCTCGGCCAACGGCGCTTCGTTCTTCGACGATCAGGATGTGCGGGCGAAGTTCGCGACCGGTGGACTGCTGCTCGACGCCGGCGCGTACAAGCTCGACGCCGGACGTCGCGATGCGCCGGGCGAGGCGGAGTACCACGCGCACACCGTCGACGTGATGCACGTCGTGCAGGGCAGCGCCACTGTCGTCGCCGGCGGTGAGATGGTCGAAGCCCGCAGTGTCGCCGATGGCGAGCTGCGCGCGGAGTCGGTCACCGGCGGGGAACCCCATGACCTGTCGGAGGGCGACGTACTGGCCGTGCCGGCCGGGGTGGCGCACCAGTTCACGCGCGTCTCGGATCCGTTTCTGTACTTCGTCGTGAAGGTCGAGGTGTGACGATGCTGACGCGCATCCGTGCGGACGCGGCCACCGCGATCGCCGGGCCAATCGAGCTACTGCCGGGCTGCCCCTATGCGATCATCGACCTCCAGACGGACGCCGGCGTCGAGCTCGTGCAGGGTCAGTGGCGGTACGCCGACGCGCGGGTTGAGCAGATCGAGTTCGTCGAGGTCGGCCACCCAGACGATCCGCTCGGACCGGGAGTCGTGCCGAATAGCACCTACGACGTCGTCCCTCATGCGCAACGCGCCGTCTACGACGACTGCGACTGGCGGGCGCTGGAGCCGGCCGACACGCAGCTTCGCCTAAGCCAGGGCCGGGTGTGCTTTAACTGGTATCGGATCGCCGTCACGATCCCCGAGCGGATCGGGGACCTCGATCCGACCGGGGCCAGCATCGTGTTCGAGGTGGCGATCGACGACTACGCCGAGGTATGGGTCGACGGACAGCTGCCGCACGCGCTCGGCGACGCCGGCGGGCCCGTGGTCGGCGGGTTCAACGCGCCCAATCGCGTGTTGTTGACCGACGATGCCCGTCCCGGCCGACGGTTTCAGATCGCGGTGTTCGGGATCAACGGGCCGATCACGATCCCGAGCACGATCTCAAGCACGATCGCCGGCAGCCGGATCCGCGGGAAGAAGCCGAGCACCAACGGGGCGAGCACCCCAGCGGCGACAACGATCAGCAGGTTGGTGAAGTGCACAGTGGTCATGAGCGGTAGTCGGTCTCAGTCCCCGAGCGTTACACGGCCGGCTCCGCGTCATATCGCGGCCGACGCTGTACACCAAGAGCAGGCGGTGGTGGGTCCCACCGGAAGTTTGCGTCCACGCTCGTGCTGCTCCGTCGTCAAGGCGAACACAAGCGCGCCGAGAAAGCTCGCGCATGGAGACGGTCAGTCCGGCGAGCGACAGCGCGCCGAGCGCCTCAGCGGCCCGGGCGGTCAGGCCCGACCGCAGCCCGGAAGCGGCCAGGCGCCTCGGCACGCGGGACCGTCAGCGCAGACATGGCGGTCCGGTCAGGCCGGCGATGACCGTGCTCGCCGGGCCTTGACCGGGATGCGCGAACGGAAGGTCGGCCGCACCGGTAAGCGTCGCGTAGAGCACCTGTGTCATCGGTGCGGCCCCCAGGTCTGACAGTGTCACTATGGTGCTCCCCGGATCGAGCACGAGTGCGCGCGACAGGACGCGATCGGACAGGCGAACGGTCAGCGTCGCCGGGCGCGGGAAGGTGGACGGATTGACGAGCTTCAGCCCGCCTGCGACGCACGCGGTGCTGAGTGGGTACAGCGTCGCCTCGCGCAGCGCGGTCAACTGCGCCGGCGTGTGCGTGCGCTCCAACCTCGCGAGGTACGGGCGCAGGTCGAAGAACCAAAGGTCCCGGTCGGGGCTGACCAGCGGCTGGACGCCGAGCAATGAGCGCAGCGCCGAGTGCACCTGGTTTGCCTTCGCTGGGTCGAACGCCGCCGGGTCCACCCACACTCCCTCGAAGCCCGCGGCGGCCACGGCGGCGGTCACGAGCGACAGCGGCTGACCGGCCAGTTGCGCCGCCCAATCAGCGGGCCTGCCTTTCATCGCGCCGTAGCTCCAGCGCAGCGTCGAGGAGTGCAGGTAACCCCGGAGCGGCTCGTATTTGGTCGCGTACGTCGCCAGCGGACCACCGACCGGGGTCTGCGGATAGCCTTCGGGGAACGGCACGTACGGAAGCTGGAACACGCTCGCGCCACGAGGGAGGCGCGCCTCGATCTCCGCGACGAACACGCTGTCGCTGCGCCACTGTCGCGCGGTCGCCGCGTAGGCGGGGATGTACGCGTCGCTGGTCTGGCCGTAGACACCGAACACAAGCACTGCGGCCAGCAGCGCGCGGCCGAGTGCACTGCCCCACCGGCGCCCGTTCAGACCGGTGACGAGCGAGTCCAGCAGCAATCCGGCGGCGAGCAGCGACAGAAACGCGATCACCACCGAGATCCGGTTCCAGGCGCGGATGTCCGGCGTCACGAACAGCTCGAGCAGGGCACCGAGGCCGCCGACGCTGCCGACCGCCAGCGCGATCGCCGCGCCCGCGCTCGCGTGTGCAAGCAAGCGCCTGCGACGCGCCCACCCCGCGCCGAGGAGCGTGCCCAGGCCACACAGGGCCAGCCAGCCGAAGCCGACGGTGCCGACGGTCCCGAGGCTCGCGTAGCAGGCCTCGCAGTAGCCCGGCGCGATCGCGTTGTCGTACCGAGCAGTGATGCGGCGCAGCGCCCCGATCCGGCTGCCGGGGGCGGGCAGGACGAGGTTCGTGAGGCGAAGTGCCAATGCCTCGTTGCTCGACTCGTCCGCCGCCGCCGAGCGCTCGACCTCCGGATTGGCGCCATGCTCGGCACGGTAGATGAGGCTCGGCGCCAGGTTCGCCGCCAGCGTCCCCACCACGAGGGCGACGACCAGCAGCCCATCGCGTACGCAACGGCGGCGGCGCAACACGAGCGCGATGAGCGTCGCGGCGGCGATCAGCACCAGCGCGAAGGTCGCGTAGTAGAGGTTGTCCGAGCCGATCACCAAACACATCCCGATCGTCGCCAGCGACCGCGGCGACGCCCACGCGGGCGGCCACCGACGCGGCGGCGCGCGGCGCGAGAACAACAGCGCGCCGGCGAGCAGCTCCAGAAACAGGTAAGCCGTCAGCGGCACCGAGTAATAGGCCGAGAGCAGCAGGTGCGATTCACCCCGGAAGAAGTGATAGGCCAGCAACGAGAACAGGACCGAGGTCACGCCCGCGGCCGCCGCGCCCACCCCCAGCGCCCGCAACACCAGGTGGCAGGTCACGGTCGTCAGCGCGAACGTGGTGAGCAGGAACAGGTTGACCACCAGCGCCGGATCGGACGAGAACACCGCCAGGCCGCGGATGATCAGGAGGTTGAGATTGTCGGCGCCCTGCGGGTAGTCGTACAGGTGCTGCCCGAAGGGCGCTCCCAGGCTGGGGTTGGACAAGTACCAGCCATGCTCGATAATGCCCTTGACGAGCATCAGGTAGAACTTCGTGTCGTCCACGGGCGCATAGCGCAGTGGCACCGTCAGGTCGGCCCGCCACAGCCGCAGCACCCACGCCGCGCACAGCAGGCTCACCGCGGCGGCGAGCAGTGGCCTCGAGCGCCACCGCGACCGCCACGTGGCGCCTGCGCAGCGCGCCCAGCCGCGGCCGGCTCGGACGGTGCCGCGTCGGGACCGCGATCGGGGCGCCCGTCGGCTGCTGCGCGGCGACGTCGGACACGGGCTCGGTCAGGCGGCGCGCAGCGGGGCGACCGCGAACTCCGCCATTCCCGCGTCGAAGCCCTCCTGCGCGCGGAAGCCAAGTCGCCGCTCGGCCAGCCTGGCCGAGGCGAAGACGTGGCGCACGTCCCCGAGGCGGAACTCGCCCGTGATCGTCGGCGGCGGTGCTCCGGGCCCGGCCGCGGCCGCCAGGGCGTCGGCCATCTCGCCGACGCTGCGGGGGTTCCCGCTGGCGACATTGAACGCGCCCGTCGCCGGCTTATCCCTCGTCAGCGCGATCACGTTCGCGCGCGCGACGTCTCGTACATGGACGAAGTCGCGCAGCTGCCCGCCGTCCTCGAACACCCGCGGGGATCTGCCGGCCGCGAGCGCGCTCGCGAAGATCGCCGCGACGCCCGCGTAAGGTGTGTCCCGCGGCATCCGCGGCCCGTACACGTTGTGGTAGCGCAAGGCGCTGACCGGAATTCGCGTCTCGCGTGAGAACGCGAAGCACAGATGCTCTTGCTGGACCTTGGTCGCCGCGTACACGCTGCGCGGGTCAAGCGGCGCGGACTCCTCGATTGCGATCGGCACGAGCTCGAGCCCGCAGTCCCGACAGCGCGGTGCAAACCGCCCGGCGGCGAGATCGCCGACCTCCCGCGGGGCCGGCCGGCTCGCGCCATGCCGCGCGCAGCGGTAGCCGCCCTCGCCGTAAACGACCATGCTGCTGGCGAGCACGAGCCGCCCCGTAAAGCCCGCCGACGCGAGCTCCCGCAACAGCACCGCCGTGCCGAGATCGTTATGGCGAACGTAGTCGGCGACGTCGAGCATGTTCTGCCCGAGGCCGACCATCGCGGCCTGGTGGCAGACCGCGTCGACGCCGCGCAACGCTCGCGCCACCGCGCTGGGATCGGTCACGTCGCCGTCGAGCACTTCAGCGTCGGGGTTCAGATAGTCGGGCCGCCGGCGGTGCGCCGCGGGCAGTACGCAATCGATTACGCGCACGTCCTGCCCGTCTGCGACCAGCGCGTCGACAACGTGCGACCCGATGAAGCCGGCTCCGCCGGTGACGAGAATCATGCGCGCCACGCTATGGCATCGGCGGCGCCGCGCAAGCCGTCCGCGAAGCGAATTTCGCTCCGCGTAACCTCTTGGCCCGTAGCCTCCGCCCCGTGATCGACGTGATCCTCCCCGTGCTCGACGAGGCCGAGTCGATCCCGGGCGTGCTCGCCGCGATGCCGGCCGGCTATCAGCCACTCGTCGTCGACAACGGCTCGGTCGACGGATCTGCGCGAGGTAGCCCGCCGGCTCGGCGCGACGGTCGTCTCAGAGCCACGGCGCGGATTCGGCGCGGCATGCTTCGCCGGCCTGCTCGCGGCACGGTCGGAGCTCGTCTGCTTCATGGACTGCGACGGTTCGCTCGACCCTTGCGAATTGCCGCTGGTGGCCGAGCCGGTGAGCTCCGGGGCCGTGGATCTGTGCCTCGGCGCGCGCCGGCCCGACTCCGGGGCGTGGCCGCTGCACGCGCGCGTCGCCAACCGGCTGCTCGCCGCGGAGCTCAGGCGCCGCTCGAAGGTGCGGCTCACGGACCTGGGGCCGATGCGCTGCGCCCGCCGCGACGGATTGCTGACCCTGCAACTGCAGGACCGTGCGTTCGGCTGGCCGCTCGAGATGGTGCTGCGGGCGATCGCCGCCGGATGGCGCGTGAGCGAGGAGCCGGTCGGATACCGAGCCCGCGGCGCGGGCCGCTCGAAGGTGAGCGGCAGCGTGCGCGGCACCTGGCGCGCGACCCGCGACATGGCGGCACTGCTCAGATGAACGAGGCCGGCTCGGCAGGCCGTCGCGCTGCGGCAGGTCGGTCCGACCCAGCGCGTCGCCACGCCTGCCGCGACGCGCACGCCTTCGCTCGCCGTGCTGGGCCTGGTCGCCTGTGTCGCGTTCTCTGCCTGGATCGCGGCGGGTGCAGCGGACGGCCGCTACCTGCTGGAGCTACCGGGCGGCGCCAACCCGGCGTGGATCGACGGTCCGCTCCGCGGCCTTGCCGGGGTCGTCGGGTCGCTCGGACCGGGGACCCTCAGCACCGCCGTGGTTGGGCTCGCGCTCGCGTACCTGCTGGCGCTCGCGGGCGCGGGCTCGGTGTCGCTGCGCGTCGCCACGCTCGCGATCGTGCTCGCCAACCTGGCGTTCACGCTCGGGCCCACGCTCGTCTCGACCGACGTCTTCGGGTACATCGCCTACGCCCGGCTGGAGATCCTCCACGGACTGAGCCCCTACAGCTCAGCGCCGACCGCGGCGCCACACGACGCGATCCTCCCGTTCGTCTACTGGAAGCACGCAACGAGCCCATACGGCCCGCTGTTCACGCTCGGCAGCGCACCGCTCGCGCTCGTCCCACCCGCCGCCGCGCTGTGGACCTACAAGGCGCTCGCCGGGATCGCGAGCGTTGCGCTGGCGCTGCTCGTGGCTCGGATCGCCGCCGCGCGCGGGTTGAACCCTGCCCGCGCAGCGATCTTCGTCGGCCTGAACCCCGTCCTCCTCGTATACGCCGTCAGCGGCGCGCACAGCGATCTCCTCGGGATGCTGCTGGTGCTCGCCGCGGTTGCGCTGACCCTGCGGGGGCGAGACGCGGTGGGGGCGGGAACGGCGGTCGCGGCCGCGGCGGTCAAGGTCACGCTCGGCCTCGCGCTGCCGTTCGTGCTGATCGGGGCCGGGCGCCGGCGCAGGGCGATCGCGGGAGCCGCGGCGGCGCTGGCCGCGATCGGACTCGCGACGCTCACGGTGTTCGGCACCCACGTCTTCGATCAGCTACACCGGATCACGACCGACCCGCAGTTCGACACCGCCTGGAGCGGTCCCGACCGACTCGCGACCGCGCTCGGGACGCACATCGGGTCGGGCGTACGGCTGGTCTGCACCGGGCTCGCGGCGATCGCGTCCGTCGCCGCGCTCGTCCGAGCGTGGCGCGGAGCGGACTGGATCACAGCGGCCGGGTGGGCAGTGCTCGCCCTGATCGTCTCGATCGCGTCACTCGCGCCCTGGTACCTCGTGTGGTTGCTCCCGTTCGCAGCGCTCGGGCGCAGCCAGGCGCTGCGCGCAGCGGCGCTGCTGGCAACCGGGTATCTCCTCGCCGTGCACATGCCCGCGCTGGGCGCACAGCCGTGGCTGTCCCCCCCAGGCTAGTGGCGTCGAAATCACCAGTGACTGCAATATCCATCAAGTCGCACCGAAAGTGAGGCCGCCCGTGGTCCCGCCAGGCTCGCTGTGCGCCGGGAGCAGCGGCGAGCGCCAGGACGTGATTGGCTCGCCTCGGTTGGCCGGCACGCACTGGCCGCTGACGTCCTCCAGACAGGCCGCTTGCGCATCGCAATTCGAGAGCCACAGTCCTGACGCCGCCGGTGCTGGCTGTTGCTGTGGAACGTCCGCACTCCTGGACGCCGCTGCTCACGCCGCTGCTCCGCGATTCTCGAAGCGGCGATTGTCGAGCCGCGTACGCGCCGAAGCGTCAGATGCAGTGCTGAGGTCCTCGCACGAGGGGGCTCGAGCGAGGGTCATCGACCGGCGGCCTCCCGAGCTGCCCGACGAGGGTGGCCCGACTGACGTCGCCGACGTCGACGCGCGCTCCACACATCACTCCGCGGATGCCCAGACACCGGGTTCTCGCTGACGTCGATTGCACGAAAATCGGCTCAATACAATGCTCAAACCCAGCAGCACGGTCCGGCACGCCGGCAGGTGATCGCCCTGGCCGAGCGGATCAGCGCGCCAGTGATCACCACGTTCAAGGCCAAGGGGCAGATCGACGACGCCCACCCGCTCGCGTGTGGGGTGCTCGGCCGCAGCGGCACCCCGGTCGCGAGCTGGTTCATAAACGAAGACTGGCGCCGGCGCGTCTGGCGCCCCGCCGCGATCGAGGCCGGCGTCGCTGGTGACCTGCGGCCGTATCGCCTCCGCGGCTCGTTCGTCTCGCTGCTCCTATGGGAGGGCCGCAGCCTGACGTACGTCGCGGAGCAGGCCGGGCACTCGGTCGCGACCCTTGCGCGGCACTATGCCGGGACGATGCGAGAGCTGGAAACCAAGCCCCGCGTCCCCGCCGCCGAGGCCATTCGGCAGGCCCGCGAGGAAGTCTGCGGGACGCACTCAGCAAATTGGCGATGACCGGAAGTAGGCGAATCCCCTGCAACTACCGGAGTGGGCGATACTGGGCTCGAACCAGTGACCTCCGCCTTGTCGAGACGGCGCTCTCCCAGCTGAGCTAATCGCCCGGGAACGGGTAAATGTAGCGTGGCGTTCGGTGCCGCGCCGGCGTCGCCCGGCTAGCATCCGGCGACGATGGACTACGAGCTTCCCGACGGCAACAAACTGACGCTGAAAGAGGGCGCCACGGGCGCCGACGCCGCCGCGGCGATCGGCGCCGGCCTCGCGCGTGCCGCGCTGGCGGTCAACGTCGGTGGCGAGCTGCGGGACCTGTCGCGCCCGCTGCCGGCCTCGGCGGACGGCGCTCTACAGCTGGAGATCGTCACCGAGCGCAGCAGACAGGACGCGCTGCGACTGATCCGCCACGACTGTGCGCACGTGCTCGCGGCGGCGGTGACGGAGCTGTATCCGGGAGTGAAGATCTCGATCGGCCCGCCGATCGAGAACGGCTTCTACTACGACTTCGAGTTCCCGAACGGCGTCTCGCTGTCGGAGGCCGACTTCGAGCGCATCGAGGCGAAGATGCGCGAGCACATCCAGGCCGACGAGCGGTTCGTGCGCGAGGATGTCCCGGCGGGGGAGGCGCTCGAGCGGTTTCTCGCGGCGGGCCAGGATTACAAGGTGGAGCTGATCGAGGATCTGGTCCGCAACGAGGGGACGCACACGGTGTCGCTGTACACCAACGGTCCCTTCACGGACCTGTGCCGAGGCCCGCATGCGCCGTCGACCAAGCGGATCAAGGCGCTTAAGCTGCAGTCGGTCGCTGGCGCCTACTGGCGCGGCGATGCGACCAAGCAGATGCTGACCCGCGTCTACGGCACGGCGTTCTTCTCCGACAAGGACCTGCAGGAGCACCTCGAGCGCCTCGAGCAGGCGAGGGCGAACGACCATCGCAGGCTCGGACCGCAGCTTGGGCTGTTCACGTTCTCGGAGGTGTCGCCCGGGTCCGCGTTCTGGCTGCCAGCGGGAACCGAGATCTTCAATTCCCTTGTGGAGCTGAGCCGCGAGATGGGGCGCGAGCGCGGCTACACGGAGGTCAAGACACCGCTGCTGTTCGACAGCGCACTGTGGAAGACATCCGGACACTGGGACAAGTACCGCGAGAACATGTTCGTGACCGAGTCCGAGGGCCGGCCGCTGGCGATCAAGCCGATGAACTGTCCGGGCCACTGCCAGCTCTACTCGCTACAGCGCCACTCCTACCGCGACCTTCCGGTGCGCTACTCCGAGCCGGGCCTCCTGCACCGGCACGAGCCCAGTGGCACGCTGCACGGACTGCTGCGCGGGCGCCACTTCGCGCAGGACGACGCCCACATCTTCTGTACCGAGGACCAGCTCCAGGAGGAGCTCGCCGGCTGCCTGGAGTTCGCGTTCGCCACCTACAAGGTGTTCGGCGCGGATGTGCGGCTCGAGCTCTCGACCCGCCCCGATGAGCGGATCGGGAGCGACGAGCTGTGGGATCGCAGCGAGTCCGCGCTGATGCGGGCGCTTGCGAACCAGGGCCTCGCATACGAGCTCAGCGACGGCGAAGGGGCGTTCTACGGCGCCAAGATCGACATGCACATGACCGACTCGCTGGGCCGCTCGTGGCAGCTCGGCACGGTCCAGGTGGACTACAACATGCCGGCGCGCTTCGAGCTGAGCTACACCGGCGCCGACAACGCCGAGCACCGCCCGGTGATGATCCACCGGGCGCTGATGGGCTCATACGAGCGCTTCATAGGGATCCTGCTGGAGCACCTGCGCGGAGAGCTGCCGCCGTGGCTGGCGCCGGTGCAGGCGATCGTGCTGCCAATCGCCGACCGCCACAACGAGTACGCCAGCGGCGTCGCCGACAGCCTGCATGGCGCCGGGCTGCGCGCGGAGCTCGATGACCGGACCGAGTCGGTGGCGCGCAAGATCCGCGACGCGGAGCTGCGCAAGATCCCCTACATGCTCGTCGTCGGCGACCGCGAGCAACGCAGCGACGAAGTGGGGCTGCGCGAGCACCGACTCGGCGACGCCGGCTCGGTTGGCGTGCAGCAGTTCGTGCAGCGGTTGCAGGCAGAGGTGAAAAGCCGCTCAAGGGGGTGAAGCGCCGCTATACTGTGCTCCGTTGATTCAACAGCTCCATCACACACGGCCCGGCGCCGCTTGACGTCACGCCGACTCCGCAGCTAGTGCCGGTCCCACGTAGGTTCGATCGGCGCCCGCCAGAGCGGGACCAGACCCGGATCAACGATCGGATTCGCGTGCCCGAAGTCCGGTTGATCGGGGAGGACGGCAAGCAGGTGGGCATCGTCAAGACCGCTCAGGCGCTGTCATATGCGCAGGAGCGAGATCTCGACCTGGTCGAGGTCGCGCCCGATGCGCGGCCGCCGGTCTGTCGCGTGCTCGACTACTCGAAGTACAAGTACGAGCAGGCGCAGAAGCAGAAGGCGGCCCGGCGCCACCAGCAGCAGATCACCGTCCGCGAGATCAAGTTCCGTCCCAAGATCGCCCAGAACGACTATGACACGAAGAAGGGGCACGTGACGCGGTTCTTGATGAACCGCGACAAGGTCAAGATCACGATCATGTTCCGCGGCCGCGAGGTCACCCATCCCGAGCGCGGCACCGCGCTGCTGGACCGCCTCGCGGGCGAGCTGTCGGAGATCGCGGTGATCGAGCAGTCGCCAGTCCAGGATGGACGCAACATGACGATGCTGCTGGCGCCCTCCAAGGCCGTGCTCGCGACCGAGCGCGAGAAGTCAGCCGACGGCGCCGGCCCGGACACCACGGGGCACGATGCAGAGCGGTCCAACGGCGAGCACTCCGCCGGCGCCGGCGACGTGGGAGCAGAGGCCGTCCAGGCGACCCCAGAGGTAGTCGAGGCGACTGACGATGCCGACGGCCAGCCGCGACCGGCGCACGGGGCGGCTGCCTGACCGTGGGGTCGCTCCGTGACCGCGATGTGGGCGCCTGACCGCGGTGCGGGCGCCTGAGGGGCCGCCGTCCCTGCGTCAGTCGTCCCTGCGTCAGCGCCGCCTTCACCGTCAGGCCGTCACCCGTCTGCTTTACTAGGCACTCGCGATGCCGAAGATGAAAGCCCATTCAGGCTCCAAGAAGCGCTTCCGGCTGACGGCCACCGGCAAGGTGCGCGGGCGCAGCGCGTTCTCTAGTCACATACTCCAGAAGAAGTCGGCCAAGCGCAAGCGCCGGCTGGGTCAGCCGGCGGTGATCGCCAAGCACGACGAGCGCCAAGTGAAGATACTGCTGGGGGCGAAGCGATCATGACGCGCGTCAAGCGCTCGATCCACGCCCGTAAGAAGCGCCGCGCGACGCTCGAGCTGGCGAAGGGCTACCGCGGTGACGCGAGCCGGCACTACCGCACCGCGAAGGAGGCGGTGCTGAAGGCCGATCAGTATCGCTACCGCGACCGGCGAAACCGCAAGCGCGACTTCCGCCGTCTGTGGATCACTCGGATCAACGCCGCCGCGCGGCAGCACGGTCTGTCGTACTCTCAGTTCATGCACGGTCTTCAGCGGGCCGGGGTCGAGCTCGACCGCAAGATTCTCGCGGACATCGCCGTCCGCGATGCAGACACGTTCCGGCGCTTTGCCGACCGCGCCCGTGAGGCGCTGGCGGCCGGCTGAGCTCCAAGCCGAACCACCAGCACCGCCACACGGGCGCCGCTCCACCAGGAGGGCGCCCTTTTTCGTCCCACACACGACGACCGCAAGTTCACCGCCAGATGACGATTACAAGCTCACAAAACCAGAGACTCAAGGAGATCCGCAAGCTCCGACAGCGGCGGCGGTGGCGCGACCGTGCCGGCAGGTTCGTGGCCGAGGGCGAGGATTTGCTGGCGGCCGCCGACGCGGCCGGGTGGACGCCCGTCGAGCGATACTGCGCCGCCGGCTCCGGGCTCGCGGGCATCGAGGTGGAGGCGAAGGTGCTCGCGACCGCGTCCGGACTCGCGTCCGGTACCCGGACGCTCGCGGTGTACGAGGAGCGATGGGCCGATCGGCCATTCGGGCCGCTGTGCGTCTACCTGCACGGCGTCCACGACCCCGGCAACGTTGGTGCGGTGCTGCGCGCCGCCCACGCGTTCGGCGCCTCGTGCGTAGTCCTCGGGCCCGGAAGCGCGGACCCGTTCAGCCCAAAAACGGTACGGGCCAGCATGGGCGCCCTGTTCGCCGTCCCGATCGCCCGGGCCGCGCACATCGGGGACCTCCCAGGAGTGACAGTAGCCCTCGTCGCCGACCGCACGTGCGCGGTTCTCGCCGAAGTTTGCCGATCTGGTGCACACAATGTGAGCCAGATCGCCAAAGGTCGCGAAGCGCCAGCGGGGCGATCTGGAACCGGCGGCGTCGGGTGTGGTGGGGGCGTTGGGTCTGGTGGGGGCGTCGCGTCTGGTGGCGCCCTCGCGTCTGGTGGCGCCCTCACTCTACTGATCGGCTCGGAGCGCGAGGGCCTCCCCGACGAACTGCTACAGCAGGCCGATCATGCCGTCCATATCCCAATCGAAACCGACTCTCTGAACGCCGCGATGGCTGCCACGATCGCGCTCTACGAGGTGACTAGGATGGCGCCGGCATGACCACCGAGCAGATCACGCGGATCAGGGACGAAGCGCAGGCGGCGATCGCGGCCGCCGGCGACACGCAGGCGCTCGAGTCAGCTCGGATCAAGTACCTCGGCCGCAAGGCGGAGCTGCCGAACCTGCTGCGAGGAGTCGCCCAGCTGCCGCCAGACGAGCGGGCTGCGACCGGCAAGGCCGCCAACCAGGCGCGCCAGGCCCTGGAGCAGTCGATCGAGCAGCGAGCGCAGGCGCTTGCAGCGCAGGAGCTCGAGCAGCGCATGATCGAGGATCGAGTGGATGTCACGCTGCCAGCCGACCCGCTGCCGGCGATCGGGCGCCTGCACCTGATGACCGCCACGCGTCGGGAGATCGAGGATGTGTTCATCGGCCTCGGGTTCAACGTCGCCGAGGGGCCTGAGGTTGAGACGGTCTACTACAACTTCGACGCTCTCAATCACGCGGCGACGCACCCCTCGCGGCTGACCACCGACACCTTCTATGTCAAGCCGACGGCCGACATCCTCGACCCGGAGGCGCTGCTGCTGCGCGTTCACACCTCGCCCGTGCAGATCCGCGCGATGCAGGCCCAGCCGCCGCCGATCTACATCATCATGCCCGGCCGTGTGTACCGCCCGGACTCGGACGCGACCCACACCCCTCAGTTCCATCAGATCGAGGGGCTCGCGGTCGACACCGACATCACGCTCGCCGACCTGAAGGGGACGCTGCTGGCGTTCGCGCGCGCGATCTTCGGCGAGCAGCGCGAGGTGCGCCTGCGCCCGCACTTCTTCCCGTTCACCGAGCCGAGCGTCGAGGTCGACGTCTCCTGCTTCAACTGCACGGACGGGATCACGAGCGACGGGCAGCGTTGCACGCTGTGCAAGGGCACGGCGTGGATCGAGATCCTGGGCGCGGGGATGGTCGACCCGAACGTGTTCGCGCACGTCCGCGAGTACGACTACGACCCCGAGCAGATCCAGGGGTTCGCGTTCGGGATGGGGATCGAGCGGATCGCGATGCTCAAGCATGGCGTCCCGGACCTTCGGATGTTCTACGACAACGACGTGCGCTTTCTGGAGCAGTTCGGGTGAGAGTCCCGCTTGAGTGGCTGCACGCGTACTGTGCGCCGCCGCTCGACGCGGCCGCGCTCGCCGAGCGACTGGCGATGACCGGCACCGAGGTCGAGCGGGTCGAGCACCATGGGGTCGGCGCGCTCGAGCGCTTCGTCGTCGGCAGGGTCCTGCAGGCAGACCGCCATCCCGCCGCCGACCGCCTCACCGTATGCCTGGTCGACGTGGGCGACGGCGCGCCCTCGCAGATCGTTTGCGGCGCGCCCAACGTCGCCGCCGGGCAGACGGTGGCGGTCGCCAAGCCGGGGGCGGTGATGCCGGGCGGCTCGAAGCTGCGCACGGCCGAGCTGCGCGGGATTGAGTCGCACGGGATGATCCTCGCCGAGGACGAGCTCGAGATCGGGCCCGAGCACACCGGGATCATCGTGCTCGAGGGCAACGGGACGGCGCCCGGGACGCCGCTGGCGCAGGTGCTGCCGATCGCGACCGAGGTGCTCGAGCTAGAGATCACTCCCAACAGGCCCGACTGCCTCGGGATCTACGGTGTCGCGCGCGAAGTCCATGCCGCGACCGGGGCGCCGTTGGCGCCGCCACCGTGGGCGGAGGACCTCGGCAGGACCGGTGGTCCGCAGGCGGCGGTCAGCAACGAAGCACAGGCGAACTCGGACGACGAGATCACCATCGATCCAGGCATCACCGGTGGTCGGCAAACCTTGGTCAGCACGGAACGACGGGCGAGCGCGCAAGTGGACATCACCGTCGAATGCCCCGACCTCTGCCCGCGTTTCACCGCACGGATCTTCGAGGACGTGAAGCTTGGCCCGAGCCCGCCGTGGCTGAAGGCCCGCCTGATGGCCTGCGGCCAGCGGCCGATCTCCAACGTGGTCGACATCACCAACTACGTGATGCTGCTCACCGGCCAGCCGCTGCACGCATTCGACCTCGACCGGATCGCTGGCGCCCGGCTGACCGTGCGCCGCGCCGCCGACGGCGAGACCGTGCAGACGCTTGACGGGCAGACCCGGACGCTCGATTCCGAGATGGTGCTGATCGCCGACGCCGACGG
This sequence comes from uncultured Solirubrobacterales bacterium, assembly GCA_963811155.1. Lineage (GTDB taxonomy): Bacteria > Actinomycetota > Thermoleophilia > Solirubrobacterales > Solirubrobacteraceae > Palsa-465. Next base: position 28,113 of record CAWEQQ010000037.1, read on the forward strand.
ACCCACGTCGATCGCCGGCGTGATGGGCGGCGCCCGCTCCGAGGTGGCACCTGACACGACGCGCGTGCTGATGGAGGTCGCCAACTGGATCGGGGCCAACATCCACCGCACGTCGCTGGCGCTCGGGCTGCGCAGCGAGGCCTCGACACGGTTCGAGAAGCAGCTGCAACCCGAGCAGGCAATCGAGGCGCAGGCCGTCGCGAGCGCGCTGATGATCGACCTGTGCGGCGCGCGTCTGGTGCCCGAGACGATCGACATCGGCGGGCCGGGTCCGGCCCCGCCGACGATCCGCCTCAGGGACGCGCGGATCGCGACCCTGCTCGGCGCGCCGGTCGCTCGCGACCGCGCCCGGCAGATCCTGCAGGCGCTCGAGTTCACGACAGCCGACGCGCCCGACGGACTCGACTGCACACCGCCGGCGTTTCGCCGCAACGACGTTACGCGCGAGGCGGACCTGATCGAGGAGGTGGCGCGGCTGGACGGTCTCGAGAGGCTCCCCGCCACGCTTCCTTCTCGCCACGGCGCGTCCGGCCGGCTCACCGCGCTGCAGCGGTTGCGCCGCCGCGCCGCAGGCGCGCTGACCGCTCAAGGCCTGAATGAGATCGTCGGCTGGAGCTTAGTCGCGCCGCAGCTCGCCGTACGGCTGCGGCTACGCGACCATGATGCGGTCGAGCTCGTCAACCCGATGTCGGGGGATCAGTCGCAGCTGCGCACGACGCTGGTCGGGTCATTGCTCGACGTCGCGCAGCGCAACCGCGCCCATGGTGCCGCGACGTTGCGGCTGTTCGAGGCGGGAGCTGTGTACCTCCCGAGAGGCGACGGGCTGCCGCGCGAGCCTTATCACGTCGGGGCGCTGCTGATCGGCCCCAGCCGGCCGCCGACATGGCGCCACCCGGAGCCGAGCGCCGCGGACCTGTTTACGATCAAGGGCGTCGTCGGAGGGTTGCTCGACACGCTGCGCGTCCCTTGGAGCGTGCGCGCGACGGAGCCCGAGCCGTTCCTGCACCCAGGGCGCGCTGCGACGATCCTCGCCGGCGGGCAGCCGGTTGGCTGGCTGGGCGAGATCCATCCGCTGGTGGCCGCCGCTTGGGACCTCAAGGAGACCGTCGCGGCGTTCGAGCTCGACCTCGATGCGGTCGCCGGCCACGCCTCGACGCAGATCCTCTACCAGGACCTGATGAGCTTCCCGGAGGTGCGCGAGGACCTCGCGGTGGTCGTCTCGGACGATATCGCCGCGGTGGACGTGCTCGGGGTCGTGCAGGCTACCGGCGCGCCGCTGCTCGCGCGCACCGAGGTGTTCGACGTTTACCGGGATGAGGCGCGGCTGGGTTCCGGCAAGGTGTCGCTCGCGCTGCGGCTCGCGTTCCGGGCGCCCGACCGGACGCTGACGGATGAGGAGGTGGCGGCCAAGCGCCAGGCGATCATTGAGGCGCTCGCGCGAGAGCTCGGTGGGTGGGTCCGTGCCTCGTAGGTATCGCGTCGCGGTTCTCGGTGCGGCCGGTTTCGCTGGCGCGCTGACGGCTCGGCTGCTGCACCGCCACCCCTCGTTCGAGCTCACCGCGTTGACGGCGCGCTCTGATGTCGGGCGGCGGCTCGACGAGCTCTACCCGCACCACCGCGTCCCGATGACGCTCGAGGAGCTCGACCTCGACCGCCACGCCAACGTCGACGCGGCCGTGGTCGCCTATCCGCACGGCGCCTCGGCGCCGCTGGTGGCGCAGCTGCGCGAGCGAGGCGTCAGGGTCGTCGATCTGAGCGCCGACTTCCGGCTGCACGATCCGAACGTCTACGAGCAGTGGTACCGCGAGCATCCTGCGCCCAGCCTGCTCGGTCAGGCAGTGTACGGCCTGCCCGAACGATACCGCGACCAGATCAAGGAAGCTGAGCTGGTCGCCAATCCCGGCTGCTATCCGACTGCGGCGCTGCTCGCGCTCGGGCCGCTTGCCCGCGAAGGCCTGCTCGATGACGTCGTGATCGACGCCAAGTCGGGCGTCTCGGGCGCCGGCCGCGCCGCCACCGACAAGACCCACTTCGTGACCGCAAACGAGAATGTCAACGCGTACGGCGTCGCGCGCCACCGCCACACGCCCGAGATCGAGCAGGAGCTCGCGGCGATGGGCGCCAAGCTCCGCGTCACGTTCACGCCGCATCTGGTGCCACTTGACCAGGGCGAGCTGGTGTCCTGCTATGTGACCCTTCGCGATCGCCTTCGCGATCGCGAGCAGGAGATCGAGCGCCTGTACGCAGACGCCTACCAGGGCGAGCCGTTTGTCGAGCTGGCCGCGGCGCCGCCGGGAGTGCGCGACGTGCGCGAGACGAACATCTGCCGGATCTCAGTGCACCGCGACGCGCGCACCGGTCGCGTGATCGTGTTCGGCGCGATCGACAACCTCTGGAAGGGGGCGGCTTCGCAGGCGGTCCAGAACCTGAACCTGATGTTCGGGATGCCGCGAGGAGGAGGGGATCGCATGACCATCGGGCAGTCGTTCTTCAGCTCGCGCTGGATCGACCGGCCAGACCACGTCACCGAGGCAGCTGCCCCGGGCCTGCCCGAGGGCTTCCGCGCCGCCGGCGTGGCCTGCGGGATCAAGCCCGACGGCGGTGCGGACCTTGGCCTGCTGGCCTGCTCGGCGCCTCAGACGACGAGCGCGGCGCGCTTCACCCGCTCGGGCACGCTCGCCGCCCCGGTGCTGCTGAACATGGAGCGCTGCCGGCTCGATGCGATCCGCGCCGTGGTCGTCAACTCCGGCAACGCGAATGCGGCCACCGGCCGACCAGGCCTCGACGACGCGGCGAAGATGCAGGGCGCGGGCGCGATCGCCGCCGGCGTGCCCGAGAGCGAGGTCGCGATTGCCTCGACCGGCGTGATCGGCGTCCCGCTGCCGATCGATACCGTGATGCGCGGGATCGCCGCGGCCGCCGGGCAACTGCGCGCCGACGGCGAGCGCGAGTTCGCGGACGCGATTCGCACGACCGACGCGTTCGCCAAGCACGCCTGCCTGGATGTCAGGCTGCCTGGCGGCAGCGTTCGCTTGACCGCCCAGGCTAAAGGGGCGGGGATGATCTCGCCCGGGTTCGCGACGCTGCTCTGCTTCGTCCAGAGCGACGCGATGCTGTCGCCAGAGACATGCGACCTGCTGCTGACGGTGACCGTCAAGCGATCGTTCGAGCGCGTCAGCGTCGACGGGCAGCTGTCGACCAGCGACACCGTGATCCTCCAGTGCAGCGGCGCGTCAGGGGTGCAGGTGGCGCCCGAGACCGACGACGAGCTGCGCTTCGGCGAGGCGCTCGATGCGCTGCTGCGCCAGCTGGCGCTGATGATCGTGCGCGACGGCGAGGGCGCGCGGCGCGTCGGGCGGGTCGTCGTTCGCGGCGGGGACAAGGACGCCGTGCACGCGGTCGCGCGCGCGGTCGCCGACTCGCCGCTGGTCAAGACTGCCCTGTACGGGGGTGACCCGAACTGGGGACGGATCGTCCAGGCCGTCGGCGCTGCGATGCCGGGCACCGCGCCGCTGGAGGTCGACCTCGCGATCGAGGGCGTACAGGTCTGCTCGCGCGGGGCGTATGTTCCGCACGACGCGGACGCTTTGGTAGCCGCGGTCCAGCGCGAGGAGGTCGAGTACGAGATCGGGCTGCCCGGCGAGGGGGAGGAGGCGGAGCTGTACTTCTCAGACCTCGGCCACGAGTACGTGACGATCAACGCCGAGTACACCACATGATGATGCGCGACGTCGCCACGCTGCTCGAGGCGCTGCCGTACATCCGGGAGTTCCACGGCAAGACGGTCGTGATCAAGTACGGCGGCGCGGCGATGACCGACGAGACGCTCAAGGAGGACTTCGCCCGCGACGTCGTGCTGCTCAAGTACGTCGGCATGAACCCCGTGATCGTGCACGGGGGTGGCCCCGAGATCACGACCTACATGCAGCGGCTCGACCTCCCGGTGCGGTTCGTCGACGGTCTGCGCGTGTCCGACGCACAGACGGTCGAAGTCGCGAAGATGGTGCTCGTGGGCAAGGTCAACAAGGATCTCGTGCTGCTGATCAACCGCCACGGCCAGCCGGCCGTCGGGCTGTGCGGCGACGATGGGCTGCTGTTCCGGGCCGCGCGCCAGACCTCACCGAGCGGGCAGGACATCGGCTTCGTGGGGCGGATCGAGCGAGTCGATGTTAGCGTGCTCAACCACGTCGCGCAGGACTACATCCCGGTCGTGGCGAGCGTCGGCGCCGATCGCGACGGCCACTCGTACAACATCAACGCCGACGAGGCGGCCGGCGCGGTCGCGCGCGCGCTGCGCGCGTACAAGATCATGTTCCTGACCGACGTCTCGGGATGGCTGCGCGACCCCGGCGACGTGGCCAGCGTCGTCTCGGAGACGACGGCCGATCACGTCGAGGCGATGCTGCCCACGATCACCGGCGGCATGCGCCCGAAGCTCGCCGCGTGTCTGGACGCGATCCACGGCGGCGTCTCCCACGCGCACATCGTCGACGGCCGCGTGCCGCACTCGTTGCTGCTCGAGCTGTTCACAGACGCGGGACAGGGGACGAAGATCGGGCCCGCGACATGAGCGTCGCCTCGAGCTTGACGGAGCTGCAGGAACTCGAGCGCGACTGGGCGATCCCGACGTACATACGCAGTCCGGTGCAGTTCGTGCGCGGGGCCGGGTGCCGGTTGTGGGACTCCGAGGGCAACGAGTACCTGGACTTCCTCGCGGGGATCTCGGTCCTGAACGTCGGTCACTGCCACCCGCGGGTGGTGGACGCGGTCCGCGACCAGGTCGGCCGGCTGACGCACGCCACGAACCTGTTCTACACCGAGCCGGCGATGCGCTTGTCGGCTCGTCTCTCGGAGAGCTCGCTGGGCGGCAAGGTGTTCCTCTGTAATTCGGGTGCCGAGGCCAACGAGGCGGCGATCAAGCTCGTGCGCCGCGCACGGCCGGGCGGGTCGATCGTCGTTCTGCAGGGCGGGTTCCATGGCCGCACGTACGGCGCGCTGTCGGCGACGCCGCAGGAGTCCAAGCAGGCGCCGTTCGCGCCGCTGGTGCCGGGGTTCGTGGTCGTGGCGAAGGACCCTGCGGCTTTGGCTGCGGCGGTCGACGACCGGACGGCTGCCGTGCTACTCGAGCCGATTCAGGGCGAGACGGGGATCCACGTGCTGTCGGACGAGCTGTTGCACGCAGCGCGGGAGGCGTGCGACCGGGTTGGCGCCGCGCTCGTGTTCGACGAGATCCAGACCGGGATGGGGCGGACCGGGACGCTGTGGGCGTTTGAGCAAACCGACGTCGTTCCGGACGCGATGACTTCTGCGAAGGCGCTCGGGGGCGGGCTGCCGATCGGAGCGCTGATCACGGGTCCTCGGCTTGCCGACGTGCTGCGGCCGGGCGACCACGGGTCGACTTTTGCGGGCGGGCCGCTCGTCTGCCGGGCGGCGCTGGAGGCGTTGGAGATCTGTTCCGATGCTGAGCTGCTTGCGCGGGTGCGGCGGCTCGGTGAGCGGCTCGCGGACGGGCTTGCGTCGCTGCCGTTCGCTGCGATCGTCCGCGGGCGCGGGCTGATGCGTGCGATCGACCTGGTCGATGGGGTTGACGCGTCCGAGCTCGCCGCCCGCTCGCTGCTGCAGCAGCGACTGGTCGTGAACGCCACCGGCCCCGGGACGATCCGGTTCGAGCCGCCGCTGGTGGTGTCCGAGGAGGAGATCGACGAGGCGATCTCCCGGCTTGCCGCGCTGTCCTGGAGATGAGCAAGATGCTGCCGCCTGACGGGGTGCCGCTGGCGGAGGCGGGCGAGGCGCTGGTGCGCACGATCGGGGCCCAGGAAGGGGTCGAGCGCGAGGTCGAGCGTACCTTCTATGACACGTTCGACGGGCTCCTGCATGCGGCCGGTCTGTCGGTCGTGTACGAGGAGGGCCGGCTGGCGCTGGTCGAGCAGGAATCGGGTGAGGAGCGTGCCGCGCTCGCGGCGGGGCACCCGGTCGATCCGCTGCTGGCGATCGAGATGGCGCCCGGGCCGCTGCGTGACGCGCTGCTGCCGATCGTCGACGTCCGCGCGCTGCTGTCGATCGTCACCGTTCACAGCCGCCTGCGAGCGCTCGACGTGCTCGACAGCGAGCGCAAGACGGTCGTCCGGATGACGCTCGAGGAGCCCGCGCTCGTCAGCTCGGCGGGGGTGCACGAGCCGCTGCGGTTGCGGCTGCTGGTGACCGCAGTTCGGGGCTATGACCCCGACCTCGCGCGGGTCCGGGACACGCTGGTATCTGCGCTGGGCTACTCGGTGGCCGATCAGCCGTTGGTTGATGAGGCGGTCGTGCAAGCCGGCGGCACACCTGGCGGGACGTCTTCGAAGATCGATGTCCCGCTGGGATTCGACGGCCGGGCCGACGCGGCCGCGGCGGCGATCCTGCGCCGCCTGCTGGAGGTGATCGAGGCCAACCTCGAGGGCACGGTCGCGGACACCGACAGCGAGTTCCTGCACGACTTCCGCGTCGCGGTGCGCCGCTCGCGGTCGGTGCAGCGCGAGCTGCGGGGCGTGTTCCCGCCTTACGAGCTCGCGCGCTTCCGGACCGAGTTTCGCTGGCTGCAGCAGGTGACCGGCGATGCGCGCGACCTCGACGTGTACGTGCTCGAGTTCGACGACTACCGCGCGCTGGTTCCCGCCAGCATGCGCCAGGACCTGGACCCGCTGCTGGGGTTGCTGCGCAAACGCCGGCTGCTCGCGCGGCAGGAGATGATTCGCGCCGTGCGCTCGGACCGGGCGAGGACGCTGCGCACGCGCTGGGGTGCGTTCCTTGAGCTGCTGCCGTCATTGCCCGCAGACAGCCGGCCCGATGCGGCGCGGGGGATCGGCGAGCTCAGCGGCCAGCGGATCGGCAAGGTCTACCGGCGGATGGTGAGGATGGGCGCCGCGATCGACGACGCGAGCCCGCCGGAGGACTACCACGAGCTGCGCAAGAAGGGCAAGGAGCTGCGCTACCTGCTCGAGCTGTTCGGCAACCCGCTTTATCCCCCCGAGGTCGTCAGGCCGATGATCAAGGCGCTCAAGGGGCTGCAGGACGTGCTCGGCCGCCACCAGGATCGGGAGGTGCAGGTCGCCGCGCTGCACGGCCTGCGCGATGAGGTCGCCCCGCTGCCGGGGGGCGCCGCGGCGCTGATGGCGATGGGCGCGCTCGTGGAGCGGCTCGGCGACGACGAGGAGGCCGCCCGGGGCGAGTTTGCGCAGCGGTTCGCCGTGTTCGCGTCGCGCGCGCAGCGGGAGCTGGTCAAGGAGACGTTCGCATGAGCAAGGTGCTCGCCACCTACAACATCAAGGGCGGGGTGGGCAAGACCTCCGCGGCGGTCAACCTGTCGTACCTCGCCGCGCACGGAGGGTCTCGGACGCTGCTGTGGGACCTCGACCCGCAGGGCGCCTCGACCTACCTGTTCCGCGTCAAGCCGAAGGTGCACGGCGGCGGGCGCAAGCTCGTTCGCCTCAAGACCGACCCAGCCAACCTGATCAAGGGCACCGACTACCGGCTGCTCGATCTGCTGCCGGCGGACTTCTCCTACCGCCACATGGACCTCGCGCTCGACCACGTCAACCCGCCGACGCTGCGACTTGCCGGCGTACTGGACCCGCTGCAGGACCAGTACGACTACATCTTCCTGGACTGCCCGCCGAGCATCTCGTTGGTGTCCGAGAGCGTGTTCAGGACCGCTGACGCGTTGCTCGTGCCGGTCATCCCCGCGATGCTCTCCTCCCGTACGTTCGACCAGCTGTCCTCAATCGTCCTAGGTCCGCAGGTGCTGGCCTTCTTCTCGATGGTCGAGGTTCGCAAGTCCCACCACCGCCAGGTGATGGCGCGCCTGCGCGCGGTCCACGGGTTCACGATGCTCGGCGCCGCGATCCCCGCCGCCGACGAAGTCGAGCGGATGGGCGTGGAGCGCGACGTGGTTGCTTCTTTCGCTCCCAAGTCGCGGGCGGCGCTCGCGTACGAGGCGCTGTGGCTGGACGTGCGGCGCCGGCTGGCGAGGCGCCACAGCCCCTAGGCCGCCGGTCGAGGATAGTCTTGCGCCGCATACCCGAGCCGGCCCCCCAACCGACCGCCTCCTACGAGGCCGACCCCGCAGAGGTCGGCCGCGTCCTGCTGCTCTACAGCGGCGGCCTCGACACGAGCGTGATGCTCAAGTGGATCGAGGAGCGCTACAGGGCCGAGGTGGTAGCGCTGACGGTCAACCTCGGTCAGCCCGGCGAGGATTACGACGCGATCAGGAACAAGGCGCTGGGGCTGGGGGCGGTCGACGCCCGCGTTGTCGACGCGCGCGAGCAGTTCGCCCACGAGTACGTCGCGAAGGCAATCAAGGCGAACGCGATCTACGGGCTCGGCTATCCGCTGTTCACGGCGCTCGGCCGGCCGCTGATTGCGAAGCTGGCCGTCGAGCAGGCGCGCGAGACCGGCTGCGACACAATCGCTCATGGATGCACCGGCAAGGGAAACGACCAGGTCCGGATCGAGGCCACGATCGCCACGCTGGCCCCCGATTTGAAGGTGATCGCTCCGGTGCGGGCCTGGAGCATGGGGCGCGACGAGGAGCTGGAGTACGCACGCGCGCACGGGATCCCTTTGAAGGGCGGCAGCGAGGCGGTTCCGTACTCGATCGACGACAACCTCTGGGGCCGCTCGAGCGAGGGACGCTGGATCGAGGACCTCGAGCATCCTCCGGAGGATGACGTGTTCCAGCTCGTGACCCGGCCCGAGGAGGCGCCGAACGAGGCCGAAGTCGTGACGGTCGAGTTTCTGCGCGGCGTGCCCGTCGCGTTCAACGGCGAGCGTCTGGGGCTGGTGGAGCTGGTCGAGCGCGCCGCTGGGGTGGGTGCGCGTCACGGCGTCGGGATCGTCGACCAGCTCGAGGACCGGGTCGTTGGGCTGAAGGTGCGCGACATCTACGAGGTCCCCGCGGCCGCGATCGTGCTGACCGCCCATCAGGAGCTCGAGCGCCTGGTCGGCACGATCCACCAGAACCAGCTCAAGCCGCTGCTCGACCAGAAGTGGGCCTACCTCGTCTACGCGGGGTTGTGGTGGGAGCCGCTGCGACTCGACCTCGAGGCGTACATGGACGCGGCCAACGAGCTCGTGACCGGGACGATCGCCCTGAAGCTGTACAAGGGCTCGGTGCGCGCGATCAGCCGGTCGTCGCCCTACGCGCTTTACGACCCCCAGCTGGCCACCTTCTCAGAGTCCGGCGGCCTGTTCTCACAGGCAGCCTCCCCCGGGTTCATCGAGCTGTGGACACTGCAGTCGCGGATGGCCTGGCGCATGCGAGACGGCGAGCCCGGGTAGCATCCGGACGATGGGTTACAAGATTCTCGGGTTCGTAGTCTGGCAGGGCGGCAAGTTGTACCTGCGCCGTCGCGTGCATGGCGCTCGGCGGCAACTCGCGATCGGTGGCCTGGTGGCGCTGTTGGTTGCCGGTGCGCTCGTTGCGGCCCAGCGCCGCTCCAGCGCACAGTAGTGCAACGACAAACGGCGTCAGGGTCCACAGCTGCGCTATCCGCACGCGAGGCTAAGGGCCCGTTCAAGAATTATTGGCGGTTTTGACGGCGTCTGGACGCGCCTGGCGCCACCGGCTCGTCCTCAAATACTCCCGGTATGATCGGGCCGAGCCGGCGGCGCCAGACACGCCCAGCCACTCGTTAAATCCCGTCACTAATTCTTGAACGGACCCTAAGTTTAATGGCAACTGCATGTTCGACGAACGGGGATCTCCTGCCCAGCCGCCGCCGGCCGACGCCGTGGACGTGCCCGCGCCCGCAGAGGCCGTCGCCGTGGACGTGACCGCGCCCGCGGAGGCCGTCGCCGTGGCGCTCCGCGCGGAGCTTCAGGAGCGCGTGGGCGCGGAAGCTCGACTGCGCGGGCTGCTCGCTGACGCCCGGGCCGAGCTTGAGGCACGGTCAGCGACCCAGTCGCGCCTCGATGCGGCCCACGGCGAGCTCCGCGACGCGATCGAGGAGCTGCGGCGACTGGTCGAGCAGGAAGCCGCGCGACGAGTGGAGCTCGAATCGACGGCGATGGTGATGGCGACTCGTGTCGACGAGCTCGAGGCCGAGCTGGTCGCGATGCGCGGCGAGCTGGCCACCAGCATCGTCGCGCGCGACGCGGCCAGCAGCGAAGCGGAGGGGTTGCGAGCCGAGCTCCACCGTCTCGGCGCGGAGCTCGCGTCCGCGCGGGGGAAAGCCGAACGCCACACCGGAGGTCTCGCCGAGGCGCAGGCGATGCTCGCCGAGGCACAGGAGCTGACCTCGAGGCTGCGCGGGGCGCATGAACAGCCGGCGGACCGCAACGGCGAGCGGGCGTAGCCGGGGCGTGCGCCCTCCGGACACCATACCGACCGTACCGCCGCACGGCAGCATGGCCAAACGGCCTGTAGTGCCGCCCGCGCTCGCGATTGGGGCTGTCGAGTCCGAGGACGGATTTCAGGCCGCGGTCGAGCAGCTCGGGCGGCAACTGCGCGAGCTGAGCGCTGAGCTCGCGGCGCAGCTGCGCGCACGCTGCGCTGCCGAGCAGCGTGCTCACGCCGAGCGGTCGCTCCGGCTCGAGCTCGAGGGCGAGGTCGCCGATCGCGATCAGGCTGCGCTGCGCTGCGCGCTCGGCGACCTCGCGGCAGCCGAGGAGCGGATCCGCGAGCTCGAGGCAGAGCGCGAGCGCCTGCGCCGGCGCATAGACGAGGTGGAGCACCTGGCGGCCGTGCAGCGCGTGCGCGCGATGCATTGCGTGGCGCCGGCGGAGGGTGGCGCGCCGGCAGGCTTACGAGGGTCTTTGCCGGCAGAGACTGGTCCATCGGCGGGCGTGCGAGGGTCTTCGCCGGCGCTGCGCGCCGAGCGGGCCGTGGCGCAGCGCGCTCGAATCCTGGCCCCGGCGAACGGCGCTCCGGCCCTTTCGGCGCGGACGCTGACGCGGCTGCAGCTGCCGGCGCCGGACACACGCGCGCTCCGGCATGAGCGCGCCGCGGTCGAGAATCGCTTCGCGAAGCAGACGCGGGGGCCTGCGAGCGGCGACGAATTCCCGGACGCCCGACTGCGGCAGACGCTGGTAGCGCTGCGCGTCGAGCTCGACGAGTTACGCGCCGGAGTGGAGCGCGAGACAGCGGCTCGTGCAAGCGCGCAGGCGCGCGCGGCGTCCCTTGCGCGCGAGCTGCAACAGTCGGCCGCGCGTGTCGCGCGTGCCGATCAGTCGATCGCAGAGCTGCGTCGAGAGCTCGACGCCGTGCGCGCCTCGGTCGCGCAAGCGCCGCCCGTGGCGACTGCGCACGTGCGCCAGGGGCCGCCAGGGCCTGTGCAGGCGGAACGCCTGCAGGCGGCACTGCTGCGCCTGCGCGAGGAGACGCCGAACGCGTCGGTCGATGGAGCGCCCGTCTCCGAGGCCGTGGTGCCCTCCGAGCGGCGCGCCGCGCCGCGGCAGGCATCGCTCGCGCGCGTTTTCAAGCGGCTCGCCGGCGAGGACCCGATCAGGGCAGGGCAGCTGCTGCTGGCGCTGCTGCCCGCTCAGCGCGCGGTCCATGACGATCCGCTCGCGTACGACCTGATCCTGGGGCCGAGCGCGTGCGTCAGGGTGACGACGCGCGACTTGGCGCCGGAGTTCGATGCCACCGATTCCCTCGGCGCCGGGTCTGGAGCTCGACGTCACCGATTCCCCCCGCCCCGGGTCGGAGGTGGACTTTCAGGTGGTGGGGGAGCTTGCGAGCATCGCCCGCACGCTCGTCGCCGGCCGCTTTCGACGCCGGTTCGGGCGCGGGATGGCGCGCGTCAACGGCGACAAGGCCGCGTTCGCAGCGCTTCGCGAGCTGGTGCGGGCACCGCTCAGCCTGCGCGAACTGCACGCCGCCGGCGTGCGGCTGGACGCGCCGCTCGCCTTCACCGTCGTCTCGATGATGATCGACCCGGCCGATACCGCCGGCGAGCGATTCACGATTGCTCACCAGGCCTCCGGCGCCTCCCCCGTGAGCAGCTACCTGCACGTGCGCGACGGCGAGCGCCCCTGGGTCACCGACACGCTCGGCGACGCAGCGCTCGCCGCGACGATCGTCTGCCCGGGCGACTCGCTGCTGCTCGTGCTCGCCGGTGTACCGCGCCAGGACGTCGACGTGTGCGGCGAGCGCCGGCCGCTCGAGCTCCTGCAGCGGTGGCTCGAGCGGGCGCAGAGCGCGTGACCGGAGTGCGCAGGCAAGACATCATTTGCCGTGGCCGCGAGACCGCCGGCGCCCGCCGAGAGCCCGCCGGCGGCCGCAGAACCTTGCGCACTGAGCGGGGGTTACGACCGGACGCTGGCCGGCGGAGCGTCCAAAGTGTCCGCGCCGGCGCCTATGCTCGGGAAGTCGCACATGAGCTCCGCTTGCGCCCATCTTCACGTCCACTCCGAGTACTCGCTGCTTGACGGCGCGTGCAAGATCGAGGAGCTGGCGGCGCGGGCGGCGTCGTTCGAGCAGTCTGCGATCGGCCTCACCGACCACGGCGTGATGAATGGCGCGGTGGAGCTGTCCACCGCCTGCCGCAAGCACGGGATCAAGCCGATCTTCGGCTGCGAGGTGTACGTCGTCGAGGACCATCGTCGCCGTGCTCCCGGGCGGCTGGAGCGCTTTCACTTGACGCTGCTGGCGGCCACGCCGACCGGGTACCGCAATCTCGTCAAGCTCTCCTCGGCGGGGTTCCTCGACGGCTACCAGCGCGGCAAGCCGTCCGTCGACATCGAGCAGATGGCGGCGCACTCAGAGGGCGTGATCGCGCTGACGGGGTGTCTGCAGTCGCGCTTCTGCCAGCACCTGCTCGACGGCCGGATCGGCGAGGCGCGGGCGCACGCCGACCAGCTGTTCGGCGCGTTCGGGTCGGACAACGTGTACTTCGAGGTGCAGAAGAACGGGCTCGCGGCGCAGGACAAGGTCAACGAGGGCACCGTGCGGATCGCTCGGGAGGTGGGGAGGCCCCTGGTCGGGACGGGCGACGTCCACTATCTGCGCCGCGAGGATTACCACAATCACGCCGCGCTCTTATGCGTGCAGACGAAGTCGACGCTGACGGCGCCGAAGATCAGCTTCGAGCGCAACGAGTTCTACCTGCGCTCGAGCGAGGAGATGGCGCAGGCGTTCTCCGATTGGCCCGAGGCGGTCGCGGCGACGCTCGAGATCGCCGGGCGCTGCAACGTCGAGCTCGAGCTCGCGCGCCAGCTGATCCCGCGCTATCGCACGCCGGACGGCTCAAGCGAGGGCGAGTACCTGCGCGCGCGGGTGCAGGCAGGGCTTGCGCCGGCGCTACGGCGACCCGCCGCCGGCACAGGCGCTTGAGCGCGCCGACTACGAGCTTGGGGTGATCGAGCGGATGGGGTTCAGCGCGTACTTCCTGATCGTGTGGGACTTCGTCAAGTACGCCAAGGACGCCGGGATCGCGGTCGGTCCGGGCGCGGGTCGGCGGCTGGATCGCTGGTCGCCTACTGCCTGCAGATCACCGACGTCGATCCGCTGCGCTATGACCTGCTGTTCGAGCGCTTCCTCAATCCCGAGCGGGTGTCGATGCCGGACATCGACATCGATTTCTCGGTCCGCGGGCGCGATCGCGTGATCCGGTACGTCACCGACAAGTACGGTAAGGAGTCGGTCGCGCAGATCGTCACGTTCGGCAAGATGTTCCCTCGCGCCGCGACGCGGGACGCGGCGCGTGTGCTGGGCCATGACTACGGTGTCGGGGACCGGCTCGCGAAGCTGATTCCCGACCCGGTGATGGGCAGGCCGCCGAGCTTCGAGGAATGCCTGAAGCCGGGGCAGCCGCTGCGCGCCGAGGTTGATCGCGACGGCACCGCCAAGCAGATCGTCGAGGTCGCGCAGGGGCTCGAGGGGATCGTGCGCAACTCCTCGATCCACGCCGCCGCGGTTGTGATCGCCGATCGCCCGCTGACTGACATCGTCCCGCTGCAGATCGCGGAGGCGGGCACGGACGAGAGCGGCGAGAAGGTATTCCGGACCGTGACTCAGTTCACGATGAAGCCGATCGAGCAGATCGGCCTGCTGAAGATGGACTTCCTCGGGCTCCGCAACCTCGACGTGATCGAGGACGCGCTGGACATCGTCGAGCGGTCGACCGGCGAGCGACCCGACATGGCGACGCTGCCGCTCGATCACGCCCCGACCTACGAGATGCTCGCGCGCGGCGACTCGATCGGCGTGTTCCAGTTCGAGTCCGAGGGGATGCGGGAGGCGCTGAAGAAGGTCAAGCCGACCGAGTTCGACGACCTCGTCGCGCTTGTCGCGCTGTACCGCCCCGGGGCGATGGACCAGATCCCGACCTACGCCCGCGGCAAGCGCGACCTCGATTCGATCTCGTACCCGGACGAGCGACTGCGCCCGATCCTGGAAGCAACCAAGGGGGTGATCCTCTACCAGGAGCAGGCGATGCGGATCGCCACGGAGCTCGCCGGGTTCAGCGGCGCAAAGGCTGACGATCTGCGCAAGGCGATCGGCAAGAAGAATCGCGAGGCGATGGCAAAGCTCAAGCCCGAGTTCGTCGCGGGCTGCCGCGCCTCGGGCACCAGCGAGCAGGTGATCGAGTTACTGTGGGCGACCAACGAGCGGTCCGCGGACTACTCGTTCAACCGCAGCCACGCCGCGTGCTACGCGCTGATCTCCTACCGGACAGCCTGGCTGCGAGCCTGCTACCCGGCCGAGTACATGGCGGCGCTGATCTCCTCGGTGATGGACACCAAGGACAAGGTGCCGTTCTTCGTTGCGCAGGCCGAGCAGATGGGGATCTCGATCCTGCCTCCGGACGTGAACCTCTCCGACCACGAGTTCGTGGTCGTCGACGGCAACATCCGCTTCGGACTCGACGCGGTCAAGGGCGTAGGGTTCGCGGCGGTCGAGGCGATCAAGCGCGCGCGCGGTGATTACGACCCACCCGCCCGGCCGTTCCGTGATCTGTGGGACTTCTGCGCGCGGGTCGACAACCGCGCGGTCAACAAGAAGGCGATCGACGCGCTGATCAAATGTGGGGCTTTCGGTTCTACAGGCGCATCGCGCAAGGGCATGCTGTCAGTGCTCGAGCAGGCCCAGGCGGCCGGGCAAAAGGTGCAGCAGGACGTGCTGATCGGACAGGGATCGATCTTCGACCTCGGCCTCGTCGGCGGCGGGACCACCGGCGGCGGGGTGGGCGCGGCAGCCGCCTTGGGAGACCGATTCACGACCCCGAGCCACGCCCCGATCCCGCGCGGCGAGTTCGAGCGCGCCGAGTTGCTCGCCGCCGAGAAGGAGGCGATCGGCCTGTTCATCTCTGCCCATCCGCTAAAGGAGGTTGGCGCAGCGCTCGGCGCCAACGTCGACTGTGGGCTCGGGGAGCTCGCCGGCCGCCGCGACGGTGATTGGGTCACGGTCGGTGGGATGATCACGCAGGCGAAGCGGATCAGGACCAAGAAGGGTGACTGGATGATGTTCGCGACACTCGACGACCTCGAAGCATCGGTCGAGATCGTGGTGTTCGGCAAGGCGCTGGAGGCGAGCGGCGAAGCGCTCGCGCCTGACTCGATCGTGCTCGTGCGCGGACGCGTCGACCATAAGGACCGCGAGCGGACCTGCATCGTCGCCCAGCTGGTGGAGCTGTTCAATCCGACAGCGGACGAGGTGCGCGAGGCGGCCGAGCAGGCCGCCAAGCAGCCGCTGGCCGCGAGTGCGCTACGGTTGCGCCTTGACGCGACGGCGTTCCCGGCAACCGTGCTCGGCGACCTCAAGGACCTGCTCGCGGGCTTTCCGGGCGAGTCGGACGTCGTGATCGAGCTCAGCACATCGGTCGGGCACCGCCGGCTGCGGCTCGGACCGCAGTTCCGGGTCGCACGCAGCGCCGGCCTGCACGCCGAGCTGGAGTCGCTGCTTGGAGTGGCGCTGCTGGCGAAAGCCGCCGGCGCGGAGCAGCCCGCAAGCGTGGCGTACTAGTGATGTGCCACTACTGGTCGCACAGGTCGAGCTACATCTCGAGGCCGCCGTTCACGCCCCAGACCTTCAAATCGATCATCGCTTCTTGCTCGAGCGAGCGCGGGTGGCCTTTCCGCGCTTTCGCAGCTTCATTGCCAGCGCCACGTCCTGCGCCGCGGGAGCGCCTCCGTCGTGACCGGTCTCCAGCACGCACACAAGCTCGTCGAAGCGCGGTTCGGAGAGGAAGGTCGCGCAGCCCTGTTCGCCGAGCTCGCCCTCGCCCAGCAGCGCGTGGCGGTCGCGGTTGGACCCGAGCGGTGCGACGGAGTCGTTGACATGCAGCGAGTGCAGGCGCTCCAGGCCGACGACGCGGTGAAACTCGTCCAGCGTTCCGGCGAGGCCGCCCGCGGTCCTGATGTCGTACCCGGACGCGAGCAGGTGGCACGAGTCCAGGCAGACACCGAGCCGTCTGTCGCCGCCGGCGGCCTGCAGGAGCTCCGCCAGCTCTTCAAACGACCGCCCCAGGGTCCCTCCCGCGCCGGCGGTGTCCTCCAGGTGCAGCTCGCATTGCTCGGACTCCGCCAGCGCCTGGCCGATGACCTTCCCCGCTCGTTCGATCGCCTTGCCGGCCTCGTCCTGCTTCGCCGAGCCCGGATGCAGCACGACGCCGCGAGCGCCGATGCCGGCGCCAACGCGCAGCGATTGGATCAGCGAGGTGCGGGTCTTGTCGCGGATCTGGGCGTCCTGCGAGGCGCAGTTGAGCAGGTACACGGCGTGGATCAGGACCGCGTCGATCGGGCTGTCGTGCACCGCGGCGCGGAAGACCGAGAAGTCGTCCTCGCGATACGCCGTCGGGCGCCACATGCGCGGCGACTGGTTGAAGATCTGAATCGCGTTGCAACCGCGCTCCACGCCGCGCTCGACGGCTTTTGCGAGCCCGCCAGCCTGGGAGACGTGGGCGCCGATTAGCATGGTGAAATCGATCTCATGCGCGTTCGCTTTGCACCCTCCCCGACCGGGGCGCTGCACATCGGCGGCGCTCGCACCGCGCTCTACAACTGGCTGCTGGCGCGCGGTCACGGAGGTACGCTCGTGCTGCGGATCGAAGATACCGACCGCGAACGATCGACCGCTGAGAACGTCGAGCAGATCCTCGACGCGCTGCGGTGGCTAAAGCTCGACTTCGATGAGGGGCCCAGCTTCCAATCAGAGCGCGCCGCGCGTCACGCCGAGGTCGTGCAGCAGCTGCTGGCAAGCGGGCATGCCTATCACTCGAGCGCCACCGCCGACGATCGTAGGGCGTACAAGGATCGCCACGGCTCGGGCGCCGGCTTCCGCGGCCAGGCTGAGGCGGCCGGCGGCGCCGTCTGGCTGCACTGGCCCGATAGCGGCGCGACGGTCGTCGACGACGTGATCCGCGGCCAGGTCCGCTTCCCCAACGCCAGCATGGACGACTTCGCGATCGCCCGCGCCGACGGATCGGCGCTGTACGTGTTCGCGAACGCAATCGATGACCTGGATGTCGCCATCACCCACGTCGTCCGCGGCGAGGACCACCTTTCCAACACCCCGAAGCAGCTGCAGGTGTTCGGCGCGCTCGGCGCTCCCGCCCCCAGTTATGCGCACCTACCGCTACTGCATGGCCCCGACGGGCGCAAGCTCTCCAAACGCCACGGCGCCGCGTCGGTGCAGGAGCTGCGGGCCGCCGGCTACCTGCCCGAGGCGGTTGTCAACTACATCGCGCTGCTCGGGGCCGGGTTCGCCGCCGACGAGGAGTACTTCACGATGCAGGAGCTGGCCGAGCGCTTCCGGCTCGAGCGCGTGTCGAAGAATCCCGCCGTGTTCGACGAGCAGAAGCTGCGACACATGAACGGCCACTGGCTGCGCGCGTTGTCGACCGACGACCTGGTCGCCCGACTCGAGCAGTACACCGGTCGCAGCGGGCTACGAGGCGCGGTCGAGATCTCGGCCGAGAAGATCCAGACGCTGGCCGACTTCTGGCCGCTGGCCGGATTCATCTTCGACGGGCCGGCGGACGACAAGGCCGCGTTCGAGAAGGTCATCTGCCGCGACGGCGGAGTTGAGAACCTGCGCGCCGCCCGCGATGCGCTGGCCGCGGCGGAGCCGTTCACGCTCCAGAACGTCGAGGCTGCCCTGCGGGGCGTCGTGCACAGCCGCGAAACCAAACCGGCCAAGGTGTTCCAGCCGGTGCGCGTCGCGATCGCCGGCACGACGGTCTCGCCGGGCATCTTCGAGAGCGTGGCGGTGCTCGGACGGGAGGAGACGCTCGCGCGGATCGATCGAGCGCTGATCCGCGCGATGTCGAGATAAGCTCCTAAATCGCACCAAACATCTGCCGATGACAGGAACAAATGGCATGGATGCACGCAAGACGAACCGAGATTCCCGTCCTTCCCGATTCGGTGACAAGGGCGAGTGAATCCACAGTCGCGCCCCTCGCAGAGGCAGAAACAGTGCCGACCGATCCCTACGCCGCGCGCGAGCGGCGCCACAATGAGGGTCACGGACGGCGCCTGACCGCTGCCTTCGAGGCGCTCGAGGCATTCCCGATGCTGGCAGAGTCGCGCAACCGCGTGATGCGACTGTTCGAGGCTGGCGAGCCGGCGACCGCGGACGTGGTTGCGGCGGTCGAAGCCGATGTCGCGCTGGCGGTCGGGGTCCTGCGCCTCGCCAACCAGGTCGATGGCCGCACGCGCGGCCGCGTCGAGAGCGCGGTCAAGGCTGTCGAGGTGCTCTCGCCCCGGAGCGTGCACGCGATTGCGAGCCGCTCCCGCACATTCGACTTCTTTGAGCGCACGGCCGTCTGGCAGGGGATTCCGGAGCGCTTCCGGCTGCACGCCGTCGCCACCCAGCGCACTGCCGACCGCCTAGCTCGCGAGCTCGGCTACGAAGCGCGCGACCGGCTGATGGTCACGTCGCTGCTGCACGACATCGGCAAGCTTGTGCTCGTTCACGCCTACCCCGGCTATCCGCGCCAGGTTCACGGCGAGGCGCGGACGCCCGAGGAGCGGATCCAGCGCGAGCGACGCGAGCTCGGTGTCGACCACGCACTCGTCGGCGGCGTTCTCGCCCGGCGCTGGGGCATGCCCAAGTCGCTAGCCAGCGTGATCGAGCGCCACCATGCCGACGACTGCGACGGCGAAGCCGCGCTCGTTCGCCTCGCGGACATGCTTGCCCATTACGTTCTCGGCGGCTCGGTCTCCCCGTCAGAGCTGCTCAACGTCTCCCGGATCGTCGGCGTCAAGCCCGCAGAGCTGCGTGCGGTCATGTACGACCTGCCGCTACCAACCTCGGGCGGACGTCCGCGGCAGATCGATCCCTGCCCGATGTCGACGCGCGAGGTCGAGGTCCTGCGCCGACTGGCTCGCGGGATGGTCTACAAGCAGATCGCCACCGAGCTGGGCCTCTCGACCAGCACCGTCCGCACCCACCTCCACAACGTATACGGCAAGCTCGGCGCTATGGACCGCGCGCAGGCAGTGCTGATCGCGACTGAGCGCGGCTGGATCTGAACAAGGCCCAGCCGGATAGCGCGGAGCCGGAGGCCGTTACAGCGGCTACGATCGGGATCGGTTGCTCTCGATCACGACTAAATCCCCGTATGCCCTGAGGGCCCTCGTCGAGCTCTACCGTCAGGGTGACGCCGGGCCCGTCCCGATCGCGGAGGTGGCGCGGCGTGGGGAGATTCCGGTGCAGTTCCTCGAGCAGCTGTTCGCGGGCCTGCGCCGGGCTGGAATTCTGCGCTCGCAGCGGGGCGTGAAGGGCGGCTACAGCTTCGCGCGCTCGCCTCGGGAGGTGACCGTGCTGGACGTCGTCGAGCTGCTCGACGGGCCGCTGGGACAGGGGGCGACGGGGGTGTTCGCCGACGCCGCCGCAGCGGCCCGCGAAGTACTGCGTGAGTCGACAATCGTCGATGTCGCCGAGGAGGAGGCGAGGGCCGCCGGCGCGCCGATGTACCACATCTAGCGCGTCGATGCGTCGTGGCCGGGCGTCTCGCCCAGAGCGCCGACAACAGCCCGTCGCTTACGTCGCCGCACTGGTTTCTCAGCAGGCGCAGCGAGGCGTTCGATCGTCGACGGCTCGGTGATCACAACTGCGAGGGCAGTACCCCCCTCTGCGTAGCGCCGAATGTCCGCGGAGGCTGTGATCCGATACGACGCGGCGTGGCGCATGTCCGAGAACAAGACCATGATCTCAAGGTGATCACCTCCCGGTGGAGGCCACGTGTCACTGGGCTGCTCGATATCGATGTGAAGGAACGGCGGGTTCTGAGGCGACCCCGCATAGAGTGGCTCAAGCAACTTAGTGCTCGTCGACCCCCTTTTGCCACTCGCCAGGCCAAACTGAAGCAATACGTCTGTCGCGGGCCAATCGCTGACTGCGCCCTGAACCCACACGCGTGCGGAAGCCGGGCTCTCGGGACCCCCCCACTGAGCGGTCCAGACCTCAACGCTTGGTCTGACTGCGAGCGCCATGGCCTCTCTCGCCTCAATGGCCGCGTGCGAGCTGCTGACCGCAGCGCGCCAAGCTGCGGCCGCCGCAGACGCCGCCCCCAAGCCTCCGACGAGCGCACCCAAACCTCCGATCCAGATCGGAGCCATATCCACGGCGGCAGCCTATCGAGCGTGGGCCGGTGATGCTTGCTAAGGGCTGATCCTCCCTTCGGCAAGCGCTGGCCGCGTGGAGTTCGCGATCACTCCCGTGCGGTCACCGCCGAGATCGTGAGAGTTGACTTGGTGGGTTGGTGCAAGTTCGCGAGCTCGTAGCGACGGCCCGCTATGGCTTCGACGGAGGGCCGCGCCGCTACAGTTGGCCGCCCGATGGCGCCGATCCCGACGAACATCGCCGAGCACGTCGGGCGGACGCCGATCGTGCAGCTCACTCGCATCGTCGGCGAGCTCGACGTGGCGCTGTTCGCAAAGCTCGAGGCATTCAACCCGGGCGGGAGCGTCAAGGACCGGATCGGTGTCTCGATGATCGAGGCCGCGGAGCGCGAGGGCCGGATCGAGCCGGGTAAAACGACGATCGTCGAGGCCACCAGCGGCAACACCGGAATCGCGCTCGCGTTCGTGTGCGCAGCGAAGGGCTACGACCTCGTGCTCACGCTGCCGCAGGGAATGAGCCGGGAGCGCGAGGGCCTGCTGCGGCTCTACGGTGCGCGCGTCCAAGTGACCGAGTCGCTCGGCGGGATGACCGAGGCGGTGCGGGCCGCCCAGGCGCTTGCCACGCGCGACGCACGTGTTCCTCCCCGACCAGTTCTCCAACCCCGCCAACCCGGAGGTCCACCGCCGCACGACCGGGCCCGAGCTCTGGAACGCGCTCGACGGCCGGATCGACGTGTTCGTCGCCGGGGTCGGAACGGGCGGGACGATCACCGGCGCGGGCGAGGTGCTCAAGGGCGCAACCCGCGACTGTCGAGTGGTGGCGGTCGAGCCGGCCGCCTCGGCGGTGCTCTCGGGCTGCCGCCCCGGGCCGCATAAGATCCAGGGGATCGGCGCCGGGTTCGTGCCCAACGGTGCTCAACCGTGAGGTGCTCGACGAGGTGATCGCGGTCGGTGACGAGGACGCGATCGAGACCGCCCGGCGGCTCGCGCGCGCGGAAGGCGTGCTCGCCGGCATCTCGGGCGGGGCCGCGGTATGGGCGGCGCTCGAGGTCGCGCGGCGGCCGGCGTCACGGGGCGCACGGATCGTCGTGATCCTGCCGGACTCGGGGGAGCGTTACGTGTCGACACCGTTCTTTGCGCCCTAGATCGCTGGTCAGCGTCGCGCCATCGCCCGACCAGCAGCAGAGCCCGCGACCCAGTGCCGCGGCATCGCTCGGTACGCTTTGTCCATGTTCGGTGTCGGGCTGATCGCTCGGACTGCCGCTGAGGTCCGGCGGGACGTCGCTGCCGCCCGCAGCCGCGATCCGGCCGCGCGCGGTGTCAGCTCACTGGAGATCCTCGCCACCTGGCCGGGCGTGCACGCGTTGCTGGCGCACCGGGTGGCGCACGCGCTCTGCGAGGCGGGCGTCCCCGTGTTGCCCCGGCTGATCGCGGCGATCTCGCGCTCGGTCACAGGGATCGAGATCCACCCGTCGGCGGCGATCGGAACGGGCTTCTTCATCGATCACGGGATGGGCGTCGTGATCGGCGAGACCGCGCAGATCGGAAACGACGTCACGCTGTATCAGGGGGTAACGCTGGGCGGTACCGGATTTGCGACCGGCAAGCGGCATCCGACCGTGCAGGACAACGTCACGATCGGCTCGGGCGCGAAGCTGCTGGGCCCGATCACGGTCGGTCACGGCGCGAAGATCGGCGCCGGCAGCGTCGTGATCCACGACGTGCCGCCGCACTCGACGGTCGTCGGCAATCCAGGCCACCCGGTCCGCGTCGAGGGGCGCCGGCTCGAGGGTCCCGACGCCGACTGGATCCATCTGCCCGACCCGATCGCCGACGCGATCAAGGGCCTCGCGAGCCGCATCGCCGCGCTCGAGCGCGCCGTCGACGGCTCGCCCGACGGCTCGGCCGACGACTCGGCCGAGGGCTCTGGGGCGAAGGTCCGGCCGTTGCGACGCGGCGCGGTCGCGGGCGGCGACTCCGAGAGCCGGGTCAACCCGTCATTCGGGCCTAATCCCGCGGGCGGCTAGCGGTCGTCGTCGCCATTCGCTGCGGCTCGGCGACCGGCGGGAGCGGTGCGTCGGGGGCGTCGTGCAGCGGGACGTTGCGCCGCGCGCGCACGAGATACAGCGGCCTGCCCTTGACCTCGTCATAGATCCGGCCGACGTACTCGCCGATGATGCCGATCGCGATCAACTCGATCCCGCCGAGCAGCAGGATCGAGGATCGTGATCGAGCCGAAGCCGGGCAGGTAGGAGCCGAGGATTCGGAGCACGATCACGACCGGAATCGCGACGAACGCCAGCGTCGAGATCATGAACCCGAGCAGGGTGGCCAGCTGCAGCGGACGGTGCGAGAAGGACGAAATCGCGTCGAGCGAGAACCGCAGCATCTTGGCGACCGTGTACTTCGTCTCACCCGCGTAGCGCGGATCGCGGCGATAGGGCACCGCGGCCTGCGTGTAGCCGACCCACACCGTCATCCCGCGCAGGAAGCGGTTGCGCTCGCGCATCGACAGCAACGCGTCCAGTGCGCGGCGATCCAGGAGTCGGAAGTCGCCGGAATTGGGCTGCAGCTCGACCTGGGCCAGCGCGTCGAACAGCTTGTAGAACCACCGTGCGGTGCTGAGCTTGAAGCGCGACTCTCCTTCGCGTTGCTCCCTGACCGCGTAGACGACGTCGCACCCGGCGCGCCAGTGGTCGAGCATCGGCGGGATCAGCTCGGGGGGGTCCTGGAGGTCCGCGTCGAGCATCACCACGGCGTCGCCGCGGGCGTGGTCCAGACCGGCGGTGAGCGCGGTCTGATGCCCGAAGTTGCGCGACAGATAGATCACGCGCACGCGGGGATCGCTCCCCGCGAGCCGCTCGAGCGCTTCCCCGCTACGGTCAGTCGAGCCGTCGTCGACCAGCACGAGCTCGAAGCGCAGCCCGGCGAGCGCGGCGCAGACGCGCCCGTAGAACTCCTCGATCGTCGCCTCCTCGTTGTAGACCGGTGCGACGACGCTGAGCAGCTCGAGCGGACGGGCACCGTCGTCGACGATCCGCCCGCTGATCGCCGGTCGGTAATCGGTGGGACGCGGCGGATCGCCCGGCGCGGACGGCGCAGCACTCACAAGCCCACCGAGCTTGCGTTGGGGATGTAGCCGAGCAACTGGATGAAGAGCACCGCTCCCGTAAGCACGATCGAGTAGCGCCACAGCCGGCGATCGCCGCCGAGCGCCGCGAGCGGCATCAGCCACGCGACGTACCACGGTAGCAACGAGGTGGCCGTGATCAGCATCGCCATCGCCGCCCAGCCGGCGGCTGCGATCCAGTCGATCTCCGCGCGCCACGACCTGCGCACCAGCCAGCAGAAGATCGTGACAAAGATCGCGCCCAACAGTAGGCCGCCGGTGTGTCCGATCGTCCCCCTGTCGAGCCCGAGGCGCGAGGTGACGAACGCCGGAATGCTCTGCCAGTCGCCCATGTCCTGGGTTTTCTTGAGCGTCGCGAAGATGTTCAGCACGCCGCTGCCGAACATCGCGAGGCTGAGGACGGCGAGCGCAGCCGTCGAGACGCCCACGCCGATCACCAGGTCGCGGCGGCGATTTCCGGCTCGCGGCCCGGTGCCGCCGGCGACCGCGAACGGCACGCAACAGGCCACCGGTCAGCTTGATCGCGGCCGCGATCACCAACAGCAGGCCACCGGCGCGCTCACGGTGGCGCGACAGCGAGCGATGCGCCAGCATCAAGTAGACGCCGCCCATCATCACGGCCAGCATCAGCAGGTCGTTGTGCCCGCCACCGACCCCGTAGATCACGATCAGCGGATTCAGGCCGACGAGTGCGGCCGCCTTGGCCGGATCGACGCCGCGCAGGCGCGCGGTGTTCCACACCAGCGCGACCGTCACCAGGCTCGCCAGCGCCGCGAGCGCCTTGTAGGCGAGCACTCCAGCGGCGATCGACAGGGGCGCAAGCAAGTAGCTCAGCGACGTGAAGATCGGGCCATAAGCCGTCGGAATGTAGGACCACTTCGCGCCGACGTAGGGGAACACAATGTCGAGCGCGATCGCGTGCGGCCCCTGCAGGTACGGGTTGATCCCCATCAGCGCGCCCATCCGGCCGTAGGCCTGATAGCTGAAGGTGTCGGTCGAGATCAGCGGCGGCGCCAGCAGCACCAGCGCGTGCAGGGCAGCGATCGTCATCAGCACGGTGCGTGGGGAGACGCGATCGGCGGCTCGCACCGCGATCACGTAGGAGGCGAACATCAGCGCCAGCGCCGCGATCACGCCACCGCTGCGTAGATCGAGATTGGTGCTCGCGAACGGTCCCGCGAGCCAGGTTGGGACGGGTCGGAGCGTCTCGGGCAGCAGCGTGTCCGTGCCGGCCGCGCCCAACGCGATCAGCAGTCCGGTTGTGACCATCCCGGCGAGTCCGAGCAGCGCCATCCGGCGGCCGGGCGCCGCGGTGCGGGCATCGAGCGCGGATCGTCGGGAGCTCCAGCGCGCCGGTCTGGGGCGTCGCGCCGAGCGGGCCGTGAACGCTCATCAGGGATAGGATGCCCGCACGACGATCGGGCCCGGTTTCGGTAACATTGAAATTACATTATTCAGTTAGCTGATGGGCGATGGGAAGGCGGTCATGAAGAGCCCAGCGGCTCGCCGGCCCGCGTCTCGCGCGCGATTGCGGCGGCGGCGCTGCGGCGAAGGCGGGGCACGAGCCAAATCGCCTCAAGCGCGATCCGTGCCGACATCTTGCTTGATCCGGCGGTCCGATCCTGAAACACGATCGGAATCTCCCGTACCCGGAATCCCGCGAGCAACGCACGATAGGTGACTTCAATCTGGAAAACGTACCCCTCGGCGCGGACGCTGCGCAAATCGATCGCCTGCAGAACCTCGCGGCGGATGCACTTGAAGCCGCCCGTGAGATCGCGTATGCGCACCCGCAGGATCAGCCGCGCGTAGACTCCGCCGCCGCGACTGATGATCCTGCGCAGCAGGCCCCAGTCGCGCACGCCTCCGCCCGGCACGTAGCGCGAGCCGAGGACCAGGTCCGAGTTGCGTGCCGCGTGCAAGAGATCGCCGAGATAGCATGGATCGTGAGAGAAGTCGGCGTCCATCTCGATCACGAGCTCGGCGCCGTGCTCGAGTGCCCGGGCGAAGCCGGCCAGATACGCGTGTCCGAGCCCATCCTTCGCCGCGCGATGGAGCACCTCCACCACTTCGAGCTCGCCCGCAACTGCATCGGCGATCGCGCCGGTGCCGTCCGGCGAGCTGTCGTCGACGACGAGGATGCGGAAGCCGTCGGAAGCGATCCGGTCGAGCTCCGTGGCGGTCGCACGGACGAGGCGCTCAATGTTCGGCGCCTCGTTATAGGTTGGGATCACGACCCAGATCGTCGGCTGCATGCGTTCCGTGAGGCTAGTGGCGACGGCGGCCGCTGGCAGTTTGGCTGCAAATCGTGCCGTAAGTGCCCGCGCAGAAATGATTGATCGTCCGATCGGGCCGCGAACCGCTCGGCATCCCGTCTCGCCGCGCCGCGGGCCAGAGCCGCACCACCTCCGCCGGCGAGCCGTTGCGCTGCTGGTGCTCGCAACGATTGTGCTCGTCGCCGGCGCGTGGATCGGCGCCCGCGGCGGCGCCTCAGCGAACCGCGCGATGCTGTACGCCGGGCGCGGGTTCTTTAGCCGGATCGCCAGGCTGGCCGGAGACGGCCCCGGATCGTTCGCCGCCTCCGAGCGGGCCGCCGAGAACAGCGCTATCGACCGGACCCTCGCCTACACGCCGTACGTCCGCATCGCCGGCGCCCAGCACCGGGAACTCGCGCTCACGTTCGACGACGGCCCGGGTCCCTACACGCTCGAGGTGCTCAGAGTCCTGGAGCGGGCGCACGTGCCGGCGACGTTCTTCGAGGTGGGCGTGCTGGAGCGCTACTTCCACGCGGCGACCAGCGAGATCGTCGCCCACGGCGACGACGTGATCGGCGATCACACTGAGGCTCACGCGCCGATGTCGAGGCTATCTACATCCCAGCAGCACGCGCAGCTGCTGGAGCAGGCGGCCGCGATCCGCGCCTATCGCGCCCCGTTCCCGCGCCTGTTCCGGCCCCCTTACGGGCTCTGGAACGGCGCGACGTTGCGCCTGCTGCACGAGTACCGGATGCTGATGGTCCTGTGGACCGTGGACACGAGCGACTACCGGCTGCCCGGCGTGCGCGTGATCGTCCGCGCGGCCATCTCCGGCGCCCGACCAGGGGCGATCATCCTCATGCACGACGCCGGCGGCAACCGCCAGCAGACCGTCGAGGCGCTGCCGGTGATCATCAAGGACCTCAAGGCGCGCGGATACAAGCTCGTCTCCGTGCCCCGGTTGTTGCTCGACAATCCCCCGCCCCGCAACCAGCAGATCTCGGCCGTGATCGGGACCGGGGGATAGGGGCGGCCCCCGAACGCATCTCCGGGTGCATTCTCAAAAACTAGGATTTTCGTCTGAGCAGGAAGAAAGCGCCAGTTCGAGCGTGCAAAATGCACACGACTACGCGTTAGGGGGGCGGCTAGCGCCGGATATAGGCAACCCGGTTCCAGCTCGGCTCGGGTGCGAGCTCGATCGGCTCGCCGCCGCGGTCGGGCTGGATGTAGACGAACGCGTTCGTGTCCTCGTCGAAGCACACGTCGAGCTCTCCCTCCTTGACGCGCTGGTCGAGCCACGCGCCGCGGAAGATCAGGCGGCGCAGCCAATGCACGAGCGAGCGCTCCGATGGGCCCACGAGCTCGGGCCAGCACTCGTTGACATGCTCCCCAAGCGCCGACGCGGGGTCGGTGACCTCGCCGTTGACGACCAGGCTGATCAAGTCCTCGGCCTCGTCCTCATGCACCCCACCTCGCAGGAAGCCGAGCTTGCGGGCGGCCTGCTCGCAGCGCTCCCGGAAGTCACGTTCGTTGAACGTGAACCGCAGCTCTCCGTACTCGAGCACGAAGTCCTCGCCCGAGTTGTAGTTCCCGCGTCGGTACATGGGGCGTCGTGATCATATTTCTGATTCCTGCCCCCCGGGGCGAGTGACAGCGATGTTGCAGACGCTGCCGTCGAGCTCCGGTGGGGGCGATTTCTGCGCCGGCCGCGGCTCTGGATCGGCATGGAACCCCTACTGCCCACGATCCTGATCGTCGAGGACCACCGTGCCACGCGCACGTTCCTCGCCGACAACCTGTCAGCAGACGGCTACGAGCTGCTGGAAGCCGATTGTGTCGCCGACGCGAAGCGGCTGATGGAGACGCGCTACCCGGACCTTGCAATCGTCGACCTCGGGCTCCCCGATCGCGATGGGCTGGAGTTGGTGCGCGAGGTTCGCGAGACCGACCGGGTCGCGGCGCGATTGGACCCGGACCTGCCGCTGCTCGTGCTGTCAGGCCGTGCCGGCGAGCTCGACCGGCTGCGCGGATTCGATCGCGGATGTGACGACTATATGGTCAAGCCGTTCAGCTATCCGGAGCTCAGAGCGAGGGTGATCGCGCTGCTGCGGCGCAAGCGCCGGCGACCCGGTTCTGGGAGGCTGCGGATCGGCGCGCTAGAGCTCGATCCGCTGGCGCGGCAGGTGTGGCTCGGAGGCGAGCGCCTTGCGTTGTCCAAGAAGGAGTTCGCGCTGCTGCGCGCGCTCGCAGGCGATCCGACACGAGTGTTCACGCGCGAGGAGCTGCTGCGGGGCGTCTGGGGCTATCGCTCGCTCGGACAGACAAGGACCTTGGACTCGCACGCGGCCCGGCTGCGTAAGAAGCTGGGGGCCGGCGGCGACAAGTTCGTGGTCAATGTCTGGGGAGTGGGGTACAGGTTGGTGGACGGGAGCATCGAGTGACGTCCGTGATCGCGTTTGGGGGCTGGGTTGCCGCGAGCGTCGCGGCGGGGGCGGCGCTGGTCATGTGGCGGATGCTGGCGGCGCGCCTGCAGGCGGTCGCGCGAGCGTGTCACGAGCTGCGCGGTCCGCTGACCGCTGCCCGGCTCGGCCTCGAGCTTGGCGCCCGCCGCGGCGAGCTGACGCCGGCTCGGTTGCGTGCCGTCGACCTCGAGCTGCGGCGCGCCGCGCTGGCGCTCGATGATCTTCGTGGCGTGCGCATGCGGCGCGCGGCGACCTGTGTGTGGGAGGATGTCGATGTCGGCGAGTTGGTTGCCGATTCGGTCGAGGCGTGGCGGGCGGCGGGGGCGCGAGCGGGGGTCGAGCTCGTCGCGCGCTGGTCGGGTCCGCCCGCGTTGCTGGTCGGTGATCGCGTTCGTCTTGCCCAGGCGACCGGTAATCTGATTGCGAATGCGATCGAGCACGGGGGAGGGGTGGTCGAGGTTGGGGGCCGGGTGGACGGGGCCGCCGTGAGGGTCGAGGTCATCGACTGCGGCCCTGGGCTGCCGGCGCCGGTCGCGGTGTTGATGCGGCGGGCCAATCGGGACCGGGGTTCCCGCGGTCATGGCCTCGCGATCGCGGCGGCGATCGCCGCCGGCCACGGGGGGCGTCTGTCTGCGGCGCCGAGTGAGCGCGGCGCGAGGCTGGTGCTCGAGCTTCCGATCGCGATCGCCTCGGGGCAGGTCCGGGTGACCCCTACTCCGGAGGGCTAAGGGCTCTCATCAGGATTATTGACGGCTTGTCCGCTCGAGCTGGAGGCCCCTCGCGCTTGCCGCCCGGTCGGCGGCATCCGGCCTCGAGGTCCTCCACCCGCATCCGTGGAAATGGCCGATCGCGTTGGGTCACCGTACGGCCGAAGCGGAGCCTCGGGAGGTCTCCGGCGACGGCCTCAGCGGCCTCCAACTGGTTGATGGCGAGGCTCGCCTCTGCGGCGTCCGCGCGTCGGTCGCTACGTGCGTAGCGACGCCTCGTCCAGCTCTATGCCGATGACCTGCGCGACTCGGTCGGCACCTGAGCGCCCGAGGTCGCCGGCGCGCCTCATCACCCGGATCGGGTGAGCGCCGCTCCCGACGGAGATCCCGTGGTTTCGCGGCGATGACCACATCCGCCTACGCTGAACGAAGCGCTCGGGCTCGAACTCAGGCGCTGTTCGGGCCGGTGATGGCGCTGGTGGCGCTCACGGTCGGATTCGCCACGCTCGGCGTATGGATCGCCCGCGACGCAGCCAGCAGCTCGCGGGACCAGCAATCCAGTCAGTGTGCTTATCTGACTACCGTATATCGGAGTCGACCCCGTAGGGGTCGTACACAGAGCGGTTCACGGATGACCGAGAGCTGTTGGAGCGCGACAGCGCTTCAGGGCGAGCGGCGGCGAGCACCGGGCGTGTTGCTGCTCGTGCTCGACGGGTGGCCGGTTGCCAAGCGAGGAGTGCAGTCGGACGGTGTTGAACCAGGCGACGTACTTGACGACGGCGAGCTCGAGCTGCGAGCGCGAGCGCCAGACGCGATCGGCGATCAGCTCGTGCTCGCCGGCATCTCGTACACACGCTGAGTACCGTCGGCTTGCGGCTCTGAGCCTGTCAAGCTCGGTGAGACGCTTCGTGGTCGAATTTAGTGAGCTGCGGCTCCTTCGTGTCGGGCTTGTTGATCCAGGCGGCGGTCGGTAGCTCTGGTGGGACGGGCGGCTTGCGGACGAACCGCTCCGGGTACCGGGAGCAGGGATCGCGGGCCGAGCGGCGCCTTCAGACGCCGTTCACCCGCAATCACAGGCTGTCAACGGCGCTGTTGGCGCGGATCGATTCTCTGATGCGACGTCCCCGGCTACGCCGCGCGCTGCTGTGGCAGGTCGCCACCTACGCAGAGCGGATCCCTCCCGCTGCGGCAGCACAGATGGTCCGCGACTCTCGGTGCGTGCCCTGTGTACTTCGGGCTGGTGGACGCGATCCGTCGCGACGGAGAAGCGCGATGGTGGCATTGCTCACGCGGAGCGCGAAATCTGCGTAGTTCGCCGCAGACGATTCGCCTGCTGTACGGATGCGGTGCACGAATTTGGCGCGGCACGATTGTGTCTGGAGTCACAACGCGACATCCTCGCTCTAAGGATGTCTCGATTGACGGTGAGAGGCATGAAACGGAGTCGAACAGCCGGTTGCGCTCCTCCTCGGCGCGAGCAGCGGCAGATGATGTGGAGGGAGCCTCGTGTCGACTGCCTTGCGGGTTCTCCTCCGTCGAGCGTGTCGAGCGACGTGACGCTGGCTCCGGCGCCCGAGGCCCGGCGGTTGGTCCGGGACGTGCTGCTGCGCGATGGCTCGACGCTGCGCCTACAGGCCCCGACGCCGGCGGACTTCGGCGACATCAAGGCGTTCTACGACGGTCTCTCGCCGGAGAGTCGTTATTTCCGCTTCCATGGCTACGGGCGCACCGACCGCGTCGCGCGGGACGCCGCGGAGGCTCCGGGTGTTGATCGTGTGGCGCTGATCGGCCGCCACCAAGGCCGGGTGGTGGCTGTTTCCAGCTACGAGGAGCTGCGCGAGCCGGGCGTCGCCGAGATCGCGTTTGCGGTGGCCGACGAGTTTCAGCGTCGCGGTATCGGGACCCGGATGCTTGAGCAGCTCGCGGCGATCGCGGCGGCCCGTGGGATCCGCCGCTTTGATGCGGAGGTGATGGCAGCTAACGGGCTTATGCTGGGAGCGTTCGAGCATGCCGGCTTCGCGGTGCGACGCCAGGGTTCGTCTGGTGAGGTCACGGTGTCGCTTGACATTACCCCGACCGAGGCGGTGACCCAGCGGATCGACGAGCGCGACCATTTCGCGTCGATCGCGTCGTTGCGACCGGTCCTCGCGCCGTCGTCGATCGTTGTGGTTGTGGGCGCCGCGGCCGCGCCGGGCGATGTCGGCCGCGCCGTGCTGGCGAACGTCATCGGCGGCGGCTACCGGGGTGTCGTGAAACCGGTCAACCGCGCGGGCGGGGTGGTGTGCTCGATGCCGGCCGCCCGCAGTCTCAGCGAGCTGGAGGTCGCTCCGGAGTTGGTGATCATCGCCGCCGCGGGTGACGACGTGCTCGATTACGCCGCCGAGGCGGCGGCGAACGGAGCAAGAGCGCTGCTCGTTCTGCGAGCCGGTCCCGAGAAGGACGGCGAGGCGTCTCTGGCGCGCGAAGAGCGGCTGCTGGAGATCGTTCGGGGTGCGGGTTTGCGGCTCGTCGGGCCGAACTCCTTGGGGGTGCTCAACACCGCCGCCGAGGTCAGCCTGAACGCCATGTTCACCGGCGCCAGCGTAACCGCGGGAGCGCTGGCGATCTGCTCGCATTCGGGCGCGCCCGGGATCGGGCTGCTCGGTCATGCGGCGTCCCGGCAGCTGGGGGTCTCGATGTCAGCCTCGCTTGGCAATCGCGCCGACGTCTCGACCAACGACCTGCTCGAGTTCTGGGAGGAAGACGACCGGACGGCCGCGGTGATGCTGTATGTCGAGACGTTCGGCGATCCTGAGCACTTCACCCGGATCGCCCAGCGCGTGTCGCGCAAGAAGCCGATCCTCGCTCTCAAGGGGCGTCGAGGGGCCGAAGGGGCGCGAAGTGAAGCGCGCTCCCACACGTTCGCGGCGCTGCGCGGCGAAGCGGTCGTCGACGCGCTGTTGCACCAAGCCGGGGTGCTGCGCTTCCACGGTGGCGAGGAGTTGTTCGATGCCGCCGTGTTCTTCGAGCGCCAGCCGCTGCCAGCCGGACGTCGGATCGGGATCGTGACGAACTCCGCCGGTGTGGCGACGCTCGCCGCGGACGCCTGCGCGACGCTCGGGCTCGAGGTCGGGGATGCGAGCGGAGCGCGGAACCCGCTGCTGTTGGGTATCGGCGCCGGACCGGACGAGTACGCCGCGAGGATTCGCGAGCTGCTCGGCGATCCCGGCATTGACGCGCTGATGGTCTTCTACGTCGAGCTTTTCGACGACCCGGAGGCCGTGCTGGGTGCGATCTCCACTGTCTCCGCGGGGCAGCCCAAGCCAGTCGTGGCGTCTGTCGTGGGCTCGGACGGCCGGCTGCCCGCGCAGATCGGCTCGAGCGTGCCGAACTTCCTGTTTCCCGAGTCGTGTGCCACCGTGCTCGCCCGCGCCGCCGAACGTCGCGAATGGCTGTCGCGGCCGCTCGGCGAGCGCCCGCACTACCCCGACCTGAACGCGCCCGCGGCGGGCGCGGTGATCTCCTCTTTTCTTGATCGCGAGCCCACAGGCGGCTGGCTGACGCTCGGGGAAGCCGAGGCTCTGCTGGCCACGCACGGCATCCCGGTCGACGTCTCGCATCGCTGTCGCGAGCTCAAGCGGGCGGTTTCGGTGGCGGCGGAAATCGACGCTCCGGTGGCACTGAAGGCGGATCTGCCCGCTCCCGCGGATGCCAGCGACTTCGACGCCCTGCTAGTTGGGGTGAAGGGCAAGTCGGCGGTGCGATCCGCCTGGCGAGAGCTCGAAAGACGGGTGCAGGCGGCCGGACAGGAATGGACGGGAGCGATCGTCCAGCGCCTCGTCGCGCCCGGCGGGGATGTGCTGGTGGGGGCCGTCGGCGATACCGACCTCGGGCCAGTGTTAGCGCTTGGCCTCGGCGGTCGCCAAGCCGGCCTTGGCCGAGGGGTTGCGTTTCGCCTGCTGCCGGCGACGGACGCAGAAGCCGACGAGCTGATCGACTCCTGCGAGGGCGTGACGGCTGAACTGGACGGGTTCCGCGGCAGTGCGGTGCTGGATCGTCAGGCGCTGCGCGAGCTGATCCTACGCTTTGCCCTCCTGCTCCGGGAGGTTCCGGAGATCGTCGAGGCCGACCTCAACCCCGTCCGGTGCATGACCAGCGGCTGCACCGTGCTCAACATGCGATTGCGAATCGAGCACCGGCGCCCGGTGGATCGCATCATGACGTGGTGAGCGGCCGCGGCCCGTGATCCGCTGAGGCAAACAGCGCGATCCGCCAGCCGATGTTGAGCGCGAACCCCGCGGCGCGCGGCTGGCCTCGTCGCGATTGCTAGTCCGAAGTTGCCCGTGTGATTGAGCGCTGATCGCTCCACGGCTGTTGGGCGAAGAGATTTGTCGCAAAAGCGCCGCTCGCCCGCTTAACGAGCATGACTCGACAGAACGGGCGATCCGTCGCCAATCCCCTGCTCGTGTTCGCGCTCCTCGCCCACGTCGCGTTCGATGGTGAGCCGATCGACGACTCGCGGGCCGGGCTCCCGTGTCGCGACCGAACAGAAATCTGTCGGCAAACGGTCGCTGGCTCGCTTTAGCCGATGACGCGACGTCAACAACGATCGTCCGCTCGTCCGGTCCTCCTGTTGGGGCTGATCGCGTCGCTCGCCGGGCTCGGGCTGCTGGGGTGGTCTGGTCGGCAGTTGGCGGGCTGGGTGAGTAGCGGCAGGTGGACTGTGCTGGGGTTCTGGCAGGCGCGGGGCTTACCGCTGCCCGGCTTGGACTCGAGTTTGGTGCTCGCCGCGGGGAGCTCACGGTTGCGCGGTTGCGCGCCGTCGACCTGGAGCTTCGGCGTGCCTCGCTGGCGCTTGATGACCTCGGGGGGACAGGGGACTCCGCAACCGGCGGGCCTCGCGAGCGAGGACGTCGATGTCGGCGAGTTGCTTGCCGATTCGGTCGAGGCGTGGCGTGCCGCGGGCACGCGAGCCGGCGTCGAGGTTGTGGGTCGCTGGTCGGGTCCGGCGGCGCGGGCGCTGGGTATCGCGTTCGCCTCGCGCAGGCGACCGGGAGCCTGATCGCGAATGCGATCGAGCACGGGGGAGGGGTGGTCGAGGTTCGCGGCCGCCTCGACGGCGCGGACGTCCGGATCGAGGTCACCGACTGCGGCCCGGGGCTGCCGGCCCCGGTCGCCGTGCTGACGCGGCGCGCGCGCCGGCACCGTGGCCCGCGCGGTCGTGGCTTGGCGATCGCGGCGGCGATCGCCGCTGGTCACGGCGGGCGGCTGGCTGCCGCGCCGAGTGAGCGCGGAGCGAGGCTGGTACTCGAGCTTCCGCTGGGCGTGGTCCCGGAGCAGGCCGGGGTGACGCCGACAGGGGAGCGCTGAGGGATTCGCCGCCGACTATGCCGAGCCCGGCTCACTGGCTGACGGGCGTGGAGGATCATCTCGCCGGGGCCGTCCGGCTCGCGGGCAAGCAGCGCGTCGGCGTATCGTGGCTGGTGAGGTCATGCCTTGGCTCGCGGACATCGACGTGGGCGCGGCGCACCGGTTCGGTCGGGCGCTGCTGGAAGCTCGTACGGTGACCGAGCTGCGGCGCCGGGCGCTGACGTGCCTTGCGGAGCTCGTGCCCGCAGACGTGCTGATGTGAGACCGTGTCGAGCTCGCGACCGGTGCGCTGCGGCATGAGGCGGTCCCTACTGAGGCAGAGCCGCCCGGCGATCCGCACTCGCTGCTGCTCGAGGAGGAGTGTCGCAAAAGCGGCAACTCGCAGCTGAAGCCGGATCGCGGTTCCACGGTTTCGCACAACACGTGAGTGGCCGCCTTCGCGTCGAGGGGCACTGGCGGTCAACGCTTCCTCGGGGGTCCAGAGCGGCCGGAGCGACGCTGGCGATCGAACGGAGACGTGAGGGGCGCCGAGACGGTTTTCTCTCGTCACTGCCGCTATTGGCTAGACTACCCGCGGGGCGTCGGCCAATCCGACTACAGCGTGCATAGAGGCGCCAACCACGAGGAGGTCGGTCGTGCGTAGGGCTATTGCAGAGCGTCGGGTCTATGGGCGCGGCCGCAACGTCAGCGTGGGCGCGCGGCGCCTGCGGATCGGGGCGGTCGGGTCGATCTGGCTGTTGGTGGCGCTTTTCGCGGTGGCCGCCGCGCCCGCGCGGCGAGGTGGGGAGGTCCGTCCGCGCCGCGGCTCGGCATGCGACCGCTCGGGCGGCGGACGGCAATCTGGGAACAGGCATAGGCACGCCGTATGGGCAGCAGCAGTCGACAGCCGTCGGTTACGGTGGCGCCGTCGCCTCGGACAGCCTCCCGGCGACCCGGGCCGGGATCCAGGTCCTGCGCGCACGGGGGGAACGCGGTCGACGCCGCGGTGGCAGTCGCGGCCACCCTCGGCGTGTCAGATCCGATGGTCGCGGGCATCGGCGGTGGTGGCTACTTCGTCTACTACGACGCGCACACGCGCCGGGTCTACACGCTCGACGGGCGTGAGACGGCTCCGGCCGCCGACGGCCCGAACCTTTTCATCGACCCGACGACGGGCAACCCGCTGAGTTTCCCGACCGCGGTCACCTCCGGGCTGTCCGTCGGGGTCCCGGGGACGCTACGCACGTGGCAGACCGCGCTCGACCTGTGGGGTCAGCACTCGCTGGCCGCGGACCTGCGGCCGGCGATCCGTGTCGCCGAGCGGGGCTTCCCGGTCACCGACGCGCTGCACGAGGAGATTCGCGAGAACGCCGGACGCTTCGCCCAGTTCAGCTCGACCAGCCAGCTGCTTCTGCCTGGCGGCCAGCCGCCGGCGACCGGGTCGCTGCTGCGCAACCCGGATCTCGCCCGCGCATACCGCTTGATCGCCCGCCAGGGCCCGGATGCCCTGTACGGCGGTGCGATCGGACAGGACGTGGTCAACGCCGTCCGTGACCTGCCGCTTGTCCCAGGTGCGACCCTCACGCCGCGGCCCGGCGCGATGACGCTCGACGACCTGCGGAACTACGCGGTGCGCGAGGTCGCACCGACGCACGTCGACTACCGCGGCTACGACGTGTACTCGATGGCGCCGTCGTC
Organism: uncultured Solirubrobacterales bacterium; assembly: GCA_963811155.1. Lineage (GTDB taxonomy): Bacteria > Actinomycetota > Thermoleophilia > Solirubrobacterales > Solirubrobacteraceae > Palsa-465. The sequence continues at coordinate 64,237 of CAWEQQ010000037.1, forward strand.
GAGCGGCGGTATCACCGTCGGCGAGTCGCTGAACATCCTCTCCAATTTCGACATGGCGCAGCTGAGCGGCGTGCAGTTCTGGCAGCACTTCCTGGAGGCCACTCGGCTGGCCTACGCCGACCGCAATCACTACATCGGCGATCCGGCATACGTGGACGTGCCGCAGGATGGCCTGCTGTCGCCCGAGTTTGGTCTCCAGCGGGCCTGCCTGATCAACCCACTCCACGCCGCCACCAGCCCCGTGGCCCCGGGCGATCCCTCGCAGGGCTCGGGTGGGTGCTCGGTCCAGGAGCGCTCCCGACGCGATCGCGCCGGACCACGAGTTCGACACCAACCACCTCGTAGTCGCTGACGCACAGGGCGACGTCGTCTCCTACACGAACACGATCGAGGAGCTCGGCGGCAGCGGAATCGTCGTCCCCGGGCGCGGCTTCCTGCTCAATAACGAGCTCACCGACTTCGACTTCGCCCCGTCGTTCTCGGGCGATCCAAACCTCCCGGCGGCCGGGAAGCGTCCGCGGTCCAGCATGTCGCCGACGATCGTGCTGCGCCACGGGCGGGCGTTCTTGGCCGTCGGCGCGGCCGGTGGGGCGTCAATCATCACCACCGTCCTGCAGATCCTGCTCGAGCGCATCGACCTGCACATGAGCCTGCCCGACGCGATCGACGCGCCGCGAGCGTCACAGCGGAACAGCGCCAACACGCAGGCCGAGCCGGCGTTTCTCTCGGGTCCGTACGCCGCTGGGCTGGAGCAGCTCGGCCAAACCTTCACTGTCGTCGACACCAACCCGCTCGACCCGACGGTGAGCATGCCGCCGGACATCGGGACGGCTGCCGGGCTCGAGTTCCTCAACGACGGGGCCGTGCTCGCCGCCGGGGAGGCGACGCGGTACCGCCTCGGCTCCGCCGCGGTGGTCTTCCCCTTCGTAGCTCACGACCGGCGATCCGGCGTCGGCGCGCATCGATCCGGGAGGACGTAAGGGTTGGGATGAACGAGCGCAGCGGGACCTTCACGGTCGTGGTGGCGGCGGACGCGGGCTGGAGCGCGGCGCTGGTGCGCGCGCTGCGGTGCAGCCTTATCTTTGCCCTGTCCGGGCGCGACCAGCTGATCGTGGACCGGCAGCAAGGTTGAACGTGGCCGGCGCATTCCCGGCGTGGCTCGAGTCGCCGCTGTAGCTGGCGCTGATGTCGGCTACCCCCAATGGGCAGGAGCTCGGCGTGTAGGTCACCGCGCAGCTGGAGGTGGCGTTGCTGAGCGCCGATAGGGTGCACGGATTCCCGTAAAATTTGCCGAGGGTGTCGCTGGAGAAGGTGACCGTCCCAGTCGGCGTGGTCATGATGCCGGAATCGGTGTCGGTGACGGTCGCCGTGCACGTAGCGGGCTGGCCCACGTGCACCTTTGTCGGCTCGCAATCGAGCGACGTGTGCGTGGAGCGGAGGTCAATCTTCACGGCGGTGGGGGCGTCGCTCGGTGAATCGGTGTTATCACCGTTATAGCTCGCGGTAAGGTCGTGGATGCCAGACCCGACGGCTTTCGGCGTGTAGGTGACTTCGCAGGAGCCATCTGACAGCGTGCAGGGGTTCTCGGAGAACGACCCGCCGTTGTCAGAGGAGAAGTCGATCTCGCCGGTTGGCATGGTCGGGGCCCCAGAGCCGGTGTCGGTGACGGTAGCGGTGCACGTCGTCGGCGAGTTCACCGGCACCTCCTGCGGCTCACATTGGAACGACGTGTCCGTGCTGGAGTGGGTGGCCACCGGCGCGGGGGGTGCGACCTTCACCGGCGGCGTGCCCGGCGGGGTGACCCTCACGGCGATTACGGTGTCGCTCGGGTGGAACCGGTGATCACCGGCATAGATCGCGCTGAGGTCGTGCATGCCCGATCCGAAGGCCGTCGGCGTGTAGGTGATCTCACAGGACCCGTCCGACAGCGTACAGCTGTCGCCGGAGAACGACCCGCCATCGTCGGAAGATAAGGCGACCTCGCCAGTCGGCGTGCCGGCGGCGTAGCTGTCCAGGTTGCTCACATCAACGTGGCAGGTCGTTGCGCCACCGACCGGCAGCGATGGCGGGGAGCACACGAGCGTGGTGGCGGTCGCGCCCGGCGGCTCGGGATGGGGCTGCGGCTCAGCGGGCGCGGGTGTCGGCTCGGTCGGCTCGAACGCTCTCCCCGTCTGGGACGGGTCGGGTTCGTCGCTGAGGATCTCCCGGCGGACCACCACGCCGTGCTTGGTCTCCGTCACCGGCATGCCGTCCCCAGCCTCCCAGTGCGCGTAATCGAAGGTCGCTGTTATGCCTGCGCCGATCGCGAAGCCGCGATGGGCGAAGACGCTCACGCCGTTGCCGACCATGTCCATCGACACGTCATACCTAGCGGCTCCCACGAGACTCATGATGTGGTTGGCGACATTCAGCGACGCTGAGATTTGCCTGCGCGAGGGCGTTCCGAGGTCGGTGATGTTCCATTGGTGATCGTTCGTGCCCGCGGCGGCGTTGCCGAGCACGAGCTCGGGCGCCGACCGGGCGCCCTGAGGCCGAAACGAGATTGCATGCCCGCCGGCGGGGAGATTGAACTGATCTTTCTGACCGGGGTGGGTGTCAATCCCGCGTACCGCAGCAAGGAACCCCGGTTCGAGGACGGTCACGGAGGCGTGCGACGTCTGGCCCACTCGTCGGCCCGGGCGGGCCCCGGCAGTCGCCTCACCGGTCAGCTGGATTCTGTAACGCTGACCGGTCGGCAGCTCGTACTCGGGCTCGGTGTGGTTCAGCCACGTTCGAGTCCCTCCGACGAAGAGGCTTACGATCCGGGCGCCGGGGATCTGGCTCACGAGGCGCCCGTGCACGAACCCGACCCGGCGCCCGAGCGGATCGGTGATCAGCAGATGACCGGCGACAGGACCGTTCGTCTGCAGGCGGATCGCCTCGTAGGGCGCTCCGATGTCCTCGCTGGCCATCGTGGCAGTGGTCGGCGTCGTGCTGGTCGGCGTTGCGGTGGTGGGCGTCGCGGTAGTGGCCGAGCAGAACGGGCACAGCTGCACGCCGAGGCCCGGGGCGGTAGGCAGCAGAAACAGCGAGTGGGTGGTGGCGTTGCCGGCGTACAGGCTGCCCGGCTGATTCGGGGTGAGGGCCGCGTTGTAGCTCCAGGAATCGCTCTTCGTGTCGACCTGGACCGTTCGCGTCGTGCGGGGATAGTTGTTGTCGTAGACGAGAATCGCGTACTGATTTGGACGCAGGCGCTCGACCTCGTACGGAGTGACCGCGTGACCGCCGCTGCCATCGGGTTGGGTGATCCCGAGCGTGTAAAGCTCGCTGCCCGTGCGCAGCGCCGATACGAGCCTCGTGAGCACCTCGCGCGGCGAGCCGGACACCTCGGCGCGGCGGACGGAGTCGAGCACCTGGAACACGTATCCGTACGCGATCTCGCGCGCCAGGAGCTGATTGCGGCCGATCGTCAGCCCGGGGACCGCAGCAGCACCGAACCAGAGCGGACTGGTCAGGTCCGCGTAGAAGAACAGCGCCGTGACCGAGAACCCGACGCAATGACCATCGGCCATCGCCGCGTTCTCCTGCTGCATCCACGCCAGCGCCGGTGGCGACAGCACGCAGACCCCGCCCGAGAACCCGGCGCACACGCTGTCGCCGAACAGCTGGCGCATCTCGTCGCTGCCGAGGTTCGGCAGCCCAGCCTCGATGCCGTAGTTCGGAAACCTGTAGCCGCTGCGCGGGGGGCGAAAGCCGCTGTCGGCCACCACCGTCGGACGTGTGGCAGATCGCGCCGTAGCCGCGATCGCTGGCGGCCAGCACACCAAGCCACCGGCCACGAGCAGCAGCGCAAGCCAGCCAGCGACCGCTGCTATTACTCGCGTAGCACCCGGAAGCGAAGCGTTCACGGCCGTGACGCAGCTACCGCACGACCGTGAACGCGTGCTGCACGGTTGCCCCGGCCCGCCCCGTGCGGTTGCGCGGCGAGGCGTCGATCACGTAATCGCCCGGCTTCAGCACTCGGCCGTTCAGGCGTCCCATGAAGCGGAAGCGATTGGCCCCAGCAACGTCTGCATGCACGAACGACCCGAGCGTCTCGGTTCGGATGCACTCCTTTTCACCCTTGCGCTTGTGGCGGGGCGCAGCGACGCACCTGCCGCTCTTGATCACACCGGCTAGTTGCTGTTTGACGGTGAAGGTCGTGGTCGCGATCTGCGTGTCTCTGTAGGAGACGACCGTCCCGGCGTTCCTCCTCAGCTGGGTGTTCAGGACCACAGCCGGAACCAGGTGGCCGGCGACGGCGGCAAACGTGGACTTACTGAAGACAAGGTGGCTGTCCTTCGGGGCGCGACCACGGGGAACGACCTCACCGAGTGGGGGCAGGGCCAGGAACTGTTGCTCGGTGGCCCAGCTGAGCACGATCGCGTTCGCCGCTGTCGGATTGGGGTTGTTGACGAAGATCTCGGTATACGACTTGTTACCGTTGTTGTCAGTCCCCGCAGCGGCATCCATCTCGGTGGGATTGCCGACCGCCCCGCTCGCATTGGCCAGGATGTTGTCGCGATGGCCGAAACAGCCCGCGTCGGTCGGCGTTGTGCAGTCGATGTTGCCGCCGCCCGGCCCGTCCAAGTCCAACCAGCCGTACTCAGCCCCCAGCGGGGTCGCGTTCCCCCCCGCCCAGTTTGACCCGGCCGGCCCGGGGAGGTTGGCCAGCGACGGATCGGAGTCGCTCTTCACCCCGGCCTGGACAGCCGCGTCGTAGCTGTTAACGAAGTTGGCGATCGGCGTCTCTCCCCGCACGACGCGCTCCAAATTGGTGGCCACGAAGAGCTGCTCACCCGGCGTCAGCATCGACCAGTTGCTCGGCAAGGCCACCGGCGGCAGGCCTTCCTGCAACGCCGTGTCCCCGTTCAGGTCGGCCACGCACTCGGCATCGGTCGAGCAGCCGAAGCCGAAGATGCCGTCCGTGGGCGGGTTCTGGGGCGGGACTATGGGCGTGCCCGGGCCGGTCGGCACGGACGTCGTCGTAAACGTCCCCGTCGCGCCGTCAGTGGTCGCATCGTTATCGAACTCGACGACCTCAGCCTGATAGGTGTAAGACGTGTTCGGCATCAGATTCGTCAACCCGACCGTTTCGTTGACGTCGGCGGTGCCTGAGAACGGGCCCGTAAGGAACCCCTCCTGCGAGGTGAGCGGACCGCCGGTCGGGCCGACGAGGACCTGGTAGCCGACGGCGGTTCCCCCCGGATTGAACGTGATCGAAACCTCGGCGCCCGTCGTGGTGACCGCGATCGGTGGGCCAGTGGTGACCGTCTGCGCCGAGGCCGAAGCAGCGAGGAAAAGCGTGGCGCACGCCGAGCACAGGGCGATGAGCCCGACTCGCGGCACGATGCCTCGCCCGAAGCGCTGTCGGCGGCCACGCTTGTCAGGGTGATTCAAAGCCCATCTGGATGACCGCATCGATTTTCTCTCCCGCTCGGTTCGCCGTCCGCAGCACCACGGCGGCCCCACGTCGGACCCCGATCAAGCCGTACGACAGAATAGATTCTTGCCGCACTCTATACGTAGCTTTTGGAACGTTTGCAAAACTTTTGCGGCCTCGTTCGCGCGCCGCGGCGGCCATGCTAGCTAGGCGTCGCCTGGCCATAGGGCCCAGCGCATCGGGGGCCTGATCGCTCGATACCGCCGTTCGGGTCATCCGCCCGCTCCTCCCTCGTGGATCTGGCTCAGTGCGCCGCTTCCCGAGCGCGTCGCGGCAGTTTCCAGCCCGGACGGACGAAATGGCAGGTGTAGCCGTTGGGGTAGCGCTCGAGGTAGTCCTGGTGCTCGGGCTCCGCCTCCCAGAACGGTCCGGCCGGCTCCACCTCGGTGACGACCTTGCTCGGCCACAAGCCGGAGGCGTCGACATCGGCGATCGTGTCCTCCGCGACGCGGCGCTGCTCGTCGTCGACGTAGTAGATCGCCGAGCGGTAGCTGGCGCCAACGTCGTTGCCCTGACGGTTCTCTGTCGTCGGGTCGTGAATCTGAAAGAAGAACTCGAGCAGGTCCCGGTAGGCGATGCGGCCCGGGTCATACAGGATCTCGATCGCCTCCGCATGCGAGCCGTGGTTGCGGTAAGTCGCATTGGGTGTGTCGCCGCCGGTGTAACCGACACGCGTGCCGGTCACACCATCGAGCTTACGGATCAGGTCCTGTACACCCCAGAAGCACCCGCCCGCAAGGATCGCCTTCTCGGTTCCGGCCATCTCTCTGCTCCTCCTCGTCCGGTTCTTTGGTCGCGCGAACATATGCTGACAATACGGTAGACGCGAGGACCCAGCGAGCCGCCGCGGGGCGCCGCGGGTCCTACCGTTCGTTGTCGTCGCGGCGCTGATCGGGGCTCCGCCTCGCATCGCGGCCTCGACGCGAAGCGCTCGGACCATTCGGAGACGACAACGCAATTCGACGCCGCCGGCGCATACCGGAGCAGCGCGTTCAAACTGCCGCAATCACGAAGCCTGAGCTGTGTCGTCGACGTCATCGGCGATGCGGCGACTTCTGCTCTGCGTCGGGCAGTCCCAGCAGCAGGAGTCACGGCGCCGCGGCCGCGTGGGCGACAATGCGGCAGTGTCGGCCGGGCCGTCCGCGGTGCGGCGGCTTGGCTGCGAGATCAACGGTGTTGCGGCACAATACGAGCAACTGCTGGCCGCGCGGGGCTTTGGCTGCTGCCTGATGCCTGGAGGTGACGAGCTGCGCCGGCGAATCGCCGCGAGCGAGTACCCGGGAGACGAACGATGAGGGTCGCGATTCTTGACGACTGGTTCGACACGCTGCGTACTCTCGCATGCTTCGAGAAGCTCGCCGGCCATGACGTCACCGTGTTCAACGATCACGTCCAGGACACCGACGCGCTCGCCGAACGGCTGCGCGCATTCGACGCCCTGGTCCTGATCCGTGAACGGACCGAGATCCGCACACCGCTGCTGGAGCGCCTACCGCAGCTTCGGTTGATCAGCCAACGCAGCGTCTACCCGCACGTCGACATCGAGACGTGCACGCGCCTGGGGATCACCGTCTGCTCGGACATGCACTCCGGCTCGCCGTCCTACGCCGCTGCGGAACTGACGTGGGCACTGGTGCTCGCGTCGATGCGCCAGATTCCACAGCAGGTCGCCTCGCTGAAGTCGGGCAACTGGCAGGCGGGCGTCGGCCGGAGCCTGACAGGCAAGACGCTCGGGATCTACGGTTACGGCCGGATCGGCAAGGTCGTCGCCGGCTACGGCGCCGCGTTTGGCATGAACGTCCTCGTTTGGGCGCGCCCCGACTCCCTCGCGCGAGCACACGCAGACCGACTCACCGTCGCCGCGAGCAAGGCCGAGTTCTTCGGCGCCTGCGACGTTCTCTCACTGCACATGCGACTGGTCCCAGCGACTAGGGGCATCGTGACCGCCGCGGATCTCCAGCAAATGCAGCCAACTTCCCTGCTGGTCAACACCAGCCGCGCCGGACTGATCCAACCGGGCGCGCTCGTCACCGCGCTGCGAGCCGGGCGTCCCAGCAGCGCCGCTATCGACGTGTTCGATCACGAGCCCCTACGCGACACGACCGATCCGCTGCTGAAAATGGACAACATCATCTGCACCCCGCACATCGGCTACGTCACACGCGAGGAATGGGAGCTTCAGTTCTCCGACATCTACGACCAGATCAACGCCTACCAGGCAGGCTCACCGATCAACGTCGTCAACCCCGACGTCCCGCGATGACCAACCCGCGCTCATCCACCGACCTTGCTCCGCCCGACACCGTCGAGACCCTCATCCTCGACCTCCTCGAGGCTAGTAAGCGGGCCACAAACTGAGCGGCCAAAACCTCGAGTTCCGCGCAAGGCTAGGCTGGCGCGCTTAGGGGTCGACTGGCGGGACCTCCGCCGCATTGAGGCCTTGACTGAGCGGGGAGCCCATTCCGTGATCCGTTCGACGTCGTCCTCGACGCTGCTCGGATCACCCGTCGACCGGTTTCACGCCGATCAGCAGTGCCATCTCAAGCCACTTCCAGTAGCAGTCGACATCCTCGAAGCCGAGCTCGCGCAGCCAGTGAAGCTGGGTCTCGACGTCTAGGAGCTTGTTGGAGGGGTCCTCCCAGTCGTCGGGGTAGCCGATCGCCTGGTAGAAGCGGCGGTGCAGCCGCTCGCTTGGGGAGGCGACGTGCTCGAGGTTCGCGAACAGGCCGCCGGGCTCCAGCAGCTCGAACACCTCGCCGTACAAGGCACGCTTGCGCGGGTCGTCGAGATGGTGGATCGCAAAGCACGAGACGGCCGCGTCGAAGCGCCCGATGTCGGGCAATCGGCTGCTCATGTCGTGGTGAAGCAACGTGGTCCGATCCTCATCGGCGAGTTGCTGCCGGGCTGCCGCGAGCATCGGCCCTGAGATATCGAGTCCGAGCGCCTCGATATCGGGCCGGTCGAGTCGCAGCAGGGCGATCAATCGCCCGTCGCCGGTGCCGAGGTCGAGGATTCGGCGCGCCGTGCGCGGGATGTGAGCGAGCAGGACGGCCTCGCCCTCGGTGCGGTGCGGGATTGTGTCTTGGCGCGCGAGGTAGCGTTCGGCGTGCTCGGTCGTCGTCCACTCGGTCAAGGGCCGGGTACTATGCCATCGCCGATCAGTCGCCGCGTCCGGCGCGCAAGCAGGAGCGGATTGACGTGAGACGTCCGCCGTGCGAAGCACCAGCTCGTGTCGCAGTCCCGCCGTGGCGCGGGGACGGCGACATCCTCCACAGCGGCTGGTTCGCCGAGCGGACGGTGGCTCAGTCAGCCGACGCGCCCGACGATCAGCTGGCCGCTTCGGTTGATCAGCAGGCACATCCGCGTTGACGGACACGAAACCCCGGTGATCCCCTTCCCGACCGGAGCGAGCGTCCAGCGGGGTCCCGGGACGCCGGGCTGGTCTGAGACGAGCACGCGGCCCTTCTGGTCGATCCCGGCGCAGAAGGAACTGGAGGCGCACGAGATCGTCTCGAGCTGGTATCCGCGGCGAAGCCGAGTGCGAACCCAATAGCGCGAGCCACCGGTCGGGTGATTGCTGGTCAGCAGCTGGCCGGCGTCGTCGCCCGCCACGCAAAACGATGTCGCCGGGCAGTTGACCGTGTTGGGGTTGGGCGTGAGGCTTCCGTTCTCGGCACCGGGGGTTTCGACGTAGGTGAGCTTCCAGTGCGTTCCGTGATCGGTGGAGCTCGCCATCTCGCCGAACTCGCCGTCGTTCGCCACGCACAGCGAAGGCGACGGACAGGAGACCGTTGTGAATTCGTCCGCTCGCGTGTCCCCGGCAGAGCGTCCGCGCCATGCCGGGCGCGTGGCACCTGGATTCAGCGAAACTTCGAGGTTGTATGCACCGATGTACGTCATGCGGTTGGCGACGCAGAAGGCGCTCGATGTGCACGAGATCGAGCTGAGGCTGTCCGTCACCCATCCGCCGTTGTTATCCAGGGAGTGGAGGTTGAGGTTAGTCAGCCGCCAGCGAGCGGCTTTGGCCGCGGGTGCCGTTGATGTGGCGACGTAGTCGTTCTGGCCGACGCCGGCACAGAAGCCGGTCGGGGCGCACGAGACCGCACTCAGGTCCAGGCCGGCATTGATGCTCCTTCGTCGCCACGCGCTCGGCCCGCGGTCCGGGTGGGTGCTGACCAGCGCGCCGCCGGCGTCGTCGATCGCGACGCACAGGCTCACCGATGAGCATGCCACGCTCGTTAGACGCACGTTGCGAGTGGCTCCGCTGCCGAGCTGCTGACTGATCGACCACACCGGCGTCGCTGTGTCCGGCGCCGTCGAGGTGGCCATGTCGCCCGAGTCGTCGCCTGCCAGGCATAGAGAGGCCGACGGGCAGGCGACGGAGATGAAGCCAGCCGGATCCACCGCCCTGGCAAGCTGCCACGTGGCTGCTCCGCTCGCCGCATCCGGCGAGGCAATGAGGTTGCCATCGCTGTCACCGGCCACGCACATGCCGCTCGGCGCGCAGGAGATCGCGTTCAGATAGTTGTCCTTGTCGATAGACGTCGCAACCCAGGTTGGCGTCGCGGCGAACGGGTTCATGGACGTGAACACCACCGCAGTGTCAGCCTCACCGGTGAGCACGCACAGTGACGGAGAGGCGCACGAGAGCGAGAAGAGGCTGCCGTACTGGAACGGAGCGGTCGTCTCGGACCAGGTTGCCGTGCCGCCTGCCGGGTCGGTCGATGCGAGCACGGCACCGTTATAGTCGAGCACCAGGCACGCCGACGGTAACGGGCACGCCACCCCATCAAGCTGGCGCTCGCCACCCACTGTCTGCGTCGTCCACGTCGGATTCGTGCTCGCCGGATCCGTCGAAGTCGCGATCTGATTCGTGCCGTTAACGGCCACACACAACGACACCGTCGGACATGCAACACCACCGAGCCGCGTGCCCGGGTTGCTCAGTACGCCGTTGACCCCGTGCCACGATCCAGCTCCTCTGGCAGGATCTCTCGAGGCGAAGATCGCACCAGTGTTGGCGACCGCAGCGCACAGCGCGCTTGCCGCGCACGATACGGCCTCCAGCGAGACCGAGCGGTCCACGTGCGATCCGCTCCAGGAGGTGGAGGACGTCGGATCGCTTGAGGTCTCGATGGATCCGTACGACCCTACGCCCACACAGAACGACGGCGAGGTGCAGCTGATGGCGGCCAGCTTCGCGGGCGAGACGAACAGCGTCAAAGGATCGATCGACTGGGCCTTCGACCAGCTGAGTGGCGCGCTGGCCCGCGCGGTCGGGAGCACCAGCTGCGGCGCCATCACGGCGATCAACAGCGCGATTGCCGCCACCACGGCGCGCATCGCTCCCGATCGAGCGGATCTATGCGAGCAGCACGCCATCCCGGTCCACCCGGACACTACCACCCGGATTCCCGCCGGCACATGATCGCATGCGATGGTGCGCATCCTTGTTATTCTTGGTCCAGAAGCGTGCGGCTCTCGCGCGGAGGCAGTGGGTCGGTACCGCGGCCTTCGACGAGTGCCGGGTCCCGCGGACGGCCGGCTCGTCCTGGTGGTCATCTACCTTCCGTGGCAATGTCACATGGAGCCGAAGCCCCTCGCTACCGGTGTGCGTCGTCTCGCCCAGCAGACGCACTCAACGGATCGCCCACACTCGTCGAGACTCGGGCTTCGCCGTGCCGCGGGCGATAAGCGTCCCTGGTCACGCCCACCGGGGGCCCAACCTTGCGGTTCGCCAGCCGGCCCTCGTGCTCGAGGCGGCCGGGTTCACCGGCGGACCTCCGACGGTCCGCGAAGAACGTCTGCTTGGCTCAGGCCATGCCGACAGCGGCGTTATTGGACCCACGTTGGCTTTCGCCATGGCACTGCTCTCGCTGGCGCGACTGCTTCGGCGACGGGACGCCTGCGGCGCCGACGGAGCTCGGTGGCCGCTCGGGCGATTGCATCCATCGCTCGGTCCGTATCGGTTGCGCGAGCGCGAGCGCGATCGCGACGACGCCGCGGTTGGCCGCGGCGCGGGGTCGCCACGCGAGCTGCGGAGTGCCCAACTGGGCGTGCGGCGGCGAGACGATGGCGCGGTCCGTCGTCATCTTCTCTTGGGAGGTCGTCATGGAATCCGCACCGCTGTTGGACTGCGCGGGGCGCCCGCGCTCGCCGGCGACGACCTCGAGCTGTCGTAGCGGAACCCGATCGTGGGGCGGTCGATCGCGTCCGCCACAGGGAGAGGGCGGAGTAGCCGGTCCCGAAGTCGTCCACGGCGACCCGGACGCCAAGGGCCTTGAGGTTGTGCAACTGTTGATGATCTCGTCGCTGTCGTCGGGCAGCAAGCTCTCGTCGCTACCATGGCGAGGGTCTCGGAATGCGCGGAAGGGAGGGGGAAGCGACCGCTCGATGCGGCCTCGGGAAATCTCTGCGGCGGACATCTCAGGTCGATAGGGTCTTGTTCCTGCAAAGCGACCGTGAGAACCGCACGGAGAGGATCGGATCAATGGCACTCGGGCTCTACTTCACGCCCACTGGTTTCACCAAGGACAAGTACGACGAGGCGATCAAGAAGCTCGAGGAGGCGGGCGCAGGAGCGCCGGCAGGGCGTTCGTACCACGTCGCGCTGGAAACGAACGGCGAGATCCAAGTGTTCGACATCTGGGAGTCGCAGGAGACCTTCGAGACGTTCGGGCAGACCCTCCTCCCGATCCTCTCTGAGCTCGGCGTTGATCCGGGCCAGCCGATGGTGTCCCCTGTTCACAACGTAATCGAGGGCTGATCGTCTCCAGACCAAGGGACGTCGCCGGCTGCTCACGAGCGCGCTGGGTTGGCCGCTATGCGCGACACCCGCCACTGCCCCCCCGCGGCGTCCCCCGACGCTCCCCCTTCGCTGACAGCACGAACATCGGGCCGCTGCTGACGCCGGCCCCCTTTGCGCGGATAGCGCGACCGACTCGCCAGCCGGCGTGGGCGGTCGCGCCCCCTTGTGGTCGGTCCCCGAGGCTCAGCCGCCGGGGCGGCCGGACTCTTGCTTTGCTCGCTCGGCGCCGGTCCCACCCTCGCTTATGCATTGCGACGAAAGGGCGCCCGAGGCACTTTAGGGGTAGCGCGTGTGCGGGCCAGTCGGGAGGCCGCTCAGCGCTTGTGAAAGATCACTTTCAGGGTCTGCTTGCCGTAGGCGTGTGAGCCGTCGTACATCGTGAGCACGGCGATTGAGACGCGCGCGCAACCTCGGGTCAGCAGCGCGATCTGATTGTCGATCAGTCCGGTGCCATAACCCCAGCCACCCTTGAAGTAGAGCTTCCAGCCCTTCGGGGCGACCTCGCCGATGCCCCAACGCTGGGAGGGCACGATGCTCGCGAGGAGATGCATCGCGTAGGCGCGGTGTCGCGGCACGATGTAGCTGTCGATATGCAAGAAGAAGTTGGTCTGGTCGCGCGCGGTGATCTCGGACTCGCCCCAGATGGGCTCGGTCGGCGCGAAATTGGTCATCCGCACCCGGGCGGCCAGCGCTTGCAGCCCGCTGTTGCCGATGAGTTCATCGAGCGTGTTGGCCGCGTCGTTGTCTGACCTCGTGATCATCGGGTACAGCAGCGACTTGTCGTAGCCGTTCAGCGCTCGCCCTGCGACCGAGGGTCGGTCCAGATAGGCGACCATCAACATCGCCTTGAGCACGCTCGCCGACCACTCCTGGTGGTCGGGACGGTAGCCGTAGAACGCCCCCGCTGTGCGCACCGCGAAGGCGATGTCGCCGCGCCGGCCGCGCTGGTAGCCGATCGCAGAGAGGATGTTCGGTCGCCACACCCGATCCAGCGGCTTGCCGACCCCGGGCAACAGGCAGGTGCCATCGACTGCCCGCGCCCGCGAGCGCGTTGCCGCGGCGGGCGAGATGCCGATCACCAGCACGCACAGCGCCACAAGGACGGCGAAGGAGATGCCACAGCACGCGAATCGCCGAGCAGCCACCGCGAACCGCCGTTCATCTGGCACAGGCCAACTCTAAAGGCGCCACGTTTCGGTTGCATCTCGACAGCCGGCGCCCGACCGCATTCGCCCGGTTTCGAGCGTCCCGAGACCGGCCGCGGCGAACGGGTGCGGACTTATGCATTCGCGATCCGCGCGTCGTTAGCGGCGCTATCGGTTTGCGACGAGGGCAGGCGTCGCAATGCAGGGGCGTCGCGCGACTGATAACGCCCGTGGACGGTGTGGCGCCGGCAGCGGAGCGCCTCCGCACTCGCGATGTGAGAGCAGGAGAGCGGGTCGACCCGCGAGAAGCCTGTGGCGCTAACGGGCGCGGGGATCGAGTCGCGTGCCGTTGGGGAGCGTCGCGTTGCATCCGTTGCGGGGGGCTGCGAGAGCCCGGTGGGCGCTTGGGCCCGCCTGCCTCATGGCCGGAGCTTCCGCGGTGTGGCGGCGCGGTTATCGTGCTCCGCAGCAGCGCTTGTACTTGCGTCCGCTGCCGCACGGGCAGAGTTCGTTGCGCCCGACCTTGACCGCCAGCCGTGACCCGGCGTAGGCGGCGCGACTGGCGCGGTGCATCTCGCGGGTGGCGGCCTGGGCTTCCTGCTCGCGCCCGCGCTGCGCGACGAGCAACTGCGCCAGGCGCTGGTTGGCGTCCGCGACCCCGGACGCGTCGCCGTGTGCGCGCGCGATCGCGAGGGCGTCGCGAAACGCCCGCTCGGCACTCGAGCGATCTGACAGCGCCAGGTGCACATCGCCGGCGTGGATGTGCGTCCAAATGTCGTCGGGAAAGCGGCTGAGGTTCCGCTGCACGCGCTCGAGCACCTCGTCACGGCGACCGGCCTGCGCCAGGATCACCGCCACGTCGTTGGCGAACAACGCGCGGTTGTCAGCGTCGAGCTCAGACAGCGCGTCACCGACCGTGACCGCCTCGTCGACGAGCCCCCGCGAGGCGAGCACCATCGGCAGCTCGACCATCCACACGTCGCTAAGCGCATCCGCCATCACAAGCTCGACGAACACCTCCGGTTTGCCGTCCAGCCGCGCAGCCAGTTCGAGCGCCAACGCGGCATCAGCACGTAGCTGCTGCTCGGTGGCCGGGGCCCGCTGGTCGCGGTCGGACGCGCGCTGGAGGTCTCGCAACAGCCACAGCGGCAGCCCGAACGTCGGCTCGGAAAGCATCGATGACGCGCCCACGATCGCGTCCCAGCCCTCGCGGTTGCTCGCCGGCGCCCGCTTCAGCCGCGCGTCGATGATCGCCTGCGCCTGCGCGGCGTGCTCGGCGCACATCGCCTTGCGCTGCCGATCGAGCTCGGTCGGAAAGCCAAAGCGCTCGCCGGCACACGCCGGACAAGCCAGCGCGAGCTGCCCGGGTGGCGCAAGCCGCACCGCCGAGCGGTCCAGATCAACCGGTCCGTAGCGCTCCTGCACCAGATCCTGGATCGCCCCCAGCCCGATCGGCTCCCACCCAGCCGCCGCCAACTCCAGCTCAAACGCCGGCAGCCTGGCCGCCGACCCCACCGCCGACAACAGGCCCGCAACCTCGCCCGCGAACGACAGCTGCGGATAGGCGCCTGAGACCAACAGCTCCTGGTGCGCGGCGCCGACCGCGACCACCGAGCCCGCCAGCTCGCCGATCACATCGACCGGCGACTGCCCACGCTCCCGCGCCTGGCGAACCGCGTCCTCCAACGTCGCGTACAACACGACCTCAAAGCTGTCGCCGTCGCCGCTGGCGGTCGCCCACGCCATCCCGCGATCCCGCATCCCGCCCAGCGGATCCCACGTCACCAAGAAGATCCGCAAGTGCGCTGCGACCAGGGCCTCGCGCTCGCCCAGCCCTGGGCAGACGGCGCGCAGCTCAAGCAGCGCCCGCTCACTCTCGGGCACAGCCGCAAGCACAGCACGCAGATGCTCAGCAATCCCAGCGAACACATCTAGCACCGACCCGCACGATAGCGACACCAATCCTGCCAGCGCCGACCAACCGATCTGCCCCACCAGCGCTGGCGCCACCTCCACGACGCTCCCGTCACGCGAAGTCAGGACCGGACGGTTCCCTTGATACCGATCGTCCGCCATGCCCGCCGTGCGTCCCAGGCAACGCGATGGCAGCCGTCGCAAACGCCGACTGGCGGCTACTCCCTTGCATGGAAAGGAGCAGCGCGCTGGCGTCGGCTGCATGGGTGCGCGCAGGTTCGAGCCGGCACAGCTCCCCGAACTCAACACAGCACTACGTCGGTGAGCGGGATCTCGACGAGCATCCGCTGCAAGCTGGTGGCGGCTCCGGTCTCGATCGCGCCGCGGTACAGCAGGACTTCGATGGCACGGACCTCTGCGGCACGCCAACGCCGCAAGGCCATCCAGAAGCGGGCAGGATGCCGATCGATAGCACCAACACCCCGAGCCCGCCGGCCGACGTGTACTCGCGCGGCCCGAGCCGCGCGAGCGTTCGCGTTGTTATTCAGCCGACCTTCGCAAAGCTCCCAGCGAGAATGATCGCGCGGGGCTTGCAGGCGCCAGTGCTCGAGCCGCTGACCCGAGTGAACTTCAGCTTCGCTCCAGTGAGTTTCAACTTGTACACACCGGGCGATGTACAGGCACCCTGGCCGGGTGTGCCGCGGAAGGTGATCTCCGATCCCTTGACCGAATACTTCCCCTGAGCCCGCACGGCCCCACCGGTGGCGGCCGTGAAGACGCCGCCCTTGAGCTTGAGCGTCCAGGTGCCTTTGAGCTCGCCACCGAGAGCGGTGCTCGTGACCTTCGTCTTGTACGTCCCGCTCAGAGTGCTCGCGGCCAGCGCCACCGAGCACAGGCACAGCGCGGCGACAACCGAAGCGGCAAGTGCAAATCGCTTCATCTGCTTGGTCCTTTCAGTTCGAGTGCGCCGAGAGCGCTACAGACGATGAGCGACTGCCTGGCCTGGTGGGGCCCCATATCCGCCGCATACCTAACCCTCGGTCCTGGTCGGGAAACCCCTCCGCGGAGCCAAAGTTGCGATTGCCACACCACGCGTGGCAGACGGCTCGCCACCACGAAGGCGCCACTTCGGTCCGCTCCTGTGTGCGGGGAGCCGCTGCCGTCGCCCGTTGTCGCCGGCGCCGGCCGGACAGCTTCAAGGTCGCTACCGCTCGCTTCCCCTCGCCCTACCGCGGCTCGGTTCCGCGTCCGGCCCGTCCGCCGGCGTTTCGGGCTCTGTCAACCACCGGATCCCCACAAGGAGGGCGTGTGCTCGCCCGGCCGGCAATCCCGTGTGCTGGGGCATGGCGTGGCGGCGACGCGCCCGGACGCGCTCCAACGCGCCGGCATGACTGGCGAGGAGGCAGGCGAGGTCCTCGGCTGCATCGGCATCTGGCCCGGACCCTGACCGCCAGGCCGCGGGAGCCGGCACGCGGCCGGCGAACGCCGCGTCGGCCGCGAACGCCGGCAGTCCATCCGCGGCACTCCCCACGCGGAAGAAGCTACTAGCGGAACCTCTGTTATGGGCATCGAGTCGGGAGCGCTTGACTGCTCGAGGATCAGCTCAAAGCTGGCGCGCGCCATATCGGTGATCTTTTCGTGAAGCGCTCTCCTCGCGGGGGGTGGCCGCGTCACACGTCGCGCAGGTCTCGAGCTACGAAGCGGCGGCGGGTTTCGCCGAGGCCTGCAGCGATTCGCCTCGCGGGCCCAGCCGTCTGGACGGTCAAGGACACGTCGCGCACGCTGGCGCAGCTCCGCCCTTGCTCCGCTGGCGCGGAGCCTCTCCGGCGCGAGCGACGGGTTGGCCCGGGCCCGCGGTCGGTGCAGCCGGGACGCGGGCCGCCGGCGGAATTGAGCTGCCGCGTCGCGCGCGGGCCTCAGGTCAGGTGGGATCTCGGCGCGTGGCGTTCGACCTTTCTGCGTGGCGTCGAACGTGCGTTCGTTGTCTGTCCGGTGCAGCTGGGAGACTCGATCGGTGAGGCTTGAGCAGGTTTCGACGGGCGACATTGTGCTCGCGGCGATCAAGGGCCGGACGGGGATCTACGGCGAGGTCACCGAGATTAAGGGCGGGGTCGTGTACTTCCGGCCGATCTCGCCCGCCGCGGGGTGGCGCCACGCGAGCGCTCGTGAGATCGTCGCGCACTGGCGCAAGACCGGCCGCCGGCGCGGCGGTGGGGACGGGGATGAGCCCGTCTCGCGACCGCCCGAGCAGCTGGCGCTGCGCGTGTCGACGTGACCGCCCGCGACGGGCGGCGCGCGGCCGTCTGGGACGCCGAGAGGCTGTCACGAGCCTTGCGGCTGCTGACCGACATGTCGCGCGAGGCGGTCGGCGCCGGCGGCGGCCGCGCGCGGCGTGTCGGGCTTGCGTGGAGGACTCGCGGTGAGCCTGATCGCGCCCGGGTTGCGCGCCCGGTTTGCTCAGCGTGTCGCGCGGCGCGACCTCCTCGGGGTCGAGGTGGTGGTGGTCAGTCGAGCGGGCGCGGGCGTTTGAGCATGTGACGCTGGGCGACGTAGCGCGCCACCAGGAAGCCGTCGGGGTCGCGGAGTCGAGCGGAGGACACGCAGGATCGACGGGCAGCTCGTCGTCTGACGTCATCCGCGACACGTGGGCTACGCAGGGAGCCGCCCATCGCGAAGGTAGCTCGCCCAGGTGACAGGCACGCCCTCCCGTCCGCGCGCTGCAGGTGTTGAGCGATGGGACAATCGCCGGCGCCGAACAGATGCAGAGGACATCGAGCTGCAGACGCGGATGGCGGAGGAGATCGTGCGCCTGTTCCCGGGCTGTCCGGCCGAGCGGGCGCGGTCGATCGCGCGGCACACGTCGCTGCGAGGCTCTGGCCGGGTGGGGCGCTCCGCCGCTGGCCGGGCGCTTGACGCGGCAGCGATCGAGCTTGCGGTCGACGGCGGCCATTCGGCACGAGGACACTCGCTACGACGAGCTGTTGATGACCGGGGTCGAGCGGGAGCTGGCGCGCGCGCAGGTGCGAGACGAGGTCGCTGGGATCCTGGACGGCTGGCGAGCGATGAGCGGCACCGGCAAGGCGGCGATCTACGGTCCGGAGGCGTGGGCGACGCAGGCACGGGGCGGTGTGGAGCTATTGGGATCTGTGGTTCTGCGTGGTCGCGATCGCCGACCACGACGGCGATCTGGATGCGCTCGCCGAAGCGATCGAGAACCAAGGACGAACGTTCGGCGGCGCCACGGTCGAGTCGAAGCTCTCCCATCTCGACGATCTCAAGCGGCGGATGGCCGACGCTGGCGTCGACGCGCACGCGCTCGCGGCCGGCGAGGAGACCGAGCCGAAGACTCGAACGAAGGCGCGAGCGAAGGTGCTCAAGCAGGGGCTCTACCCGCGGGACATGACCGATCCGATGTCGCACACACCGCGCCAGCGGCTGTATGAGCGGGCGCTGCGCGGCCGCTGGCATCTGTTCCCGGTCTCGCCCGAGCCGTACTACCAGCGGCTGTCAAACGGGCTCGGCGAAGGGTTCCGATCCAAGGGCCAGACCTTCAAGCTTGCAAGCCGGCTGGAAGCCGCGATCGAGCGGTTAGATCGCACGACGGCTAAGAGCGCCCCGCAGCGGCTCGCCGCCCGCCGTGCGCTCGTTGCGTGGTGCTACCGGGCGATGGAGCGCTGCGATGACTCCTACGGCGTGATCGGCGAGCTGGGCACCGATGCCCTGCTCACGTACGCGAGCTTTGACTATCAGCCCACCGGGATCGCCGGCGAGGACTGGTGCGAGGACCTCTGCGAGCTGCTCGCCTGGGAGAACTGGGGGCTGCTGCTGCGCGCCGAGACCAGACCGTTCGCCCAGCTCCGCGGCGAACTTGCCGACCACGCGGAGCAGTTCATGCTCTCGCTCGCGGACGAACTGCGCGCCCACCGCCTGCGCTACGAAGCCGACGAAACGATCGCGAACGTCGCCTACCTGCACATCGCCGCCGGGCGCCTGACGCGCTTCGCGCCGGTCGCACAACAGCTCGGCTCCGACCACTGGACGCCGATCGTCGCGCTCGCCCAGGCCGCGATCAAACGCGGCCGGCAAGACATCGCGCGCGAGGTGTTCGCCGCCGCCGACCAGCCCGGGCTGCAACGCGACTACCTGCGCAAACGGTGCCTCCAGCTGACCGGTAAGCCACCAGCCCCGGTCCGTCCTACCTGACAGTGACGCGCCGCCGAATAGCCGCGTCATCCGAGCGGATCGGCACTGTGGGAGCCGGCGGCGCGACCGGGGGCGCTGCGGCGCCGCATCCGGCTCGGTGCCGAGTATCAACTGGCGCTGTCCGCAGACCCGGCCGAGCGCCGGCTGCTGAACCCTGGCGCGGTGTGCGACCCGGAGGGCGAGCGTTGGCTTGAGCTGCGCTTCGCCAAGGATCGGTCAGCCGTGACTGTGGTGTGGCATCGCACCGGCGTGGCGGGCCACGGCGGGCGCTGGAGTGTGCAGCCCCACAAAGCCGGGCGTAAGTCGCCCGTCGCTCGCGCAACGGAGTCGGCGGCTCAGAGTCCGCGCCGCCGCGCTGGCAACAAATGACTCGCCACAATCCGGACGTGCCGCCCCCGCAGTGGGGTCCGATTCGCCCAGATGCGAGACCGTCCCGGCCGCATGCTCCCGTCGCAAAGCATGCGTGCGGCCCGGGTCGGGTCGGTAGTGAACGCGAGCGTGACGGTCTATCGGTGCGGGCACTCGCATTCGTGGCAAAGCGCAAGCCCGCGCCGCCCCGTGCCGACGATCTCCGATCGCTAGCTCGCGTGCCGCGGGTCCAGCTAATTCCGAGGAGATCCTCAGTGGCTGCTTGAGCGGCAATGCAGCCACGCGCGAACGACGGTCTGCGCGATCATCGGCCTCGTCGCTGGCTGTCGCCGAGCGCGACCCATGCTCTCCGATAGCGGTCGCGCGCCGATGGGTCGCGCAGTGCAATGTCAGGCGGGAGCCACGATTGCGATGCGTCGCCGCCCTTACTAATTACTAGGAAACGGGACTTCTCGGTCCTCGCCGTTGTCGTTGCGGTGCGAGCGGCTCGTGCCCGGCGCGACTCCCGCCGCGGCGGGCGCGCAGACCGTCTCGATCGCGTCGCCGAAGCGCATCATCGGCGTCCCGTGGGTGACGAGGTAGCGCTCCTCGATCTCCTCGTGGTGGTGGCCGGCGCCCTGCGGGGAGTCGGAGTGGGCGGGGATCCGGGTGAGCGTGACGGCGAGCTGGGCGGCCATTGAGAGAGTCGGTCGGCCGGTGGAACTCGCCGGGCACCTTGGAGTCGGCGTAGCTGTGCGCTACGTCGTCGGTGGACGATGGCGTAGCTTCGGTCGGTATCTGCGTTCATACGGCTCGGCTACCGTTCGCCGGGAAGATGCAATCAAGATCATGGCAGCGACAGTAGGCAGGCACCGAGATGAAGACGATCGGCACTGAGGAGCACTTCGTCACCGACGAGGTCGTCACGGCGTGGAGCCGGCTCGACGCCCCCGCGCGCGAGGACTCGCGGGCCAGTGCCCCTCCGGGAGAGCTGGGGGAGCGGCTCCGCGAGGTCGGAGAGCGCAGGATCGCGGCGATGGACGAGGCGGGGCTGGACGTCCAGGTGATCTCGCTCACCTCGCCCGGCCTGCACAACCTTCTGGCGGACGAGGCCGCACGCCTGCAGGTCGAGACGAACGACCGCATGGCCGAGCGCGTGAACGCCTACCCGGACCGGTTCCAGGGCTTCGCCACCCTCGCTGCCCCCGCGCCCGCCGCAGCCGCGCAAGAGCTCGAGCGGGCGGTCACCAAGCTCGGCCTCAACGGTGCCCTCCTCTTCGGCCGCACCGGTGAGCGCAACCTCGACCACCCCGACAACTGGCCGATCTTCGAGGCCGCTGCGTCACTCCGCGCCCCGCTGTACATCCACCCGCAGGTCCCGCAGCCGCGGGTGCGGGCTGCGCTGTACGCGGGCTTCGACGACGCGATCGACAACGCGTTCGCCACCTACGGCATCGGCTGGCACTACGAGTCGGGCGTGCAGTTCCTCCGGCTCGCGCTCGCCGGCGTGTTCGACCGCTTCCCTGACCTCCAAGTCCTCCTCGGCCACTGGGGAGAGGTCGTCCTCTTCTATCTCGACCGGGCCGACGGGCTGGCCATGCAGGCCAAGCTCCCCCAGCCGTTCTCGGAGTATGTTCGCCGAAACGCCTACATCACGGCCGGCGGCGTCTACAGCCACCGCTACCTGCGGTGGGCGGTCGAGGTCGTCGGCGTGGAGCGCATCCTGTTCGCGACCGACTACCCGTACCGGCCCGGCCCCGATGGTGGCGTCGAGCACTTCCTTCAGACCGCGGGACTCGATCGGGCCGACCAGGAGCGGATCGCCGCCGGCAACTGGGATGCGCTCGTGGCCGGCATCCGGCGCTGACCATCGCCCAGAAACGTGACCCCTCCAGGCGTAATCCAGCAGCGTCCCGTGACCCGCGCTGCAAGCGCTCGATCGCACACCGCGGGAGCCCTGCTCCGCTTCCGTGACCCGCCCCGCGGCCGGGGCGGTTGAGCCCCGCGACGCGGAAGGCGCGCCTCCGCGGACGATTGCTCGTCTTTCGTTCCCGACCCGCCGGATAGCGCGCGACTGCATTGTCGCCTTACGTGCAGTCGTGTTGTGAACGACCTTTGGTTGCTTGGGTTTGACGTCGTTCGCATGTGATCGACGTTGGCGTGACGGTCGCCCGTCGGACGCGCTAACGACGTACGACCGAAACGACCCCAAGTGGCTGCCGAGAGCCGAACTGGGGGCGCCCTCCCCCCTGAACTTGGGTCTCCGAGCGCTTTGGCGATCGTGGCCATCCGGGCGGCGTGGTCGCGCTCGACGTCGGGGTATGCGACGGGTTCGCAGCAGCGCTCTCCGGCCGGGCGTTTGACCTTCGGGGTGAGCTCCAGATCGAAAGCCATCTATCTACTTGTTTCGATTGAACAGAAGAAGCGCTGAGCTGGACATTCGTTCCCAACGTCGCCGTCGGACTGTCGGTATCCGCACTCGCGTACGCGGCGCTCGTCGCCCGACGCTGGCGCGCCCGCCATCGGATCGTCTGGCCAGTGCTGGTCGCATGGTTAGGTGGGCTCGGAGTCATCACTGTCGCGGTGATGTCGCCGCTGGATTCCCTCGCCGATGACCGGTCGTTTGCGGCCCACATGCCGCGTGGATCCTCAAGCGCGCGCAAGCCGCAGCCGAGGCCGCCGGCATGCACGACGAGTTCGGCGAGTACCTCGCGCGCCTGCGCGCTCAGCACCGGCGACGACCAGGTGCGTCCCGCCCGCCGGATCTTATGTGGCTGAACGCGATCGTTGGCGGGAGCGCCGATCGGCCCCGAGCGGGACGGTCCCGATGGTCGCCCAGGCGCCCGGTGTCGCGCGGCGGGATGAATGCAATCCCCGAGCACATCGAGTCTTCGTCCGGTGTCGTATAACGTTTTCGGGACAGGGAGGATGGGATGGCCGTGAAGCTCCACCGCTGCGGCGGGACCTGGATGACGGTTCCCGGCGACCAACCCGGCCCGACCGAGGCCGGGACGCCTGCCTGCGAGGAGACCCCCACAGGGCTGGGCCCGTGACGGGATTCAGCGCGCTTCTCGTTACTGCCTGACAAGGCCCGTGCCGCCAAGCACGGTCAAGGCGCTGCCGACGAGCAGAAGCAGGCTCGCCAGCACCACTGGCCACCGACGTTGCAGCCACGCTCCGCCCATCTGCAGCCACGGGTCAGCGCGCTCCCCGGCAACGAGGAGGACCACGACGATCGCCACCAGGGGCAGCACGAAGGCAACGTTGTAAAGGGCCACCAGACCAATCTCCTGAGCAACGCTTGCGTTCGAGGCGACGATCCCCGCGATCACCGCGAAATACGGCACGGCGGTCGGCAGCTCGACCGCCGCGATCGACGCTCCGGCGATCACCGCCGAACCACCGCCACCGCCACCGCGCATCGGAAGCTCCCGCCGCGCCAAACTCCGCCGCCCCCGCCACAAAGCCACCGCGGCAACCAGGAGAATGACGCCCGCGACGAGTTCGATTACATGCCTGACAGACCGTTGGGGATGCGGGACCAGTCCGATCAGCAACCTCCCCGGCCCGATCGTCAGCACTAGGCCGGCCGCGAGATCCACGGTGAAGACGCCGATCGTGAACTGCATCACGCGCAAGACGCGCTGGCGGACCGTCGCCAGGTACAGCGCGGGTCCGACCGTGCTGGGGTTCAGCGAGTCCGCCAGGCCCACCGAGACCACCACACCGATCAGCCGAAGCATCGCCTGACCACCCCGTCAGTGCCGCGACCCAAGCCGCAATTCACGGCTCGGCCCGCCGCGCCTTCGCAGCCACGTCAAGGCCAGCCGATGCCAAAACGCTCGCCGAGCGGCCATGGTCCTGCGCGAGGTCACTCGTACCGCGCGAATGGGAAAGGCCACTGAACACCCTCATCGGTCTTCCGTCCGGGTCGGCCTTTGGCCGCAGCATCGGCCATGAGCTCATCTGATGGCGGCGGGGTCATTGACGATCTCAGCGTATCGGCGCGGGACATCGCACGCGGCTCTACGCGCTATCCCTGGCGGCACCGCACGCCCACTGGTCGCCACACGTCCACCGAGGCAAACAGCGGAGCACGAAGGTGCTAGCGCAGCGCCGCGCACCGTCCCCGCATCCTTGGTCTGCGGACGGCTGAGGCCCTTCTCGGGGCTCAGACCATCTTCGGTCGGTCGAGCGCCGAGTCGCGGGTAAGAGCCCGGCGAAGTCGACGGGCTCGGTCCGAAGTGGAAGCGCGGCTCAGGCTCGCTGGGTCCGTCGCAAGAAATCGGAAGTCCCCGTCGACGTTGCCGGCTCGCGCTCACGGGGAGCTGCAACGCAATCTCTTGGTGCGCGGCGTTTGCTGGTGCGCGGCGACCCAGCAAGCATCTCGAAGCTGATCACGCGAGTTTCGACACCTCTGCAAGCGGCCGACGCGATAGCGGCGACAGCTGCTATCGCCCAGCGGGAATCGTCACGAGCGCCGCGACCGAACGCCTGCTTAACGACGAAAGGAGTCGCCAGCTCAACCGCACCCGGCGCGACTGCATACGCGACGTTGCGGTCGTCCGGTTCCGTCCTTCCAAGCCACGCCGCGCTACTTGCCGGCTAACTCCAGCCGCCATCGCGGCGACAAGGTCCAGAACGGTCGAGCCGCTGGTAGGCTAACGGCGCGCCGACGCATGGCATTCGACCTGGTCATCGACATCGAGAACACTCCCGGGGCGCTTGCGCAGGTCGCGGCCGCAATTAGCGATGCCGGCGTCAATATCGCAGCGGCTACGTGTATTGGGTCAGGCGAGCGAGCCGAGCTCCACATCCTCGTCCCGCACCCCGAGGCGGCAAAGCATTTGCTGGCGATTTCACATCTCGCGGTGACCCGCGAGAGCGAGGTCGTCGTCGTCGATGTCGAGGACCGCCCCGGTGTGTTGGCCGACCTGACGCGCAAGGTCGCCCAGGCTGGAGTCAACCTCGATCTCGTCTACGTCGCCACCAGGAATCGTGTGGTCTTCGGGTCGGCCGACCTCGCTGCTCTTCGCGCCGCGCTGGGCGCGAGCTGACTGCTCCACGCGCGGAAACAGGAACGCCATTCGCCAAAAAGGTCCGCCAGGCCGCTGGCGCTGACGAGCATCAACGGCAACGCTCTCGCGACGACGCCGGACGCGGCGCGCGAGCGCCTTCCGGGGAAGCGCTCGTCCGGATTTCGCTGCCAGCCAGTCGCCGCTCGCCTGCGCGCTCAACACCTGCGCACGCGTCGCCGATTGAGGCGTCCGACGCTCCCTTCGTGGTCTCGCCGCCACGCGGCGCGTGATCCGCGTGGTCAGCGGCTCTACGAGGGTCGGCGTCCGCGAGGACGGAAGCAAACGGCTCGGCCTCGGGCTTGGCGCTCGCCGCGGCGAGCTGACGCCGGCTCGGTTGCGTGCCGTCGACCTCGAGCTGCGGCGCGCCGCGCTGGCGCTCGATGATCTTCGTGGCGTGCGCATGGGGCGCGGGGCGACCTGTGTGTGGGAGGATGTCGATGTCGGCGAGTTGGTTGCCGATTCGGTCGAGGCGTGGCGGGCGGCGGGGGCGCGAGCGGGGGTCGAGCTCGTCGCGCGCTGGTCGGGTCCGCCCGCGTTGCTGGTCGGTGATCGCGTTCGTCTTGCCCAGGCGACCGGTAATCTGATTGCGAATGCGATCGAGCACGGGGGAGGGGTGGTCGAGGTTGGGGGCCGGGTGGACGGGGCCGCCGTGAGGGTTGAGGTCATCGACTGCGGCCCTGGGCTGCCGGCGCCGGTCGCGGTGTTGATGCGGCGGGCCAATCGGGACCGGGGTTCCCGCGGTCATGGCCTCGCGATCGCGGCGGCGATCGCCGCCGGCCACGGGGGGCGTCTGTCTGCGGCGCCGAGTGAGCGCGGCGCGAGGCTGGTGCTCGAGCTTCCGATCGCGATCGCCTCGGGGCAGGTCCGGGTGACCCCTACTCCGGAGGGCTAACTAACACTAACTGGTTGGTTGGCGAGCGCCATTGCGCGGAGATCACGAGCGCGGCGCGACGTGGGATCGTCGCGCCGTCCACGGGGGCACGGCCGGATCCTTCAGCCATGCCGCGCGTAGCCCCATGTGGCCCGACTCTCCGCCGCCGCGTTTCGCCCACTCCAGCGGCCTGATGGCAGAAGCTAGTGGTGCGCGCGTGGTCGTTCGACAGAACGCGGCTCGCGACTCGGACCCCAGAATCGGCGGCGTGAGAGCCCTCACGCTGTTCGCCGTCATGCCTACTGGTCCAGTCGCGCTTCGGGGCACTCCTGCCGCGTGCGCACGCTCCCCAATCTGCCAGTTCCATACGTCGCCTGATACGGACCCGCCCGACGTTCGCCCAACGTTGGGTCACCGTACGGCCGAAGCGGAGCCTCTGGAGGTCTCCGGCGACGGCCTCAGCGGCCTCCAACTGGTCGATGGCGAGGCTCGCCTCTGCGGCGTCCGCGCGTGCGTCGCTACGTGCGTAGCGACGCCCCGTCCAGCTCGATGCCGATGACCTGCGCGACTCGGCCGAGGTCCGCGTCGCAGGAGAGTAGGGCGGCTCCTCGACGCCACGCGACGGCGGCAATCATGCAGTCGACCATTCCGCGAGGGGTGACACCGCAGTGGCGGCACCGTCGATAGATTCGCGCCGCTGCATCAAAGTCCGTGGCGGCATCGAAGCGCAGCAGACCCGCCCGCATCAGCAGGCGACGCAGGTCGCTTTCTCGCGCGTCGTTGCGCGCCCCGGCCAGCACCTCCATCACCACCGGCTCGGTGACCATCAGCGGTCCATCTGCTGCGATCAGCGCAGCGACCCGTTGATCCACGGTGCTTTCGGTAGCCCGGTCGTACTCCACCCACGCGGACGTGTCAGCCAGAATCACGCGGCGCCAGGAGGAGTAACGTCGGCCGGAACCTCGCTTATTGCGTGTGCACCGCGCATCGCCAGTGCCTCCTCGCGCGTCATTGGCTGACCGGCCAGATACCGCAGCGCGAGCTCAACGGCCTCGGTCTTCGTACGGATGCCGTAGCGATCCATGATCATCTGGACGTAGACGTCCTCGATCTCAATGTTCGTACGCACCCTGGGCAAACACGTAGCATACACCTAGCGTGTATAATGCGTGTACCAAGCCGTCCTTCGTTGGGGCGCGGGAAAGGGCAGAGCAGCATCGTCCCCCCCGCCGCGCCTGCTTCGTCGAGACGATGGGCCCAGCTTCCGCCCGGCGTAAGCACGGGTCTGGGTGATCCAACACCGTTGGGTGAGGGCAGCCGCACCGTGCGCGACCTGTCCGCCGCACGAAGCAAGCCCGCGAGATCGACCGTCGCCCCGCAGGTAGGCGCTCATCGTGCGCGGCGCGGTGTCGGCCAAAAGCCGGGCGCGCGCCCAGCGCTTGGCAGCCTCCTTCAGCCACGGCTGGCAGATCCGCCCGAAGCGCAGCGTCTCCTCGCCGCGGTAGCGGGCGGCAAGATCGCCGTGCGGCAGCTCCGACTGAGACCAGATATCGCGTGGCCACAGCGCCTCGCAGCCACGCGGCGCGCCGCTACCTTCGATCACACGCAGCGGCTCGCCGCCCGTCACAGCAGGTCCGCCACCCTCTCGAGCACGCCGCGCTCGGCCAGCACCCCGCGCAGATCCTCAGCGGCCGGATGGTGTAGATCAGCGTCGAGTGCGGCGAGCGGTGCGTCAAAAGCGCGCCGATCACCTCAAGCTGAACACCGTCGCGGTAGGCCAGCGTCGCGAAGGTGTGCTGCAGCTGATGCGCTGTGAAGTAAAAGCCGACCGCCGCTGCGTGCGCTCGACGATCCGATCGACATTCGAATAGCTCAGCCGCCGCCCGCATGTCGTGCCGAGCGGGTTTTCAGTTAGCGCTGAGCATGACCGCGTGGGTGTCCGACATCAGTCCCGCCGCTGCCGCGTCGGGCACCGCGCTCGAGGACACCCCCTGTGCCGCCACGCCAAGACGCTACGACTGCTCCTGTTCTGCGTGCCGGGCCGGATCGTCCGGACCGCGCGGCGGATAGTCGTGCGCCTCCCCGAAGGCTTCCCGCACTTTGAGATCTTCAACGCGACCTACAACGCCGCGCTCGCGCTCCCCGGCCCGTGGCGCGCCGGCCAGCGCGCCGGAACACCAGCATCCGCCGCAACCGCCCAGCTCGGCGACCCCACAAACGGTCACCGGCACTCTCCAGACGCCCGATTGGGTCGCTGGCACTTACTCCTGGGCGCCTGTGACCTCGTCACGGGCACATCTCACCATCTCACATACCCTACTGACTGTCACATCACCAGTTGTGACGCCCGACGCGGGCTTACTCACCGAATCATCATAGGTCTGAGATCCAAGAGCGGTTTCCCGGGTCGGCTGTGGACTAGGTGGTGGCCGACCTGTTCGCTGCTCCCAGCGCCTGGAGTACGTCGCTTGGCTTGGTGAGCCCGGCGGTCAGCTGTTTGTTCGCTGCGCGCCGGGTGAATCGGATGAGCCGCTGACCTTGCGTCTGTGGCCGCTGGCACGCCGCGAGCTGCAGGCGTTCGCCGGCGGTGGTCTGGTCGACACGCAGATCTGCGATGAGCCGGCTGCGCCTGGTTCTCAGCTGTGGCGCTGACGCGAGTGAGCTGCCGACAGTAGCCTGTCTGCATAGACCGAGAGAGGAGGCCACTTCAGAGAAGGCCCTTCTCTGAAGTGTGGGAGAGTGCTCGCCCCCGCCCGCGAGACCACCGCTACCGGTCCAGGCGTCCGGCGAGCTCTGCCCGCTGGCGCTCGCTCAGGCCGCCGAACGTCTTGCTGGGCGAGACCCGGCAGCTGTTCAGGATCTTGGTGGCCTTCACGCTCCCGACCTTGGGGAGGGCCAGCAGCATGTCGAAGACCTTCGCGCTCTCCAGGCACGGGGGCGGGTCGAGCAGTAGCGCACCGATCGACACCCTGCGGGCCTTGAGGTCGCGCTTGAGCTGTGCGCGAAGCGCACGAACCTCGTTGGCCCTGCTGAGCGCGTCCATGCGCTGATCCAGGCTGCGCCCGGGTGTCGCCCGATGCTCGTCGAGCGGGTCTTGGCGGGGCACGATATCCGGACCGAGACTAGACTACACGCGCGCCAAGCGTCCCCTCGGCCGTGAGCCGACCGAGCGCTGTCAAAATACGTTTCGTCCGCGATCACACGCGTGCTCGGGTTCTTGAGAGGTGGCGCGGTGCCTATCATGAATAGTATCGCCAGCGGTCGCCGGCCCCGGCATCGCGAGCTTGCCCGGCTAAATAGAAGTACTGTCGCGTAGTGAGCTGGCCCTGCGGCCAGCATCCTTAGCCCTAGCCCGACAGCCACCCAAGGCGCGAAAGCGCCGCGAGGCGGGAAGTGGGGGCCACTGGTTGCGATTGCGGGGTCGGTGCACTACATGTTCGGAAAAGCTGCCGGGTCTTCCAAGGAGTCCAAGATGTCGATTGTCGAGTCAAACGCTTATGTGGCGCCGGGAGAGTCCGGCAGCCCGGTAGAGCTCAAGGAGCGCTACGAGAACTTCATCGGCGGGGCCTGGATCGCCCCGAGCACCGGTGAGTACCGAGAGAACCTGACGCCGTCGACGGGCGAGCCGTTCTGCGAGATCGCGTATTCAGGTGCGCAGGACATCGAGCTCGCGCTCGACGCCGCGCATGCGGCCAAGGACGAGTGGGGCGGGCGCTCGCCGGCCGAGCGGGCCGCCGTGCTGAACGCTGTCGCTGATGCGATCGAGGAGAACCTCGAGATGCTGGCGGTGGCGGAGAGCTATGAGAACGGCAAGCCGGTGCGCGAGACACTCGCCGCCGACATCCCGCTCGCGGCCGATCACTTCCGCTACTTCGCCGGCGCGATCCGCTCGGAGGAGGGGCGGATCTCGGAGATCGACGATCAGACCTACGCGTATCACTTCCAGGAGCCGCTCGGAGTCGTGGGGCAGATCATCCCGTTCAACTTTCCGATGCTGATGGCGGCGTGGAAGATCGCGCCGGCGCTCGCGGCGGGGAACTGCACGGTGCTGAAGCCCGCGAGCCCGACGCCGTGGTCGATCCTCAAGCTCGCCGAGGTGATCGCTGAGATCCTCCCGCCGGGGGTGCTGAACATCGTCAACGGTCCGGGCGCGGAGATCGGCAAGGCGCTGGCGTCGAACAAGCGGATCGCGAAGATCGCGTTCACTGGCGAGACGGTGACCGGCCGGCTGATCATGTCCTACGCCGCCCAGAACCTGATCCCGTCGACGACGGAGCTTGGCGGCAAGTCGCCGAACATCTTCTTCGAGGATGTGATGGCGGCCGACGACGCGTTCCTGGACAAGGCGATCGAGGGACTCGTGCTGTACGCGTTCAACAAGGGCGAGGTCTGCACCTGCCCGTCGCGGGCGTTGATTCACGAGTCGATCTACGACGAGTTCATGGAGCGTTGCCTGGAGCGCATCGGCGCGATCAAGCAGGGCGACCCGCTCGACCGCGAGACGATGATCGGCGCGCAGGTCTCGACCGCGCAGCTGCGAGAAGATCGAGAGCTACGTCAAGATCGGTCGCGACGAGGGTGCCGAGGTGCTGATCGGCGGTCAGCGCCCCGGGCTGAACGGGCGTCTCGCCGGCGGTTACTACTTCGAGCCGACGGTGCTGAAGGGGCATAACAAGATGCGGGTCTTCCAGGAGGAGATCTTCGGGCCGGTGCTCGCGGTGACGACGTTCAAGCGACGAGGCCGAGGCGCTGGAGATCGCCAACGACACGCTGTACGGGCTCGGCGCCGGCGTGTGGACCCGTGACGGCAGCCGCGCGTTCCGGATGGGCCGTGCGATCAAGGCCGGGCGCGTGTGGACCAACTGCTTCCACCAGTACCCGGCGCACGCCGCGTTCGGCGGCTACAAGAGCTCGGGCGTGGGTCGCGAGAACCACCGGATGATGCTCGATCACTACTCGCAGACGAAGTGCCTGCTCGTCAGCTACGACCCCAACCCGATGGGGTTCTTCTGATAATGGACCCACCCTCTTACGCAGGTCAAGAGACGGAGGCGGCAGTACAGCAACCCCGGCGGCGCTCGAGGTGATCCGTCGCCTCGAGGCCGCCCACGGGCCGCTGACGTTCTTCCAGTCGGGGGGGTGCTGCGATGGCACCTCCCCGATCTGCCTCAAGGACGGTGAGCTGCCGGCCGGGCCCCACGACGTGCGCTTGGGGGACATCGGCGGAGCGTCGTTCTATATCGACTCAGACCAGTACGAGCGCTGGGGCACGCCCCGGTTCCTGATCGACGTCGCGTCCGGCGCCGCCGAGGGCTTCTCGCTCGAGGGCCTCGACGGTGTGCATTTCGTCTCTCGCACACCGTGACGACCTGCGGCGCTTACGGCTCGTCGATGATCGAGGGCGGCACGGGTCGGGATCCGACGGCCAGCCGCGGCGGGAGGATCGTCGCGATCGTGCTGGGCTCGCTCGTCCGCTCGCACTGGTCGTCTTCTCGCGGCGCGCAGAACCCCGCGCCGCCCAACCCAACCTAGCCTCACAGAGGCCGACCACCACCCAGGAGGAAGAAGGAAACCATGGCCACCACATCCGTTCCCGCGGCCCAGCCCGCAGAGGCCCCACCCACTACCTACCGCGCTGCGGTCGTCCATGAGTTCGGCAGCCCATTGACCGTCGAGCAGGTCCCATGCCAGAGCTCGGTCCGGGACAGGTGCGCGTGAAGGTCGAGTGTTGCGGGCTCTGCCACACCGACATCCACGCCGCGAACGGCGACTGGCCGATCAAGCCCTCGCCGCCGTTCATTCCGGGCCACGAGGGCGTCGGCATCGTCACGGAGCTCGCGCCCGGCGAGCACGGCGTCGGTGACCTCACTCACAAGGTCGCCATCGGTGACCGCGTCGCGATGCCCTGGCTCGGCTACGCGTGCGGCAACTGCGACTACTGCGTCGTCCGGCTGGGAGACGCTGTGCCACGAGCAGGAGATGATGGGCTACACGATCGACGGCGGCTGGGGCGAGTACGCAACCGCCTACGCCCGCTACGTCGTCAAGGTCCCCGAGGGAGTCGACTCGTTCGACGCCGCGCCGCTCGCCTGCGCTGGCGTGACCACCTACAAAGCGGTCAAGGTCGCGGGCACCCGCTCCTCCGATTTCGTTGCCGTGTTCGGCGTCGGCGGTCTGGGACACCTCGCGATCCAGTATGCGGCGATCGCCGGAGGGCGGGTCGTCGCGGTCGACGTGATCGATGAGAAGCTCGAGCTCGCGCGCGAGCTCGGCGCCGAGTTCACAATCAACGCCAAAAAGGAAGACCCGGTCGAGGCGATCCAGCGGCTCGGCGGCGCCGACCAGGCAATCGCGCTCGCCGTCTCGCCCCGCGCTTTCGAGCAGGCGTATGGGTCGCTGCGTCGCGGCGGGAAGCTCGTGTTCGTCGCGCTGCCAGCGGACAACGAGATCAAGCTCCCGATCTTCGAGACCGTGCTCAACGGGATCACGATCGCGGGCTCGATCGTCGGCACACGAAAGGACCTACGCGAGGTGTTCGAGCTGCACGCCGCCGGCAAGACACGCGTGATCCGCGAAACGCGACCACTCGACCAAGTAAACGAGGCGATCGCCGACGTCGAGGCCGGCCGAGTCCCCGCGCGGATCGTGCTCGAACCCTAGACGAAAGCGGCCATCGCAACTCCCCTCTCGTGGCGATCGGGATCTTTCCCCAACTGGTGACCCTAACCGGGTGGCGCCGATGGTGGAACGACTGAGGTTGAGGTTGGGGCCGCCGGTGGGGACCTACCAAGGGATGAGCCTGTCCCACGCGCTCGAAGCAGCAATCAGAAGTTCCACAGGTCCCTAACGAGCATGACTCGACAGAACGGGCGATCCGTCGCCGATCCCTTGATCGTGTTCGCGCTCCTCGCCCACGTCGCGTTCTATGGTGAGCCGATCCACGACTCGTGGGCCGGCTCGCGTGTCGCGACTGAACAGAAACCTGTCGGCAAACGGTCGCTGGCTCGCTTTAGCCCATATGGCGGAGCAGGCGCGAAGGGCTGGCCAGCGGACGCATGCGCCTGGGCGATTCCGATAGAGCGCGGGGGCACGCGCTCGGCCGCATCCAACGATCGCATTGTCGCCGAAGGAATCGTGCGGGACCAGCCTGCAGAGTCGCTCTCAACCGGCGGCGGATGAATGAGCCGAGATCAAGAGCCGCGAGATCCGACGCTACATGAACTGGCATGACCGCACCCGTACAACCTCCATAGACGGAACGTCGTCGACGGCGATTGCTTTGGCGACATTTCGATCGCGCGGAAGGGCACTGCGCAACACCCGTCCCGTCCGCCTTCCCAAACGACCGCCGCAAGGATGCCGTGTGAACCACAACTACGCTGCAGTGACGGGGTAGCCCGGCTCGAGGGCGCTCAGCCCTGGCCGCATCATGTGAGCGCGCCGCGACGAGAAGCTGATCGGCCGAGACCTCCTGCGCGTCCGCGCCAAGAGCGTGCAGCAGAGCGCCCATCCGGCGTTCGACGGCTGCCTCGTGCTCGTCGACGCTAACCACCAGCCGGCGCGACCAGCACCACCTGCTCGGCCTTTGCGCTCATGTCGCGGATCACCAACAGCCCCGCGCGCCTTCCAGGAACGGGCGGCGGACCGTCGTCCTGCTGCGCTCGCGCGTCTGCAGCCGGTGGCGCGGGAGCGCGGGAACCTGTTCGCGGCTGTGATGGACGCCGTCAAGGTCGCGTCACTGGGACAGATCTCGGCGGCGCTCTACGACGTCGGGCGGCGAGTACCGCCGCAACATGTAACGTCGGTCGCGATGCCGACGGCCACCAGGCCCAGCCCGACACCCATTTTCCGTGACGCCGCGGCAACCGTCCACACACCCGCCGGCACCGACGCACGAATCGTCTGCCTCGTACCGAGCATCACCGAACTGCTCTGCGACCTCGGTCTGGCCGGACAACTCGTCGGACGTACTGGGTTCTGCATCCACCCGTGGGAGACCGTCCGGACGATCCCGAAGCTCGGCGGAACCAAGGACGTCAAGCTCGACCGGATCCGCGAGCTCACACCCACCCACGCGATCCTCAACATCGACGAGAACCGCATCGAGACCGCGCAGGCGCTCGCCGAGTTCGTCCCGCACCTCGTCGTCACCCACCCCCAGGCACCGCGGGACAACCTCGACCTGTTCCGCCTGCTCGGCGGGATCTTCGGCCGCGAGGCCGAAGCCGAGGCGCTCTGCGAGGAGTTCGAGCGCGCCTACGCCGCAGCCCTGTCCGGGCGTCCCCAACCCGGACGCGAGGTCCTCTACCTGATCTGGCGCGAGCCGTGGATGACCGTCACCCAGCAGACCTACATCGCCCAGACGCTCGCCCTGTTCAACTGGCACACCCAGCCCGCCCTCGCCGCCGACCGCTACCCCGAGGTCGAGCTCGCCGCGTTCGACGGCATCGTCGACCATGTCCTCCTCAGCAGCGAGCCCTACCACTTTCGGGAGCGCCATCTCGCGGAGGTCGCCGCCGCGCTGTCGGGAGCCGAGGTATCGATGATCGACGGCGAGATGACCTCCTGGTACGGGAGCCGCGCGATCCGAGGTCTCCGCTACCTCGCCGACTACACGCGAGCGACGGCTCCCGCGTGACGGCTCGCGAGCCGATGGACGAGGCCACCCGTCGCCGCATCGAATCGCCGTGCATCGGCGTATGCGCCGAGGCTCCCCAGCTGGTCCATTAAGCGTCCCACTGCGTGCCCCAGCTCGACTCCCCTGAGATCGAAACGGCGCGATCGTGATGTTGCGCGTCCACCGGATCGCTCGCTCGCGAAGGCGAGAACTGGCAACGGCGATCGCTGGCTATACGGCGAGCCGCCTATGGGACCAGATCGTCGAGCTGCACGGGCGGCAGCTGGTGGTCGGCGAGATCCGCGCTGCGCCGTGGCGATCTCGAGGGCACGCTTCGCGGCTCGGATCCAGGATGGAGGAGATCGTCTGCGCGAACATCGAGCTCGTCCGGTTGGCGCTCGCGATCGGAGCGGCGGTATGCTCTGTTCACCGACGCGCGGCACGCCGACCCCGAGTGCTCCTCCAGCTTCCTGCGGCGCGAGGTGATGCCAGGGACGGGCAACGGCAACGCTGATCGTGCGCCCGCCGATTTCCGTCCCGTTCAATCCGGCCTCGGCAGCCGCAGGTTCGTCCCCGACCGGCGGGTCGGGTGCGACCGGTCGCTGCCTGCGCCGGACGCGGCACCGCCGCCAGCTCACGGTGCTAGCTACATCTGCGCGCTCGGCTAACACCCCGGGGCCCTCGAAAGCAGCCGTCCGCTGCTGCCAAACGTCCCGGCGAGCGGGCTTGTGAGATCGTCGCATAGCGAGCGTGCTGCTCGCAATGGGCTGGGGGAAAGCGGGCGTCGGCCGCCGCGAGCGCTGACGCTTCCATTAGTATTAGTGGCATTGCAGTCGGTCCTGTCGCGGCTGGCTTGACGACTCCTGCCGAGCGTACGCAGGCGTCAGGGCGGTCGCTCGGAAACGGCTGGGCCACGCCAGGCTCGATGCCGTCGATCTCGCATGGTGGACGCCTCCCGCAAGCTCTCAGCCGTCTCGCTCGCCGGCGCGAGGGGTCCAGGGTCAGCTCCCTGTCAGCTTGGTCCAGAAAGAGCAGCGATGCTCCCCCGAGATGGTTGCGCTGTCGAGCAACCGGCTCTGACCTCGGGCGCGCAGTGAAAGCTGCCGAGCTGAAGTCGCCGTATACTGCGGCCATGACAGCTGACCTGCAGCGCGCGGCGCACCGGCTTTCACGAAGGCCCCCCAATACCTGACGATCTGGTCTGAGAGCTGCCGCTCACTTGGGTCAAACAGCGACCAGATACGGATGCCATTCTGTTCGAAGTTGGGCCACAGGTAAGCGAGTTCGCTCGCGTGCCCAGCTCCGTTTGCATAACCAGGGCTCTGCACGATGCCCGGGCCGCCGCGCGCAGCCCATTCGTATGCATAAACCTTGGTGTAGCGCGCGATGTCCTCGATGAGCGTCTGGGTGCCACAGCCGCCAATGCCTGCTTCGACGGGAGGGTTTGCCGGTCCGATGATCCCCGCGTCGGTGAGGATCGCTCCGGTCAGATAGGCGGGAGTGAATTGGTCGGCGTTCGCCGGCCACGGGTAGCGTGCGAGTACCGCGCTGGCGTTGGCGTCAAAGACGCTGTGGACCCAGTCCTCGTAATCGCTTTGCGTCCAACCGATGTCGCTGCTCGTGAAGCTCCGGCCTTCGTCGAGGGTCCCGCCGATCAGCACCGGAACGTGGGAGAAGTCGCCGCTGCGGATAGCGCTACGGGGGTCTGCAGGTAGCGCGCGAGTTCCCCGCACCAGAAGCGACGTGAAGCCCAAGTTGCTCTCGTCGTGGACCAGATCGCCGGCTGGGAGTGCACGGAGACATGCGACCGCTGTAGAGGGAGTTGCGTCGGAGCAGCCAACATCGGCAGCGAACCCGGTGCCAATCGCGTCAGCCTGATCCACTGTTTCAGTTTGACATGACCCGCTCTGGATGATCGCCTGCGCGAATAGCCCGCGTGAGCCCGGCGAGACGAGATGAGCGCACACAGACCAGCCACCGGCTGACTCCCCGCCGACCGTCACGCGCGAGGGGTCGCCCCCAAAAGCTGTGATGTTGCGACGAAGCCAGCGCAGGGCCGCCTGCTGATCCAGAAAGCCGTAGTTGCCCGACTCTCCGTGCTCCGCGACAAGTCCCCGGTGAGCGAGAAAGCCGAAGACGCCGAGCCGGTAGTTGAACGTCACACCAATGACGCCGGTCTCGCGCACGATCTTCTCCATGTCGAAGTAGCTCCCGTCGCCCGTAGTGAAACCGCCGCCGTGGATGTAGACATACACAGGCAAACGCTGCCGCGTATCGCCCAGGGCAGGACGTTGCACGTTGATATAGAGGCAGTCCTCGCTGATCGAGCTGGGGCCGTCGCCGCTGGATGGCTGCGCACACACCCTGCCATAGTGATCGGCCGCACGAACGCCTCTCCAGGCCGCAACACGCCGCGGAGGCCGCCAGCGAAGCGCTCCGACCGGGGGCGCCGCGTAGGCGATACCGAGGAAGTTCGCGACCACGCCGTCAGCGCTGACCACGCCCCGCACGGCGCCGCGGTCCGTGGAAACGACAAGCGGGAAGCGAGACGACGCCGCGCGCGGCAGCGGACGGCCCAAGCACCCCACCGTGATGACAGCCGCAACGCCGAGTGCGACCCCGCCAACCCAACGCGCCACGGAGCCGAGGGTGATTTTAAATATGTGGCGCTCCCCAGTACCGGTCGGGATCACGACCGCAGCGACGAATGACACCGAGGCAAGAGCGACCCCAAAGGCCTGGCTTGTCGAGGGGCATACGTTGATTCTCGCGCACCGCTGGCGCCCTGGGCATACGACCCCGCTCGTAGGGCTCCGCGACACGGATCGGGCGTTCATTGCAGGCGACCGGTCGTCGCCGCTGGCGCTGCGCGTGGGGCGGCCAGCGTCGGTGGTGGCGAGACTACCGGACTCCCCGTGGGGCGATCGACGCGTGCGTCGACGACACGACAACCAACCGCTAGGCGACTGTGCCCGACCAGAGCCAGCCGACGCTGCGATCACCGTCAAGTGGCATTCGCCCTCACCAGGCGACGTCGTGGAGGCTCCTTTCGCTCAGCAGCAGCCGTCAAGCCAGTCGCGGCGGGACCGACCGTGATGCCACGGATGGGAGCGAAACGCCGAACCCGGCCGACGGTTGTCGGCGCCGCTCTTGTAAGTTCCATCGCACCGGGCCTCCGGTCTCGGCCGCCAGCGCTTGCTGAACGGCGCGAGCGTGGCAAGCAGTAGTAGCGGCGCGGGGCCGTTGGGGCCTAACGCCAGCGCCACCGCGGACGACTGTCGCGGACTGCCCCTTTCCATGCAACGCAGTAGCCAAGTCAGAAGGCTGGCGCTTGCGGTTTCGCGTGAAGGGAAGGAGCCAGGAGCATCGCGACCGAGGCGAGATGGTTGGGCGGTCGAGCGTTTCGTATTTGTCGCCGGTTCGGGGGGCGAGGCCGGCGCGGTCGTCGTCTTGACGCGAGCTTGGCCAGCGGCGCTCGTGCTTTGGCCAAGCTGTTCTTGGGCGTGCTCGAAGTCGCGCTGTAGCGCTTTCGTGAGCTTTCCGGTGTCGCGTCGCGCGTTGCTGATGAACGTTCGTCGGTCCTTGTGCAGATCGCGGGCGCCGTGGCTGAGATCACGCCCGGCGTCGGCGCGCAGCTCTACCAGCGCCCGTTGAGCGGCGTCGAGTGAGGTGGATAACCACTTCAGCGCGGCCGGTTCCCTGAACGTGTTTGGTTGTGCTGAGAGCGGGGTGCTGTTCTTCGCTGGCGGCATCGAGATCTCCTCTGGTGCTGGGGTCGCGGGCGTGACACTACTCAAACCGCCGAGCAGCCTGTCTCCGAACCTGGTAGCCGGCGCCGGACAGCCGGTCGGGTCGAACCGCGCGAGCGGTGAGGAGATCACGATCGCTGCTAAGGCCCGTTCAAGAATTATTGGCGGTTTTGACGGCGTCTGGACGCGCCTGGCGCCACCGGCTCGTCCTCCAATACTCCCGGTATGATCGGCCCGAGCCGGCGGCGCCAGACACGCCCAGCCACTCGTCAAATCCCGCCACTAATTCTTGAACGGGCCCTAAATCCGGCCGGCGTTGATCAGCTGGCCGCTCCTGCTCCAGCCCGATTGTGAGTCGGTCGAGGAGTCGAAAGCCCGGGGCGCTGTCGAGGTCGAGATGCACGTCGACGAGAGGTCGATCAGGTGAGATAGAAGTACAGCGCGTACATCAGGTCAACGGCGGGGCTCGACGTGTGAACCGTCACCTCAGGCGGGACCTCCAGCAGGGCATCGGAGTATGTGAAGATATGATCTTCACACCGGCTCGCGCGAGATCGTCGGCCAACTCCTGCGCAGCGGCGGACGGGACGGCCAGGACGGCGACGAGGATATCCTCCTGCTCGATCACGCCGGCCACCTCCGCCTTGTCGCGGACCTTCAACGTGCCGATCTCCGTGCCGACCTTTGGCCGGGTCGGAGTCGAACACGGCCCCGACCCGGAACCCGTGGTCGGCGAAGATGTCCGAGGTGGCGATCGCCGTGCCGAGATGGCCGGCCCCCCTAAGCTATGGGCGCCGGGAGCGCAACGCGGACGGCCGCGGCATCGGTCGCCCGATTGTGAATGCGTTTCGTCCGCCGACCCGCGCCGGGAACGCGCTTCTCACCGAATGCGGGGCTGGCGGCGTCGGCTCCTCAGGCACGGTCGTGCCTATGCAAGCCGGCGACCGTGCATGCCCGCAAATGCCTCGCAGCGTGACCTTGCCTCGATCGCAGCCGACGCATCCTGTTCGGCGATTGCGAGCGTCGCATTCGCCGACATCGCTGGCGCCGGCCGAGCCACCCGCGCCTATGCACAGGTGGAGCATCAACGAGCCGTCCAGCGCTTCTGGATCCCGTTGAACGCAGAAGCACGAGGAGGACCAGTCGGGAACCACAAAGCGAAAGCGCCAGGGACCTCGACGTAGGACGTCGAGGCGTGGCGTCGTTCCGCCACGCCGGGGCCGGCTGCCCCATCGCATGGAAAGCGCAGCGCGGCGGCCGACGAAGACACGGCGCCGAGGAGCAGCCTCGCCAGTAGACAATAATGGTCATCAATC
The DNA here is from genome assembly GCA_963811155.1 of uncultured Solirubrobacterales bacterium. Taxonomy (GTDB): domain Bacteria; phylum Actinomycetota; class Thermoleophilia; order Solirubrobacterales; family Solirubrobacteraceae; genus Palsa-465. Next base: position 103,747 of record CAWEQQ010000037.1, read on the forward strand.
TCCCTCGCGCTGCTCAAACTTGCCATCCGGAGACGTTGATGCGACTGGGGCAGCGGCGCAGCGTCTGACAACCCAACTCGTGTCTCCGTCTTGCCGCTACGTCAAAGTGATTGTCCGGACGAATACCGGTCTTCCCAAGTCCGTAATCGTTAGCTTCACTTTCAGGCGATGATACTCGGCTACCAACCGCTTGCCCATTCCGCTGAGCGTAATCCGCAACGTCCTGCTCTCACCGGTATCGAGCCACACGGTTGCTCTGCCGAGGACCACGGCCTTTAGCTTGCTCGCACTCGTCGCCCCGGTGAGGGCGACCACGCTGTGTCCCCTGACCTTCGCCACGATAGCCAGCGTCGCGGTGGCCTTACAGATCGATCGGCTGCCGCCGCTACAGCTGACCGGTACTTTCACGGAGGCGCCGATCACTTTCAAGCGGTCCCACGAATGGACAGAGACCGGAGGATCGGGTCCGGCACCGTCTCCGTCGGGTCTGGCGCCGTCACCCCGATTCTCGAACGGAAAGATGTAGAGCAACAGCGAAGAGCCGGGCTCGCTGAGCATTGGGTTGTGTCGACGCTCTGACCTGGATGGCCCAGTGCTCGGATCCGTATCAGGAGCCCACAGTAGCTTCTTCTGAGCCGCCTCCCCCAGCCGCACTCCGAGAGCATTCCCAGCAGCAGAACGCCCCTGTAGATGCGATACCCATGATGAAAACAGCCCGCACCATCAGGCAACTGCTGGTTCACCATCGCATCCATTCTCAGTCCCAGAATGCCCTTCTAGATCTAGATCTTCCTCGAGGGCGGCGGATGGTAGGTCAGCCACGCAACTGACAACGACGTCGACGCCAACCCGAGCATCCTGCTCGACGACAAGCTCGACATGACGGCGGGTCACGACGAGTACTGGACGAAGGCAAGGCGCGACGGCTGCGAGGCTGCCCGCGCGGCCGGCGTCAACCTTGCATCATGGGCGCGAACACCGGCTTCTGGCAGGTGCGCTACGAAGGACGGTGGGCGCACGCTGGTCGGGTACAAGTACTCGCCGGATCCGGATCCGGATCCAGACCAACCGACAAGACGACCGAGTTTCGCTGGCTCACGCTGCCCCGCCCGGAATGCAAGCTGATGGGTGTGCAGTTCCAAGGGACCGTCATGCGCTGCGCTGGCTCGGGCACCGGCTCCTGTTCTCGGCCAATTCCGGGATCGCCAGCTTCACCGTCCGCACCTACCGGATCACGATCAGGTTCGGGAGGGTCCGGCTCGTTCGTCTCGCGACAACGTCCGTCGCGCGCGCAGAGTCTCCGCTCGCTGTTCGCATCGCGCCGGCGCCGATCCTGATCGATGTCATCTCCCGAACCGGTGGCTTCTTCCTGCACCAGCAGTCCCTCCTTTCGGAGCCTCGGGCCACCGAGCCCCGTTGCCTCGATCAGGATCACCGCCGCGATCAGCGGCGAAGTAAAGATGAATACCAGCGCCGAGAAGCTCCCCGCCGCTGCGATCACCATCAACGCCTGCGGCGGGGTGTCCCGGCGCGCGAGCGTGATCATCAGCGTGGCGACGCCCGCACCCAACGCGATCAGCGGCCCCTCTGCCGACACGAAGGTTCTCGTTTCATCGCAAACCAGCGGCACCACCGCAGCGTCCGCGCCCACACCATCTCAGACGTAAACCACAGATACGAACGAACGCGGGGGTTCTCAGCTTGTGGCCTGTCCGGTCGATGACCTTGTTGATGAATGAGCATGGGCGTTCTCGTGTTCGGCGCCCCCTCCCGCGGGTGTCGTTTCGCGGGATGGCTACGGGTCTGCTGTCGGTGCTCGTGGTGCTTGGGATGGTTGCTGCGGCTGTGATCACGCGTGAGAGCGGGGATCTGCATCGTCGTGCCGGGGTCCTGGTTGAGCAGATTCGCGCGTCCAGCGAGGAGATGAGCGCATTCAAATGGCAGGCCAACACCAAGGTGCTGGAAGGAACTGCCGATTTCTCTCTCAGCGGGCCGCTGGTAAGGAGCGGCACTCGGATCACCTCGCAGCTGAGCGCGGAGGTTGCCCAGTTGCAGAGATTGCGGCCGGGAGCCGACGCCGAGCGCCTCGAGGGTGATGTGCAGCAGCTGTACGCGGGCGAGTTGCAGGAGCTCCCGGTCGCGCGCAGCTCAAGGCTGCGACAGTCGCTGGAGGCGATGCAAAGCGGTTTTCAGCCGGTGCTCGATCGCCTGGACGCTGATGCGCAGCGGATGGCTACGCATGAGCAGGCAGTCGCTGCGGGGGCGCTTGTGGTCTCGTTGTGGGCGTCAATCGGATCGCTGTTGCTGGGGGTCGGGGTGTTGTCTGTGCTTGGCTGGCGGACGGGACGTTTGCGTCGCCGCAGCGAGCTCGCGGGGGAGGTCCGTGCGGTCGAGCGCCGCAGCGAGCAGCGGATCCGTGCGCTGGTCGAGCACTCCAGCGATGTTGTCACAGTGCTGGATCACGATCTGAGGGTCCGCTGGCAAGCCGCGTCGGCACACGTGTTGCTGGGCGTCGCGCCTAAATCGTTGATCAACGCGCCGATCTGCTCGATCGTGCATCCCGATGATCAGGGGTTGTTCGAGGGCTTCCTGCGAGCCAGGGTGCAGGACCGGGGGCCGAGCACGGTTTGTGCGCGCCTGCGTCATGCCGATGGCCGCTGGTTCGATGTTGAGACGGTCGCCGAGAGCCAGCTTGCGGATCCCGCGATCGCGGGGCTTGTGCTCAACATGCGGGACATCAGCGAACGCAAGGCGCTTGAGGATGAGCTGCGCCGCCAGTCGTTCCACGACGCACTCACCGGGCTCGCGAACTGGGCGCTGTTTGAGAATCGCCTGAGTCATGCGCTCGCGGGCCGGCTGCGCACGCAGCGGCCACTGGCCGTGTTGTTCCTCGACTTGGACGACTTCAAGACAATCAACGACAGCCTCGACCACCGCATCGGCGATCGGTTGCTGCAGAGCGTCGCCGGGCGGATCGACGCGCTGCTGCGACCGACCGACACCGCAGCACGCCTCGGCGGCGACGAGTTCGCGGTGCTCGCCGACGGCGTCGAAAGCATCGCCGAAGCCCACTCGATCGCCGCGCGGATCCTGCGGACGCTGATCGAACCGTTCGTGATCGAGGAAGCCGAACTGAGCGTGACCGCGTCGATCGGGATCGCGCTCAGCGACGGTTCCGTCGACTCCGATGAGCTACTGCGAAACGCGGACATGGCAATGTACGCCGCCAAGGCGAGCGGCAAAAACTCCATCGACGCATTCGAGCAGGCGATGCACCAACGGGCAATCGACCGCCTTGAGCTTCGCAGCGAGCTTCAACGAGCACTCGCCTGCCGAGAGTTCGAACTCGACTACCAGCCGATCGTCTCACTCCAAGGCGGCCAGATCGTCGCCGTCGAAGCACTCGTCCGTTGGGCGCATCCCACTCGCGGGCGCCTCGCGCCCGATCAGTTCATCGCACTGACCGAGGAAACCGGGCAGATCGTGCCCCTCGGAGCATGGGTGCTGGAGCACGCCTGCGCACAGGTGCGCCAGTGGGAGCTCGCGCTGCACAACACACACGCCCTACACGTCTGCGTCAACGTCTCAACCCGCCAGCTGGCCGAGGATGACTTTCCCGCCACGGTCGCCGCGATCCTGGCGCGCACCGACCTGGACCCCCAATCCCTGGTTCTGGAGATCACCGAAGGCATGCTCGCCGACGACCGCGACGCCGTCGTCCGCCGCCTCCAGGCCCTGAAGCGGCTTGGACTACAGATCGCGGTCGACGACTTCGGTACCGGCTACTCGGCGCTCGCACACCTGCAGCAATTCCCGATCGACATCCTCAAGATCGACAAGTCGTTCGTCGATAACCTCCACACCGACGGCCAGCAAGCCAACCTCGTGCAGGGGATCATCAACCTCGGCGAGAGCTTGCACCTTGACGTGGTGGCCGAGGGGATCGAGCACCTGAACAGGCCGACGAGCTCAAGGCGATGCGCTCGCCGCTCGGGCAGGGATACCTCTTCTCCCGCCCTGTCAGCCCCGACGGGATCCTTGCGCTCCTACAACACCGACACGGCATCCTGTCAAGCCCCGCCGCCCTGCAATGCCGGCAGTAGTTACTGACAACAGCTCGGTTCAGGAGCCGTCATCCGCGACGCGCGATCGCAGGGATGGCGATGAACTCAGGGATGCTGCTCGCGGCAATGGGCGCCTCGATGACCTTGATCATGGCTAGTCAGGATCCCGAGAGGCGTGTTCGTGGCGCTGCTGCAGGCAGAGTGCGGCGCTATTCGGGGTGGCGGCGTGGGGGCTTGTGGTCGCTCTTGCTGGCCGCGGTGTTGGCCGCGGCTGGACTCGGCGGGTCGGTGCTGGGAGCGCTGGCGGTGGCCCGCGCCCATACCGCTCAATCGCGGCGGTCGTTGAGCGCTCCTGCGGCGCAGATCGCCTCAGGGCTGGGACTGGCGATCCAGCGCGAGGCGGATCTCACCGCGAGCACGAGCGCGTTCGTCGCGCAGGACCCGAGCGTGTCGCAGGCGCAGTTCGTGCGCTGGATCGATGCTGACCGTACGCACCAGAGCTATCCCGAGCTGGCGACCGTTGAGCTGGTTAGGATCGTTTCGCGGTCGCAATTGCGGGCGTTCGAGCAACGGGCCGTGGCGCCTGTCAGACCACCCGGCCCGGGCGTGTTCACAGTGGTGCCAGTGGGCAATCGCCCGTTCTACTGCCTCGCGTCGGTCGGTGTCGCCTGGGGATACTTTGCGGCCAGGCCCACGGCATGGATTGACGCTTGCGCGCTGCCCGGAACGCGGGCGGTGGTACTGGCGGCCCGAGACACAGCCGCGGTGTACTACCTCGCGGTGCCGTACCTCGGCCAGAACGTCCTGGAGGTGGAGACGCCGGTGTACCGCGGCGGGGTCGCGCCGACCACCGTAGATAAGCGCCGCCGCGCGTTCGTCGGCTGGCTGGGCGAGACAATCCTGCCGAACGTGGTGCTGGCAAGCGCGTTGCGCGGTCATCCCGCAACCTCGTTGACGTTGAGCTACCGCGCCAGCGGATATCACGCAGCGTTCAGTTACGGTCGCGCTGCAGCGCATGCCGGGCACGTGACGCTCGCGCTCGCCGCCGGCTGGACGGCGCACGTGTCCGGACCGCTAGCCAGCGCCAGCATCTTCGCGAACGCGAGCGCGCTGGGCCTACTGGTCGGCGGGGTCGTTTGCAGCATGCTGCTCGGCACACTTGTCTTTGTGCTCGCCAGCGGTCGCGCTCGCGCGCGGCGGCTGGTGCGGCAGAAGACCGGGGAGCTTGAGCACCTGGCGATGCACGACGCGCTGACCGGCCTGCCGAACCGGGCGCTCGCGCTCGACCGCGCCGAGCAGATGCTCGCCCGCGCGCGGCGCCCGGCAGCCGATCGCGCGCTGTTCATCGACATCGACGGGTTCAAGCACGTCAACGACACCTTCGGCCACGCCGCCGGCGACCAGCTGCTGCGGCCGTCGCCGGACGGCTCACGAGCATCGTACGCGAGGGCGACACCGCCGCCCGCCTCGGCGGCGACGAATTCCTCGTGCTCGTCGAGCTGCCAACACTCGACGCCGGCCCCGAGCTCGTCGCCGAGCGACTCCTCGAGGTGCTGCGCGAACCGTACGAGCTCGGTGAGCACATCGGCCGCAACCTCACGCTCAGCGCAAGCATCGGCATCGCGCACGGCCAGCGCGACAAGCGCCGAACAGCTGCTCGCCGACGCCGACGTCGCGCTGTACGCGGCCAAGACGGCCGGCAGGAACCGCTTCGTCATGTTCGAATCCGCGATGCAAACCGCCTCCCAAGACCGGCTCGCGCTCGAGCTCGACCTCACCGACGCGCTCGACAGGAACCAGCTGTTCCTCGTCTACCAGCCGATCTTCGACCTCTCCTCCGAGCACGCCATCGGCGTCGAGGCGCTGCTGCGCTGGCGCCACCCCACCCGCGGGATCATTTCCCCGGACACCTTCATCCCAATCGCCGAAGAAACCCAGCAGATCGTCGCGATCGGACGCTGGGTCCTTCGAGAAGCCTGCCAGCAAGCCGCGACATGCCACGCCCAAGGCAACCATATCGCGATCTCCGTCAACATCTCCGGCACGCCAACTCGATGACAACCAGCTGATCGCCGACGTCAGCGACGCGCTTCACAACGCCCGACTTCACCCCTCCACGCTGACACTCGAGATCACCGAAACGACCCTCATGAAAGACCCCAGAGCCGCCGCTAATCGACTGACGCGCGATCAAAGCTCTCGGCGTGCAAATCGCGATCGACCACTTCGCCACCGGCTACAGCTCCCTCGCCTACCTGCGCCAATTCCCCATCGACGCGCTCAAGATCGACCGCGCGTTCATCAACGTGATCGCGACCTCCCAGCATTCGACCGCGGTCATCCACACGCTCGTCCAACTCGGCAAAACCCTCGGCCTGCGAACCCTCGGCGAAGGGATCGAAGTCGAGAGCCAGCTACGCCACCTCCAAGGGGAAGACTGCGACCGCGGCCAAGGATTCCTGCTCGCCCACCCCCTGGAGTCCAACGGCCTCAGCGAGTTTCTACGCCAACACACCAGTCAACCGCAACCGTGCAACTGACCACAGCGGCCTGCACCGGTCCGCGAACGGTTGACCACGATCGATAGTTCGGATTCTCACCCTAACGACCACAATCGCATCTGCCGATCACATGCTCATGAACTTCGATCAGCCCCACCCTCGCGAGCCAAAACCATCCCGACGGCGACCCGCCGTGCTTCCAACCATACCCACGCTCAGCACCTCACGCCGCTCGCCGCGGCGGCGGGCACTGCCGAGGGCGACCGTCATCCTCGGTGCCGTGCTCTCACTGGCCGTCGCTGGATGCGGCAATAGCCCACCCGCCAGGCACGCCACTCGCTCCTCGATCGCTGCGGCGATCACGCCTACCCTCCCCGCAGCCGGGGGGCGCTCAGTTGCAACAGGCGCGCTGCGCGCCACGCTCAACGCCGAAAACCACACACCCAAGGTCAACCAGCCCTGGCCGTACGCGCTGAAGGTGACCAACGCCATAGGCCAGCCGCTATCAGGAACCGTCGCGATCGAATTCCTGCTCGCCGGAGAAATCGTCGCGCGCGACAAGCCACCAACTCACCCAATCACGAACGGCCTCTGGCACAGCACGCTAACGTTTCCAGACTCAGCCGCCGGCTACCCGCTCACACTCCGAACCATCGCCCACACCAGCTCAGGATCACTCACCCTCAACTGGCCCATCACCGTACAGAAATCGACACTCCCGAGCCGCCCCGACCAAATACCGCACGCCGCTGTCCGCGTCACCAACGGCTCAATCCGCCACGCCCGGGGTCTCCGACGCCGGCTGGTGGGGCAACATCATGCCGCTGGCCAGCGCCGCCTCGACCAGTTGTTCCTCGTCACGGTGGACTGTCCCGGGTCGACTGAACTGAGAGCGGGTTTAGTGGTTTGTATGACCTGTGTGTCAGGGTCCCCGTATCTCAGTGAAGGTCGTGCGGCAGGGGCCGCACGACGCTGGGTCAGTAGCCGGGCGGGTCGCGGGGCCGGCGGTGCAGCAGCCCGCCGCCGGTGAGCGCGACCACCAGTTCCCACGGCGAGGTGTCGTCTGGGCCGAACCCAGCACCCATGCGCGCGCCGCGCACGCCAGCGCTGCCAGGGCGTCTGTGACCGGCGCGCCGGTCCAACTGCGCGGCAGCGCACACCCGTCGACGAGGCTGATCGTCCAGCGCACCGCGCAGGCCTGCAGCGGCTCGGAGCGCCTTGCGAACGCTCGCAGCCAGCCACGCACCGTGCCGGGCGGGCGATCCAGGCGGGCGGCGATCGTCCGATGCCCTCGCCACCGGCGCCGGCCAAGAGCGCCGGCCGGTACGTGCTCTGGGGCAACACGCTGCAACCGTACGCGAACGAGAAGAGCGCCCTGGGAGCGCTTCAGTTCGGGTTGGTGCCCGGCGCTGCCGAGACCACAAACGACGCACCCGAGCCGAGAGCACCGAGAACCTGGCGGAACGTCACGGCAATCCGCCGAGGCCGGCGGCAATTCTGGCGCCGACCAATCTGGTTTCAGCCGAGAATCAAGGATCCCAACCTGTGGTGCGAGCTGCATGTCGGTCCGATCGTCCTCGTCTGGTTCCGGCGCGGGCGCTCCACGGGCCGGCGCCCGCGAATCGCCGTCGCACCGGCCGGCAGCCCCGCGGCGGTCCGCGCTGAACGGCGGCTGCGATCCATCGCGGCCTCCGACCCCCGCTGGCGAACCCGCGAAGCGCGCCAAGCCGCGTTAGGACCAAAGGTGCCCCCGTCGAACGGCAAACGCCGCCCACCAGGGACTCCTCGACCAGCCGACAATTGACGCTCCGGCAGCCACCAGCCGGGAACCGCTCGGTGGGACGCCTCATGCCGTTGATAGCAAGCGTCAGCCCGGGCTCGAGAAGCACAAGCCCGCGACCAACGTAGCCGGTATCCTTGAGCCGTCCTGACCAACTGCGGCGGGCCGATCCTTCTGTGGCGCACACGAGCGACCATCCGAGTTCGGGTTTCCGCTATGACGATCAACCAGACGGGCCCCGAAACGACAGCTCTCCGCTGCTGCTCGTAGCCCGAAGCACAAATGTGCTCCGCCGCGATCCACACTGCTTTCCTGATCGACCGGCGGGTCGCGTGCGAGCCGTGGGCAAGCGCCACACCGCTGGCGGGATACGCGATCGTTTGCTGCCGTGTCTCGGAGCCAGCTAACGGATCGCGTTTCCGCGATTATCGCTCGCTCATTGGTCGAGCATCAGCGTCCCGTTCACACCGCGCGGAGGACCGCTGCTCCTCGTCCAACCCGGGACCGCATTCGAGGTCTGTTCCCACTCTCGCTTCGTCGTCCAATTCGAGGGTCGGCTCGGTCTCGCGCGGGTCAATGCCGACGAGGGCCAGAGCTGTCGGTGTCCCATCGTCGCGCGAGCGATGAGGGTCGGTCCGTGGGTTGAGGCGGTTGACGATCTCGTCGTGCATGTGCGGCTCGAAGGCGACCCATCGCCCTCGGCCTGACCGCTTGGCGCAGTACATGGCGACGTCTGCGTCGCTGAGCAGCGCGCCCGCGTCCTCGTGGGCGGGAGTCAGCGAGGCGATTCCTACGCTGGCGCTGACGAGGACCTCGCGGCCGGAGATGGTGAGCGGCTCGGTGAGGCTGTCTATGATCCGCCCGGCCAGCCTTTTGCCGACGTCCAGACCTGCGCGGTCGAGGAGGACCGAGAATTCATCGCCGCCGAGGCGTGCGGCAGTGTCATCTGCGCGTATGCACGCGGTGATCCGCTGGGCGACTTCGGCGAGCAGCTCGTCGCCGGCTCGGTGGCCGAGGGTGTCGTTGACGGCCTTGAAGTTGTCAAGGTCGATGAACAGGACCGTGAGTTTCTGCCCGGATGCGAGTGCGGCGCGCCGGGTCTGCTCGAGCCGTTCCAGGAACAGGCGGCGGTTCGGTAGGCCGGTGATCGCGTCGTGGTGGGCCTCGCGCAGTGCGTCGAGTGCACGCGCGTCGGTGAGAGCGAGGCTGACCTGTTGAGCGAACGCGGTGAGCATCTCGCCCTGCCCGCGACGGCGTGCGCCCTGCTGGTCCGGCTGGGCTACCAGGCAGCCGGCGGTCTCGCCGCCGACGATGACCCGCTCGGCGAGCCTCGGCTGCGCTTGAGAGCTGTGGTGGTTCTCCGCGGTTCGGTTGATCGCGATCATCTGACCGACCGCCGCCACCGTGGCCTGCGTCGAAGTCGGGCCAGTCGCGGACCGAGGCGGGCGTGAGCGTACCTGGCGTCAGTGGATCATCGAGCAGGAGCGCGATCGGACATCCGCCGAGTAGCGCCGACGCGCCGGCGGTGATGGCGTCGAGCAGTTCGGTCAGCGGGCGGTGAGCCGAGATCGCTCGTTGGATTTCGAGCAGGGTCTCGACAAGCTGGTGGCGCGAGCGTTCGGCCTGAAGCGTCTGCAGGTTGTGCAGCACCAGCCCCAGCACGATTGCCATCCCTCGGAGCATCTGGTCCTCCTCGGCGGCGTACTCCTCGCCGAGCCGCCCGACGATCAGCCAGGCGTCTGACGGGCTCGTGCGGTTCGGGGCGTCTTTGAGCTGCGCGCGCAGGATGTGCGCTGTGCCGATCTCCGGGATCTCCACGCCGTCGTGGTCACGCGCAGCGGCGACGAACGCCTCGGGCACGCCTTGCCGGCCGAACCCCACACTCCCCCTGACCTCGCCGTCGATGATCACTGCCCCCAGCTCGGCATCCAACGCCTCGATCGCTCGCTCGAGCGCGACCATGACCGCAGCGCCGGGGTCCTGCGGTTTGCTGACGCTGACGAGGTACTCAGTCAGCTGATGGATCGACCAGTGGTAGGACATCGGCTCGTCCCGGGGCCGGGCTGCGATCAGGCCAGCGCGAGGCTCACGACGGTCAGATGGTGCATCCCGCGCGAGCCCCGGGTCCTCGCAATCTCGCCGAAGGTGTAGAAGCCGCCGAACGGCGCACCGGCAGCTGACGGTCGCGATCGCTGCCTGCTCGGCGCTGAGCTTGTCCTGGCCGAGCTTGAGCTTCCGCGCGCCGCAGTCAAAGACCACGACTCCAAGAGGCGGCAGACCGCCGAGGCCATCGACCGCCATCTCGCACGAGCGGCCGGCCGCGGCCACGAGCGCATCGGCTTCTGTCGTCATCGTCCACACCAGCGCGCCTTGTGGGACGTCCGCGAGGCACAGCAGCGACCCCCGTTCGCGATCGGCGCTGTGCACGACGCGAATGTCCTCGCCACTGCGACGCGACATGCCGAGCGGATGATCGAAGACCGCCGCGCGAAATGCATCACCGTCATCGATCAGCGAGCGGCCAGCGCCGATGCGGCGCAGGTAGACATCGAGGGCCGGCTCGTCGTCGATCAGGAACACCTCGCCCCCGTCGCTGCTCGTGACGACCATCGGGTCGCCCTGCTTGGCCCAACCGTGCGCGATGCCGATGCCAATCGGCGCATTCGACCCAAGACCGACAGCAACGATCGAGTCGACAAGTCGCTCGACGGCTGCGCCGGTGCCATGAAACTGATTGGTCAGCACGTACTCAACGTTGTCGGCCGAGCAGCCGCCGACCATCGGCACCGACGCTCCCAGCACCGAGTACGCGCCACGGACAAGCTCATGCTGCTCGCGCGTCAGCCCGTCGACGATCATCAACAGAGCCTTGTGCGGAGCATCGATCCGAGCCATCGCCGAAGCAGCTGCAGCCCCGGACCCCCGCCGGTCGGCGCTCGCTCGGCGCACCACACTGGTGCTCACCGTAAAGCCCCGACCACCGAGCGCGATCGCTACGACAGCCGATCCAACACCGATCTGCTCGAGCCCCGGCCCGCTGTGGGCGATCTCGCCCATCGACGTGCCACCAACGACGAGCACGTCATCAGGCGGTGACCGAGCAGATACCTGCAAGCACTTCCGCGCAGTCGTAGTGGATCGAGCTGAAGACGATCAGCAGCTTCGCCGGCCGGTCGCGCTGCGCCGCGGCGGCAGCCTCGGCACCAGCCCGGCGCGCGTCGATCGCCATACTGCGACCGACGCAAACCCAACGATCCGGCGTACAGGCGGGAATGGCGTTCATATCCATCAGATCGGAACGCGCTGCGACTGCTTTAGATTCGACTCGAGGTCCTACGTCATTGAGCTAGGCCCGCCGGCTCAGGCGCCTTCGAACACCGAGCAAGCGAACCGGCGAAGCACGAGTGCCATCGTCGGCCAAGGAGACGGCCCATTGGATGAGAAGCAGCGGTCCTCGCGCGGTCTGGACTGGCGCTGCTTGGCGTTGCCTCTTGGGCTCGGCTTAGGTTGCGGGCCGCGAGGCGCTGTCGACGATACGTATGTCGGATCGGTCAGATCGCCGGTCTGCTCATTTTCACCGATCGATGGCCGATCTTTTGTGTATCTATGGGCTCCGCGTTGCGTATCCGCCGCCATGGTTCTGCTTTGCCGTGGCGTCAGCTGGTGACCGTGCTCGCCGGCGTTGCGGTGATCGTCGCGATGGTTGTGATCGCGGAGACCGCGCGACGCGACGAGGAACGTCATCAGCGGGTACAGGTGCTGGTCGAGCGCGTGCGGGCGAGCAGCCAGGAGATCGGGGAGCTTGCTTGGCAGGGCCTTGCGGAGACGTCGTACGGAGGCCGGGAACACCAGATTGACGCGAATGCTTTTCTGTCGCGTGGCCTTCAGACCTGGAGCGAGTTGAACAGCGCGATCAGTTCTTTGCGGCGGGCGGACACGAGTCCGATGACGATGGCGCTGCTGCGGGACGCCAGCAGTGTCTACAGCGCCGGCTTACAGCTGCTGCCCAATCTCAACAACGTCAGCAACGTGCAGTTGGGGATGCGCGCGGCGCAGACGGTGTTCACTCCCGCGCTCGACGCGCTCGATCGCGATTCGCTTGCCGCCGCATCCCTGCAACAGCGCGTGGCCGACCAAGCCGCGACCCGCGCTGGCGTCGCGTACATCGGCTCGCTCGTGATTGGGCTGGTTCTGCTGCTGCTGCTGGGCTTGCAGCTGTATCGCATCCGCCGCCGGTCGCTGCTGGTCGAGGAGCGACGGTTGATCGAGCGCCATAGCGAGGAGCGGGTCCGCGCGCTGGTGGAGCACTCGAGTGACATCATCGCGGTGGTCGGTCCCGATCTGACGGTGCGCTGGCAGTCAACAGCGGTACAGCGCACGCTCGGTCACCCCGTCGAAGCGCTCGTCGGTCGCCGGCTGAGCAGCCTTGTGCACCCCGACGATGCCCAGCTGCTCGAGAGCCACTTCGCGGCGGCGACAAGCAAGCCGGGCACCGTTACCTTTACGGCTCGCGTTCGCCACGCGAGCGGTGGCTGGCGTCATCTGGAGGCGATCGCCGAGAACCGGCTCGCCGATCCGGCGATCGAGGGCGTGGTCCTCAGCATGCGTGACATCACCGAGCGCAAGGCGCTCGAGGACGAGCTGCGCCATCAGGCGTTCCACGACGCGCTCACCGGGCTGGCTAACCGTGCGCTGTTCGAGGATCGCCTGACCCATGGGCTCGCGGGCGCGCGTCGCCACGGCCGTCCCGTGGCGGTGCTGTTCCTCGATCTCGATGACTTCAAGACGATCAACGACAGCCTTGGTCACTCCAGCGGTGACGAGCTGCTGCGCGCGGTCGCGATCCGGATCGCCGGTATCATTCGCGTGACGGACACCGCGGCGCGCCTGGGCGGTGACGAGTTCGCGGTGCTGCTGGAGATCATGGACGACGACAACGACGGCGAGAGAATCGCTGGCCGGCTGCTGGAGGAGTTGCAGCCGCCATTCCAGATCGGTGACCGCGAGCTGCGAGTCAGCGCATCGATCGGCGTCGCCGTGAGCGATGGCTCGCTCGGCGTAGACGAGCTGTTGCGCAACGCCGATACGGCCATGTACGCCGCCAAGGAAGCGGACAAGGGCACGATTCAGGCGTTCGAGGAAGGGATGCACAAGCGCGTGCTGGACCGCCTCGAGCTCACCGGGGAGCTGCAGCGAGCGCTCGAGCTGGGCGAGTTCGAGCTCGACTATCAACCGATCGTCGAGCTCGCGCGCGGGCACGTGATCGGTTGCGAGGCGCTCGTGCGCTGGGCGCACCCGGTCCGCGGCCGCCTCTCGCCCGCACACTTCATCGGCCTTGCCGAGGAGACAGGCCTGATCGTCCCGCTGGGAACATGGGTCCTCAATTGCGCCTGCGCTCAGGCCTCCATCTGGCAGCGCGAGTTCCCCGACCGTGGCCTGTGCATGAACGTCAACGTCTCGACCCGCCAGCTGCACGACCCATCATTCCCCGAAACAGTCGCCAACGCGCTACACGAGAGCGGCATGGAGCCAGGGCTGCTCGTGCTTGAAATCACCGAGAGCTTGCTGCCCGACGACAGCGACGAGATCATCGAACAGTTGCACAACCTCAAGGCCCTTGGCGTCCGGGTCGCCGTGGACGACTTCGGGACCGGCTACTCCGCCCTCTCCCGGCTGCAGGCCTACCCAGTCGACATCCTGAAGATCGACCGCTCGTTCATCAACGGGATCGAGCACGACGCCGGCAAAGCCGAGCTCGTACGCGGGATCGTCAACCTCGGCGAGAACCTGCACATGAACGTCGTCGCGGAAGGCATCGAGGAACCCGAACAAGCCGACCAACTCCGCCGCATACACTCACCACTCGGCCAGGGATACCTCTTCTCACGGCCCGTGGCCTCCGATCAGCTGCACGCACTGCTAAAGAGCGGAAAGCCGCTGGTCGAGGCCACCCCCGTGGCGTCCGCGTCAGAGCCTGACGCCGAACACGCCGCGAGCTGACGCGCCAGGCTCGCTCCCGCAGGTCTGTTCGACGCTCTTGGCTAACGGTGTCGCTCACCGCGCTGTGCGGTACCGACCGCGTCACGTCCGATCGGGAGAGCTGGGGTTGGCCCGTCTACGTGGGCGTCATAACGTTGAAGAGGACGGGTTGCCGTCTTGCTGGCGCTTGGCCTGGTACATCGCGGCGTCGGCGCTGGCGACGAGCTGCTCGGCTGACATGCCCGGTTGCAGACAAGCGATGCCGATGCTCGCCCGAAGGTTGACCTCGCCGCTGGCAAGAGCGACGGGATCACTGAGCGCGTTGCGTACACGTTCGCCGATCGCCGCGGCTTGAGCCGGGACGCTCGGGCCGTGGCAGAGGAGCAGGAATTCGTCAAACGACAGGCCGCGCAAAGACACTGGGATGGATGACACCGGCGGAGCGGTTAGCTCAATTGCTGCGCAACGCGCCCGCGGCGGCCTGACCGACGAGCTGCTCGTCCACGCAACTCCCGGCAACCGTCAGATCGGTGACCTCGCTGTCGGCTGCGGCGATCTTCCGACCGATCTGGTCCAGCAGCACCTGAAACGCGTCGGTGCGTTCGCCAGAGGCGGCTTCGATCTTGCCTTGCAGTGAAGCGCTCGCAGCACCCCGAGCTCCCGCGCGAGGACCGTGACCTTGGGACGCACCTCGGAGAAGCGGCCGTCGAGGTCCTCGAGCATGCCGATCAAGCCGGGGATGCCGCGGACCAGACACGCCGACAGCGCCCGAACGCTCGTGCCGGTGTGCTCGTGCGCGATGGAGGCTTCGCCTGTTTGCTCGAGGCGCTGCAGCTCGTGTGCGTAGCTCGTGGCCATCTCTGTCTGCAAGCGCACGACAGAGACGGCGAATTCGACGTCGGCTTGGCATCGCGTCGCGGTCAGCATGTCATGCGAGAGCGTGTGGAGCAGATCGGAGAGCTCGCCTGCGCACGTGCGCATAAGGTGGGCGACCGCGCTGAGTGTCGCCCCGACCCGTTCAGCCGAGCCGACGCGATTACCGCGTTCAGCGAGAACAACTGGATCTCCGCAGCGAGGTCCAGGACGAACGCTGATTTCGCTGCGAGGCGCTCGTTCGGAGTCCGCCCGCGCGACTGATAGCGGTGGGGTCCTGTACCCAGCTGTGGCGGCGCTCACCTCGCCGTCGCGGTTGGCGCGTCCTGCGCGCGCCAACGAGCCGTCGATCACCCGGTCGCGAGCGTATCGAGTCCGGCGCTTGTCAGGCGTGAGCTGAAGCCCGGCTTTTCCAGGACAGCAGCGCCCCTGTGAGCTTCGCCGATGTGTCGGCGAACTCGCTGCCGGCGCCCATCGCCTGCTTGGCGTCGGCCGCGCGTCCCTTGAGCGCCAGGGCGAGCACGTCGGCGGCGTTGCAGTGGAACTGCTCGTGGAGATCGTGGACGGCGATGTAGGCGGTCGACTCGCGCTGCTCGACGGGGAAGTCCTCGTGCAGCCACTTGCCGAACGGGCATCGGTCGTCTTGGCGCAGCGTTTCGACCTTGGCGTCGCTTGACCCCGCGGCGATGGCATCCGCTAGGCGGCGTTTCCAGGCGCCGTGGGCCGCCAGGCCGGCGCTGAGCTGATCTGCGAGGTTGGCCACTACCCCGCCGTCGCCGGCGATGCTGTGACTGATCTCAAATCGGCCGACGAGGTTCCCCAGGCGGTCGCCGGCCAGCGCGAGCTGGTGTGACGCGGCGGCGATCTCCTGCGTCGATGCGCTGGACTGCTGCGTTGAGGCGGCGAGCTGCTCGCTGGCGGCCGATGACTGCTCCGCCGCGGCCGCGATCTCGCCAACACTGCTCAGCGTCTGGCTGGTATCGCCGGCGATTTGCCGGGTGCCCGCGGCGATCTGCTCGATCTGCCCGTCGATCGCGCTGACGCCCGCGGCGATGTTCGCAAATGCCTCTCGTGCGCGCTCCACCGTGGCCGTGCCCTCCTCGGCCGGGCGCGCCGCGGACTCGACGACCTCGACCGCGTGCAAGGTGCCGCTCTGCAGTTGCGCGATCAGCTTCCCGATGTCATCCGCCGCCTGGCGCGACTGCTGGGCGAGGTTGCGGACCTCCTCAGCGACGACGCCAAACCCGCGTCCATGCTCGCCCGCGCGGGCTGCCTCGATCGCGGCGTTGAGCGCGAGCAGATTCGTTTGCGCGGTGATCGCCGTGATCGTCTCCAGGATTCCGCCAATCTCAGTCGATGTCTTGCCCAACTCGCGGATCGCGGCAATCGCGGCCGTCGAGGCCTCGCGGATCGCGCTCATCGCCGTGCTCGCCTCGCCGATCGTCCTCGCACCTTCCTCGGCGGCGCCCCGGGCCTCCTCGACGACCCGTGCGGCCTCCGCCGCGTGCTGCGCGCCAGCCTCGGTCGCCTGCGCCGTGCGCTCGGTCAACTCGCTCGTGTCGTGCGCCAGGCGCGCCCCGCGCTCGGCCCCGACGGCCACCTCGGACACGGCCCGGGCGATCTCCTCGATCGCGCGACTCGCAGCATTGGAGTTCGACGCAAGCTCATGCGCCGCCGCATAAACCGCAGCGGTGGTCTCAGACAGCTCGCGAATCATCTTCTGAACGGTCCGCCGAGCCGCCTCATAGGCAACCGCTGCCTCAGCGATACCCGGCCCGATGGTTCCGCCCGTCCGGCCGCTGTCGCCCCGGTCCCGTCCGTTGCCCTGCCGATCAGCAACGGCGAGCGACACGCCCAGGTCACCCTCAGCGATCGCTCGCAAGCCGGCGGTCAACTCCGCGACCACGGGCTGTAAGACCTCAAAGCGATCCTCGAGGTTCCCGGATGCGCCGTCCGACCGACGACTGCGCCACCACGATCGGCGCTTCCGATGCCTCATAACGACTTCGCTCAAATGATCGGTCACGGCCACAGGGAAACCTCGCCAAACTCGAAAACCGGTTACCCCTTCGGGATCGGCCGACGCACAGAGATCTTGAGGCGGCTCAGGCCTGAGCGGGCTTCAGCGGACTGCTGATCAGCGCTGAGATGTTGGCCGCGGCGCTCTGCGATTCCTCCGCCAGCTTGCGCACCTTGCTCAGCAACGACGGCGAACCCTCGGCCGTGCTCACCGGCGCGCGGCGTCGATCGCGGCGTTCAACGCGAGCAGGTTGGTTTGCTCGGCGATTGGCGATGGTGGCGCGCGCGCCACGATTCCTTTGAGCGAACGCAATCACGCCGCGCCGGCCACCGTGACGATCGCCGCGATTCTCGACGCGGCGGGCGACGTGACGATCGCCTTGGTTCTCGACGCGGCGGGCGACGCGGTGTTGCTTCGGCGACACAGCGGTTGTAACGATCAGACCCACCGACGCTGCTCGTCCTGACCGACGACTAGCCTCGTGGCGCATGACGATCCCCGAGCTCGCCGAGCGCATCGAGCGATGCCTCGGCGAACTCCAACAGGAGATCGACCTCCTCCAAGCGGCCGATGAAGCGCTCGCCGCGGCCAGCATCGGGCTCGCCGCCGAGCCGCGCGCGCCTGCGCTTGGACTGGCAAACCGTACCGACTCGGGCCAGACCGTGCCGCGGCCGCGGCCGCGCGGCTGCTCAACGACGTCGAAAGCCAGCCGTGTTGCTGGCCCTCGCCCGCGAGCTTGACGCTGGCCTGCGCAACCGCCCCTGATCGCGTCCTGACCTCGGGCTCGGGATCCCCCCGGTGTCGCGCGCGCGGCTCGTTCACATCGAGCGGCTGCGGCTGGCCGATGGCGAGCCGCTCGCGCTTGACCGCAGTTGGCTGCCGGTGCGCGTTGCGCACCGTTTGCTCGAGGCGTCGCTGACGCACGCCGGTCTGTACGACGAGCTCGCCCGTCTTTGCGATGTCAGGATCGACGGGGGGATCGAGCGAGTG
This sequence comes from uncultured Solirubrobacterales bacterium, assembly GCA_963811155.1. Taxonomy (GTDB): domain Bacteria; phylum Actinomycetota; class Thermoleophilia; order Solirubrobacterales; family Solirubrobacteraceae; genus Palsa-465. Next base: position 121,954 of record CAWEQQ010000037.1, read on the forward strand.
CGCCCGGTGATCCCGACGGCGCCGGAGCGAAGGGCGTTGGGAATCTCGTCCGATGTGGCGGCGTTCGCGATCGAGCGGCTCGTCTGTAGTGGGGGTGCAGCGGTGGAGTGGCGTCAGAGCCTGGTTCGCGGGGATCGCTGTAGCTTTGTCGTCGAGCTCTCACCTGGGCGCGTCAAGCAATCGTCGCTGCCGTGGGCTACCGAGTCCTCGGCGGCGTGAGGCCCGGAACCGCAGACCCGGTGATTGGGAGCGGCCGCGGCCGGCTGGGTGGGGGCGGGAGCGCGCCGGTCGGCTAGATGAGCCGGCACTTCTCGTACCAGCCCAACGTTCCTGGACGGGGCATCGTCGCCGGTTACAGCGCCCGCTTCTGGGGGCTGGTGGTGACGGTCGGTGTCGCGGCGGGGTTGGGTGGGGCAGCCCTGACGCTGCTTTTGAATGCTGTCCAGTACACGGCGTGGAATTACAGTTCGGGCAGTTTCCTCGGTGCTGTGATGAGCGCCACGGCCGCCCGTCATGTGGTGGTGTTGTTGGCTGCCGGGGTGATCGCGGGGATCGGCGGGCTGCTGATCGGGCGTGTGCGTGGCTCGGGCGTGGGGGGAGATATCGGAGGCGTTGTGGTTAGTTCGACGGCTGGGTGGTTGGGAGGTCGAGTGCGATCTGTTGTTCGAATGTGAATCCGGTCTCGAACGCTCGCTTGACCGGACAGGTGTCGGCGACTCGCTTGAGCCGCTTGACCGGTGGTGGTTAGTTAGCCGAGTTCTTTGATTAGCTGCTCGACACGGCGAGCGATGTCATCCCGGGTTGCGCGCACCTCGTCGACGGGCCTGCCTTTGGGGTCTGGCAGTTCCCAGTCGATGTAGCGCTTGGCGGGGATGGACGGGCAGGCGTCCCCGCAGCCCATCGTGACCACGATGTCTGCTCGCTCGGCGAGCTCTCGCGTGAGCTGCTGTGGTCGGCGGTCGGAGAGGTCGATGCCGAGCTCGCGCATGACTTGCACGACCTCGGGATGGACGCGTCCGTTGGGGTCGGCTTCGCTGCCGGCCGAGAGCGCGCGATGGCGCCCGTGAGCGGAGCGCTCGAACAGCGCGGCGCTCATCTGCGAGCGTCCGGCGTTGTGCAGGCAGACGAACAGAGCGGTTGCCATCAGCCGCCGGCTACGCGCCAGATGCTGACGCTCGCCTGTTCTGACGCCGGAAACGCACTGATCACGAAGCAGTATTGGATACGCGACAACTATTTAGCTGTCCCCTTGTATGATAGTTCACATGGTGTTTTCTTCTCGTAGGGCTCAAGCCGTCGATTTCGCGTGGTGGTCGTCGTGAGCCGGGTCGCGGTCAAGATCCTGCTGCACCACATGTTCCTGCACAAAGCGCGCCTGCGCCCCGGCTGGCGCCTGATCCCGGAATAGGCCGATGGACACCAGCCCGAGCTTGACGTAACCGAGGACCCGCGCACGGCGGTCGAGGCGCTGACCGACGCATCCCGCTCGGCAGCGCTGCTCGTTCTCGGCAGCCGTCACCTGCAGGGGGTGATGGCGCTCTCAAGCGTCAGTGAACGCAGCACGCACCGCGCGCACTGCCCTGTCCTCGTCCTACGCTGAGACCGAGCTAATTGTGACGTCACAAAATCGATCCGGCCGAGGTAGCGACTATTCAAACACCGGGACTAAGTGGTCGCGAAACAATAACTGTGGGCGGCGGACACGCGAAACCCTGCGTTTCGCGTGTGCTGAGGGCCAATTCTGCGACAGTTATTGATCCGCGACCGCTAAGAGTGCTCAACGTCAGTGGTTTCTGGCGGCTAGTCCGTATTCGGCACGGTCGTGCATCTCGCGGGTGCGGATCTGGATCTCCAGCGGCCGTCCCTCGGGACCGATCACGGTCGTGTGCAGCGACTGGTACATGTTGAACTTCGGCATCGCGATGAAGTCCTTGAAGCGCCCCGGCAGCGGCTTCCACAGTGAGTGGATCACCCCGACCGCGCCGTAGCAGTCCTTGACCGAGCCGACGATCACGCGCATCGTGGTGAGGTCGTAGATCTCGTTGAACTCGCGGCCCTTCTTGGTCATCTTCGAGTAGATGGAGTAGAAGTGCTTGGCGCGGCCGGAGATCTCGGCCTCGACCCCGAGCTCGTCGAGCTCTTTGGCTAGGTACGCTCCTGCCTCGGTGACGTAGCGCTCGCGCTCGGCGCGCTGCTCTCCGACAAGGCCCTTGATCTCGTTGTACTTGCGCGGGTGCAGCGTCTGGAAGGCGAGGTCCTCGAGCTCCCACTTGATCGCGTGGATCCCGAGTCGGCGGGCGATCGGCGCGTAGATGTCGAGCGTCTCGCGGGCGTTCTCGATCTGCTTCTGCCTCGGCATCGCGGAGATCGTGCGCATTGCATGGAGTTGATCCGCAAGCCCGAGAACAAGCACCCGCATGTCGCTTGTCGAGTGCAGCAGCTTACGGTGGCTGAAGGCGTGATCCTCGTCGCCGGCGTGCAGGCGCCGCGAGTTGCAGACGTCGTACACAAGACCGGCAATCTCGCTCCCGAGAGCCGCAGCAATCTCCTGACAGGAGGCGATCGGGCCGGTGTCTGCTTCAAATAGCAGGGCGGCGCATATCAGCGGCGCGTCGAGTAACACCGCGGCGCACGTCTTCGCAACTGCCAAACGTGCCGCGACGAATTGATCCCCAAAGTCGTTCGCCGTGCGAGACCGTGCCATCGCGTAGCTGACCGCATCAACGATCCGATCACGGTCCACTGTCGTTGCAGTACGGCTCGCGCGCTCGTCAATGACAGCGGCGAGCCCCGACCGCACCAATCGGTCAGTTGCGACGGCTCGGTCGGCGCGATCCCAGTCCGGATTCATCCGCTCGTGAGGCATGCGGCCATTCTGACGGAACCTGTCACGTAACCGCCTCCGGCCTGCTTGCCTCCGGCACTCCTTGGGGACCGGGCACACCGACATCGACCGGACGGTGGCTGTACTGACAGCCGCCGTCCTGGAACCAGTCCGGTCGGAGCGCTTTCCCACGTCCACGAATGGACGGTAGAGCGCTCATCGGATCTGTACTCGACGTCAGGTCTTGCGAGGACCGTCATTGGCAACCAGGCGGCCGCATTGAGCGCGACGAGGGTTGCAACTCGTCCCAAGCGGAAGAGGGCACCCGATGCCTGATTCGAGTCACCGAAGTGACTCGGCCAGCTGGTGCTGAACCACCTGCGAGCCGACCGAGCATCGCGATAGCTTCCTCTAAGTCACACCCGTCCATTACATTACGCCGCCGTCCGGTTCGTTCGTTCCTCCCTCGCGCGCGCGGTCCTCGGCAGGGAGGAACCGAGAGGGAGTAACGGTGGCTGATCAAGATCGGGGTGAGTGCGCCGCTGGCGCGGCGCTTCCAACGCCTGGCGAGAAGAGGGCAGCGTCTTGGGCCGGATGGTTCATGGCGATCACATTCGTGACGTCGATCCCGGCGCTGCTTCTGTACCACCCCGTCCTGCACGAGCACAACTACATCCTCGGGGCGGGCCACGACACGCGCATCGAGTTTGCTGCTCTTCTCGAGGTTCTCTTGATGATCTCGGGCATCGGCGTGGCGGTCGTGATGTTCCCGATCCTCCGGCGCGAGAGCGAGCGCCTCGCGCTTGGCTACGTCGCATCGCGGATCGTCGAATCGACGATAATCTGCGTTGGCCTCATCAGCCTCCTGTCAGTCCTGACGCTGCGTGGCGACTTGGCGGCGTCCATTGGCGGCAACGGCGGATCGCTTGAGATCGCCGGTCGAACGCTCGTCGCGATCCATGATTGGACGTTCCTGGTTGGACCGGGATTCTGTGTCGGCGTCAACGACATCCTGCTGGGCTATCTGATGTACAGCACCGGCCTGATGCCGCCGCGCCTCGCGATGTTCGGCCTGATCGGCGGCCCGCTGATCTTCGCCTCGTCGATCGCCGTTCTGTTCGGTGCCTACGACCAAACCAGCTCCACAGCGGGCATTCTCACGATTCCGGTGTTCATCTTCGAGGCCTCGTTTGCGATCTACCTGATCGTCAAGGGGTTCAGGCCGTCCCGAGTCCTCTCCGGAGAACCAGCAACATAGGCCAGGACCCCATGCCGGGCTCGTCTGTTCCTCTGCGGGTCAAGTCGGGTCGCCCAAGCATCAGCTCGCGGACCGCAACCAGACCAGCTGCGTGGCCGCTGCCCACCGCCACCGCGACCTGCTGCGGCGCCACGCCAACGTCGCCGGCCACGAACGTTGAGGTCGGGTCGAGTCGCCATTCGAGGCGTGCAACGCCCTCTTCGACGCAGTCCATCCGGCTACGGCTCGCCGGTCCTCACTGCACGAGCGCAAGCCTGCCAGTGGCAAGGCGGATCGTCGGGCGGACGGGGGCCGCTCTTCCGCGTCAGGCAGATGCAGGCGCCCGGCGCGAACTGCGCGGTGCTGGCGACGGACGATCCGCGCCTGCGCTGGAGGTGTGCACGCAGACGCCCGCTCCCTCCCGACGGAGCGGGAGCCTCCGCGGCGCTCCCGCTCCGGACGAGTTGCGACTCTCCGTCGGCCGCCTCGGCAGACTGCTCCATCCGTGCCGGAGAGAGAGCGCACGACCGGCCGCGAAATCGTGCATCTGCTAGACAACCGTAGGCCGTCGACGTCGGGAGCAAGCGGCAGCGCTGGACTTATGCTTCCGCCCTCCTGTTCTCCTGCAGATTGACGCATGCTTTCAACGGGATCCGGGGGTCCGACGCCGCCGGGGCCGGCTTCTGCAATTGGGGGTTCGCCGGTCGTCCGCCCAATGCATGCATCCAGCAGACAACAAGCTTCCGACAGCCAAGGCCCATGCCCCGTATTGCGCATATGCTCTCGGTCGGCGAGGAAGCTGATAATGCTATGCGACGCATGCAGCGTCGGTACCGGCCTGGTCTGCGCGTCGGGCCAAGCGGACCACGACCGCGGGTTGCCCGTGTTTGGTGGACGAGGCGCGCTGCGGTTGAAGCTGAGCTGAGTATGGGCCGGCCTGTTCCCGTTCGGGGACGTCCCGGGCGCCCTGCTAGGAGGGCCGGATCCCACCGTCGATCAGGATTGACTGGTTGGTGAGGTATGGATTGCGGATGATCGCAGCGATCAGGTCAGCGACCTCGCTGGCCTGACCGAGGCGACCGACTGGGATCCGCCGGGCGAGCTCGTTGAGTGTCTGCTCGTCGTTGGGCATCATGTCGGTGGCGATCAGCGCGGGGGCGACGACGTTGATGGTCACGCCGTGACCGGAGGCGAATTGGGAGAGCGAGTGAGCGAGCCCGTGCAGGCCGGCCTTGGAGGCTGCGTAGTGCGGCCCGACGATCCCGCCGGTATACGCGGCGACCGAGGAGAGCAGCACGATCCGCCCGAAGCCGCGGTCGATCATCCCGCCGATAGCGGCCGAAGCGAGCAGGAACGGGGCGCGCAGGTTGATCGCCATCGCCCGGTCCCAGGCGGCCGCATCGATCTTGCGGGGATCCTGTTGCAGCGGGTGGTTGATGCCGGCGTTGGCGATCAGAATTTCGACCGGGCCGAGCTCGCCCTCGACGGCGGACACCAGCGCGCTCGGCGCCTCGGCGTCAGCCATGTCGGCGGCGAACACACCGGCGGCGCGACCCAGCGCACGGACCTCGGCGGCGACCCGCGCGGCCGCCTCGGCGCTCGAGCGGTATGCCACGGCGATGTCGTGTCCGTCGCGCGCGAGGCGCACGGCAGTCGCGGCGCCGATGCCGCGAGAACCGCCGGTGATCAGCGCGAGCGCCATTGCCCGACGATACCCTCGCACGCCTGCCTTGCGGGGATCCCCTATCCCCTATCCCCTGTCCCCGAGCTCCGGAGCCCGCTTCGGCCGTAGCCGGAGTAGTCGAACAGCTGCACGTCGAATCCTGCCCCGGTCAGGACCGGCGCTTCCAGCAGCCGGTCGGCAATGTTGCCGGCATTGCCGTGGCAGAACAGGATGTGGTCGAGGCGGAGAGCGCCGGTCGGGAGCCACCGGCCGTGCAGCCGGTGGCCCTGCTCGGTCTCGAACAGCAGCTAGCGGGACGGCAGGCCCGCCGCCGGAGGGGTCTGCGCCAGCTCCCGCGACGGGAAGTAGAGGAGCGACTCGGGCAGCAGGCGCGTGGGATTCGGCACGATCACGGTGGCGTGCGAGCTCGCTGCGGGCCCGCCGGTCGCACGGCTCGCTGGTTAGCGCCCTGCAGGCTCGGTGGGGCGCAGCTCAGGTCCTCGCGCCGGCTGCTGCGGACACGCTGCCGGACGGTAGCGGGGCGGCGCGAGCACGGCGCCGGCGATCCTGGACAGGTGATCCGTCGCCGGCGCCGACTCGCAGCGGGTCGCGCACGGATCTCGACGGCTACCGTCGATCTCGTGAGCGATCAGCCTGGGATCGGTGCGGCGGTTCGCCTTCACGGCCGCCCGGTGCTGACCGGCAGCTGTTCGTGGGCTGACCGGACATTGGTGCAGGATGCGGACTGGTATCCGAGCCGGTCGATGAGCGCCGAGGAGCGGCTGCGCTTCTACGCCGCCCACTTCCCGTTGACCGAGATCGACTCGACCTACTACGCGCCGCCGAGCGAGCAGCAGGCGAGGCTGTGGGCAGAGCGCACGCCGGACGGGTTCCGGTTCGACGTCAAGGCATACTCGCTTTTGACCGGGCACCCGACCCGGCCGCAGAGTCTGTGGCGCGACCTGCGCGAGCAGCTGCCGGCCGACGTGCTCGAGAAGCGCAACGTGTACGCCCACCACCTCACGCCAGAGGCGCTCGAGGAGGCGTGGCGGCGGTTCGGGGCGGCGCTGCGGCCACTGCACGACGCCGGTCGCCTAGGTGCGGTGCTGTTCCAGTACCCGCCGTGGTTCACGCCGCGGCGGGATAACCGCGCCGAGCTGGAGTCGTTGCGTCGCCGGCTGCCGGACTTCCGGATCTCGGTCGAGTTCCGCTCGCCGCGCTGGCTGTCGGGGGAGCGCGATCGGGAGCGAACATTGGCGCTGCTTGAGGAGCACGGGCTCGTGTTCGTGTCAGTCGACGCGCCCGCAAGCTCGGGGCTGCCGCGCCTGCTGGCGGTCACCAACCCGGAGCTGGCGGTGGTCCGCTTCCACGGCCGCGCGGACAGCACCTGGGCCGCTCACACGCGGACCGCGGCCGAGCGGTTCCGGTACCTGTACTCAGAGCACGAGCTGGCCGAGCTCGCGCCGACGCTCGCCGAGCTCGCCGGCGACGCGCGGGAAACGCACCTGCTGATGAACAACTGCTACCGCGACTACGCCGTCCGGAACGCCGCCCAGCTGCGCGACCTGCTCGCCCGGTACGCGGAAGGCTGATCTCCGAGGGGGCGGTGCTCATCGTCCGCGGTCGCCGAGCCTCGTCCATACCGCGAACCCCAAGGACGGTCAGACCGCGCGCCCTCGGCACATGAGGCGGATCCGCGCCTGACCCGGTCGAACGACGCTGCTCCGCTATGGGAAGCAGTAGCGCCGCAGCGTCAGCGCGCGCTGCTCCTATCACGCGATACCAACAGCGCGGATCGTGCCACTGGAAACCGCTGCTTCTGGGCGATTCCGAGCATCCGGCCGTCATGGCGCCGGCGCATGTATTCGTGGCAAAGCGCAAGCCCGCGCCGCCCCGTGCGACGATCTCGGATTGCTAGCTCACGTGCGGCGGGTCAGCTAACTCCGAGGAGATCCGCGGTGGCTGCTTCAGCGGCATTGCAGCCACGCCCGACACGTCGACGTCGACCGCAGGTTCCATCCGGCGGGAGTGCCAACTCTCGGTCGCAGCGCGCCTCGCCTCGACCCGAGTGCTTGCAAGAAAGCTGCAAGCACTTGCTGCTGGGTTTGGCGACGAGCGGGGTCCGGCCCGACTGGCGGCCCAGGCCCGCTCGTCGCCGAGAGCAGTTATCCAGAATTCTGGATAAGCACACTTAAGTTCACCCTGGGGTGTAACGGTGTAAACGTCCCGCCAGTATTGGTGACTGCTGTCGTTGACATGGTCACGACGACGCGGGCGGATCGTCTAGCGGGACGCGGGATAGCAGAGGGAGCCCCCGAAACTGGCGGCTGGACCCCAATTCCGGGACATCGGAGGGGATCGGCGCCGCGAGTGCTAGCTCACCTTCGGCTAACCAGCTAGCGCTGCCCCGCGGACGTGCGCTGCGCTCGCTTGCGGTGCGTTTCGCTGACGTACTTCCGTGCTCGCCCGCGCCGGCTCTCAGCAGGGTCGGCTGCCCGCATCCCCGCGCGCAGAGCCAGGGTGCCGGGTCCGGCGCTCGCTGCCGGTCGAGGTGGGGTGGCGAGTAGCACTTCGCGGTCTGAGGGCTTGTCGAAAAATAACTCAGCAGATTTCACAGTCGCTGAGCTGCTTCTGGGCGTGCTTTGCAAGTGACACGTCTACTGAGTTATTTTTCTACGCGCCCTAAACTAAGCGAAGGAGCTCATCCAACATCACCTCTGGGTACGGAACTCGGAAGCGGTCGTAGTAACCAGCGGTCCCGCGATAAGCGATACAGACCCGGGTCGAACTCCAGAGCATCGGACACGCCGGGATTGTCGCGAGTCGTGGCCGAACCGGGCCCTCGCTGGACTGCGACATGCGCGGTCAGGCTCTCGCGTCGCAACGAGCATCTCGACCCAGCGGATCACAGTCCCGCATTGCGCGGTGGCGCCCGCGGCGATGGTCCATCAAGTTGCGGACCGCCGGTGCGATGCAGCAGTCCGCCGCGCGCCGCGCGACCGCTGGCTCTCGTCCAACTGAGCAGCGAGACCGTGTCGCGCCGCTCTTGCGCAGGCCCTGGCAGAGCAGCGTTCTCGACGCCGTCGAGGTTGAGACCGCTGGTCTTGCTCAAGACCAGCACGACGGGCCCTTGTTGCCGGAATGCGGCAGCGATGCAGGAGCGCGCGCCGGCGCGCTAGGACCCGCGAGGAGGACGGCGGTGTTATTGTCAGGCCGTGTTGGTAGGCGTAGCGGACGGCTTGGGCGCGGTCGCGGGCGCCGGTTTTGTAGAAGATCCGGTTGATGTGGGTCTGGTCTTGACGGTTGCGTTGCTGAGGACCAGTTGGTCTGCGATCTCGCTGTTCGAGAGGCCGGCGGCGATCAGCTTGAGCACCTCGACCTCGCGTGGGGTGAGCTCGTCAGGAAGGTCGGGCCGTGACGCTGGCGCCGGGTCGGCGGCGGGCGTCGGCGGGGTCTGGTCGAGGACGGCGGTCACGAGTCGCTGCTGGACGGCGGGGTCGAGGTGGGTTTGGCCGGCAGTGAGCGCTCTGATCGCGTGCTCGATTTCCTCGGCGGTCGCGTCCTTGGTGAGGTACCCGCGGGCGCCGGCTTGGAGCGCCGGGAAGAGGAACTCCTCGTCGGCGTAGGTTGTCAGCGCGAGCACGCGTGTGTCGGGGAGCGAGGCGAGGATTTGGCGGGTCGCCTCGGCTCCCTCGAGGCGCGGCATGCGTAGGTCCGTCAGCACGATGTCGGGGAGCTCGGAGCGGGCGCGCTCGATTGCCTCGATTCCGTCGGCGGCGGCCGCGACGATCCTCGACGTCGTCGATCAGGCCGAGCAGCATCGCGAGTCCGTCGCGGACGACCGGCCGGTCGTCTGCGATCAGGACGCGGATGGTCATCCGGGAACCTCGATCTCGACCCGCCAGCCCTCGGTCGTCGGGCCGGCCGACGTTATGCCGCCGGCTCGCTCAATTCGCTCGCTGGCGCGGTCAATCGCGTCAGTCAGGCGCGGCCTGGCATGTTCACGGTCGGCGAGCTTGCGCGCCCCCTGCAGCTGGATCGCGGCGCCTGAGAGCGAGTGCGCGAGCACGTCGTGCAGCTCGCTGGCGATCCGGCCGCGCTCGGCGATCGCCGCCGCGCGGGCCTGCTCATCGCGCGCGTCCTCGAGCTGGGCGAGCAGGAGCTCGGTCTGTTTTTGACTCTCTCGGGATTGCTTGAGGAACTGCGCGACGACGCCGAGCAGCACGGTCACCAGCACCCCAGCCGCGACGGCCGAGGAGGAGCTTCCGGCGATCGCCGTAACGGCACCGAGCGCTACGGTCACCGCGCCACCGATCGCGACTCCGGCGTTGAGTGGCAGCCGGGTGATCGCTATGAACACGGCGACGCCGGCCGTGACCTCGGTCGCGCCCGTGATCTGGAGCCCGGCGATCGCGACACCGGCGGCGCCCATGACCGCGATCACGGCTCCCTGGAGCTTGAGGCTGAGCTCGGGGAAGCCGTCGCTGATCGCGATCACCGCGGGCCGGCCGCCACCGGGTAGTCGGCCGGGAGAGGGCCAGGTAATAGCGCTCGCTTCGGGCGAACCCATCCTTCGATATTCCCCCGCGCCCCTGCTCGTTGGAACAACCGGCGAGATCGAGGCGCTATCGCTGTGGGCCGGACAGAGCGTTGCGCTCGCCAAACAGCCACAGCCCGCTGCGGAAATCGTGGCCGAACTCGTCTCGCGCTTGTAGCCCCCACCCAGGTCAAGGCTTCGCCTCGCGGAGCGGGACCCAGTCCAACGCGGCGTCCGTGTCGACGTGCATCGACTCGCGCACCGCCGGGGCCGAAGCGGCATCTGCCCGGCGCGCCACCGCGATCTTGTTCAAGTAGCAGCCGTGGATCACGCCGTTGGAATCTGGCGCGTGGACGCAAGAAACAATTCGGCGATCCCTACGGAGCTCCGTGCTACTCGCCGGCTAGCGCTAGCCTAGCCTTGTCGCACAGGCCGACCTCGCGGCTCGGCCAAACGGATGATCGCTGGGCCGCCAGACGTGACGTGGGCACCGGAACGATCGCTTTGACCATTGCGCCCGCCGGCGCCGCGCGAGCGCTTTGGTGACGAAGGGGCAGCCGCGGGTTACTGGTGGGAGAGCGGTGGTCTTGGAGAGGTTGTCCCGCGTGGCGTACAACTGAGGTGGTGGTCCTCCCGCCCTCTCCGCCCTGGGTGGGAGCGCCGGCGGAGCTCGACGACGGCCAGGAGATCATGGGGCGGAGACTTCCAGTTCTCCGGTCCTCGCAACGGGGTCGCGGCGATCTGGCACCGCTGCCGAGCTCCCAAGCTGCACGAGAACCCTCGAGTAACATCTGTCGTGCGAGCCAGCTACATTTCTTACTGGTCATGAGGGGCTAACGCGTGAGCAGCGCAATTGATCGTGAAGCCGATATCCGGGCTCGGATCCAGGAGCACTGGGAGGCCTCCGAACGCGGGGACGTCGACGCTGAGCATGCGATCTACGCTGCGGACGCGATCCTGGACTACCCGCAGTCCGGCGAGCGCTTCAGAGGCCGGTCAAGGATCCAAGCGCAACGCGGCGGGCACCCGGCCGAACGCCACTTCACGATCCGCCGGATCCTGGGCGGCGGCGACCTTTGGGTGAGCGAGTGCGTGATCACCTATGACGGCGTGCCCACATACTCGGTCAGCGTCATGGAGATCACCGACGGGCTCGTAACGCACGAGACCCAGTACTTCGCCGACCCCTTCCCCGCGCCTCCCGGGCGCGCTGCGCTAGCTGAGCCGATTCCCGCCCGCGAGCAATAAGCCGATGCATCTGTCGGGTCGATGGACGACATCGACCGGGGCATCCGCGCCTCATCCTCGTGCTCGGCGCTTCTTCAGCGGATCTCAGCTGTCGGCTTGGCGTCTGGGCGCGCCCTCCTAAGTCAGGCCCATTTGCTCGACGGCGGCCTCTCGACACTGCCGCCTTCACGAACCAGCGACAGTCTCAGGATTGTGGTCGCACCTCGCGACATGCCTATGCAGAAGAGCCGGCACGGACCAGTTGGCGGACCTCCGTGTGGCCTGTGAGTTCGCGTGAAAAGGACGCGCTGGCGCCGAAGACGCGGTCGCCGTGGAGCGCTCAGTCACCCATCCGGACGTCTGCTCTCCGAAAAAGCGTACGTCCTGCCCTGTCCGACGCTCACGTGCCGCTCACTCGTGCTTTCGCCCGGGGCAGAGAGGGCGGCGCGGAATTGGGGGCGCGCCGGTCAGCGGGATTCGCTGCTTCTCGGCTGTGCGCCAGAATGCTCTGCGGCGTGTGTTTCCCTTGGGCTCGTTTGCGCGGCTCCCTTCTGCGATCGCGTGAATGCAGCGGCGCTAGGCCAGCTGCCGTGCGGAAGCTTGCGGTCCTGGATTGCGCCACGACGAGGCGTGGGCGGCCGCGTCGAGCTCGTGCCTGCTGGCGTTCAGGTGGGGAGTTGTCGGCAGCGGCGGGAGCCTGGTCAATGCTGTTGAATCAGGGTGCCCGTGGGAGCGCCACGCTGGTGAGTTTCTCGCATCCGTTGAGTAGAGCGTCCTGGAGCTCGTTGTCGGTGGCGGCTGGGTGGAACTCGCGCTGGCGCCGGTGGTAGAAGTAGCGGCCGGTGACGGTCGCGTCCGGGTCAGCGCTGGTTGCGAGCCATGCCTGCGTGTCGGGCGCGAGGGTGAGGTCGTCGGGAGCGTCTGGGCCGCCCATCTTCGTCGCGACCCAGCCCGGCTCCAAGGCGTTTGAGCGAACGTCGGGCCATTTGCGCGCGACGGCGCATGCGAGCACTAGGTCGAGGAGCTTGGAGTCCGAGTAGGCTTGCGAGCCGTTCCATCGCCGTGTTTTCCATTGCAGGTCGCTGAGGTCCGGATTGCCGCTTCGATGCATCCCTGAACTGAGGTAGATGAGCCTGTTCGGTGCTGTGATTAGCGCCGTGAGCAGGTACGGCGCGAGCACGTTGATCGCGAACACGTGCGCGAGGCCGTCGACGGTCTCGATCCGGCGCGGCTCCCGGTAGCCGACGCCGGCGTTGTGGATGACCGCGTCGAAATGACCCGCTGCGTTCGCTTGGTCGGCGATCGCGCCGGTCTGCGCAATGCTGGAGAGGTCCCCGATCAAGACGTCCAGCGCGCGCGGGGTCGACCTGAGCGCATCGTGTGCGCGCTTGCGATCGCGGGCGTGTAGGACAACGTCGTGGCCCTGATCGATGAGCCGCTGGGCGGCCATCTGACCGAGGCCATCGGCCGACCCGGTGATGAGGATCTTGCTCATTGCGCAGCTTGCTCCAGACCAACACGACGATGGCGGCGATGCTGAGGTTGGATCGGTTTGGTATCAGATGCGGACAAGATCTCGACGATCCGCCGACTTGTCGGCGGTGAGTGCGCCGCCTCGCGCCAACTCCAGCGCGAGGACCGGGCTCCCTGTTCTCGCGCCTAGCCTAGCTATGGCCGGCTCCTCCTATGCGATTGTGGGCCGCCGCGCGGGGGGAGCCGCGCGGCATGACTTTCACCCCACGACCAGCGTGGGGGAGCCGGCCCTTTCTACACCGCGGGCCGGACGGACCGTCAATCCATATTGTCTAATTTCTAATGGACATCCCCGGGCAAGCGTGGGCGCCGTCGTCAAGCCGTGCTTGCGGACCGCCAAGTGTGCGTCTCAGCCGTGATCGCGGTTGATCACCGCCAGCAGCGCGACCTCACCCGACCCGGTTCCCACCGCGATCCAGCCCTCATCCCACGCGAGCGCGGTCACGGGCGACCATAACCCCAGCTGCAAAATCGCCGCACGGCGATCAAGGTCCCACAGCCGCACCGACCCGTCGGTGCTGGCGCTGGCCTGCTGGGTCCCGTCGGGCGAGAACGCCACCCCGTTCACCGGGCTGGTGCGGCCTTCGAGGGTGCGGGTGCTCTGGCCGCTGGCCGGCCTCACGCTGCTGCCAGGCGGAAGGATGCGTTCCGCTCGATCTCCTGGGGAACATGCCGTTGCAGCCGAGCGTCCGGCGCGTGCCTACTTCTTGCTACCGGCGCGTCCGCGGCGTTGAGCTAGGGTCCCAGCAGACGTGAGCGTCACCGAGCCTGATTCCGAGCTCGCGCCCGACGAGTCGGCAGAACAGTCGTCCCCGGCACCCGCTTCGGGGCGGCTCGGATCGTCGCCGCCCCGCGCGGTGATCCGAATTATCGCGTTCGTGGTCGGGTCTGCGAGCCTCGGCGCCGAGATCGCCGCGGCGCGGCTGCTCGCGCCTTACTTCGGTGCATCGACGCTGATCTGGGCCAACACGATCGCCACCGTGCTGGTCGCCCTGTCGGCCGGTTACGCGATCGGCGGAAGGCTGGCTGACCGGCGGGCGGACCTGCGTGGGCTGTGCGCGATCGTGCTCGCCGCCGCGGTGCTGCTGGCGCTCGTTCCGTTCATCTCGGACCCGTTCCTGAAGCTGTCCGTCAAGGCACTGGGATCGCTTTCCGTCGGCGGGTTCGTCGGATCGCTCGCCGCGGTGCTGGTGCTGGTCGCGCTGCCTGTCCTGCTGCTCGGGACGGTGGCGCCGTATGCCAACCGGTTGGCGCTCGGCCGGGTCAGCGAGGCGGGGACGGTGACCGGTGGCCTGTACGCGATCTCGACCGCCGGATCGTTGCTCGGAACGTTCCTCGCGGCGCTGCTTCTGATTCCGCTGATCGGCACGCATCGGACGTTCCTGGTGTTCGCGCTGGTCCTGGCGGTGGTGGCGGCCCCGTGGGTAGGCAAGCGTTACCTGGTCGTGCCTGCGGCGATCCTCGGGCTGCTGTTCGTGCCTCCACCTGGAGTCGGGGCGGACGTGGCCGGCGCAAAGGTGATCTACGAGACCGAGACCCCATATCAGTACGGGCGCGTGCTGCAGTTCGCGAGCGGCGAGCGCTGGCTGCAACTGAACGAGGGGGTGGCGATCCATTCCGACTATCGTCCGTGGTCGTACCTGACGGGCGGCTACTGGGACGATTTCCTCGTGCTTCCGCTGACCTCGCCGCGCGGGGTGCCGCACCGGATCGCGATCCTCGGCGATGCGGCCGGAACGGTCGCACGGGCGTACGGCCACTACTTCCCACATACGCGCGTCGACGCGGTCGAGATCGACGGAGCGCTGACGTCGATCGGCAAGCGCTACTTCGACCTCCGCGGTCCTGATCTCCACCTGTACACGGCAGACGCGCGCCCCTGGCTCGAGCAGAGCATCGCCAGCTATGACGCGATCTTCCTCGACGCCTACCGCCAGCCCTATATCCCCTTCTACCTCGTGACGCGCGAGTTCTTCGCGCTGGTGCGCGACCATCTGCTCCCAGGCGGCGTCGCAATCGTCAACGTGGGCCACATCCCGGGCTCAGACACGCTCGAGAAGGTGGTGACCGCGACCCTTCATTCGGTCTTCCCCGTGGTGATCCGAGATCGCGTCAGCGATGCGAACTCGCTCGTGATCGCCTCCATGGCGCCGCCGTCGGCCCAGCGGATGCTGGTGTCTTCAAGGAACCTGCCGGCCAGCCTGCAAGCGCTGGCCGCGAACGTCGATTCGCGGCTTGGACCGCCGCTGCGCGCGGGGAGCGTCTACACGGATGACCGGGCGCCCGTGGAGTGGCTCACGGACCTGTCGATCCTCGCTTACGCCGCAGGCAAGAGATAGCCCGGTTCACAGCTCGCGCCCGGCACCCGCCGGTAGATCAGCTGCGCGAGGGTCGGTCGCTTCCGCGTTGACCTTCGGAATGCGCCTGGCGAGCGCTGCCGACTGATCCTCAGCGAACCTGCCCAACCGCCGAGCAAACTCCAGGTGACCGCGCTGGTGAGGACGAGCAGCGGGTGTCTTGCAGCGTGGCTGGCCAGGAAGGCGACCGAGAACGACTAGCTTCAGCGCATCACGGCAGCCCGGAGGCTGTAGGCAACTGGCCCATCCCAGTGCCGGCAGAACGACCAGTCCGCGGAGCGTACCCGCCGCCGGCCGCTCATCGCTTCGAAACTGGCAGTGTCCGACGTCACGGTTCGCTGCTGAGACGCCTGGCCACGCGAACCGGGCGCCCATAAAATGCTCCGAGCGTTGCCAAGCCGTTAGCTCTCCGGACACGGGATCGGACGCGAGGTCCGAGCCGATCGGACTGGCACCCGCTTTCGCAATGCCAGGAGCACCGCGACGCGCTCCGCGGAGCGCTGCTCTGCGCGGAAGGCGGGGCCGAGAACGCGGTCGCCGGAGTGCTCCTTTGATCGAATAGCGGCAGCCAGCGCGCGCCGAAGGCCAAGCGCAGCATCGCGAACCGTCCGGGCGCTCCGTATGGGCGGCTGGTGGCCACCCACCAGGGTGAGTATCATCGCGCGCGCCGGGCGGACGCTGGTTCCAGCAAGGGCTGATCTGGCCTATGACTTTCTGCCGGTCGCGTGGAGCACGATCCAGCATTACGGCGTTGAGCTACACCGCCTGCGCTACGACGGCCCTGCGCTGAACGGTCATCGCAACCGCTCCAGCGACTTCACGGGCCGCCACGCGGGTAAGTGGCCGATCCGGTTCGATCCCGACGACGTCAGCCGCGTGTTCTTTCAAGACCCGCAGGGCAACGAGTGGCACTCGCTGCCGTGGGAGCACCACAGCGAGATCGCGGTGCCGTTCAGCGCCGAGGCGCTTGCCCACGCGCGCCGGCGGGCGCGCCAGACCGACCGGTTCCCTGATGACCGCCGCGCGCTGGCCGAGCTGCTCGAGCGGTGGGACGCCGGGCTGACGCGCAACCCGACCGAGCGGCGGATGGCGCTGCGCCTGGCCCAGCAGCGAGCAGAGCGGCGGCAGGCAGCGGGAGAGCAGTCCGTGAGCGTGACCGAGCTCGCGAGCGTCCGCGCGGTTGCCAAGCGAACCGGCGTCGCCCCCGTCGACGAGCCGCAGGACCCCAGCGGCGAGCTGTTCGGGGATGACGACGACCCGGACGAGCTGGAAGGGGACTACTACCGCGACGCGTTCGGGAGCTTCTCGTGAACGAAGGTGAGCGGGATTACACGCTGTCACGCAAGGCTGGCTGTTCGCTCGCGCAAGCTCGCCGCCGCGGATCGCGCCCGAGCGTTACACGCGCGCGCAGCTGGATGCGCTCGGCGGCGTCGAGCGCCGCCGCTATGACGACCAGCGCGCGGTGTGGCACGCGAACCTCGGGCCGATCGTCACGCCGCAGATGCAGACGCTGGGTGACGAGCTCGATGAGATCGTGCAATCAAACCGCCAGGACGGCGACCGGGTGCGCGGCTCGGCGGTGCTCTCGGCGCTGCCCGGGCTGGGGAAGACCACCGCCGCGTTTCTGCTACGGCGTGCGCTACCACCGCGAGCAGATCGAGCTGCACGGCCCCTCGACACCTGGCGGTCATGACCGGGTGCCGGTCGTCTACCTCGCGCTGACCTCCAGCACCACGATGCAGAGTCTGATAGGCGTGAGGCGTGGCCCGCGCGGATGTTGGCCGCGCGGCCGGGCTATCCGAAACGAAGGGCCGACCGTGGCTCACGGTACGCCGTGGGCGAGGCTGATCCTGCTGGAAGGGAGTGATTCGTTGATGTTGCATGTTGGGTTTGGATCTGAGCCGCCGAGTGGCGCAGTTCCCGCTCGATCTGATCGATCCGGCGCTAGAGATCGTCGATCAGTTCGAGGCTCGTGTCGACGTGCCCGCGCCAGGGTCCCTGACGCGTACGACGCACCAAGGACGAATGACCTGCGTGGCGCGGGGTCCAGGGCTGGCGGCGGGGTCGAGGTGCCGGCAGGCCGAGACAGCTAAGAGGGCTTTCGTTTCCGAATTCGGTCGGCGCAGGTTGACATCTCGGTGGCGGCTGTGATCTGCTTGCGAGCGCCCGCAGCTTTAGCCCGAGCTGCGTGTCCCGTGGCTCGCCAATCCCTTTCACGGAGTGGACTCGGCCGCGGGCGACACGCAAACGACGACTGCGGAGGGTGCGATGACGAAGCTTGATGTGGGCTCACTGCGGGACGCGATCGATGGCACCGTTTCGCCGCCGGGCGATGCGGTGTACGATCCCGCGGTTTCGATCTGGAACGGAGTGATCGAGAGGCGTCCGGCGGTTGTTGCGAGCTGCACAACCGCGAGCGACGTCGCGGCCGCCGTAGGGTTCGCACGGGAGCACGGGCTCGAGGTGTCGGTTCGCGGAGGCGGGCACGGTTACGCCGGGCTCGCGCTCAGCGATGGTGGGCTGACGGTCGATCTGAGCCCGATGAAATCGGTGCAGGTCGACGCAGACGCGCGGCGCGCCAGCTGCGGCGGTGGTGTCACGTGGGGGAGCTCGACACCGCGACCCAGGAACATGGCCTGGCCGTTCCGGGCGGCTTCATCAGCACAACAGGGGTTGCGGGGCTGTGCCTCGGAGGCGGTTTTGGCTGGCTGAGCCGCCTGGCGGGACTGACTTCGGACAATCTCGTTGGTGCCGAGGTCGTGACCGCGAGCGGGGGGGTGCTCAAGGCGTCGTCGGGCGAGAATGACGAGCTGTTCTGGGCGCTGCGTGGTGGTGGCGGCAACTTCGGCGTGGTGACGTCGTTCGAGTTCAAGCTGCATCCCGTTGGTCCGCTGGTTCACCTCGGCGCTTTCTTCTACGCGCCTGAGCAGGGCCGCGAGATGTTTCGGTTCGCGCGCGAGTATGTTCGCGGTCTACCCACCGAATGCGGTGTGTTCCTCGCCGGCCTCAGCGCTCCGCCTGAGCCGTTCGTTCCCGACGCTCAAAAGGGGCAGCCGGTGTACCTGCTCGCGATCGTCGGACTTTCCGAGGAATCCGCTCACAGGGAGCTCGTGGGGCCGATCCGTGACGCCGTCGCACCGCTGTTCGAGCTCGTAACCCCGATTCCGTACGTCGCCTTGCAGCAGATGTTCAACGGCACAGCGCCCTGGGGGCTCCTGGCCTACGAAAAGGCCGTCTACCTCGACGAACTGACTGACGAGGCGATCGACGTGATCCTCGAGCACCAGCCCAAGAAGCAGGCGCCGCTCTCGTTCCTGCCGATCTTCGTCCTCGGCGGCGAGTTCGCACGGGTCCCGGATGACGCCACCGCGTTCGGCGGAAGCCGGAGCGTCCAGTACATGCTCAACGTCTCGGCGGGGGCCTTTGAGAAAGACCTCTACGAGGCCGACCGCGAATGGGTAAGGGCCTACTGGTCGGCCCTCGTCCCGCACGCCGTCGGCGTCGGGAGCTACATCAACTTCCTTACCGAGTATGAAGCGAACCGGGTCCGCTCGGCCTACGGGCCCGAGAAGTACGCGCGCCTTGCCCGGCTGAAGGCCCGCTACGACCCAGACAACGTCTTCCACCTCAACGCGAACATCCCACCGTTGGACGCCTGAGTGCGCCGGCCGATCTCGACCCCGGACGGTGCATTCGCACCCCGGCACCGCCTCGTCCAGACCCGCTTCGGTCTCTGCACGGTACCCACCGAGATCCCCCGCACTTGCTTCGCGCGCGGGAAGCGGCTGCTTGAGGAGTTGCGAAATCGATCATGCGCACCGCCTTCTCTAAAAAACGAACTTAGGGCCCGTTCAACGCCCTTTCCGCACGTCTGGTCGTCTATTTCTCCCCCCACGCTTCGGCCTCCGTGGCGGCTTTGAGGGAGAGTGCTTGAAGCTCTGAGGTGAGCTGGCGTAGGCGCCGGTTGTTCTCGAACCAGGGTCGGTAGCGGGTCGCCTGGTCGGGAGTGAGGTTACGAGTGACGGTCTTCTGGTTGATCTTGCGCGTCCAGGCGAGGTAGGGCCCGTGCAGCTTTGGTGGGTTGGCGTGGCAATGGCAGCCTGGGTTGGGGCAGCGGATCTGGCGCTCGGCGACTGATCCGGGCAGGCAGAAGCCGAGTGTGGCGAGTTCTGCGATGAGCTCTGATAGGCGGTGCACGTGCTCGGGCGAGATCACGTGCTGGTGGTCTGTGGCGCCGGGTTGGGAGTCTTGGTCGGGCATCGGTTGTGGGTTTCCGTCCGGTAGCTACGGTATATGTACCGTAGCTACCGGACGGAACAATGACCACGATGACCGAAGATCAGCGGCTTGAGCTTTCCTCGCACGCGATCGGCGCGCTGCCGATCGTGAGCCACTTCCTCGATCGCCTCGGGCTTGAGGCGATGCTCGAGCGCTATCTGCCCGCAGGCGATGTGCGCGTGCTGATGGCGGCCTCGCGGGCGATCAGGGCGCTGGTTATCAACCTGTGCCTGGAGCGCGAGCCGTTGTACGGGATCGGGGAGTGGGCTGCACGGTTTGACGCGTGCGCGCTCGGACTCGAACTCGAGGAGGTCGCCCTGCTGTGCGATGACCGTGTCGGCCGAGCGCTTGACCAACTGTTCGACTGCGACCGTGCGTCGCTGTTGACAGAACTGGTGCTTTCAGCGATCAAAGAGTTCCGGGTCGACTGCTCTCAGTTGCACAACGACTCGACCTCGATCACCCTGTACGGCGACTTTTACCAAGCCGACGGTCGCGCGCGGGGCGGGCAGGGCACCGCCGCGGCGAAGCGCGGCCACAACAAGGAGCATCGTGGGGACCTGAAGCAGTTGCTGTTGATCTTGACCGTGTCGGCTGACGGGGCAGTCCCGCTTGCGCACCGGCTCGCTGACGGGAATGTGACCGATGATCAGACGCACATCGCCACGTGGGACGGGCTGTGCGCGCTGCTCGGCCGACATGACTTCCTGTATGTCGCGGACTCCAAGCTGTGCACGCGCGAGCAGATGGGCCACATCGATAAGCCCGGCGGGCGGTTCATCACGGTGTTGCCGCGCTCGCGCGCGGAGGACGCGCGCCTGCGCGAGTGGATGGCGCGCGCGACGCCTGACTGGAGCGAGGCCGAGCGCAAGCCCGGCAAGCGCAAGGGTGACCCCGATCAGGTCTGGCTGCTCGTGCCCGCGCCGTTCCCGACCGCCGAGGGGTACCGCATCACGTGGGTTCACTCCAGCTCCAAGCAGCGCCGCGACGAGACCGCCCGCGTTGAGCGGATCGAGCGCGCGAGACGCGCGTTGCAAGAACTATCCGAGCGGCTGTCCGGCCCGCGCGCCAGGGTCACCACCCGCGTGGCTGCCGAGGAGGCCGCAGCCGCGCTGCTCGCCTCAACGGGCGCTGAGCGGTGGGTCACGGTCACCGTCACCGAGACGATCGAAGAGAGCTACCGCCAAGAGAAGCGCGGCCGGCCTGGCAAGGACACCCGCTACCGCAAGACCGAAAAGACCCGATTCGCGCTCGACGTGCAGATCAGCGCCGAGCAGGTCCGCTACGACGCCGCCTCCGACGGCTGCTTCCCGCTGCTCACCAACGACACCAAGCTGACCGACACCGACGTGCTCGCCGCCTACCGCTACCAGCCCAACCTCGAAAAGCGCCACCACGAACTCAAATCCGTCCAAGACGCCGTGCCAGTAACACTCAAGAGCCCGTTCCGGATCGAGGCGCTATTCGCATGCCAGTTCATCGCGCTACTCACCAACTGCCTGATCGAACGCGAACTACGCAACGCGATGACCCAACACGACATCCGCGATCTGGCGCTCTACCACGAGCAACGCGCCTGCGCCGCACCCACCGCCGCCCGCCTCTTCGACCATTTCGCCGACATAAGCCGTCACCACCTCACCCGCGACGCCCAGCACATCAAGACCTTCGATCCGAAGCTCACCGCGCTGCAACTCCAGCTGCTTGAGCTCCTCGGGATCCCCGTCAGCGCCTACACCAGCGATCCCGTCCACTGAACGAGCCCGCCAGATGGGGGGAGATAATGACCGCCAGACGTGCGGAAAGAGCGTTGAAGCTCGGTGCCGAGTTTGGATACAAGCAGCTCAAGCGCTACGCGACATGGGGGCCGGTTGCCGCGATCGTCCGGGACCTGGACCACGTCGTGGATGCCGACGAGCTGCGGTCCAACGAGAACTGGGTCGGTGCCGTGACGTGGCGGACGCTGCTTCCTGATCTCCGAACTCTGCCCGTGACGGACCCTGGGACCGAGATTCGCTCTCGCTGCTCGAGGTCGCGGAGTCCGACGGCGATTTAACGAGGGGCATCCAACGCGTCCGGAGGTCGATGCGCAGCGCGATCTGCTCGCCGCGATCAGCTCCACGGTCTTTGACCACCTCGTGAACGAACTGCGTTCCAAGTACCGGGGAAGTGCCGATTCAGCGATTCGCGGGCTCCAGGGCGCGGCCGGTCACTCAGGACCGTGTCAGGGCGGGGTTCGTGATCCGGGGAGCAGACGGGGCGTGGCTGTATATCGCCATCCGGAATCTGTTCGCCGACCACCCGCGCCTCCGGATCGACTACTACACCTTCGACGAGCGACGCGCGCGCCGCCGGTTGAGCGACGCGCACGCTCGCATCGTGAAGCGTGGCTTCAAGCCCGTGAACAACTACTACCGATTCGATGCACCCGTCGAGCTGCTCAGGGGCACGAGCGCCGCCAGTCCCGACGATGCGGTCGCCGTCGTCTGCGAGCGCTTGTCAGAGCTGGTACGGGCGAAGGTCTTCGACCTCGAGATCGAGACGCTCGGGCGCGAGCCACGCCGCCGGAAATCCTGACTGGTTCGCTGGCGAACGTCCGGCAGCTCGCCAGCGCGTCAGTCAGTGAGACCGAGCGAGCTCGGGTCGCAGTGCTGGCAGCGCAGGCTGCGCAGCCCATAGCCGAGGTTCCCGACCGCCCACTCGTTGAGCTCCTTGGGATCCGGCGAGCAGACCTTGATGTAGTCGGCGGTCTGGCGGGCGCCGCCGCCGAAGCCGGGCTCGAGCGTGAAGCAGCCGGCCCGGTGAAGCCGGGTGCTGTCCCGGTCGGATAGCCCGCTGTCGGTGTTCAGCACGTAGCCCCGCGGCTTGTTGGCGACCCACTCGCGGAAGGGCTCCTGGTCGTCTTCGCCGGCGAACTTGCGGACGGGCATCGGCTGAACGTACCAGCGGTAAGCGGCCCCCGCCGGCAGGGCGCCGCGGCCTAAGGGGCCGAGGACACGCCTCGGCGAGGAGGACCCGGCCGGCTCGGCACGGGCTGTTCTATGCGCCGGCTCGCCGGCGCGATCGTCAGTCCGGGTTGACCGACGCCTCGGCATCGGCGTCGCCGACGCTGGTGCCGGCGCCAGCGAGCTGCTCCTCGGCATCCGCGACGGCGGCATCGAGCCACGCCGGCGCCTTCTTCGCCGGCAACAGCGCCGCCCGGCGGATCGCCTCTCGCGGCGTGGTCGCCTCCGCCCAGTCGTGCGTGCCCGAGCGGCGCGCCAGCCAGAACATGTGCCAGCCGCTCCGCTTGCCGAGGCCGCGCATCTCCTGGTGCATGACGTCAATCCGACCCCTCGGAGTCGTGACGTTGACGATTTCAGAGCGGTTGCGGGAGGCGCTGCCGGCGGGCATCGGAGGCCCGCAGCATACGAGTCCCGGGGATCGGCGTGGACGCCGACTGCATGAGGAGATCGGCCGCGTCGACGTTCGTTCCTAGCAGCAGTCGTGTCCGGCGCGGGGGAGGCGTCCCGGCGGCCGGGCGGATGACCCCGCGCCCTGGCGCTCGGCCGCTCTACCGCCGGCGGCTGGCGCGATACCTGAAACCCAGAGAGGAGAACCGAATGAAGCGGACACCGCTTCGCCGGCGCGCAACGCTGCGCGCCCGCAAGCCGCTGCGGCGAACCACACCGCTCGAGCGCACCTACTCGCTGGCTGCCAGCGAGGAACAGCGCGCCGCCGTCGCCGGTCGGAGGTGCATCGTCTGCGGGAGCGACCGGCGGGTTGATCCCGCCCACCTGGTGCCCCGTTCGATGGGCGGCTGCGGGGACGCGCTTTGTGTCGTGCCCGCGTGCAGGTCATGCCATCGGGCCTACGACACCGGCGAGCTCGACCTGCTGCCTTATCTCGAGCCTGCCTGGCGATCACAGCTCGCGCACGCCGTCGGGCACGTCGGGCTGATCACGGCGCTGCGGCGGATCAGCGGCACCGGACCGGATGGCTGCTGAGCGGCCCGGTCAACCCATGAGCGCCTCGACTGGGCGCTCGAGCTCATGGGTGAGCAGCGTCTCGAACGGCGGGTGGCAGCGCGGGCACTCCCGCGGGCAGCGCTCGGCCTGATGGATACCGCCGATCGCGACACCGACCGCATCCGGCGGCAGGTCGCCAGGCAGCTCCTGGCAGTCCGCGCGGTGAGCGACGCCGTCGACGATCACGGCGTTGACGTCGAACCTGAAGCCGAGCGGGAGCACGGGGCGACGGTAGCGCCACCTTCCGGTGGTGAACAGGCCGCGGACCCCCGTCGAAGGAAGGAGGCCGCGGCGCGCGAGCTCGCCTCAGGGGATGGTGGCGAGCAGCGGTGAGAAGTCCTGCGTCCACTCTCCGAGTGCCTCACGTTGGCGGAACTCGGCCTGAACCTCGGCGAGGTACTCCCGCACCCGCTGGTCGTCCCAGTCGTTGACCCGCGCGAGGTGGCGGAGGGCGTTCTCGTAGATCGAAGGATCGCCCTGCTGTCTGGCTACCAGCCGTGTTCGCGCCAGATGCTTGACGGCGTGGCAGTCGGGGCACAGGGCGATCAGGCCGATGACCTTCTGACAGGGAGGCCGGCTGGTCTCGTCGTACTCGTAGCGCTCGTGGATCTCGACCGGGTGGCGTTTGCCGACGCCACCGCAGATCTCGCAGCGGTTGCCGGCTGCCTCGCAGACGCGCTTGCGTTGCCGCTCCCACATCGCCTTGCCCATGGCCGTCCGCGGGTTCTTGCCATGGAGGCTGGTCGGGATGATCTCGACGGTGAGTCGCGGCTCCCCCGTCATGGGGAGCCGATCGGGGCGGGGACGCGCCGAAGGTCGTGCTGGCTCGTCGTCGTCAGATCGGTCACCGGCACGATCTCGCGCAGCACGGCGTCGCGGACCGCGCCGTCGGGGAGCCCATGGACGGACGCAACCACCGACACCTCCGGCGGATACCAGGCGACAGCGCCCCGGTGACGGGCGGGCAGCTCGGCGAGTCGCTGCTCCAGCGCCTGCATGAGCTCGGGTCGAAGTCCGAGCTCGATCGATCCGGCGCGGATCAGCGACCCGTCGGCGAGTTGGCGGGCGACGAACAGCGCCTCGGGTCTGCCGTCCGGGCGTCGGCGGACTCCGCGTGACCACGAGCCGCTCGTCTCGGCGGAGCTTGTGCTTGATCCACGCGGGGCTGCGCCGGCCCGGCGTGTAGCGCGAGTCGAGCCGCTTGGCGACGACGCCCTCGAGGCCAAGCTCGGCGACTGCGCGACGAACGCCTCCGACCGCTCGCAGACGATGCTCGCGGGCGTGCGCCAGGCCGGGCCGTCGAGCGCGAGCTCGTCGAGCAGGGCGCGGCGCTCGCGGTAGGGCAGAGCCCGGGTCGAGCGGCCGTCGAGATGGAGGACGTCGAAGACCTGGAGCAGAGCCGGCGCGGGATAGCGGGAGTTTCCGGGCTAGCAGTCTGACCGGCTCATAATTGTTGGCAGATTGCAGGAGAAAGACATTCCGGAGGCGTATTACCTAGAAGTGCCTTCGATTGTCGGAAAACGCCAGGGAGACAAGATTTACTACTATCTGGTGGAGTCAGCACGGTCGACGGCAAGCCTCGGATTGTCTCTCAGCAGTACTTGGGCTCCGCCGAAGAGGTGACGGCCCGGCTCACGGGGGCCGTCGCTGGGGAGCCGGCGCGCACTCAGCATCGCGGCTTCGGAGACTTGGCCGCCGTGTGGTCAGTGCTCGATAAGCTCGGCGTGGCTGAAGTGGTCGATGAGGTCGTTGGCGCTCGCGGGGCAGATGTGGACGTATCGACCGGCACTTACATCGCTCTGGCGTGCGCAAATCGTGTTGTTGCTCCTCGCTCTAAACGAGCCTTCGCGGACTGGTGGGCAACTACAGCCGGGCCGCGCATGACCCGCGTGGCGCAATTCGTTGGATCATCGTCGCTTCTGGGAGGCGATGCATCGGGTTGGCGACGAGCAGTTGCAGAGATTGAGCGGATCGTCTCGGCCCGCGTCGTGGAGCGCTACGGGATCGACCTGTCTGGGCTGGTTTTGGACATGACCAACTTCGCGACGTACATCGATTCGGCGAACGAGCGGGCACAGATCGCCCAGCGGGGCCACGCCAAGCAAAAGCGCGTTGACCTGCGCCTCGTGGCCCTGGGTCTGGTCGTGTCAACGGATGGAGGCGTCCGTTGTGCTCGCACGCCTACGCCGGCGACCGGCCCGACGTGACTCAGTTCGCCGACCTGGTTACAGAGCTCGTCAAGCGCTTCGGAGAGTTGGCGGGCGAGTGCGATAAGTTGACGCTGGTCTACGACTCCGGGCAGGACTCGGCTGCCAACCAGGCGGTCATCGAGAGCACGCCGCTACACTTCGTCGGCTCGCTGCCACCATCGGATTTCCAGGATTTGCTGGGGATTTCGCTGTCCGAGTTCACCCCCGTCGGCGATCTTTACCCCGGCGTCAGCGCCTACGAGACGCGAGTGTTCGCCCTCGGCGCGCAGCGTCGCGTGTTGGTCACCCACTCGCCCACCTTGCACGAGAAACAGGTCGCCGGGTTCACCCAGACCCTCACCAAAGCGGGACAACGCTTGAACGAACTGGCCGCCGCCTGGACCGCGGCAAGACTCGTCGAGGTCGCCCAGCGGTCGAGGTCAGGCGCACCTCTCTCCGCGTTGGGTTTCCAGGGTCATCAACGCGACCCTCACCGGCGAGAACCGGCCAACTTCGCCCTGGCTTGGGAGATCGACATCGAAGCCCGCGCGGCACTTGAGGCCGAACACTTTGGCAAGCGCATCCTGTTTACCGACCACGAGCACTGGCCCGCCGTCGACGTCGTCAGCGCCTACCGCTCCAGCATCACGTCGAAGCAGACTCCGTCAACTCAAGGACCCCCACGTCGTGTCGTTTAGCCGATGCACCACTGGACCGATCAGAAGATCCGGGTTCACGTCTTCTACTGCGTCCTCACCCTCACAATCTCTCGGCTCATGCGCCGCCAAGCCGCTCAAGCCGGCCTCGCCATGAGCGTGCGCGAACTGCTCGATAGCCTCGCGGGCATCCAGGAGACAATCTGCTCTACCCGTCCGAGCGAGGCCGGCCGCGTGCTCGGCACATGCTCACTGACCTCGATCCACTCAACGCCAGCTCTACGACATCTTCGGGCTCGATGCCC
The DNA here is from genome assembly GCA_963811155.1 of uncultured Solirubrobacterales bacterium. Lineage (GTDB taxonomy): Bacteria > Actinomycetota > Thermoleophilia > Solirubrobacterales > Solirubrobacteraceae > Palsa-465. The sequence continues at coordinate 148,767 of CAWEQQ010000037.1, forward strand.
ATGCCCCTCGCCGCTGACCGACTTAGGTAATACACGTTTCGTCGCCAGAAACAGCTCCTGAGCAGGGGTTATTAGCCGCGCCGTCGGTTAGCCCGGAAACTCCCGTAGGGCCGAGGCCCGACAGGCGGCGGCGTAGCCGCGCGAAGTCCGGGCGACCGTCCTGCCGGAGGCACACGAGCTCACCATCGAGGATGACGCGCCGCTTGCCGAGCGCATCGGCGATCCCCAGTCAGCTCGGGGAAGTCGCCGGAGCACTCGCGGCCGTTGCGCGTGCGCAGCGAAGGCGCGCGGCCGTCGTAGCGCAGCTGCGCGCGGCAGCCGTCCCAATTGAGCTCGAGCGACCAGCGCTCGCCGTCGGGCACCGCGCCTGCGGTGAGGAGCATCGGCGGGACGAAGGTCGGCTGCGACTCGCGCACGACCAAGCAGCGTAGTCCCCGCGCGACCGCAGCTTGCCCGCACGCGGCGCATCACCCCACGCCGCATCACTTGCACACACACAAGAACGGCCGCCCCGAACGGGACGGCCGTGAAAACCCATGCCCTCGCGACATCTCTTGGCACGAAGGCGCGGGGGCCGGACCCACAGGAGGTTACTCCATGCATACCCCGTCAACACGGATCCTGTCCGCGCTGGCCTACGACCTCGGGCGGGAATACGACCCGACCGACCCGGTCTGCCAGGCGCTCGCCGACGCCGTGATGCAGAGCGAGCACGCGACGCGCATCGTCGGCGACGACGGCCCGTACGAGAAGGCGCGCCAGCGTCGGCGCGAGCGCGACCGCGGAGCGGGCGGCGATCCCCGACTGGTTCTCGGCGCAGGACCTGATCGCCGCGCCGTGGGAGACCGCCGCAGCGCGGTTCTTCTGATCGATCGACGGGCGGCTCGGGCGCCTGGCACCGGCGCCCAGCCACAGCCCGGCCTCACAGATTCACTGACCACAACCTCTGAGGAGGTCACATGTCTCAGACCACTTCGACCATCCTGGTCGCCGAGGAGCACGACGCGACGCGCGCGTTCCTCGCATCCAACCTCGCCGCTGACGGCTACCGGGTGCTGATCGCGCCCGACCGGGCGAAGGCGCTCGCGCTGCTGAGCACGTCGCACCCCGACCTGATCCTGGTCGACATCAACGGCGAGACCCTCTCGGTTGTCGACGCGATCCGCTCCGGCGAGGGACTCGCCGGCCGGGCGACCCGGACACGCCGCTGATCGTGCTGAGCCGCGACGCGGACCGGCTGCAGCGGATCCGGGTGCTCGATCGCGGCGGCGACGACGTCGTCAGCAAGCCGTTCGCCTACCCGGAGCTGCGCGCCCGCATCGCCGCGGTGCTGAGGCGCTCGGAGCTGCGCCGCCGAACGCGGATCCTGCGCGCGGGCCCGATCATGATCGACGTCCGCTCGCGGGAGGTGCGCGTGTTCGACCGCCCGGTCGAGCTGTCGGCGAAGGAGTACGACCTGCTGGTCACGCTCGCCGGCGAACCGACGAGGGTGTTCACCCGTGCCGAGCTGATGCGCGGCATCTGGGGGCTGCAGACGTTCGGGCACACCCGGACGCTCGACAGCCACGCGTCGAGGCTCCGGCGAAAGCTGTGCGGCGACGGCCCGTACAAGCTCGTGATCAACGTCTGGGGCGTCGGCTACCGACTCGTAGATGGGGAATTGCATCGGACGCAAGCGCCGGCTGCGGTCCGATGAGCGACCCGGACCGAACACCGCGGAGCGTCGTCGCTCCGGAGCGTCGTCGCTCTCTACCAGCAACTGGCCGCCGAGCGAGCCGGGGCCGCGCGGGCGGCGCTTGCGCGGGAGCGAACCGTCGAGGGGCTGTTCGCCCACAGCGCCTCCGCGCTCGAGGACGCCGCCGGCGCGCTGCTGCACGCCGCGGCGACGTTCATCGCGCTCGACGGGCCGCTACCCGGCCTGTTCGCCGAGCAGGCCGGCGCGCTGCTCGCGGTCGCCGCGCGCTTCGAGGAGGCCGCCGACCTGACCCGCGCCCGCCAATCCAACTGACAACCGAAGGGGTGAACCAATGAGCGAACCCGAGATTGGGAGCTACCGCGACGCGGACGGCGCCCGCCACACGCTCGTCGTCCGCGAGACCGCCGACGGCGACTGGCACGTGCTCGACGTCGACGTCAGCGGCGAGACGGCGCACCTCGTCGACGCGCTCGCGGGCGACCAGGACGGCCGCCCGCAGGCCGAGGCCATCGCCCACGACTACCTGACCACCGTCGGCGCTCACGAGCCCGGTGCGGGACCGGCGGCCGGCGAGCCCATACCTGAGCAAGGAGGATCCGATGCCCGCAGCCACCGCCGCCCCCGCCCGGCACCGCGCCAACACCGCGCGCGAGCCGCTGCGCTGCCGCGTCCGGCTCGCTGACGGACGCGTCTTCTCCGGGCCACTCGGTCCGGAGCGCCATCGCGCCCTGCAGCTCGGAGTCATGCACCAGGGGACGACCGGGCTGGTCGAGATCGCGGCGGGCGCCCGCCGCGACGGGCGTCTGCAGATCACCACTCGCCGCCGCACCGATCACTTCCTACGCGGCGGACAGGCGGGCGGAGGTGACTGGCTGGGGCCACTGCTGGCGCTCGCCGCGCGGCACGCCGACGCCGGCGAGGAGGTGTTCCTCGCCCCGGCCGTTCGGGCCCAGCCGCGGGGCGACAAGCACGCGGTCAGCGAGACCCGCTTCCTGTGGGTCGACGTCGACCGGCCCGACGGGCTGCCAGCACTGTGGGCGTTCCTCGCGGAGCGCCCCTGCCATCTGCTCGTCGAGAGCAGCGCCGGCCACGCGCACGCCTACTGGAAGCTCGATCGGCCGTTGCCGGCGACAGTGTTGATCGAGTCGACCGGTGAGCTGGTCGAGCCGATCGAGCGGGCGCACCTGCGTCTGATTCATCACCTCGGCACCGGCGCGGACGGCAAGCCGAACGTCGCCGACCCGGCGTGCGCGGACCGGTCGAGAGTCATGCGCCTCGCTGGCAGCGTGAACGGCAAGACCGGCGAGCACGCACGGATCCTCGAGGCCGACCTCGCGCTGCCCGGCTACCCGATCCGGCAGCTCGTCGGCGACCTGCCCGATCCCGGCGATGTACTCGCCGGCGCACCCTCCGGCGGCGACGACGAACGCGGACCCATACAAGCGCATCGGCCCGCGCGAGTACTTCGAGCGCCTCGCCGGGATCGTCGTCCCGCGCGACGGGCTCGTCAACTGCCCAGCGCACGAGGACCGGGTCCCGTCCTGCTCGGTCGGGACGGATGCGAGCCAGGGGTGGCGATGCCACGCCGGCGGCTGCGGGGCACGGGGCGCGATCTACGACCTCGCGTCGGTGCTGCTCGGAGGGCCATGGGGCCCGCAGCTGCGCGGCGAGGCGTTCAAGCGTGCCCGCGCTTACGTGATCGACGCGTTCGGCGAGCCAATCGGAGACCACGACGGGACGGCGAGCGGCCGACCCGGTGAAAGGAGCACACGATGAAGGACACGAACGGCGCACAGGCGGCGACGGACGGATATCCCGACGCACCCAAGGTCGCCCCGCGGTTCACACGTGCGGTGAACGCCGAGCGGTCGCGGCTCGAGGGGAAGCGGGCGCAGCTGCTGCTCAAGCGCGAGGCGGCGCAGGCCGAGCTCGGGCGGATCGATCGAGCCGTGCAGGCGACCGATGAGCTGCTCGAGCTGCTCGCGCCGCTGCTCGCCCCCAACGGCAACGAACCCGAGGCGGCAGGTGGGGACAGCGACGCGGAGGCTGACCGCGGCACATCAGCCTCGGAACTCGCCGAGGCGCGTGTGCGCGATCGCGCACAGCACTGATCGGTCGGTCGCCCCGCCGACCAAGCACAACCAGCGAAGGAGTGAGAAACGATGAGCGCACGAAACGGGCGCGTCACGCGCCTCAGACCACGGTCAGACGTCGGAGAGGAGCTGATGGGCGCCGTCGACGCGATCGCCGACATGGCGCAGCGGGTCCAGCTGAACGGGCCCGAGCCGACCTACGCGAGCGAGAAGCTCTCATACGCTCTGTTCAAGGCGGCCGAGGGACTCGCGCTGTGCGACGTCGAGTTCGCCGAGGTAAGAGAGGAGGCCCGCCGCGGCCACCAGCACGGCGGTCTGGGTGAAGGAGGACGCGCGATGACCCTCGGAGCGGTGAAGAGCAGGGGACATCGTGCTGTGCGACCGGATGGGCCGGCGGTTCTACGCGGTCGTGGTCGAGCGCCACGGGCGCGAGCTCGAGGTCGAGCCGATCGACCGGCGCGTCACCTACAGGCGGGTGAAGGCGCGCGAGGTGCTCGGGATCTGGCGCAAGAGCCGGCAGCGCGGCGCGAGCTGCCCTGGCGCGGATGCCGCCGCCGCAGCGGCAAGGAACGGGGTGGTCGCATGATCGGACGGCTGATGACCCGCGAGGAGCGGGTGACGGTACGGCGCGAGCTGCGGAGCTGGCAGGTGCGCCGGGGCGACGTCGAGCGGCTGGTGCGTAACGCGGTGTTCGGCCCGGGCGCGACCGCGATGCTCGCCGACGGGATCGAGCCGGGCGTCGGGATCATGGTCGACGAGAGTCGCGACCCAGCGCTCGCGCGGGCGTTCGCGCGTCGTGCAGAGCTCGACGACGATGCGTTCCTCGCCGAGTGGCAGACCGGCGACCCGCCTTACGGGCGAACGGTCCTCTGTCCGCACGCGCCGCAGGCACTGTTCGCATACACGGTGAGCATCGCCCGGCCGGTCGCCGTGACGCGGACGTACCTGCTGGCGCTGAGCAAGACGGCGCACATCCTCACGTTCCTGCGCGAGCCCGGAGCGACGATCTGGCTCGTGCCGCAGACGGTCGCGTTGCGCGAATGGGCGAAGGAGGGGCTCGGCGTCTTTGACGATCTGTACTCGCGGGCGCTGCCGGTGGGGATCGTGACCGCTCCGCCCGCCGGGCTCGAAGCCGCCCTCGCCCACGTCGGCTTCGCTGCGGGAGCAAAGTCATGAGCGACCGGCGGAAAGTCGA
>CAWEQQ010000038.1:0-100033 GCA_963811155.1 uncultured Solirubrobacterales bacterium
CCGCCGATGCGCCGCTCGACCTGGATCTGGGTCTTGTAGTAGCGCCCGCCCAACCCATTGCACACGCGCTGAAGCTGCTCTTCTGCCTTGGTGAGCGCGCGCTCGCGGGCGGCGGCGACCTGTTACCCGGGTCAGGCCGCATGTACAGGGAGACGCCATCGCCGGTGCACGCCTGCAAGGTGCGCACCTGCCGCGCGACGTGACGGTCAGACCCCCACCCCTTCGCCACCAGCGACGAGTGCTCGTAGGCGCCCTCCACCCGAACCGTGGTGAGATCAACGTGCAGCCGTCCGGCGTCCGCGCCGGAGCGCTCGATCGCCCTCGCTGCCAACAGTCCGCGCACAGGCTCGGCGTACACCGCGAAGCTCTCAAGCGCTCTCCCGAGCCGGTCGCCGTTCAGTAGCTGGGGCGGGATCCCCAACAGTTCCTCGACGCGGAAGATCGCCGAAGTCGATCGCCAAATCGCGCGCGAGGGCACTGCACTGGCTGGACATCAGGCGGTTGCTGACCGTACGCGCACCAGAACCAGCGCGTAGTCGGCAGCCTCGATTCCTCTTGTTCGCACTTGCGTTTACACCCTGGCTTGTCGCGCCCTCTGAGCGGCGCTCTCCGAAAGCAAGAAAGCCCCGTTTTGCGGGGCTTTCCCAAAAGCGGACGACGGGCCTCGAACCCGCGACCTTCGGCTTGGGAAGCCGACGCTCTACCAACTGAGCTACGTCCGCGCTGCTGGCGATTCTAGCTAGGGGTCGAGGGTCTGGGGCGTGGCCGCCCTACCAGTCCCGCGCCGCCGAGCGCGGCAGCAGCGGCAGCGCGGTGCGGATCGCGCCGTCGTCGAACCGGTCGTGATCGTCGGACAGACAGATGCCCCCGTAGTGGTACGCATCGCTCTCGGGATTCCCGGAGACGGCGTGCGCCGGCGTTCAGCCGGTTAGTTCTGGGGGCCTTCGGCCGCACGCGGATCGGTGAAATCGATCGTATTTCCCATCAGCAGGCGGTGATGCGCTCGTGCGCGCGGGAGGTCGGTCACGAGCACGGTCTCTGAGACCACGAACGCCACCACCCACGACCACAACCGGTCGGCGTCGAGGCCAGCCGCGTCTGCGACCAGCTCGCAGCGTTCCCGGACGCGCTCCCCGGGCCGGTGGGTGAGGCACCAGAACGCGGCATCGAGACACGGGTCTCCCAGACAGGGGCGCGGATCGATCGCACACCAGGCGCCGTCGGCGTCGAGCAGGATGTTCTTGTTCAGGAAATCGCCATGACACATGACCTTGCGCCGGCACTGCCGGTCGAGCGCGAGCGCGGCGCGGTAGGCGTCGTCGATCTGACCGTGGCTGATCAGCTCCTTGCCGGGGCTCGATCCGTCGAGTTGCTGATGCGCGCGCTCGAAGCGCCATTGCAGCTCGTGCGCGGCGGCCGGAATCGCGGCCGGAATGCGCCCGGCCGGGAGGCGGTGAAGCACCGTCAGCAGCTCGCCTGCGCGGCGAGCATCCTCGCGGTCACCGTCGCCTGGCCGGACCGCGTGGCCCGGTTGGATGGCCCTGAGCAGCAGCACGCTTCCGCCCTCGGTCGCGTATAGCAGCGCGCAGGCGCCGACACCGTCCCATGCCGCCAGAGCCGCAGCCTCAGCGCGAGTGCTCGCGACATTCGGCGCCGACAGTTTGAGCACGACCGTTGCTTCGTCGCTGAGGCGCTTACAAGCCAGCGCCGCGGACAGCACTCCGCCGGGCATGATGCGCGCGCTGTATAGATCCAGGCGCGACTGCCAGTGCGCCGCCAGCGCCGGCAGTTGCGCGAGGAAGCGCAGCGCACGCTCGCCGTCGAGGCGCTCGCGCTTGGCGATCAGCTTGTCGTCAACACCGAGCGCGCCGAGGGCCGGCCGGTCCAGCCTCGGTTCCGTCCTCTCGCCGGCGGACCGCACTACTGGTGCAGCCGCCAGACCGCAACGACCTTGCTTGGATGTGCCACTGGCTCCGGCGTTCACCCCACCGTCCCTGGCCGAGGCTGCTGCGATCCACGCTCGTCGATCGCAGGCAGCGTCGCCGACCACTGGTGGATCGCGCGGACCTGCTCGTCGCTCATCGAGATCGTGATGAACGAGCCGCAGCAGTCGCAGAAGATGCGTACCTTGTTATCGGTGATCCAGCGGTGAGCATCTCCTGGATCGTGGTGACCGCAGACCGGGCAGACGAGATCGTCGAGCATTCGGGCCAGAGGATCGGTGGGGCTGAAGGTAGCGGTGTGCGAGACATAGGACACGGGAACTCCTCCTACGATTGATGACAAACGACAGGCCGCTGTACGATCAGCGGCTGCGCTTCGCGAGCCGCCCCTGGTGCAGGCGCTCGATATCGACCTCGTCAAGGCTCTCCACGACCAAGTCGGCGTTGGCGGCCACGAGCATGGCGGCGTCGTCGGCGCGCGCGAGTCCGAGCGCGGCCATCCCCCCCGCCTTCGCGGCCTGCACCCCGGACACGGCGTCCTCCACGACGAAGCACGCTTCCGGTGGCGCTCCGAGTTCGTGCGCTCCGGTCAGGAAGATCTCCGGGTGAGGCTTTCCCTGTGCGAAGTCTCGGCCGGAGATGTCCGCGTCGAAGAAGTCGAGCAGCGTCAAGCCGGGCCGCACGAACTCGTAGCTCAGTCCCTGTTGCTCGGCGAACATGTCGAGCCTGATCTGCTCCAAGAACAGCCCGGCGTTCTTCGACGACGACGCCGCCGCTACCGGAATGCCGGCGTCGCGCACGGCGAGCACGAACCGCAATGCGTCGGGATAGGCCTCGAACTCGCCCGCCTTGATCAGGTCGACCACCATCCGCTGCTTGCGCGCGGCGTAGACCTCGGCCCGGCGCTCGGCGTCGGGAACGTTGAAGTACTCGAGCGCCGCCAGCGCGCCGCTCATCCGCGGCTTGCCCGACATCACCTGCTGGTAGACCTGTGGCGTAAACCCTTCCCGGCTCCAGGTCGTTTGCTCGACGATGTCGCGCCACTCGGTCTCCATCAGCTCGCGCAGGCCCTCGCGCCATGCTCGCTCGTGAGGTGAGTCGACGAGCACGCCGTCGACGTCGAAGATCGCTCCCTGGAAGGTGGTGGTCTGGACGCTCAAGGCAGTTGGCTCCTTTGTGTTAGCAAGCTCGGGACCGCGCTCTCGCCGGCCAGCGTGACGGTCCACCGGTCGCCCGGGCACAGCTCTCCGACGTGATCCTCGATCCCGACCCGCACCGGCCGGCTGTGGCCCTCCCGGTCCGCGGCGATCGTCAACTCGCCGTCCTGAAACGTCACTCGCAGCGGCATGCCGCGGAACTGCATCGAGAACGCGAGCCCGTCGAGACGGTCGGGCAGCCGCGGTTCAAATAGCAGCACGCCGTCCCGGACGGTGGCGCCCGCGTAGCTGCGCTGGACGAGATCGAGCGTGCCGGACATCACCCCCATGTGGATTCCCTCCTTCGTGGTGCCGCCCTGAACGTCACCGACATCGCTCTCAAGCGCCACGAGGAAGCGCTCCCACGAGCTCTCCGGATCGATCGCCGCCAGCACGCCCGCATGCGCGATAAAGCTCAGCGTCGACCCGTGAGAGGTGCGCCGGTCGTAGTACTCGACCGTCCTGCGCGCCGTGTCCGGGCCGTACTCATAGCCAAGGCGATCGAACAGGCACCGCAGCTCCTGATCGGAGAACAGGAAGAACAGCAGCACGGCGTCGGCCTGCTTGGTGAGCTTGAAGCGGTCCGGGTCATCGCCCTCGGCCTTGAGAATGCGGTCCAGCCGCTGGATGTTGCGGTACCGCTCGCGGTACGCCTCCCAATTGAGCTCCTCGAGCTGCTCGTAGGCCTCGAACTGGCTGATGATCCCCTCGTCGAGGAACGGGACAAACATCTTGCGGCTCATCTCCCGCCACGTTGCGAGCTCCTCGTCGGTCAATCCGAGCCGCGCCCGCAGCGCCTGCCTGCGGCTCTCGGGCAGCAGATCGAGTACTCGCGGAGCGATCTCTGCGATCCACGCCACCATCACGTTGGTGTACGCGTTGTTGCGCAGGCCACCCTCGTCCGCGTCCGGATACTTCTCGTGGAACTCGTCGGGACCCATCACGCCGTGGATCTCGTAGCGGCCGCGATCCGGGTTGTAGTGCGCGATCGAAGCCCAGAAGCGCGCGATCTCAAGCATCATCTCGGCGCCGTTCTCGCGCAGGAATTCGATGTCCCCGGTGGCCTGGTAGTACTGCCACACGTTGTAGAAGATCGCCGCGTTGACGTGACGCTGGTTGTGGCTGTGGTCGGGGTCCCAGCGGCCCGAGAGCGGGTTCAGATGCACAATCTGAGTCTCCTCCTGCCCGTCGCTGGCGCTCTGCCACGGGAACATCGCGCCCTTGAACCCCGCCTCCGCCGCGGCGGCGCGGGCCTCCCCCAGCCGCCGGTAGCGGTACATCAGCAGCTCGCGCGTGATCTCCGGCAGGCGGAAGTTGAGGAACGGGTAAACGTAGAGCTCGTCCCAGAAGATGTGCCCGCGGTACGCCTCGCCGTTGAGGCCGCGAGCGGGAACGCCGGCGTCGAGGTCGGCGCTGTGACGTGAGCAGACCTGCAGGATGTGAGACGTGTGCAGGCGCAGCAGCAGCTGGACTCGCGGCTCGCCCGGCAAGAGGAAGTCGCACACGCGCCACAGCTCCTCCCACGCCTGCCGATGGGCCACAAGCGCCTCCTCGAAGTCCGGATAGCGCGAGACCGACTTGCCGGCGGCGCCGAGCGGCTCGCTGATCGCGCGGTCGTGCGAGGTGTAGAAGGCGACCATCTTCTCGACCCGGATGGGGTTCCCCTGCACCGCCTCGAAGGACAGCACCTGCTGGATGTAATCGTCCATCTGATACAGGCTGCGCCACGCCGCAACAGCGTGCTCGCCATCGAACACGCGGGTTCGTGCCGCCTCGGCGACGTACACGCGCGACTGGCGCGTACGCGCTCGCAACGCGATCACTTCGGGGCCGAACGTGCGCGGCGACACGGGATCGAGATGACGGCCCTCGAGCTGGCGGTAACGGGCGACGTTCGCATTCGTCACGCGGGCGTCGATCGCCGTGACCACGTCCACCGACCCGGACCAGTTCTCCGGCACCAGCGTCCACTCGATCGCCGCCTGGTGGACGTGGGCCATGCTGACGAAGCGCCGGCTGCACAAGGTCGTCACGCGTCCGGCGCGGTCGCGGAAGCGCAGCTCGCGGCTGACGAGCGCGTTGCGGATGTCGTATCGATGGCTGTAGCCGAGCAGCTCGATGTTGCTGAACTGGATCGCCTCCTCGCCGTCGATCCGCAACTTGAGCACCAGCCAGTTGGGCAGGTTGACGAGATCCTCGTTCTGCACCGGCCGCCCGCCGAGGATCGTCGTCTCCCGGTTGTAACAGCCGTGTGCGTACGTGCCGGGGTAGTGGACCTCGTCGGAGTCCTGCCACTCGGCGGCCCCGCGCGTGCAGAAGTACCCGTTGCCGGTCGACGTCAGCGCCTCGCGCAACGCCTCCTGGCCGGGCGTGAATTCGTCGTATATGAGACTGAAGTTCTCCATCTCCCCACTACACATCATCCTAGTCATTTACGACCCGAGTCCAGCAACAATTGCACGACCACTGCACGCGGGCAGACATCAACGTCGCGCGATCGCCGTGATCTCCTCTCGCACCGCCTCGAGCACCTCGCGACCCTTCGTCTCCGAGATCTCGGCCACGCCATAGCCGGTCCAGTAGGCGGCCGGCGTACTACCCTTGAGCGTCGATGCGCCGCTTCGTGGTCCCCGTAGTTGTCGTCGGTATCGCCATCCTGCTGCTCGCGCTGCTGGTGTTCGGAGTGGCGGCCCAGGGCGAGAACACTTCGATCGACGCTTCGATCGCTCGCGGTGTGCTGCCGCCGGTTCCGAACGCGAACGTGGCGCTACCCGTGCTCGGCTCGAGCGCCACCGAGCGGATCAGCGACCTGCGAGGGAAGGTCGTGGTGCTGAACGTGTTCGCATCGTGGTGCCAGCCCTGCCAGGCCGAGGCCCCGGTGCTCGAGCGTGCCCAGCTGGAGGTCGAGCACCGCGACGCCACGGTCCTGGGCGTCACGTACCTCGACACCTCGACCGCCTCCGAGCAGTTCGTCCACCAATGGCATCTGACCTACCCCGTGGTGCGCGACGTCGACGGCAGCTTCGTCCACGGGCTCGGCACCGACGGCGTCCCGGAGACGTTCGTGATCGACCGCCAAGGACGGATCGCGGCGGTCCACCGCTACCAGGTCAACAGTCAGTGGCTCGACCAGACGCTTCCGAAGCTCCTCGCGGAGCGGTCGTGAGCTTGGTGTTCCCCACGGAGGCGGTCTACCGGGCGGTGGCGCTCGCTCTCGCCGCGGTCGTGGCGCTCGCGCTCGCCCTTGCCTTCACAGGGCTGGCCGCGCCCGCACCCGCTGCCGCCGCCACGCCACGCGCCTCGCTGACCGCCATCGAGGGTCAGGTGATGTGCGTCGCCTGCCGCGAGTCGCTGGCGGTCGCGCAGTCGCCGCAGGCGGACGCCGAGCGGACCTTCATCCGGAGCTTGATCGCGCAGGGCGAGACCGACAAGCAGATCGAGCAGCAGCTGGTGGCGCAGTACGGGGACGCAGTGCTCGGCCGCCCACCCGCCCACGGCTTCAACCTGACGGTCTACATCCTGCCGCCGGCAATCCTGCTCGCGGGCATCGCCGGGCTGGCGGTCACGCTCCCACGCTGGCGGCGCCGATCACGCCAAGCACCCGCGCCGATCGGGGCGCCGCTCGATCCCGCCGACGCCCGGCGGCTCGAGGAGGACCTGGCCCGGCACGCATAGCACTTAGGGCCCGTTCAAGAATTAGTGGCGGGATTTGACGAGTGGCTGGGCGTGTCTGGCGCCACCGGCTCGGCCCGATCATACCGGGAGTATTTGAGGACGAGCCGGTGGCGCCAGGCGCGTCCAGACGCCGTCAAAACCGCCAATAATTCTTGAACGGGCCCTTAGACTTAGTCTTAGACGCTCCCTTAGCCCAACCCCTCGTCGATCCCGCAAGCTGCACCGGGTCCTACATCGACTCCGGAGCGCTCACTCCCAGTAGCCCGAGCGACTGCGCGATCACCGTCTGCGACGCGATCGACAGAGCAAGGCGGAAGGACTCGGATGCCGCCGGCGCAGCTCCGACCACCCGGCAGTCACGATAGAACGCCGTAAAGTCCTGTGCGAGCTCGAGCGCGTAACCAGCGATCCGGTGCGGCCCGCGCCGCTGCGCCGCTTCGGCGATCTCCCCGGGGAACTCGGCGAGCTTCTTCACCAGGTCTCGCTCCGCGACCTCGAGCAAGCCGTCTCCCCAGTCCGCCCCCGGCGCGGTGGCTGCGGCCACCCGTTCGCCGGACGTGCGCGTCAGCATCGAGGCGATCCGGGCGTGGGCGTACTGGACGTAGTAGACGGGGTTCTCGCCCGACTGTCGGCGCGCCAGGTCGAGATCGAGATCGAGCGTGCGATCGATCGAGCGCTGCAACAGGAAGAAGCGCGTCGCATCGACGCCGATCTCGTCGAGCAGCTCGTCGAGCGTCACGAACGACCCCATCCGCTTGGACATCGCCGCCCGCTCGCTGCCCTCGACGAGATGCACGAACTGGATCATCGGCACCTCGATCGTGTCCGGGTCGCCACCGAGCGCGGCCATCGCCGCCTTCAGCTCGCGCGCGTAGGCATGGTGATCTGACCCCATTGGGTTCAGCTGGCGGTCAAAGCCCCGGTCGCGCTTGTTGAGCATGTACGCGAGGTCCGCCGCCAGGTAGGTCGGCTCGCCGTTGGAGCGCACGACGACGCGGTCCTTGTCATCGCCGAACGTCGTGGTCCGCAACCAGACGGCGCCTTCCGACCTGTACAGATGCCCGGCGCCCTCGAGCACTGCGAATGCCCGCTCGAGCTGGCTCGGGGACCCGGCGTGCAGGGTCCGCTCGCTGAAGTAGGTGTCGAAGCGCACGCCGTAGCGTGCCAGCGTTCCCTTGATCCGCCCCAGCAACAGCTCGACGGCCGTGCGGGCGAGCTCGTCGACGTCGCCGTCGGCGGCAGCGGGGATCTGCTCGGCGAGCTTGCGCACGTAGTCGCCCTGGTAGCCCCCTTCGGGGACCTGCTCGCCACGCGCGCGGGCCCGCAGCGACTCCCCGAGCAGGCGAATCTGGCTGCCGGCGTCGTTGAAGTAGTACTCGCGCGAGACCTCGTGCCCGTGGCGCTCGAGGATCCTCGCGAGCGCGTCGCCGTAGGCGGCGTGCCGCCCGCTGGCGGCGACCAGCGGACCGGTCGGGTTGGCCGACACGAACTCGACCAGGACACGCTCGGCTACAGCCGCGCCGCCGGCGCCGAAGCGGTCGCCGGCAGCGAGGATCGCCGCGAGCGCGCGCCGGTGCCACCCATCAGACAACACGAGGTTCAGGAACCCGGGCCCGGCAGCCTCCGCGTGCTCAAGATCGGCTCCTAGCGTCGCGGCGAGCTGCACGCCGAGTCGCTCAGCGACCATCCGGGGTGCAACCTTCAGCGCGGGGGCGAGCAGCATCGCGGCGTTGGTGGCGTAGTCCCCCTGTCCCTCCCGCTTGCGACGCTCCAGCCTGATCGCCGACGGCAGCTCGTCGGCGCCGGCGCCGCGGACTGCCATCGCCGCCGCGCGCACGGCGGCGCCGAGCTCCTGCAGCGGATCGGGCGCCACGACGGTCACCTGCTCGGAGCGCGCTCGGGCTGCGTGAAGCTCTCCAGCCGCTCGAGCGCATCGGGCGTCCCGAGCGCGAGGAGCTTGTCCCCGGAGTTGATCACGGTGTCCGGCGAGGGCTGCGCCTCGAGCCGGCCGTCGGGGCGGCGCAGCGCGACGATCACCGACGTCCCGCGCACCTCGTCGACGGTCAGCCCAACGCCGCCGCACGCGGGCGAGACCTCGAGCTCCTCCATCCGGTAGTCGGCCATCGCCACCGCGCTGCCGACCTGCGGATGAAGCGCGACCCGGGCCATCTCGGCCCCCGAGGTCTTGTACGGAGAAATCACCCGGTCGGCGCCGGCGCGGCGCAGCTTCTGCTCGGACTCATCTGCGGACGCGCGCGCAATGATCAGGATGTCCGGACGCAGACCGCGCGCCGTGAGCGTGATGAAGATGTTCTCGGCGTCGGAGTCGACGCATGCGAGCACGCCGCGGGCGCGGTCGAGCCCCGCCTGATGCAGGACCTCGTCGTCGGCAGCCTCGTCTTCGATGAACGGCACGCCGGCCATCTCGGCGGCCTCCCGGTTGTCGGGGTTGGCGTCGATCACGATGTACCGGGCACCGGCGGACCGCAGGTCTCGCCCGACCTGCCTGCCGACGCGGCCGAAGCCGCAGATCAGGAAGTGGTCTGAGAGGGCATCGAGCATCTTTTGGGTCCGGCGCTCGTCGAGCAGGCCGCTGAGCTGCCCCGAGACGAAGAACTCGGCGACCGTTGCGAGGCCGTAGAAGAGCGTACCTATGCCGAGCAGCTCGAGACCGACGACGACTACCCGGCCGCCGGCGTCGCGCGGGTCCGGGATCGAGCCGAGCGTCGTGATCGTGTCCAGCGTCCAGACGAATCCGTACGCGGGCGACGTGCCCTGGGTGATCATGAACCCGATCGAGCCGAGCACGGTCAGCGCGACCAGCGCGGCCAGCAGCAGCCCGAGCCGCCGCATGAACAGCTTCAGCTCGCGCCGCGCGCGCAGTTGCTGCTCGCGGCGGCGCCGGCGGGCGAGGACCTCGGGTCGGTCAGCCATCTGCTAAGGGCTCCCGCGGAAATTAGGGCCCGTTCAAGAATTAGTGGCGGGATTTGACGAGTGGCTGGGCGTGTCTGGCGCCGCCGGCTCGGCCCGATCATACCGGGATATTTGAGGACGAGCCGGTGGCGCCAGGCGCGTCCAGACGCCGTCAAAACCGCCAATAATTTTTGAACGGGCCCTTAATGCCGGAATCCGGCGAGTGGCTGGGCGTGGCTGGCGCCGCCGGCTCGCCTCGATACTGCTGGTGGCAAGTGAGGGCGAGCCGGTGGCGCCAGGCAGCCGGATGACTCGGGCCCCGCGCGTTCAGGCGAGGCCGGATGCCGAGCGCGCGGCAGGCCCGAGCAGACGCCGTCGGAGCCGGCAGTAATTTTCGCGGGAGCCCTAATAGTGGTACGGCTCGCCCGCGAGGATCTTGTGCCCGCGATACAGCTGCTCGAGCAGCACGACGCGCGCAAGCTGGTGCGGAAGCGTCAGCTCGCCGAGCGACAGACGGTGCTCGACGTCGTCGAGCACCAGCCCGAACGGGCCCCCGATCACGAAGCACAGATCGAGCCCGCTCTGGCGCCGCTGCTCCAGGAAGCGACTGAAGCGAACCGAATCCATCTGCTCGCCGGCTCGGTCCAGCAGCGACACGAATGCTCGTTCCGGCAACCGCTTGACGACGTGTTCGTCCTCTCGCACGTCGACCAGCACCAGCCGTGCATGACGCGCGAGCAGCTTCTGGTAATGGTGGACATCGTCTGCGAACGGCGGGCGCAACCTCCCCACGGCGACGACCACGATCCGCACCGTGGGATACTACGTGCGGATGGAAGCGAACAACCCGCCTGAGCGGCACATCAACATCCACTTCTCGCCCGACATCATGGCCGGCGTCTATGCGAATTTCGCCAACGTCAGCCATTCCGACTACGAGTTCACGATCACGTTCGCCCGCGTCGACCACGAGGTCGAGGATGAGGAGATCCCGGGTGTCGTGGTCTCGCGAATCAATTTGTCCGCGAAGTTCATGCGCGAGCTGATCGACGCGATGCAGGACAACTACTCGAAGTGGCAGACCCGCGAGGGGATCAAGAACCTGCCCGAGTACGGCGGCTCGGGAGAGTGACGCTGGTCGCCTTGCGGTCCGACCACGCGACGGCCGCGCCGATCCGCTCGAGCGTCGACGGGTGCGAGGCGATCAGCGCGGTCAGCCAGCGCGGTGGGTCGAGATCGGCGACGTTCTGCAGCGCGATCGCCCGCTCGAACGAGACGAACGCCTCCGGCGAGCCCGACAGCGCCAGCGAGTAGGCGTCGGCGCGACGTTCGATCGCACGCGACAGGCGATTGCCGACAAGCCCGACTGGCGCGACCACGACGACGGCCGCGAGCGCCAGCGCGGGCAGTGCTGCGGGCGTCCCACGCTCGGGAGAGAGCACCCAGCTGAGGCGCTGGACGGCGAGCGCCGCCGCGGGCGCGACGATCGCGCCGTAGGCGATGCCGCGCACAACATCTCGGTTACGCACGTGCGCGAGCTCATGGGCGACCACAACCCGCACCTCGTCGCGGCTGTAACGATCGAGCAGCGTGTCGAACAGCACCACGCGCTTGGTCGGGCCCAGTCCAGTCACGTACGCATTGGCGGCGGTCGTGCGGCGGCTCGCGTCGACGGAGTAGACCTCGCCGACGTTGACGTCCGCCGCGCGGGCGAGCTCGAGCACGTCCGAGCGCGTCTCGCCCTCGGGCAGCGGCGTGAAGTCGTTGAACACCGGGTCGAGCAGCACCGGAGCGAGCCCCGCCAGCGCCGCCCCGACCAACACCGATCCCGCCCCCGCCGGAAGCCACCAGGCGCGCGGATAGCGGCGCGTGGCGGCGACCACAGCACCGCCGCCGCCGGCTGCAAACGCGGCCTGAATCGTGGCTCCCTTCAGCAGGTCCGCGCTCCAGCCCCGCCATGACTGCGTCACGAGTCCTGCGTCCCTCGCCCGGCTGCGAGCGATCGCCGCCAGCGGCAGCGAGGGCAGCGTCAGCATCGATGCGAGCCCCGCGCCCGCAACGACACCGCCCGCCACAGGGCGCTCGAACCGGTGGCGCAGCGGGCGCGGCGGCAGGCGCACTACCAGCGCGAGCGCGCCGAGATCGACGGCCGCGCGAGCGAGCGCGAGCGCGAGCTGCGGGCGCGCGAATGATGCACCACGGCGTACTTCCTCGGCATTGAAGTAGGTCTCGAGCTCCACTGACGCCGGCTCGATCGGTTGCTCGCGCGGGGCCAGAAAGCGCGCTGCGGCCTCCGCCGCGGCGACCGCCAACAGCAGCGATCCGAAAAAACCCGCGCGCGAATGCCGCTTCACCAGCGAGACTGTAGCCGTGCGGATCGCGATCGTGTCCGATATCCACGGTAACAGGCAGGCCTTCGAGGCCGTCCTGGACGCGATCGACGGCTCCAATTGCCAACGGATGTGGTGCCTCGGCGACCTCGTCGGCTACGGAGCCGAGCCTGACGCCTGCGTCGAGCTCGCGCGCCGTCACGCGGCGGTGTGCCTCGCCGGCAACCACGATCTCGGCGTGCGCGGCACGCTACCGCTGGAAGAGTTCTCCCGGGGCGCGCAGCTGGCCGCGCAGTGGACTCAGCACACGATCAACCCCGAGACGCTCGAGTACCTCAACGCATTGGAGCCGTTGAACCTCGACGAGCAGGTCGGCCTCTACCACGCCAGCCCCCGAGATCCCGTCTGGGAGTACGTCCTCTCGCCGCTGCAGGCAGAGCTCTGCCTGGACGTGCAGCGACATCGGGTTTGCCTCATCGGCCACTCGCACGTGGCGCTGTCGTTCTCGCGGGTGGACGGGGCGGCCGCCACCGGCCAGACGCGAGACGCCGACGAGGAGCTCGATCTGACCTCCGGAGAATGGCTGATCAATCCCGGCAGCGTCGGTCAGCCGCGGGACGGAGACCCTCGCGCGGCTTGGCTGGAGCTCGACGTCGACGCCTCGATCGCACGCTACCGGCGTACCGACTACGACATCGCCGCGGCCGCGGCCGCGATCCGCGCGGCCCGGCTGCCGGACTCGCTCGCCGAGCGCCTGGCCTACGGCCAATGAGAGGTCTGAGGGGACCTCGCACGCCCGAGCCTCTAAAGTCAGGCCGCGGATGGGCCACGCGCCTCGCGCAATCCTGGCCGGCATGCTTGGCTTTGCCGTCTCGTTCGTCGCCGCCTGCGGTGGTGGCGCCGGCCTGCTCTCGAGCGATCAGTCAAACGCGTTGAGCACGCAACTCGACGCGATCTCCTCGGCGGTCTCCGCGGGCAATTGCGGCGCGGCCGCGAGCGCCGCAAGAGCGTTCTCAAACGACGTCGCACAGCTTCCTGCAACGATCAACACGACGTTGCACGGCAATCTCGCCCAGGGCGCGAGCACGGTTGCCGCGCTCGCCGCGCGGGAGTGCCAGACGACAGCCACGACCGCCACCACCCCGACGATCACGACCTCCAGCACGTTCACGAGCACGACCGCCAGCAAGACGACGACGAAAACGACAACCACACCGACGACCACCACAACCACAAGCACGCCGACCACGCCCACCTCGACGTCGACAACGACGCCGCCTGCAACCACCTCGCCCACCTTGAGTACTACTTCTACTGCAAGCAGCACCGGCGGCACCGGTGGTGCCGGGATCGGCGCCAACGGCAACGGTGGCAGCGGAGGCGCCGGCACAGGAACGGGCAACGGACAATGACGGGCACGACGACGATCGCAGGGCGCTACCGGATCGAGGGCCGGCTGGGGGTCGGCGGCATGTCGACAGTGCACCTGGCCTTCGATCAGCGCCTCGAGCGCTATGTCGCGCTGAAGCTGCTGGCCGAGCACCTCGCCGACGACGCGACGTTCGTGTCGCGCTTTCGGCGCGAGGCGCTCGCGGCGGCACGGCTCGTGCACCCAAACATCGTTCAGGTGTACGACTTCGGGTTCGACGACGGGCACCGCCAGCACTTCATCGTGATGGAGCACGTGCGGGGCAACTCGTGCGCCGAGCTACTGCGTGACCGCGGACATCTCGACGTCGAGCAGGCGATCGACATCGTCACCCAGGCATGCCGCGGGCTCGACTACGCGCACCGCCACGGCGTCGTGCATCGCGATGTCAAGCCGGGCAATCTGCTCGTCTCCGATACCGAGGTCGTGAAGCTCGCGGACTTCGGCATCGCGCGCGCCACCGATCAGTCCAGCATCACCCAGGTCGGTTCGGTGCTCGGGACGGCTGCCTATCTAGCGCCCGAGCAGGCGCGCGGCGAGGAAGCCGGGCCGCGCGCTGACCTGTACTCGCTGGGTGTCGTCACCTACCAGCTGCTGTCGGGCCGGCTTCCGTACGAGGCGACCTCGCTGTCGGAGCTGGCGCTCAAGCAGCAGCGCGAGTCACCCACGCCGCTCGACGAGCTCAACCCGCGCGTCCCGCGGGCGCTGGCGCAAACGGTGGCGATGGCGCTCGCGCTGGAACCCGAGGGCCGCCCCGCCGACGCGATCGTCCTCGCCGAGGCGCTGCGCAACGCCGCCACCGGGCAAGCGCCGATCTCGACCACCGCGCCGACCGCGCACCTCGCGTCGGGCGCCGCCACGCAGGCGCTCCCTCCACCCAGGTCCCCGCGCTCCCCGCGCGAGCGCACCTCGGCGACCGAGCGCATCGCGCCGCGAGCGGCGCCGCCGCGGGCCGCCCCGTCCCGCGGCCGCGCGCACCGCCAGGCCGCAGGAGCTGCGCTCGCTGCGGCCGCCGACGGCCCCGCTGGCGCCGGCCTCCGCCGGCCGCGGCAGCCGCGCGCTGCGACGCTTCATGGCGCTGGTGGCGCTCGCGCTCGTGTTCACCGCCGCGGTCGCGATCGCGGTCGTGATCGCGACCGGCACCTCGTCGACCGTCGTGCGCTTCCGGGCGGTCGTGGCGCGTGACTTCCAGAGCGGCTACGACCAGGTTCAGACCCTGATCAACCAGTACACGAAGTAGGGCTGCTCGGCTGCGTGGGGAGCGCGGGCGCGTCGTGCGTGCGGAGCACCGCCGCGTCGTGCGTGCGAGAGCGCCGCCGCGTCGCCGGTGCGGAGCGCCGCCGCGACGTCGCCCAACCGGCCGGCGTCGATCGCGTCCCGAAGCGCGGCCATCAGCCGCGCGATCAGGCTGAGGTTGTGCTGGGTGACCAAGCGCAGCCCGGTCATCTCCCGCGTATGCAGCAGGTAGTGCAGGTACGCGCGCGAGTACCCGCCGGCACACGCGGGGCACGGACAACCGTCGAGGATCGTCTCGGGGCTCCGTCGCGAGCTCGCCTTGACGAGATCCAGGCGCCAGCGGACAGCAGGGTTCGGGACGAGCGCGACGCCATGGCGGCCGAGGCGCGTCGGCAGCGCGCAGTCGAACGTGTCGATTCCGAGCTGCACCCCCGTGATCAGGTCGTCGATGTCGCCGATCCCGAGCAGGTGGCGCGGCCGCGCCGGCGCGCGCTGCTCGAGCTCGGCCGTAGCCCAGGAGACGACCTCGTGCATCTGGGCCTTGTCGCGCCCCAGCGAGCCGCCGATCGCGATCCCGCCGCAGTCGCTGGCGGCCACGACGCACGCAGACTCGCGCCGCAGGTCGTGCTCGACTCCCCCCTGCACGATCCCGTAGACGACCTGCCCTGGGGGTCCCTGCTCGCGATGCCAGCGCAGGCAGCGATCGAGCCAGCGGTGGGTGCGCTCGGTCGAGCGCGCCGTGTAGTCCCGGGAAACGTGAAACGGCGTGCACTCGTCGAACACCAGCGCGATGTCGGAGCCCAGCGCGGCCTGGACTGACATCGAGGTCTCCGGGCCTAGGAACCGCTCGCGCCCGTCCACGTAGGAGCGAAAGCGCACCCCATCCTCCTCGATCGACAGGATCGACCCGGGCTGCTGCTGCGAATGCCCGCGGCCCTTGAGCTCGTCGGCGACCCCGCCGTGGCCCATCGAGAAGACCTGAAAGCCACCCGAGTCGGTCACGATCGGTCGTCGCCAGCGCATGAACCGGTGCAGGCCGCCGAGCTCGCGGACGAGCTCGGGACCCGGTGCGAGGAACAGGTGGAACGTGTTCGCGAGGATCAGCTCGTAGCCGAGCGCCTCGACGTCCCGCGGCTCGAGCGTCTTGACCGCGCCCTTCGTGGCGAGCGGCACGAACGCCGGCGTGCGCACGTCACCGTGGGCGAGGTGCAGCGTGCCCGTGCGCGCCGGCGAACCGATGGCGCGAGTTCGGACAGTGAACATCAGGCGCAGTCACTCACAGATCGGCCCCGACCGCCGCCTCGGCGAGCCGAACCAACGTCTGGCGCAAAACGTCCGCAATCCTCAACTACCGAACGGCCGCCTCCGTGAGCGGAGGCGGCCGTTCGCGAAACCGGCTTGCCGGGAACCGTCAGGCGGTCCCGGGGCGGTCCCGGCGGTTGATTGCTGGACGTGCCCCGTCAGGAGACCGCAGGAGCGCCGTTGGCGGCCTCGGAGCCCTCGATCGTGCTCGGCTCGTCGGCGCCGGCGCCGGCGCCGACGTTGATCGCCACCTTGCGCGACTTGCGCTGCTCGGGCTTGGGGATCCGGACCTCGAGCACACCCTGGTTGAAGCTCGCCTGCACGGCTTCCGGGTCGATGCCGTCGGGCAGGGTCAGCGAGCGGGCGAAGCTGCCGAACGCGCGCTCGACCCGGTAATAGCCCTCCTTGCGCTCCTCGTGCTCGGCCTTGCGCTCTCCAGAGATCGTGAGCACGTTGTCCTCGAGCTCGAGCTTGACGTCCTTCTCGGTCACGCCGGGCAGATCGGCGCGGAGCACGAACGCATCGCCGGTCTCGACCAGATCCATAGCCGGGATCCACCGCCGCAAAGTCGTCGGGGTGCCGCTGTTGCTCGGCGCCGGTGCTTCGAAGAACGTGTTGAAGAGCCGGTTCATCTCGTGCTGGATCGTGTTCAGCTCACGTACCGGCTCCCATCGAATCAGTGCCATTGAAAAGGCCTCCCTTGTGATAAACAACCGTCTACTGTGGATAGTATGAAATCTGAGTCTAGCATTGTCAAGTCTTGTTGACCGCGTTGGCGCAGATCTCTGGCGACGGAGAGTGGTCGGTCGGCGAGGACAGACGCGTAACGGACAGAACTAACGGACAGAACTAACGGACAGAACTAACGGACAAGAACTAACGGACAAGAACTAACGGACAGGACGTAACAACGCTCTAGAGGGAGCGGCTCGAGGAGCGACTCTAGGGAGCGGTCGGAGCGACTCTAGGGAGCGGTCGGAGCGACTCTAGGGAGCGGTCGGAGCGAGCAGCTCGTTGAGCGCGGCGAGGTCGTCTTCGCTCGGCGTCCACCGTGCCGCCGCGGCGTTGGCGCGGACCTGCTCGGGCTTAGTGGCGCCGGCGATCACCGACGCGACGGCCGGGCGCGCGAGCAGCGCCCCGATCGCGACCTCAGTCATTGACAGCTCGCGTTCGCGTGCGTATCGCTCGAGCGACTCGAGCATGTCGAATTGCCCGCCGGTCGCGATCTGGTCTCGTCCCGAGAGGCGAGCGCCCGCTGGTGCCGGGCCCTCCCGGCGGTACTTGCCGGTCAGCAGGCCAGACGCCAGCGGGAAGAAAGGGACGAAGCCCAGACCGAGCCGCTCGCAGGCAGGCAGCACGTCGCGCTCGGCGTCGCGTTCCAGCAGGCTGTACTGGTTCTGGATCGCCGCGAAGCGAGTGAGCCCGCGCTCGCGCGCGACCGCGTCGGCCTGCTCGATCTGCTCGGCGCTGAAGTTGGAGGCGCCGATCGCGCGCACCGTGCCGTCCTGAATGAGCTCGTGGAGCGTCTCGAGGGTCTCCTCGATCGGCGTCTCTCCGTCGGGGCGGTGATACCAGTAGAAGTCGATCACGTCGGTGCGCAGCCGTCGCAGCGAGGCCTGCACCGCCTGGCGGATGTAGTCGCGCGAGCCGCGCGGTCCCTTGCCGTCGCCCATGTCCATGCCGAACTTCGTCGCCAGCGCCACCTGCTCGCGGCGGCCCTCCAGCACTTGCCCGACGAGCTCCTCGCTGCCGCCTGAGCCGCCGTAGATGTCGGCGGTGTCGAAGAAGGTCACGCCCTCGGCCAGCGCCGCATCGACGACGGCGCGGGTGCCTTCGAGGTCGACGCGCCGGCCGAAGTTGTTGCAGCCAAGGCCGACAACCGAGACCTCCAGGCCGCCGTCACCGAGGGAACGCGTTGGGAGATCCGCCATCGACGAGAGCCTGTCTAAGCCGAGTCGATCAGCGACCGCCCGGTCATCGCGCCGCGGCGACGATCGCCGCGAACGAGTCCGGGTCGAGGCTGGCGCCGCCGACGAGCGCGCCGTCGACGTCGGGGAGCGCGAGCAGCTCGGGAGCGTTGTCTGGCTTGACGCTGCCGCCGTAGAGGATCCGCGTCCGCTCTGCCTGCTCGCGCGAGCGGTCGGCCACCAGCGCGCGGATGAACGCGATCGCCTCCTGCGCTTGGTCCGGGGTGGCGACACGCCCGGTTCCGATCGCCCAGATCGGCTCGTACGCGATCACGACGTCGCCGAGCTGCTCCTCCCCCACGCGCTGAAGGTCCTCCTGCACCTGGTGGCGCAGCTTTCGCTCTGTGTCGCCGCGCTCGCGCTCATCCTCGGTCTCGCCAACGCACAGGATCGGCCGCAGCCCGGCCTCGAGCGCCCCCGGCACCTTCAGCTGCAGCGCACGGTCGTTCTCGGCGAAGTGCTCGCGCCGCTCGGAATGGCCGAGGATCACGCCGTGGACTCCCAACTCAGTGAGCATCGGCGCGGAGACCTCGCCGGTGAAGGCGCCCTCTGGCGCGGAATGCATGTTCTGCGCGTAGATCTCGACGCGCGACCCGCGCGTGGAATCGACCAGCGCCTCCAGCGACGGGAACGCCGGGCAGACGCCGACGTCAACGCCGTCGGCGGTCGAGACCTGCGGCAACAGCGCGCCGATGAATGCCTCGGCCTCGGCGACCGTCTTGTACATCTTCCAGTTGCCGGCGATCAGGGGCGTTCTCATGCGAGCGCCTCCACTCCTGGCAGCGCCTTGCCCTCGATCAGTTCGAGCGAGGCGCCGCCCCCGGTCGAGACGTGGGTGACCTGCTCGGCGAAACCGAACTGCGTCAGCGCCGCAACCGAATCGCCGCCGCCGGCGACCGTCGTGCCGCGCGCGCCGGCGATCGCCTCCGCGATCGCCCTGGTCCCGGCTGCGAACGGGGCGACCTCGAACGCCCCCATCGGGCCGTTCCAGAACACGGTCCCGGCGTCGGCGATCGTCGCCGCGTACGCCTGCGCGGACCGGGGGCCGATGTCCAATCCCATCATCCCGTCCGGCACGTCAACGCCGTCGAGCGGCTTGGCCTCGGCATCGGCAGCCAGGCGGTCGGCGATCACCAGGTCCACCGGCAGGTCCAGCGCGGCCCGGACCTCCGCGACGCTACCGAGGATCTGGCGGGCCAGCTCGATGTCCTCCGCCGCGCACAGCGACGAGCCGACCGTGTGTCCCTGCGCGGCGAGGAACGGGAAGCACATCGCGCCGCCGATCAGCAAGCTGTCGGCGACCTGCTGAAAACGGTCGATGACCGCGATCTTGTCGCTGACCTTCGCGCCGCCGAGAACCGCCACCAGCGGTCGCTCGGGCGCCTCCAGCAGCTTCGAGAGCGTGGTTACCTCGCGTTCAAGCAGGTATCCGGCAGCTCGCTCGGACACCAGGTGCGCAATGCCCTCGGTGGAGGCGTGGGCGCGGTGCGCTGCGCCGAACGCGTCGTTGACATACACGTCGCAGAGCTCGGCCAGCTCCGCGGCCAGCTCGGGGTCGTTCTTGGTTTCGCCCTTCTCGTAACGGACGTTCTCGAGCACCAGCACCGCGCCGGGGTTGAGCTTCTCGGTGAACGCCCGCACGTTGTCGCCGACGACCGCCGGGGCGAGCGTCACGTCCGCCCCGGTCAGCTCCGCCAGGCGGTCGGCGGCCGGTCGCATCGACAGCTCCGGCTCGCGGTCCTTGGGACGGCCGAGGTGCGAGACCAGCACCAGTCGCGCCCCGCGCTTGCGCAGCTCCTCGATCGTCGGCAGCGCCGCCCTGATCCGGGTGTCGTCGGTGACCGCGCCATCCGACAGCGGAACGTTGAAGTCGACCCGCACCAGCACACGCTTGCCCTGTAGCTCGCCGAGGTCCTTCAGCGTCCTCACAGCAGCCTCTGGACCATGTCGACGCATCGATTCGAGTATCCCCACTCGTTGTCGTACCAGGAGACGAGCTTGACCATCGTGCCGTCCATGACGGCCGTCAGCTGGGCGTCGAAGATCGACGAGGCAGGATTCTTGACGATGTCCGAGGACACGATCGGGTCCTCGGTGTACTCGAGCAGACCCTTCATCGGGCCGTCCGCCGCGGCCTTCACGGCCGCGTTGAGTCTCGTCGACCGTCGTCTCGCGGTTGCATTCGACCGTCAGGTCGACGACGCTGCCGGTCGGGACCGGCGCGCGGATCGCGAACCCGTGCAGCTTGCCGTTGAGGTCGGGGATCACGAGGCCGATCGCCTTCGCCGCGCCCGTCGTAGCCGGGATCAGGTTGATCGCCGCCGCCCGCGCCCGGCGCAGGTCCCGGTGGGGCATGTCCTGGAGGCGCTGATCGGCCGTGTAGGCATGGATCGTGGTCATCAGACCGTGCTTGATCCCGACCGTGTCGTGCAGAACCTTCGCCACCGGCGCCAGGCAATTGGTCGTGCAGGAGGCGTTCGAGATCACCTGATGCTTGTTGCGGTCGTAGACGTCGTCGAAGTTGACCCCGAGCACGACTGTCACGTCAGGCTCGGTGGCCGGCGCGGAGATCAGAACCTTCTTCGCACCCGCGTCGAGATGCTTGGCAGCGTTCTCGCGCGCGGTGAACAACCCGGTGGACTCGATCACGACCTCGGCACCCAGCTCCTCCCACGGCAGCGCTGCCGGATCGCGCTCGCCGAGGACCTTGATCTCCTTGCCGTCGACGCGCAACGCGCCGTTGCTTTCCTTCACCTCGCCTGGGAACGGGCCGTAGGTGGAGTCGTACTTGAGCAGATGCGCGAGCGTCCGCGGCTCGACGACGTCGTTGACGGCTAGCCATTCGATGTCCGCTCCGCCCTCATAGGCGGCGCGGAACACGTTGCGGCCGATCCGCCCGAAGCCGTTGATTCCGACGCGTACCGACATGGACGTGTCCCTCTCTTCCGTTTCGTGGCGTGACCAGGACGCCGGCCGGGGATGCGATGCCCGGTGGCGGAGCGAAGGCTAATCTAAACCCGCGGAGAACGCGGTTAGGGTGCCCCGAAAGAGCCCTAATCTGTGCGGGCGCGACAGCCCGAAACATCAACGTTTCGGACTGGGCTGCGACGCCGTGCGATTGCCGCTGCGGTCAACGTCGCGAGACCACCTCGACCCGAAGCCCGTCGGGATCGCGCAGGTAGCCGGCGTAGTAGCGACGGCCGTACTGCGGACGCAGGCCTGGCGGCCCGTCCTCCACCCCGCCGTTGGCAAGGCCCGCGGCGTGCGCGGCGTCGACCGCCGCCTTCCCGCTAGCGCTCAGCGCGAGATGCCCGTAACCGGGCCCCGGCGTCCGGCGGCGGACGACGAT
Organism: uncultured Solirubrobacterales bacterium; assembly: GCA_963811155.1. Taxonomy (GTDB): domain Bacteria; phylum Actinomycetota; class Thermoleophilia; order Solirubrobacterales; family Solirubrobacteraceae; genus Palsa-465. The sequence continues at coordinate 21,341 of CAWEQQ010000038.1, forward strand.
CCACACCAGCGGCCCGTTGACCCCGTAGGCGATCGCGTGCTCGGACTCGACCATCCGCCGGGCGCCGAGCGCGTAGAAGACCGCGTCGTAGAAGCAGGCCGAGCGCCGCAGGTCCGACACCTCGTAGCCGATGTGATCGATCATGGCGGCCGCGTCGACGTCCCGGTGGAGTGACCTCGATCAGGTACGCACCGGCGTCGTGATAGCGCTCCGCCAGGTGCTCGGCGATCGCGACCGAGCGATGCCTGCCGCCCGTGCAGCCGATCGCGACGACCAGGTGCGCCTTGCCCTCGGCGAGGTACTGCGGCAGCAGGTAGTCCAGCAGCGGGTGCAGCCGCTCGTAGAACGCGTCGAGCTCGCCATCGCGATTGATGAACTCGACGACGCTCGGGTCGGTGCCGGTGAGCGGCCGCAGATCGCGCTCGTAATGAGGGTTGGGGAGAAACCGCACGTCGAACAGCAGGTCAGGATCTCTGGGCGGCCCGTGCTTGAAGCCGAAGCTCTCGAACGTCACCGCGAGCCTGCCGGGGGTCCGCGACGGGAGCATCTCGTCGGCGAGCTTGCGCCGCAGCATCGCGGCGGTCAGGCCGCTGGTGTCGATCACGACGTCGGCGCGCTCGCGCATCGGCGCCAGCAGCTCGCGCTCGCGGCCGATCCCCTCGGCCACGCTCCCGGTCGGGCGCCATCGGATGCCGGCGCCGGGTCTCCTTGTAGCGCGTCAGCAGCGTCTGCTCGTCGGCCTTCAGGAACAGCACGCGGTACTTGAAGCCCCCGGCCCGCAGCCCGTCGAGCATCTCGGCGAGCCGCTCGAAGTAGCTGCCGCCCCGCACATCGGAGACGACGGCCGCGCGCGCGACCTTCGAGCCGGCGTGCATGAACAGGTCCACGAGCGAGCGGATCATCTCCGAGGGGAGGTTGTCGACGCAGAAATAGCCCTCGTCCTCGAATGCGGCAATCGCGGTCGACTTGCCGGCGCCGGAGAAGCCGGTGATGATCACGAAGTCCTTCAGCGCCGAGGCTTCCATAGCTAAAGCTTGACGGGCTAGGCGGACAGGGTGGCTGTGGCACGATCCGAGCTCGTGCATCGCCGCGGAGCTCGGATCGTGATCGTCGTGGCGCTCGCTGCGGTGCTGCTGATCGTGCCCGCCGCGTACGCGAGGCCTGGATCGCAGGCCGACCAGACGAACGTGTTGGCCGATGTCGGCGCTGCGCCGGTGGGGCAGCCGATGCCGCCGGGCTTCGTCGGCGTCTCGGTCGAGTACTGGGGCTCTGTACGGCTACACCGGTCGCGACCCCGACGCGCTCGATCCGGTGCTGGTCGCGCTGCTGCGCCAGCTCGCGCCCGGCCAGGCACCGGTGCTGCGGATCGGCGGCGACAGCACCGACGCGACATGGTGGCCGGTGCGCGGCGCGATCCCACCCGGCGGCGTCGATTACCGGCTCACGCCCGGCTGGCTGGCGACCACGCGGGCGCTCGCCCAGGCGCTCGGGGCACGCCTGATCATGGGCATCAATGTCGCCGGCGATCGCCCGGCGCTCGCCGCTGCCGAGGCGCGAGCGATCCTTGCGGGCATCGGCCGCCAGTACATCGAGGCGCTCGAAATCGGCAACGAGCCGGACCTCTACGGGGGGCTGCCCTGGTATCGCGACCTGCAGGGCCACGTATTTCAGGCGCGCCGCCGCGGATATGACCTGAGCGCCTACACGCGAGGACTTCTCGCGCTGGCGCGCCGCGCTGCCCAAGGTCCCCCTCGCCGGCCCCGCCGTGTCGGGCCCGAGCTGGATGAGCGGCCTGGGCCCGTTCCTCGCCGCCGAGCCTGGGATCGGCGTCGTCACCTACCACCGCTACCCGCTGCTCGCGTGCGTCACCAATCCCGCCTCGCCGTCGTACGCGTCGATCGCCAACCTGCTCAGCGACAGCTCGTCGATCGGGCTCGCCGAGCCCGTCGCGCCGTACGTGGCCGTCGCGCACGCGCGCGGGCTGCAGTTCCGGATCGGCGAGCTGAACTCCGCCGCCTGCGAGGGGCGCGCGGGCGTCAGCGACACGTTCGCGGCGGCGCTGTGGATGCTCGACACGCTGTTCGGCTTCGCCAGCGTCGGCGTCGACGGCGTCAACGTCCACACGCTGCCGGGTGCGGCGTACGAGCTGTTCACGATCACGCATTCGGGCTCGACCTGGCGGGCGTTCGGTGCACCCCGAGTATTACGGCATGCTGATGTTCGCGCAGGCGTTCCCTCCCCGTGCCCAACTGCTGCAGGTGACCGCGCCGAGCGGCCCCGTGAAGGTGTGGGCCACGCGCGCCGGCGACGGGACGCTGCGGGTGGTGTTGATCAACGACGACACCACGGCCGCCCACTCCGTGCAGCTGCAGACGCCGCGGTCCGCTCCCTCCGCGACGCTCGAGTGGCTGCAGGCACCGAGCGCCGCCGCCACGACCGGCGTCACGCTCGGAGGCCAAACGTTCGGCAACGAGACGAGCACGGGCACGTTCCCCGGTCCGCTGACGACGACCACCGTGGCCCCGTCGCTCGGCACGTACTCGATCGACCTCCCGCCGGCAAGCGCCGTACTGCTGACGCAATAGCCTTTATAGCTCGCAATCGCGCCGGGCGCGCTACACGCCGGTCTTGTGCAGCTCCCGGTGCAGCTCGCGCGCGAGCTTGCCAGGGAGTCCCGGGACCGCCTCGAGCTCCTCGCGGCTCGCTGCGAGGATCGCGTCGGGCGAGCCGAAGTGCGCCAGCAGCGCGCGCTTGCGCGCCGGTCCCACGCCGGGCAGCTCGTCGAGGATCGAGGCGGTCATCGCTCTGTCTCGCCGCGTGCGGTGGTGGGTGATCGCGAACCGGTGCGCCTCGTCGCGCACGCGCTGGAGCAGCTGCAGCTCGGGCGTATCGTGGGCCAGCGCCAGCGGGGCGGTGCGTCCCGGGATGAACACCTCCTCGATCCGCTTCGCGAGCGCCACCACGACCACGCAGCGCTCGCGAAATCCCTGTAGCGCCCGCAGCCCCGCCGAAAGCTGGCCCTTGCCGCCGTCGATCACGATCAGGTTCGGAAGCGCCGCGAAGCCAGGGTCGTAGTTCGTGTCGTGCGGGGAGACGTCACGCTGCTGCTCCCAGCGCGCGAGCCGGCGCGACAGGACCTCCTCCATCGCGGCGAAGTCGTCGTGGATCGCGACCGCGCCGTTGCCCGCGCCGGCGCGGTCGCCCTCGCCGGTGTCCGCGCCCGCGCCGTTGCCCTCGCCCGCGCCCGAACGAGGGCCCGAGGCCGCGCCCGCGATCTTGAACCGGCGGTAGTCGGACTTCTTCGGCGCGCCGCCTTCGAACACGACCATCGACGCGACCGTGTTGGTGCCCATCAGCGTCGAGATGTCGAAGCACTCTATCCGCAGTGGAATCGTGTCGAGGCCGAGCGCCTGCTGCAGCCCGTCGAGCGCCTCCACCCGCTGCTGGCGCCGGCGCTCGGAGCGCAGCTTCTCCTGGTCGAGCGCCAGCCGGGCGTTGCGCTCGGCGAGCTCCAGGATCCGCCGCTTGTCGCCGCGCTCGGGCGCGCGGATCTCGACCGGGCCGCCGCGGCGGCTGCTGAGCGCCTGCGCAAGCGCCGGCGAGACCCCAGCTCGTGCTGCACGACCAGCAGCGGCGGCACCATCATCGCGCTCGTGTAGTACTGGAGGATGAACGCCTCGGCGACCTCGCCGATCCCGCCGCCCGCCTCGTTGTCGAGGTAGAAGCTCTGGCGGTCGGAGAGCACGCCGTCGCGGACCTGGAACACCTGCGCGTTGGCCTCGCCGTCGCCGACCGCCACGGCGATCGCGTCGAGCGTTCCGACCGCCTCGTTGGCGACCCGCTGGCGCTCGAGCAGCGAGCGGACAGCGCGCAGGCGGTTGCGCTCGCGAGCGGCGTCCTCGAAGCGCTGCTCGGCGGCCGCCTCGCGCATCGCGCGCTCCAGCGAGCGCTCGATCTCCCGGTAGCGCCCCGACAGGAAGCCGATCACGCCGTCGATGCCCTTGCGGTAGTCCTCGCGGCTCACGTAGCCGACGCACGGCGCCTCGCAGCGCTTGATGTAGTAGTCGAGGCACGGCGAGCCGCTCCGGCGCCCGGGCTCGGGTCCTTCGCAGGAGCGGAACATGAACACCTTGCCGAGCACCTCGAGCGTCGAGCGCACCCGCTTGGCGTTGCTGAACGGCCCGAAGTACACGCGATCGCGGCGATGGCGCTCGCGCGTGAAGTACACGCGCGGGAAGTCCTCGTCGAGCGAGATCGCGATGTACGGATAGGACTTGTCGTCGCGCAGACGGATGTTGAAGCGCGGCTTGTACTGCTTGATGAAGTTCTGCTCCGCGAGCAGGGCCTCGGCCTCGGTGTGGACGACCAGCGCCTCGATCTGGTCGATCATCGGCACGAGGTCGCGGCCGGCGCGGGTGCTCGGGTTGGAGAAGTGCGACGCAACCCGCTTGCGGATCGACTTCGCCTTGCCGACGTAGATCACCTTGCCGCGCGCGTTGCGAAACAGGTAGACGCCCGGCTCGTCGGGCAGCTCGCGCCGCTTGTCTGCTGGGGTGATCGACATCTGCTCCGAGGATAGGCCGTGGGCACGCGCCGACTCAGTCGGCGGTGAAAGACAGCCCCAGCCCGGCGATCGCGGCCACGAGCGCCACGATCGCGACCGTCTCCCCCGCCCCCGCGCCCGGCGCGTTCGGGAGGTAACCGGGCATGCTGAGCGCCGGGTCGAAGATCGTCGCGTGATTCGTCGGCGGGTCGCTGAGCGCGTGCAGTGTGAACGCGAGCGCGATCGCCGCAGCCGGCGAACGCACCGATCCGGGCGCTGCGGGCGCCGACCAGCGCGACCACGAACAGGCCGATCGCCAGCAGCGCCAGCACGACGTCCATCACCGAGTACACCTGCCAGGCGGTGGGATCGCGCGGCACGCCGCGCAGCAGCTCCGAGCCGCCGTAATTGGCCAGAACGGCGCGCGAGAACTGGTGGCTCCAGGTCAGAGACAGCGATCCGAGCAGCAGCACCGCGCCGATCACGACCAGCCAGTCAGCGATCACTTCACGAGCCTCCCTGCTCACGGCCGACGTACGCGGCTAGTACTGGCGGGCCGACCAGATCACCGCGAACGCGGCGTACACGGAGGCGACGAGCAGCACGCACCACGCGATCGTGCCGGCGCTCGACGCCCACAGCTTCTGGCTGGCGGTCAGCGTCAGGAACGCGACCGCAAGCGCGCCGTACAGCACCGCCCGGCGTCCGTCGCCGAGCGAGTACAGCGCCACACGATGCTGGCGGTAAATCAGCGACGCGAACCACCACAGCGTCGACAGGAACACCAGATACACGGCCTGCAGCGCGACATTGGCGCGTCGTCCCCCGCCGGGGACGATCGCGACCAGCGCCGCGATCACGAGCACGATCAGGACGTTGCGGGCGGTGGCCATCGCTACCAAAGATTACGCCGTTTGGCGCCGGGCCTACGGGAGCGTGACGAGATCCTCGGACAGGCGCCTCACGCCTTCGGCGCGCTTCGCGGCCGCACCGGACGTATCGAGCCGATCAACGGCGCCCGAGCCCTTCACCCGCTCGGCGGCGAACCGGTAGCCGACGCCGAAGTGGGTGTGCACGTAGCGCCAGCCGGGCGATACACGCTCGAGCTTCTGACGCAGCTTGCGCACGAACACGTCGACCGAACGGTCGCCGCGCGCCATCGTGTAGCCCCAGACGCGCTGGTAGATCTCCTCGCGCTCGAGCACTCGGCCGCCGGCGCTGGCCAGCTGCGCCAGCAGCTCGTATTCCCTGCGCGACAGCGCCGCCGGCTCCGCGCCGGCGTACGCATCGAAGCGATCCGGCCGGATCGTGATCTCGCCGGCGAGCACCGGCTCGTCGTTGATCGGGCAGCTCGCCTGCCGGCGCCGGCGCAGCACCGCCTGGATGCGCGCCACGAGCTCCTCGGGATGGCAGGGCTTGGTCACCCAATCGTCGGCCCAGCGCGCAGCGCCCGGACGCGGTCGGCGACCGGCGCTGGCCCCGAGCAGACCAGCATCGCCAGCCCGGGAGCGCGACCGCGATCCGCTCGATGTAGTCGAGGCCGGTCAGGGCGGGATTGAGAATCAGCGCGTGCAGCCGCATCGCGGCGAGCTGCTCGGGTCCCGTCGGCGTAGCTCGAGAACGTCGCGGTCCCAGCGAAGCGCGGCGAAACGCCTGTCGAGCACCTTGATCGAGCCCGGTGTCGTCGTCGATGAGCGCCACCCGGATCTGGGAGGCATCGTGTGGCGATGCCATCGCCCGATCAGTTTAGGGCCCGTCAGAATCAGTGGCGGGATTGACGAGTGGCTGGGCGTGTCGGCGCCGCAGTCGCGCAGCCCGACGCTTCGACAGGCTACGCGCGCCGTCTCGAGCGAGTAAGCGCATCGAGCTGCCCGTAGAGCTCGTCGACCGCGCGCTTGGCCGCCTCGTGGCGAGCGGCTGAGCGCGCGGTGGCCTCCGGGCCCGACCACGCCGCCGGATCGGAGAGCTCGTCCTCGAGCGCGTGCAGCGCGGCCTCGGCGGCCTCGAGCTCCCGTTCGAGCCGGCGCTCGTCCGCGGGCGGGCGCTGCCTTGCGGTCGCGCGCCACGTGGCGGGCTTCGACCCCGGCCTGGCGAGCTTCGACCCCGGCTTGGCGGGCTTCGCGCGTGCGGTCTCCGGCGACGGCGCTGCGGCCTTGCCCGCCGGCCGCGTTCCCGCCTCCGCCCGCTTTCGCTCCTCACGCACCCTGACGTACTCGGGCCATCCACCGACATAGCTGCGCAGCGCACCCTCCTCGAGGGCGATCGTGCGCGTCCCGACCGCGTCTAGCAGCGCGCGATCGTGCGAGACCAGCAGCAGCGAGCCCTCGAACGCGCGCAGCGCCTCCTCGAGCGCCTCGCGGCTCTCGAGGTCCAGGTGGTTGGTCGGCTCGTCGAGGATCAGCACGTTGGCGCCGGAGTGCACGAGGATCGCCAGCGACAGGCGACGGCGCTCGCCGCCGGACAGTCCGTCGAGCGGCTTCTCGGCCTCCTCGCCCGAGAACAGGAACCGCCCGAGCAGCGCGCGAGCCTTGTTCGGGGTCAGGCCGGTGGCGCGCTGCGTCGCCTCCAGCACGGTCCGCGCCGTCCCGGCCGCCAGCTCGTCGGCGTGCTGGGTCAGGAAGCCGAGCTTGACGTTGTGGCCGGTGCGCAGCTTGCCCGCCACCACCGGACCGCCGCCGGCCGGCGGCGCCCGAGCTCGCGACGCCCGGAGAGCGCTTCGATCAGCGTCGTCTTGCCGGCGCCGTTCGGTCCGACCAGCGACACGTGCTCGCCGCGCTCGAGCCACAGCTCCGCGTCCGTCGAGCAGGACCCGGCCGCCGACTTCGATGCGGCCGTCCGTCGAGCTCGAACACGACGCGCCCGCTGCGCTCCGGCGCCTTGAACGCGAACGTCAGCGCCGCGCCGTCGCCGGCGCCGGGCGCGAGCCGCTGGACCTTGGCCAGCTTCTTCGCGCGCGACTGCGCCTGACGGGCCCGCGTGCCGGCGCGGAAGCGGGTCGACGAACCGCTCGAGGCGCTCGATCTCCGCCTGCTGGCGCTCGATCGCCCGGCCGAGCGCGAGCTCGCGCGCCGCCCGCTCCCGGCGCCAGGCGTGCCACGGCCCGGGAAAGAACTTCCCGCGACCGTCCTCGAGCTCGAGCACGGAGGTGCCGACGGCCTCCAGGAACCAGCGGTCGTGCGCGACCAGCACGACCGCGGCGTCGAGCGTCGATCAGATGCTGCTCGAGCCACTCGAGCGACTCGATGTCGAGATGGTTGGTGGGCTCGTCGAGCAGCAGCAGGTCGGGGTCTCCGGCGAGTGCGCGGCCAGCGAGGCGCGCGTCAGCTCACCCCCCGAGAATGTGTGCAGCGACCGGTCGAGGTCCGTGCCGTCGCGAAACCCGAGCCCGTGCAGCGTCGCCAGCGCGCGGTCGCGCCAGCGGTAGCCGCCGGCGTGCTCGAGGCGGGCCTGCGCCTCGGCATAGCGGTTCAGCGTCGCCTCGTCGTGGGCCCCGGCCGCCATCGCCTGCTCCAGCGCGGACAGCTCCTCCTCGATCGCGACCAGCTCGCGTGCGCCGGACAGCACGTACTCGCGCAGCGACATGCCGCGCTCGCGCGGCGGGCGCTGGTCGTGCAGCGCGACCTTGGTCCCTTTGCCGAGCACCAGCTCCCCGAAGTCGACCGAGGCCTGCCCCGCGAGCATCCGCAGCAGCGTCGTCTTGCCCGCCCCGTTGCGGCCCGAGAGCGTCATCCGGTCGCGGCGCTCGAGCTTGAACGAGATCCCGCGCAGCAGCGGTTCGCCGGCGATGTCCTTGCCGAGGTCCGATCCGATCACGACGGCCATGGCGTGATGGTAGGAGGCTCCCCCCACGCCGCCGATGGCGTCAGTAGAGGCCATGGCTGGTCGTGCCAGCGCCGACCGGCCGTCCGAGGCAACCGACGGTGTGAATGTCGTGTAGCGATCAGGTAGGCTTTGGCCGGCAATGCGCCGTACCCGCGTCCTGATCGCGCTGTTGTGTTCGCCGTCCTGCTGCTGGCGATCGCGCCATCGGCGCTGGCGCACACAGGCAACGACGGCCGGGGCTGGTACGGGGAGACCAACGACCTCGTGATCACGAACGCGATGTTCATCACGATCGCGTTCTTCCCGACCGTGATCGTCGTGCTGACGCTGATCCAGTGGAGACTGGAGAAGCGCAAGCACGCCAGGCTGCTCGCCAGCAAGCGCCGCGCAGCCAGCGTCGACTGGCGCGGCGGCTGGTAGGCCGCGCGCCAAGCGCCGCCGGCGCGGCACGAGCGGCCTCGCGGGCAGGTCTAGATCCGGAACACGGGGATCGGCGGATCGGGATGGTTCACGCGCCCGCCTCCAGCAGCACGCCCTCGCGGATTCCCCCGCGGCCGATCTGGAGCGCGACGCCGAACAGCTCGGACGCAGCCTGCAGGATCAGCAGGCCGGCCGGCAGGAGCCGGACGCGCTGCTCGTCGAGCGCGAACCGGCGTGCGATCTCGGCAGCCCGGTCGGTCGCCAGCAGCGCGAGCGAGCGCCCAAATGCGTCGGCGTCGAGCCGCGAGCCCGCCAGGCGGCACAGCGACGCGGCGCTGCCGCCGACGGCGACCGCCTCGGCCGGACGTGGAACCGAGGAGACCGCTGGTGGCAGCCGCGATGCGGGCGCGAGCCTCGAGTAGCTCGGCCGGCGCGGGCGGGTCGGAGCGCAGGAAGCCGTCGGCGAGGTCTCCGGAACCGACCCCGAACGACGTGCACCAGCTGATCTGGTCGGGAGCCGTCCCGACCACAAGCTCGGACGAACCGCCGCCGACGTCCACGACTCCGAGCTCCCCGGCCGGCACATGGTCCAGCGTCCGGGCCGCACCGACGAACGCAAGCCGGGCCTCCTCCTCCCCCGACAGGACCTGAATCTCTAGCCCGCACCTGGCGCGGACCGCCGCCACCAGCGACGCGCCGTTGGGCGAGCGCCGGATCGCCGCCGTGGCCACCCCGCGCACGTCGGTCGCCCCCAACTCTCGCGCGCGCTGCAGCTGTCGCGAGACGACCTCGACGACCTCCACGATCTTCGCCGGCGGGATCGTCCCGTCCTCGCGCACGCCCCGGCCGATCCGCGTGAACACGCGCTCCTGGTGAACCTCGAGCAGCCGGTCTGCGCCGCATTCGGCGACGAGCAGCCGCGTCGTGTTGGAGCCGATGTCGATGCAGGCGCGGCGCACCCGCGGCTGACTCTACCTCTTGCGCCCCGGCAGCTCAGGCCGCCTGCCCGAGCGTCGACGCCGGCGGCTGGAGCGGCAGCCGGATCGTGAACCGTGTTCCCTCGCTCGGCGCGCTCGTGCATTCCAGTGAACCCTTGTGCTGCTCGACGACGATCGTCCTTGCCAGCGCCAGGCCCTGACCGCTTCCCTTGCCGACCTGCTTGGTCGTGAAGAACGGCTCATAGATCCGGTCGAGGTGCTCGAGGGCGATGCCCGGACCGTCGTCGGCGACCTCGATCACCACTTCGTTGCCGTCGACGCACGTCGAGATCCGGATCGTCCCGCGGCCGTCGCCCCCGGCGAGACCCTCCTCGATCGCCTGCGCCGCGTTGACGATCAAGTTCAGAAGGACCTGATTGAGCTCGCCGATGTTGCAGTTGACCGGCGATAGCTGTCCGAGCTCGGCTTGGACATTCGCCACGTACTTGTACTCGTTGCGGCACACGACGAGCGTCGTCTCGATGGCCTCGTTGAGGTCCGCGGGAGCCATCTCCGAGCCGGCCGGATGCGAGAAGCGCTTCATTGCCTGGACGATCGAGGTGACCCGCGCGATCCCGTCCACGGTTCGCTCGAACGCCGACGGGATCCGATCGAGCAGGTACTCGACATCCGCTTGCTCCTCGGCCTCGCGCATCGTGCGCCGTCGCTGGCCGATGTCGATCCGCGCATCGGTGTAGAGCAGCTCCCGATAGAGGCCGGTGAGGGTCAGCAGCTCGTCGACCGCTTCGTTGACGAACGTCATCGAGTCGGAGACGAACTGCAACGGCGTGTTGATCTCGTGCGCCACGCCCGCGGCGAGCTGACCGACGGCCTCGAGCCGCTGCGAGACGCGCCGCTGCAAGTCGAGCCGCTCGCGATCTCGCTCGAGCGCCACCCGCTCCGTCACATCACTCGAGCTGATCAGCACGCCACCGATCGCCGGATCGTCGCGCAGGCAGACGAACGTCGACTCGAGCGAATGCCACGACCCGTCCTTGTGCCTGACGCGGTGCGCGAGGCTGTGCGGCGCCGAGGGTCCGACCTCGTCGAATGCCCGTCGCAACGCGGGCGCGTCGTCGGGATGGCTTTGAAAAGTGAACTCCGCCCGAGTCGTCTCCTCGGGGAGATAGCCGAGCCAGCGCTTGATCGAGGGGCTCGCGTACTCGATCATGCGATCGCTGCCGACGAGCATCACGATCTCCTGTGCGTGCGCCAGCAGCGTCCGCCACCGCTCCTCGCTCTCGCGCAGCGCCCGCTCTGCTTGCCTGCGAGTGGTGATGTCGTGCGACACGCCATAGGTGCCGGTGATCGTCCCACCCGCGTCGCAGAGCGCCAGCTTCGTGGTCGACACCCAGGCCTCGCTGCCGTCTGGGAACGTCTCGCGCTCCTCGACGTTCAGCAACGGCTCGCCGCTGCACATGATCTCGCCGCTCGTCTGCGAACGCCTGCCGTGCGTGCTCGGCCGCGAACACGTCGAAGTCCGTCTTGCCGATCGCCTCGGCGGGGCTCTCGAATCCGAGCTTGGCCGCCTGGACGGCCGAGACCCTGAGAAACCGCGAGTTGAGGTCTTTGAAGTAGACCTGATCCGGAGTCGTCTCCAGGAACGCGTTCAGCAGCCGCCGCTCGTCCTCGAGCTCCTGCTCGGCCTCCTTGCGCGTGGTGATGTCCTCGATCTGGGCCACGTGGAAGGCGTCGCCGGCTTGCGGCCCGGTCACCGGGGAGACCGTCACCCGCGCCCAGATCACGCGTCCTTCATGGGTCACGTAGCGCTTCTCGAACTCAGCGCCGCTGGCCACGCGACCGAATTCGCTGTGGAACGTGCGGACGCTGACGTCCCTGTCGTCAGGAAACGTGAAGTCGGCCAACGGGCGACCGAGCAGCTCAGCTTCCTCGTAGCCGAGCATCGCGCAGAGCGCGGGGTTGACCTGCCGCCAGCAGCCCTCCCCGTCGACCAGGGCCATCCCGACGGGTGAGTTGAGGAAGATCTGCTGCGCGCGCCGGTGCTCACCGGCGACCTCAGCCCGCGCCGCGTTCAGCCGGCGCGACATCACGGTCAGCTGCAGCGCGACCACGAGCGACAGGACCGAGCCCGAGACGGCGACCCCCGCGATGTTGACGCCTGTCGCAGCCACCACCACGACCCAGCAGATGACCACGGTCAGCAGACCGAGGCCGAGCACGACGAGCGGCCACCGGAGCACAGCGGCCGGCAGATTCCGAAGCCGCGTCATTGCACACGTGATCGGCCGTCGCGGCGCGCGCTTGAACACTGGCGCTGGCATCATCAGCGCATGGCCGATCCGGCGATCAAGGTGCGTGGGTTGCGCAAGTCCTACGGCGATTTCGAGGCGGTCCGGGGGATCGACTTCGAGGTCCAAGCCGGGGAGGTGTTCGGGCTCCTGGGCCCCAACGGCGCCGGCAAGACCACGATCGTCGAGATCCTCGAGGGCTACCGGACTCGCACCGGCGGCGAGCTGAGCGTCCTCGGCCTGGATCCGGGCGACCGCTCGCGGGCATTGCGTGCGCGCGTCGGGATCGTGCTGCAGAGCACCGGCCTGTATCGCCACATCCGCGTCCGCGAGGCCGTCGCTCATTTCGCGGCGATGTACCCGCATCCCCGCGCGGTCGACGAGGTGATCGCGCTGACCGGCCTGCACGACAAGCAGCACGCAATGGTGCGGACGCTGTCGGGCGGCCAGCTGCGCCGGCTCGACCTGGCGCTGGCGCTGGTCGGCGACCCGCAGCTGATTTTCCTCGACGAGCCGACGACGGGCTTCGACCCGGCGGCGCGACGGCAGGCGTGGGACACAATCCGCTCACTCAAGCAGCTCGGCAAGACCGTCCTCTTGACCACGCACTACCTCGACGAGGCGCAGGCGCTCGCGGACCGGGTCGCGATCATCAAGGACGGGCGGATCCTGATCGAAGGAGCCCCGCGCGAGCTCGGTGCGACCGCCGGCCCCGCCCCGTACCGGGTTGCGTACCGAAACGGCGACGGCGGCGCGATCGTGCACGAGACCGATGACCCGACCGCGCTGCTGCACGAGCTGACCGGCGCCGCGCTCGCCCGTGGCGAGCGGTTGCAGGGCCTGACCGTCACGCGCCCGACGCTCGAGGACGTGTACCTCGAGCTGACCGCCGAGTCAGGGGAGGACTGATGGCAGAGATCGCGAGCCTTGCCTGGAGGCAGTATCGCCTAGAGCGCAAGCTCTTTTGGCGCAACCCCAGCGCCGCGTTCTTCAACTTCCTGTTGCCGCTGCTGTTCCTGGCGCTGTTCGGCGCGATCCTGCACGGCAACCAGCACGACCTGAACGTGATCGTGCCCGGGATCGCGGGGATGGCCGTGATGGCAACGACCTTCACCGCGCTCGCTTACAACATGGTGTTCCTGCGCGAGCAGGGGGTGCTGAAGCGGATCCGGGGGACGCCGATGCCCGGGATTTCCTATCTGTCCGGGATCGCCGCCAACGCGGTCACGAATGCGGCGCTGCAGATCATCATCATCACGGTCGCGGGGCGCGTGTTCTTCGGCACGGGGTGGCCGCGGGACTGGCCCGAGCTGATCCTGTTCGTCGCCGCCGGCGTCGTCTGCTTCGCGTCGCTCGGCGTCGCCTTCTCGCACGCGATCCCCAACTTCGAGTCCACGCCCGCATATGTGAACGCCGTCTTCCTGCCCGTGATCCTCGTCTCGGGCGTGTTCTACGATGCCGCCCGCGCACCCGGGTTCATCAAGGGGATCGCGCAGGGCCTGCCCCTGGTACACCTGATCGACGGGCTCTCGGCAGCAATGGTCAAAGGGACCTCGATTGCCTCGAACGTCACCGCGCTGGGCGTGATCGCGGCATGGGCCGTGCTCGGGATCGCGCTGGCGGTGCGGGGCTTCAGCTGGGAGCAACGGCGGGGCTGAAGGCGGGTGGCGGCTCGCCGCGCACCGTCACTCGCTCGGCCGCGAGCGGCAAGCGCTGCCACTCCTGCTTGCCCCGGCGCATCGGCGGCGGTCGCGTACCGTAATGTGAGCGACGGGCCGACGACCTCCACAGCCCCGGGGATGCTATTACCTGGGACGATGGCAACCGCGCTCCTGTACGACATCCACGGAAACCTACCGGCGCTTGAGGCGGTGCTCCAGGACACCCGCGCCGATCGTTTCGTGCTAGGCGGCGATTACGCCCTGTTCGGTCCGTGGCCGGCGGAGACGCTCGCGGCGCTGCGAGCGCTACCGGACGCGACCTGGATCCGCGGCAACGGCGAGCGCTGGACTCAAGCCCCCGACCAGGCGCCGGACAACGACGTCGTCCAGAGCGCGATCGCGGCCTGCGCAGAGGCGCTCGGCGATCAGCTCGTCTGCGAGCTCGCGGCGCTGCAGGAGCAGGTGGTGCTCGACGGGACCCGCTACTGCCACGGCTCGCCGATCTCGGACGTCCGCTCGTTCATGCCCGAAGCGACCGACGACGAGCAGGAGCTGCTGGGCGGCGCGGTGCAGCGGCGGCTTGTGTTCGGGCACACGCACCTGCCGTTTCGCAGGATCAGCGCGTCCGGGATCGAGTTGCTGAATCCGGGCAGCGTCGGGATGCCGTTCGACGGCGATGTCCGCGCCGCCTACGCGCTGCTGCGCGACGACGGGACGGTCGAGCACCGGCGGGTCGCCTACGACCACCGGGCGAGCGCCGCGGCGGTCCGGGAGCGGTTCGGTGGCGGCGGCTGGACGGAGACGATCGCACGCCGGATCTCGACGGCATCGTTCTGATCTGAGGGGGTGGCGGTGGGTAGACCGCCACCCGAACTCGACGGCGTTGCCGCTGGGGCCGCGGCCGGCGGCGGACCGCCTGCCATCCTATCTGAGTGATGTCGAGCACTCGGGCGCGGGCCTGGCACCGCAGCAACACCTACGCTCACGACGCCTTCCCGCCTGAGCGGCTGGCCGCCGAACGGCATGTGAGCGTGTCGATCTGCCTGCCGGCGCGCGACGAGGCGCGCACGATCGGCCCGATCCTGCGCGAGCTGCTGCCGCTGCGGGAGCGCGGCATCGTGGACCAGATTGTCGTCGTCGACAACTCGGTGGACGGCACGGCAGCGATCGCCCGCACATACGGCGTCGAGGTCCACGATCAGGAGGACCTGCTCCCGGAGCTTGGACCGGTGCTCGGCAAGGGCGACGCGATGTGGCGCGCGCTGCGCGTCCTGACCGGGGACGTGATCTGCTTCCTCGACGCCGACTCGGAGCAGTTCGGAGCGCACTATGCCTGCGGGCTGCTCGGGCCGCTGCTGTGCGACCGCCGGCCGGCGTTCGTCAAGGGCTTCTACCGCCGCCCGTTCCGGGTCGGAGAGCTGACTCTGCCCGATGGCGGCGGCCGCGTGACCGAGCTGACCGCCCGCCCGCTGCTGAACTTGTTCTATCCGGACCTTGCGGCGGTGGTCCAGCCGCTCGCCGGCGAGGTCGCGGCGCGACGCGAGCTGCTCGAGCAGCTTCCGTTCGTGACCGGCTACGGCGTCGACATCGCGCTGCTGCTCGACGCGTACCGAGTTGCCGGCCTCGATGCGCTCGCCCAGGTCGACCTGGATGTGCGCCAGAACGCCCACCAGCCGCTCCGCGACCTCGGGCCGATGGCTTACGCCGTGCTGCAGGCGGTCGCGTCACGACTCGAGCGCGAGGGCCGCCTGCGCGGACCGCTGCCATCCATGTTTCTGGTCCCCGGCGAGAACGGGCCGCTGGCGGTCGGTGGCGAGCCGGTCGAGCGGCCGCCGCTGGCGGACCTGCGCGGTGGCCTGATCCGCAGCTGGGTCTCGGCGGACGGCTCGACGCCCTTCCCGGTGAACAGCTAGGGCCCGTTCAAGAATTAGTGGCGAGTGTGACGATCACGCTGACCGCGTCGGCGACCGCCGCGAGGCCGCAGCGCAGCGATGCGGCCTGCCCCTCGCGCCAGGCCTCGCAGATCACCGGCTCGGCCTCGCCGAACTCCACTGCCGCCATGATGCCCGCGGCGCCGGAGCCGAGCACGACCACGATCCGCGCCAGTTGCGGCACGGCGCACTGCGCGCGGATCGCGTGCTCGAGCAACGGACGGCCGTCGATGTCGGCAAGCAGCTTCGGCTCCTCCCCGAACCGCGTCCCGGCACCCGCGGCAAGGATCAGCCCAGCGGTCACGCCGGCACCTCACCCACCCCCGCGCTCACGCTCGCACCTCCCACACAGCGCCGGCCCCAGCGATCACGCCGGCACCTCGTGAATCCGCCCGTTGCGGTATGAGAGCCGGCCGCCCTCGCGGCCGTGGCGCGCGGCGACGATCTCCGCCAGAACTACTTCGCGAAGTACGTCCTTCATACGGCCTCGAGGATCACCGCCAGTTGTTCGAGCGATGCCAGCGAGTTGCCGGCCAGCAGCTCGTCGGGATGCGGAACGGCGGCTCGCATGCCGCGCGTCAACGGCTCGTAGTCGGGATGCGCGGCGAGCGGGTTCAACCAGACCAGCTTGTGAGCGCTGCGGCGCAGGCGGGCCATCTCGGCACCAAGCTGCGCGGGGTCACCGCGATCCCAGCCGTCGGACAGGATCACGACCACCGCACCGCGACCGAGCCGGCGCCCGTGGACGCGGTTGAGCTCCCCAGCGCCCCGCCGATGCGCGTGCCACCCGAGAAGTCGGTGACCGCCGCCGCCGCGCGCTCCAGCGCGCGATCGTGGTCACGACCGGCGAGCTCGTTGGTGATCCTCGTCAGTCGCGTGCCAAACGCGAACGCCTCGACGCGCCGCCGCGCGGCGACGCACGCCTGCACATACTGCAGCAGCATGCGCGCGTAAGGACTCATCGAGCCCGACACGTCGCAGACGAGCACCAGCGGGCGCGGCCGCCGGCTCGGCGCGCGCCAGTGGCGGTGGACAGGCTCGCCGGCCGTCCGTAACGAGGACCGCACGACGCGCCGCAGGTCCGGCTCGTGGCTGCGCCGGTGCGCCGAGCGTAGGCGCCGCGAGAGCCGCATCGGCGCCCGGCGTGCGAGGCGCGCGATCAGCATCCTCGCGAGCGCAATCTCGGCGTCGGTGTAGTGCGCGAAGTCCTTGTGGCGCAGCAACTCGGTCTCGCTCCAGGCCGCCGCTGCCGTCACCGGATCCTCGACCGACGCCGAGTGCGGCTGCTCACCGCCCGGGATCCCGCCCGGGGGAGCACCACCCGCTCGATCAGGGCAAGCTGCTCCCCCGCCGACTCGGTACCGAGCGGCAGCCCCTGGTCGAACACCGCCGAAAACACCCGGTCGAAGCGCTCCAGGTCGGCCCTGTTCGCGCACAGCACCGTGCGCAGGGCGAGCCGCGCCTCCTCGCGCAAGGCGCAATCGACCGCGGCCAGCGCTCGGTGGGCGGTCAGCAACTCCCCGACCCCGACCCGGCTGCCCTGCGCACGCAGCCCGGATCCCAACAAGCCAAGCCGGTCGATCACCACGTCGGCTTCGTCGCTCGCCACGTCACAGCCCTGTCAATCACCACGTCAGCCCTGTCAATCGCGACACGCCGGTCGCACACCTCGTCAGACACCCTCGAGCACTTTCCGTTCGCGTACCCGCAGGACGTCCTCGTGCACCTTCAGCGCCGCGCCCAGCGTCTCGTCGAGGTCGGCGCCCTCGCCCAGCGCCAGCAGCGCTTGCGCCCACACGAGCGTCTCGCCGACGCCGGGCAGCTTGTAGAGATCGCCGTGCTCGCGCAGCCGACTCACGGCCGCGACGACCTTCGCCGCGATCTCCTCGGGTACTCCCGCGATGCGTGCGTGGACGATCGCGCGCTCGCGCTCGGGAGTCGGGTAGTCGATCCAGTGATAGAGGCAGCGGCGCTTGAGCGCATCGTGCAGCTCGCGGGTGCGGTTGGACGTCAGCACGACCGCCGGGCGCCGGCGGGCCGTGACGGTCCCCAGCTCCGGGATCGTGACCGCGAAGTCCGACAGGAACTCGAGCAGGAACGCCTCGAACTCGTCGTCGGCGCGATCGATCTCGTCGATCAGCAGCACGACGGGCCCGTCGTGCTCGAGCGCGTCAAGCAGCGGCCGGCGCAGCAGGAACCGCCGCGAGAACAACTCGCCCTCGTCGATCCCGCTCTCCGCCGCCCGGAGCGCCAGCAGCTGGCGCGGGTAGTCCCAGTCGTAGACCGCGTGGTGCACGTCGATCCCCTCGTGGCATTGCAGGCGGATCAGCGGCGCGCCGGTGGCGCCCGCCAGCGCGCGCGCAACCTCGGTCTTGCCGACACCGGCCTCGCCCTCGAGCAGCAGCGGCTGATCGAGCGTCACGGCAAGGTAGACGGCGAGCGCCAGCGGGCGGTCTGCCAGGTAGCCCGCGGCGGTGAGCGCCGCGCTCGCCGCCTCGACGGACCCGATCTCGTTGAAAGTCACGCGGTGATCATTGCAGCCCTACGGTGCGCGAGCACCTGGTACACCGACGCCCAGCCAGTCTGGAAACCCTGCCGCGCGGCGCGCAAGTACAACCGCCAGACACGCGCGCGCTCCACGCCGGCGAGGCGCACGGCATCCTCGTAGCGCTGCTCGAAGCGGTCGATCCACTGGCTCGGTCGTCTGCGCGTAGTCGCCGGCGAACCCCTCGACGTGCGTCGTCACCATACCCGCCCGCTCGAGCGCGAGCTCGATCCGCGAGAGCGGCAACGGCACCCCGTCGGGGAACACGAACCGTTCCGAGAACGGCCCCTCGTCGGAAGTGTCGAAGTCCCTGAGCTTCGCGATCCCGTGGTTGAGCAGCCGGCCGCCAGGGCGCAACATGCTCGCCAGCCGGGCGGCGTAGAGGTCGATCCGCTCCTCGCCCACGTGCTCCACCATGCCGATGCTCGCGATCGCGTCGAACGGCTCGCCGATCAGCTCGCGATAGTCGGCGACGCGGATCTCGACCCGGTCGGCGACGCCGGCCTCGACGTGCGCGCTCGCGCGCGAGCTCCGCCTGTCGCTGCGCCAGCGTGATCCCGAGCACCTGCACCCCGTGGCGTGCCGCTGCATGAATCGCGAAGCTGCCCCATCCACAGCCGACGTCGAGCACGCGATCGCCGGCGGTAAGCTTCAGCTTCGAACAGACGAGCTCGAGCTTGGTCTCCTGGGCTTCCTCGAGCGTGCGCGCCCCGCGGGAGAAGATCGCGCAGCTGTAGGTCATCGACGCGTCCAGGAACAGCGCGAAGAAGTCGTTGCCGACCTCGTAGTGATGTCGTACCGCGCGCCGATCGCGGCTGAGCGTGTGGCGCTCGCCCCGCAGCCGCAGCTCGGCCTCCGGAACGCGAGGTGGGGTGACCAGACCGCAGGCGCGGATCAGCGCGAGCGCCAGCCGCGCTTGCTGTCGCAGCGACGGCGGTGGCGCCTCGAAGGTGTCGACAATCCGCAGCGCAGCGTCCATGTCGTCCACCTCGATCAGGCCCGCGACGTACGCACGCCCGAGCCCCAGCTCACCCGGCGCGCGCAGTACATGGACAAGCGCCTGCGGAGAGCTGAACGTCAGCGTCGGGGCGCCCGCCTCAGTCGCCTCCACCCCGCTCCCGTCCCAGAACCGCAGCCCGAACGGGCGGCGTGGCAGCGCCGCCTCGAGCTCACGACGTAGCGGACCAGTCCGAGCGAACGGCAGACTAGTGCCTCGTCAAGAATCGGTTGCCCTGACTGGTGAGCGAAAACCGAGACCAGCAAGGACGCAGGACCGAAGGTGCAGGATGAGCCACTAGGACGCCTCCACCGCAGCCCTGCGTTCTATGCGTGCCGGATCGATGCGGACCACATCCCACGCCAGCCCCGTCATCTCCATCAGGCGGATCACGCCGGCTGAGGGGTCGATCTGCCAGCGGCGCAGGCCGTGGCGGTAAGAGGTCGGGAATGCATGGTGGTTGTTGTGCCACGCCTCGCCCCAGGTGGGGATCGCGAGCCACGCGAGATTGCGCGATTCGTCTGCGGTGTCATAGTCCTGGCGACCGAAGAAATGACACAGCGAGTTGATGCTGAACGTCGAGTGGTGCATAAAGAAGATCCGGGCCGCACCGCCCCACAACAGCGCGGTCAGCCCGCCGCCGACGGCCCCGGTGAGCGCGATGCCAAGTCCGAATGCCGCCGCCAGCCCGGCAATCACCCAGAGCACGAACGTCCGGTCGACGAACCGGATCAGCGGATCGGCGAGCAGGTCCTTCGCGTAGCGGCGCTCGTCCGCCACGTCCATGTCGCTGAACACCCAGCCGACGTGCGCGTGCATGAGACCGCCAAGCGCGCCGCGCCAGCCAGAGCCGTAGCCGACGTGGGGACTGTGGGGATCGCCAGCGACGTCGGAGTACTGATGGTGCTTGCGGTGCGTCGCGACCCAGTCGATCACCGGCCCTTCTGCGGCGGCTGAGCCGAGCGCCGCAAACCCGGCGCGCAGGAACCGGTTGCACTTGAAGCTTCGATGCGTAAGCAGGCGGTGAAAGCCGACTGTGATCCCGCTGCCGACGACGACGTAGCTGGTCGCGAGGATCACCAGGTCCTGCCAGTTGAGCAGGTTTCCCATCCACCCGAACCACATCCCGATCGCGACCATGATCGGCGGGACCGCGGTCACGATCACGCTCGCGAACCGGTCGATCAACGGCATCGACACCGGCCGTACTTCCGTTGTGGACGCGACCCGTACTTCGGGTGCGGGCGCGACTTCCGGTGCGGTCGCGCCACCAGCGGTTTGGGTCTGCACGAGGCCTCCTCGTTGTCAGCAGCCGTTTTCGGCGCACCGCGATGCTAGCGGGAAGCTTGGACGATGGCCCGGATCCTTAGGGCTCCCCGGCGCGCACGTGCCGGTGCCGTGAGCCACTATCGCCCGACGCTGCGCACGAGCTCGTGCGCACGCGCGGGCACGGGGCCGACCAGCTCACGCACTTCCGAGAGACCCGCGCGCAGCTCCGGATCGCCGACTTCCACCGGCAACATCGAGTCCTGCAGGTCGGCGATCGCCTGCTCCGCCTCGCCGGCGGCGTCGCCGGCGCGCTCGATCAGCGCGATCGCTCCCTGCGACTCCAGGCCCGCGGACGGGGAACTGAACGTGCGCGTCGGCAGCCCGTGGCGCCGTGCGAACTCGGTGTGCGTGCGCTGCGCTCGGCCATAAGCGAGCTGCACGGGGTGAAACAGCAGCTGCTCGAGCTCGTTGGCGCGCTGGTCGTCCAGCTGCTCGTACGCGGTTCCTAGGCACGCAAGCGCCAGCGCCAGCTGGTCGGCCGCACTGGCAAGATCGGCGAGCAGCTGCCCGCGCGCCTCGGCGTTCGTGTATGCCATTACCGCGAGCTTAGCCCCCTCGCCGGTCGGACGGCTCCACGTGCGGCCGCAGGGCCATGAGAAACTGTCCTGGGGGAGCCGTCAGCCAGCGGCCGCGACGCGGGGCGCGAGCTCGCGGCCAAGCAACGCGACGGCGTCGAGGTCATCGTGCAACAGCTGCTGGCACATCACCCTCGAGACGCCAGCCTCGCGCACCGCGATCAGCTGCTGCGCCGCCTGGTCGACAGTCCCGACGATCCAGCCGTGCGGCGGGTCCGACAGCCAGCCGCCGGCATCCTGCCCGGTGCGCTCGCCGACCCGGCGCGCCCGGTCGCGGACCTCGGCTTCGTCGATGCCCGCGATCACGCTGGTCATGATCGAGAACGGGATCGGCTCGCGTCCCGCGTCCCGGCAGGCGGCGACGATCCGTCCGCGGCGCTCGAGCACCTCCTCGACGGTCGCAAACGGCGTGTTGTACTGATCGGCGAACCGCGCCGCCAGCGCGGCGCTGCGTGGACCGCCGGTGCCGCCCATGATCAGCGGCGGATGCGGACGCTGCACCGGCTTGGGCAGCGCGTCGAGCTCACGCAGCTTGTAGTGCACGCCGTCGAACGAGAACGGCGCCTCGCCCCAGCTGCCGAGCACCACCTGCAGCTGCTCCTCGAGCACGTCCATCCGCACGCGCGTCGGCTGGAAGGGGAAACCGTACGCAGTGTGTTCGCGCTGATGCCAGCCGGCGCCGAGGCCGAGCTCAACCCGGCCCCCGGACACGTGATCGGCGGTCGCAACCATTTTTGCCAGCGTCGAGGGATGCCGGAACGTCGCCGGCGAGACGAGCGTCCCGAGGCGCACGGTGGACGTCAACGCGGCCAGTGCGATCACGGTCCCCCACGCGTCGAGCGAGCCGCGCTCGGGGTGCTGGCCATCGAGATTGAGATAGTGATCCGAGCGAAACAGCGCCGGGACCCCGTGCTCCTCGCACGCGCCTGCGAGCGCCGTCCACTGCGGCCACGTGACGCCCTCCTGCCCTTCGATCATCAAGCACAGCTGCACGACGATCCTCCCTCCTGTCGAGCGACGAGCCGGAGCGGGATCCTAACCGAGGCGGACGATCACGCCCTCGTCGGGGTCAAGCGCCAGCGCGCGCGGGTCGATCGTGCCTGGTTCCCGCGCGCTGTCGGTCGACAGCGCGAGCGTGCCGGTCCCCAACTCCTCCGAGAGCTTCACGTCGACGCGTCGCGCGCTGAAGTTGAGCGCCACGAGCAACCGCTCGTCGAGCTCGCGCAGGAAGCAGAAGACGTCCGGGGCCGCGTGCAGCGCCCGCTGGGACCCGGCCTGCAACGTCGGCCTGGCGGCGCGGAGCGCGAGCAGCCGGCGGGCCTCCGGATTTGTCCCAGTTGAGGTCCGGCTGCTGCGGCGTGAACGAGTTCAGGTAGAACTGGCGCGTCGCCTCGTCGAACGTCCACGCAGGGGCGACGCCGCCGAACGCCGAGCGCCAGTTGTTGGGCGGACCGCCACCCGGGGCGGGATCGCGCCACACATACCAGTCGCGATTGGGACTGTCGCGGCCGGCGCGGGACTCGAGGAACCATGGATGCTGATCGGAGGTGTGGTTGGGGACCCAGTCGATGATCAGTTTGATGTTGCGGCTATGCGCATCCTCGAGTAGCGCGTCAAAATCGGCAAGCGTGCCGAAGATCGGATCGACCGCGGTGTAGTCGGAGACGTCGTAGCCGAAGTCGACCATCGGCGAGGGATAGAACGGCGACAGCCAGATCGCGTCCACGCCAAGCGAGTCGGTGGTGCGGCGCAGGTGGCCGAGTCGCTCCAGGATCCCACGCAGATCGCCAACACCGTCCCCGTCGGAGTCGCCGAAGCTGCGCGGATAGATCTGGTAAACGACGCCCCGCTGCCACCAGGGGAGCGGATCCGGTCGCGAGGGGACCGCATCGGCGCGATCGTGGGAGGCCATCCGCGGAGCCTATTCGCCGGAGGGCTCGCCCGCCGGGCGCCGCGTGGCCGTCCGTGGCGGTCGCCCCGGACCGGCGTGTCGGTGGCGGTCGCCCCGGGCCGGCGTGTCGGTGGCGGTCGCCGCGGGCCGGCGTGTCGGTGGCGGTCGCCCCGGGCCGGCGTGTCGGTGGCGGTCGCCGCGGGCCGGCATGTCGGTGGCGGTCGCCCCGGCGAGCCGGCGAGGCGCTATCTCGAGATCAGCCGGCGAAGGAGGAGGTAGAAACGGCGGACGATGCCGGTCTCACCCTGACGCCGCTGGATTGGCGCAATCACGTCTGCCTCGAGCTGGCGGGCCTTAGCGGCCAGCCCCTCCCCGATCCCGCCCTTATTCTCGGGCTCGATCTCGGCGCTGGTTGCCGGCTCGAGGTACTCCCCCAGCTCCTGCACCTGCCGGGTGGTCAGCGAGAGCCGGACCGATCCCTGATCGATCTCGGCCACGTCGTCGGCGAGCACGTAGCGCGGCTTGCCGAACGCGCTCGTCGCCAGCGCGAGACCGTCGAAGATGTCGTGGGTCTCGTCGCCGGCGACCTCGTTGACCTCGCCGACCTCGTCGCCGTCGGCGGCGTACACCTTCCAGCCGGGCTTGATTAACAGCCAGGAAACGGGATCGCCAGCCATCGCCGCCATGCTAACGCTCACGCCGGCGTGGGCCACGCATGCGCGGCGGCCCGCACTTCGACCCGGTGGTACGCCACTAGTGGTGCATCCGCCAAGTTCGTTGATGGGCTGGCGAGCGAAAATCGAGCCCTGGCAAGGACGCAGGACCGAAGGTGTAGTGGGGCTACATTGAGGTCCGAGGACGCAGCCAGGCGAGGATTTGCAGCCGCCAGACCGCAACGAACTTGCGGGATGCACCACTAGTAGGGCCCGTAGACGCCGTCGAGCTGCGCTTGCGCCTGACGGTGCGCGGCCGCCGCGGTTTCGGCGTCCGCGCACGCTTGCGCCAGTGATTCCTCGGCCTCTCTGAGCGCCTGGGCGGCCCGCTCGCGGCGCTCCTGCGCGACCTCCACGCCGCGCGCGGCGCGCTCCGCGCGGCGGCGCGCCTCCCCCTCGGCGACTCGCGCCGCCCTGCGGGCCTCAGCTCGCTCGCGCTCCAGGTGCCTGGCAGCTACTGCCTGCTGCTTGCGCCGCTCTCGTCCAGCCTCGGCGCCGTCCCCGGGCGCATCACGTCTGCCGCGCGGCGCGGCGTCGCCTCCGCGCTCGCTCGGGGGCGCCGGCTTCGCCTGTCGCGGCGACGGCGGCCGCGACCGCTCCGGCGCCACGCCACCGCCCGCGTCGACCCCGAGCCCGACGTGGCGCAGCTCCCGCTCGAGCCGCCCCTCCCGGACTTTGGCTCGCGCCGCGTCGTCGAGCGCCGCGGCGTGAAGCGTGTCGGCGACGTGATCGATCGCCGCAGCGGTCAGCTTGTGCTGCGCGCTGGCGGCGTCCGCAAGCGCAGCGACTGCGGCACGCTCCCGTTCGGCGGCGGCGTGCATGGCGTGACGGTCGCCGCGGCCGGCGATCACGTCGCGCTGTGCCTGGCGCAACGCGTCGCCGGCGTCGAATAGCTCCGCCAATGCCTGATCGTGGCCGCGGACGAGTTGGTTGACCGCCCAAGCCGCGGCCGACGGCCTTCGCAGACGCGCGACGTCGGCTGCTAGCGCTCGCCTGCCGTCCGCTCGCAGCGCCTTGACGACCGCGTCGCGCTCGGGCACGAAGCGCTCCGGCGCGAGGCCGTACAGGTCATCGGCATCCACCCCCCCATGGTGCCAACCAGCCTTCGGCCGTCGTCGGGTCGTGCACCTACGGCGTGTCGACCCACGGCCAGCCTCCGGGCGGGCTGGTCAGAACGGTCCGAGCACGGTTCTCAGCGAGGGCATAATTGATACCGATGAAAGCGCGCAGCTCGGGTGGGCGTGAGTGATCGACGTCGCGCTGACCAGCGCCGAGCTGCGATCGGCGGACGTTACGGCCGTGATCGACGTCCTGCGCGCGACCTCGACGATCACCCAGGCACTCGCCGCCGGCTACGAACGCGTCCTGTGCGCCGATTCGATCGAGCGCGCCGCGAGCCTGCGCGCCCCGGGGCGCGTGATCGCAGGCGAGCGCCGGTGCGTGATGCCTCCGGGCTTTGACCAGGGCAACTCGCCGCTGGAGGCAGCGCAGCTGCGCGGCCGCGAGCTGCTGCTCGCCACCGGCAACGGCACACCGACGATCGTCGCCGCCGCCGGGCGCACGCCGACGGTCCTGGTGGCATGCATGTTCAACCTGAGCGCCGTCATCGACGCCCTGCAGAGCCCCGGCGTCGTGCCGGATGGGGACGTTCAGATCGTCTGCTCGGGAACCGACGGCGGACCCGCGCTCGAGGACATGTACGTCGCGGGAAGGCTCTGCGCAGCCCTGCCTGGGCCGCGGACTGATGCTGCGCTGATCGCAGAGGCGGTGGCGCGCGCGTATCGTTCGCCGCTGGACGCGCTGTCGGCGTGCGCCGATGCCAGCGTCCTGAGGGAAGTCGGCCTGTCCGACGACATCGCGCGTTGCGCGGCGGAGTCCCTGCACGACATCGTTCCCCGCGTCGCCGCGGTCGCCGGCGGCGTCGCGACGGTCGTCGGTGCCCGTTGCACCGCCGGCTGAGCACCGCTGACCGAGGTGGGCATCTTCAACCCTCAAAGCGACGAGCGACGAGAACACGCAGGGATGTTCGTGCCTGATTAGGGCTCCCGCGGAGATTAATGCCGAAATCCGGCGAGTGGCTGGGCGTGGCTGGCGCCGCCGGCTCGCCCCGATATTGCTGGTGGCAAGTGAGGCTGAGCCGGTGGCGCCAGGCAGCCGGATGACTCGGGCGCGGCCCGATCCGGCGAGGCCGGATGCCGAGCGGGCCGCAGCCCGAGCAGACGCCGTCGGAGCCGGCAGTAATTTTCGCGGGAGCCCTTAGCCGCGCTCAGCGCCGCCGTCTGCGCCTTCGCCGGCGGCCGGTGATCTGCCAGGGGCCCGGGGCCAGATCGAGGACGAGATTCACGATCCAGACGATCAGCGTCGCCGCAACCAAGGTCCAAAATCCGTGGATCCGGAAGCCGCTGACGATCTCCTTTGTGAGCACCAACATCAGCATCGAAACGAAGAACCAGGCAACCCCCAGCGTGAGGAGCGCGAGCGGGAGCGTCACCAACCTCAAGAGCGGCTTCAGCAGCGTGTTGAGCACTCCAAACACGGCTGCAGCCGCCAGCAGCGCCCCCGGGCTCGTTACGTGCACCCCGCCGAGCACGGCCGCGACGATCGCGAGCACGAGTGCGTTGGTGAGCCACGAGATCCCGAGTCGCACAGGCAGCGACGGCGAATGACGCCCGTTGTCGCCGCGGGGCGCTGATCGGCTCGAACCCACACTTGCAGCCTACGCCGACGAGGCCTTGCGCGCCACTCGGTCGACGGCGCGCCAGTCCCGGCGAGGTGCACGAACGCGAGCGCAGCCAAGAGGGGTTTGGATCGTCGATCGTCGATTGGCCCGTGGCGCTTCCACCTGGCTAGTGGCACATCCGCACACCGACCACTAGCCGCTACCCCCCAAACGCATCTTGAGGTCCATTCTCTGTCGCAGAATGGACCCGAAAATGCGTCAGGTCCCTAGACGCGCCCGTTTGCTGCTTCGTGTAGGTCATTAGTGCCACGCCGGACGGCAACGCATCTGGAGGTCCATTCTCAAGCTCAGAATGGACCCGGAGATGCGTTTGGGGGGCCGCTACTAGATCAGCGTGCCGAGGGCGAGCGGCACGACGCGCTGGGCGCCGGCGCGACGAAGCTGGCCGCCGACCATCGCCAGCGTCCAGCCCGAGTTGCGGCGATCGTCGAGCAGCACGCCGGTACCGGGCGGCGGCGTGGCGGTCACCGCGAACGCGCCGCGGACGTTGGCGGCCTGCTGGACGGCGTTGGCCATCTCGCGCTGCGGCGGGCGGTCCTCGGTGCGCGCCACGAGCTCCAGGTACGGAACGCCCAGCTCGCCGGCGAGGCGCTCGGCCAGGCGGACCGTCACGTCGCCGAGCCGCGCCGAGGGGACGGTCGTGACCCAGGCGACGGGCGTGCCGGCAGCCGCGCAGGACGTCGGCCAGCGCCGGCGACGACCTCGTCGGTCGAACGACCCGTCGCGCAGCCCGCGCTGCGACCGCGGGCCACCAGCCGCCGTCGCCGAAGCGCGCGAGCGCCCAGCCCGGCTCGGTGCGGGCATCCTCGGGGATCTTGCGCATCGTGCCGGCGGCGTCGGGCGCCATCTTCTTGACCTCCAGCTCGACCGGCCTGGAGCGCAGGTGGCGCCCGGCCAGCTCGACCAGCGCCGGATCCGGCGGCCGCGCGAAGCGCGGCGCGGTGCAGACCGAGCAGCGACCGCAGTCGCTCGCGTGCGGGATCGTCGAGCTCCTCCTGCAGCACCCGCATCAGGCAGCGGCCGTCGGCGCCGAACGCGGCCATCGCCTGCTGCTCGGCACGGCGCAGGGCGGTGACCTGGGCGTAGCGCTCGGCGTCGTAGGTCCAGTCCGCGCCGGGGACGAGCTGCCAGCGCGTGCCCGTCGCGGCGCACCGCGCCCTCGACGTCGAGGATCTTCAGCATCGCCTCGATGCCGGCCCATGCCGAGGTTCACGACGGCCATCAGCTCGCGTGTCGTGCGGCCCTGCGCGCCGGCGTCCTCGAGCTCCGCGAGCACGGCGGCGACCCGCTCGCGCGATCGGGAAACGCCTGCTCGATGAAGAAGTCCTGGATCCGGCGGTCCTCGCCGCCGCGCAGCAGGACGATGTCGGCGTGCTCGACGCCGCGCCCGGCGCGACCGACCTGCTGGTAGTAGGAGACGACCGAGCCCGGCGCCTGGTAGTGGACGACGAACGTCAGGTCGGCCTTGTCGTAGCCCATCCCGAGCGCGCTGGTGGCGACGACCGCCTTGACCTCGTTGCGCAGCAGGCGCTCCTCGGCGTCGATCCGATCGCTCGGTCTCCTGCTCGCCGCTGTAGGCCAGCGCCGGGATCCCGTTGGCGTTCAGGAACGCCGCCACCTGCTCGGCGTCGCGCTTGGTCAGCGTGTAGACGATCCCCGAGCCCGGCAGCGCGGGCAGGTGCTCGACCAGCCAGGCCAGCCGCTGCGCCGGCCGCGGCAGCTCGAGGACCTCCAGGCGCAGGCTGGTGCGCGCCAGCGGCCCGCGATAGGACCGCAGCGGCTCGCCGCCGGGCGCGGCGAGCTGCTCGAGCGACGTCGCGCGACGACGCGGTCGTTGGCGGTCGCCGTCGTGCCAAGCACCGCGACCGCCGGCGCAAGCGCGTCCAGCATGTCCCTCACGCGCCGGTAGTCGGGGCGGAAGTCGTGCCCCCAGTCCGAGATGCAGTGCGCCTCGTCGATCACCAGCAGCCCGACCGAGGCGGCGAACAGCGGCAGCATGTCCTCGCGGAAGCGGGGGTTGTTCAGCCGCTCCGGGCTGATCAGCAGCAGGTCGATCGCTGTCGGCGGCGAGCCGGTCGCGGACCTCGTCCCATTCCTCGCGGTTGGTGCTGTTGATCGTGTGCGCGCGCAGTCCCAGCCGCTGCGCGGCCGCGATCTGGTTGCGCATCAGCGCCAGCAGCGGGCTGACGATCAGCGTCGGGCCGGCGCCGGCCTCCCGCAGCAGCGCCGTCGCGACGAAGTAGACCGCCGACTTGCCCCAGCCAGTGCGCTGCACGCACAGCACCCGCGCGCGATCGACGACCACGTCCCGGATCGCCTCCAGCTGCCCGGCGCGGAACCGGCGAGCCGTGCTCGGCCGGTGAGCGACCGCAGGCGCTCAAGCGCGCTCGCAGCGAGCGTCTCGGATGTCGTAATCGTCACCTGTCTATCGTGGCACGTTTGCCGGATGCGCCGGAATCCCGCGGGCCCCGGCGTCACGGTCGCTGGAATCCCGCGCCGGCGAGCCGTGACGGTCGCTGGAATCCCGCGTCAGCCTGCTCCGCTTCCGCCGCTGCGCTATTGCGATGATGCCCAAGGCGCCGCTCCAGTTCTAGAATCCGTTGGGTACGACGAGCGCGACGAGGGCGTCAAGCTGATGCTCAACCCGCAGCTTCCCCGACGTCTGAAGGAGTCGGCCGACTACCGGCGAACGCACAAGCCGATGCCAGCAAGCAGTGAAGGCGACACGCGCTCGGTATTCGTGGTGCAGCGGCACTTTCGGCGTGTCCGGCGCGGCTATGACCCGGAGGAGGTCGATCGCCACCTGCGGCTGGTGAGCGAGTGGTTTCGCGAGAGTCGCGCGGGCGAGCAAGTCCGCGAGCTCGAGAAGCGCTTGCAGGACCGGGAACGTGCGATCGCAGGCAGGGAGCAGCAAGCCGAGCGACTGGTCGCGAGCAGGCGCCTGGAGGCGGACGCGACCCTCGACGGTGCCAGGTTGCGGGCCAAGGCCGACATCGAGGCGGCCGAGCGCACCGCTCAGGAGGCCGAACTGGCCGCGCAGGAAAGTCGCCGCGGAGCCGATGCCGAGCTTGAACGGGCGCGCGCGGAGGCCGATAAGGTGCGCGCCGCGGCGCAGGCGGAACGCTCCGCGATCCTCGACCAAGCACGGCTCGACGCCGCGGCGGCGGAGATCATGCGTGAGGCAGAGGAGCGGGCCCGGCGGATCGTCGCCGAGGCCGAGGCGCAGGCCGAGCGTGTGGCCGCCGAGACCGAGCAGCAGCGCGAGGAGGGCCTGCTAACCGCACGCACCAGCGCCGAGCAACTGCTCGCCGCAACGCGAGCCGAGGCCGCGGAGGAGGCGCGCGCGCTGCGAGCGCAAGCCGAGCAGGACGTGCGGGCGTACGTGGACCGCCGCCAGCGTGAGGTCGACCGCCTGGTCGACGCGGCGCGGCGCGAGCGCCGGCGCGCCGGCGGCGAGGCCGACCACTCGGCCTAAGGGCCCTAAGCTAAGGCTCGCCTACGATCACGCGGCCTGCTCGTGGATATCGGCTGGGGATTGGTTGGAGGCTCGCAGCAGTTGTTGCGCGTCGGTTGCCGGTAGCGGGCGTGCGAACAGGAATCCTTGTCCGAACGGACAGCCGAGCTCTCGCAGCGCGCCGAGCTGTACCTGGCCCTCGATCCCCTCGGCGATCACCTGCACGCCCAGAGCATGCCCCAGCTCGACGGCTGCGCGGACGACGGCCGCGCCGCTGCCTTCGAGCACTGCTTCGATCAGTGTTCTGTCGAGCTTGAGCAGGTCGAGCGGGAACCGCTGAAGGCTTCCGAGCGATGAGTAGCCGGTCCCGAAGTCGTCCAGCGCGAGCTGTACGCCCAGCTCGCGAAGGCTCGCGACGATCGGCTTGGTGTGCGGGTCGAGCACGAGGCTCTCGGTGATCTCGAGCACCAACCGCGCCGGTGTGATGCGGTGACGGGCGAGCAGCTCCGCGACCTCGTCCACCAGCTCAGGGCGTATCTGCACCGCTGAGACGTTTGCGGACACATGAATCGTCTCGGGCCAGCGGAAGAGCTGTTCGCACGCCGCACGAAGCACCCAGCTACCGATCGGCACGATCAGCCCGGTCTGCTCGGCGATGTCGATGAACTCGCCGGGGCCGATCAGCCCGCGCTCGGGGTGTCGCCAGCGCAGTAGCGCTTCGAATCCGACGACGCGCTCGTCGCCGAGGTCTATCAGCGGCTGGTAATGCAGCTCGAGCTCGTCACGCTCGACCGCGTGGCGGAGGTCTCCCTCGATCGCCATCCGCTCCACGAGGCGATCGTGCAGCGCGACGTCGAAGGCCTCGTAGCGCGCACCGCCGAGCTCTTTCGCTCGGTACATGGCCGCGTCGGCGTCGCGCAACAGCTCCTCGCCGGTGCCGCGACCGTGGTCGCTGACCGCGACGCCTGCACTGGCGGTAAGGAACACCTCGTGGCCGTTAACCTCAAACGGATTGACGACCGCGTCGAGCAGGCGCTGCGCGACCTCGGCGATCGCGTGGTCGGAGTCTGTCCGCGTTGCGAGGACCGCGAACTCATCGCCGCCGGCGCGCGCGACGAGATCCTCCTCGCGCACGCAACCGCTCAGCCGCGCCGCGACCTGGCGCAGCACGGCATCACCTACGGTGTGGCCGAGGGTCTCGTTGATGACCTTGAACCGGTCCAGGTCGAGCGCCACCAGGCATACGCGGTCCCTCAGCCGCCTTGCATGGCGAAGCTCGGCATCCAGCTGGCTTGCCAGCAGCGCCCGATTCGCCAAGCCAGTCAGCGGATCCTCGAGCGCCCGGCGACGCAGCTCATCCTCGGTCGCCGCGCGATCAAGCGCGCCGCCAACGACGTGGGCCACCGCCTGCAGAAAATGCGCGTCCTCGGAGCTGAAGGAGCGCCCCTCGGCAACGTCGTGGGCGAGGATCACGTGCCGCGCCCCGGAGCGCTCGGGAACGGGCACGCTCAAACCGCGTCGCATGCCGTTCTCCATGACCGTCGCTGGAACCGAGAAGCGCCTCTCTGAAAGCAGATCGTTGCTAACGATCGGCTCACTGCCAAGCAAGGTGTAAGCGGACTGCGTCGGCTGCTCTGCAGCAACCCGTGGATCAAACCCATCGCCAGTTGCCGCCACGATTCGCACCTCGCCGTTGGCGAGCCGGCGGGTGGCGATGCAGCTTGCTACGCCGAGCGTGTCCTGAACGACGCGCGTCGCCTCGCCGATCAACACCATCACATCGGTGCACCCCAGGGCACGGCGACCCAGATCGGCGATTGCGGCCTTCTCGCGCTCGCTGCGCCGCTGCTCGGTGACGTCCTGCAGCTGCGAAAAGAAGTACGGCTCACCGCCATCGGGCTCCACCAGCGCCGAGGTCACAACCGCCTCAACCACGCCACCGTCGGGACGGACGTATCGCTTGACCAGCGGCGCGTCAGCGTCCTTGCGGATCATCGCAACGCGCTTCTGCACGCTGCTCTGCAAGTCGTCAGGATGCGTGAACTCGAGGACCGAGTGGCCGACCAACTGCCCCGTGGCGCGACCTAGAAGAGCGCACAGCGAAGGGTTTACGTGCGTCATCTCGAGCTGTGGCGTGAGAATCATCATCCCGATCGCCGCATCGTCAAAACCTCGCTCAAACCGCTCACTCGTACCGCCCCACGCAGTCACACCGAGCCGCTCCCAGACCGCGCACGCAACGAGCGCCGCCGCGGCGATGGCAAGCGCGAACTCATCAACGCTCCTCGTCGCCCGTTCCGGCAACAAACCACCGAGACCGCCACACAGAGCGCCACGACGGCGGCCGCAAATGGCACCACGCAGAAGCGCCGAGCCACCCTCCGGCCGGCCACAGAGCGACGCGAGCTACCGTGTTGATGGCGCATTACCCCGATCTGATCGACTCACCTCAACCAGACCTGAGACGATTGCTTTCACGGTAGACGGTTGTCACGCAACAGGTCGCCCGGCGAGAGGTCCGCGAGCCACGTCGGCATGAGCGAATCGGAGCCTTGTGGCGCCGGTCCGCGGACTTAGGGCTCCCGCGAAGATTACTGCCGAAATCCGGCGAGCGGGAGCCCTTAGGGAGCGGACGCTCCCCTACTTATCCCCGAGCACCTCGCCGCTCGTGGATCTGAAAGTAGCGAGCGGGTCACGCATCGTCGCGCCCGCACGTTCCAGGAGGTCGGCCTGCTGGTCCATCAGGTCAGCGAGCTGGCCGAAGGTCTTCGACGCTGCACGAAACGAGGTTGCCTGCGCGTGCAACGTGCCCGTTGCCTGATCGACGAGCTCCAGCGTGGCACGCAACGGCGCGACCGCACGACCGACAAGCTCGCGCTCGAAGTCAAGCTGGCGCTCGAGCACCTCCTGGAGCAGCTCTGCTTGGCGCTGCAGAGGTCGCAATAGATCGCTCGCCACCCCAGCCGGGCCCGAGGCGAGCGAGGCGGCCGCTCCACCAACGTCCCGAATTGCGTTCTGCCAAGCCTTCAGCAGATCACCTGGGTCAGCCATCGTCACTTCCCTCCGTGGCCATTCCGGCGTGGTATTCGATGCATGTGCCAAAACCCCTGCCCGACCGCCGCCCGGCACGAGCTCTGGTGCCCGGTAGCATGCAACTCCTCGAATAAAGCTGCGTACTATCTTCGAATCTTCGCTTGGGCGTGGGGTATGCGTCGCCTGCGATTAGGGCCCGTTCAAGGATTAGTGGCGGGATTTGACGAGCGTCTGGGCGTGTCTGGCGCCGCCGGCTCGGCCCGATCATACCGGGAGTATTTGGGGACGAGCCGGTGGCGCCCGGCGCGTCCAGACGCCGTCAAATACCGCCAATAATTCTTGAACGGGCCCTTAGTCAAGCAGGCCGTGATCGAGCCCCGGAAGACACTCGCGGTCTGACGAAGCAGGGGCCGTTCGGCATCGGGCTCGCGGAAGCCGCCAGCTCGCGGCTTCAAGTTCCGGCCGAGCAGCCGATCAACAAGGTAGGCCCTTCGATCTGGCCGACCCAATTACTGATCGCCACCCAGGAGACCACATGCTGCTCGAAGCCCCGACTCCGTTTCACCAGCAAGCAGAGGACATCGGCGTGTTCCTCGCCGAGGACCGCGCTCTGGATGCCCAGCGCGGTGATCACGAAGAGTCTCCGGAGGGACCGTCCGAGAACACGGACTGACTACTTCCCGCGCTCTGGAGACTTGAGCGCAAGCGTGCGCAACCTTCGCCGGCGGCCGGTGTTCTAGACCGTGCCGAGTCCCCGAGTGCCAGCTCGGGGAGCGGGGAGACCAAGTTGTTGGGGCGAGTCCGGCGGTGCTCCGCCGGTAGCGTCAGCGTGAGCGCGAGCCCGTCAGCTAACTCCGTAGGCATCAGGCGACTTCGCTGTCACGGCTCCACTGGGGGTGCCGCGTGCTCGGATCGAACATCCCTGCCTTCTTTTCTCGACCTCGCCCGGCGAGGCCTGATCCTCGCGGCCTGCGCCGGCTGAGCGTGGGCTGCGTGGCACTCCTGGCCTGGCTGGGAGCATCGAGTGCGCCCGCCGCCGCCCTCGGCGCGCTGGCAACCAAGGCGCTGCGATATCACGGCTACCGGCTCGTTGTCCCGGCAAGCTGGCCTGTGTATCGCCTGCAAGCAGACCGCACCGCGTGCGTGCGCTTCGATCGGCACGCCGTGTATCTGGGCCGGCCCGGCGCCGATCAGCGCTGCTCCGCGCACGCCGCTGGCCGGACGGAAGCGATCCTCGTCGAGCCGCTGCAGGCACGCGCGAGCGGTGCGAGCGGTCAGGTCCTCCCGACGCCGAGCACCGCCACCGCCTCCTCGGCGCAGCTCGTCGACGCCGCGCGCGGCGTGATCGTGACCGCGACCTGGAACCGGCATCCCGCGGTCATCGAGCGTGCGCTGGGTGTTCGCTCGGTCCTCGCCTTGGCCGCCGGTGAGCAACGGCGCCCACCGCTGGCGCGCAGCTCGATCGCCGCGATCGCAGCCCGCGCTGGCCAAGCCAGCACAGCACACGCTGCCTCGGATCTCGCTTCGGTCTACACGGGTCTGGGGTTCGATGCGTGTACGACCCCGAGCCCCGCTCAGATGTCCGCTTGGAGCTCGTCGCCGTACCGTGCGATCGGCGTCTACATCGGAGGCACCAACATGGCCTGCTCGCAACCCAACCTGACCTCGAGCTGGGTGAGCCAGCAATCCGCCGCGGGCTGGCACCTGGTCCCGATCTACGTGGGTCTGCAGGCTCCATCCAATGACTGCGGCTGCGCCTCGATCTCCCTCGGCAGCGCCGCGAGCGAGGGTACCGCCGCCGCGGCCGACGCCGTCGCGCGCGCACAGGCGATCGGCCTGGGCGCCGGCAACCCGCTGTATCTCGACATGGAGGGATACGCCCGCAGTGCCGCCAACAGCACGGCGGTGCTGGCGTTCCTCGCGTCCTGGACCGCACACCTGAACGCCAGTGGCTACCAATCCGGCGTCTACAGCAGCTCCGGCTCTGGCATCCTCGACCTGGTCTCGCAGGTTGGAACCGGGTACGCGGAGCCAGATGACATCTGGATCGCTGACTGGAACGGCGCCGAGACGACATCCGACCCTAGCGTTCCGAGCGCGGACTGGCCCTCGCATCAGCGGCTGCACCAGTACGACGGCGCGCACAACGAGACCTATGGCGGCGTTACGATCAACATCGACGGTGACTATCTCGACGGCGCCACCGCCACCGCCGGCGCCCTCGGTTCCGAAGTCGACTCCTCGCCCACGCTATCGGTCTCGCCTGCCGCAAACGGCGTGATCGATCTCCACCCCAGCTGGAGTGGCGCCACCGGCATCAGCTCCTGGCAGGTGATCGCCGGGGCGACACCAGCCTCCCTCGCTCCGGCCGCCGATTCGGTCACGACGAGCATCAGCACGCCAATCGCGGTCGACAGCGCGTTCCCGTACTTCGCGGTGCAAGCACTCGGATCCGGTGGACAGATCCTTGGCAGCTCTCCAGCCATCGCCACCCCCGCGCACGTGGCGATCTTCGGCCCCGCAGCATTCGTGCCTCGGCGCGGCATGGGTGGCTTGCCGGTCGGATGCCTCACCGGCGCGCCATGTCAGCTGACTACAACTATCTCCGCGGGCAAGAGCACGCTGGTCAGAACCAGTCCGGAGACCCTCCCCGTCGGAGGAGGTCTCGCTTACTTCAAGCTGTCGCCGACCGCTCACGCGACACTCGCGCGAGCGAGTCATCGCCGGCTCGCGGTGCAGATCACGGTCCGCGACGTCTCCGGCCCGAGCGCCAGCCGCCAGTTGAACCTGATTCCGTTCACCACCTCCGGCCCCAGCCCGCAGCGCAGCATCAACCAGTCCTCCACGCTGCGAATCATCGGCACGACTGACTTCGTCTCCAACGGCTGGGTCGGCGGCATCCTCGCCGCATGCTTCGCCGGCTCCCCGTGCCAGGCAAGCACCACGGTCACCGCCGCCGGCAACGTGATCGCTCGCGCCGGACCGCAATTTCTCGGCGTCAACGAGCTCGGATACCTGTTGTTCACGTTGACGGGCGCCGGCCATAGCCTGCTTGCGCACACCCGCGGCAATCAGCTGCCGGCGAAGGTCACGATCACAAGCGCCGGCGCGAAAGCCAGCGCCCGGATCGCGCTCACGTCGTTCAGCTGAGAACCCGCGAAGCGAAGCCGCGGCCCTGAGGAGTTGACGACCTCCACGCGACGCTGCTAAGGGCTCCCGCGGAAATTACTGCCGGCTCCGACGGCGTCTGGACGCGCCTGACACCACCGGCTCTCCCTCAAATACTCCCGGTATTATCGGGGCGAGCCGGCGACGCCAGCCACGCCCAGCCACTCGCCAAATTCCGGCACTAATTCTGACGCGCGCACTGACCATCGAAGCATGACCCGGCAGGCGTTCCTGATCGACGGTCCGGTGTGAGCGCTGCTCGCCGGGCGTGGTTGGCGCTCGTTGCCGTGGCGTCGTTGCTCGCCGTGTCCTGCGGTGCAGCCGCCGCCGCCGGCGGTCCGGCTCGCCCTGCCCGTGCTTCAGCAGCGACGGGCCAGTGCCCGTGGGTCAGCTCCGGTCAGCCGATCGAAAGGAAGGTGGCATCGCTCTTGAGCCAGATGACGCTGGCCGACGAGATCACGATCGTCGAAGGCCACGGGACGACCAACACGTATCTCTTCTATATGCCGGGCATCCCGCAGCTGTGCATCCCTGCCCTGGACGAGGAGGACGGCGCCGCTGGCGTCGGCGATGGGGTGAAGGGAGTGACCGAGCTGCCGGCTGGGGTTGCACTGGCGGCGACGTGGGATCCGTCGCTGGCCGGGGCGTATGGCCGGGTGATCGGCGCCGAGGAGGCCGGTAAGGGTGCGAATGTGAACCTCGGGCCGACGGTCAACATCGATCGCGATCCGCGCTGGGGACGTTCGTTTGAGGCCTATACGGAGGATCCGTTTCTGAACGCGGCGCTGGCGACTGGCACGATCGACGGCGTGCAGAGCACGGGCGTGATGTCGCAGGTCAAGCATTTCGCTGCCTATAACCAGGAGACCAACCGCAACACTCCGCTGGATGACGTGATCGTCTCAGACCGGGCGCTGCACGAGATCTACATGCCGGCGTTCGACGCGGCGGTCGGGCAGGCAAAGGTCGCGTCGGTAATGTGCGCGTACTCGATGGTCAACGGCAGCTTTAGCTGCAACAGCAGCTACCTGTTGACCGACACGCTCAAGCAGCAGTGGGGCTTTCCGGGCTTTGTCACGTCCGATTACGGGGCGCTTCACGACACCGCGGGCGCGGTTGAGGGCACCGACCAGGAGCAGCCGTTTGACACCAACTTCGGCGCCGCCCTTCAGACCAAGGTCCAGGACGGCACGATCCCGCGGACCGTTGTCAACTCGATGGTGGCGCGGATCCTGACCGAGATGTTTCGCTTTGATCTGATCAGCCGGCCGCCGGCGGGGTCTCCCGGCGCGACGGTGACGACGCCCGCCCACATCTCGGTCGCCAACACGGTCGCTGAGGACGGGACCACGCTGCTCAAGGATTCGGGCGGGGTGCTGCCGCTGTCAAGCCGCAATCGCGGAACGATCGCCGTGATCGGGCCGTCCGCGTCGGCCTCGCCGACGTACGCCGGTGGCGGGAGCGCGTACGTGATCCCGTCGCAGACCGTCAGCCCACTGCAGGGCCTCCAGTCAGCCGCCGACGCACGCACAACCATCAATTACCAGCAGGGGTTGCCGACCGACTCGTCGCTGCCCGCGATCCCGTCCTCGGCGCTGGCGCCGGCGTACTCCGGCACGCCCTACGGCGGCAGCTACAGCGGGACGCTGACGGCGCCCGAGACGGGCACGTACGCGGTCGCGCTGACCAATCCGTGCGGCTGCTATACGCCCACGTATCTGTATCTCGACGGGCGGCAACTGCTAGACGACCCGGGGACGCCGCCGGTCGGCGTCTACTCGGTGGCCGTGAATCTGCAGGCCGGACGAACCTACTCGGTCAAGATCAGCGGGGAGTCGAGCGTCCTGGCTTGGGGCACGCCGTCGGCGCTTGCGCCGGGGATCGCGCAAGCGGTCGCCGCCGCGAAGGCCGCCTCGGCGGCGGTCGTGGTTGTCTCTGACGACACCGAATCGGAGGCCACCGACCGGCCCAACCTCGACCTCCCCTCGGCGCAGAACGAGCTGATCGCCGCCGTTGGAGTGGCCAACCCGCACACAATCGTCGTGATCGACGCCGGCGCACCGGTCGCGATGCCGTGGCTGGGCCACGTCGCCGCGGTGATCGACGCGTGGTACCCCGGCCAGACCAACGGCACCGCGCTCGCGGACGTCCTGTTCGGCGCTGTCGACCCCAGCGGCCACCTCCCCGTCACGTTCCCAACCAGCTTGGCCGAGGGCTCGGCCTCCACACGCGCTCGCTTCCCAGGGGTCGGCGGCAGGGTCCTCTACAGCGAGGGCATCGACGTGGGCTACCGCTGGTACGACGCCCACAATCTGCAACCGCTGTTCCCGTTCGGCTACGGGCTGTCCTACACGCAGTTTGCGTTCAGCAACCTTCGCGTGTCCCCGGCGTCGATCTACGGCGTCACCGACGTCAACGTGTCGGCGACGATCAGCAACGTCGGGTACCGGTCCGGTGCCGACGTCGCGCAGCTCTACCTCGGCGACCCTGCGGCAGCGGGCGAGCCTCCGCGCCAGCTCGTCGGCTTCCAGAAAGTGGACCTCGCCCCCCGGCATTCCGCGCGGGTCCGGTTCACGATCACGCCGCGCGACACGTGGTGGTGGGACCAGACATCGGGCGGATGGAGCCAGAGCGCCGGCGACTACCGCCTGTACGTCGGCGACTCCTCCGCGCTGGCCAACCTCCCGCTCCACGGCGCGTTCACCATCGCCACCACCCCCGCAGCTCGCCACGTCGTGGTTCACGCCCCCCGCACGATCAGGCCGGGCCACCGCGCGAACGTCAGGGTAACACTGACCGCGTCCGGAGACGCGACCCTCGGTGGCGTTCGCATCTCGCTGCAGGTCCCTCGGGACTGGACCGTGAAGCGCCTGGGAGCGACCGTGTTTCACCATGTGGCGCCCACGAAGGCGCAGACTGCGACGTTCTCGGTCCGGCCGCCGACCTGGGCGCCGGCGACCAACGAAGTCGTCCACGCCACCGCTGCGCTGGGTCGCGACGCCGTACGCGAGACGGGTGTGACGGTCGGCGTGAGCTAATAGCTAAGGGCCCGTTCAGAAATAATTGATCGTCCGGATGCGGCCGGGATGACTTCGCGGATGCGGCACCGGCGCGTGCGCGCCGTAGCGCCACTACTGCCACGCACGCGCCGGCACCCTCGCGCTTGCGGCCCGCTCGGCATCCGGCCTCGCTGCAGCGGGCCGCGCGCGAGTCATCCAGCTGCTCGCCCCCCGACCGCCCCGATCCGATCACTTATTCCCGAACGGACCCTAATCTAAGGGCCCGTGCAGGAAAGGAATAAGTGATCGGATCGGGCTAGCGCATAGCGCGACCTGAGCCGATCACTGCCGTTGCGAGCGTGCCAGCTTGCGCCGCGCCGCCGTCTCTATCACAGCCTTTCGCAACCTGACCGCGTTCGGCGTGACCTCGACGCATTCGTCGGCGCGCAGGAACTCGAGCGCCTGGTCGAGCGACAGCTCGCGTTTGGGGATCAGACGCACAAGCTCGTCGGCGGTCGAGGAGCGCATGTTGGTCAGGTGCTTCTCCTTGCACGCGTTGACGTCGAGATCCTCGGCTCGTGAGCTCTCGCCAACGATCATTCCTTCGTAGACCTCCTCACCAGGCGACACGAACAGGGTCCCCCGCTCCTGCAGGTTGAACAGGGCGAACGCCGCCACCCTGCCCCGCCGGTCGGCGACCAGCGACCCGCTCGGGCGGGTCCGCAGTTCCCCGTGCCACGGTTCCCAGCGGTCGAACACGTGGTGCACGAGGCCCGTGCCCCGGGTCTCGGTCAGAAACTCCGTCCGAAAACCGATCAGTCCCCGCGCCGGCACCAGATACTCCATCCGGACCCATCCGGTGCCGTGGTTGACCATCTGCTCGAGACGCCCTTTGCGCATCGCCAGCAGCTGCGTGATCACGCCGACGTACTCATCTGGCACATCCACGCTCATCCGCTCGATCGGCTCACACAGCCGGTCGTCGATCCGTCGAGTGACAACCTGCGGCTGGCCGACCGTCAGCTCGAAGCCCTCGCGGCGCATCAGCTCGACCAGCACCGCCAGCGCTAGCTCACCGCGGCCCTGGACCTCCCACACGTCGGGTCGCTCGGTCTCCCGGACGCGCAGCGAGACGTTGCCGACCAGCTCGCGGTCGAGGCGCGCCTTGACCTGGCTCGCAGTCAGCTTGTCGCCGTCGTGCCCCGCCAGCGGCGAGGTGTTGATTCCGATCGTGACCGACAGCGACGGCTCGTCGACGGTGATCACGGGCAGCGGGCGCGGATCGTCGGCGGCGGCCAGCGTCTCGCCGATTGTGATCTCGGGGATCCCTGCGACGGAAATGATCTCGCCAGGCCCCGCCTGATCGGCTTCGACACGGTCGAGCGCCTCCGTCACGTACAGCTCGCTCACTTTGACGCGCTCGATCTGGCCGCCCGCGCGGCACCACGCCACCGTCTCGCCGCGACGAACGCAACCGTGGCGCACACGGCAGATTGCCAGGCGCCCGACATACGGAGAAGCGTCGAGGTTGGTGACGTGCGCCTGAAACGGGTGGCTGGGATCGTGCGTCGGAGCGGGAACGTGCTCGAGCAACAGCTCGAGCAGCGGCCCAAGGTCGGTTCCCTCCCGTGCCGGATCAAGCGACGCCCATCCCGACTTCGCGTTCGTGTACACGATCGGAAACTCGATCTGCGACTCGTCGGCGTCGAGATCGAGGAACAGCTGATAGACCTCGTCGACCACCTCGTCGATGCGGGCGTCGGGTCGGTCCACCTTGTTGACGACGAGGATCACCGGCAGGCGCGCCTCGAGCGCCTTGCGGAGCACGAAGCGCGTCTGCGGCAGCGGCCCTTCGCTCGCGTCGACCAGCAGCAGCACGCCGTCGACCATCGTCAGCCCCCGCTCGACCTCGCCGCCGAAGTCCGCGTGCCCCGGCGTATCGACGATGTTCAGCTTGACGCCGGCGTAGCGGACCGCCGTGTTCTTGGCGAGGATCGTGATCCCCTTCTCACGCTCGAGGTCCATCGAGTCGAGCACCCGGTCGGCGACGTCCTGACCCGAGCGGAATGCCCCCGACTGCCACAGCAGGGCATCGACAAGCGTCGTCTTGCCGTGATCGACATGGGCGACGATCGCGAGGTTGCGTATCTCGCTGCGGATTTCCATCGCCAAACTGACGATAGAAGACAACGGGCCAGCGCTCGCGACCGATCGTGCGATGATGGCGGGATGGAGGAGAAAGACGCGCTTGCACGAGAGTCCGGCAGTCCGACGCAAGCCGCAGGCGAGCCGGACCGCGCACCCAAGCGGCTCGGCCGCCGCAAGTTCGAGCAGGAGCTCCAGAAGCTCCAGCGCGAGCTGGTGATCATGCAGGAGTACGTCAGGTCCAGGGGACTCAGGATCGTGGTGATCTTCGAGGGGCGAGACGCCGCCGGCAAGGGCGGCGTGATCAAGCGAATCGTCGAGCGGACCAACCCGCGCGTGTGCCGCGTCGTGGCGCTGCCCGCACCGACCGAGCGCGAGCGTACGCAGTGGTACTTCCAGCGCTACATCCCGCACCTTCCCGCCTCCGGCGAGATCGTGCTGTTCGATCGCTCGTGGTACAACCGCGCCGGCGTCGAACGGGTGATGGGCTATTGCACCGAGCACGAGTACGAAGAGTTCATGCGTTCCTGCCCTGAGTTCGAGCGGATGCTCGTTCGCTCCGGCATCGAGCTGATCAAGTACTGGTTCTCGGTCTCCAACGAGGAGCAGGAGCGCCGCTTTCAGGCGCGCGTCCACGACCCGATGCGCCGCTGGAAGCTAAGTCCGATGGACCTCGAGTCGCGTGCGAGGTGGGTCGAGTACTCGCGGGCAAAGGACGAGATGTTCCGGTACACCGACATCAAGCACGCGCCGTGGTGGGTCGTGCAGGCCGACGACAAGCGGCGGGCGCGGCTCAATTGCATCGCGCATCTGCTCTCGATGGTCGAGTACGAGGACCTGACGCCCCCGCCGCTCGAGCTGCCGCCGCGGGGGGAGGACCATTACGTGCGCCCGCCACTCGACGAGCAGACATTCGTGCCCCAGCGCTACTAACGGCGCGGCCCGATCCAGCGAGGCCGGATGCCGAGCGGGCCGCGGCCCGAGCGGACGATCAATTATTTCTGAACGGACCCTAAGGCGGTCGGGGGCTGCTCG
Source organism: uncultured Solirubrobacterales bacterium (assembly GCA_963811155.1). Lineage (GTDB taxonomy): Bacteria > Actinomycetota > Thermoleophilia > Solirubrobacterales > Solirubrobacteraceae > Palsa-465. The sequence continues at coordinate 63,568 of CAWEQQ010000038.1, forward strand.
AGCTCGGTTGGCTTTGCCGCCGCGTCAGGGCGCGCTGAGCGTCGACTCCGGAGCTGGCTGTTCGAGCTCGATCGGCGGGCCGAAGCCGATCCGCAACACCGCCCCGCCGTCGGGCGCATTCGCCGCCTCCACGAACCCACCATGGGCCTCGGCGGCCTGCCGGACGATCGCCAGCCCGAGTCCGGACCCGGGCTTCCCACGAGCGTCGCGGGCGCGATGGAAGCGGTCGAACACATACGGCAGGTCCTCCTCGTGAAAGCCCCGCCCGTGATCGCGAACAGTCAGCGTCCCGCCGCGCAGCGCGACCTCGATCGACCCGCCCGCGGACCCGTACTTGACGGCGTTGTCGAGCAGGTTGCCGACCGCCCGCGCGATCCGGTCGCCCTCGCCGTGGACCAGCGTCGGCTCGATGCTCACTTGAAACGTCACCTCGGGCGCGCGCCGGCGGGCCCGCTCGAGCGCCGCCTCGACCACCTGATCGAGGCGCACGTCCCCCGGCGGGCCGCCCAGCTTCGTCCCGCGGGCCAGCTCGACCACGTCTCCGACCAGCGCAGTGAGCTCGTCGAGCTCCTCGATCACGTCCGCCCGCAGCGCCTCCCGGTCCTCGCCCGAAAGCAGGGCCTCGTCGCGCATCAGCTGCAGGTTGGCCCGGATCGAGGCGATCGGGGTTCGCAGCTCGTGCGAAGCGTCGGCGACCAGGTTGCGCTGCGACTGCACGGAGCGCTCGAGCGCATCCAGTGTGTCGTTGAACGTGTGCGCGAGGCGCGCGAGCTCGTCGCCGCCGGTCTCCTCGACTCGCTGGCGGTCGAGCATCTCGGGGTTGGCGGCGATTAGCTCGGTCTGGCGGGTGAAGCGGGCGATCGGGGCCAGGGCGGTGCGGGCCACCACGATCCCGAGGAGGGCGGCGACCGCGATCCCGGCGGCGCAGATCACGATCAGCAGCAGCAGCTCGCTGCGCAGCGCCTTGTCGACGGTGCTCAGCGGCAGCGCCACCATCAGCGCGCCGAAGCCCGGCAGGCCGGTGACGAGCACACGGATGTGCTGGCCGCCGACGTGCATGTCGGTGAAGTAGCGTCCGTGGCCGCTCTTGGCGACCGCCGTCACCTGCGCATCTACCGGGATCACCGACGTCTCCGCCGTGCCGCGACAGACCGACCCGCCCGGGGTCACCAACTGCACGAACCCGGGAGGTCCGCCGAACGCCTGGTTGGGAGGTCCGTTGATTCCCAGCCCCCGGTCGCAGTCGCGCGTGACGGAGCTTCCGATCGACGCTCCCCGGGAGCCCGAACCGCCGAAGAACGCGCCGAGGTTGCCCCCCGCGCCCGTAGGCAGCCCGCCTGCCGGGGGCGGACCGGACGGACCAGCGTTGCCGGCTCCAGACAGCGATCGGGCCACATACTGGTCCGAGATGTTTTTCAGCGACTGGTCGGTCTGCCCCTGCAACTCGGACCTCGTCCCCACGTACGCCGATACCGCAACCGCGACCACTGCCACCGCCACCGCCACACCGGCGACAAGGCCCATGCGTGCCCGGAGACTCACTCCTCGGGCTCCCGCAGCGCGTATCCCACCCCCCGCACGGTGTGAATCAGCGGGCGTGCACCGGCGTCCTCGAGCTTGCGGCGCAGGTAACCAACGTACACGCGCAGCGCATTGGACGTCGGACCGAAGTCGTAACCCCACACGCGATCGTAGATCAGGCTGTGGGGCAGCACCCGCCGGGGGTTGAGCATCAGCAGCTCGAGCAGCTGATACTCGGTCCGCGTCAGCTCGACGAACTTCTCGCCGACCACCACCCCGTGGCGCGCGGGATCGAGGCTCAGCTCCCCGAACGACAGCCCCCCGTCCAGACCGCCCTCACCGGTGGTCCGCCGCAGCAGCGCCCGCAGGCGCGCCTTCAGCTCGTCGATGTCAAACGGCTTGATCAGGTAGTCGTCGGCGCCTGCTTCCAGTCCGTCGATCCGGTCGGAGACCGCGTCGCGGGCGGTCAGCATCAGCACCGGGACGCGGTTTCCTTCGCGCCGTAGCAGCCGGCAGACCTCGAGCCCGTCGATGTCGGGCAGCCCGACGTCGAGCACGACCGCGTCGGGAACGGCGCTCGAGACCTCCGCGAGCGCCCCCGCCCCGGTGTCGGTCAACCGGACCTCGTACCCGGCGAGCGTCAGCGCGCGCCGCAGCACGTCTCTCAGCGCTCGATCGTCGTCCACCACCAGCAGCCTCATGGGCTCATTCTGGTGCCTACGGCGGCGCCCAGCGAGTTTTCCTGCGTAGGACTTACCTGGCGCTGGTCTGCCGCTCACGCAAGACGGCGGCCAGGATGCCGTTGATGAAGCCCGGCGCCTCCACGCCACAGAAGCGCTTGGCGGTCTCGACCGCCTCGTCGATCGCGCCCTCCGGCGGGATCGCCTTCGTGCCGGGAACCTCGTCGGAGTGCAGCATCTCCGCCAGCCCGACGCGCAGGATCGAGCGCTCCAACGGCGCGATCCGCTCCAGCGACCAGCCCGTCGCGTGCTCGCGGATCAGCCCGTCGAGCTCGGGCTGGCGCTCGCGCACGAGCTGCGCCAGCGAGCGCGTGAACGCGTGTGCGTCACGTTGGAAGGTCTCCTCCAGCGGTCGTCCAGCAGGTCGCTCTGGTACAGCGCCCAAACGGCAGCCCGCCGCTGCTCGGTCCTAGGCACGAGACACGTACTCGCCTGACCGCGTGTCGACCCGCACCTTGTCTCCGATCTCGATGAACAGCGGCACTTGGACCCGGGCGCCCGTCTCGAGCACCGCCGGCTTCGTGCCCCCGCCCGAGGCGGTGTCGCCGCGCACACCCGGCTCGGTCTCCGCCACCTGAAGGTCGATCGCGCTCGGCAGCTGCACGTCGGCCGGCTGCGCGTCGATGTAAAGCAGCTCGACCTCGTCTGACTCCTTCATCCAGCGCAGCGGGTCCACGAGCGCCTGCTCCGGGATGGTCAGCTGCTCGTAGCTCTCGGTGTCCATGAAGTGCGCGTCGGAACCGTCGCGGTACAGGAACTGCATCCGCCGTGTCTCGGTCCGCACCGGGCGGAACTTCTCGCCGGCGCGGAAGGTGCGGTCGATCACCGCGCCGTCCGTCGTCCGGCGGAGCCGGGTGCGCACGAACGCTGCCCCCTTGCCGGGCTTGACGTGCTGAAACTCAAGGATCTTGAACACGGTCCCCTCGACGTCGATGTGGGTCCCGTTGCGGAACTGATTCGTGCTGATCACGTCTGAGGAGGGTAGACGAGGACCGATTCGACCCGGGCTAGCGGCTCTCCAACGCATCTCCGTGAGCGTTCTGGAATGAGATTGCTCACCTAGATGCGTTAGTCGTCCGATTTCGGGCGTATGGTGGCGTCGCGATGTCGACGCTTCGGCAAGAGCTGGAGTGGCGCCAAGGCGAGCTGTCCCAGCGGCATGCAGGCTCGCGGGTGCGGTTCGACGGTCAGTACGGGCCGGAGGGGCATCGCCGCCGCGGTATCGCTGTCTCCCGGCCAACGGTGATCGTCCGCACCGGGTCCGTTGAGTGGCTACCGCGCGAGGAGTCGTGGTCGAATGCATGTCGAGTCCTGCGAGCGGGAGGTCGGCTTGCACGAGGGGCCGCACCGCGGCACGTCACTATCAGTTCGTCGCGCGCGGGGTCGCTGAGGCGCTGCTGATGGTTGGCGCCCGGGTCGAGGCTCCCGAGCGACGGCTCTAACGGCACGTGGTGCGGGCCAAGCGGCTGCGGGCCGGGCCTGATGGGGAGCCGCGGTTCACGCGGCATCGGTCGCTGGTGATGGACTGGGTCGAGGTGTTCGCGCCGGTTGTGTTCAGCCTTACCGTCCACGCGCGTGGCCTGAGAGCGGGTGCCGCTGCTGCTCGACGATCTGCCGTTCCGCGTGCGCAACCCGCGCGCCGGCCGTACCCTGGTCACGTTCCGCGTGTTCGCCACCTTGGGGTACGAGCGCGGGCGCCCGAAACTGTGGCGTCTGCAGGCGTTTGCAGGCAAGTCGCAGACAGACTGGGAGGCGTTCCTGGCCGCGCTTCCGGGCGCACCCGCAAGCGGGTCGTGTGCGACAACGATGATGGGCTGACGGGCGCTGTGCGCGCGCTTCCGACGCCGAGCTGTACCTGTGCGAGTGGCGTGTGCGTCACGCGCTCGAGCGGCTGATGGTCAACCTCCGCCGGGAGCAGCCAGAACGCCGGGAGGCGCTCGACGAGCTGCTCGCCAGTACCGAAGCGGCGTTCACCAGCCCCATGCGTTCTGGTTGCCGTTCACCGACCGCTGCCATGCCGCCGGCATCCCGCGCTTGAGCGAGTGGCTGAACAGCACCGGGCGGATCGTCGCAGAACAGTTCGCCCGGCGTGGCTGGAAGCGACCGGCCGACCGGCCGCTGTCAACCTCGCCGCTGGAGGCGATCCTCGAACCGATCCGTGACTCGATCAAGCCACGCGCGTCCCGGCTGAAGAACCGCCAGCGCACCGACCGGATGCTGATGCTGATGCAGCTACACGCCCAACCGCCAAGACGACGTGAACGCCTACGTCCGCGGCATCCGCGCCTGCCTCGAGGCCAACCGAGGTCCCGAGCCTCGCCCGCCGTGCCGTCGCCGACCCCGGCCGGGTCGCGTCGCTGCGATGAGTGTCCAGCAACTAACGCATCGCCGTGTGCATTCTGGATTCAGAGTGCACGCGCAGATCGGTTGGGGGACACTTTGTAGGGCTCCCGCGGAAACTAATGCCGGAATCCGGCGAGTGGCTGGGCGTGGCTGGCGCCGCCGCCCGGATATTGCTGCGGTGGCAAGTGAGGGCGAGCCGGCGGCGCCAAGACACACCAAGCCACTCGTCAATATCCCGCCACTAATTCTTGAACGGGCCCTAATTTTCGCGGGAGCCCTTAGCCGACGACGATCAGCTCCTTGGGCACCGAGGTCAGGATCTCGCAGCCGTCGTCGGTGACGACGCACGAGGTCCTCGATCCGCACGCCGAACTCGCCCGGCAGGTAGACGCCCGGCTCGACCGTCACGACGTTGCCGGCGCGCAGCGTCGTCCTCGGAGCGCTGCGACAGCCGCGGCGCCTCGTGGATCTCGATCCCGACGCCGTGGCCGAGGCCGTGGCCGAAGTGCTCGCCGTGGCCCGCCGGCGTCGATCACCGCGCGGGCGACGGCGTCGACGTCGCGCCCGCTGCGCCCGGCCGCGACCGCGTCGAGCCCGGCCTGCTGCGCCGCGAGCACGAGCTCGTAGACCGCGCGCGGCGCGCTCGCCGGGCTCGCCGGTCGCGAACGTGCGCGTGCAGTCCGAGCAGTAGCCGTCGAGCTCGGCGCCCCAGTCGATCACCACGAGCTGCGCCGGCGCGCGATCTCACGTCACGCGGCTGAGCGTGCGGCAGCGCGCCGTGCGGCGCCGGCGGCGACGATCGGCTCGAAGCTCGGCCGCGCTGCGCGCCGCGCACGCGCATCTCGTGCTCGAGCGCGAGCGCCACCTCGCGCTCGGTGCGCCCGACGAGCCCGTCGCTCGAGCAGCCTGCGCAGCGCGGCGTCGGCGAGCGCGGCGGCGGCGCGGATGCGCGCGACTCCTCGGCGTCCTTGACCGCGCGCAGCTGCTCGACGAGGCCGCCGGCCGGCGACCAGCTCGACCGCGCCGGGGAGCAGCTCGCGCAGGCGGCGCGTGGCTGCGGACCGTCAGGCTGGCGTCCTCGAACCCGAGCCGCACGGTCGCCGGCGGGCAGCGCGTCGGCGACGCGCGTCGAGCAGGTCGAGCGACGCCGATCGGCGCTCGAAGACGGCGTGCACCTCGCTCGGCCGCCTGCTCGACGTAGCGGAAGTCGGTGAGGAACGCCGCGCGTGCTCGCGGCGCCGACCAGCGCGAGGCCGTTGTGCCGGTGTAGCCGGTCAGGTAGCGGACGTTGACCGGTTCGTGACGAGCAGCACGTCGACGTCGCGCTCGGCCAGCAGCGCCGACCAGTCGCTCGGCGCGCGGCGCGTCATCCGCGCCAGCTCCTCGCGCAGCCGCGCGAGCGCGTCGCGGTAGCCGTCCGCGCCCTTGCCGGCGACGGTCGCGAGGCACAGGTCGCGCGATCACCGACATGCGCCGCCACGCCTCGCGCGCGTCGACGTCGGAGAGGTGGACCTCGACCGCGGGCAGCCCGGTCGATCTCGAGCGCGTCGCGGATCGCGTACGAGTAGTGCGTCCACGCGCCGGGGTTGAGCACGATCCCGTCGGCGAGCCCTCGAGGCGGTGCAGGTGCTCGACGAACTCGCCCTCGTGGTTGGTCTGGAAGAAGCGCGTCGCCAGCCCCAGCTCGTCGGCGAGCTCGGCGATCGCGGTCCTCGAGCTCGATCGAGCGTGAGCGTGCCGTAGTGGGCCGGGTCGCGGCGGCCGAGCTGGTCGAGGTTGACGCCGTGCATGACCTCGATGCGGTTGCGCACCGGCGCTCACGCGCGCCAACTCTCGCACGGCGGCGCGCAGCTCGCCGTCTGCGACCTGGCAGCCGGGCCGCGGCGCGCCCGGGCGCGTCGAGCAGCACGAACGGCACCGGCCCCTCGCCGACGCGCTTCTTGTCGCGCGCGGTCGCCGAGCACGACCGCGTCGGGGTCGGCGCCGTCGAGCTGCGTCGGCAGGCCGCGGGCCGGCGAGCAGCGCGCGCGACCTCGCGCGCGCAGCTCGTCCTGGCCCGAGAGCCGCAGCGCGGCGAGCAGGCCGAGCGCCGACCGCCTCGCCGTGGCGGTAGCGCGCGTAGCCGGTGGCCGTCTCGATCGCGTGGCCGACCGTGTGGCCGAGGTTGAGCACCTGGCGGCAGGCCGCGCGTCGCGCTCGTCCTGCGGCGACGATCCGCGAGCTTCGTGCGCGCGCACGCGGCGATCACGCTCGGGGTCGGCCGGCTCGCGCGCCGCCGCGGACCCGCTCCCACAGCTCGCCGCCGGCGATCAGCGCGGTCTTGACACCTCGGCGTAGCCGGCGGCGAGCTCGGCGGCCGGCAGCGTCGCGAGCGCGTCGGTGTCGGCGATCACCGCCGACGGCTGGTGGTAGGCGCCGACGTAGTTCTTGGCCTGCGGCAGGTCGACGCCGGTCTTGCCGCCGTAGGCGGAGTCGACCTGCGCGACGAGCGTCGTCGGCACCTGCACGAGCGGCACGCCGCGCTGGTAGGTCGCCGCGCAGAAGCCGGCGAGGTCGCCGACGACGCCGCCGCCGAGCGCGACGACGGGGTCCTCGCGCGTCATGCCCGCGCGCGCGCCAGCTCGGTCCACACGATCTCGGCGTGCGCGAGCGTCTTGTGACTGCTCGCCCGGCATGATCGCGACGCGTCGCCGCCGAGCGGCGCCGAGCGCGTCGCCGTAGCAGCGCGCGCGACGCTGCTCGTCGGTGACCAGGAAGCGCCGGCCGGCGACGGCCGGCGGCCAGAAGCGGTGCGCGCGAGCAGGCCGCGCCGACGTAGGCGGGGTAGTCGCCGGAGGCGCTCGTCGCCCACAGCAGCCGGCGTCCCGGCGCGGCGCCTGCGCGAGCGCCGGCGAGCGCGGCGCGTCGTCGTGCGACGCGCTCGTCGCGGGCACGATCGACGTCGGCGAGCGCCTCGTAGAGCGGCTCGCGCGCGCGGTGCAGGGCGCGCGAAGCCGTGCGCGGTCGCGCGCGAGCGGCGCGGCCGCCGCCGCGCGCACGCGCTCCCACGCGGTCTCGCGCTCGACGTCGAGCCAGCACGACGAGGTGGTCGCGCAGCGCGGCGCGGACCGCGCTCGGAGCCGATCGCGCCGCCGCCGAGCGCGAGCACGCCCGCGCGCCGGCGCGCGCGAGCAGCTCGCAGCGTGATCTCGCTCCTCGGCCGCGCGGAAGGCGGCCTCGCCGTCCTGCGCGAACACGTCGCGCGATCGGCTTGCCGAGGCGCTCCTCGATCAGCGCGTCGACGTCGATCGCCTCGACGCCGAGCGCTCGGCCGAGCGCCGCGCGCCGCGGTCGTCTTGCCCGGCGCCCATGAAGCCGATGCAGACGAGCCGCGCGCCCGGCGCGCGAGCGTCAGGACGTCAGCGCCGCCACCCGATCCGCTCCTCGTAGGCGCGCAGCGCCGCCGCGGACGTCGTCGATGTGGTCGCCGCCGAACTTGCGCCGGTAGGCGTCGGCGAGCACGAACGCGACCATCGCCTCCCCGACGACGCCCGCGGCCGGCACCGTGCACGAGTCGGTCCGCTCGCGCAGCGCCTCGGCCGGCTCGTGCGTGGCGATGTCGACCGAGCGCAGCGGCTTGGTCAGCGTCGGCAGCGGCTTCATCGCGCCGCGCACGACCAGCGGCTCGCCCGTCGGTCATCCCGCCCTCGAGGCCGCCCGCGCGGTTGGTCTCGCGGTAGAAGCCGCGCTCGGCTCGCGTAGAAGATCTCGTCGTGCGCCTGCGAGCCGGGCAGGCCGGCCAGCTCGAAGCCGTCGCCGATCGCGACGCCCTTGATCGCCTGGATCGAGCAGCATCGCCTGCGCGAGGCGGCCGTCGAGCCGCTCCTCCCAGGAGACGTGCGAGCCGAGCCCGGGCACGAGCCCGAAGGCGCGCACCTCGAACACGCCGCCGAGCGACTCGTTGGCCTTGCGCAGCCGGTCGATCTCGGCCACCATCGCCTGCGCTCGCGTCGGCGTCGAGGCAGCGGACCGGCGACTCGTCGACGTGCGGCGAAGTCCTCGGCGCGCAGCGTCGTCGCGGCGCGCGGCGCGGTGACGCCGGTGATCTGCATCACGTGCGAGAAGACCTCGACGCCGAGCGCGCGCAGGAACGCCTTCGCGACGCGCGCCGCCGGCCACGCGCGCGGCGGTCTCGCGGGCGCTGGCGCGCTCGAGGATGTCGCGCACGTCGGTGAGCCCGTACTTCTGCGTGCCGACGAGGTCGGCGTGCCCGGGCCGCGGCAGGTGCACCTCCTCCACCTCGGCCTCGACCGGCCACGGGTTCATCCGCTCCTCCCAGTTGGCGTAGTCGCGGTTGGCGACCTGCAGCGCGATCGGGCCGCCGAGCGTGCGGCCGTGGCGGACGCCGCCGGTGACCTCGGCCTGGTCGCGCTCGATCTTCATCCGCCCGCCGCGGCCGTGGCCGAGCTGGCGGCGCGCCATGTCGCGGTTGATCGCCTCGCGGTCGAGCTCAGCCCGGCCGGCAGGCCCTCGACGATGCAGGTCAGGCCGGGGCCGTGCGACTCGCCGGCGGTGATCAGGCGCAGCGCCATCGGCGCCTAGGTTACGGGCGCCGGCGGCGCAGCGCCCGTGACGTGGTCACGGGAGCCCTTAGGGCCCGTTCAAGAATTAGTGACGGGATTTGACGAGTGGCTGGGCGTGTCTGGCGCCGCCGGCTCGGCCCGATCATACCGGGAGTATTTGAGGACGAGCCGGTGGCGCCAGGCGCGTCCAGACGCCGTCAAAACCGCCAATAATTCTTGAACAGGCCCTTATTCCCGAACCGGACCCCTACGTCCGGCCCGCGCGGCGACTCCTGCGCGTTGCGGCCGACAATGAACTCGCTGCTCCCGACGCACCACGGACAGGTGACCTTGTGCTCGTGTCCACCGAGCATCGACAGCACCCGGCCGCTACCGCGGCACGGCCGGCACACGACCCGCGCGGAGTCCCACTCATTGCGCTCGTCGTTCATCGAGGCACCGCCCGGTGCTACCTCCGGACCGCGATCAGCAATCCGTCGCCGACCGGCGTGACCGTGGCGGTCAGTTTCTTCGGCGTTTCCAGATAGCCGCTGACGGCGTCCCTGACGATCATCGGCTCCCACGATACCCACACGGCATCTAGCTAGCCTAGCTAGGACCGCTACAATGGGTCGATGGCTCAAGTCGGGATGCATCAAGCGAAGACCACGCTCTCGCAGCTCGTAGAGCGCGCCGAGCGGGGGAGGAGATCGTGATCGCGCGCAACGGCAAACCGGTCGTGCGCCTGGTCCCGATTCCGAAGCGCGCCTCACTGACGTCCGTGCACGGCGTCTGGAAGGGCCGCGTGCTGATCGCCGACGACTTCGACGAGCTGCCGGACGAGATCGACGAGGCATTCGGCGCCCGGTGAAGCTGCTGCTCGACACGCACGCCGCCCTCTGGTGGCTTTCGGGAGACGAGCGGCTTCAGCCCCGCGGCGGAGCGAGCTTCGATCGACGCCACGAACCAGGTCCTGCTCAGCGCGGCCGTCGTCTGGGAGGTCGCGATCAAGCGCGCCCTGGGCAAGCTCGAGGCCCCCGAGCGGTTCGCGGCCGACGCTGCTCGGTGCCGGCGTCGCAGGCACTTGCCGGTGAGCCTCGACCATGCGGCGGCGGTCGAGCACTGCCGTGGCACCACCGCGACCCGTTCGACCGCATGCTGGTCGCGCAGGCGTCGATCGAAAGAGCCGCCGTCGTATCGTGCGATGAGGCGCTGCGCCCGTACGGCGTCACGCTCGTCTGGTAGCGCCGGTGCCGACCGCCGCGCGCATCACATCCAGCGGCGCTCTGCGGCCGGTGAACTTTTCGAAGCTGAGCGCTCCCTGACCGATGAGCAGCTCGAGCCCGTCGACGGCGGGAATCGACCGCGCACGCGCGGCGTGCACGAGCGCGGTTTCCTCCTGACGGTAGACGAGGTCGACCACGCACCCGAAGCCGGCGAGGTCGTCCGCGCCGATCGGCAGCTGCGCGAACGCGTCATCGGACGCGTCGAGCCCGACCGACGTGCAATGGACGAGCAGATCGGCCGGCGCCGTGGCGCTCGTCGGCGTGGCGCCGAGCTCGGCGCACAGCCGCTGTGCGCGCTCCGACGTCCGGTTCCAGACCCGCACCTCACTCGCTCCGGCAGCAAGTAGCGCCCACACGGCCGCGCGGGCGCTTCCTCCGCGCCCAGCACCAGCGCAGTGCGGCCGCCCGGTGCAAACGGCAGCGTCTCGATCAGCGCCGGCGCGTCGGTGTTATCGGCATGGATCGCGCCAGTATCGTCGAACACGAGCGTGTTGGCGGCACCGATCGAGCGGGCGCTGGGCGTCGCCTCGTCGGCCAGCCGCAGCGCGGCCTGTTTGTGGGGGATCGTGACGTTCGCGCCGCGCAGCCCTGCCGCCGCCAGCGCCCTGACGGTCTGCTCGAACACGTCCGGCGGCACTGGGAGCAGCTGGTAGCGCCAGTGCGCGAGGCCGGCCGCGCGCAGGGCGGCATTCTGGATCGCGGGCGAGCGGCTGTGCGCGACGGGCCAGCCGAGGACGCCGAGGCGGGTGCGGGACTGCTCGGTCAGCAATGCGCCGGCGAGCGCCCGCCGTGCCTAGCGCGCGCCGAATAGTACTGGGCCACCTCGGACTCGAATTTCGCGTAGCTGGACGCGAACGCGTGCTCGCCGTTGCCGCACGGCCTGACGACGAAGTACAGGTAGTTGGTCCGCGTCGGGTGTGCGGCCGCCTCGATCGAGCTGAGCCCGGGACTGTCGATCGGAGTCGGAGGCAGACCCTTGTGAATGCGCGTGTTGTACGGCGAACGGGAATTGAGCTGCGCTTGGGTCAGCTCACGGGTGTAGTTACCCGTCGCGTAGCGAGTGGTCGAATCGATCTGCAGCGGCATGTCTCGCGCGAGCCGGTTGTAGATCACTGACGCGATCAGTGGACGGTCGCGTGCGACCTGGGCCTCGGCCTCGACCATCGAGGCGATGATCAGCACGTCGTAGGGCGTCAGGTGCTTGCCGTGCGCATAGCGGAGATTGACCGTGGCGAACTGCTGACGGAATGTCTGCAGCTGGTCTGTGATCAGCGCGGGGATGCTGATCGGATCGCGCAGCTGGTAGGTGTCTGGGAACAGGAAGCCCTCGAGCGATGGCGTGTCGCGCGGCGCCCGGTACGCGGTCGGGCTGAGAATCGCCGAGTGTCGCGTCAAGGCAAGGTAACTGCCCGTAATGCCCTGGGCGCGAAGCAGCGCGTCGATCTGGCGACGAGTCCTACCGGGGATGATCGTCAACTCGCTCACCTTCGCCGCCGGGGGCGGCGTCGTCAGGACCTTCAGCACGTCGCCGTAGCCCATGTCGAGCTTGAGGCGATACGTGCCCGATGGCAACTTGCGGCGGTCCCCGTCCAGCGTCGCCCGCAGCTTGAAGAAGAAGCTCGAGGAGATCACGCCCTTGCGCTGGAGCATGCTGGCAATCTCGCTCGAGGTCATCCGCGCCGGAATCGTGACGGTCACGCTGCCGTGCCCCGCACCGTGGAATGGTTGGAACACCTCGACCAGAAACCAGATCAGAGCGACCCCGGCAATCAGCGCCAGCAGCGCGGCCACACGTCCAGGGCGGGAACGGCGCCTACCGAGAGGTCGCATGGGTGCCCGCGAGATCCTCGCCTCGCGCGGCCTGGAGTCAGAGCGTGGCGATGACGACTCCTCCCCGCGCGCGAACCGCACCACGCGGCGGGTTCCGGAGGGAACCTCGTACTCGTCCTCGCTCGTCCCGAGCTCGTCGTCTTCGAACTCGTCGAGCTCCTGCTCCTCGCCCCCATCGAGCTTCTGCTCACCGCCCGCGTCGAGCTCCTCTTCCCCATGCCCGCCGAGCTCCCGTTCCCCGTGCCCGTCGAGCTCCTCCTCGTGCGCATCGAGCTCCTGCTGCTCCCCGTACCCGTCCAATTCCTCGTCTGCGTGCCCGCCATTCAGCGGCTCGTCTCTGGGCGCCAGCCGCTCGCCCGGCACCGGCTCCCCGCCGCGCGCAGCGCGGATGCGCTCGCGCTCGCGTCGCGACGCCGCGCGTTCCTCCGCAGTGCGCTCGCGCCACTCAGCCATCGAGATCCCCCGCCGGCGGGCGAGCCAACGAGCTTCGAGCCGCCAGCCAGCTCTCCAGCAGGTGCGCCGCCGCGCGCGAGTCCTCGCTCCCGCGACCCCCACTGCGAGCCGCGATTCGCGTCGTGAAGCGCTCGTCGTACAGCTCCACCGGGATTTCCAGGCGCCCTTGCAGCACGGCAGCGAACTCCCGCGTCTCGGCGGTCTGCGCCGAATCGGCGCCAGACAGCGACAGCGGCAGGCCGACCACCACGCGATCGACGACAAGCTGTGCCGCGAGTGCTCGCAGGCGGGCCAAGCCTCGGCGGCTGCGCGCCTGTGCGACCGGTTCCAAAGGGGTCGCGAGCACCCCGGTCGGGTCGCTGACCGCACATCCGCATCGAGCCCTGCCGTAGTCGAGCGCCAGCACTCTCACGGACGCACTTATTGATCCCGGCGTAGCGCCGCCTCGATCGCCTCCCGTGCCGCCGCGATCGCGTCCGGCAACTTCGAAACCTCACGTCCGCCCGCCCGGGCGAGCGTGTCCCGACCGCCACCACCGCCACCGACCGCCGCCGCCGCCGCCCTCACGATTTCCCCTGCGCGCAACCCGCGCGCCACGAGCGACGGCGCGACGGTCGCGACCAGATCGACACGATCCTCGCCGACGGTCGCGAGCACGATCGCGGCGTCGCCAAGCTTGGACTTCACGCGGTCGGCGAGATCCAGTAGCGCCTTGCCGTCGCTCGCAGACACGGCCTCGACGAGCACGCGCACGCCGGCCACGTCGACCGCGCCCGACACGAGCTGCTCGAGATCGATCGCGCCGTTGCCGGCCGCGGCGCTGCGCGCCGCCCTCTCCAGCTCTTGCACCTGCTCGCGCAGCGCTGAAACCGCGTCCGGCACGCCTTCGGGCGGCACCCTCAAGGTCGCCGCCGCGCCGGTCAGTGCGCGGTCGTGCGCGCGGAGCAGGTTGACCGCCGCTGGACCTGTCAGCGCCTCGATCCGACGGACGTTGGCGGCGCTCGAGGTCTCGCCGACAAGCTTCAAAAGCGCGATCTCAGCGGTGTTGCGGACATGCGTGCCGCCGCACAGCTCACGCGAGAACGACCCGTCGCCGACCTCGACCATCCGCACCACGTCGGCGTACTTCTCGCCGAACAGAGCCATCGCTCCAAGCCGGCGGGCCTCCTCGAGCGTGGTCGTTAGTGCCCGGACCGGCTGCGACTGGAGGATCCAGGCATTCACACCGTCCTCGACGTAGCGCAGCTCACTGGGGGTCAGCGCGGCGCCGTGGGTGAAGTCGAACCGCAGCTTGTCGGGGCCAACGTAGGAGCCGGCCTGGCGAACATGGGTGCCGAGGTGACGGCGCAGCGCCGCGTGCAGCAGGTGCGTGGCGGTGTGGTTGCACTCGGTCGCGTGGCGAGCGGCGCGGTCGACGTGCGCGCGGACGCGCTCGCCGACCGCGATCGTCCCACGCTCGGGCGCGAGCGCGAGCACCTGGTCGGCACCGACCCGCAGGACGTCGTCGACACGTGCCCGACAGTCTCCGTCGCAGCACTCGATGTAGCCGGGGTCCGCGACCTGGCCGCCGCCGGTGGCATAGAACGGCGACTCAACGAGCTTCACCAGCACGCGCGCGGGCTTGCCGCCCGCTCGGCGTCCGCTCGCGCCCGCGGCCCGCTCGGCATCCGGCCTCGCTTGATCGGGCCGCACTCGAGTCGTCCGGCTGCCCGAATGGGCGGCGCCCGAGTCATCCTGCTCGTCGGTCGCGATCGCGCCGATCGTCGTTTCCTGGTCGGTCGTCTCGTAGCCCACGAAGTCGGTCGCGAAGCCGGCCGCGCTGACCAGCGCCAGCGCCCGCTCGCGCAGCACCTCGCCGCCGCCGAACCGTCCCGATCCAGCGCGGGCGCGTTGGCGCTGCTCCTCCATCAGCTGCTCGAATCCCTCCCCGTCGATCCCCAGCCCGTGCTCGGCGATGAGCTCGAGCGTCAGGTCGATCGGGAAGCCGTAGGTGTCGTGCAGGAGGAACGCATCGGCGGCGGCGATCCCCTCCGCGTCAGCGTCGCGGGCACGGGCGATCAGCTCGTCCAGCAGCTTCGTTCCCTGGGCCAGGGTGCGGCCGAACGCCTCCTCCTCGGCGCCCAGCCACTTTTGCACAGACTCGCGCTGCTCGGCGAGTTCGCTGTACTCTCCGCCCATCAGCCCGGTCACCACATCCGCGTAGCGGGCGAGGAACCCCGGCTCGAGGGCGAGGGTGTGCCGGCCCTGGAGGATCGCCCGGCGGATGATCCGGCGCAGCACATAGCCGCGATCCTCGTTGGAGGGGACCACGCCGTCGGCGATCAGGAACGTCATCGCACGGCCGTGGTCGGCCAGGATCCGCAGCGCGCGATCGGTCGGGAAGTCCTGGCCGTAGCGGCGCCCCGACAGCTCCTCGCCGAGCGAGACCAGCGGCGCGAACTGGTCGGTCTCGAACACCGTCTCCTTGCCCTGCAGGATCGCGGCGAGCCGGTTGAGGCCGAGCCCCGTGTCGATGTTGTTCGCAGGCAGCGGCGCAAGCACGTTGACCGGGTTCTGGTCGAACTGCATGAAGACGAGATTCCAGTACTCCATGAAGCGTTCGTTGTCGCCGCCGGGAAGGTCGTCGGGCTTGCCGAACGCGAGCCCGCGATCCAGGTACAGCTCCGAGCACGGGCCGCACGGCCCGGTCGGACCTGACTGCCAGAAGTTCTCAGAGCGCGGGCACTCGACGATCCGCTCGCGCGGCATCCCGACCTCCAGCCACGCCTCAATCGCCTCCTCGTCGGGCCCGAGGCCCAGCTGCTCGTCGCCGGCGAACACCGTGATCCAGATATCCTGCAGCGGGAAGCCGAACCCCTCGAGCGACAGCTCCAGCGAGAACCGGACAGCCTCGCGCTTGAAGTAGTCCCCGAACGAGAAGTTGCCGAGCATCTCGAAGAACGTCAGGTGCCGAGTAGTCGTGCCGATGATCTCGATGTCCGCCGTGCGAAACGTCTTCTGACACGTCGTCACCCTGGGATGTGGCGGGCGCTCGGCGCCAGAGAAGAACGGCTTCAGTGGGTGCATTCCGGCAATCGTGAACAGCGCCGAGGGGTCGTGCTCGGCCGGGATCAGCGATGACGAGGGCAGGCGGCGGTGGTCGCGGGCGACGAAGAAGTCGAGATAGGTCCGCCGGATCTCGTCGGAGGTCATCTGGACGCAGTGTAAGCGTCTCGCCGTGCCAATCGCGACGGCCGAGCACGACGCCGATGTCAGATCGCCGACCAACAACTGACGAGCGCTCGATGCGATCCTCAAGCGCGAACGGTAGTTAGGCCGACCGTCTGCGTAAGGGGTCGAGGGCGCCAGCCGTGCACGGCGCCCCCTGACCGTTCAACGCCGACCACGAGTCTCTGTCGATGCCTCACATTCACCGTACCGTTCGCCTCCTCGCGCTCACCGCGACCGCCACGCTGACCGCGCTGGTGTCCTGCGCCGGCGCCCGCGCCGGCGCGCCCGCCGACCCGCTCGGATTCCACTTCGACTCCAGCGCACTGTCCGTCAACGAGAACGCCGGTGTGGCGACGATCGAGGTCGAGCGCTCGCCACAGGAGGCGGGGCAGGCCGCCCAGGTCCGCTACATCACCCTCGGCGAGGGCTACGACCCCTCCACTAGTGGCGCATTCATGTGCGGCGCGACCCCCTGCACGGCCGTCGACAAAATTGACTTCCACTCGGTTAAGAGCGAGCTCGACTTCGGCGCCGGGCAGACGAACATGAGCTTCAGGGTGCCGATCGTCGACCACGGGACCGACACCGTCCCGAAGACGATCCGGGTCTCGCTGTTTGGCCCCTCATCCCGGCCGGAGCCGATCGGGCTGGCGGACCCGTCGACCGCCACGCTGACGATCCTCAACAACGATCCGGTGCCTGCTCCGACGCCCGGAGACCCGCTCGCACAGACGACCGCGAGCAAGGGCAATCCCCTCGCCGGCGTGCGCTTCTTCGTCGACCCCGACAACGAGCCCGCCGAGGCGGCGCACCAGTACCCGGCACTCAGGGTGATCGCGCGCGAGCCGGGCACGGCACGCTTCGGGTCGTTCAGCTACGGCTCGATCTGGGTGCCGGACATCGGCATCGCAGTCTCGCGCTATCTGACCCGCGCCGCGGCGCAGGAGCCCGGCACGGTGCCGATGCTCGCCACCTACCGGCTCGTCGACGGCCACTGCGGCCACTGGGCCGATCCGCCCGCTGACAAGCTCGCGTACCACAACTTCATCGAGCGCTTCGCGCAGGGCATCGGCTCCTACCGCGCGGTGCTGTTTCTCGAGATGGACTCGCTGATCACGACCCCCTGCCTGACGTCTCAGGGTGTCGCGATCCGGATGCTGGAGCTCAACGACGCGATCAACATCCTCACCGCCGACTGCCCGCACCTTGTGATCTACCTCGACGCCGGCGCCGCCGACGCGCTCCCCGCGCGGGCGTGCCGCGAGCCTGCTGCTGCGGGCGGGGGTGTCGAAGATCCAGGGCTTCTTCCTCAACTCGACGCACTTCGACTGGACCGCGAATGAGATCGCCTACGGCGAGCAGATCTCGCGGATGACAGGCGGAAAGCACTTCGTCGTCAACACCGGCGAAAACGGGCGCGGCCCGCTCGTGCCGGCCGATCCCACCCACCAGGGCAACGAGGTGCTGTGCAACCCGCCCGGCCGCGGGCTCGGGCCGCGGCCGAAAGCCGACACCGGCTACCCGAACGTGGATGCGTTCGCCTGGACGAGCAACCCCGGCGAGTCAGGCGGCGCCTGCGTCCCCGGCGCCCCCCCCACCGGCGACTACTGGCCCGCGTACGGAGTGAAGCTGGTCGGCAACGCAAACTTCAGCGTCGGCCCGACGCTCGCGGCGGGCGATGCGCGCAAGCACAAGCGACGTCCCGCCAAGCAGCACAAGGCCGGCCAGCACCGCTGAGGCAGCTATGAGCGGTGCATCCGGCGGATGCACCACTAGCGCCGCGCGATCGTCCCCCAGCCGACGACCAGGCTCACCGTCCATCAGGCAGGCGAGCTGCCCCGGCGCCGCGGCGTCGACCGGCCCGTCGAGCTCGACGGTTAGCGCGGCGTGGCGGCCGGCGGGCGGGTCGTCGAGCAGCCGGGCGGGCAGGGCGGCCGAGCGGTAGCGAAGCTTGACGCGGTTGACGCGGCGGCCGGACCGGTGAAGCCGCGCGGCCCGGACCGCGGACATGGGCGGTGCGCAGCGCAGCGCGCGGTCCGACCAGCACCCGGTTTGAGCGCGCATCCTTGTCGAGCACGTACAGCGGGGCCTGGTGAGCGACGCCGATTCCCTTGCGCTGGCCAACGGTGAACAGGTGCTGGCCGCGGTGCTGGCCGAGCACGTTGCCCTGCTGATCGACGAGCGGCCCGGTCCGCTCGCCGAGCTTGCCGTGCCGGGCCAGAAACGTACCGCGATCGGTCCCCGCCAGAAAGCACAAATCTTGGGATTCTGGCTTGGCCGCGACCGGGAGGCCGGCCCGGGCCGCGATGCCCCTTACTTCGGGCTTCGTCAGATCCCCGAGTGGGAACCGCATCCGCGCCAGCGAGTCGGGCGACAGGGCCGCGAGCATGTACGTCTGGTCCTTGGCCGGGTCGGCGGCGGCGCGCAGCAGCGGGCCGCCGGGATCGTGCTGCTCGGCGATGCGGGCGTAGTGGCCGGTCGCGAGGTGGTCGCACCCGAGGCGATCGGCCAGCGCGAGCATCGCGTCGAGCCGCACGTGGCCGTTGCAGGAGACGCAGGGGTTCGGTGTCTCCCCGGCCGCGAAGGAGGCGATGAACGGCTCCACGACGCCGGCCCGGAACTCCGGGCGCAGGTCGAGCGTGAAGTGCGCCAGCCCCATCGCGTGCGCGAGCGCCCGCGCCTGGGCGACTGCCGACGCCGAGCAGCAGCTTCGCTCGCCGTCGTGCTCCGGGTCGGACCACAGCTCGAGCGTCACCGCGACCGCTCGCCCCGGCCCGCGCGCACAGCAGCGCCGCGACAGCGCTGTCGACGCCGCCGCTGAGCGCGACCAGCGCCCGCCCGCGCCGGCGGGCGCGGGAGCGCGGCCGCGCGCGCGGCGGCCGCGCCGAGCGCGCGGGCGAGGGCGTCGGCGGCCAGCTCGGCCGCGTGCAGCTTGCCGGGGCTCAGCCCGCCGAGCTCTGCCGCGATCTGGCTCGTGCCAACCGTCGCCGCGTCAAGCAGCAGTGCGTCCACGCACGAGCGTCACGCCGGCGCTGCCGGCCGCCGTCGCCGCGCCGCAGCCCTGCGCGCGTCGAAGCCGGCGTCGGTCACGCGCTCGCCCGGACCACGATCGAGAACCGGATCCGATCACAGCAGGCTCCACCGCCGACCGTGACCGTGGCGGCGCCGGCAGGAGTGTTTCCGCGGCCCTGCGGCGAAGTCAGGTGATGCTCGAACGCGGTCGCGTCCACCCGGCGAGGATAGCCCGGGCGAGCGCCGATCGCGACCCCGGAGCACGCGCGCGAACGATTACCTGGCGCGAACCGCCGACAGGAACGAGGCGTAGCTCCAGGACAGGTTGCTGACGCTCTTCTCGTAGCCGCTCGTGGCGTCGAACTGCTCGCTGAGCTCGAGATGATCGCTGTGGAAGACGATCGCCTGCAGCATCTGGTCGCCGGCGCTCTGCAGCGCCGTGGCGGCCGCGGCCGGCGTCGTCGACGAGTTGACTCCGACCTGGTTGAAGAACTCGGTGGAGTTAGCGTCGAGCGGGATCGTGCCGGCGGCGGTGATCGCGCTCGCCAGCCGGTAGTAGAGCTCGGCGAACGACGCACGTGCACACCGCCCAGGGGTGATCTCCCACCTGCGCATCGGTGTCGCCGTCGTACGTGTCCCCCGGGTAGCGGCCGAGCATCGGTCCGATCCCGCGCTGCTGATCGGCCCCGTTGATCGGGTAGAAGTACTGCGACGATCGAATCGTCCCACTGGCTGCGCACGAGCGCGGCGGTTGCGAGCAACTTCGTGTCGGTCACGGCCACGGCGCCGTGGATCGAGGCCATCACGATGTCGGCGTTGGGGTCGTAGGGGGCTTTGTCGGTCGGAACGGGGAGTAGCGACTGGTAGTACTGACCGTTCCAATGACCCTGGACGGCGTTCTGCAACCACGGGATGGCGGTACTAAGCCAACCCGGGACCGGGATCCCGTGGGTGTTGGCCGTGATCGCCTGAAAGCACTGCAGCTGCACAGAGCGCGCGAAGAACGAGGCGCCGTACTCCTCCTCCCAGAGATTGACCGTCTCTCCTTGATACGCACCCTGCAGAAAGCTCAGGTTCTGTGCGATCACGGCGTTCGCCACTGTCTGCGTGGGCCCGTCGAGCTGGGCAAACAGCTGCAGGATCGCCAGCGTCTGGAGGGCCGGGCCGTCGGTCTGAGCGCTCCAGTTCGGCCGTGGCGTGCCGCTGATCAGGAAGGATGCATAGTCCGTCGCAGCACCGGAGTTCTGGCAGATCTGCGCGAACTGGACGTAGTCGATCAGCGGCTGTGTGGTCGGGAGCGTGCCCGCCGCCAGCTCGATCGCGACGATCGCGGCATCACGCGTCCAGTTGTAGACATAGTCCTGGGAGACGTGCGTCGCACTGTTCTCCCACGACGGCGAGGCGAGCACGCACCCGGGTTTCGACAGCACACCCGAGTTCACGGGGTCCTCGAACACGAACCCGTCCGACGCGACGTTGCGGAACATCAGCCAGAACATGTACTGCGCAATCGTCGTCAGATTCGATTGCGCAAGCGCGAGCCTGACAAGGTTGTATTGCAATGCGCCCATCTCGAAAAGCACCCTTTTGCTAGCGCGAGCGTAACGCGGGGAGCGTGCGGCCGCAAGTTAGGGTCCGTGCAGGAACAAGTTAGGGTCCGTGCAGGAACAAGTTAGGGTCCGTGCAGGAACAAGTTATCCGGACGATCAATTATTTCTGCACGGAACCTTAGGGCCACTAGCTCAGCCTCAAGCCGAGCTCGCGCAGCTGCCCGGCGTCGACTGGCGCCGGCGCACCCGTCAGCGGGTCGGCACCGCTGGTCGCCTTGGGAAATGCGATCACCTCGCGGATATTGTCGCGACCGGCCAGCAGCGCGACGATCCGGTCGATACCCATCGCGATCCCGCCGTGCGGCGGCGCTCCGAAGCGCAGCGCATCCAACAGGAAGCCGAACCGCGACTGGGCCTCGCGCTCGTCCAACCCGATCAGCTCGAACACTCGCTGCTGGACGTCGATCCGATGGTTGCGGATCGACCCCCCGCCGATCTCGTTGCCATCGAGTACGAGGTCGTAGGAGCGCGACAGCATCGCGGCGGGATCGTTCAGGTCGCCGGTCGGCGCCGTGAACGGATGATGCTCGGCGTCCCAGCGCCGTTCCTCGGGATGCCACATGAACATCGGGAACTCGACCACCCACAGGATGTCGTGGCTTGCGGGGGGGACGAGACTGAGTCTGCGTGCGAGGTCGAGCCGCAGCGCCCCCAGCACCTGCCCGGCCGTCGCCTGCTCGTCGGCGACGATCAGCAACAGGTCACCGGGCTTGGCCTCCAGCCGCGCGTTGATTGCGGCGATCTCCTGCTCGGTGAGGAACTTCGCGATCGAGGAGCGCCAGCCGTCGCTGCGCACGTACGCCCACACGAGCCCCTTGGCGCCGTGCTGCCTGGCGAACTCGGTCAGCACGTCGAGCTCTGAGCGCGGTAGCTCGTGCGCGCCGGCGTTGATGGCGCGGACCACGCCGCCGGCTCGCAGCGCACCCGCGAACACCTGGAACTCCGAGTGCGCGAGCGCCTCGCCGAGATCCCTGAGCTCGAGGCCGAAGCGGGTGTCGGGGCGGTCGGATCCGAACCGGCCAACGGCCTCGGCGAACGTCATCCGCGGCCACGGCGGCGGCGGCACGTCGAAGCGCTCGCGCGCGAACACGGCCCCCATCACTGCCTCCATGCATTCGATCACGTCGTCCTCGACCACGAACCCCATCTCCAGATCGAGCTGGGTGAACTCGGGCAGCCGATCGGCGCGTGCGTCCTCGTCGCGAAAGCAGCGGACGATCTGGTAGTAGCGCTCCAGTCCGCCGATCATCAGCAGCTGCTTGAACAGCTGCGGCGACTGCGGCAGCGCGTAGAACGAGCCCGGTGCGATCCGCGCCGGGACCAGGAAGTCGCGGGCGCCCTCAGGCGTGGAACGGGTCAGGAACGGCGTCTCCACCTCGAGGAAGTCGAGTCCGTCCAGGACTTCTCTAATGGTCGAGACGACGCGGTGGCGAAGCGTGAGCGCAGACAGCATCGGCGCTCGGCGAAGATCGAGCGCGCGGTGCTTGAGGCGCAGGTGCTCGTCGATCGAGATGTCCTCGTCGAGCGGGAACGGCGGTGTGTCGGTATCGGCGAGGATCTCGAGCGCATCGACGGACAGCTCGATCTCGCCCGTTGGGATGTTGGGGTTGACGTTCTCCTGCGCGCGCCTGACGACCGCGCCCGACGCCGTCAGCACATCCTCGGACCGCAAGCGGTGGGCGGTATCGCTCGCCTGCGGCGCGCTCTCCGGATGGAACACGAGCTGGACGATCCCGGAGCGGTCGCGCAGGTCGATGAAGATCAGGCCACCATGGTCGCGGCGGCGGTGGACCCAGCCGGCGACCCGCGCGCGAGTGCCGGCACGCTCGGCGGTCAGCTGACCGCACCAGCTGTCGCGATAGGCGTTCGGTCTCGGACCGTGCTTCACGCCAGCCTGCTTGCACGCACGATCGTCGGAATCACGTTCTCGGCGGCGGTCTCGCGCTGCTCCCCGGACTCCATGTCCTTCAGCGAGACCGGCGTGGTCGACCCGTCGGCGACGATCGCCACAAACCGAGCGCCGATCCGGTCGGCGTGCTTGAGCTGGCCCCTCAGCGAGCGACCAGCGAGCTCGAGCTGCGCCCGCAAGCCGGCGCGGCGCGCTTCCCCGGTGAGCGCGAACGCGGTGCGCGCGCCGGCGGGCTTGACCAGCGCCACGAACAGGTCAACCAACTTCGGGGCGACCGCCAGCTCCCCGGCGCTCAGCAGGATGCGCTCGACACCCGCTGCCCACCCGGAGGCCGGCGTCGCAGGCCCGTCGAGCTGCTCGATCAGCCGATCGTAGCGGCCACCGCCGCCGACGCCCGACTGCGCGCCGAGCGCGGCGCTCGAGAACTCGAACACGGTGCGCGTGTAGTAGTCAAGGCCGCGCACCAGCGTCGGGTCGAGCCCGTAACGGACCCCGGCATCGTCAAGCAGGCCGCGAACCTCCGCGAAGTGCTCGGCGTCCTCAGGCGCGAGGCGGTCCAGCAGCTTCGGAGCGTCCCTCATCGTCGCGCGGGTGCCCGGGTCGGTCGCGTCGAAGGCGCGCAGCGGGTTGAGGTCGATGCGGCTGCGGACCTCCGGTGACAGCCAATCCTCGTGTGCTCGCAGGTACGCGGCGAGCTCGTCGCGATACTCGGCGCGCGTCGCTGGCGTGCCCAGGCTCGACAGCGCAAGGCGCGTGTCGCGCGCGCCGAGCCCCTCGAGCAGCTCGCCGAGCAGCACGATCAGCTCGGCGTCGGTCGCCGGCGCAGCAGAGCCGATCACCTCCGCGCCGACCTGCCAGAACTGGCGATATCGCCCCCGCTGCGGCGCCTCGGCGCGGAAGAAGCTGCCCAGGTACCACAGCTTTACGGGTTGGGGCAGCTTGTGCATCCCGTGCTCGATGTACGCGCGGCAGACGGGAGCGGTTCCCTCGGGTCGCAGCGTTAGCGACCGGCCGCCGCCATCATCGAACGTGTACATCTCCTTCTGGACGATGTCGGTGGCCTCGCCCACGCCACGTGAGAACAGCTCCGTGGCTTCGAACGCCGGCGTCTCGATCCGCTGGTAGCCGGCCGCGCCGAGGACCCTCCGGGCGTGTGCCTCGACGAGCTCGCGGCGCGCGGCGTCGTCGGGCAGCACGTCGAACGTGCCCTTCGGCGCTTTGATCACTGCTGTCGGGCGAGCTCGCGTAGGAACGGATTGGTGGCGCGCTCGCGACCCAGCGTAGTGATGCCCATGTGGCCTGGCAAGACGGTCGTCTCGTCTCCGAAGGTCTCGATCAGCGTCTCGATTGACGCCAGCAACGTCGGCCAGTCGCCGCCCGGCAGATCGACGCGGCCGACCGAGCCCTGGAACAGCACATCGCCGGATAGGAGCGCGTGCTCGTCTCTGACCGCGTAGGTGACGTGTCCGGGACTGTGACCTGGCGTGAACACGACGTCGAGGGTCACTCCTGCGAGCTCCAGCGTCTCACCGCCCGCGACCGTCCTGTCGGCCTCGTAGCTCTCAAACGGCCCGAATCCGGGCCACGGTACGTACGCCATGATGTTCGCCAGCACCTCGGTCTCGAGCTCGGGGCAGCAAACCGGCGCGCCGGTGGCCTTTGCAAGCGGCGCCACCGCACCGATGTGGTCGAAGTGACAGTGGGTGATCAAGATCGCCTCGACCACCTTGATCCCGAGCGCCTCGAGCGCGGCGACAATCCGGTCGGCCTCGTCGCCCGGGTCGACGACCACGGCGCGGTCAGCGCCCTTCGGGCGCACGATGAAGCAGTTCTCTTGCACGGGGCCGACCGTGAACATCCGTACGTCGATCATTTGCCAACCGCCTTGCGGCGCTGCCGGCGGCGGAACATGAACAGCTCGAGGTAATAGCCGGCCGGGACGTAGATGGCGAACGCGAAGATCGCGAAGAACCCCGCCGCCGTGAAGCGAGTGCTGCCCTTGGCCGTGAGCGCGACGAACGCGAACATCAGCGCCGCCGCAAAGCCGGCGCGGATGATCGAGGTCTTCCATGTCGGAGGCGTGTTCATCCGCCGCTCGCGGGCCTCGGCGCGGGACAGCTGCTTGCGTTGGTCGGCTGGCACCGGCCGGCCGGTGCGGCCCCGGGTCTCGATTGAGCCGGCAGCCGTGCCCCGGTGCTTGGTACGGCGCTTTCGCTTCGTCTGTGCCATGTATAAGGAGAGCTTACGCGGTGGCCCCGAGCGCTTCCTCCACGGTGGCGCGATTTCTCACCAGCACGTCATCAGGGAAGCCGTCGAACGCGCTCTGCGGGGCGAGACCCACGAGCTCCACGTCGGCGATCTGCGCGTGACGGCGGATCGCCGCGACGATACTCGCAAGCGAGGTTCGTCGGTGGTCCTCGAGGTTGGTCGAGACCTGCGCCATGCCTCGGTGAGCGAGCCACAGCCCGATCGCGCGGACGCAGGACAGCCCCTCGGGGCCGCCGTCGCGGATGCGCGCCGCGATCGCGCGCGCGTCCTGCAGGTTCGCGGGAGGCGCGAGCTCG
The DNA here is from genome assembly GCA_963811155.1 of uncultured Solirubrobacterales bacterium. GTDB lineage: Bacteria > Actinomycetota > Thermoleophilia > Solirubrobacterales > Solirubrobacteraceae > Palsa-465. The sequence goes on from CAWEQQ010000038.1 coordinate 88,587, forward strand.
ACATTGAACGCGACCAGCGGCGGACGGGCCGCGACGAGCACGGCGCCGGCGCTCGGGTCAAGCGCTGGCGGGCCGAAGTCGGGGGACAGCTGTCCGGCCGCGGACCCGGTTTGCCAGCTCGGCCGGCCCGCCGCGGCGAAGCTCCGCACGGGTCCGGCCGCCGGCCAGCAGCCCGTACAGGAACACGGGCAGCTCCAGCTCGTCGCCGAGCCGGTCGGCAAGCACCAGCGCCTCGGCGCACGCGGCGCCACGGTCTGAGTCGCGCAGGTACACGATCGGCGCGACGTCGATCGCGCCGACGCGCGGGTGCAATCCGTCGTGGCGCCTCAGGTCGACTCGCGCGAGCACCTCGCGCGCGCCGGCGAGCACCGCCGCGGCGAGCCGCCCGGGCTCGCCGGCGAGCGTGAACACGCTGCGGTGATGGTCGGGGTCGGTATGCGTGGCGAGCAGGCGGGCGTCGAACGCGGCTGCGATCGCGGCGATCGCCGCCGGGTCGCGGCCTTCGGAGACGTTGGGAATCGCGAGCAGCGTGCTCACTGTCCGCGCCCGGCGGCGAGCGGGAGCATCCCGATCACGGCGACCGCCATCACGAGCGCAAGCATGTCTCCTGTTCGGCGTGCACCGCGAGACAGCGGCGAATCACAGCCCTGACGGGAGATCGAGCTCGGGCATCGGCCCGCGGATCATAGGTCGGCGGCCGCCCTCTAGTCGAGCTGCGCGATCGCGCCCCCGGTGACGGCGATCTCCCGCGTGCGCGCCTCGCCACCGGGTCCAGAGCGTGTAGGTGCCCGCTGCAAGCTGGTCGAACACGGCTGTGAACGCCGGGCGCCCATTGATCGTCCGCTCGAGCACCTCTTTGTGGCTGCGGCACTCGTCGTGGCCCGTCGGGCTGATCTCCACCTCGGCGCCATGCATGTCAGGGTCGGCATGCACGATCAGAGCGCCGATGTCGGCGCCGATTTCGAGGACGACGAACCCGGGATGCTCGCGGGCGGAGCAATCCTCAACCGGATGGTGCGAATGCTCGTGCGCGTGCAGGTGGTGAGTGACATGAAGTGACTCCTCTCAGGTTGCGACTGGGAGCAGGGCGGGAGGTCAAACGGCCACCCGGTCACCCAATACGTGGGGTGGGGCACGGCGCATCACCCGGCGAGCGGTCCGGCCGATCAGCTCAGCTGGCTGGCCGACCTGGCGGCGACGTGGCGCCACAGGTCCTGTCGCGGTAGCAGCCCAAGGCGATCGAGGAACGCCTCGTTCAGGGTGCCTGGGGGTGGGCCGCCGTCAGCGCTCGGCTCGAGCTCGTGTGCCAGCGCGTCGGCGATGTGGACAGCGGCGACTGGGTCGAGCTTGAGTCCAGGGAACGATTCCGGGGCGTGGTGATGTGCAACCGCCTCGACGACATCATCCGGTAGCCCCCACAGCGACAGGAGGTATGCACCGGTGTCGGCGTGGGTGACTCCCTCCAGTTCCTGCTCGATCTCGTACAGCGGCAGTTGCCGGCGCCGCGCCTCTTCGTTGAGCCGTGCCCAACGCTGCGGGTCCTCGGCGATCAAGACGAGCTTGCCGACGTCGTGCAGCAGCGCGGCGGTTAGAGCTTCCTGCTGTGCCTTGCCATCGGCGAGGATCGCGGCGGCGATCCGCCCGACCAGCATCGCGTGGCGCTGGAACTGGTCGATCGAAAACCCGTCGACGTTCTCGGGCGCGAGCTTGCCGAACGCCTCCGCTGTGAGCGTCAGCGACTTGATCGTCTCGACTCCGAGATAGACGACGGCATCCCGCACCCGGGTGACCTGATGACGGACGCCGAAGAAAGCGGAGTTGGCGAGCTGCAGGACCTTCGCGGTCATCGCCGTGTCGTGCTCGATTACCGTCGCGATCTGATCCGGTCGCCATGCCGGGTCCGACAGGACTTGCGTGAGCTGTGTGTAGAGGCCTGGACGCGAAGGCAGCGTCGTCGTGGCCGCCGTCAGCCGGTAGGCCTCGATCTGCTCGGTCAGATCCCGCAGCGCGCAGGACCGCTCGATCAGATGGCCAAGCTCCTGGGTGTCGCAGGGCTTGCCGAGGAATCGATGCGCGACCGTCGCCGCCCGGGTCAGCAGGTCTGGGCTCGCGTGGCCGGACAGGATGATCCTGATCGTCGTCGGCCAGCCGTCCCGCACGTGCGCCAGCAGGGTGGCGCCGTCCATCGCCGGCATCAGCATGTCGGAGATGACCACGTCGGCCGGCTCAGCCGCGAGCGCAGCAAGCGCCTCCTCGCCGCCCGGCGCGAAGTTGACGTCCCACACCCGCCGGTGGCGGCGCATCGCGTCCTTCAAGCTCTCGAGCAGATCCAGGTCGTCGTCGACGAACAGGATGCGCTTCTTCGCCTCCGCTTGAGCAACCGGTCCACTGGTCTCGGCTGCGACACCATCATCGCGCGAAATCGCCTCGCTCATAGTCCCCCCTTAATCGTCGACGCGCCGATCCTCCTTGAGCGTCGACCTGTACGCCTGACCGAGCGGTGGCCCGGCGCCCACGACCGAGCCCGTATGATGGCCCGCCGCGCATGCCATTCGCCACGACACCCGAGGGACGAATCAGCTACACGGTCCATGGGCCTTCGGAGGCGATCGAGGGTTCCCAGACGTTGCTGATGATCATGGGTCTGGCTGGGAGCGGCGCGATGTGGTGGCGGTTGCTGCCCCATGTCGCACGCCGCCACCGCGCGATCGTGTTCGACAACCGCGGCACCGGGGCGTCCTCGCCCGCCCACGGCGGCCTGACGATGGCGAACATGGCGGATGACGCGCTCGCTGTACTCGACGCCGCCGAAGTGGAGACAGCTCACGTGATGGGCGCATCGATGGGTGGCATGATCGCCCAACACCTAGCGCTCGATCACCGCGATCGAGTTGAATCGCTCGTACTCGCGTGCACGACCGCAGGCGGCAGGCGTGAGGCGCCCAACTTGCGGCTGATGGCGGCCGTCCTGCTAGGACCGATGGTCGGTCGGTCGCGCACCTTCCCGTTGGTCGCGCCCGCCCTGTACTCGCAGCGCACCCGCAGCGACGAGCACGAACGGCTAGAGGAGGACATGCGGATCCGGTCAGCCGATCGCGTCGGCGCGCGAACGCCATTGCTGCAGGCGGCTGCGATCGCCGGCCACGACACCCGCTCACGCCTGCACGAACTCGACGGAATGCCGACGCTGGTCGTGCATGGTCTGGAAGATCGGCTGATATCGCCCGAACGCGGCCGCGAGCTAGCCCGCTTGATTCCAGGCGCCCGGCTCGTCGAGATACCCGGCGCCGGGCATCTGCTCGCTACCGACGCCGAGCAGGAGGTGGCCGCGTCCGTCGTGGAGCACCTCGAGCGTCACGCGCGGGCGACTCCACGCGAGCGCGCGGCGCGCGTTGACGCCAAGCGCTGACCGACTGGTTGTCGACGGGCCAACCGAACCGTCGGCTGCAATCCGGTCAACGGATGTCCGGACGGAACCAGAGCGCGATCACCAGCCAGATGAACCAAAGGAAACGCCGGATGTAATCCGGGTCGCGCTCGCTCAGGGCCTCCGAGACCACCCGCCACGCTAGTTCAACGTCGACGGCGCCGGGATGGTCGTGCTGATCTAGTGGTGCATCCCGCAAGTTCGTTGCGGTCTGGCGGCTGCAAATCCTCGCCTGGCTGCGTCCTCGGACCTCAATGTAGCCCCACTACACCTTCGGTCCTGCGTCCTTGCCAGGGCTCGATTTTCGCTCGCCAGCCCATCAACGAACTTGGCGGATGCACCACTAGGTCATTGTTGGCTCCGTCGCTCAAGCGTCCATTTCACTTCCACGGCCTCGAGCGGCGCCGTGCCTCGGGGCAACACGCCCGATCGTGTCGCACCGCGCTCGGCAACCGCGAACCGCGATACTGGCTCGGTGACCGACCGGAACGTGCTCGGCGGCAAACTCGAGCCCTGCAGCAGTGACCCCCTTACCGGCTTTTACCGCGACGGCTGCTGCAACACCGGCCCAGAAGACCGGGGCAGCCACACGATCTGCGCGGTCGTCACAGCGCCATTCCTCGAGCACCAACAGAACATCGGCAACGACCTCAGCACCCCGGTACCCGAGTACGGGTTCCCGGGACTAGTGCCCGGCGACCGCTGGTGCGTGACCGCCATCAACTGGCTGCGGGCCCATCAAGACGGCGCTGCCGCCTACGTCGTGCTTGCGTCGACCCATCAGCGGGCGCTCGACATAGTTCCACTCGCCGCGCTACAACAGCACGCCGTCGACGTACCCGCAGACCCCGGACCCTTCACCAGCTGAGCAGTAGACACTAGCGTTATGGAAGCTTGATCGCGAGCTTCACGCTCGCCGGTAGCGCTCGTCCTCCCCGACAGTCCGCTCAGCCGTCGGAAGCGCCTCAAGCCGAGCATCCGGGATCGGCTCGCCGCTCTCCACCGAGAGCCCGTAGGTCCCAGCCGCCAGCCTCGCCTCGGCGCGCTCAACAGCCGCCAGCTCGACGCGAAGCTCCTCGCGACGGCCCTCGTCAAACTCGTCCTGGTAAAGATCCTCGGAACCCTGGTCACCAGCCTCCTTGCGATCAGAAGCCTCCAGCGGACCTTGGCGCTCGAAGGCCGCAGTAGCCTCGTCGATGCGTGCCCGCTCGCGTGCGAGCAGCTGGCGGGCGCGGTCTGTTTCCATGGAGACTAAGACTAATCGGTCGGGCAGCGGTGGGCGTCTTCACCGCCCGTGAAGATCCGTTTGCGCTGCCCGTCGGCGGCTGTCGCACACGTCCTCGCCTCGCTGTACGCTGTGCGACCCGTCGTGCTCGCTGAGCGCAGCCGGCGACGAACTACGCCGAGGACATCGGCAGCTCCCTGATCGTGTGCGTTTGGTAGCCATAGCGGACGCGACGGCGTCAGCCAGCCCGCGTTTGTGGCCCGCTGCTATGCTCCTGGGTTGCTCGAGGCCCTCCTCCAACAAGCGCTTCTAACAAGCCCAGCCCGCACGTTGTTCGATCGAAGTCGTGGGTTTGCTTGCAAACTGGTCGGACTCTGTCGGACTGGAGCCAGTTTGCAGGACTTCCGAGATGATGCGAAAAGGTGCTTGTTTGCAGGAGGAAAGCAGCCCCGCCGGAGTAGCTCAGTCGGTTAGAGCAGCGGAATCATAATCCGCGTGTCGGGGGTTCGAGTCCCTCCTCCGGCATCGCCGTCCTTGCGGGGATTTCCTGCAAATGGCCAGCTTTATTGCGCTCCGGCGCTCGCGTCAGGCGACCGCTATGAACCGCTCTGAACCGCTACCCGCCTGACATTCCTGACCAACTCCTGTCCAACGGAGGGTCGGTCGCGTCGGAGGCGAACTCGCCGCGATCAGCGTCGAGATGAGCCCCGCCTCTGGCGAGTCAAAGGGCGGGGCGTTCTCGGAGTCCAAGCCTCCTGGGCGAAGGCTTCGTCCGAGGCGAGTGGGAGCTTCCATACCCCGCGTGAGCTTCCCCCGCCGCCAGCATTACCGGCGCCAGCGTCGCGCAATCGCGACCGGCGCGACCGGCTTGGTGGCGGGCGCCTGCGCGGTCATAGCCGCGAGCGCCGGCGTCCTCGCGGTGGCCGGTGTGCTCTTGCTCGTCATGCTTGGCCTGCCGATCGACGCTCGCCACTGGGTGGGCTGGCCGGCCGCAGCCGTGTCGGCGCGCGCTCTGAGGACGAGGTCCGGCGAGCGCTCTCACCACTCGAGGCCGACGGCTGGCGGCTGCGCGACTCGCTGCCCTACCGGGGCCGGGGCGACATCGACAGCGTCGCGATCGCCCCGACCGGGGTCGCCTTTGCGATTGAAACCAAGACCCGCACCTTCGACGCCCGCCATCTCGCCGGCCTGCGGGAGATGACCACGTGGCTGTACCGGCGCCGGCGGCGTTGGTGTCGCCGCGGAGCGCTCCCCGTCCTATCCATCGTGCGCGCCAGAGGCGTGGAACGCGTCCAGGACGGGGTCCTGGTCGTCTCGGTCGACCGACTCGTGCCGTCCCTCCGAGCGGCCGCCGGAACGTCACAGCGCCCCGCGTTCCTGGCACACAGCAACGAGGACGTGATAGCGGCGGGGCGAGCGTGTCGATCGCAGCGGCGAGCGCCTGCTGCCGGACGGATCCAAGCGTTCGGATCGGGCGGCGAGCCCGGTCATGGCATAACCACCGCGCAGGAGGTGGCCACCGCCCCGGGGGGTCGCGGGAAGTAGACGTCAGCGAGCACACCGACGCCGGCGAACGGACCGTGACGTCGCAGCTGGGAGACCCGGAATTCGCCGAAAGCAGGGCCCGGCGCGCGCCTATGCAGACCAACGTTTGTACCTATGCACGGCTCATCGTGGCGCGTAGGCCATCCAGCCCGCTTCCGAGCCGCTCAACACTCGCTTCCGACCACGGGCCGCACTTGCGCTACCCGTTGAAGGCATAAGCCCGGCCGGAGACGGAAAGCAGAAGTGCCGCTCCGAAAACGCCAGCCGTATGCTCCCCGTTGAGTCCGAGCGTCCCGCCAGGGAACTCGTGAGGTGCGGTCGTGGGTGAAGGCACAGGCGCCGAGTCCAGTGCTGGTGCTCGATCTGGCACCGCTGTTTCCACGCGGAAGCGCAAGTGAGCGGAGTGGCTCGATCAGCGCGAAAGCGGAAGCCGCGGCAGACCTGAGATCCGTGTATTGCGGGTGGCTTGGACCCGTGGGCCAGAGACACGTGGGACGCCCGATGCAGGTGCCGGACGGACTGGTCGTCAGCCTCAATGGCGGTGACATTCGGGCGGTCGTCGTGCGCGGGCTTTCCTGTTGCGGGTTGCTGCGCGTCGCTTGAGCACGTCCGCTACTCGGCCCACCCGAGGGAGCTCGCTAGGGTTTCGAGGAGGCGTTGGGTGGCGCTCCCGTCCTTAGATCCGTGGTGTGGGTTGAACTCGGTCACGGTGAGCGCGCGCACACGTGTGTCGGTGAGTAGCTCGCTGAGCATCTCTCCGCACGCCGTCAGCGATGGGGCGATCCCGCGATCCGTGTTCTCCGCCAGCGGCGCGTCGAGAAAGTCGACGAGGTCGACGTCGAAGTGGACGGCCAAACCGTCGCAGGCCGATAGCGGGGAGAGCGCCGCTCGTGCGCTGCGCCGCGGATCAGATGCGGCCATGTTCAACGCGTCTCACACCATTGACGGCGATCTTCGACCAGCGTCACTGCCAGGCCAGCACCCGCGGCCGGTGGTCAGGAAGGGAGGCGGTGAGCACGTTGAAGTCGTCGACGTCTCCCGTCAGGATCGGCTCCGCCAGGCGGATGGCAACGCACACCAGATGGGCATCCACGACGTCGACGGTGCCGGAGCGTGACAGGATCGCGCCGACCTCCCGCCCACTGTCGAGCGGGTGGACGGTGATGCTGCGCAAGAGCTTGGCCAGGCGGGCCTGACGAGTACCGCTGCGCCACACCTGAGCGACCACCGGATGGGTTGTGCTGAGCGGTGTGCGGCGGCGCAGAGCAGCGGTGAGGAACTCCTGGGCGGTGCGCTCTCCACGATCCACGGAAACGAGAAACCCCGCGTCGAGGATCACAGGCCGTAGCGGTCGGCCATCACCGTAACGGCCTCCTCGTCGACCGGTCCGGCCTCCACCTCCCAGTCGTGGAGCATCTCGGCAAGCACGGCCTGCTGCCGGTTGGTTGCCGCCAGCAACCTCAGGCCCTCGCGGAGCGCGTTGGACCGGCCACCGTAGATCTCGGCCAGCTCGTCCAACGTCCGCTCCTCCGTCGAGTCCAGTCTCACGGTTGTCGTGGCCATCCAGCGCAATGTAGCACGGGCGTGCTACAAACTAGGAAGTCGCACGTGACATCCGCCACCGGGACACGCTGCCACTCGAGGCGGATGAGCTTGGCGCCAGCTTCAGAACGCCCGCGCCGTCGTGAGCCGGCGAACGGCTCCCCGATGAACCGCGACTCGGGCATGCCGATCTGCGTGACGCTCAACCGGGCGAAGGGGCGTGACCTATGTATATGTGGTACATCAACACATCGATGATCTCGCGTGCGCTCATCCACGTTGCCGGACCCGCGAGCTCAGGCAAGACGGCGTTCATTGAGGCGATGCTGCCTCACAGCGGCGCATTGGTCATGGCGGCACGCTGTATCCGTGACGACTCGGTGCGCCAGCTGCGCGAGACGACACCCGCAGGTCATCCCGAGCTTCGCCGCTACCAGGAGGCCGGAACGATCGCCGCCGCCCTGCTGACCTTCCCCGGAGACGCGGACCTCGCCGAAGACTTCTTCAGCGCCGACCTGATGACGGACTACTCCCAGGCCGTCGTTCGCGAGGGCGATAGTCCGCTGCGACTCGCTGCACGACGTCAGCGCCGAGGCCCTCGAGCGCGCGCAGGGGAGGTCGGCGTCGTCGAGGGCGTGCTCGACCGCCTCGAGGTGCCGGTGGCGGGGTGGCGGCTCGCTGAGCTTCGAGGCCGATCCGGCCGCGGCCGCTCGAGGGCACGGACATCCTCATCGAGGCGATCCCGGAGCGCCTCGAGCTCAAGCAGCAGGTGCTCGGCGAGCTCGAGCGCCGGCTCGCCGACGAGGCGATCATCGCGTCCAACACCTCCGGCATCCCGATCACGAAGATCGCGGAGAGGCTCGCCCATCCCGAGCGCGTGATCGGCTGGCACTGGTCCAACCCGCCGCACCTGATCCCGATGAACGAGGTGATCAACGGCGAGCGCACGGCGCCGGAGGTGACCGCCGCGGTCGAGGCGCTGACGCGGCGGATCGGCTACCACCCGGTGACGCTGAAGAAGGAGGTCCCGGGCTTCGTCGAGAACCGCGTGCTCTACGCGATCATGCGCGAGTGCCTCGCCCTCGTCGACGAGGGCGTGATCGACGTCGAGGGCCTCGACCTCTGCGTGAAGTGGGGAATCGGCTACAAGCTCGCCGTCGTGCCGCCGATCCAGCTGCTCGACATGGGCGGGCCTGGAACATCTACACGGCGGTTGCGAGCTTCCTCAACGCCGACCTCTCCAACGAGCGGGGCATCTCGAAGACGGCGACCGACCTGCGGGACGAGGGCCGCCTCGGGATCAAGTCGGGGAAGGGCTTCTTCGAGTACACCCCCGAGCGCGTCGCGGAGCTCCAGCAGCAGCGCGGCGCCGCGCTCGTCGCGGTGCGAAAGGCGCTGAGCTGAGATGGCCGGCGTCAAGCGGGTGCGGCTGCTGGACTCGGGGACGCTGGTCATCGACCAGTCGCACATCACCTGGAACATCGGCTGCGGGACGCCCGTGCGCTTCCCGGTCTACAGCGTGCTGATCGAACACAGCGACGGGCTCTTCATGTTCGACTCGGGCTACGACCTCGACCTCGTCAACAGGGTGCTGCCGTTCGAGCTGCCCGAGCAGAGCGAGGAGCAGACCGTCCCCGGCCAGCTCGCCAAGTGCGGCTTCGCGCCGACGGACGTCGACGCGATCATCAACTCGCACCTGCACTTCGACCACTGCGGGGGCAACCGGCACCTGACGAACGCGACGACCTACCTGCACCGCGAGGAGCTGCGGGAGGCGCGCACCCCCGAGCTGTTCGAGCGGCTCGGCTACGCCGACCGCGGTCTACGACCACCCGGACGTCGAGGTTCTTCGCTGCTCGAGGGCGACGTCGAGTTCGCCGAGGGCCTGCACCTCTTCCAACAACCCCGGGGCACACGGTCGGGCATTACTCGCTGCTGGTCGAGCTCGAGGGCAGCCGGCCGCTGCTCTTCATGGCCGACGTGTCGTACACGGTCGCGGCATTCGCCGCCGAGCAGCAGGCCGGGTTCCACAACAACCCGGTCGACGGCGTGCGCTCGATCCGCCGCGTCGCGCGCCTCGCGAAGGAGTGGGACGCCGAGATCATCTACACACACGACATGGAGACGTTCCGGGGCTACGCGCTCGCACCGGAGCCGTTCACCGCAGGAGGTGCCGCATGAAGCTCGAGGGACGCGTCGCGATCGTGACCGGGGCCGCACAGGGCATCGGCCGCGCGATCGCGGACAAGCTGCGGGAGGAGGGCGCGACCGCGTCGGTCGCGGACCTCAACGGCGACGGCGCCGCCGCGGTGGCGCGGGGACGCTGGGACGGCCTCGCGATCACCGCGGACATCTCCAGCGAGGCCGACGCGCAGCGGATCGCGGACGAGACGATGGCGCGCTACGGCCCGCATCGACGTGCTCGTCAACGCGGCCGCGATCGTCCCGTTCATCCCCCTGGGACGACGTCGACTTCGCCTACTGGCGCAAGATCATCTCGGTCAACCTCGACGGCGCGTACCTCGTGTCGCGCGCGGTCGAGGGCCCGATGCGCGCGGCCGGCGACCGGCGCATCGTGCACATCGCCTCGAACGCGTTCTACGCGGGCACGCCGAACAGGGCCCGGTACGTCGCGGCGAAGGGCGGCGTGGTCGGGCTCACGCGCGCGCTGGGCGACGGAGCTCGGCAAGTACGGGATCACGGCCAACGTCGATCGCGCCCGGGATCACGCGCACCGAGGGCGCCCTCGCGACGCCGCACAAGGACTCGTTCGACTTCGTCCAGATGCTCCAGGCGATCCCGCGGCACGGCCTCCCCTCGGACATCGCGCCGGCGGTCGCGTTCCTGGTGCTCGGAGGAGTCCGGCTGGGTCACCGGCCAGGTGCTCGTCGTCGACGCCGGCCACATCCGCGACTGATGGCTCCGGCGGTCACGCGCGCGGGCACGATCCTCGCGGTCGCGGACGTCGAGCGCTCGCTCGCCTTCTACCGCGACATGCTGGGCTTCGAGGTCGAGGCCACCTACGACGACCCGCCGTACGTGATGCTTCTCGCGGGCCGGCGCGCGCCTCTCGCTCGCCGAGCAGGGCCACCCGGGCGGATGATCGACCGGGCGTGTCGATGACCGCTCCCGGCGACCCCTCGCGGCTCGCGGTCGATCCCTCGTGCTCGAGGTCGAGGACTGCCTCGGCGCTCACCGCGAGCTCGCCGGCGCGGGGGTGCTCGTTCCTCGCCGAGCCGTACTCGCCCGCCGTGGGGCGGCCATCGCTGCTTCGCCGTCGATCCGGACGGCAACCTCGTGGAGCTGGAGCAGCCGTCATGAGGGCGGTGCGGCGGCGGGGGCCCGAGGCGATCGAGGTCGCGACCGTCCCGGACCCGGGTGCTCGCCTCCGACCGCGACGCGATCGTCCGCGTCACGCACACCGCCATCTGCGGCGCGGACCTGCTGCCCTTACCACGGCTGGACGCCGGGGTTCGAGGTCGGGCACGATCCTCGGGCACGAGTTCGTCGGCATCCGTCGAGGACGCCGGTGGCGACGCGCTCGCAGGGGTCGTCGCCCCGGGGCAGCGCGTGGTCAACACGAGCATGACCTCCGACTGGGACCTGCGCGCACTGCCGCGCCGGACGTGCCGACGCAGTGCCACGAGCCGCGCGCTTGTTCGGCTACAGCGGGGGTCTACGCGCGGCTCGACGGCGGCCAGGCGGAGC
>CAWEQQ010000039.1:0-59602 GCA_963811155.1 uncultured Solirubrobacterales bacterium
CGTCGGAGTGGGGGGATGGGCTGCTGGAATGCCTGGCCGCGAGTGGGTGCGTTGACGCGATCGACTTCAAGGGCGTCTACCAGGGCACACTGTCCGCCACGCGCACCGACCCGGACCTGTACCGCCGCGTCGCGCAGGCGCTGCCCGACGTGTGGCTGGAGGATCCGGACCTGAGCGACCCCGCTACTCGCGACGCGCTGCGCTCCGAGCGCCACCGTGTGACGTGGGACGCGCCGATCCACCGCGCGGCCGACATCGCCGCCCAACCGTGGGCAGGCGCGGACGGTGAACATCAAGCCGTCGCGGTTCGGAACGCTGCGCGCGCTGTTTGACACCTATGACCACTGCGCCGCCCGCGGCATCGGTGTCTACGGCGGCGGTCAGTACGAGCTCGGGCCGGGACGTGGCCAGGCGCAATACCTCGCGGCGATGTTTCACCCCGACGCGCCCAACGACCTCGCGCCCGCCGGGTTCGATGACCCCGTCCCGCCCGCTGATGTGCCGTGCTCCCCGCTGATCCTCACCCCGGCCCCGATCGGCTTCGGCGCACAGCACGAGCCACGAACTCGCGCCGACGCGCAGCCCGGCTGGGCGAACTCTCAAAATCTCGCGTACGCGCCCGCCGCGCCCATTGGCGGACGGCCAGCGCCGCGAACTGCCAGCTCAGATAACGACAAAGGATGCGTCATGAAGATCGAAGTGTTCGACCCCGCGATGTGCTGCTCGACCGGCGTGTGCGGCCCTAGCGTGCCACCAGCGCTGGCGCGCTTCGCCGGCGACCTGGAATGGCTCGCCCGCCACGGCATTGATGTCACCCGCTATGGCCTCACCCACGAGCCACAGGCGTTCGTCGCCAGCGAGCCGGCGCGCACCGCTTTGGCGGAGCGAGGCGAGCAGGCGCTGCCGCTGATCCTCCGCGACGGCGAGCCAGTCTCGAGCGGGCGCTATCCGTACCGCTCAGAGCTCGCCGGCTGGGCCGGCGTGCCAATCCCCAAGGCCCGCGTGCGATTCACGATGGCGGCGCCGGTGTCCGGCTCTGGAGGCTGCTGCGGCGGCGGAGGCGGCTGCTGATGCGCGCCCTCTCGACATTACTGGAGAATCCCACACGGGTGCTGTTCTTCACCGGAAAGGGCGGCATGGGGAAGACCACGCTCGCGTGCGCGACCGCCGTCGCGCTGGTCGCCCGCGGCCGACGGGTGCTGATCGTGTCCACCGACCCGGCCTCCAACCTCGACGAGGTGCTCGGCACGACGCTGGGCGAGGCGCCGCGTCCGGTGGCGGGGATCACCGGTCTTGACGCGGCGAACATCGATCCCGAGGCCGCGGCGCGGGAGTACCGCGAGCGCGCCGTCGGCCCGTACCGCGGGCTGCTTCCACTCGGCGCTGGCGAGCATGGAGGAAAGCCTGTCGGGCGCGTGCACGGTCGAGATCGCCGCGTTTGACACGTTCGCCGCGCTGCTCGGCGACCCTGAGGCGACCGCCGGCTATGACCACGTCATCTTCGACACCGCGCCGACCGGTCACACGCTGCGGCTGCTCGCGCTGCCGGCCGCGTGGTCTGGGTTCATCGATACAAACACATCCGGGGTCTCCTGCCTGGGCCCGCTGGCGGGACTGCAGGATCAGCGCGACCTCTACGCCGCCAGCGTCCAGGCGCTCGGCGACCCACAGATCACCACGCTCGTGCTCGTCAGCCGCCCGGAGCGCACCGCACTTGCCGAGGCCGAGCGCACCCGCGCGGAGCTCGCCGGCGCCGGCATGCGCCACCAGGTCCTCGCGCTCAACGGCCTCTTCGACGCCATCGACAGCGACGACGACACCGCCGTCGCGCTCGCCGGGCGCCAGAGTGACGCGCTGGCCGGACTGCCCGCCGGACTCGCCGAGCTGTCGCGCGTCGAGGTTTCGCTGCTTGACTTCGCGCCGATCGGCCCCGACGCGCTCGCCCGGGTGCTCGACCCCACCGCCCGTTCCACCACTCGCGAGCAGACTCACGACGCGGAGCTGCCCGGGGCGGCGCTGTCTGAGCTGATCGACGAGCTCGAAACCTCAGGCCGGGGCGTGATCATGACGATGGGCAAGGGCGGCGTCGGCAAAACCACGCTCGCCGCCGCAATCGCCAGCGAACTCGCGCGCCGCGGACATCCCGTCCACCTCTCAACAACCGACCCCGCCGCGCACGTCGCCGACGCCGTCGGCGACGGGGTGTCGGGACTGTCGCTCTCGCGGATCGATCCCGCCGAACAGACGCGCCTCTACTCCGAGCAGGTCCTCGCGGCCGCCGGCCCCGAACTCGACGAGCAGGGCCGCGCGCTGCTCGAAGAGGACCTCCGCTCGCCGTGCACCGAGGAGATCGCCGTGTTCCGCGCGTTCGCCGACGTCGTCGCCCGCGGTCAGGACGGGTTCGTCGTGCTCGACACCGCCCCCACCGGCCACAGCCTGCTGTTGCTCGACGCCACCCAGTCCTACCACCGCGACGTCGCCAGGGGGCTCTCGGAGGTGCCCGAGGCTGTCGCGCAACTGCTACCACGGCTGCGCGACCCGGAGTACACGCGGGTGCTGATCATCACGCTTCCCGAGGCGACGCCCGTCCATGAGGCAGCGCGCCTGGCCGAGGACCTCGAGCGCGCGGGGATCGTCCCGTACGCCTGGATCGTCAATCAGAGCCTCGCCGCCGCCGGCGCCGAGCACCCAACGCTCGCCGCCCGCGCCCGCGACGAGCACCCCTACATCGCCGAGGCCGCCGCGATCGCGCAGCGCCTCGCGCTCGTCGCGTGGCAGCCGGACACATCCGCGGGCAACCAAGGACTGCGAACGCTGGTCGGCGTATGAGACAGCTCACGCTGCTAGCGATCCCGGATTGCCCGCTGAGCGCCCACGCCCGCGGCGTGCTCGCCGCGCTCGCCGCCGACAGGCTGCTGGCCTGGCACGAGGTCAGCACCGCCACGCCCAACGGCGAGGCGCTGCAGCGCACCGCCCCCGACCTGCTCCCCGCCCTGTTCACCGAGTCCGGCCAGCTCCTCGCGCACGGCCGGCTCTCCGAGCGGGGGCTGCGCCGGGCGCTCGCAACCCCAGCCGAAGTGGCGTGATGGCCGAGATTTCCCGCCAGCCGCGCCCGGGCGATCGCGTCGCGCAGTCAACTACTGAGGCGACCGCCAACGCCGACGGCGAGCCCGCCGGCACGGCAGCGTCGTACACCGCTGACGGCGAGAACGTGCCCGGCGGCGCGGCAACAATCGCTTCGCGCGCGAGCACGATCGCGTTCGACGGCTCGGCCGGCACCGGCGAGCTGCTCCCCGGCCCGGCGGACCTGCTCGCGGCCGCGCTCGCCGCCTGCATCCTCAAGAACGTCGAGCGGTTCTCCGACCTGCTGCCGTTCACCTACCAACACGCTCGCGTGCACATCGAGCTCGAACGTCAAGAGCCGCCGCCGCGGATCGTCCGCGCCCGCTACACGCTGCGGATCAATACCAACGAACCCGGTCACCGAGTGCAGCTGCTGCACCGCAACATCCTGCGCTTCGGCACCATCACCAACACCCTCGCCGCCGCCTGCGAGCTCGAAGGCACGATCCTCGCCGAGCCGCCAGCCGCTGAACAGGAGCAGCAATGAGCACCCTGACACACCCACGTCCGTCGATCCTCGCGCACGCATCTCCCGCGGCGATCGTGCGCGGCTTTCATCCCGGCTGGTTCGCAGCCGTGATGGGCACCGGCATCGTCGGCGTCGCCGCCTACCTGAACCCAGGCAATCAGTCCGCCCTGCATCACATCGCCCACATGATCGGCGTCGCGTTCGTGCTACTCGCGTGGCTACTCGCGATCGCGATCGCGATCCCGTACCTCATCCGACTCATCCGGCACCGCGACGCCACGACCGCCGACCTGCGCCACCCGATCATCGGCGCGCTCTACGCAACCCTCCCGGCCGCGCTCCTTGTGCTCGCCGTCGCGACCGCCGCCGTCGGCGGCTCGCTGCTGCCCGCGCACACGGTCGTGGTGATCGTGGCCGTGCTCACCACGATCGGAGCGCCGCTCGCGCTCGCCGCCGGCGTGCTGTTCGCCTACACGCTCTTCAGCAGCGACGGTGTTGCCGGCGAGAGCGCCAACGGCGGCTGGTTCATCCCACCCGTCGTCGCGATCATCATCCCGCTGGCCCTGATACCGCTGCTCCCTCACGTCAGCGCCGCCAACGGAAGGCTGCTGCTGCTCGCCGGCTACGCCGCGCTCGGGATCGGCCTGCTGCTGTTCCTGCTGATCGCGGCAGTGCTGTTCGGCCGGCTGATATTCCACCCCCTACCGCCCGCGCAGCTCGCCCCCTCGCTGTGGATCGGACTCGGGCCGATCGGCGTCGGCAGCCTCGCACTCCTGCGCCTCGCCGCCGCCGGGCACCCGTTCTGGGGTGCCAGCGCCGCAGCGGTCCAGACCGTCTCCCAGCTCACCGCCGCCGTGCTCTGGGGCCTTGGCATCTGGTGGCTAGCGATCGCCACCGCGCTGCTGATCCGCTACCTGCGAAACGGCGGGCTTCCCTTCAGCGTCGGCCTATGGGCGTTCACCTTCCCGCTCGGCGCCTACACCGTCGCGACGCTCGGACTCGCCCGCAACTGGCACAGCACCCCACTGGAATGGGCCGGCGCAATGCTATTCCTCACCCTCGTCGGCTTCTGGGTGCTTGTCACAACACGAACCCTGCGCGCGATCCACACCGGTCAGGCATGGCAGCGATGACCACCTCGGCGGCTGGGCGTCGAGGTCGAAGTACTCGTTTACCAGATCCCAGCCGACGCTCGCTCACCACCTGGAGGTGCTCCGCAACGCCGGCGTGGTCGGCTGCCGCAAGCACGGGGTTATTCGCCTACTACCACCTCATCCCCAGAGCGCTCGACGACCTCGCCAGCCACCTCACCGCCAAGGAACGAACATGAGTCTCACCGCCACCGCTCACTCCACCGGCGACACGCTGCGCCAGGACGTCCTGATTGACGGCCGCCACCATCTCATCACCGACGAACCCCAACGACTGGGCGGCACCGACCGCGGTCCAGCACCACACGAGCTGCTCCCGGCCGCGCTCGCCGCCTGCATCGCCACCACGATCCGCACCTACGCCCGCACCAAGGGCTGGACCGTCGGCGAGCTCACCATCGACGTCGTTTACGAGAACACCGCCACTCCACGCCACTTCGACGTCACCATCAACCTCCCCGACGACCTCACAGACGAGCAAGCGCGCCGGATCATGCGCGCCGCCGAGACCTGCCCCGTCAGACGCGCCATCGAAGCCGGCATGACCTTCGACGAGCACCTGCCCGCGAACCACCTCCGCGCCGCCTGAGGCTCACCACACCGACGGCCGCGGTCGCAGAGCTGGGAGACGGCGAGACCGTCCTTGACCTCGGGTCGGGCGCCGGCGGCCGGCGTCTTGATCTCCGGTCGCTCTGAAGCCCCCACAGGTCTCAAGTGCTCCTACCTTGCCCGTGGGGGACACGAACCAGGAACGGGCTCTACTTGTCGGTTGGTGCCACGTTCCTTAACGGCAGCCCGGATGGGGTCGTTTCGCCGGGTGGGGTCGGGTATGACATCAACTGTGGGGTGCGGCTGCTCGCGCTGCCGCTGACGGTCTCGGAGTTTGAGGGCCGCGCCGAGGCGCTGGTGCACGAGATCTCGCGGCGGGTGCCGGTCGGCGCTGGTCACGGCGGTACGCTAAAGCTCACCGGGGCGGCCCTTGACCGCGTGCTCGGTGAGGGACCGAGGGCGCTTCTGGCTGGGCTCGGGATCGGGACCGAGGAGGACATCGAGTACACCGAGTCGGAGGGATGCGTGCCGGGCGCCGATCCGGCGGCGGTGTCCGAGCGTGCGCGGCTGCGCGGCTGCGATCAGCTCGGCACGCTCGGCTCGGGCAACCACTTCCTCGAGGTCCAGCGCGTCGCAAAGATCCTTGATCCTCAGGCGGCCGAGACGTTCGGCTTGCGCCTCGATCAGGTGACGGTGCTGATTCACTCGGGTTCGCGGGGATTTGGTCATCAGGTATGCACCGACTACGTGCGCAGGATGGATGCGGTGCTGGCCCGCTTCCGTATCGTCTCCTGGATCGGCAGCTGGCTTGCGCACCGTTGAGCTCGCCGGAGGGACAGCGGTACCTGGGGGCGATGGCGTGCGCGGCGAACTTCGCGTGGGCCAATCGTGCGGTGTTCGCCCATCGCGTGCGCGAGTCGGTCGCGCGGATCCTGGGGCCGAACGTCGCCCACGGCACACGTCAGGTCTACGACGTCGCGCACAACGTCGCGAAGCTCGAGCAGCACCAGGGGCGGACGTTGTGCGTGCATCGTAAGGGCGCGACGCGCGTGTTCGCGGCCGGGTCGATGGAGATCCTGAGCGCGTACCGGACGGTCGGTCAGCGGTGTTCATTCCTGGGAGCATGGGGACGAGCAGCTTTGTGCTGGTCGGCCGCCAGGCCGCGATGGAGCGCTCGTTCGCCATCACTTGTCATGGGGCGGGGAGGCGGATGAGCCGAACCGGGGCCCGGCGTGAGATCAGGGGTGCCGAGCTGCGTCGTCGGCTTGCGGCGCGGGGGATTGTCGTGCGGTGTCCGTCTAACCGGGGCCTGGCCGAGGAGGTGCCTTTCGCGTACGAGGACGTCGAGCGCGTCGTGGGCGTGGTCGAGCGGGCGGGTCTCGCGGGGCGCGTCGCGCAAGTTGTCCGGTTGGGGGTCGTCCAGGGCTGAACTGCGGCGCATACTATGGACCGAGCGCCGTATGGCCTTCGCCCGCCGACCAGACAGAGCTGGGCCTGCGTCTGAGCGCCCCCCGATCGCACCCGATGTCTTTCAGACGTTCGCCGAGCGCGATCTCGAGGGCGCGCCGCTGGTCCCGGCCGAGGCGCGCGAGGATCTGCTCGCGCTCAAGGCCGGCGCGACGTTCGTGTGCGCGCGGCCGGACGGCGACATTCGCGCGGGCCGTGCATCGGGTGAGGGGTTCTACGCGCGGGATACTCGATATCTATCGGAGCTGGGGCTGACCGTTGGTGGGCTGGCGCCGGTGCTGTTGTCCTCGTCGATGCAGTCAGGGCACCATGCGGTGATCAACGCCACGAACCCGACGCTGCGCTTGGGCGAGGTCGAGGTGCCGCAGGAGACGCTCAACGTCCGCCGGACGGTGTTGATCGCAGATCGCCTGTACTACCGGGTGCGGGTGCGCAGCTTCCGTCCTGAGATGGTCGCGACGACGGTCGAGTTGATGCTCGGCGCGGACTTCGCCGATGTGTTCGAGGTGCGAGGGGTCGGGCGTCGGACGGATGGTCGCGTCCTTGCGCCCGTGCGTGATGGCGATCGTGTGCGGTTCGGTTATGTGGGTGCCGACGGCGAGCGGCGTGAGACGTTGGTCGAGTTCAGTCCTGCTCCCGCGCGGATCGAGTCCGAGGGGCAGCGTGCGCGGGTCGCCTGGAATGTGGAGCTTGCCGCGGGGGAGGCTGTTGCGTTTCTGGTGACGGTCGATGCCAGACAAGGGGATCGCGACCTCGAGGCAGCCGGGATGGAGCAGGCGGCCGCGCGGGTCGACGAAGCCCACCGGGAGTGGGAGCGTGCTTGCACGCGAATCACCACGAATAACGAGCTGTTCGATCGCTTCATCGACGCGTCCGTGCGTGATCTGCACGCGCTGATGATGCCCGCGCGCGGCGGGGCGCTGCCGGCGGCCGGGATCCCGTGGTATGTCGCGCCGTTCGGCCGCGATTCGCTGCTTGCGTCGTGCGAGTCGCTGATGGTGAACCCTGAGGTGGCGCGCGGGACGCTGCTCGCGCTGGCCCAGTTGCAGGCGCGGTCCGAAGAGCCGTGGCGCGATGCCGAGCCAGGGAAGATCCTGCATGAGCTGCGGGTGGGAGAGCTGGCCCGGACGGGGCACATCCCACACACGCCCTACTACGGCACGGTCGACGCTACGCCGCTGTTCTTGATGGTCGCAGGCGGCTACTTCCTCTGGACGCTTGACGTCGAGACGCTCTCCCGCCTGCGTCCGGCGTTGGACGCGGCGCTTGGATGGATTGACGAGTGGGGCGATCGAGATGGCGACGGGTTCGTCGAGTACGAGCAGCGCTCGCCGGCGGGCCTGCGCAACCACGGTTGGAAGGACTCCGACGACGCGATCGTGCACGCCGACGGCTCGCTGGCGCAGGGGCCGATCGCGCTGGTAGAGGCCCAAGGGTACGTGTATGAGGCGAAGCTTCGGATCGCCGAGGTGTACGACGCACTCGGCGAGGATGCTCTCGCGGCCCGGCTGCGAGCCGAGGCTGGGGCGTTGCGAGCGGCGTTCAACGCCGCGTTCTGGGATCCGGAAGAGGGGTTTTTCGCGCTCGCGCTCGATGGCCGCAAGAAGCAGGTCCGCAGCATTTCGTCAAATCCCGGGCACTGCCTCTACTGCGGGATCGTCGACGACGACAAGGCCGCGCCGGTGGCCGAACGGCTGATGGCGCCCGACATGTTCTCCGGGTGGGGAGTCCGCACGCTCGCGACCAGTTCGCGTGCGTATAACCCGATGAGCTACCACAATGGCTCGGTGTGGCCGCACGACAACGCGATCGCCGCCGCCGGCATGAAGCGCTATGGCTTCCATGCCGAGACCGCACGGATCGCGAGCGCCCTGTTCGAGGTCGCCGCCGCGGCACGCGACTTCCGCCTGCCCGAACTGTTCTGCGGCTTTCACCGCGACCAGTCCCGATCGATCGTCGCCTACCCCGTCGCGTGCATCCCCCAGGCCTGGGCGGCTGCGGCGCCGTTCATGCTCGTGCAGTCGATGATGGGCATCTCGCCGCATGCCCCGAGCAACACGCTGACGGTGGATCGGCCGATGCTTCCAGACTGGCTTCAGAGCCTGGAATTGCGCGACCTGCGAATCGCCCACTCGCGTGTCAGCCTCTCGTTTCAGCGCAGCAGGCCGGGTATCACCGGCTTCTCGGTGCTCGAACAGGATGGCGACGTACGAGTGACGATGTCGGCCTGAGACCGTGTTGCCCAAGATCGACCCAAAACCAATCCGCGACCGCTGGGCGGCTCAACTACCAGCAACCCGTTCGGACCCGGAAAAGCGGCCCCACGCCAGCGTAACGACTACCCCACCGACACAGACCAGACAGACACGAGTGCTACCAATGACGCTGCCCTCGCCATGCAAACCCTGTTCAAGGACCTCGGCCTCTCCACCAAGACCGCCGCCGCATAAACAACATTTTGTCGATCGCTCAGCCGCTAGCGGCTAGATGCCTTTCAGGGTGATTGAGGCGCCATCCGCGGGGGTCGGGTTGAAGGGCTTGCTCCAACGGGACTGAGAAGCGCTGGACGGCCCGCCGATGCCCAACCTGTGCCTAGGCACGGGCGGCACGCTGGGGGACAATGACGTCGGCGAGGCCGGCGCTCGCAATCGCCCAACTCCGAGCGCGACGGTGGCGGCCGGTGACGCGGCAGGTACCAGGCCACGCGGTGACGTTGCATAGGTATCGCTTCGGCTTTGCAGGCTGTCGCATCCGCCCTGCTTCCGGCGAGAAGCGGGGCTCTGCCGCTAGTCGGACCGGACCCCGTGAGTCGCCAACTCGAGCGCCAAGTGCTTGCAGCCTTCTTGCAAGCACTCGAGTCGAAACCAGGTTAACGAGGATTGGCGCGAGCCCGTTGGCGCTCCCCCGGGACGGAGCCAGCGGGTCGCCTCGCCCTCCGGGGGTGGCTGCTCGCTGAACGGGCCACGGCGATGGGCCCGGATAGGCTGGTGTCGACAGAGGCCCCGGACGCTCGGGCGTCCCTCGCGCTAGAGGCGCGTGCCTCCAGGGCAACCGCTGGCGGTGTCGGCTCGGCACACTCACCCGTCGGCTTCTAGTCGAGCTGAACAACGCGGAGGTCGGCGTCAGCTCGAGTGCAGCAAGCACCGGCGCCTCCTTTCCGCGGGAGAGCAGGCGGGCCGACTAACGCGATCGCGCGGCTGCGTCTGTCCGACACCGGTCGCCGTTGGCCGTGCTCCGGACGTGGTGATCGTGACTCATTCCAGTCGTGGGCAGCAGTGCCGTCATCGGTCTGGCGCGGCCGCTCAGGTGCTAGCAGCCGAGGCCGATCGCGGCTAACTAACGCCCGCCCGATTCTGGTCGCCGGGTCCGACCGCGACCTGGCGGGGAGCCGCGGCATCCGTTGTGCGCGAGTTCCGCGCATCGGAGGGGGGGCGGCGCATCGGGTGGACCCTGCATTCCGACGAATGCCGGGCCGCGGGTCCGTCGCGCGGCAACGGGTAGCGCGTGCCAGCATTCACGAGAAAGCGGGCGCTTCGCAAGGCAGTGACGGCGACGGGCGCGCGTCGCCGGCGTGTTGTGGGACGCGACCAACTTCGGCCTTGGACCGGCTCCGCTGATTTCGCGGTGCGTCTGGAACGCCGCACAGGAGCGGCCCGCGATCAACGGGGCGCGCTGCTGCGCCTCGTCCGGCTCGATCATCTCGCCGCGAAGCATTCTGGACGGCTGCTCGCGCAAGCGATTTGGCGCCTTCACCGGCGGCGGTTTGGTGATCTCGGTCTTACGACCCGGGCAACGGCCCGCGGCGTCCAAGATCGCTTCAGTTCGTGGAGGTAAGGTCCCGATGAAGTTCGTACGGCAAACGCGAGCGCTGGGAGGAGCTGCACCTCGTCTCTAGTGGACGGGTTTGTGTGGCCAGTGCTTGAGGCCGTAGTCCACGGCAATCAGCGCCCCGCCGAGTGCGACGAGCACGATCGAGAGCGGCTTGCCGAATCCGATCGCTGCCCCGGCGAGGACCATCACGGCCCCAGTGACGCGCATGGCAAGATCTGCGATCGGGGCGAGTCGCGGCTCTTGGGTGCTGAGCGTTGGTTGTCTGCTGTCAGAGGCATGCATGATTTCGGTCCCCGTCGTTCCCGCGTCTGTTGGCTTGGCCCGTTGTGAGCGCGTTGTGAGTACGTGGCTGAGCTTGACGCGGGCGCCGGTGTGCAGGATGGACCGCTCGTAGATGCGAGCGGCCAGCAGCATCAGGCCGGCGGTGGCGAGGAGATCGAGCGCGATGGCGCCGGCAAGCGCGATCCAGCTCATGTGTCCGACTACCATGCGCGCGGGGGCGACCATCGTGGAGAAGGGAGGCACGAACGCCGCGACCTGTGCCAGGGTGCCGTCGGGGCTGGTGTTCGCGACGATGTCTGCCAGCAGGAATCCGGCTGTTGCGACGATGTAGATCGGTATTTGCGCGGTGGCCAGGTCTTCTTGGCGGGAGACCATTGCCCCGACCGCTGCGTAGGCCACGCTGAAGAGCAAATAGCCCAGCACGAACCAAAGCACCACGAGAGCGATCGCCTTCGGCGCCGCGGAGGGCAGGCCCGCGCCGCCCGCGAGGCTTCCCGCAGCGAGCGCGGCGGCGCCCGGAAGCAGGATCAAACATAGGCCCAGCGCGCCTATGCCCAGCACCTTGCCCGCGAGCAGGCGCCGCGGAGAGACCGTTGTGAGCAGCAGCTCGACGACGCGTGAGGACTTCTCCTCGGTTACCCCCTGGGCCACCGCCTGGCCGAAGAACATGAGCATGGTGAACAGGGCGATTACGCCGACGGCGACCAGGGTTCGGTTGCCGGCCGTGTTGCGCGAGTTCGGTTCGAGCACGTCGATGCGAACCGCTGGCGGCGACAGCGCGCTCAGCGCCTGCGCCTGACTGAGTCCCGAGGCGCGCAGCCGATCGACCACCGCGAGGGCACCAACCGCGTTGCGTGCCTCGCGCACGGCGGCCGAGCTGCGCGAGCTCTTGACCAAGATCCGGCTTCCGTCGATGAGGGCGACGGCGACCGTCCCGTTTCGTACCGCTCGGGTGGCCGCCGCCGGGCTGGACAGCTGATACAGGCGCGCGTGCCGACCGGCGGCTCTTGCTTCCAGCCCGATGGCGGGTTGGAGTGCGACGGAGCGGGGGCCGACCAGACCGATCTTGTCGGTCGGGGTGTGGCCGCTCAGACGCGCGGCGGCGATCGCGCCGCCAACCGCGACGATGATGAGCACGGCCAGCGATACTTGAAGCACACGTGAGCGCGAGCGCTCGACGATCTCTCGCCTGGCGACTTCCCATACGGCCCGTCGCGCGCTCATGCCGAGACCACCTCCCGGAAGAGCTCGGTCAGCGACGGCCGAACTTCGGCGAAGTGTGTTACCGACCCGGCTCGGCGCGCCGCGTCGAGGATCCGCTCGGGATCGGCCGACCGATGGAGCCTGAACACCGCGCGGCCGTCGACGCGTTCCACCAGCTCGACGTCGGCGAGCGCGTCGGTCCAACCCGGCGTCGCGCCGCGGACCTCGACTCGGACCAGGCGCGGTCCGCCGGCCCTCAGCTCATGGACCGGCCCGCAGGCGACCAGTCGGCCGTGATCGATGATCGCCACCGACTCGCACAGCTGGTCAACGAGCTCGAGCTGATGCGAGGAGAACAGCACCGGCACGCCCCGCGCCGCCTGGTCGCGCAGCACGTCGGACATCACATCGGTAGCGATCGGGTCAAGCCCCGCAAACGGCTCATCCAGAATCAGCAGATCTGGCTGGTGCACCAACGCCGCCGCGAGTTGGACGCGCTGCTGATTGCCATGCGAGAGCGCCTCGACACGCGCGCTTTCGCGGTCGCCGAGCCCGAGCCGATCGAGCCACGATCGGGCTGCCGCCCGCCCCTGCTCGTGCGAGGCGCCGTGCAGGACCGCGAAGTACTCGAGCTGATCGCCGAGCCGCATCTTCGGATACAGGCCGCGCTCCTCGGGCATGTAGCCCATCCGCTCGCGCACCCTCGCGTCAATCGGCTGCCCGCCCCAGGAGACGCTGCCGGCATCCGCCGCCAACAACCCGCAGACGATCCGCATCGTCGTCGTCTTGCCCGCACCGTTGCGACCGACAAAACCAAACATCGTTCCCGCCGGCACCGAGAAGCTGAGGTCGTCGACGGCGACCAACTCTCCAAAAGACCTTCGAAGGCCCTGTAGCTCAAGACCTCGATCTCCCATGGTCTGAGTCTCCCGCGCGACCACCTGCGCGCGCATCCGCGATCCTGTGCAGACCGACACCGGGCTGTGTGCAGACCCGCACGGGGGTTTTGTGCAGAGCGGCACGGGGGGCGTGGGGACGAGCACGAGTCGAGAGTTGCCGAAGCCCCGTTTTTGCCCACCGCACGGGTACCTAACCTGCGTCTGGATCGCGTCGCCGTTTGCGCGGATACCGTGCACGTCTCAGCTGCCGTGCTGGCCACGATGCGACCGCCGACAGAGGAGTGCCCCCTCCCCCGCGGAGCGAGGCGCGCCTCGCGACGGCGTCTGATGCCAGCGAGGGTGCGACGGCAGGGCGGTGCCCGTCGCTCAGCGCGGCCCGTTAACGGATGGGACCGCTCGTATTCGTCCAGACGGGCCGCGAGTTGGTGGTCATCGCCGCATTTCTGTTGCGACTCATCCGCGATTCGCCACTGAGGCTTGCGCGCGCTAGCAGCTGCGCCTCGGAATCCTGCACGCGAACCCCCGAGACCCGTTAAGCGCGGGAAGCGCGACCAGCTGTCGGTCCCTCGCATCGCAAGCGACGCGCTGTGCGTGCCCTCCCCGGAAGTCGGGGTGGGAATGCTCAGTGAGTGACGGGCGTGCGCGTGATCGGAGGCCGTGGCGCTTGGCCCGCGTGCGGCCGTGGGTGCGACCGTGCGACCACGAGCGCGGCGATCGCGAGCGGCAGCGCGACCGCCCACTGTCCCCAAGTGCTGAGCGGGTTGAGGGTCCCGATCGCTGGCCACGCGAACGCGATCCACGCGCCAATGCGCACCAGACCGTCCGAGAGTCGTGTCTTGAGCCAGCCGACGCGAGCGAGCGTGACGAAGATCACGGCTGCGCCGGCGGCGGCCCCGACAAGCGAGGCGAAAGTCAGGCCGATACTCGCATCGGTCGACCCCCCGCCCGACACCGCGTCGAGCCCCCAGGTGACGCCCACGGCCCAGAGCAAGTGGATGAGCACGAAGGCGACGAACACGGCGCACACGATGCCGGCAGCCACGCGCACACCCGTCGATGGCGAAGTGGACATGATGGAAACCTCCTTGGGGGCGATCATCGCGCCGCCAGCGAGTCATCGCATCGCGCGAACGCCGCCGATCCGATGCCAGTTTTCCCGGACCTCGGGTCTGCGATCCAAAGGCGATGCTGGCAATGAATTGACTCACCCCTGGCAGAGAAGCCTCGGCGCCGAAGTGCCAGCTCGTTCGAAGGGGTACAAAGCCGCGCTGGACTGCCTTGGACTACCGATGCGAAGAGATCCACACGGTGCGATGCTGTCCTGGGTAACTGCATCGTTGCCAGTGCCTTCGGAAGGAGGGGTCGCTATGCCGGCGCGGCAGACCACGACCGACGGTGTGCCTGCTGTTCTCGTGGATCCCCCCAGGGGCGCAATGCAGGCACGTCATGCACGAACGCGCATACGGCATTGGTGGATCGTGGCGTTCGCCGCCGTGGCGGTTCTGGCAGGTTGCGGATCTAGCCACACGACAACGACGGCATCGACGAGCACCGGGGCGTTTCCGAGCACCCCGGCCGGAGCGCAGGCTCGCTGGCTGCTGCAAGCTGCGGCCAGCCTTCCGATCTCCAACGCCGCGGCCCGTGCCCACTTCTCTCAGGCCTACCTCGCTCACAACCGCCCTGCCGCGCTCAGCAGCACGCTTGGCGTCATGCAGCCGCTTCGCCTCGCCTCGGTCAAGAGCAGTCAGCCGAACTCGCTGGTGTTTGTGGCCACGGTCCGTGGAGCTCAACCGTTCCAGATCACACTGGGGGTGAACGCCCGGGGATTGATCGCGAGCGCCTCGGCCCAGCCGCTTGTGCCGACGGCCTCGCCGGCCAGCGTGATCCCTCCATTGGCTGCCGGTTGGGAAGCTCAGCCGGTCAGCTTTGAGGCTGGCGGGGTGAGGATCTATGGCACCTACACGCATCCGAGCGTCGCGCCAGCCAGGGTGATCCCGGGCGCGCTGCTGCTCGGGGGCAGCGGCACGGCGACCGACCGCAACGACAACAGCCCCCAACAGCCCAACCGAAACCTGCTCGAAGCGGTGGCCAATTGGCTGGCGGCCGACGGGGTCGCGAGCCTGCGCTACGACAAGCTGGGCAGCGGCCAGACGGGATGGGGCAGGTATGCCGGCCATCCCGACCGGGTCGGGCTCAAGGTCTACAAGCAGGAGTCCACGGCCGCGCTGAGCTTCCTGGCCCGCCAGCGGCAGATCGACCGCGCGCGCCTGGCGGTCCTCGGACACAGCCAGGGCGGGGTGTACGCCTCGCTGCTGGCGACCGGGCTCGCCGGCCACGCGCCCAAGGTCCATGCCGTCGTGCTGCTCGAACCGCTCCCCGACCGGCAACTGAACTTCGCCATGCCCCCACCGGGAACCATCCCGTTGAACCTACGGCACGCGCTTGCGCGCGCGATCGCGTCTATTCGGCGGACCGGCACACTGCCAAGCGGGCTGCCTGCCGAGGTCGTGAATAGCTTCACCCCGAGCGGCTCGGGCACCTACCTCGAGGTCTCCCAGCTCGACCGCTACGACCCAGCCGTCCTAGCGGCCAAGCTCGCTCCCCAGACGCCAGTGCTGCTGAGTTGCAGCAACTTCGACGACAAATTCGCCTGCGCCAACGAGGACCGCCTCGCGGCAGGCCTAGCCAAAGCCCACGCGAAGCTCGACTACCTGCACCTCGACCGAGTCAACCACTTCCTCAAGGAAGACATCACCGGCAACCCCACGGCATACAACCAGGCGCTCCCGTTCTCAAACCAGCTGCAATCAGAGCTGCAGAGGTTCTTGTCGAGCGGCCTGTGAGCGCCCCGAAGTAGGTCACGCCACCGAACCATGAGCACCGCGCCTAGACCAATCCATCGTCGCAGAGGGCTCGGGTACCTCCAGCCAAAGCTGACCGCATTCGCAGCGCTCCTGCTCGCTGCGATTCTCATCGCGCTGCTGGTTGACCGTATCTTCTCCGGCTCAAGCAGCCCTGCCGGCACAGGCTCTGGCGTCGCGGCGACGCAGGCGCGCTCGGTTCCCGCTTTTACCGGCGTGGATCTGGCCGGCGAGAACAACGTCATCGTGCACGTCGGGGCGAGCCAGTCGGTCATCGTCCACGCGGATAGCAACTTGCTCGGACGAGTCACGACCCGAGTCCGGTCGGGCCGCCTCGTGATCGGGACCACCCCCGGCAACCTCAACGCCAGGACCCAGATGTTCGTGTCAGTGAGCGTGCCCTCCCTCGATGCCCTCACGCTGCCCGGCGACGGAAACATCACCGCGACGGGTGTCAACAGCCGAAGCCTCACCGTCGCGCTCCCGGGGAGCGGCGTCATCCACGCGACCGGAACCACCGCGCGGCTCGAGGTGAGGATCAGCGGCGAGGGAACCGCGCTGCTCGGTCAGCTAATCGCGCGCGACGTGAAAGCTGCGCTCGGTGGCGACGGCAGCATCACGCTCACCGCGACAAACAGCCTCAAGGCGAGCGTCTTAGGCAGCGGCACGATCCTCTATAGCGGCAACCCGCCGCACGTCACCACGACGGTCACCGCGAACGGCACAATCACGCCTGGATAACCACGCGCGCCGCCAGTTCGCTGGCCGCCCGGTGCGAAAGGTGAAAGCCACGATCGGCCAGCCCATCCCAGATTAGGCAGGAGAAGCAGCCAGAGGAATTCGCGCCCGAACGAAAGTAGGACCAACCACTCGAGCTCGGTCCCGTCCGCCAATTCGCCCAATTCGCCACATGCGCCCATCCTGGCGACGGGCTCGCGGTCGAAGCCGTTGCCCGGATCGGCCTCCAGCGAGCGGCTCTGTGCTAGCGGGCGACGCCGAAGCTGCAAGCGCCTGAGCGGCGACCCGGGCCGAGCGGCGCGTTGCGGGTCCCGGCGCGGAGCGGTAGCGACGCCGGCATTCAGTGGCACATCTGCATGTGGTACTGCCGTCAGGAATCTGGCCTGAACGCCTGAAGAGTCGTTCAGCTACGCTGGGGTGGTAGTCACGGCCCTGCTTTCGGTCGACGAGGAGCTTTCGCGGCGACGCGTCCGGAGTCTCGGATTCGCGGCAGGCGCAACCGGCGGCCAACGGTGGCATCCTGGCGGGCACCGGGTCTGCGAGAGGCGCGAGATCCGCGCAAACGAGGTGGGGCGGCGATGCCGTCGTGATGCCCGTGGGCACATGAATGCGGGTTCCCGCTGGCGATCTGGCGCGCCTGGGTGCGACTACCGCTTCTCGGAGACATTGCGGCCCGATGGGCCTGCTCGCCGGTTACGTTCCGGGTGTCGACTCATCCGATCGCAGCGCTGGCCGAACCAGCTCCGCCATCGCGGCGTTGAACTTGTCTGGCTCGTCAACAAACATCTCGTGGCTTGAGTGCTGGAACCAGACGAGCTTCTTCGAGGGCGCGGCGAGTGCTTTGAAGTAGGCCACACTGGTCTCGGGCGGAATCCAGTGATCGTTGCGCCCGAGGAAGAAGAACACGGGCATCTGCAACGCCGGCACCTGCTCGATCAGGTTCAGGCCCGAGATGTCCGCCCACATCGCATCCATCGTCCACCGGAAGCCGCGCATAGTGTTGGGCAGCTCGAGGATCGAGGACTCCTGCCCGCCGAGAACGGCTCGTGCCACCTTCCAGAGCGCACGAGGGCGCATTTGGCCTTCGAAGCGCGCCACCAATGTGCGCTCCGTGAACACGGCCGCGGCCGGGTACGGCGGCGGGCCGATCGCCCGCAGCTTCCGCACTGCCTTGCGGTTGCCGACGCGTTGCGCTTCGGCGAGCGCCCACTCGTAGGAGCCCGCCTCGGCCGCCGCCCAGTCGCCGACCTGCGCGCAGCCCACGTATGCCTCGACCTTCTCGGGGAACCGCGCGGCGTACAGCACCCCGAGCACGGAACCCCAGGAGTGCCCGAAGATCGCCACCTTGGTCTTACCGAGCCACTGGCGGACGCCGTCGACCAGCTCGTCGAGATCGGAGATGAACTGCTCGACCGTCATCGACGATCGAGCGATGCTGCGGTGAAATGACTTCCCGGCTCCGCGCTGATCCCAATAGACGGCGGTGAAGATCTTCTCGAGTGGCGCGTTGAAGTAACGCAAGAACCCGGTCTCGCTCCAGCCCGGCCCGCCGTGCAGCAGGATCAACGCTGGATTGGCGACGCTCTCGCCACGAATCATCACCCATTGATCGAGCCCCCCGAGCCGGCGATACGCCACCTCGGCGATGCTGCCGGGAACGACCTCGCCGTGCGACCGCCGAAACGGCGGCGTCTTCCCCAGACGCCTCATGCACTCGCTCCTGTCTCGCTCGCCTCCTGAGATTTCAGGTGGGCGTCGAAGAACGAGACGATCCGCCGACGCGCGTCGTTCGCCGAGGGCTCGTGGTAGCCGATGTTCACCATCCTCACCGCTCTGGAGAGCGGGTCGCGGTGGTCGTTTAGGAAAGCGTGCCCGGCGCCGAGATACTGCTTGACGTCGTGCTCGATGCCGTTGGCACTCAGCGCGCGCTCGAGACGCTCGGCGGCGCCGCGCAGTGTCCAGTCCTTGGCGCCGTAGCTGCCGACGATCGGGCAAGCGCCGGCGAGGAAAGTGTCCGCGTCCTTGGGGACCATCCCGTAGTTGACGCTCGAGGCCTGGAAGCCGTGGGCTGGGGCGAGCAGCAGCGCGAAGCCGCCGCCCATGCAGAACCCGATCACCCCAACCCTGCCGGTGCAGTCCTGGCGCGCGGTAAGCCACGCGCGGACCGCCTCGACATCCTCGTATGCCCGTCCTTGCCGGGCGCGCAGGTCGCGGATGATCGAGCGCACGCAGCTCATCCTCCTGCCCCAGGACAGCAGGTCCGGCGCGACCGCGAGGAAGCCGTCGCCGGCCAGCCAGTCGGCCTGGGCTCGCAGATCCGGGGTCATGCCGCTGATGTCGTGGATCAACACCACCCCCGGCCACGGTCCGCCGCCGCTCGGCGTGCCCAGGTACGCGGGCAGCTCGCCGCGCGCGGTCGCGATCCTCACATCCGCCATCGCGTCTACCGAGAACCCTCGACCATCGGCTGGTCCTGCAGCGAGTCCGCAATTGTCTTTGCCCACGCCTCGATCGCCGTCCAGTCCCGCCGGTCGCGGAACTCTGGTGGGGTGTTCTTGGCCATGTTCTTGCGGAGAAAGCCGCCGACGTCTTCTGATGAGACGCGCCCGCCGAACACGACGTGCTCCTGCGCCTTGATCTCCGTCGCGAGCCGCTGGACGCGCTTTGGCTTGGTCCATCGCTCCTGCTTCTCGGCCGGCTCGCTCTTTTCCTCGCCCACGGGGCCGCTTGAGAACACCCACACCTCTCGCTGCGCAAGATCCTCCCGCCGTCGCCGGAGCAACCGCATCGCGTCGCGGCGCCAGCGCGCCATGTACACGGCGCTGCCCACCACCACCGCCCGGTAGGGCTCAAGCGAGCGAACCTCGTGCGCCCGCTTGACGTCCACCTCCAGCCCCGCCACCCGCAGCGTCGTGCCGATCGCCTGCGCGATCTCCGCCGTCGATCCGAACTTGCTGCCGTACGCAACAAGGACGCGCTCGCTCACGATCGATCGACCTCCGCTTCAAGGAGTCGCTTGAGGTTGCCCCAAATGCGTTGCTCCTGCCGGCGACCGATCACGCCGACGAGAGGCGCCATCAGCCTGAGCGCACCGCGCGGCCGCACCTCCCACGACCAGCGCATCCGGGTGCCACCGGGAACCGACTCGAACGTCAACGCGCCCTCAGTCTCCATCATCGACGAGCGCGTCACCGACGCCAGGCGCCGGGGCCGCTCGTAGCCGGTGAACTCCACGATCATCGGGACCGTCCGACCCATCGTCTCAAGCTCGGTTCCGAACCGAGTCCCCGAACCGATCGGCCCCTCTGAGATCTGCTCGGCGTCACGGCGGCGATGTCGGGTGAGGGGGCGCCGGCGGTTACGTGGGAGACGAAGTCCAGCGCTTCGAGCGAATCGTGTGGCGGTGGTGGGTGGCCGCGGTTGCGATCGCGGCGGCGCTGCAAGTCCGTTACTTCAGCGGCTGGATCGTCGTCGTGATGCCCTCGAGCCCCATCCATGGACCATGAACGATATCATTGATCTTCAGTCAATAACGAAAGGACGCGTTCGTTGACGCCGCCGAGATCCACTTGGAGCTGCTGATGCCAGAGGACGACCCGCTGCTGACCGTGCCCGAGATCGCCAAGGAGCTGCGCGTGACCGAGGTCACCGTCCGCACCTGGATCCGCGCCGGCCAGCTGCCCGCGCTGCGCGCCGGGATGCGCGGCTACCGCGTGCGCCGCTCGGCGCTTGACCAGATGCTCGCGCTCAACCAGCCCGCGCCCCCGCCCCGGCCGGGCGAGCCGGTCGCGTTCGAGGACATCTCGCTGCGCGCGCACGTGACGCTGCCCGATGACCGTTGAGCGCGCGATCGGCCAGCTTCGCACCGCCGAGCAGCGCTGGAACTCGGCTCTGGCACGGCACCGCCTCGCGCCCCCCGACGCCGGCTACGCCCGCCGGCTGCGCGACCTCGCGGACGCGTGCGAGCAGCAACAGGTCGCCTACCAGTACGCCGCCCAGCAGGGCCTGGGGTGGGATCCGCCACCGGCGGCGAGCGTGCTGAAGGTACCCCACGAGCTTGACCCCAGCAGCGGCCGCCGCGGCCCGCGCGAGCTCTGGGAACGATTTGACGCCGCGGTGCAGGATCTGTGCGACGCGCTCGCGGGAATCAGCCTCGCGGCGATCGCCCGCGCGTTCGGCGAGCTCTCGCTCGCCGCGCGCGAGCTCGCGCAAACAGACGACGCGACGATCGGCGCTGCAGACGCCCCCCGCGGCCGCTAACCGCGGCCCTGCGTCCTTCGCGGTGCTTGGACTCTGACCGCGCGACGTCACCCGCGACCCAGCCTGCGCCGCGTGCTCGAGCGACGTCGCCGGGTCGCTCGCGACGATTCCGAGCACTGAGGATCGGGCGTGCCCTGCGCGAGCTCGCGATCAACCAGCGCCTCGCGCCGTCAGACGAGCGCAGCCGCGCGCGGCGCTCGCGCAGCCGCCGGGTCGGTGAGATCCTCGCCGTCGAGCTCGAGCAGGTCAAAGACGCAGTAGACGACCGGATCGGCGGCCGCCTGCTCTGGGGAGGGGTTCGTGACCCCGACGTCGTCGAACTTGCGACGGTCGGCCAGGGTCGCCAGCATCAGCGCGACCGGCATCCCGCGATCGTCCCACGCTGGCAGCTAAGACCGAGACCCAACGATTCGTCACGGGAGGGTGTGAAGTTCGGCGAGCACCTGTCCCGAGCAGTCGGACGCCGTCGACGATCTCGCCGGCGAGGAAACCGGCGCATCCGCCGAGAGCCCCGCGGCTCAGTCGATTGTTGGGATGTGCGCGCTCACGGGGACGTCGGTCACGGGATGTCCCCAGCGCGGTCCGGCCAGTTCGCGCAGCCGCTCGATATCTGCGACGCCGAGCCCGTGCTCGGGCCCGAACTGCCAAAGCCAGCGAAGCACCCAGTCCAGGCCGAGGACCCAGGCGCCGCCCGGGTCGCCGGCGCGACACCACCAGCGTGGGATGGCGTCGGGTTCAAACGCCCGGCAGATTCCGGCGTGCACCGGCCCGGCGTAGCCCGGCAACGCCGACTTGATGTTGGCTGAGATCTGGTGGTAGAACGGGAGATCGCACCACCGGGGCGGTCCGGGCGCTCCCCAGACGGCGAACACGCCGGTCTCGCCGAGGACCAGGAATGGGACCGAATGGCCGGCGAACAGGACGTAGCGTTCAACGAACCACCGGTCGCGCGGCAGGCTGGCGAGCACGTCGTTCAAGCGCGCGTCGGCGACCGCCAGCCGGCGGTCGTTATCGACGTGCTGAGCGAGCGGCTTGAGCGTCTCGGGTGACACGCGGGCGCCCGGGAACGCCGTCGCTCGCACGCCTGTCGGGTGCGACGCGGCCGGCGGCGTACCTGTGAGGATCGCGTCGCGCGATTTCGAAAGCGCGGGCGCTCGCGCGGACCGGTGTAGCGCGGCGGTCGGGAGCGTCGACGGTGCAGTGCGGGCGGTCGCTTGCGTTGCGCGCAGGCCAGCGACGCGCCCGGCAATCGCGTGCCGCAGGCTCAACAGCGGTCGCCGGCGCTCGTGGCCTGTACGCCGCTGCACCGTCGCGAGGACCGCGGCCGCGCCGGCGAGCGCGAGCGCGAGGACCGCAAGGCCGAGCAGCGTTGGGTGCTCGCCGGCGGTGCTGCTGGCGGCGGGCGGCATCGCTTCTAGAACTGGGCTCGGCGCTGCGCGCGTTTGCGTGCGTTCAGCGAGGCCTTGCGGGCGGACTTCGCGCGGCGGCGCGTGGGCGTCATCGTCCGCTGGGTGATGCACGTGGTCGCGAGCCAGCGTTCGCCGTGTGGCGCGAGCGGTAGCACGACCGCGTCGCCGAGCAGCAGGTAGTAGCGCGCGGGCGTGGCGGCGGCCGCGCGCGCGGGCGGATCAGCCAGGCCGGTGCCGCAGTCAAGCACCAGCGTCCCGACCAGCTCTGAGAGGCGACAGAACAGGGTGCGGCAAGGCGTCCTGGTCAAGGCGCCGGGCGCGGTCGGGGGCGGTCGGGGGTGGGCGCGAGCATGAGCCCATCGGGGCCGCGGCCGAGCTGCGCGTCGATCTGGGTGGGGGAGAGCTGCCCGTCGGCCAGCGGACCGGCGAGCAGGTCATCGATGAAGACCTGGTGATCGGGGACGAGCCGTCGGCCGAGCGACCCCCAGTCGGGTTGGTCTCGACCGCGACGACGCGATCGCGGCGCAGGAGAGCCAGCAGCGACCCCAGCAGCGCCGTGGTCGTGGTCTTGCCAACGCCGCCCTTGGGTGAGATCACGGCGATCGTCGCGGATCGCCGCAACCGCGAACCGAGGATCACCCGATCGAGCTGGTGCTCGTAGTCGCTGTGCGCCCACGCGACGCGGATCCGCCCCACGCGGGAGAGCCGCGCGGGGCGAGCGAACGCGCCCGGCCCGCCAATCCCCGCCCCGCGCATCGTCCGCGGCTCGACCGTGCCGGTCGTGCCGGCCAGTACCCGCACCGCGCGCGATCCGGCAGCGAGCCAGACGCGAGAGGCGTGCCGGCAGCACCCGCGCGATCCGCTCACTCACCGGACCCAACGCCACCCGCGATCGGGCGCGACCCCGCCGCGGGTGCACAGCGCGTGCCGGTCGACCGTTGGCTAGCATCGCAGCGCCGGGCTCGTGCAGGAACAGCACGGCGCCGTCCTCGACACCGAGCTCGGACAGACTGTTCTCACTCGGGTACGGGTTGCCGTCGGTTGGGCTCAGCATCCAATCGTCGCGTCGGGTTGTCCGCTGACGTCGAGGAAGTCGGGCATCAGCTCCCTCGCTTGCTCGTCGGGCCGCTCGGCTCGGTGAGGGCGTCGTAGTTGAGTGGGTCGGCGTCGATGAACAGGTTCCCGGGCGCCGTCGGGTGTCGGGTGTGGCTGGGGTGCTGTGGGCATCGGAGGTCTCCTCGCCGGTTGCTGGGTCAGCGGTGAGGTACCGGCCCGGGCCGCGTAAGCCCCGATCGGCCAGGCGAGCGCGCGGAGCTTTCGAAAAACCCCTATCGGCGTGCGGATCGTCCGCGCGCATGTCACCTTCTCGATCCCGGCGAGGCGATGCCGCCTCGCTTCACGAACGCGCGCTGGTGCTTGCCGCGCAGCGCGCGGACCGGCGCGCAGTCGAGGAGCTGCTGCGCCGCTACGAGCCGCTGGCTCGCACGATCGCCGGCCGGCTCCGGTTGCCGGCGGGCTGTGATCGCCACGACATCGTGCAGGAGGCGCGGCTTGGGGTGCTGGCCGCGATTGATGCGTGGAGGCCCGACCGCGGGCCGTTTCGCGCGCTCGCCGCTCGCTGCGCCAGGCGCGAGCGCTCAAAGCGGTGGACGCGGCCGGCGCCCGCAAGCACCGGCTGGTCAGCCGGGCGCTGCCGTTGGCGGCCTCGCTGCCGGCAGGGCCCGGTGACGAGCAGGTGTTCGCGATCCCGCTGTATGAGCGGCTCGCGTTGACCAACCCCCGCGGCGACCCGGTCGCCACCCTGCTGACCCGCGAGCAGCTCGGCGAGATCCGCGCCGCGCTACCGACGCTGACCGCCAAGGAGCGGATCGCGCTGGCCGGGGTCCTCAACGACCGTTCGCACCGCCAGCTCGCCGCCGAGCACGACACGACCCACAAGGCGATCGCGTCCGCGGTGCAACGAGCGCGCACCAAGCTCGCCGCCGGCGACGCACTCGCCGCCTGACATGACCGTCGCGGCGCCAAACCCCGCCAGTTCGGCCCGACGTGGACGTGCAGTGCTGACTGCGTGAGGCCGGCGCTGAGCACGCCGGCCTCACACGCCCGCTGACACCAATCCAGGCCTGGCGGACAACCCGCGAGGGGTGTGACCCTGCCCGAGGCGCTCGCCTCGCACCTGCGGTTGATCCTTTGACTCGACGGACTGATCGCTGCGAGCGGCGACACGGTCGTGGTCGCGTCGTGCTCAATCGCCGGATCCCAGGGCCACGACCAGCCACCGCGCCGCGGACGCGGCCGACCAGGCTGATCACCTGGTAGGTGTTCTGCCCGTCGGTGACGTTCGCGCTCGCCAGCCACTCAGTGCCGCGCGGCGAGAGCGCGAGGCTCACGACGCGCGGGTCAAGCCGGCGGATGCTCTCCGGCACCCGCGGCGGGTCGCCGGCGAGCACCGCGCGCAGTGTGGGGGTGAGATCGCGCAGCGCCTCGACGCCGGCGTGACCGTAGGTGCAGGCGAGATAGCTGACGACGAACCCCGTTGCCGCTTGACGTGCGGCTGCCGGGCCGCGGCGCCGCACGCCGACCATCGGCGCGGCGAGCAGGGTGTCCAGGTCCGGTCCGACCACCTCGCCGACCTCCCAACCCGACCGAACATGGGTGAGCACCAGCTCGGCGGACACCTCGCCGCGGCCGCGGAGGTCGAGGATCGCGAATCGTGCCGCCCAGCTGCCTCGAGCGCCGTTGACGGCCACCACGCGGACGCGCCTGATCCCCAAACGGGAGGGCAGCCGGCCGGTCTCGGTGACCATCGCCCGGGCTGCGGGCGAGCACGCCGGCAGGCGGTCGGCGGGCAGATCGCCCCGCAGGTAGCGGGCGTAGGCCCGTGCGAACGCCGTCGCGACCGTCCGCGCACCGGCCCGCGGCGTGCTCATGGCGGCCGTCGAGGGCGGCGCGATCCTGGTCGTGGTCGACCGGGTCATCGTCGACCGTGCCGCGCTCGGCGCTGCGGCGCGCCGCCCGGACGGCGAGCTAATCGCGCGCCGGCCGGCGACCGACGCGACCGCGAGCACGCACAGCGCGACGAGCGCTGACCGCTTGAGGATCCTCGCGCGGCGTCTCATAGCCCGGGCGGGTGTCGCTCGGTCCAGGTGTTGCCGTCCTGCAGCTGGGCGGGGATGATCGACGCCGGCTGCCACCGCGGCCCCGAGCCCTCCGGCGCTGTGGTCGCGTAGTGCGCGGTGTCCAGCACCAGTCCGGCGATCTCGATGAAGGCGTGCCCGGCGGAGGCGTAGACGGTGATCCACTGGCCCGGCCCGGGGTCGCCGTAGCTCTCGAGCATCCCCGAGTCCCCGGCGATCCCGCCGCCCACGTCGACCTGCGGGCCGCGCAAGGCCGGCGTTTGAGAGCACGAAGTCCGTCGACCCCGAGCAGTCATAGGAGGACTGCACGATCGTGAGCATGTTGGGGTTGCGCTCCTGGCTGTAGGAGGTGTCGATGATCCGATCCCCCGCAGCGATCGCCTCCTGCACCACCGCCGGCGCGCCGGCCGGCGCCTGCGCGATCCCGTCTCCCAGTAGTTTCGCGACCGGGCCGGGGGTGACCGGCGCCGCCACCGGACACGCCGATCCCGGGCCTGGTGCGGGTGTGGGCGTGGAGCTGACCGGGATCGCGGCGGGTGCGATCGGGCTGGCGGTCTGGGCGTAATGCTGGGCGAGCTGCTGAACCTCGGAGACGTACCAGCCGGCGTGGTTGTAGGCGAAGATCGCCTGCGACCAATCCGCCGGCGCGCCGGAGGCGTGCAGGTAGTTGGCGGCCGTGAAGATCGCATCCCACGGGTCATACGGATCCGGCGCAGACCCAGGCTTTGCAGGGTCCGCGGCGACGGCGTATTGGGCCCATGTGCCGGGCTCGATCTGCATCCACCCGACCGCGCCTGCGCTCGAGACCGACAGGTTGCGCCCGAAGTCGGTCTCGACGTAGTTGATCGCCGCCAGATACGCCCACCCGTCCGGGCCCAGCTGGAAGCGACCGGCCGCCTGGTCGTAGATCACCAGCAGGTCCGACGGGACCCCCGGCGCGCTGCTCACGCCGACCGGGGCACCTCCGCCGCACTGGGCCTGCGAGCTGGCCGCCGCGAACACGAGCATCACCGCCGTCAACGGCACGATGATCGTCAGGCCCAGCGCGATCGCGAACAACCGCCGCACCGCTCACCGCTCCACGCCTGCCGCCCGCCACGGCCGGCCCATGTTGTGCCGGCCCCGGATCTGGCGGGGGCCCCGACCCCTGTGCGAGCGCGCGATCATGCGATCGTCGTCGCGATCAGGTAGACGGCGAGCAGATGCGCCAACCCGTGCGCGATCTCCTCCGGCACCCGCATCCGATCAGCACCCGTCGACGCCGTCGCCCGGGCGAGCGCGATCGCCGCCAACCGCGACTGATCCAACACCACCGACACCTCCCGCTGTTCGATCTCGCCGGGGTTCCGGGTGAGCTCAACCCCGGCCTGCTCCAGCGCCCCGTCGATCCACGCGCCGGTCTCGTAGCCGACGTCGCGGCCGTGGGTCTCGAGCGCCCGATGCGCGAGCCGCAACGCCCCGCCGGCAACCCCGCGAACCGCGTTCACCACCACCGGCGGAACCCGCTCGACCTCCAGGTCATCGGCGAACCCCTCCAGCAGATGCGCGTACAGGACCAGGTCCGGCAGCCGCAAC
This sequence comes from uncultured Solirubrobacterales bacterium, assembly GCA_963811155.1. Taxonomy (GTDB): domain Bacteria; phylum Actinomycetota; class Thermoleophilia; order Solirubrobacterales; family Solirubrobacteraceae; genus Palsa-465. The sequence goes on from CAWEQQ010000039.1 coordinate 26,955, forward strand.
GACGCCAGCGTCAACAGCCGCAACGTGCCGTAGGCGCGCTCCTGCTCCGCCGTACACAGCGTGTTGTTCGCCCCGCGCGAGACCGCCACCGCATAGGCTCGGCGAACCTTCGCGTCGTCCGCCGCAGCCGCTGCTGCCACCGCCTGACGCATGTTCATGGCCACTCTCGCCTCTCGTGCTTGCTCATCACAGGCCAGGTACCGGCCGCCGCCCAGCAAGCCCCGCCCCAGCTCGCAAATCTCTACGCTCCGATCCCCGGGGCCAGCGCCCGCCGCTGCTCGGCAAGCGCTCAGCCCGGACAGCCTCCCGCCCCGCCAAGCCCTTGAGCAGCCTGGACCCCATCTACCGCCGCATCGCCCGGCCCTGGTCAGCCGACGAGCTCGCCGACCGCTACCGGGCCGCAGACGAGCAAGGCGCGGCCGACCTGCCCTCAGACGAGGAACCGCCGGACCGCCCGATCACCCTCCTCGCGACCGCCGTGCCACGGCTGATCAGCCTCGCCGTCGCCACCAACGTCCTCCACACCCTCCCCGACATAGCCCAGGAATCAGGCTCGGGGCTGGCGGACGAGCTCATCACCACCATCGACACCACCGCCACCGGCAGCCTGCACCGCGGCCACCGCGCCCTCCACGCCGACGGACACTCCCGCGGTTATGACGCCGACGATTGGCTCAGTCTCGTTTACGACGCGGCAGCCGACGCACTTGAGATGGCGTCACCGATCTCAGACCCACCGTCCCTGATCGAGCACTCCCAACAGGCCGGCCGCTTCGCCGCACTCGCCATCGGCTCGCTCGACGCTGACACGCCGGCGGCGTCCGAGGCGATCTGCGACTGCCTCGGCCACCTGCTCTTCGTCTGTCTGTTCGCAGACGCGGCCAGCGACCGCCACAGTGGCGCGTAGTCGCGGCCTCGACTCAATGTCGTCCGTCCCTGCCGAGCCTGCAGGGCCGCACCGCAACTCCAGACATCTGACGCACCAAGCGCGCCGCTCAGCTCATGGCGCCGATCGCCGCCAGCGACCCGGCATCGCGCATACCTACCTCGGCGTGCACCCGGCTCCTGAGACTAGCTGCCCGCGGCACCACCACGCCGCCCGCGGAGACGGCGCGCCTCCCACTGGGGAATCCGATCGCGCCGGCGCGCCGATTCGGCCGTGTACCTGGAGGATCCCTACGTCGCCAACGCGATGGCGCGGCATCGTGCTGGCCAGACGCGAATGCAATCTTCCGCCTGGCTAGCGCCGCGCCTTCGGATGCGTGGCATGGCGCAAGCCCGCCGTCGGCGGCCACGGACCTCTGCGGGTGCTTGCTCGCGAGTCGCTGGGCAGCTAATTCAGGGCTGAATCGCCGTAACTCCTTCAGCGGCAATGCGGCCACGCGCGAACCTCGAGCTCGACCGCTGGTTCCGTTTAGCGGCAGCGCCAACTCTCGGTTGCGACGCGCCTCGCCTCGACCCGAGTGCTTGCAAGAAGGCTGCAAGCACTCGGCGCTCGGCTTGGCCACAAGCAGGTTCCGGCCCGCCCGGCGACCCAGGCCCGCTCCTCGCCGATAGCAGGGCTCGCAGGACAGGACGAGATCCGTGCACGTGCGTAGGCAGGCCGGTGCGCCTGCGTCCGCGGAATTGGTGAGGAGCAGCGCGGCGAGACACCCGCAAATTCGTCGGGACGGTGTTCATCTGAGGGGCGAGCGCCGTTCGGCTGAGCTCGCTACGTACAGAGACCGTCTCCCCCACCCGGCGTGGATCAATCTCGTCCGGTCGCTGGCTTTAGGCGCTGGACGGTGATTCCCCGGCCTCCTCGCCTTGTGCCGTTCACAGACGCCGCGCTGCGCGGCACGTAGGATCCGGGCATGGCAGACGTTTCGCACCCCGACCCCGTCGCCGCCTTCGGCGCCGAGATGCTGGCCGAGGTCGCGGCAAACGCCATTGTCTCTGGCTTCCGTGCACTCAAGAAGCGCGCTCTGCATGAAACCGACATCGAACAGATCCTGGACCGCGTCAGCCGGCGTCTCGAGGACGAGCGCGTCGTCCCGGAGTACTCACATGCGGCCTACGAGGGACTACTCGCCGATCAGGAGCTTAGAGATGCTCTGAGCATCCGGCTGTCGCGCCCCTACCTCGGCGGCGATCGAGAGCTCGTCGAGGTCTTGCTGCAGCACGTCGGGCCGACCGCGGACCTCACCGCCGACCAGTTCGCAAGCCGCATTGTGGCGGAGATCGAGGGCGCGCTTAGCGACATCCTCACGACGGCACAGATGATCGACCGAGCGCCGTTCGTGGCGGAGCGGGACGCCCACCTGGCTCGCGTCCTGGGGGCTCCCGGCGAGAGACAAGCACGCCGGTTGCGGCAGATCACTGCCTCGTCGGTCGAGGAGGTCGACGCCGTGGCGCAGACTCCGGAGCGTACTTGCGGCTGTCGTCCGGTCTGTACGTGGAGCGCGGCCCGGAGTCGGCGGTGCTTGAGGCGCTCGCGGGTGACGCCCCCGCGGTGCTAGTCACCGCCGAGGCAGGTCTAGGCAAGTCGAGCCTGCTCTGGAGGGTTCACGCCCTCCTCGCCGCGACAGGTTTCATCGAGCCGTTGTTCATCAAGGGGTCGCTCCTGGTTGGCCGCGGCACCCAGCCGCCGGTGCTCGCGCCCGAGGACCTCCTCCTCGGCATCCAGGCGATCGCTGCACGTGGCCGCCCGCCGGTGCTGCTCATCGATACCGTCGACGCGCTGGTCACCGCCGCCAGCAAGGAGGCCGTTGAGGATCTCCTCAGCGAGGCGCTGACGACCTGCCGCGTCGTGCTGGCCAGCCGCCGCGAAGAAGCCGGCCAGTTGCGCGCCGTAGCCGGTGCCGAGGTCGAGCTCCTGCCATATCCAGCCGACGAGCTGCACGGCATCATCGTCCGGCACTTCGAGCAGTTCGGACCGACCGACCAATATCGCGATGCAAGCGCCGCAGCGAATGATCTTGTCGCGGCGGCAGCCAACGGGTTGCCCATCCAGGAGGTGCTCAACAATCCGCTCGCGCTTCGGATGCTACTTGAGGTCGCGCGGGGCGAAATCTCGCCTGAGATGAACATCGCCGGCGTCTACTCCGCGTACTGGCGGGAGCGCGTTGAGCGCGACGCGCGCGCTGGCGGCGAGGTCACGGGTGGAGACCTCGGTGACGCGGCACGCGCCGCCGCCGCGGCCCTCGCCGCCGCTGGCCTCCCGGAGGTGCCCGAGGAGTCACTGCGCGCCGACGTCGGCGCATTGGGCGCCGACGTGAGTCATCTCGACCAGTTGGTGATGCGCGGCGTGCTGACGCGGTCGCGCGGCGGGGAGCTCGGCGACGCCATGCTGCGCTTCTTTCACCAACGCCTCGAACAGCAGCGTGAACCCCGAACGCTCCCGCGCCCACGGCACCTCCACCAGATGCGTCTTGTCTTGCAAGCACTCGGGTCGAGGCGAGGCGCGTCGCAACCGAGAGTTGGCGCTGCCGCTGGACGGAACCAGCGGTCGAGCTCGAGGTTCGCGCGTGGCTGCATTGCCGCTCAAGCGGCCACGACGATTTGGTCGGAGTTAGCTGATCCACTGCATGCGAGCTAGCACTCGGAGAGCGCTCGCTGGGCGGCGCAGGCTCGCGCTTTGCCGCGATCGCGCAAGCCGGCCGGGCGCTAGCTGCGAATCGAATCGTCCTCAGCCTGCAAGCGATCGACGTGAACGCGACGGCATCTGCCTTCGCCTCGTTCCGGTCGCACGGCAGGCGTTTCGGGACGATCGCAATCGACGTAAGCAATCCCGGTGCGACGGCCCTGGCTGCCGGACCACGCGACTGCAGCAGGGCCGTCGATGACGCTCGTCGCTTGCAAAGTGGCGTCGAGCGCGATCCTCAGCTAGCGCTCAGCCGCTCTCGCGATCGTCGCAAACCAGAAGCCCTGTTGAGATCGACCGGATGGCGAATGCAGGAGTCCGGACCGTCCGCCGCGGCCGGCACTGGGACGCTCGGAAGTCGCCGATCGCGACACCTAGCCCAAGCAAGCAGTGATCGCACGCCCGCCCCGCAATCTGATCGTCAGCAATCGGCACTGGGCGAGGAGCAACGAGACGCTCCGGGCCGCGTGCCGCTCTACAGCCTTCGTGCGCCCTCCGGCCTGTGCCTGCCGTCGCAGCGGCTTGGCATGGCTGGGAAGGGGAGAGGAACGCGGGTCGTTCTCTTGTGCCGGCTGCGATGCGCAGCGCCGACCTGAGCCGATCGAGTGAGACGACGAGTACTCCGGCCTCGGTGTGCTCGAGCTGGCGCGCCCGTGCGATGCATAGGACGGGGAGGGCGCCACTGCGACACCAACGGCACCGTCGGGAGCGCAGCCACGTGGCCATCTCCCGTGCGCGCATGAGCTGCTGGGGCTCGTAGCTCCGGGTCTTTCGTCTCGATCGCGAACGCGATGCCGTTTGACGCGATCGCGACGCTATCGACGTCCCCAGGCCCACCCCAGACGAGCGAGTGACGAAGCCGCCACCCCTCTGCCCGGAGCGGGGCGAGCACGCGTTGGACCCTCGATCTCCGAGCGTGCCCCTATGCGACTGCGATTGGCGAGCCGTACCCAGTGGCGGGCACACGCACCAAGGCCAACCGCTGCGACAAGCGGCCCCTGCGCTGGCGGCGATCACAGTGAGCGGGTGGGCTCGGAGCGAGCATACCCGAACGGTCCACGGTCCTCGGCTGACGTTAAGCGACCGCTGATCCCACTCGCCCCCACATCGTCGAGCGTCTCCTCGGAACTCGGAGCCAAGCGCAGTATCGAGCTTCACAGGCTGACGGAGCGCAGCCCAGCCAGAGCGCTCAGCCGCCTTTGCCGTACTTGGCTTCGGAACGAGGCTTCGCTGACCCGACCCGGTACCTAGAAGGCAGAGCTAGCAATGCGAACGCAGAGAACAAACTTCCGCGCATCGACGCGGTCTCCCGGCTCGCTCCGCGTCGTGGCCGGCGGCAAGCGTGCGTCCGTCGCCGTCGATCAACCTGTAGGCTCCATCGCGGATCTTGGGGCGATCCGCGGCGGCGGGGAAACGCCGCCGTGAACGATCGGATCCTTACGACGAGTGATGTGGAGGCGCTCGCGGATGCGATCGCGCAGAAGGTTGTGGAGATCGTCGGCACACGATCCGCCACATTCGGACTCGTCGACGCACGCGAGCTTGCTGAGGAACTCGGGGTGTCGATCGACTACGTGTATGCGCACGCCACAGAGCTCGGCGCGATGAGGCTCGGCTCGGGGCCGAAGGCGCGCATCCGCTTCGACCTCGACCAGGCGCGCCAGGCGCTTGAGGCGAGGCGCCGGCGGCCGCCGCGTAGGCGGCGACCCGGCGCCCCTTACGAGTCGTACGAGTGAACTCACTCGCCTAGATGTCCGACCGGCTCGGAAGGCTCGCGAAACGCGTGGCCGGACCGACGGGCCCCGCGAGTGCCCTTCGCGTGCACGTAAGCTCGAAGGTCCACACCAGGCCGTCGGCGGCGATTCAGCCTCGGCGCGTATCGGCTTCCCGCGTGGCAGGATGACGGAGACGAGGTGATCCCGGCAGCGCGTGGACGCTCCGGGCCCGCTAACCGGAGGAATCGTCCTGATGCAGGTCAAGACTACGCGTCGACGGGGCGGGCTCGGCTGATGCCACGCCCCAACACGGGCAACGTGTTCGAGAAGCCGTGGGCGGATGGGGAGACCGTCAGTTACGTCGCTCGCGTCTACGCGTACGGCCGCCGCGAGAAGGTCACGCTCGGCACGAACAAGCAGGGGTGGAACCGGCAGCGTGCCGAGCTCGAGACGGAGAGAAGATCCTGCAGCAGATCGAGCGCGGGACGTGGGTGCCCCCTCGATTAGAGCCGCGCGAGGATCGCCTCGAGAACGCGATGGCGCAGCTTGGCGTGCGGATCGACGAGACCTTTCGCGTGTTCGCTAACCGCTGGTGGAAATCGAAGCACGTGCGCATCGACCAGAGCACGGTCAGCGACTACGAGTGGCGGCTGGGCTATCTGCAGCGCTTCTTCGGCCGCTACCAGCTACGTGAGATCACGACCCCGGTGGTTGACCGGTTCCGCGACGAATTGCACGACCAGGCTGAGACGATCCGCGCCGCGCAGGCGCGCGCGGCGGCGAACAGGAACGGGCGGCCTTTGATGGAGACGGTGACCGACAAGCGCGGGCGCACCTATCAGCGCCGGCGCCGGCCGTTGTCGAATACGTCGATCAACGCGATGATCAAGCTGCTCGGCCAGATCCTCCAGCAGGCGGTCGATTACGAGCTGATCGATCGCAACCCGGTTCGGGTGGGCGAGCGCTCCGCGCGGTTCCTCCCGCGGCCTCGGCAAAACCGGACATTCTTGGAGATCGATGAGTTTCACGCCCTCTCGACGCGGCCGGCGAGCTAGAGACGGACGCGCGGGCGGATCGCAAGGGCCTCGGCCGCCGCGCGATGTGCGCGACGCTCGGCCTCGCTGGGTTTCGGATCAGCGAGATGCTGGACCTTCGCTGCGCGACCGTCGATCTGGTTCGCAGCCGCTTCAAGCTGCCGGACGCGAAGACCGAAGCCGGAATCCGCGAGGTGGAGATGACCCTCTACCTGCGCGACGAGCTCCTCGCCTATGTGATCGACCGGCGTGAACGCGGGCTTCCAGGCGGGCCGAAGGATTACTTCTTCGGTACCGCAGCGGGCAAGCGCCGTGATCCCGACCGGTTCCGTGACCGGATCCTCGTTCGCGCGGTGGAGCGCGCGAACGCCAACCGCGCGCAGGCCGGCCTGCCGGAGTTGCCGCAGATCACCCCGCACTCGATGCGCCGCACGTGGGCGACGTTCGCGGCATCGATCGGCCGCGACCCGAAATGGATCGCGGCGCAGATCGGCCACACCGACCCGCAGTTCACGTTCTCGGTCTACCAGCAGGTCGCCACGCGCCGCTACATCGACGAGCAGGCGATCTGGACCGTGATGAGGTTCGCCGACGAGCCCGCCGAGCGCGTCAAGAGCCGCCAGCTCACCCGCATCGACAACAACGATCCGCGGGGGCAGTTCGTCGCCGAAAAGGGCCAGTTCGACCAGTTTCTCGAGGATCTGACCGACCCGCAGAAGGAATGGGACGACGACGAGTGAGGGGATCGTTTAGGCCCCTGAATGGGCCCCTGGTCCCCGACTGCGTATCCGTAGCCCTACCATCCCCCGGAGCACAGTGTGAATACTGCCCATTTTGCAGGTGGTTTGTGACGCGCCCGGCAGGATTTGAACCTGCGACCTTTCGCTCCGGAGGCGAACGCTCTATCCCCTGAGCTACGGGCGCTTTGATACGGGGAAAGGGTGGGAAGAGCTTATCGTGTGGATAGCAATCATCTCTGACACCCACATGCCGCGCGCCGGCCGGCGGCTGCCGGAGAGCTGCGTCGAGCGGCTGCGTGCGGCGGATCTGATTGTTCATGCCGGGGACCTCACGCACATGTCGGTGTTGCGCGAGCTTCAGACCTACGGGGAGGTGGTCGCCGTGCACGGGAATGTCGACGATGCGGATGTTCGGTCGGCGCTGCCGGCCGCCGCGGTGGTCAATGCGGCCGGGGCGAGGATCGCGGTGATTCACGACGCCGGCCCGGCGGCGGGCAGACTCGGGCGGCTACGGGCGCGCTTTCCGAAGGCCGAGGCGGTCGTCTTCGGCCACTCGCACAAGCCGCTCCACGAACGGTCGCTGGACGGCTTTCAGATCTTCAACTCCGGCAGTCCGACTGAGCGCCGGCGAGCGCCAGCGCACACGATGGGCATCGCCCGGGCGCGGCGAGGCGAGCTGCGCTTTGAGCTGATCACGCTCGAGTGAGGACGGGCGGCCGCGGACTACGACCGGCCCCATGAGGACGGACGGCCGCGGACTACCACCGGCCCCATGAGGACGGACGGCCCCGGACGAGGATCCGGCCCTGTGCGCGCCGGCCGGGGCACCGTGCCGGCATCGGACAAACGCCGTTGGAACGCCGGGTGCCAGCCGGCGGCTTGGAGAACGCTTGGGAGCTGCGTGGCTGTCAGACTCGTTTCCATGGACCTATCGCTGTTCTTCGCCGGCACGGCCGGCTCGATCCCGAGTGCTCGTCGTGGGCTGCCCGCGTTGCTGGTTCGCCGGGGCGCCGACCGGATCCTGTTCGACTGCGGCGAGGGGACCCAGCGCCAGCTCGTCGCCTCGGTCGGGCTGACCGACGTGACCGAGGTGTTTCTCACACACCTCCACGCCGATCACTGGCTCGGACTGCCCGGCCTGCTGAAGACGTTCGATCTCCGTGGCCGCGAGCGGCCGCTGACTGTCCACGGCCCTCGGGGCCTTCGAGAGCTGTTGGTGCTGGCGCTGCGCGCCGCCGGGCGGGTGGCGTTTGAGCTCGAGGTCGTCGAACTGGAGACCGGCGACGTGCTGGCGCGCGACGGCTACAGGATCGCGCCAGTCCCGGTGGCGCATCGGGTCCCGGCGTTTGGTTATGTCGTGTTCGAAGACGAGCGCCCCGGCGTGTTCGATCCTGAGTCGGCGGAGCGCCTCGGGCTGGTCCCGGGGCCGGAGTTCGGGCAGGTCCAGCGCGGCGAGACGATCAGGGGGGTGAGGCCCGAACACGTCCTCGGCCCTCCTCGTGCCGGTCGTAAGATCGCGCTGTCGGGCGACACGGGCCCGTGCGAGACCCTCCGGGTCGCCGCGCACGAGGCGGACGTGCTCGTTCACGAAGCCACGTTCGCGGAGGAGGAGCGTGAGCGGGCGGCCGAGACCGGACACTCGACAGCAGGCCAGGCGGCCGCGCTGGCGAGAGACGCGGACGTGATGCTGCTGGCCCTCAATCACTTCTCGACGCGCTACCCAGTTGGTTTGCTGCGCGACGAGGCGCGCGCGATCTTCCCGCGCACGGTGCTGCCGCGGGACTTCGACACGATCGAGATCCCGTTTCCGGAACGGGGTGCGCCGCAACTGGTGCGGTGGGACGGTCGGGCCGAGGCCGAGCCTGAGAGGCTGGAGCCCGATCGGGCGAAGGCGCTCGTGGATGGCTTGCAGTGAGCACACGCACGATTGAGCGGATCGAGACCGACCGGCTGGTTTGTGAGCGGCTGCGGCCCGATCACGAGCGAGATCTGGTCGTGCTGTTGCGTGACCCCCGGGTCGCGCCGACGACTTGGCCCCGGCCAGAGGGACCGACCGAGGCTGAGGTGAGCGCTAACCTCGCCGCGAAGCTGGACCATTGGGAGCGCCACGGCTTCGGCATGTGGTTGCTGCGGGACCGCGCCACCGGTGCGATGGTCGGGCGCGGCGGCCTGCAACGGACGCATGCGACCGGCGGCGACGAGATCGAGGTTGGGTGGGCGATCATTCCTGAGCGCTGGGGCCAGGGACTGGCGACTGAGATGGCGCTGCTGGCGGTCGACGTTGCATTCGGCGACCTGGATCTGCAGTCGATCATCGCCTTCACACTGCCGCACAACGTGGCGTCCAGACGGGTGATGGAGAAGGCCGACTTCGTGTACGAGCGAGACATCGTGTACGTCGACCTGCCTCACGTCCTCTATCGTCGCGCGCGAGACCAGGCCTGAGACAGGGGGGCGATCGTCGGCCGAGGGGGAGGAGGGGAAGCTGCCGGCCGGTGCCTGGGGCTTACTACGAGGCAACCATAATAGTGCTCCCTTAGGTGGTTCGAATCCCCGACAAACCTGTTAGTCATAATCCTGTTTGTTGAACGGGACAGCGACGGTCTTGATTCCGGTTGGTAACACCCAGAATTTCCATTAAATCTTGTTTGGTGGGACATTTGGGCGATCTAACGGAGCACTAAATAAGGGCTCCCGCGGAAATTAATGCCGGAATCCGGCGAGTGGCTGGGCGTGGCTGGCGCCGCCGGCTCGCCCCGATATTGCTGGTGGCAAGTGAGGGCGAGCCGGTGGCGCCAGGCGCGTCCAGACGCCGTCGGAGCCGGCAGTAATTTTTGCGGGAGCCCTAAGGACCGGGCTCGCTGCCAGGGAAGCGGAATGTCTGCAAGCGACCACCGCGGCGAACTGTAAAGGAGCTGCCGACGCCGCTGCTACGCTGCGCATAGTCGGCCCCTTTAACCAGGTCCAGCGAGGCCAGGAAGGAGCAATGTTACAAGCCCCAACGGTCGTCCTCGACCGCGACGACATACGCCGTACGCTCGTGCGGATCGCCCACGAGCTTGTCGAGAAGAATCCGGATGGGACGGTCGCGCTGGTGGGTATTCACCGTCGCGGCGCCCATCTCGCGCAGCGGCTGCACGCGCTGACCAGCGAGCTGTTGGAGTCAGCGGTGCCGCTCGGCGACGTTGACATCTCTTTCTACCGCGACGATCTGTTGATCCGGCCGAGCGCTCCGATCGTCCACGCCACCCATCTGGAGTTCGCCGTAGAGGGCCGGACGGTCGTGATCGTCGACGACGTCCTCTACACGGGGCGAACGGTGCGCGCCGCGATCGATGCGATCTTCGACTACGGACGTCCGTCCCGCGTACAGCTAGCGGTGCTTGTCGACCGCGGCCACCGCGAGCTGCCGATCAGGCCAGATTACGTGGGCAAGAACCTCCCGACCTCCCGGGACCAGCGCGTGAACGTCCGCGTCGAGGAGGTCGATGGTTTCGACGAGGTCACGATCGGACCGGCTGGAGAGCGCAACCGAGAGGCAGCATGAGCACGAGAATCCCAAAGCATCTGATCTCGATCGACGATCTCGACCGCGCCGGGATCGAGCGGATCCTGGACCGCGCGGAATCGTTCGCAGAGGTGGCGGGCCGCGAGATCAAGAAAGTGCCCGCACTGCGCGGACGGACGGTCGTCAACCTGTTCTACGAGTCGAGTACGCGCACCAGCTCATCATTCGAACTCGCCGCCAAGCGGCTGTCGGCCGACGTGGTCAACATCCGCTCGGTCGGATCGAGCGTCGACAAGGGCGAGTCGCTCAAGGACACGGTGCAGACGTTGTCCGCCTATGACCCGGCGGCGATCGTGATCCGCTCGCCGCACGTGGGTGCGGCTCAGCTTGTCGCGCGCTGGACCACGGCCGCCGTGATCAACGCCGGCGACGGCAAGCACGAGCATCCGACCCAGGCGCTGCTTGACGTGTTTACGCTGCGCCGCCGGTTGGGGCCGCTCGACGGCGCGCAGATCTGGATCGTCGGCGACGTGCTGCACTCCCGCGTCGCCCGCTCGAACATCCTGGCGTTCAGCCGAATGGGGGCGAAGGTAACCGTGTGCGGACCTCCGACGCTGCTGCCGCGGAAGATCGACGCGCTCGGCTGCAACGCGACCGCCATGCTCGACGGACTCGATCGAGCCGATGTCGTGTACGTCCTGCGGATGCAGCACGAGCGGATGCGCGATTCCTACATCCCCTCGCTGCGGGAGTACGCCACCCGATACCAGGTCAGCGCCGCGCGGCTGCACCCCGGCCAGCTGCTGATGCACCCGGGTCCCGTCAACCGTGGCGTGGAGCTGTCGGCCGACGCGATCGACTCCCCGCAGGCGCTGCTCGGAGAGCAGGTCAAGGCCGGCGTCGTGGTGCGGATGGCTGTCCTGTACGAGCTGCTGCTCGGCGCTCGGGCACTGGCAGCGGTGGCGTGATGGCGACAGGACGACCCCACCAGGCTCTGCACCAGCGCGCCGGCGAGCCTGCCGAGTTACTGATCCGCGGCGCCCACGTACTGGATCCGAGAGCGAACCTCGACGAGCCGTGCGACATCCTCCTGAGGCGCGGGCAGGTGGAAGAACTCGGCGCCCCGGGATCGATCCCGTCTTTCGACAGTGGCGAGGTGATCGACGCCGCGGGAAGGCATGCGTTCCCGGCCTTCGTGGACCCGCACGTGCACCTGAGAGAGCCCGGGCAGGAGTACAAGGAGGACCTGGACACCGGAACTGCGGCGGCGGCCGCCGGCGGCTTCTCTGCGGTGATCGCGATGCCCAACACGTCGCCGGTCGTGGACGAGGCCTCAGTGCTGCGCTCGCTGGTCGACGGCGCGAGGCGGCAGGCGCGGGTGCCCGTTGGCTTCCTGGCGTCGATCACGCGCGGGCTGCGAGGCGAGGAGCTGACCGAGATGGCCGAGCTGCGCGACGCGGGCGCGCTCGGGTTCACCGACGACGGCAAGCCCGTCGTCTCGGCCGGGCTGCTACGCAAGGCGCTCCAGTACCAGCGCCTCTGCGGGGGGGTCCTCGCGCTGCACGAGGAAGACCCGGCGCTGTCGGCGGACGGCGTGATGCACGAAGGCGCGGTCTCGGCGCGGCTCGGGCTGGCGGGGATCCCGTCGCTGGCGGAGTCGACGATGGTCGCGCGGGATGCAGCCCTCGCGGACTACGAAGGCGCCCGAGTGCACTTCCAGCACCTGTCCTGCGTGGAATCAGTGCGAGCGCTCGAGCAGGCCAAGAGGTCAGGCGCACGCGTGAGCGCGGAAGCCTGCCCGCATCACCTGACGCTGACCGACGATCTGGTCCGAACGCTCGACACCCGCTTCAAGATGAACCCGCCGCTGCGCACCGAGAGCGACCGCCGCGCGCTCGTGGAGGCGATCAGCAGCGGCGTGATCGACTGCATCGCGACCGACCACGCGCCGCACGCTCGGCACGAGAAGGAGGTTCCGTTCGAGGAGGCGCCGATGGGAACCACGGGCCTCGAGACGGCGTTCGCGGCGCTGTTCACGGAGCTCGTGCTGTCCGACGAGCTGCAGCTCGCAACGCTCGTGCAGCGACTGACCGCCGGCGCCGCGCTGTACGACCTGCCGACGCCGCGGATCGCGCCCGGCGAGCCCGCCAACCTCTGCCTCGTCGACCTTGACGCGAAGGTCGAGGTCGGAGCCGACGGGTATGCGAGCCGGTCTGAGAACTGCTGCTTTCACGGACGAACGCTGTACGGGCGGGTGGCGCTGACGGTCGCCGGCGGGCAGGTCGCGTTCCGCCAGCGGACCCTGGCAGGCGCAGAAACGCCCGCGAACCGATGAGCGCCACCACCGTCCGCCAGAGCGCCGCGGCCCGTCCAACCGCCGCGGCCCGTCCAACCGCCGCGGCCCGTCCAACCGCCGAGGCTTACCGAACCGCCACCGCCGGCCGATGAGCGACGCGACCGCCTACGTGCTGCTCGAGGACGGCACGCGCTTCGACGGGGTCGCGTGCGGCGCCGGCGGCCATGCGGTCGGCGAGATTGTGTTCACGACCTCGATGACCGGCTACCAGGAGGCGATCACCGACCCGAGCTACGCCGGCCAGCTGATCACATTCACTTACCCGCAGATCGGCAACTACGGCGTCTGCGTGGAGGCGATGGAATCCGATCGGATCCATGCTCGAGCCGCGATCATGCGCGCCGCCGTCGACCGCGAGGACGCCCACGGCGCCGAGTCCGGATGGCTCTCCTGGCTGGCCGACTGCGGTCTGCCCGCGATCACCGAGCTCGACACCCGCACGCTCGTGCGCCACATCCGCGACCAGGGTGCGATGCGCGGGGGTCTGTTCCCGGCGACCGTCCCGCAGCCACGGGCGCGAGAGCTGATCGCCGCCGAGCCGCCGATGAGCGGCCGCGATCTCGCAAGGCAGGTCACGCCAACACATCTGATCACGCTTGAGGGCGACGGCAAGGGGGGTCCGCGGATCGCGATGATCGACACGGGCGTTAAGCTGTCGATCATCCGCAACCTGCGCGCGCGTGGCGCAACCGTCGAGTTGCACCCGTGCACCGCGACCGCCGCGCAGCTGCTGCACAACCACCCGGACGCGATCTTCCTCGCCAATGGCCCGGGCGACCCGGCGGCGCTGGACTACGCCACCGAGACGGTGCGCGAGCTGATCGGCAAGCGGCCCGTGTACGGCATCTGCCTCGGGCACCAGCTGCTATGCCGCGCGGTCGGACTGGAGACCTACAAGCTGCCGTTCGGCCATCACGGCGCCAACCACCCGGTCAAGGACCTGACGACCGGCAGAACCGAGATCACCAGCCAGAACCATGGTTTCGCGGTCCGTGGCCCTGACGGCTCGAAGACGATCGAGCGCGATCAAGCAGTGCGCTGGGAGACCGACTTCGGCGCCGCCGAGCTGACGCACATCAACCTTTACGACCGGACTGTCGAGGGACTCCAGCTCAGAGACGTGCCCGGCGCCACCGTCCAGTACCACCCGGAGGCAGGGCCCGGCCCGCACGACTCGCTGTACTTGTTCGATCGCTTCGTGGACGAGATCAAGCGTGCCGCGTAGAGACGACCTGCACAAGATCCTGATCATCGGGTCGGGACCGATCGTGATCGGACAGGCGGCGGAGTTCGACTACTCCGGCACCCAGGCCTGCAGGGTACTGACGGAGGAGGGCTACGAGGTAGTGCTCGTCAACTCCAATCCGGCGACGATCATGACCGATCCCGAGGTCGCGACGACCACGTACGTCGAGCCGCTGCTGCCCGGTCCCGTCAGGCAGGTGATCGAGCGCGAGCAGCCCGACGCGCTGCTGGCGACGCTCGGCGGCCAGACGGCGCTCAACCTTGCGATGACGCTGCACGACAACGGGACCCTGGCGCGCCATGGCGTGGAGCTGATCGGCGCAGACCACGAGGCGATCCGCAGGGCCGAGGACCGGGAGCAGTTTCGGGCGGCGATGACCGCCGCCGGCCTGCGCGTGCCGCGCAGCGTGATCGCCCACAGCGCACTCGGGGCCGAGCGGGCGCTCGCCGAGCTCGGGCTGCCGCTCATCATCCGGCCCGCGTTCACGCTTGGCGGCGGCGGGGGTGGTGTCGTCCGCCACCAGGCCGAGCTGTCGGGCGTCGTGAACAGAGGGCTGAAGGCCTCGCCGATCGGCCAGGTGCTGCTCGAGGAGTCGGTCCAGGGGTGGGGCGAGTTCGAGCTCGAGGTGATGCGCGACCGCGCCGACAACGTCGTGATCGTGTGCTCGATCGAGAACATCGATCCGATGGGCGTGCACACCGGCGACAGCGTCTGCGTGGCGCCGCAGCAGACGCTTACCGACAAGCAGTACCAAGAGCTGCGTGACCAGGCGATCGCGGCGATCCGCGCCGTGGGCGTGGAGACGGGCGGCTCGAACGTGCAGTTCGCGGTCAACCGGGAGACCGACGAGATCCTCGTGATCGAGATGAACCCGCGCGTGTCGCGTTCGAGCGCGCTCGCGAGCAAGGCGACCGGCTTCCCGATTGCGAAGATCGCCGCACGGCTTGCAGTCGGCTACACGTTGCAGGAGATCCCCAACGACATCACGAAGGCGACCCCGGCCAGCTTCGAGCCGGCGATCGACTACTGCGTCGTGAAGTGGCCGCGGTTCGCATTCGAGAAGTTCCCCGGCGCCGAGGCCGGCCTGACGACGCACATGAAGTCCGTCGGGCGAGGCGATGGCGATCGGCCGCACGTTCAAGCAGGCGTTTGCGAAGGCGTTGCGCTCGCGCGAGCTCGACCACCGGCCGCGTCCCCCGCACGACGACCAGGAGCTGCTGACCGCGATCGGCTGACGCCCGGGGCCGAGCGGTTCGATCACTGCTCGAGGCACTCCGGCGGCGCGTCTCGGTCGACGAGCTTCAGCGGGCCACGAACATCGACCCGTGGTTCCTGCGCGAGCTCGCCGAGTTGGTCGCAGATCCGGATGCGCCGTTTGCCGGCGAGCGGACGTTCAAGTCCGTCGACACTTGTGCGGCCGAGTTCCCGGCCCGCACCCCGTACTACTACTCCGGATGGGAACGCGCCCCCGCCGATGGCGAGGTGCAGCGGGGCGAGCGGCCGAGCGTTGTGATCCTCGGCTCGGGGCCGAACCGGATCGGGCAGGGGATCGAGTTTGACTACTGCTGCGTGCACGCCGCCCAGACGGTCCGCGAGCGGGGCCTCGACGCGGTGATGATCAACTGCAATCCCGAGACCGTGTCGACCGACTACGACACCTCCGACCGACTGTACTTCGAGCCGCTGACGCTGACCGACGTACTCGGCGTCACCGAGCGTTGAGGATCCCTAGGGCTGGTCGTCCAGTTCGGCGGCCAGACCCCGCTCAAACTCGCCGCCGGGCTGCACGAGGCCGGGATCAGGATTCTTGGCACTAGCATCGACGCGATCGACCTGGCCGAGGACCGCTGCCGTTCGGGAGGCTGCTCGACCGGCTGGGCTACAAGGCGCCGCCATACGCCACCGCCGCCTCGCCGGCGCAGGCGCTCGAGATCCGCGCCGACGGTCGGCTTTCCGCTGCTCGTGCGTCCCAGCTACGTGCTCGGTGGGCGCGCGATGGAGATCGTGTACAGTGTCTCGGGGCTGAAGGAGTACCTCGACCGCGTCGAGCACCGAGACGGGCCGCGCGATCTATCTGGACCGGTTCCTCGAGGACTCGATCGAGGTCGATGTGGACGCGTTGTGCGACGGCGAGGACGTCTGGATCGCCGGCATCATGCAGCACGTCGAGGAGGCCGGGATCCATTCCGGCGACTCCGCATGCGTGCTGCCGCCGCACACGCTCGGGCGACGAGATGCTGGCGCTGATCACCGCCCAGACCGAGGGCATCGCCAAGGAGCTGTCCGTCGTCGGCTTGCTGAACGTGCAGTTCGCGATCCAGCGACTCCGGCGTGTATGTGATCGAGGCCAACCCGCGCGCATCGCGGACCGTCCCGTTCGTGTCCAAGGCGATCGGGATCCCGGTGCAAAGCTCGCCTGCCGGATCATGCTCGGGGAGCGGCTGGCAGAGCTCGCGCTGCCGCGGGACACGAGCAACGGACATGTGTGTGTCAAGGAGGTCGTGCTCCCGTTCGATCGCTTCGCGGGCGCCGACTCGCTGCTCGGCCCAGAGATGCGCTCGACCGGTGAGGTGATGGGCATCGCCCGCGATTTTCCGACGGCGTTTGCCAAGGCTCAGGCCGCCGCGGGTGCGAGGCTCCCCAACGGGGGCACGGTCTTCATCACGGTCGCCGACGGCGACAAGCCCGCTGCGACCGGTGTGGCCACGATCCTCCACGACCTCGGCTTCCGGATCATCGCCACCCGCGGCACGGCCCAGGCGATCCGCAAGATGGGGATCCCGGCTGAGACGATCAACAAGATCGGCGAGGGCTCTCCGCACGTGGGGGACTGGATCGAGCGCGGCGAGGTCGAGCTCGTGATCAACACGCCCGTCGGCACCGGCGCGCGCGCGGATGGCTACGAGATCCGCACCGCCGCGGTCGCACGCGGGATCCCCTGCATTACCACGATGGCCGGCGGGATGGCGGCCGCTCGGGCGATCGCGGCCGCGCGGCGGGGAGAGCCGGAAGTGCTCGCGCTGCAGGAGATCCATGCGCGAGGGCCCGCTCACGCACATGAGCACTGATCGCACGCACGGCTCGCTGCGCACACACTCTCTATCCGCCTGGATAAGCGCCCCAAGTGCACAAAGATCCTGCAAACCATGCCTAATTCCCTCGGCCAAGCTCGACAATGCTCGACCTTAGCTTGAGGTCGACTCGAATTGGGAAGGTAGGTCTTGATCGCCCCGGCCCAAGATGTATAGTCGCCGCCCATGCCGCCGGTCAGCGAATCGCCACCGAAGCCTATTGCTGCGCCGGAACGGTCGCTCGTGCAGCGCATGGAGGCGCTCCAGCGCGCGAACGACATCCGGAGCCGACGCGCCCAGCTGAAACGCGACCTGAAGGCCGGCCGTCAACCCATCCACGAGCTTCTGCTCGAGCCTCCAGGCTATTTGGAGACGGCGAAGGTGTTCGACCTTCTGCTCGCAGTGCCCAAGTACGGTCGGGTCAAGGTCAACAAGATCCTGTCGCAGTGCAGGATCTCGCCGAGCAAGACGATCGGTGGACTCTCCCAGCGCCAGCGAGCCGAGCTGGTCGCGCTGATGCGCCGCCGCTAACCGCAGCGCCCGCGCCCGCCTCCGTGGCCAAGGTGTTCGTGATCACCGGGCCCTCCGGGGTTGGCAAGGGCACCCTGATCCGCGGGCTGCTCGAGCGCATCCCCGCGCTCGAGCTGTCGGTCTCCGCGACCACGCGCGCGGCGCGCCCGGGCGAGCACGATGGCGTCGAGTACCACTTCATGGACGGCGCGCAGTTCGATCAGCACCTTGCGGCGGGGGACTTCGTCGAGCACGCGACCTACTCGGGCAATCGCTACGGGACGCTGCGCTCGGAGCTCGAGCGTCGGACGGCAGCGGGCGCGCCGGTGGTGCTCGAGATCGAGGTGCAGGGCGCCAGACAGGTTCGCGAGGGGCTGCCCGATGCGGTCGCGGTGTTCATCGCGCCGCCCTCGCGGGAGGCGCTGCGGGCGCGGCTCGTCGGACGCGGGACCGACAACTCCGAGCAGGTGGCGCGGCGGCTGCGGACCGCCGAGCGCGAGCTAGAGGCGCAATGCGAGTTCAGCCACGTGATCGTCAACGACCGCCTCGAGCAGGCGACCGACGAGCTGGCGGCGATCGTCCGCGGCGAGCTTGCCTGCTAGCGCTCCGCGTTGCGGTCGCTAACCTTGTTGCAACCCCGCACTCGCAAAAGGACGATAAGCCTTGATCTCACCCCGCATCGACAAGTTGCTCGACCACGTCGACTCCGACTACGCGAGCGTGATCGTGGCCGCCAAGCGGGCGCGGCAGATCAACTCGTACTACCACAACCTCGGCGAGGGCACGTTCGACGAGTTCCCGCCACCGATGGTGGACACGCGCTCGAAGAACTACCTGACGATTGCGCTCGAGGAAGTTGCGCAGGGCAAGCTGAAGTACCACTACAGGTAGGCAGGTGACCCCGGTAGGGCGGGAAGGAACCTCGGTGGCCCGGTTGCTCTTCGGCGTGAGCGGCGGGATCGCGGCCTACAAGGCGCTCGAGACGGTACGGCTCGCGGTCAAGGTGGGTCACGCGGTCCGCGTGATCCAGACCCCGGCCAGCCAGCGGTTCGTTGGCGCCGCGTCGTTTGAGGGGATCACCGGCGCTCCGGTACTGACCACCGAGTTCGAGCCCGACCCCGCAAGAGGGTCCTACCCCGGTGAGCCGCTGCCCGTGCGCGCTCCGATCAGCCACCTAGCGCTCGTCGAGCGAGCCGAGCTGTACCTGATCGCGCCCGCGAGTGCCAACACGCTCGCGAAGCTGGCGCACGGCCACGCCGACAACCTCGTCACGAGCGCCGCGCTGGCCGCCGCCTGCCCAGTCGCGGTCGCCCCGGCGATGAACAACCGCATGTACCTGCACCCCGCGACCCAGGCCAACCTCGAGCTGCTGACGGCGCGTGGGGTTACCGTGATCCCGCCCGGCGAGGGAGCGCTGGCATCGCACGGCGAGCAGGGCATCGGCCGGCTTGCCGAGCCCGACCAGCTGCTGGAGGTCTGTGAGTCGCTCCTGACGCCGGCAAGCTGGACCGCGGTCCGCGTGCTCGTCACCGCCGGCGGGACGCGCGAGCCGATCGACAGCGTGCGCTACATCGGCAACCGCTCGTCGGGGAGAATGGGGTTCGCGCTCGCGGCGGAGGCCGCGCGGCGAGGCGCGCAGGTGACGGCGATCGCCGCCAACGTCACGCTGCCGGCCCCGCCAGGGGTACAGGTCGTCGAGGTCCGGACCGCCGCCGAGCTCGCAGACGTGTGCGAGCCGCGCTTCGGTCAATGCGACCTGTTGCTGATGGCCGCAGCCGTGGCGGACTTCCGGCCCGCAGCACCGGCGCCGACCAAGCTCAAGAAGAATGCCGGTCCGCCGGCGATCGAGCTCGTGCCGACGGTCGACGTGCTCAGCGGCCTGGTGGCCCGCCGCCGATCCGGGCAGGTGATCGTCGGGTTCGCCGCGGAGCACGGCGAGGGGGCCCTCGCCTACGCGCGCGAGAAGCTCTTGCGCAAGGGCCTCGACGCGTTGGTCGTCAACGACATTGCAATCGAAGGCATCGGGTTCGACGCCCCCGAGAACGAGGTGACGATCCTCACCTCAGGCGGCGGCGAGCGACATGTGGCGCGGACGAGCAAGCAGGAGGTCGCGCGCGCGGTGCTAGACGAGGTCGAGCACCTACGTGAAATGGAGAGCGTCGATGGAGCCGCCCGAGCAGGTGCCGGTAGCACCCCACGATTCTGAAGCGTTCGCCGCGGTGGCTCGGCGGCTTGCGGACAATGTCTCGCGTGCGGTGCAGATCCGACCTGAGACGCTCGACCACGTGCTCGTCGCGCTGCTCGCCGAGGGACACGTGCTCGTGGAGGACTATCCCGGCGTCGGCAAGACGGCGCTCGCGCGGGCGATCGCGCGCTCGATCGACTGCCACTTCGCGCGGATCCAGTGCACCTCGGACCTGCTGCCTGCCGATGTCGTCGGCACCAACGTCTACGACCAGCGCGAGGGCCGGTTCGAGTTCCGCCCCGGTCCGGTGTTCGCCAACGTAGTGCTCGTCGACGAGATCAACCGCGCTTCGCCCAAGACGCAGTCGGGACTGCTCGAGTGCATGCAGGAGCGGTGCGTGACTGTCGATGTGCAGACACACGAGCTCGCGCGCCCGTTTCTCGTGCTTGCGACCCAGAACCCGATCGAGTACGAGGGGACCTACCCGCTACCGGAAGCACAGGTCGACCGGTTCATGATCCGCATCTCGCTCGGCTACCCGTCGCGGCGCGCTGAGGCCGGAATGCTCGCCGACCACGAGTCGGGTGACCGCGTGCTGACGCTCGCGCCGGTGACGACCGCCGCGGAGGTGCTCGCCGTCCAGCACACAGCGACCCGCGTGAGAGCCTCGGAGCCGTTGCGCGACTACATCGTCCGGCTTCTGTGGCGAACCCGCGAGGATCCTCGCGTCGATCTCGGCGCCAGCCCCCGAGCGGGCCTGATGCTGCTCCGCGCGGCGAAGGCCTACGCGATGACTCGCGGGCGCGATTACGCGCTGCCCGATGACGTCCAGGCGCTAGCCGAGCCGGTCCTCGCCCACCGCCTGGTGCTGGCTCCGGACACGCCGCGGGCGGCCGCGAGCGAGGTGATCGCCGACGCCGTCAGCTCGGTGCGTGCGCTGTGAGTTGCGGGCGGGGTGATCTGCGTGGCTGTGGGCAGCGAGCGCCATGAGCGAGGCGGGCGACATATGAGACGCGCGGCGGCGGTGGCGCTGGGCGGCGGCCTGCTGACCGTGGTCGCGTTCACATTCGACGCTTCGCCGCTGTTGGTGCCGGGGTTCGCGTTCGCGCTGATCGGTGTGTTCGTACCGGTCTGGGTCTCGCTGAGCGCCCGTGGCACGAGCCTCGAGCGCCGGCTGCACACCGACCGCGTCGTCGAGAACGAGCCGCTCGAGGCGACAATCGACGTGCGCCGCGGCGTGCTCGGGCTTCCGGGCGCCGAGATCGACGATCCGCTGGCAGGCGAGCCGGTGCCGATAACCCGCGCGCTGTCGCTGATCGGGGGCGCGCGCAGCGCCAGCGTGCACATCGTTGCGCGCTTTCCCCGTCGCGGCCTGCGGGCGCTCGCGGCGCCGAGCCTGATCGTGGAGGATTCGCTGGGGCTGGCGCGACTGACGTGTGCGGCGACCACTGCCGTCCAGGAGCTGCTAGTGCTGCCGCGCACCGAGCGGGTCCGGTGGGGCGAACGGGGCGCAGGTGACCGGACGCACGCGACCGCAGGCGCCGCGGCCCACGATCCGCTCGCGGCGGTCGAGGTCGACGGCTTGCGGCCATACCGCCCCGGGACGCCGGCCTCCCGGATCCACTGGCAGGCGCTGGCCCGGGGCGCGGGACTGCTCGAGCGACGGCTCCAGGCCGACGCTGAGACCCGTCCGCTGGTGGTGCTCGACGCGCGCGGGAGCGGCCCGACCGAGCACCTCGACATGGCGGTTCGCGCGGCGGCGTCCCTGACGCTCGAGCTTGCCCGTCGTGGTGGTTGCGGGCTGTTGCTTGGAGGCGAGCGCCGTCCGATCACTGTCGAGTCCGAGCTCTTGAGCTGGCCGGCCGCGCACGCGCGGCTGGCGCTCGTCGAGGGAGGCCCTGGCGCGCGGGCGCCGGTGCTTGGCCCCGGCACGGCGCCCCGTCCCGTGTTCTACGTCGCCGCGCAGGCGCTGGAGCGCCTGCCCGTTGGTCTCACCGCCGGCCACCGCGGCTCGGTGGTCGTCGTGCCGCGTGCGGTGAGCGCGCGGCTGTCCGGCCGGCTGTGCTTCGAGGTCGCGGGCTGCTGCGGGTTCGCCGTGCGGGGTGAAGGACCGTCGCCGGCGCGCGCCGGCGGTCTGTCTGCGGCGGCCGGGGCGGTGCGGTGAGCACCGCGTCGCAGGTCGCGGTGCTCTCCTCGGGAGGACGCGGGGGCGCTCGATCGCGTGACGTCGCCGCAACCGGCGTGGAGCGGCCGCTCGTACGGCTCACCGCGTTCGCCGCGCTCGGCCTCTACGGGGTGCTCCGCTGGGCGGCGCTGCTGAGCCCCGCGTCAAGCGGCAGGCTGCTCGGGCTGCTCGCGCTCGCGATCCTCGTTGCCGGCCTCGGGGAGCGCTCGCGACCCACGGCCGCGGCAACCGCACCGTGGTCGTGTGGTCGGCGACGCTCGGCGCGATCGTCGCGCTGCTGGCGGCGCTGGCGCTGTCCGGGGTCCCGCTGGCCTGGATCCGGCACGCGCGGATCGCGGTCACGGCGAACGCCATCGGGGCCGGACTGTCGGCGCTGCCGCGCGCGTCGGTCCCCTACAGCGGCATCAACGACTGGGTCCGGGTCGTGAACGTGCTCGGCGCCGGCGTGCTGCTGCTGGACGCCGCGCTCGTGCTGGCGTTCACGACCAAGGCGCTCGGAGACCTGCGCCGCGCGGGCGCGGCGTTGCCGCTCGTCGCGCTGGCGATCGTCCCGTCGACGCTCGCCCGCCCCGCACTTCCCTACGTGCACGGACTGCTGCTGTTCCTGCTGCTGGCGGCGTTCATCTGGGGCGAGCGGATCCGTGCCCCAGAGGCTGCGACCGGCGCGACGATCGCCGCCCTGGCCGGCGTCGCGGCGATGATCGCCGCGCCGGCGCTCGATCAGCACAAGCCATGGTTCAACTACGAGGCGCTGGCTGGCACGCTGTCGCCCGCCGATGTCGAGATGTTCACCTGGAACCAGACCTACGGGCCGCTCAACTGGCCCCGCACGGGACGCGAGATCTTCGATGTACAGGCCCCGCACCCGGCCTACTGGAAGGCCGAGGATCTCGACTACTTCAACGGCTACAGCTGGATTCAGGGGGCAGTCTCCGGCCAAGCCCAGAACCTTGCCAACCCGTCCACCGCAGCCCGGCGTCGGTTCATGCAGACGATCCAGGTTACGATCCGCGCACTCGACACGACCGACCTGATCGCCGCCGGCCTCGCGTCCGCGCCGCAGGACATCTCCGAGCAGGTGCTGGCCGGCGCCAGTCCGGGAACCTGGATGAGCGCGTCGAGCGTGCAACCCGGCGACAGCTACCGTGTCGCGGTGTACGCTCCGGCCGCTGTTCCCGGACTGTACGGTCCGAGCGCCGACGCGCTTGCGCACGCCGGCAACACGATCCCACCCGCGCTGTCCCCATACCTCTCGATCGCCATGCCGCGCCGGTTAGTCCCCGGTGTCGGCGCAATTCGCGCCGCCCCGGTCGTGTTTGCGCCGTTTCACGCCCGCGAGCCGGTGGCGAGCGACTCCGCTGACGGCGACGTTTCGACGGACATCATGACCTCCCCGTATGCGAAGGCGTTCGAGCTCGCACAGCGGCTCGCGCGCCAGGCGCCGACGCCGTACGCGTTCGCGGAGAGCATCCTGCGCTACCTCTCGACCGCGGACGGCTTCAGCTACAGCGAGCATCCGCCGAGCAGCGGCTACACGCTCGAGAGCTTCCTGTTTAACGACCAGAATCGGTTACTGCCAGCAGTTTTCGGGTGCAATGGCGATGCTGCTGCGGATGGGCGGTGTTCCCGCCCGCGTCGCCGCGGGATTTACGACCGGCACGTTTGACTCCGCGACCAAGCAGTACGTCGTCAGCGACACCGATGCGCACGATTGGGTCGAGGCGTGGTTCGCGCGCTACGGCTGGGTGACGTTCGACCCCACGCCAGCGTCGGCTCCGGCGCGCGGCGGCCACGCGCCGCTGCCGGCGGTGCCGGGTAGCGACGCAGGCGTTCCCACAGCGCCCCTGATTCACCACCAGGCCGAGCTGCCGGGCCCGACGCCCGGCGTCAAGGCGCCGCGCCCGCGCGCGTCCTCGGGGCTGGCCAGCGTGATGAGGTGGATCGTGCTCGGCGCGGCGCTGGTGATCGCGCTGCTGGCAATGCTGGCCTGGCGCCTGGCCGCCGCGCGCGCCGGCGATCAGCTGGCCGAGCTCGAACGTGCGCTGCGGCGTTGCGGGCGACCGGTGGCCGATGGCGTGACGCTCGCCGCGCTCGAGCGGCGGTTTGGCTCCTCGGGCGATGCCGCAGCCTACATCCGTGCGATCCGCCTGGCTCGCTTCGCCGGCGGTCAGCCGCCTACGCGCGAGCAGCGTCGCGCGCTGCGAGCGCAGCTGCGCGCCGGCCTGGGATGGACCGGGGCCATGCGCGCCCTGTGGGCACTGCCGCCTCGCTCGCCCTTTGCGGGCGATTGATTCGGGGCGGGGAGCCTGGGCATACACTGACAACATGGACGACGTATACGAGCTCTTCAGACGCGGGACCGAGCTGCTGGAGGCTGGACACAACCATCAGGCGACGATCCCGCTGTCGCGCGCGCGGGACCTTGCGCCGGACAAGACCTCGATTCGCGAAGCGCTCGGCCGGGCGCTGTTCCATGTCGCGCGCTATGAGCTGGCGGCGGCAGAGTTCCAGGCCGTGATCGACCGCGCCCCGACCAACGACTTCGCACTGTTCTGCCTCGGGCGCTGCCTGCAGATGCTCGGCCGGCATGCCGAGGCGCGCCAGCCCCTGGCGCTGGCCGCCTGCATGCAGCCGGCTCGGCGCGACTACCGCATCTACCGAGATCGAGCCCGCGCAGCAGCCGCGCGCTCGTGAGCGGCCACCGCAAAGCGCACACCTGGTGCTACCCTGAGATCCACAGCTAGCGCGCCGGGCGCATCCCCGTGAAGTTCCGAAGTGGGCGCTTGCCCGCTTTTTTTATGTTGATGACGGAGGAGATCGTGAGTGCACTCCACAAAGAGATCGAAGCGCGGCTCGCAGTGATCGAGCCCGAGGTCGAGGTGCTGCTCGCCGAGGTCGTGTCGGGGAGCACGCTGCGCCTGTACATCGATCATCCAGACGGCGTGACGATCGCGCTCTGCGAGCGTGTCTCCGGGCACCTCAACGACTACCGCGGCCGCTACTCGCTCGAGGTGTCCTCGCCCGGCCAGGATCGCCACCTCACCAAGCCGCAGCACTACGCCCGGTTCCTGGGTCGCCACGCGCGGGTGCGCCTGCGCAAGGCAGCGGCACCGAGGGGTGAGGCGCAGGCGAACCCGTTGGTGGGCCACAAGAGCGTGACCGGCGAGCTCGTCGGCGCCAGTGACCGAGAAGTGACAATCGCCGCAGGGGGCGGAATCGTCACGATCCCTTACGAGCAGATCGCCCGCTCCAACCTCATCCCCGGAGACTGACCCATGTCGAGAGAGATCGTCGAAGCCGTACGAGGCCTCGCAGCCGAGAAGAACATCTCCTCGGAGAAGCTCATGGAGGCGCTCGAGGACGCGCTGCTGTCGGCGTACAAGAAGACGCCGGGATCGGCGCCGTACGCGAAGGTCGAGATGGACCGCGACAGCGGTGACTTCAAAGTCTGGGAGCTCAAGATCCCGCCGGAGCTCGAGGAGCAGCTGCTGGTGGAGGCGACCACCGACCAGCAGCCGACCGTCGATCCCGAGACCGGAGAGATGCGCGAGCCGCCGGAGCCCGAGATCGACCTCGAGAAGCTCAAGCAGTACGAGGATCAGATCGAGACCGAGGACGTGACCCCGCACGACTTCGGACGGATCGCCGCGCAGACCGCCAAGCAGGTGATCCTGCAGCGGATCCGCGAGGCCGAGCGGGACATGATGTTCGAGGAGTACCGCGACCGCGTCGGCGAGCTGATCACCGGGATCGTCCAGCAGTCCGACTCGCGCTACACGCTGGTCCAGCTGCGCGAGCGAGTCGAGGCGCTGCTACCCAAGTCAGAGCAGGTCGAGGGCGAGCGCTACGACCACTCGCAGCGGATCAAGGCGGTGATCAAGGACGTCTCGAACTCGACCAAGGGCCCGAGCATTATCGTCTCGCGCCGAGATCCCGAGCTGATCAAGCAGCTGTTCGAGCTCGAGGTCCCAGAGATCGCCGACGGACTGGTCGAGATCACCGGCGTCGCCCGGGAGCCTGGGTATCGGTCGAAGATCGCGGTCGTCTCGCACGTCGATGGCGTCGACCCAGTCGGCGCGTGCGTCGGGCCCCGCGGCTCGCGCGTGCGGATGGTCGTCTCGGAGCTGCGCGGTGAGAAGATCGACATCATCCCCTACAACGACGAGCCGGCGCGGTTCGTCGCCAAGGCGCTGTCGCCTGCTCGAGTGCGCGAGGTGTTGGTCGACGACGCCAACAAGCAAGCGACCGTGATCGTCCCCGACGACCAGCTGTCGCTGGCGATTGGACGCGAGGGCCAGAACGCGCGGCTGGCGGCGCGGCTCACCGGCTGGCGGATCGATATCCGCTCGGAGACCGAGTTCGCCGCCGAGGAGGCCGAGCACGGCTACGAGGAAGAGGAGGCCCAAGGCCGCTGCGCTGCGATCCTCTCCAACGGTCGCCGGTGCCCGAACGCCGCCCTGCCGGGGTCCCGATACTGCGGGATCGAGGCACACCAGGCGTTGGCCGGCAAGGACACCGACCGCGTGCAGGGCGGCGCACGCGACAAGCAGACCAGGAGCGCCGCGTCGTAGGCGATCTACACTGTATGAGAGGCAAATGGTAAAGCGCGTACACGAGATCGCTAAAGAGCGCGGGCTACCCGCCAAGGATGTGCTCGACCAGCTACGGGCCGCCGGCTTGAACGTCAAGGCCGCGTCGTCGTCGGTCGACGAGGCGGCGGCGCTGCGAGCGCTGGGCAACGGCGGCGGCTCGGGCGGCCAGGCAGCGCCGAGGTCCGCAGCGCAGAGCGGGCCCCGGCCCGCGGCGGCCGCTCGCGGCTCCGAGCAGCGGGACTCCGCCCGCGGCTCGCGCCCCGACGGCGGACGCCGAGGCCCCGACAGTTCTGCCGGGGCGCCCCCGCGCGATCAGCGCCCGCGCCCGGAGCGCGAGCAGGGCCAGCGGTCCGAGCGCGAGCAGGGCCAGCGGTCCGAGCACGATCAACGCCCGCGCCCCGAGCGCGAGCAGCCACGCCCGGCGGCCGAGGAGCCACAGGCGCGTCCCGAGCGCTCCGAGAGCGCAGAGCACAAGCGGCCCACGCGGGACTCGCTGCAAGGCGAGCGCGCACCGGGCACGGCCGGCGGGCGGCGCCGGGTCGTGATCGACTCGCAGGCTTCGCGCCGGGCGTCGACTGGCGGCGGTCCCCCGCAACAGAACCAGCCCCCGCGCCGTCAGCGGCGCGGCCGTCGCCGCCGCGGCGTGTACGACGAGGAAGCCGAGGCGCGTCCGGCCGCCGCGCGGGCGGTGGACGCGGAGCCCGACGCGATCCAGATCAACTCCGGCTCGACCGTCAAGGACGTGGCCGAGTACCTCAATGTTCCGGTGCCGGAGATCATGAAGAAGCTGATGGCACTCGGCGAGATGAAGACGCTGACCCAGACGCTCTCCGACGAGTCGATCGAGGTCCTTGCGGGAGAGCTGGGCAAGGCCGTCGAGATCGTCCACTCCGAGGACGAGACGGTCACCGAGCCGGTGTTCCACGACGCCGACGAAGAGCTCGTCGAACGGCCGCCGGTGGTGACGATCATGGGCCACGTCGATCACGGCAAGACCTCGCTGCTCGATGCGATCCGCGAGACGGAGGTCGCCGCCGGCGAGGCCGGCGGGATCACGCAGCACATCGGCGCCTACCAGGTCCATCACGATGACGACACCGTCACGTTTCTCGACACTCCCGGCCACGAGGCCTTCACCGCGATGCGCGCACGCGGTGCAAAGGGCGCCGACATCGCGGTGATCGTGGTTGCCGCGGACGACGGCGTCAAGCCGCAGACCCAGGAGGCGGTGGACCACGCCAAGCAGGCTGGGGTACCGATCCTCGTCGCCGTCAACAAGATCGACAAGGAGGGGTCCGACCCGACGCGCGTCCGCAGCGAGATGACGAATCTAGGCTTGCAGCCGGTCGAATGGGGCGGGGACACTGAGTTCGTCGACGTGTCCGCCAAGACCAAGGAGGGCCTCGAGGACCTGCTCGAGACGATCGTGACGATGGCCGAGCTAGAGGAGCTACGCGCGAACCCCAACGCGCCGGCATCGGGCACGGTGATCGAGTCCAAACTCGACCCCGGCAGGGGGCCCGTGGTCA
The DNA here is from genome assembly GCA_963811155.1 of uncultured Solirubrobacterales bacterium. Taxonomy (GTDB): domain Bacteria; phylum Actinomycetota; class Thermoleophilia; order Solirubrobacterales; family Solirubrobacteraceae; genus Palsa-465. The sequence goes on from CAWEQQ010000039.1 coordinate 55,248, forward strand.
CGATCCTGATCGGCCGCGGCACGCTCGAGGTCGGCGACGCGCTGGTCGCCGGAGCCCACTGGGGCCGCGTGCGCGCAATGCAGGACTTCCTCGGCAACCGGGTCGCGCAGGCGCTGCCGGGCGAGCCGGTCGAGGTGCTCGGGTTCGACGGCGTTCCCGAGGCCGGCGAGCACGTTCGCGTGGTCGAGCACGAGCGCCGCGCGCGCCAGCTCGCCGGTGAGCGGGCCGCGCGCCTGAAGGCGGAGTCGCTCGCGCGCCGCAGCGGCAAGAAGATCTCGCTCGAGGACATCTTCAAGCGGGGCTTGCAGGAGCTCAACCTGGTGATCAAGGCGGACGTCGCCGGCTCGCTCGAGGCGATCGAGGACGAGATCGCGAAGCTGCCCCAGACCGAGGTATCGGTCAACGTGATCCGCGGCGCGGTGGGCGCCGTGACGGAGTCCGACGTGATGCTGGCGTCGGCTTCGGACGCGGTGATCCTCTCGTTCAACGTGCGTCCGGTCGGCGACGCCCGCGCCGTCGCCGAACGCGAGGGCGTCGAGATCCGTCACTACTCGGTCATCTACCGAGCGATCGAAGAGCTGCGCGACGCGATGCAGGGGATGCTCGCGCCCGAGGAGGTCGAGGAGACGCTCGGGTCGGCCGAGGTGCGCCAGATCTTCCGCGCCTCACGGGTCGGCACGATCGCCGGCTCGCACGTCACCGACGGCAAGATCACGCGCGGCTCGAAGGTCCGACTCGTGCGGGATGGAACGGTCGTCTATGACGGCGAGATCGCGAGCCTGCGCCGCTTCAATGAGGACGCGCGCGAGGTCGCCGCCGGTTTCGACTGCGGCATCGTGTTGAGGGATTTCGCCGATCTCAAGGAAGGGGACGTCCTCGAGACCTACACCACCCGCCAAGTCGAGCGCGAGCTCGTCTGAACGGAGGCCCCGCTGATGGCGGGGGGCGGGTTCGTCGCAGTACTGGTGATCGAGCTGCATTTCCCGGATGCCGCGAGCCTCAAGGGCAAGCGCAAGGAGCTGTCCTCGATCAAGGCGCAGTTGCACGGCCGGCTCGGCGCGGCCGTGGCCGAGACCGACCGTCAGGACACCTGGCAGCGCTCGACGCTGACCGCCGCGCTCACCGGGGGTTCGCTGGCAACGTTGACCGCCGCTGTCGACAATGTCGAGCGGTGGCTGCTGGCGCGGTGTCCCGACGGCGCGAGCGTCGAGCGGCTGCTAGCCTCGATAGAGGATCTCCGGCAGTGAGGCCGGGAGCTTGCACCGCGACCATGGGGTACGTTTCGGTTAGCTTTATGTTAGGAGGGATAGGATGCCGCCGGGACGCATGCGCCGCGTCGATGAGGCAGTGCGCGCTGTCCTCAGCGAGGCGATCGCCACGGATCTTCAGGATCCGCGCGTGGGATTCGTAACTGTGACGGGAGTCAAGACCAGCCCAGACCTACGCCATGCTCGCGTGTATGTGAGCGTTCTCGGAGATGTTCATACGCGTTCCGAAAGCCTCGTCGGCCTGCGATCGGCGCACGGGTTCCTGCAGGGCCGGGTCGCGTCGGAGCTGAGCCTCAGGCACACCCCGACGCTGACCTTCGAGTACGACGAATCGGTCGATCGCGGGATGCGGATCTCGCAGCTGCTCGACGACCTCGACCCCCGGGCGGCCGATGCCTGAGAACGGCGATCGCTCCAGTCGCGACGACGCGCTTGCCGAGCTGCGTAGCGCGCGCAAGGTGATCGTGGCCTCGCACGAGAACCCCGACGGCGACGCGCTCGGCTCGCTGATCGCGATGCAGGAGATCCTCACGGCGCTGCACAAGGACAGCGTGATGTTCGTCGACGCCGGCGAGTTCCCGCTCCCGCACGAATATCGGTTCCTGCCGCTGCCAGGGCTGGTCAGCGCACCCTCCCGAGGACCTCGACGAGCGCACGATCGTGTTGCTGGACTGCGGCAACCTCGAACGCAATCCAGCCGAGGCGCTGCAGCGAGCCGGCGCCCACATCCTGAACATCGACCACCACCACGACAACACGCGCTTCGGGACCATCAACCTGGTCGTGCCCGAGGCCTCCTGCACGGCCGAGATCGTATGGGATTTGATGCATGCGCTCGGCGTGGAGCCGACCGTCACGATCGCCGAGGCGTTGTACGTCGGTCTGATTACGGACACGGGGAGGTTCATGTACGAGAACACCGGTCCTCGCGCGCACCTGATGGCCGCCGAGCTGATCGAGGCGGGGGTCGATGTGCACGAGATCTACCGCCGCGTGTACGAGGGCGTGCCGTACGGCAAGCTGGCGCTGCTCGCGCGCGGGCTGGCCAACGTCGAGCGCTATGACGACGGGCGGTTGACCGTCACCGCGCTGAGCACGAAGGACTTCACCGACTCCGGCGCCGAGGAGAGCTACTCCGAAGGCGTGATCGACCACCTCCGCGCGGTGCAGGGCACGGCGGTTGCTGCGCTCGTCCGAGACCGGATCGGCGATGCCGACGGGCTGCGCAAGGTCTCACTGCGTGCCAGCGACGAGCGCGTCGACGTGTCGGCGATCGCGCGCACGCAGGGCGGCGGCGGCCACCGCCAGGCGGCCGGCTTCTCGACCACGCTGGATGGGAGGAGCTGGTCGCGTTCCTGCGCGCGGCGGTCGCCGAGCAGCTCGCGACCGTGTAGCAGTGGCCGCCGGGGCGCAGCTTGCCGCCCGGTCGATGGCGTCGTGCTGTACGACAAGCCCGCCGGGATCACGTCGCATGACGTTGTCGACCGCATGCGGCGACGGCTCGGACGGGGCATCAAGGTCGGCCACGCCGGCACGCTCGACCCGTTCGCGACCGGGCTGCTGCTGGTGCTCGTCGGCCGCGCGACCAGGGTGCAGCGGTTTCTGATGGCGCTGCGCAAGACCTATCGGGCGACCGCTCGCTTCGGTGCGTTCTCGAGCACCGGCGACCCCGAAGGGGAGCTCGTGGCCACCGGCGCGGTGCCCGACGGCGACCTGCGGCTCCCGACCGGAGCCGTGCGCCAGCGCCCGCCGGCGTTCTCGGCCGTCAAGCTCGCCGGCCACCGCGCATACGCGCTGGCTCGCGCCGGCGTCGAGCTCGAGCTGCCCGAGCGGACCGTGCACGTGTACCGGTTCGAGGAGTGCTGGCGGGCGGCAGACAGGCGCGCGTTCCTGATCGAATGCTCGTCGGGAACGTACGTCCGTAGCCTGATCGCAGAGCTCGGCGACGCGTACTGCGAGCAGCTGCGACGCACCCGGATCGGGCCGTATCGACGTCGCCGACGCCGATCCGGAGCGGATCGTCGCGCTGCACGACGCGCTGAGCTTCCTGCCGGAGGTACGCCTGCAGGGCGAGCAGGCGCGGCGGGCCTGCCACGGCGCGGCGGTCCCCGGCGAGGCGGCGGGCACCGTGCGGCTGACCGACGATCACGGCCTGATCGCGCTTGCCGAGCCGCGGGAGGAGACCGGGCTGCTCAAGCCGGTCGTCGGCTTGCGGCAGGGATGAGCATTAGGCTTCGCCGCCGATGCGGGTTACGGAGCTCACGGACGTGCAGGCGCGCCCTCGGAGGATCGCCGTCGGCGAGTTCGACGGCGTCCATCTCGGCCATCGCGAGGTGATCCAGGGCAGCGACACGGTGCTGACCTTCGAGCCGCACCCGTTGCGAGTGGTCCGGCCAGAGGCGGCGCCGAAGCTGCTGACGAGCCTCGACACGAGAGCCGAGCTGATCGCGCAGCTCGGCGTTCAGGAGCTCGTACTGATCCCGTTTAGCGATCGCTTCGCACACCAGAGCCCGCACGAGTTCATCGACGACGTGCTCGTGCGCTGCCTGGGCGCCACCAGCGTGGCGGTCGGCGAGAACTTCCGCTTCGGGCATCGGGCGGCCGGCGATCCCTCCCTGCTGGCCGCCGACCGACGGTTCCAGACGCGGGTCGTGCCGCTGGTCGAGGTCGACGGCGAGATCGTCTCCTCCAGCCACATCCGCGGCCTCGTGCTCGCCGGCGAGGTCGAGCTCGCCACCCGGTTCCTCGGGGCGCCGTTCCGGCTCCGTGGCGAGGTCGTGCACGGCGACAGGAGGGGCCGCGAGCTCGGCTTTCCAACCGCCAACATCGTGCCCGACGACGCGCTCGTGTGCCCCGGTCACGGCGTGTACGTCGCGCGCGCGGACGGCGACTGCGCGTCGGTCAGCGTCGGCGTGCGTCCCACGTTCGGAACCGGCCGCGCGCTGCTCGTCGAGGTCTACGTGCTCGATCGCGACGTCGATCTGTACGGGCGAACGCTGAAGGTCGACTTCCTGGAGCGGCTGCGGGGCGAGCGCCGGTTCGATTCGGTGGGCGCGCTGATCGAGCAGATGCGCCGCGACGTGCAGC
>CAWEQQ010000040.1:0-170487 GCA_963811155.1 uncultured Solirubrobacterales bacterium
GAGAGGCCACCCAATGGCCGTTTCCTGTGCATGGTCCAGTTGTCAGTGCCTGCGGTTTGTTGCTCCATACTGCCGTCGGCGGAGATGTGGCTCATCTCACGACGGTTGTTGGCCACTGTGGACATCAAACTGTTATGAATGTGGCTGAATGGCTGGTTTATCAGTTGGTTTGGTGGACAAGTGGATCCATTATCATATGGATGATCCTTCACACATCACGGATCCTCCCTTGTTGCATCTGATAGGTTTATCTCACCTTTGATATCATCTCTTTTGATCTCAGGAGACGACGGCGCGGCCACGATGGCGGTTGGATGCCCAACAGTTGGCAGGATTGTGCTGTCGGGTGGCTACTGTTGAGTTTCCATGCCGCCGTGCAGCGGCGAGGTCGAGGCCGAGGCGGCGACGATGTCGGCGCCCTGGCTGGGCCTCGGCGATCTGAATTTTTGGGCAGCACTGGAGCAACCTGCGTCCGTGGAAGTTTGGGTCGCGGTTTGATGCTCCGGCGCAGGCCGGTTTTCCATCAGCCCAGATTAGAGACATGCATCCCGATGACTTTATCAGGCGCGTACGTGGTTGTTGTTTTTGTGGAGGAGATTGGGTGGAGATCTTTATGTTTGTTGATATTGTGGTGGTGCTTGATCTCACTTCCGTTTTGCAGCGACAGCTGTGTGAAGTGTTTGGATGTCGTGTTGCCACGGACATCTGGTGTTCGCGCGGTCGTTGGATTGCCGCCGGTTCCGTTGCCAGGCTATTGTCGGCTTGTCCTTCGCAGGCGTCGACGACGATGACATCATCTTTGATGTTTGCCAGATCACTGCCGATTGTCGCTCCACTGTGTTTGGTTTTAAACAGGGCCGCCCTTGCAGCCCGGTTCGCGCATGCTCAATGTGTGTGGCCTCTTTTGCTTTTGTTAGTGCCGCTTGTGTGCTGTGCGTCTGCGTCTTTGTAGCCGTATAGGTGATGAGCGCTGCCCGGCTCGCCGGTGTTGTGTTTCCATTTCCAGTTGCATAGTGTGTCGGGGCGGGTTCGGCGGAGCTCTGCTGGGACAGCTCCGCCGCTTGTTTGTGTTGTCGGATTTGTTTTATCTTTTGGTTAGTTGTCACAGTGTTTCTATAAAGCCGTTTCAGGTTTTATGGGATGATTAACGCAGTCGGGCCATCGATATTCACATTATTTTGATTTGAGTGCCGAGTCGAAGACCATCATACATTTGGTTTGTGAATCGAAGGATGCTGGAGTGACTGCTTAAATCAGGAGCTTCAGCAGCGTCCGGATCGAGGCGGAGGGCAGGTGAGGTCACCGCCATTGTTGTTGCCCAAGGGGTGCGCACCTGTTGTGATGTTATCAATCCCCATCCGGTGACATGTTGAGTCCCGATGTGTCGGTGAAATCTGCATCGTCGTATCCCGAAGATGACAGTTTGGTGTCACGGCGAAGCTGGTTCATTTGGGTTAATCGTTAGATTATCCTTTGAATATTGTATTGGAATGTCTTCAGTGCCTGAACTGGTCATCGAACATGCGCCTGCATTCAGCGGCATTGTGATTTTGAGCTCAGTGGAATCCAGATGCTGATGTGAGCAGTGGTTCGTATTGTTGCGTCCGACTGTGACATCTCCCATCCACACCTCCGAGTGTGGCGATGTGGCAGTCAACCCATTACCCCAATCATCCACTTTAGGAAAAAAAAAAATGCCAGGGTGGAAACAGAGCCATGCTTATTTCCGGTGTGTGCCCGCCAACTGTGGTGTCAGTTGTGACGTGCCCTCAGCCTTTGAATGGTCTGATCCTCCAGTTCCTCGTGCCCAGGTTGTCACAAACCCCGAGCTACTGCACTGGCCCCGTCATTGTGATACCCCTAATGCATATGTATGTGCTCTGCTGTGAGGGATTTTCAGTTTCCTTGAATAACATGTTGCCACAACATCATGGGGCTGTGAGTGATGGAAGGAGGTTGAGATCCAAGGCCCAGTGTGGACCCCGGCCCAACAAACGGGTCCTCAGCCAGTAGTGCTCAACTATCTCCTCACTGTCACCTTATCCTTTACAAAGCTTTTCATAAAAATCAGGGCAATGTGAGCCCATCTTGTGATCCAGGCTGAAAATGGGTGCCACCCATGGACCTGTTGGTTGCGGGATGGCGGAGTGGACAGAGGGGAGAGGGTGGTCAGGGGGCTGCTGCTTGAGCAGTGGACATTGCCGCGGCCTGTGGAGCTCATCACGTGGGCTGTTCCTTTTGGTGCTTCGGTGGAGCCCCACTGTTGAAGAGCGTGATCGGAGTGAGACTTGGCCCAAAGCACTTGCCGCAAGATCATGATAGATCTTGAGCCACTCGGTTTTTGTGATGTCGAAGTCACGTTGTTGTCGGTGGCCCTTGACCGCGGCCAAGCTGACGTCATCCCTCACCCGGTTCACCAGGTTGACATGCAGCGAATCGAGGACGAGCTCACCCACGTGGTGGTTGTCATCGTCGGCACCACATTTTTGAGGCCATTGCTTTCCTTGTTGTTTTGATGTCATTGCAAAGGAGTTTCATGCACACTTGTGGGCTGTGGAGCTTCATCATCATTGTTGCTGGGATTTCTGCTTATTCAGTTTCACTTGGCTTCGTGCTCATTTGATTTGATGAACCATCTTGCTGCTGCTTGCTCGGGGAACTTGACTGATTTGTTTTTGATGTTGAGGTGGTCGTTATGGGCTTGGTCAGTGGTGTTCAGGTGAAGTGAGGTGTTCCCATTAGGGATCAGGCGCCGTGCTTCATTTTGTTTGGGTGGGACGACGATCGCTTATATATAGTGGCCGGTGGCTCCATCATAAAGCTATGGTCCGTTGTCGTTTGGTTATTGATATGAACCGCTGCTTGAACCTGTTCAGTTATATCATTACGTTTGGGTTGGGTTCAACGTCGGCTATTTCGTTTGCGTCAGCCAGTGATTGTGGATGCACTGGAGCACCAGGAGTGAATTGGTGCCCCGTGGGTTCCCAGTTGGCCCGGACTATTCTTTGGTATGTGTTTTACATGGTCCGTGAGCAGGCTGGTGAGGAGCTCCCGGTTTGTTAGGATCATCCATTTTCATGTCATCTCTGTTTTTGGCCTGGGCGGTCCGGGGGACACTGCCATGTCATTGTGATGTGTGTTCTTTTCCTCGTGTCGCGGTTTGTCCGAGCCAGATCTCGCTGCTGTTGTATGGACGGCTATTCCTTTCAGTTGCCGCTGTCTGGTGGAGTGTGTGCAGCACGGCGCGGCGACGTGTGGCCAGATCAGGACTGCTGATGTGGATGGTGTTGATTGCTGTCATTCATTGTTTTTATGAATCTATGTCCAAGCCGTGCATGGGTGGAGAGTGCAGCCATGGCCCCGCTGTGTTGTGGTCGCCGCCGGGAGGAGCCGTCGAGGTCGGAAGGCGCGCGATATCGCCATGATGTCGTCCTGGCCAATGGCCGACATCCGGTTAGCTCCCGAATCATGGGCTTGAGAGCTCCATGGCGTCCGGGGCACGAACGAGGAGGTCATCGGCGGGATCAGCGCCGCGATCATCGTCCTCGCACTCGGAGGCGGCGAGCGGCCGGGCGACGAGGGCTCAGCCTGCCTTGTTGTTGGGCGGTGAGGGTGGGCGGTCAGGGGCCGGAGCGCGCGCTCTCCCGCGGGCTCACCGCCCCGGCGGCGGCGACGGAGGCGCTGGCGTTGGGGATGGAGCTCGAGCTCGCGTCGAGATTGATGCCACGGCGGCGGCATTGCAGACTGCGCGCTAGAGTTTGTTTTGTGAATCCGGGAGGCAAATCCGTATGGAGCTGCTGGCGACATGCAGCTTGCCGGCGGCTATCTTAATGGAAGGTTTGCTGTCCAGGGATTGGTTTGAGACTGTTTGTATTCAGCTGGATGCCCACTCAGTTTGGTTTACTTCCCATCCTTTCGCTGTGGCTGAGTGGCTGGCTGTTGGTGACATCACCGGTGGATCTGGGTATTTTATGGATCGGGGATACACCAGTGCCAGGAGGTTGTTGTGTTCATATTGTGTAGAGTTGCTGCCAGACTTTCCATCACCAGGTTTGGGACTACTGACATTATTTTGAGTGCCTTTTGGGTTCAATTCAGGCCCAGTTCACTACTATTGCTTTGCTGTCGGATGTTTCTGTCAGGACTGCCATTCACTAAATTAGACTTGAAGTCTAATCAATTTTTTAATTACTGTTGAGTGACTGGCCAGCAGTCAGCGTGCTGACGGTTTTGCCGTATGTGGTCTGCACTGTAGGATGAGCTTTTGCTATTGTGTGATGCTTCTTTGTTGTTGCTGCTAACACTATCGAGTTATTCTTTTTCAAGCCTTTCTGTATTCATCTTACTGTTGTCGGAGAGGATTCCGGTTTCAGATTGCTGGCGGGGAGGCAGCATGGCCGATGAGTTCTCCATGAAGCTGTTGGTTTGCCATCATTACGTGACATTCCGGTGGCATTGAGTTGGCCGACTGTTGATATATATCTGATCTTGGTGATGGATTAACCGTTTGTTCAATGGGATTGCCGATCGGTGAGCCAAGCAAGATGAGCGCCATTCATGTCCCGAGCATGTCCCATTATTGTGTACATCCGGTTGAGCTGGCTTCGCATTCAGGGGATTGATAACTGATGTGTTTGGTTTGGGATTATTGTTGTTTGTGGTGGATCTGCATTACTGCGTGTAGTGTTCAGTTAAATTTGCCGGACTGGCAGCGGACAAATCCCGCTGCACCAGCGGATGGCTGACCTCTGACCTTCCAAATGCCGGAACAAGCAGCTCTTGTCCAATGAGAGCAGCGCAGTGGTGTTGCTGCAGGCGCACTGTGTCAGTGCTGTCGGCTGGCCTGTGATGACATGACCCATTGCAAGCCAGCTGCCTGGGAGTTGCTGGGATCAGTTCACGTCTGAGCACGCTGTTTGCACACCCGCGTGGCCGGCTGCTGTTCTCAATGTGGCCTGGGCATTTTTGGGTGGGGCGGTCATGATGCCTGAGCGGCGGTTTGTAAAATGAAGTGACGCACTGCTGTTGGTGAATCTCTGTCTCTGTTCAAATCCACCATCGAGGAGTTCATCAGGCTGTTGTGGTTGCGGGTTTGTTCTCTTTTGTGGACGGCGAGGATCTGAGGCATTGGAGCAAGCCCCGTGAGTGTGCCACCTTGCCGGCAGTCTGCAGAGGGCTTATGCATTTGTTTGCAGCATATTTTGTGCACCATTGATGGACAACCACTACACGCAGCTGGCTCGAACTCCAACAAGCATGGCCATTTGTTTTCTGTCTGCTGCATTCTTGTTCGTCACACAGCGCAACACCACCCTCATTGCCGGCGATGCCGAATATAGCCCCGTCATTGTTCATTCTCCAGCAGATGGAGTGGCATCATCGTCGTCATTGCCATGTTGTGTTGATCTGATGATTTACATCATGGTGATGTGATGATTGAGAGATTGCGTGACTCGTGCCACAAAGTGAAGAGTGCCATGGATCCCTCTATCAGGCACAGGGTGCTGTGGCTCATAAGGGAGCACCATCCAGGCTGTTCAATATGAGGTCAATCACCAACAACATCGATCAAGGGTGCTTTGTCATCTTCATTGTTCAGATGCATCAAGCATCTGTTTTCATCTACAGTTGGTGGCAGGCTGTCCGGGCGTCCAGGGCTGCACCCATGCGGGCTATCCAGAAGCCCATCATTATGCTGTGGGTGGATGATGGATGACAGCTGTGTGTGTCAGCTGGAGATGTGATGAATTTCCCCAGGATCCGGTGTCACAGTTCCTTATTTGGGTTGAAGACATCGTGCCAGCGTGATGCGAGATGGACATTGGGGCCTGCTAATTTCCATGGTTGAACATACCTCAGTAATTATTTGTTTTCTTCCTCTGCTATTCAGGTATTTTGCATGGGGTCATTTGATTTCAGTTGGCAAATCATCTACCGTGACTGCCAATTTGGACGCCCGCTCACTGGCCATTGATATGGCTGCTGTGGAGCCCCAGTGAATGCCCAGATCACCCTGACAAAACCATGTCCAACATGGCCAGTTCCCCTAATGTCACATTCCCATGAGTCATTTCCAATAAGGATGTGAAGATGAGGATTCCATGTGTACTATTTGTGTGTTTTGATTAAAATCAGTGCCCTATCCTGATTATTGTTTCCAAATCTGGGCTTGGGCACTGTCCGCACAAACCAGTGTTTGGGTGACACCACCACCGTCACCATCGGGCACGGTGGAGGATTGGATTGGGCCATCTCCCGTTTGCCAGTGCTTTGGGGTGGCCAGCTTCCGGCTTCCAGTGCCACTGATGAGGAAATGCATGCCAAGTCAACCTTGGCTGCATCGGGTTGGGTTGTCATCTGTTCATAGCCCATGACGGTTTCAAGCCCATGATGTTTGCTTTGGTGCTTAGTCAATTGTGCTCAAGTGGGTGTTATAAAACCACATTGCTCATTGAGGAATTTATAGCTTGTTGTTGTTTTGATTAACCCGGGGCTGCTTCAGATGACAGGGAAGCTCACGCCTTTGCATTCTTTTCCCAAGTGCCAATTCTTTCTTGTGAGTGTTAGTTGGGGTGGTTGCCGGAGCGCGCGCTTGGCCATGGCGTTTGTAGATGTTGCTATTTTATTCTGGAAGTCCGAGTCTGAGCTCGTCGAGAGCTGTTTAATCATATATTATTAGTGTCGATGTTGCCATAATCGTTTGTGTGCAGCGGAGTGTTCAGTCGGTGTTCACCACGACACATTTGTGCAGCGGAGCGATTCATTGCCTTACCGGAGTACTATGTGTGCTCGGTGTCAAGCCCGCCGTTCATCACCCGGTGATTGTTGGTTCGCACGGCGGCGGCTTCATTACCGGATCAGCGAGGTTCGGCTACCGGGTTCGCGCGTTCGCATTCCCGTGAAGTTTTGAGCAATGGCCACCGGGGCGGCGAGGACCGCATCGGGTTACGTCCATTGCTGTTTTGGTTATTTTGCCAGCAGTCACCGTCCCATTCAGGAGACTATCGCAGTGAAAACCGCGCAGGTGGTTATCCTATTTCCAGTGGCATGTGAATGATGTCATTTGTGTCATCTTGTTGGCATGATGTTGAGTCCTTGGTGGCGTCGTCCTTCAATGACTGTGATCCGGGTGCTTGTTTTCATTGCTATTGTTGCATCAGTCCTCCAAGGCTGTTCATGTATTCTCTTCATCTTCATGTGATCATGTCACATGGGGTTGTGTTCGTGGTAGTGTTTAACAGCTGGTTTGTGTCTGCCAGTGCAGTGTTGTTGTCATGGCCGTTTGTGGATTGGAATGTCCACGGTACCAGTTCCGTTTCTCACCAATCAGTTTGCTGTGTGTGACATGGCCATCATCGGTGTGTCATGATGGTTCTGTCTTTTGCCATCTGTTGCATGGAATGTGAATATCATTGACTTTCTGTTTATTAGTGTTCATTCACATTTGTGGGCTATCTCATTTAATTGCATCAGCCACTGTGTCATCTTGATGTTTGGGTTACTGTTGTTTGGCCTGTAAGATTTATGTTGGCTGTGTCATCCATCTACTGTCCTCAAACCCGTAGTCATCCTTGTATATGACCTTAGTTTGTGGTGCCATTCATTGGGGGCTGCCATTGTTTCCTTTTCCTTGCTTTGTCGTAGGCCATGGCATTTGAGTGCGGCTGGAGTTTGCTGTGTGGGCGCTGCTGGCGGGGCATCCGGGTTGCTGGAGTCCTCACCTCCTTCTGGTGGTGAATCTCCATCTTGCTCTTTTGCTGAGTCCATCGCAAACATTTCTTTCAATGGCCTGTCTCATCGCTTTGCCTTTCCAGTTGGAGGCTGTCACAGGCCGGATCTTCCCGCTGTCAGTGAGCCCCATTCCGAGTTGTCATTTGTGTTGCAGGAAGTGGTGCATGCGTGAACTGCACGATTGGCTGAGTGGCCAGTGGCATAGACGACGGCTCCACCCAAGTTGTACCCGTTTGCTTCGAGGAGGAGGAGGTGACTGATGACCCTGCTGCCTCATCCAGATGATCACTGTCTTGGAAGAACCATGATATGTCCTCATTGCCCTCATGACATGGCTCCGCCAAATGCTGGTGAGCTGTATTCGTGAGATCAGTGAGGCCTGAATTATCCCTGTTTGGTGGATCTCAAGTGGATCAACATGAAGTTTATTTGCTCAGGACCCATTATCACTTTTGTTCAGGATTGTTTTCATTTGGTGTTCAGGATAGTTTAGATTGGAAGATGCTGTTGTGTGACTATCTGATGCATGGCGGATGTGATTGCATGAGGATTGATGAGGACCACCAACACCAGTGTCAGGATGGCTGTTTGGTGCAAATGTGCTGGCTGTCAGTGTTCCTCACCATGAGCTGAAATTATTGGTGCTGGCGTTCATCATCTTCCGGTTTTGCTGGGTTACTCGGTCCGGCTTCCAGCATGTGGAGTGGCACATTGCGCTTGTACGCCGCGTGTCAAAATAGTTATTATTGTGGTGCAGCATCATTTGTGTGCATTTGTCGGAAAATTTCACGGCGGTGTTCACGTGGTGTTCATTGGTTGTTTTGTCATGCGGCGTTGACGTCCATTTGTATTCGTATTGTTTATACGGCATTGTCCATGCGGAATCATCGTCGTCATCATCACTGTTGCCGCCGTTTGCTTGGATGGGGCTTCGGCGCCACGGGTGGTTAGTTGTTTATGTGCTGAGACGGACGACGTGTACCAGCAGGGTCATGATGGAAGGAGCGACGGCGTCAACACGATGTCGGGGCCCGCCGGCGAGACGAGACGACGATGCTGACGCCGACCACGCCTCGCGTCGGCGAGGCGATGGAGTTCGTCGCTACGGCCGCCGGCCGGTCGCAACGGCGTCGCATCGATCTTGAACCTCGAGTGGCACGACCACAACGGACACAAGACGCGGGGGTGATCGACACGCCAGACGCACTCGAGCTCGGCGCGCAGCTCGTTCGCGAGCCCGACGCGCGTCTGGACGAGATTCGCGCGGGCGCGCGACAACGTGGTTCAACCAGAGTCCGGAGCCTCGGGATTCTAATGGCGGCGGCCGTTCGACCGCCCGTCGTGCGTGACGTTTGTGGCTGGAGCCAGAGCCTCAGAGGCCTGTCTCGGCCCTGATCTTGCCGGATCTGACAGACCGAGCTCCGCCTCGGTCTCGTTCATCTGGGTAGCGCTCGTCGTCATCGACACCGCCTTCCTCTCGGTCCTATCGCAACCAACCATGCTCCCACAACGATCCGGACCCAACCATGGGAAGCGGCCCTTTCTACACCGCTGGCCGGACCGACGGTCAATCCATATTGTCTAGGAAGATCCGTGGATCGCGGTGCGGAGGACCGCGCGCGACTGGTCCCACGGGCCCTCCGGCATCGCGGCTGATGGCGAGGCGCCCGGATGCTGGGAAGCGATCCGCACACGGAGAGCCTGTGGTCTGGTGCGAAACCGCAGCGGGGGGTCGAGCTTCAACGCCTCGCCGTCGATCCCGGCCGCGACCGGACCGTCGGAGCGGACCTCAAACGACGGTGCAGACCACTCCTCGACGGGCTTCTTAGCGCCGCCCGCTGCGTCTTCCCCAGCCACGGTGATGCCGAGCACGCCGGCGTCAAGGCGCGGGCGTGTGCCGGACCCGAGCACACGGCCGAGCCGGTACGGGTCGTTGGAGACGAGCACGACCGCGCCGGTCTTGTGTTCGCGACCGTCGGCGCCGGTCCAGCGCAGGTCGAGACCCTCGCCACCCGGTCCGAGCACGGTAGGGACCGTGTCGGCGAGCGTTCGGAGCTTCGCGTCGCGGTAGCCGGCGCTCTGGACCGCTTCTGCGTAGACGCCGAGCGACACGTTGTTCACGAACACGCGACCGTTGACCTCGGCGAGATCCACCACGCGCTCGCCCCCTTCGTGAACGCGTCGAGGGCTCCGACGACGTCGTCGCGGTCGACGCCGAGATCGAGCGCGAAATGGTTACGCGTCCCCGCCGGCACGCACACGTACGGCAGTCCACGCTCAGCAGCGATCGCGGCGACGATCGCCTGCGTGCCGTCTCCGCCGGCCACGCCGAGCGCGTCCGCGCCGTTCTCGATCGCGTCGCGCACCAGCGTCCCGAGGTCGTCACCGAGGTGCAGCTCGACCGGCTCCACGCCGCGGGCGCGCGCCTCGCGCGCGACATGGAAACGCTCCGCCTTCCCGCCACCCGACTTCGGGTTATAGAACAACACCGGCCGCTTCGGCGGCGACGCAACCGGAAGCTTCGCGTGCACAGCGAACACCCTGCTCGCCGCCCCGACCGAGACCAACAGCCCCGCCAAGATCAGCGCGTCCTCCAGCACCCCGCCCTCGAGCACGACGAGGACCACCGCGCCGGCGAGCAACACGCCGGCGGCTGCGGCACCGACGACGCGCGCGGCGCCGCGATGAACCAACGCCCACCACGCAGCCACCAACGCAACCGCCACGCACGCAAGCACCGACAGGCCACGCGGAAACCGCTGCACGCCCACGACCACCGCCAACACCACGGACGCCACGAACAACACCAGCGACACGATCGCCGCCAACCGCCGACTCAACACGTCAAAACGCCCCCTTTAGCCACACCGGCCCGTGGCGGGGCTTCGCCACCCGCGGCGGATGAAATCGGCGTTGGTCCAGAATCTGGGTAGTCAATAATCGCCCTATTTCGCTACAGAAGACAGCCTACGGCCCGCGACCCCAGCCCGCATCAGCCAAAAAGGATGAGATCCGCGTTACGACTGAGACCCGCAAACGCAGCGGGGAGCTGGACGAAACCTCTGCGGACTCGGTGGGCATCGGCGGGTCATTGGCCCGCTGCCAGCGAGCGGTGGCGTTGAGCCAGAACCTGACGCGCGAAACCGCGGACCGCGCGGAACCGTCAGCAGCCTGAAGCCAGCTCGGTCTCGGCATCGAGGCGGCACTTGGGCCGGCGCTCACGTCGTCTTCAGCCTGCCGGCGAAGTTGCCGATCAGCAGCCCGATCACGGTGACGAGGTAGAGCTGCCCGGTGAGCATCTCGATGACCGCGAGGGCGTGTCCGACCGCAGTCGCGGGCGAGAAGTCGCCGAAACCGGTGGTCGTCAGCACGGTGAAGCTGAAGTAGACCCGATCTCCTTCCGTGCCGCTCGTGTGCTGGGCGAAGTACGGCGTCGAGTCGACCTGGGCGATGAAGCCGATGATCCACGCGAACACGAGGCCAACTGACAGGTAGATCGCCAGCGCGCCGGCCACCGCCTGGAGCGTGACGCCCCGCTCGCGCAGCAGACGCAGGAGGCCCCCGACGAGCGCCACGGGGACGGCCGCCGACACAAGTAGGTCCACCACGGAAGTCAGTTGGCACGGGATGATCCCGATCGAGACGCCGGCGACGACGAGAACGATCGCGACGGTCACGCCCACCGCCCTGCGGTAGCGAAGTTCCTTGCGCTGGCGTCCGGTCGCGATCGCGACGACGAGCGCGACGCCTTCGATCGCGAGCGCCACGGCACGAGACCAATTTGCGCTCGGTGCCGCGATCACGAACACGACCAGCGCCACGGTGAGAAGAAAGACGACTCCGTAGCGGGATGGCGCGGGACGCTCGGCGGCGGGCTCGCCGCCGCCGGCCGCTAGGTTCTCGATGGTCAGGACAACCTCCTATGGCAGGGTTGTATGCGCGAGACGTGATGAGATGGCCGACGGAACCACGATCGACGTCACGATCATGGACATGGTCAACCCCTCACCCGAATGAGGCTCGGTGGCCACAAGTGTGATCCCGTCCCGCCAACCGGCGTGCGCGCCCGCGTCGCTTCCGCGTCCTCCGGCTCGTGGGCTTCCGTCCGGATTGCCTACTGAGAGCCCGATCACATCGTCGAGCGGTGGACTCTCCACGCGCTCCGCAGCCTCGGCGAGCCTGTGCGCACCTGGGCCGAGGAGGCCCGCCGGACACATCCCCGACAGCCTCTGGCGGAGATCGCCGAGGCACAGCGGATACAGTCAGCGAAGATTTCGCGAGTCGACGGTACGGTGGCCGGCATCCCCCTCTTACGTGGCGCTCATACTGATCGGGCGTTCCGGCATCCCGACGCGGGTCGTGCCCGGCGAGCGCTGCCGTGCGCAAGACCCTCCGCCCCTGTTCCATGGGTGAGGACAGCCGGTGGGACAGGTGGTTCGATGTGAAGCTCGAAGCCTGGCGAAGCTGTTTCGTGTCGGGCGCGTCAACGCGAGCTGGACCGCTACATCTACATGGCGATTCTTCAAATGGCAGCTCTGCGTTGGTTTGCTTGCTTCGTGTACGTCGTGCTGCCGATGACGCTAGTGTTGCCGACGTACCGCGAGGGCCGCTCCATACTGGTATGAGTCGTCCCGGTGCTGTGGATCGTCGGTGTCTTGACCCGAGTGCCTGACCGATCCGCAGCCCCTCCCCGGAGCAACCAGCGTGACCAACAGCTTGTCGCGCACACACCCCGCAACCGCCATCAGCGCTACGTACTCCTTCGAGCTCCCGTCCGCGGCTCGCCCTCGCCCGAGCGCGGCAATTCGCTGCAGCGGCCTCGCCACGATCGGCGGCAATCCTCTAACAGGTGACGATAGGTCTCGGATCAGACACGCCCTGGAACGCAAGCAGCTACGTGGCGGGGACCCTACATCGATGCCGAGAGAGCCCCCTTTGTGGCCATCGCGAGCGCTGCGATACTAGGCAACGGGGATTCAGGGTGCCAATACGAACCGCTTTATCACCTCGCATCCGTACGCGGCCGGAGTCTGGTCACCGGGACCAGCAGGCCCAATCGGCGTCCCCAACTCATGCCGTTGGATCGACGCTGAAGGTCGTCGCCAGGACTACCAGCTCGATCGGCAGGTGGGTCCCTGCCGCCTCTCGTCGCCTCGCGTACGCTGCGCCGCAGCGTCGAGCGGCAGGCGCGTGCGGTGGTCTTGGATGGGTTGGAGCGTGCCACGCTCGCCGTGGTTGGAGCGGCGCTCGACTTGTACCTCGCCGGGAAGGCTGCCAAGCTCGTTGCAGCGGCGCCGAAGAGGCCGTGACATCGGCGCTGAGCGTCACTTCTCGACGTCGCGGCCGGCGACCTCGTCCGCTACGCCGGCCTCCAGCGCGTGTCCAAGAAGGCTCTGGCAGCGACACGGTAGACATGATCGTGGAGCGGGCGCTCGACACCCCCGAGCTGTGGCTCCTCGTCGACAGGATCGCCGGCAGCCAGCCGGTGGCGACCGTCAATGCAACGGCAGACCACCAAGTGGCTTGGGCGGTACGAAGCACGACAGACGGTTGACGTGGCTGAGGCGATACGCGCGCCAAGCACTGCAGAAGGCCGAGGCCCGAGTCGAGCGGGTGACGGGCCGCATGCGGCGACGGAAAGCATCGACCCCTCCCAGCGATCACAACGGCGCCACGCCCGCGATCGAAACGCAACCACGCAACCTGAAAGGAGCATGAAACCGATGGACTGTCACATCGAGTGGAAGACGAGCAAGGTGGAGGATGACCAGCTGAACGCAAGCCTGCGCCCGGCACCCGACTTCGCGTTCATGGTGGAGTTCGATGGCGTCTTAGATCGGCACAACCGGTCTGGCGAAGACCGTTGGGGCAAGGTTCTCCTTGCCCAAGGCGAAGTCGTCGTCAGCGACGTGCAACCCGACTTTGCCCACGAGCTCCGCGCCTTCCTCGACGAAGCGGTAAGAGAAGCCAACCGTCTTGCAGTGGATTACCGTACGCACGCGCGACAGCAGGAGGAAGCCGAAGCGGCCGCTGCCGCAGAGCGCCAAGTTGCACAGGCGGCCGCGGAGCATGCCGCCGCCGAGCGGGACGAGGATCTAACAGACGAGTTCCGCGCTTGAAAGCCGCAGCCACTTTCACGTAAACAGTGAGCTGACCTGGTTCTGACGGGGACCTAGCTAGCTACTCTCGCTCTTCGCCAGAAGCAGGGCTACCGGTGCGGCGGTCGGAGGGACCGACCTCTTGGCTGTCGCACGCTGCTGGGTGAGAGCAGCCGCGTAGCTGCCTGCTCCCACGCCCGATCGCCGATCCCGAACCCCACAGCCGTCAGCACCGCGCCCATCACCGCCATGAGACCCATCCGGCTCGCGCGGTACACGAACTCACCGCCGGGATCGCTGAGCCCAACGAACAGCGCGCCGAACGCGACGCTGACCCCGGTACTGCTCCGTGCCGATCACGTCGAGCACGATGATCGGCACGAGCATCACGCCCAGGACGATGAGCCCGCGCGACACGTTGAGCCCTTTCGGTTGAGCTCGAACACTTTGGCTATCGGACTCATGACTTCTTCCCTTTCGGCCAGTTCTGCTTCTCGCGGGCACGTTGCGTGTCCGGCGCCGGCATCGTTTGGTGCGGTGCTCGTCTCATGTCGTCTTGCGCCTGCTGGCGAAGTTGCCGATCAAGAGCCCGATGGCCGTGACCAGGTACAGCTGTCCGGTGAGCATCTCGACCACCGCGAGCGCGTGGCCGGCGGGGGTCGCGGCGGAGAAATCGCCGAAGCCCGTCGTCGTTAGCACGGTGAAGCTGTAGTAGACCCGGTCCCCCTGCGTGCCGCTGGTGTGCTGCGCGAAATACGGCGTGGAATCGACGTGAGCGATAAAGCTGATGATCCAGGCGAACACGAGCCCAACAGACAGGTAGATCGCGAGCGCGCCCGCCACCGCCTGCACAGTTACGCCGCGCTCGCGCATCAGCCGCACGACGCCCTGGAAGATCACCACCGGAACGGCCGCCGTGACGACCGCGCCCACGGCGTCCGTGAGCTGCCGAGACACGGCACCGGTGGCGACCGCGACGACGACGGCGAGCATCGCGATGCCCACGACCAGCGCGTTGCGGTGGCGAACCTCCTTGCGCTCGCGCGCCGTCGCGACCGCGACGAGCAGCGCCGCCCCCTCGGTCGTCAGCGCCACCGCGCGAGACCAGTCAGCGCTCGGTGCCGCGATCACGAACACCACCAAGGCGAACGTGAGCAGGAACACGACGCCGTAGCGGAATTGCGCCGGGCGATCAGCGAGCGATTCCCGATCCCGCACGGCGTCGCTCACGACAGTCACGTCGCCCCAGCCTCAAGCCGCACCAGCAGCAGCACCAGCCGCCAACGTCCACGACTCCCAGCGTGACCTCCCCTCGCCTCGCAACAGTCCATCGCGCTGCCGCTCGCACAGCTGACGCGAAACGCATCCGAGCCGACCACGTGGGGCTACTGCACCGCGAGAATGCCTTGCTCATGATCTGGTCTCGGTATCTCGCGCTTATCGACGCAAGCTGGCAGGTCGCCGAAGGCCAAGCATCATCCATAAGGGATGATCCGCTCAAAGCCGCGATCACGCGCTGCTCGCGTTCAAAATCCACTTCGGCGATCGCATCCCCGACACCGCAAAATAGCCGCCACCCATTGACACCCACTGAGTCACTGTTACACTAACCCTCAGCCGCCTGCACAGTTATCCGGACGCCTCCCGCGCGGACCCAACCGGAGCGGCCGTGTCCCTGCACGCCGGGCAGCTTCTGACGGTCGCCGCGATCACCGAGGCTGTCTCCGCCGTGTCCTTGCACAGCGGGCAGCTTGGCCATGGCTACGGCGCACCAAGCGTCTGCTCCTCCGGCTCCTCGGCGACAATCAGATCGCAGTCCTCCTGTAAAGCGAAGGCTCCGCGTCACTCGTGAGAGGACTCGGCGTTCTGGTCTTCGCCACCCGCCGGGCCCCGGTGACATGGCGCTACGCAGCGTCGCTCTGACAATCGTTGCGATCGGTGAGAACAGCCGAGTAGCCGTAGCCATCGCCGAGATCGTCAGCCTCGCCCAGCGACACCGTGTAGTGGAAGCCTCCGCGGCCAACCGCGCGCTCAAGCGTCGCCAGCACGTGCTGCGGATCTTCGTAGGGACCATTGATGTAATGCGGTTTGCCTCCCATCCCGAACGTGATCGCGCTCGGTCCATCCCAACTGCCCAGCACGGAGCGGGCACGCTCGAAGTCACGGTGCGCCTCCAAGCCAAGCCCGCGCGCGAACTCGACGGCACCGAGCACCAAATGTTGCGCGAGCTCGAGCGGAATCGGGATCCCAGGCGACTGCCACGGCGCGTAGCACCCATGCCTGAGCGCCTCAAGCTCGCGCCTCCCCATCCGCTTCGGTCCCGTTGCATTCTTCACGCCAAGGCACCACGTATCGACGAGGAAGCTGCACAACGTCAGCCGGTCATACCCATCGGGCTTTGCGACAACGACCAGCGCGACGCCGCTGTTGCCCGCCTCCGACGGCGCGCCGGCGTCGCCGGGCCAATCATCGTGGCCCTCGATCAGTAGCCCGTGGCGCCAGCCCGGGCTGATCCAACACCGGGTCTCATCACGAGCTTCACCTGCATCGGCCGTTCGGGGGCCTGACTCGATCGCAACCACCCTGACGAGCCGTGCCGCCTCACCCTTGCTGATCGCCAGCGAACGAGCGATCTCAGGCGGCGTGTATCGCCGCGCTCGCAGCGCGCGAACCTGTTCGAGTAGCCGCGGATCATCCATGATGGAGTTTTTACGGAACGAGCCGGACGGAAAGCGCACACGTCGGAGAGCATCGTGCCGGCAGTGCTGGCCGCCTCCAAGAGCAAGGGTCGCCGGCTCGGGCGTCGGGCGCGCTGAATCCAGTTGCATGCGTGGGGCCCCACGCCGGTCGTCGCCGGGACCAAATGCATACGAGTCACGGGAGCCGACCGTCCGACCCACGGATGCCGTTGGAAGCGAGCGTCAGCTCGCGCTCGAGAAGCACAAGTCCGTGCGCGCGCGAGCCGACCTCCGCAGAGCGTGTGGCCGCCTGGGGCGATGCCTCCTGAGCGGATCTCGACGTCCGAGGTCCCGCTGCCGAGGCCGATGCCGCCGCCCTCGAATGGGCTCCGAGCCCTACGCTGGGCGTGTGTCAACCTGGGACGACGTCCGGCGAATCGCCCTCTCGCTGCCGGACACCGACGAGCGCTTCATACACGGCAGCAAGGGTTGGCATGTGCACAACAAGGGGTTCGTCTGGGAACGTCCTCTGCGTAAGGCCGACCTGCGAGCCCTCGGCGATGCGGCGCCCCAGGGTCCGATCCTCGGGGCCCGGGTCGAGCACCTCTAGGCCAAAGACGCTCTGATCGCCGACGCGCCCGACGTCCACTTCACCACCCCACATTTCGACGGCTACGCCGCCGTGCTTGTGCGTCTGGAGCGCATCCCGCTCGACGAACTGCGGGAGCTGATCGTAGAAGCATGGCTGTCGCGAGCGCCTAAGCGCCTGGCACGCGACTACATCGCCACCCATCTCTCGGACGCTGAAACCGAGTAACAGCGATCATTGCCGCTGGCCAGACCCGTTGCCGCCGGCTGCGAACGGTGCCAGGCCCATGGGATTCGGCATGCGCTCCTGCTCGATGGCTTACGCGGCCGACAATGACGATTGTGCGCCCGCCAGCGGCTCATCGCCGGGGCGCCCGTCAGTGTGCAGGGCAGGGTGCGTACGAGCCGTCGACGGTCTGGCGCCCCCTGGCGCAGCAGACTATCGTCTCATCCAATGCCGAGCGCCAACCGATGCCCAAAGTGCCGGGCGACGATCCACCCGTTCGCCGCCACCTGCCCTTCGTGCGGTGCCGATCTTGACGCTCACCGTCGCCGCCGAGCCGCGGGCCCCCAGCGGCGGCCACAATTCGAGCTCCCGCGGCTATCCAACGATCTCACGAACCTCGTTCTGGTCACAGCGATCATGCTGCTGCTTGCGCTGTTTGCGCCGCTCTTCGGGGCGCTCCTCGCGCTCTTCATCGTGTGGCATGGCCATCACCACGGCCTCGCTGCTCGTCGCAACGTGGCTGCCGTCTGCGCGGCCATCGCCATCGTCAACCTTTTGGCCCCGACGGTCCTGTTGCCCCACTTGATCTAACGGACGACCTCCGTTACGGCGCGTAGCCGTCGTCTACCCGATTCCGCGCCGAAGCCGGCGAGGATGCTTGGCTACCGGTCGCGCGGTCGCCGAGCTCTACATCGAGCTGCTGTTGACCTCCCCTCGGCGCGCCTGGCACGGACTCGCGGAGCGACTCATCGAACAGGCCATCGCAGAAGGCCCTCGCGAACAACTCCGAGTTGACTGCTGACGGGCGCGACGGACTGATTGCGGTGTACGAGCGTTGCGGCTTCAAGCGAGCCGACACCTTTCGAATTGAACCGGTGGAGCGGACAGATCTCCACAGGGTGTCTCGCCAGCCAGGCGGACGCTTCCCTCCCCGCGGCGCTATTGTCCGCTCCGCCGCTGTCTCGCGAGAGCAAGATTCGGTTCGGTTCGTCGAGCTTTCAGTGCTGACGCCAAAGGATGCGTGGCGGTAGGGTGCGTTGGATGAGAGCGCTCGTTACTGGCGGCGGTCGTGGCATCGGCGCGGGCATCGCGAGGGCGCTCGCGGGCGACGGCTGGGATGTTGTCGTGGGCGCGCGCAGCCGCGCACAGGTCGAGGAGGTCGCGGATGAGATCGGCGGGGAATGGGTCGAGGTCGACGTCGCTGATCGCGGCTCAGTCGAGCGGTCGGTCGCCGAGGCCGGCGAGCTCGACCTGCTCGTCGCCAACGCAGGCATCAGCGAAGGTCATGAGCCGCGGCCGTCGTGGACGATCGACCCCGACGAGTGGTGGCACGTCTACGAGGTCAACGTTCTCGGCGTGCACCTCTGCTGCCGCGCGGTGATCCCGGGGATGCTCGAGCGCGGCCGCGGCCGGATCGTGATCACCGGCAGCGGCGCTGCTTACCTTCCGGGCGGCGACCGCACGGCGTATCCGCCGAGCAAGGCAGCTGTCTGCCGCTATGCTGGCGACGATGTCGGTGGCGCCGAACTCCCGAGCGAGGGTCTGACGATCGGGGTGGCGTGAGAGGGCGATGATCCGCTCGGCTCCCAGCCGCTTGGCCGCCAGCACGCCGGAGAGGCCGACGGCGCCGTCGCCGACCACGGCGACCGTCTGTCCCGGCTTGACCTGAGCGCAGACGGCGGCGTGATGGCCGGTGGCGAACACGTCCGAGAGAGTGAGCAGGGAGCGCAGCATCTCGTCGGAGTGCCCGGAGCCCGGAACGGTGACGAGCGTCGTGTCGGCCAGCGGGACCCGGACCGCCTCGCCCTGGCCGCCGTCGCCGTTCATCGGGAAGAAGCCGTCGTTCATGCAAGCGGTGCTGATTCCATTGCGGCAGTTGGGGCAGGTCCCGTCGCTGAACGCGAACGGCGCGATCACCAGATCGCCCTTAGCGAGCGGGGTCACGTCGGTGCCGATGTCCTCGATGATGCCGATGAACTCGTGGCCGATCGGGCCTGGCTCGAACTGCGTTTCGCCGCGGTAGTACCAGAGATCCGATCCGCACACGCAGGTCAGCACGACCCGCACGACCGCGTCGGAGGGCTCCCGGATCGCGGCGTATGGGCGGTCGCCGGCGGTGATGTTGCGGGCTTCGTGGAAGATCGCGGCTCGCATTCCCTAGGTCTCCTCGGATCGGGCAAGGTCGGTCACCCCAGGCACCTTCGCACGGATTACGGGAACGTGGGAGGCCCTGTGAGAGGGGTACTGACAGGGCACCCTTCGTCCGCCGCAACCGGGGTATGTTGATGTCCGTGGACGCCACCAACGACATCGCCGAGTTCCTCACCAGCCGCCGCGCCAGGGTCACCCCGGAACAGACCGGCCTGCCCACCTACGGCCTGCGACGAGTGAAAGGACTGCGCCGCGAGGAGGTCGCATCGCTGGCCGGCGTGAGCGTCGAGTACTACAAGCGCCTGGAGCGCGGGACCGTGAGCGGCGTGTCCGACAGCGTGCTCGAGGCGCTCGCCCGCGCGCTGCAGCTCAACGATGCCGAACGCGCGCACCTGTTCGATCTAGGCCACGCCGCGAACCCGGTCGCACCCAAGCGTCGCCGAGCCGTCCAGCAGCGGGTCCGCCCGGCGGTGCTGCGCATCCTCGACTCGATGAGCGCGCCCGCGATCGCGCGCAACAGCCGGGTGGACTACCTGGCCGCGAACCCGCTCGGCCGCGCGCTATACGCGCCGCTGTTCGAGAGCCGCGAGCAGCCTCCCAACAGCGCCCGCTTCACCTTCCTCGACCCGGCGGCGCAGGAGTTCTAGATCGACTGGCTAGACCGGCTGACGTGTCGCTTTGAGGTGCGGTTCGGTCGTGGCCGGCGTGCGACGTCGGCGAAGCTCGCGCAGATCCCTACGTTGCTCCTACCCCGATCTGTTCAACGCCATACGCGGAGGAGGCACGGTCAAGTGAGAACCCAGGACAAGACCGGAGGGCGAGATGTTTCCCTACTACGGAATCCCGATCGCGAGCGCGGCCGTCGCGGCACTACTGCTTGCCGGCTGCGGTACGCAGCGCTCAACCGACAGCACCGCTGCGACGACGGCCGGTCGGGCGTCGCTCGCCTCGACGCAGCCAACCTCCGCAGCGCCGGCGTCCGGCACTGCCCCGGGAGCTCCTGCGGGCGGCTCGGGCGCCAGTTCCGCCAGCTACCCGGCGACCGGCAGCTACATCCTGAGGTCCGGGACCGCGTCCGTTTCGGGCCGCACGATCACCAGCTCCACCGACGACCGGTCCGGCGTACTCGCGTCCGGTGACGCCAAGCTGGCCCTACGGGCCGTGAACGTGATCACGTCGGGCAACTCGAAGTCCTCGGACCAGTCAAGCTTCTACGGGCTCAAGCGGCCGTGCGAAGTCCTTACGAGTAACAGGGATCGCGGCATCGTGAACTCTAGCTAAGGCGTCCGCTCAGGTGAGCATCCTCGGCGGCTCGGTCTCGACAAGCGGTGCGGGCGCGAACGACGTGTTTGGCTACGGCACCGGATCCAGCGTCCTCGTCAAGAACGCCACCATCAAGGCGACCGGCAACTACGCGCACGGGATCATGGCCTCCGGCGGCGGTCGCCTGACCGCTGCGAACACGACCATCGAGACCGCGGGGACAAGCTCGGCGGCGATCGCCACCGACCGTGGCGGCGGCACGATCACCGTCAGCAGCGGCACGATGACGACCACCGGCTACCGCTCCCCGGGGATCTACTCGACCGGCACGATCACGGTCACGGACTCGAACATCACCGCCACCGGCGCCGAAGCCGCCGTCGTCGAGGGCAAGAACTCGATCCTGGTGCGCAACTCGAAGCTGTCGGGCGCGAAAAACCGCGGCGTCATGCTGTACCAGAGCATGTCTGGTGACGCCGGCGTCGGCACCGCCTCCTATCAAATGATCGGCGGATCGCTCTACGCCGCTGAGGGCCCGGCATTCTACATCACCAACACGACGGCGAAGATCACTCTGCGCTCCGGCGCGCTCGTCCGCGCGGCCTCCGGCGTCCTGCTGCGTGCCGACAACGCTGGCACCGGCTCCGGGAACACTGGGGCGGGCGTCGCCAGCCTCACCGCGTCTGGCGAGAAACTGACCGGCGATATCGTGACCGCCGGCACGGGCTCGGCATCCACCAGCCTAACGAACGCCACCGCCCTGAAGGGCTCGATCACGAAAGCCGCACTCACGCTCGATCGCACAAGCACCTGGACGGTCACGAGCAACTCCAAGCTGACCGCGTTCTCCGACCAGGCCGCGATCAGCGGCAACCGAATCCTCAACGTGGTCGGCAACGGCCACACTGTCACCTACGACGCATCGCTCGTCGCCAACAAGCCGCTTGGCGGCAGGACCTACCAACTCATCGGCGGAGGGACACTCGCCCCCGCGCAATAGCGAGCGCGCAATCACACCTCAATCCGACACCGGACCGCCCAAGGAGCTGCGCCGCGGTCTGCCCCAGCGCGGCGGCGTTACGCGCCGCCTGCCGCGCCTCGGTCGTGTCCCGGAAGATCGCCGCGCCGTGCCGCCGCCCGTCGATCTCGAACGACATGTTCGACCAGGTGATCTCCCGCTCGGTCCCGTCCGGCCGCAGCAGCGTCGAAGTCCACAGGCCGGTGATGCCGGCCAGCTGTTCGGCGAAGCGGCGACCGCGCGCGCCGCGGTGGCGCCTCCCGGGTGGAGTCGCTGGGCGTTAACATCGATGAGTTCTCCGGGGCGACTCAGTCTGAGCTTACGCAGGACACCGAGATGAAAGGAGAGCAAGATGGGCAGGATCGTCGTACACGAATTCATCACGCTGGATGGCGTAATCGATAATCCGGCCTGGTCGACCGAGTACGGATTCGACCCGAAGATGGGCGGCGCGATTGCTCAGATCATGCAGGGAAGCAAGGCGCTTCTGATGGGGCGAAACACATACGAGCTGTTCGCGCCCACGTGGTCGCAGAGGACCGCCGAGGATGACCCCGGCGCGCCGTTCATGAACGAGACCCCGAAACACGTGGTCTCCGCGACGCTTTCGGACCCCGAGTGGAGCAACACGAGCGTCGTCGGCGCCTACAGCCCTGAGACGATCCGCTCGCTCAAGGAAAGCGTTGACGGCGGCGTATACGTCAGCGGCAGCGGCACGCTGGTGCGCGCGTTGCTCGCCGACGGTCTCGTGGATGAGCTGCATCTGTTCGTCTACCCCCTGGCCCTGGGCGCCGGCCCCAGGCTGTTCGAAGGTGGACTGAAAGGCAAGTTCACGCTCGCCGCATGCGAGGCCTACGACAACGGCGCCATTCACATCGCCTACCAGCCCGCCAAATAGCGGTATCCACAGCCCGGTACCGATCGAGGAGCGCCACGAGAACGCCCACGGCTCCCTCGTGGCGCCCTCGAGTCCAGGGGCCGCCGCCACAGCCGAGATCAGAATCGCCTGGCTACACGCCGCCGTTCAGTCGCGGATCCCGCGCGAAGGGGGCTTGGCGCCAGTCCAATTGGCACGGACGTGATGAGTGGAAGGCAGCTCTCTGCCAACTCAGATGGTTAGTCGTCGAATTCTTGCGTGACCCGCGCATCTCCCCCTCTCGATCGTTCCTCGCGCATACGTGTTCGCGACCTCGCCTCACCAGGCACACTACGCAGCCTTCGCCCCGTCCGGGCACTGCGGGCTTCCTACGGGCAGGGGCGTGAGGCCTCCCCGGCCACGGAAGCAGGACTGCCGAACTCACGGGTCGCTCCATGCATCTACTCGGCCTGTAGCAGTGAGCGTGTCACGGCTTCGGGCTGGCTGAGTGCGGCGAGGTGTCCGCCGGGCACCGGTTGGGCTTCGGCACTGAGGCGCTCACGGACGACGTGTTGCTCGAAGGCGAATGGGAAGAAGCGGTCCTCGCGCCCACCGAGCACCGTCGTTGGGACATCGGGCCAGCGGGCAAACGGGCATGGCTCCTCGAAGGCGATCTCTTTCTTGAACGGGCCCTAATTCTTGAACGGGCCCTAACGGTTAGGGGGCATTGCGGCTGACAGGTGGGCGCTGCGCAGCGCCACTGGCTCAGCTGTCCCGGCGGGATGGTTCACCGGCGGCCCACCAGTCCGGTTCCTGCTCCCCCTGCTCGCGAAGCCACTCGAGCGTAAGCGCCGCACGCTCCCAGCCCGAACCACTCGATCCACAGAAGCTCCACAGCTTCTGCGTCGAGCGCTTGTACCGATGGATGAGCTCGTCGAGCTCAAACGCATCAAGCTCGCCCGCATCGAGCTTGGAGAGGCCGTCACGGACGTGCTCGAGCAGCAGCCTCAGCTGCTGCTCGTGATACACGCCGATCATCCTTCGCGCAGCCCGGCGCCGGGCTTTCTCGCCTTCGATCTCCCGGATTCGTGCGCCATCCATCCTCATCGCAACCTACCGCGATGGGCAGACTGAAGCGCCGCTTAGACGCAGTCCCCAGCGACGGCCACACGGACAACGAAGACGAGCGCCCCGAACCGCAGGCCAATGCGGTCGCGCGGAGACGACGCCGGGCGCCCATACGCGGCTGGACTTCGCGCGCGCCGACGGCGGCGACATACGGCAGAACGACGAGAGCACACACTCGGACCCGGACGCGGTGATCTCGCATCCGGCGACTGCGATGGCCAGCGGCCATCCGCCGAGCGACTCGGGCTCGCTACTGCTGATCTTCCATAGCGGCAGTCGTCCTCTCGGTCGGACACGAACGTGTGCCGATCGGCAAGCTTTTCCGCCAGAACCGGCTACGGCGCGGCGGGGCGTTCGTCCTTCGGCGCGTAACGGTGGTGCAGCGACAGCGGGTTGCCGTCAGGGTCCAGGCAGATCGCCTGCCAGCAGACGCCGGAGTCAAAGGTGTCGCTGACGAAACGCACGCCCTTTGCCTCGAGCCGCTCCCGTGCGACCGCCACGTTGCCGACCTGCAGAGCGATCGGCATCGCGTTGGGCGAGAATGTGCCGCCGAAGTCTTCGGTGCGCATGATGGCCAGCGTAAGGTTGCCGGCCTGGTACTCGGCACCCGGCCGGCTCCCGTAGCGCTTGACGAACGGCAGGCCGAGCGTCTCGCCGTAGAAGGCGGTCATCGCGTCGAAGTCCTGCGCCGGGATGCAGACGAAGTCCACACCGGTGATGAGGGGGGTCGTATCGGTCATCGTGGCTTAGACTCTCGCAGGCCCGCCGACTTATCGGTCGACGGCCGAACCGAAGACGGAGATAACCACCGTCAGCCCGTCGGTGAACTCGCTGCCGCGCTCCATGCGATCCGACAGCGCCTGCAGACCGAACCGCCCAGGTCCCGACACGTCTGGTCGGGCGACCCGCCGGGGTTGGCCGCACGCCGAACTCGGACTGGCCTACATGGGCAGATCCCCCTCTTGCGCGACGCTCCGTGAGCCCCGGTTTCGGCGAGGAGCGGGCCTGGGCCGCCTTTCGGCTGGAGCCCACTCGTCGCCGAACCAGCACCGACCGGCGACGACACCTCCTACCGCACGCTGCGCCGCGCGATCAAGGACACCCGCCGCACGATCGACCTGGAGTACGCTTTGCACCCCGCAACAGTCGCCGAGCATGACCACGGCCGCGACTCCGCTGAGGGACAAGTAAGCCCCGGCGACGCGGTCGAGCCGCGGGTGTCCTCCACGCTTGAGCGCGCGTACGAGCTCGACGAGCAGCTCCGCCGCCGCTGGCAATCCGCCGCTCGGGAGGCCGCCGGCTACCGCGTCAACCACCGGATCGCCGACCCGCAGATTGGTCTTGGCCCGGACCCCGGCGGCGACAGCTCCTATCGCGCCGCGCGGCGCGCGATCACCGACGCCCGCAGCGCTGCTCGGACTCGCCCACGACCGCGGACAAGACCTCGACCGCGGCCACTGAGCGCTTCGGCATGTCCGGCAGCCTCCCTCACCTTATGCCGCGACTCGTCCGTCGTCTCGTGTTGGGTGCGCTTGCGATCGTGCTCGAACCAGTCCAGGTGGTCGCCGGCGCAGCCGGCGCGACGCTCGCGTTCGTCGGGATGATCGGCACGCCGCTATGGGCGATCGGAACAGTGCTCTGGCTGCTGGGCGGCTCCACTCACGGCGACCCGCTACCCCCAGGGGCAATGATCCTCCTGCTGGCCGGCGCGATCCCGGCCGGCGCGGTCCTGCTCACGTTCGCCAACACCCCCACCCAATCCCTGCTCGGCGTGGGCGATCCTGGCAGCCGCGCTCACGACGACCGGTCTGCAGGCCCCGCAGCACCAAGCACGCCGGGCGCGATGCTGGTGTTGAGCCACGAGGCGGATCCTGTTGGGTAGGGCCGTGGCGGCTCGGTGGGCTGCGCAATCGTCAATGTCGGCCTTCGATCTCCGCTTCTCTGGCCGCAAGCTCATCCAGCCGTTTGCGCAGCTTGGTCATTTCCTGCTTAATTCCGCGCCGCTCCGTTTTCTCTTGCCACGTGCGCAGATAATCGTCGCCGAGTTCCTCGACGATGTATGCCTCAAGTTGGTTTCTCAGCACGCGGATGTACGGGTTGCCGTGCATCGCCCCCTCGCGATATTCGAGCTTTCCGGCGTTGATGCCCTTGACGACAAAATCCGAGTCGACGCCGTACTCCTTGCGGGCGGTGACGTCACTGAGAGTCGCTCCCTTGCGGGTCCATTCGCCGTATTCCGCCATGTCTGACCCAATAATCTCTGCGCCGAGGCCGCCGGTTAGCTTCCGGCACCGCGAACAATGGCGGTAGCCCGCACGCTCGAACGGCTTGGTGATCTCATGCGACACCCGCGCCGCAAAGGCAGCATCCCCGAATGGGAGGCTCAGCGGAGGGGGCCACGGCGGCACCGTAGCACGCTCCGACTCGCGCACGGCGTCCAGATCCGCTATCTGCCGATCGCTGCCGAGTGCGCGTAGCGAGAGGTTTCTGTGGTCGTCGCAGCGGCGCTTGGCGTCCGAGCACGGGCAGCCCTTCTCGCGTGCGCATGTCGCGCGGGGCCGCAACGAGGATCAGCACCAGCACACCGACCACGCCGCCCTTGAAGTCCGCCCCGAGGACGAGCGCCAGCAGGACGATCAGCACGGTCTGGATGACGACCGTGAACGCCCCGTAGGCGATGGTCCCCGCGTTGAGCGCGCCGCGCCACACCGGCGAGGCGAGCATCGGGTCCATGACCCCGCCGTTCATGTCCTCGACGAACCCCATCCCGGTCCAACCCGCGGAGAACACCTTGGGCGCCGTAGCAGTCGCCCCGAGCGGCCGTGGTCCGCGCCGAGGATCACGATCGCTTTCCCAATCGCGGGCGCCCGCGGCTCGTTCGTTGAGCGTTCGACATCTGAGACGCGCCGACCGCCGCCGCCGGTCGCTTTCAGCGGCGGCTCGGAAGTGTGCGTTGGTGGATATCGCTCAGCGACGCCGGCGAGGGCGTCCGCACGCTGCTCCAAGGCGTCTGGGCAAGATCGTCGTCACGGCCCTTACGGCCGCGCCAACTTCAGAATACGATCAGCGTGCGGCCGCGTAGGCCGCCTGCCTCCATCGCCCGGTGGGCCTCGGCGGCCTGCTCGGGGGCGTAGGTTCCCGCCACCCGAAGTGCCAGGCGTTCGTCCGATGCCAGCGCCCGGAGATGCTCCAGCCAGTCGGTGCGCTGCAGCGCCTTGGCGACCATGACCGTGACGATCCTGATGCCGCGTTCGGGCTCGCTCCCGGCCCAGCCGCGGACGACGGCCAGTCCGCCGCCGTCGCGGATTGCCCCGGACGCCGCGCGGTTGAGCAGCGCGGTGTCGTACACAGCCGCGACGCCCTCGCCGACGACGTCGCGCACCGCGCGCGCGAAATCGTCTGAGCGCGGGATGACGGTGTCGGCGCCGAACCCGCGGACCAGCTCCTCGTCCTGTGGCTTGGCGTCGGCGATCACCCGCAGCCCGCGCTCGCGCGCCAGCCCGATCACGTAGGACCCGAGCAGCCCTGCGCCGCCGCTCACCGCCAGAGTGTCGCCCGCCGACAGCGCGAGCTCGTCGAGCCCAAGCATCGCCGTCAGTCCGTTCATCGGCAAGGTCGCCGCCTGCTCCAAGCCAGCGCCGTCGGGGATCGCGACCACCGAGGCGGCAGGGACGACGAGCAGTTGCGCCTGCGCGCCCCCCTCGGGGCGCCGCGGTGAGACCGCGGCCATCACCTCGTCGCCCGGCGCGAGGCGATCCACGCCCGGGCCGACCGACTCGATCGCGCCCGCGGCGTCCATCCCCGGCGTCCACGGCGGGGGGAGGTCGCCGCCGCCGTGCTGGCGAAGCCCGATATCGGTGGGGTTGACGGCCGCCGCGCGCACCGCGATCCGCACCTCCCCGTCGGCGGGCTCGCGTACCCGGCGGTCGATGACCTCCAGGACCTCCGGCCCTCCGGGCCGGTTGATGCCGATCGCCCGCGCCATTGCGCCCAGCCTAGCCGACGGGCAGGCCCGCCCCCGCAGAGACCGGGCGCTGGTCTCGGCACGGTCGATGACGAAGCTGGCGTTCGGCGCGGCGGTCGCGCCGGCGCTCACCGCCACGCGGCTTCGGCCGCGTTCGACGTCTACGTCACCAACCAGGCTCCGTGAAGCTGTTCGCGCATCGTTGGACACACGAGACTCGCGCGGCATCCACGCCCGAAGCATCGGCGGTGCTAAAGCGTGCGCTGGTGGATCGCGCACCGGCCGCGCCGTCTTAGGGTCTCGGCGTTGGAGAAGCCGTAGACGAGCGCGAACAGTCCTGCGGAGGCGCATGGGAGGCCGGGGAAGTCGATGCCCGTCCGCTCGGGGTCGCTGTGGTTGACCAGCAGGCGCAGCGCAAAGATCGCCGTGGGCACGGCGATCACGAGGTTGACGTAGAAACACCAGCGCCAGGACAGAATCTGGGTGAGCGCTCCGCCTAGCACGAGACCGATCGACGCGCCGCCGCCGGCGATCGCGCCGAAGATCCCGAACGCCTTCGCCCGGTCCGGGGAGCCCGCAAACGTGATCGTCAGCAGTCCCAGCGCGGACGGCGCCAGCAGCGCGCCGAACATGCCCTGCAGCGCCCGAGCGCCCACGAGCATGTCGTAGGACTGCGACATCCCGCCGATTGCCGAGACGACCGCAAAGCCACTGAGTCCAGCGATAAACGTCCATTTGCGCCCGAACAGGTCACCGAGCTTGCCGCCCAGCAGCAGCAGGCTGCCGAACGGCAGGGCATAAGCGGTGACGATCCACTCTCTTGCCGGCTCTGCCGGCCCGGGGTTCCGACCCGCGATGGGGGAGGCCGGGAGGGGGGCCTGCCCCCTCCCGCTAATGCTAATGGACGGTCCCAGTTTTAGCGGGTGATTGCGTTGAGGGTGACACGGCTGCGGCGAACCTCCTCGAGATCCTCAGCCAGGACGCGCGAATCACCAATCAGCGCCTTGCCGAACGCGTCGGAATCGCACCATCCACCGCCCATGGCCGACCGAATCCTTCGCCGAGGTCCCGAGACGAGCTCCTCATCAAAACGATAAGGTAACTTATATTGTCCATCTACAATGCCGCGGGTTCATTGCTGACAAGGAGCTGCCACGATGCCATCGCTGAGACCCGAGACGCTCGTCCTTCATGGTGGGCAGACGCCCGACAGCGCCACGAATGCGCGGGCCGTCCCGATTTATCAGACGTCGTCGTATGTGTTCGACGACACCCAGCACGCGGCCGATCTGTTCGCGCTCAAGGTTCCCGGGAACATCTACTCGCGGATCATGAATCCGACCTGGGCGGTGCTCGAGGAGCGGCTGGCGGCGCTCGAAGGCGGAATCGGCGCGCTGGTCACCGCCTCAGGTCAGGCGGCTGTCACACTACTCGGTGCTGAACGTGACCAGAGCGGGCGAGAACATCATCTCCGTCTCGCAGCTCTACGGCGGGACGTACAACCTGTTCGCGCACACGCTGCCGCAATACGGGATCGAGGTCAGGTGGGCGGACGCGGACGACCCGGAGGCGGTCGCACGGCTGGCTGACGATCGAACGCGGCTGGTGTTCGCAGAGACGATCGGCAATCCGCGGCTGAACGTGCTCGACGTCGAGGCATGGGCGGCAGCGGCGCACGCTCAGGGACTGCCGCTGATTCTCGACAACACCGTGCCGACGCCGATCGGCGCGCGCGTATTCGAGCAGGGTGCCGACATCTCGGTGCACTCGCTGACCAAGTTCATCGGCGGCCACGGGACCTCGATCGGCGGTGCGCTGATCGACAGCGGCAAGTTCGACTGGACCGCCTACGGCGATCGCTACTACCCATTTACGGCACCCGATCCGTCCTACCACGGGGTGGTGTGGTCCGATGCGATCGGCCCGGCCGCCTACATCGGGCGGGCGCGCACGGTCCTGCTGCGTAACACCGGCGCGGCGCTGTCGCCGTTTAACGCCTTCCTGTTCCTGCAGGGCCTCGAGACGCTGCCGCTTCGTCTTGAGCGTCACAACCAGAACGGGCTCGCGGTCGCCCGTCACCTCGAGGACCACTCCGACGTCGAGTGGGTCTACTACCCAGGTCTGGAGTCGAGCCGCTACTACGAGCTGGCCCAGCGGGTCCTGCGCGGGGGGTTACGGAGCGCTGGTGACCTTCGGCGTCAAGGGTGGTGCTGCTGCGCGGGGCGGTCGTTCATCGAGCACCCTCGAGCTGTTCAGCCATCTCGCCAACATCGGCGACGCGAAGTCGCTGGCGATCCACAACGCCTCGACCACCCACTCGCAGCTCAACGCGGATGAGTTGGCGGCGGCTGGGGTCATGAAGGAGACCGTGCGGCTGTCGGTCGGCATCGAGCACATCGACGACATCGTCGAGGACCTCGATCAGGCGCTCGCTGCGACTCGGACGCTCGCGACTGTATGACCGGCGGCGGCCTCGGCCGCGTGCACACCGAGCGGGTCGTCCTGTTCGATCGGGGACGACCCGCTGGTGCTCGAGTCCGGAGCGACGATCGCGCCTGTCGAGGTCGCTTTCGAGACCTACGGAACCGGAGAACTGCGCCTATCCTGGCCTATAAGCCGCCGTGCGAGCCTGGCTTTGGCTGGCGCCGACGCCCAAGCGATTGGGTCTTCGACCTCTCAGGCGCGTCTCGCCCGGGTCGAGCCTCCGCGGGCGCCGCCGGCCATTCGGGCGGCGGCGCCTGTCGCCTGGCGCGGGTGCTGATCGTCGGGGGGCTGCGCTATGCGGTGGCGTGGCGTGCGCCTATGCGGTGGTGAGGCCGTTTGGCAGTTTGATGCTCCGGGTGGCGAGTTGTCGTAGTGTTGCGATTAGCGCGTCGATGTCCTCGCGGGTGTTGTAGAGCGCTAGTGAGGCGCGGACGGTGCCTTCGTGTCCGTAGCGCCGCATGATTGGCTGGGCGCAGTGGTGGCCGGCGCGGACCGCGATCCCTTCTCGGTTGAGCGCTTCGCCGATCTGTTCGGGGGTGTGTCCGTCGAGGACGAATGACAGCACGGCGGCTTTCTCGGGGGCGGTGCCGATCAGCTCGAGGCCGGGTATCGTGAGCAGCTCGGCGGTGGCGTGGGCGAGCAGCTCGTGCTCGTGGCGGGCGATGTTCTCCAGCCCGATTTGTTGCACGTAGTCGAGTGCGGCGCCGAGCCCGACGGCGTCGGCGATGCTGGTGGTGCCGGCTTCGAAGCGCTCGGGTGCGGGCTGGTAGAGCGTGCGTTGGAAGGTGACGTCGCGGATCATGTTGCCGCCGCCCTGCCACGGCGCCATCGAGTCGAGCAGGTCTTGTTTTCCATATAGGACGCCGATCCCGGTTGGGGCGAATACCTTGTGCCCGGAGAACGCGTACCAGTCGCTGTCGAGCAGTTGTACGTCGACGGGCATGCGCGACACGGCCTGTGCTCCGTCGATCAGTACGCGCGCGCCGTGGCGGTGTGCGAGCTCGGTCATCTCGCGCGCGGGGGTGATTGTGCCGAGCGCGTTTGAGACGTGCGAGAACGCGACGGTTCGCGTGCGGTCTGATAGCAGCCGCTGGTATTCGTCGAGCATCACCTGGCCGCGGTCGTCGACCGGCGCGACGCGCAGCCGCGCGCCGGTGGCCTCTCAGAAGCTCGACATCCTTCATCCCAGAGGACCTCACAGTTGGTGCATCTTGACTATTGTGATTGACTCAATGAAAGTTCAGCCAACGGCGACGGAACCCACCATCCACGATTCGATCCTCGGGACGATCGGCGAAACGCCCCTCGTCCGCCTCTCGCGCATCGGCGCGGGTCTGCGTCCCACGCTCGTTGCGAAGGTCGAGGCGTTTGACCCGGGCGGGTCGATCAAGGACCGGATCGCGCGCACCGCGAACCCGACGCGCACCGCGCTCGAGCGCGCGCTCGGCGATCTCGAGGGTGGTCGCGCCGTCGCGTTCTCCTCGGGTCTCGCCGCTGAGCACGCCCTCATCACGATCGGCTGCGGCGCCGGTGCGCACCTGATCCTGCCGGCCGATCTGTATGGGGGAACATACCGGCTCGTTGCGGGAGTCCTGGGGGGCTGGGGGCTCGCGTACGACCTCGTCGACGAGACCGACGCCGCTGCGGTCGCCGCCGCGATACGCGTGAACACGCGACTCATCTGGGTCGAGAGCCCCACCAACCCGCGGCTCGAGCTGATCGACATCGAGGCGATCGTCGCGGCCCGCGGCGATGCGCTCGTCGTGGTCGATAACACGTTTGCGACGCCGGCCAATCAGCGGCCGCTCGAACTCGGCGCCGACTTCGTCGTGCACTCGACGACGAAGTATCTCGGCGGCCATTCGGACGTGGTTGGGGGCGCCCCCATCACGCGCAGCGAGGACTGGTACGAACGCCTCCGGTACGTCCAGAACGCCGCCGGCGCCGTGCCTGGACCGCTCGACTGCTTCCTTGTGCACCGTGGCTTGCGCACTCTGCACTTGCGCATGGAGGCCCATGCCCAGAGTGCCGCGGCTGTCGTCGAGCGCCTGCGGGCCTCGCCGGATGTGAGCGACGTTCGCTGGCCGGGATTCAGCGGCATGGTGAGCTTCCGCCATCCCCGCGCCGTCGAGCTCGTGACGCGCACGCGCTTGTTCACGCTCGCCGAGTCGCTCGGCGGCGTCGAGTCGCTCATCGAGGTTCCGCAGGCGATGACACATCAATCCGTCGAGGGATCGAGCGCGGCGGTGCCGGCTGACCTCGTGCGCCTCAGCTGTGGGGTCGAGGATCCGCAGGATCTCGGGCGGGACATCGAGGTGGCGCTCGCCGCGGTCGGTTCCTCGCGGGCGGTGCGCTGAACGGCGCACGACGCCGCGCTGCACCAGGCGGTTGAGCAGCAGCACCTTCGCGCGCGGAGTGATCGCCGCTCGCAAGGCATCGCCGTCGAGCGTGAAATCCGGGGGTGGAGCGTGACCGCTGGGCCGGAGAGTAAGGGCCGTATCCCTTGCTTCCCAAATGCGGAGTATGTACAGTATCTTGGTGTAGCTGATGAACTTATTTTGAACGGTCGGATCCCGAGGGTCGGCGACCCGCTCGCGCTGGCTGGGCGTGAGCCAGCCGCGCTGGTGTCCGATGAACTCGACGTTCCGGCAGACGCGCCGGCTGCCCCGCGGCTGATCGCGGTGACAGGGACCGGCAACATGTCCGGACAGATCTGGCCGGTGCGCGAGCTGGCAGCTGTGGCGCGGCGGCACCGGGACTGCCCCGCGCAGGATGTCGGCGGCGCGGCGCTCGTGCCCGGGCGATAGGCACGACAAGAGGAAGCAGACCGCGATCGCCCCACTCCCCCTCACGGAAACGCTCGGCGGCAGCAAGCATGTTCGCTTCGTCGAGCGGGCTACGTACGGCTTTCCTTGTCGACCCGCTCATTCACGGTCAACAGCGGCGGGCGAGGCACCACCACCGGCGGGAGCTGGGAGGGGAACACGTACCGCTCGTCCTCGTAACCGAGCCGGATCTCAAGCGTGTCACGGAACCCCGTACAGCTTGTGGGCGGAGAACGCCACGTAGTCCACCGCCCGACGCCGCGGTGCTAATCGGACGGGGCGCCACGCGCAGCGCCGCGTCGAGCGCCAACCGCGCTCGGCCGAGCACGCTTTTTCAGAGTCAGCCCGCCCCCTGCCCGAGGAACTACCAGCCCGGCCGGACGTCACCGCTCCGGATCGAGCACGGTGACACAGACGTTATTTCGTGCGTCCCTTCGTCACCAGCTTGAGTGACGCCAGCGTCGTCATTTTCGATGGCGCCCAACAGGAGTCTGTCGGTTCGTTGTGGTTGGCGGCTGGGCCTCGGAAACGGTCTCCGGGGTCGCTCGCCGGGGTGTATCAGGGCGGGCGACATCCGATCGCCTCCCGCGCGGGGCGGGAGGCGACCGTTGCCTGGTGTTACATGTTGGGGCAGTTGCGCTTGCCGGTGGCGGTCTGCGGGGCGGTCGTGTGCCCGCCTGAACCGGTGGTTGACGTGTTGGTGGTCATCGTGCCGGTGGTTGCGGAGGTAGACGTTGCGGCGCTGGCGATCGCCGCGCCGCCGCCCGCCACGGCTCCGATCGTTGCGAGCGTAGCTATCAGGGGTCTTATCTTGTGGGACATTGTTCGTTCACCTCCTCTGGTTGCCTGGAGGACACGATGGACCCCGACCGTCGGTGCGCCGTAGGAGCCGGATAAGAGTTCGGCAGGAATCAGCTTGCCGGACTCGCGGCGCGGCGGTGGCCAGAGCTGGCCGACAGCACGGACTCGGCCAGCCGAGGCTGCTCTAGCCGGCGGCCGTCGCGAATAGCAGTAGCGAGGCCTCTGCTGAAGCATTGTGACACCGAGCAAGCCTGGTTCGACGTCGCGATGGCGCATAAGGACATCCGCCTCGCGCTGGGTTTGGCGGATGCGCTCTGCGATCCCGCTCCCGTCGGCCGCCGTCGCGGACGAGATGCTCACCAAGGCAAGCGAGCTCGGCTACGCCCACCGCGACCTCGCCGCCCTCCATAGCGTCCTCGGCGACCTGGCCGCGGCATGAAACCGGCCAGCGAGCTGCTCACCACCCATCGCGACCAACTCGACCGCCTCACCACCGCCCTGCTCCACGCCGAGACGCTCGACGGAATCGACGCCTACCGCGCCGCCGGGCTGCCGCTGCACGCCCACCCCGCGGGGGATGTCCTCTGATCTTCACGCACTATGCGCGCCGACCTGCAGCAGGTAGGCGGGTCACGACGCCAGCTCGTCTCCGATGAAAACTCAGGGCCCATCGACGACGGGGCTGCGTACATGCAAGCGAGCTTTCACGTGGGTGGGGAAGGTTCAGGCGCGAACGGAGTCTTCCTCGTAGACAACCTAGAACCAGGAGGAAGATCGGTGAACTTATTCGCGCACAAGTGCAACCTACGACTGGTCGCTGCCACCGGCGCCGCCGGTGTGCTGACCGTGATATCTGTCGCTGTGGCTGTCGCGGCGCCGGTGACGCGGCCGTTCATCACCCGCCTCAGCACGACCAGCTTGATCGCCTCGACCGTGCCTGCGTCAGGGCCGGGCGCAGGAGATGTCAACCCCTACGGGACGGCGGTCGTCCCGGAGACGATCGGCGACCTGCATCGCGGCGACGTGCTTGTCAGCAACTTCAACAACCAGGCCAACCAGCAGGGGGCCGGCTCGACCATCTTGGAGGTCTCGCCCAGTGGCAAGGCCAGCCAGTTTGCACGGATCGCGCCGTCCTCGCCCGGTGGCGTCGTCGGGCTGACGACCGCGCTTGTCGTATTGCCCCGCGGCTTCGTGATCGTCGGCAACCTCCCGGCCGCCGGCGGCATGTCTGCAAACGCGCGCGCTGGAGGGCTGACCGTGCTCGACTCGCACGGCAAGGTCGTCGAGACGATCACCGGCGGACCGATCAACGGGCCGTGGGACGCGACCGCTGTCGACTCGGGCAGCAGCGCGGTGTTGTTCGTGACCAACGTCCTCAATGGCACCGTTGCCGCAGCGGGCGGCAACGTGGCGCGCGGAACGGTCGTACGGATCACGTTCCGCATCCCAAACGGCGCACTGCCGCAGAAGACCTCCGAGCGTGTGATCGCGACCGGCTTTCGGGAGCACACCGACCCGAACGCGCTGATCGTCGGTCCCACCGGTGTCGGCCTCGCGACCAACGGCGTCCTCTACGTAGCCGATACGGCGCGTAACCGCATCGCTGCCATTCCGAATGCCCTCACCCGCACCAGCGCGCTGGTCGGCGGCGGGCGAACCGTTTCGACCGGGCACGGCCTGATGGGCCCGCTAGGCTTGATGATCGCGCCGAACGGCGACATCGTGACCGCCAACGGCGGCGACGGGAACCTTGTCGAGACGACGCCTACCGGTCGCCAGATCGCGACGAAGACGCTCGTTGCGAACGGTGCTGGCGACCTCTTCGGGCTCGCTCTCTCGCCGCGCGGGCAGGGCATCTACTACGTCAACGACGCCGGCAGCGGCCCCGACGCCAACTCACTCGAGCTGCTCCACTGATCACAGGCTGGGCGGGCACCTCGCGCGAGGCGCCCGCCCATCGCCAATGAGGCCCCCAGCTCGCCCGAACGGGCACACGATCGATGTCCCCGAGACACACGATCCATGTCCCGAGAACGAGTTACACATATGACAAGGCTTTTACTCTTGGCGGCGACCGCCGTCACCGCACTCATAGATGCGGGCTGTGGCAGCAGGTCGACCAACCGTCGAGCAGTGCCCCTGTGAACACTGCACCCCTTACCACGGTGCAGACCGTCGCAGCGGTGGCTTAGACCAATCTCACTCTAGACCGCCTGCATCGCGCTCCGGGCACGCTCCCCCGTCGCAACCGGTGCCAATCGCCGACCGCCTGTACCGCGCAAACCACGAGCTCCCAGGAAGGGGTGTCGAAGGACCTACCGGAGGTCTGAGACTCGGACCGATGCAGTAGCCGCCCGGCCGCCGCGAGCTAAACCGGCCCCGGTGCCGACCGTCTTGGACGAATTCGCGGGCGGCTGGCTGTTCATCGGGCGGGCCATCTCCTACAGCGAATCGTAGCCCAGACGAGCAGCCACCCCCGAGCGCGTCGGCCACCATGGCCTAGTGGAGTGTCGCGCAAATAACTGGGGTTTGTCGTAGGATGAGGCATGCGCTCTCCCGCCCCGGCCCTCAAGCTCGCCGACAGTCACCGCGATGTTCTGGTTCGACTGTCGAGATCAACCACCGCGCCGCAGCGCGAGGTCCAGCGTGCCCAGGCGCTGCTGCTGGCCGGCGACGGTTTGCCCAACATCTTGGTTGGCGCGCGGGTTGGTGTCTCGCCGATGACGGTCAAGGCATGGCGGGAGCGCTTTGAGCGCGAGGGACTGAAAGGCCTGGGGCGGGTGCAGCCCGGTCGGGGGCGCAAGCCGTCGATCCCGGCGGAGAAGGTCGAGCAGATCGTGCACGCCACACTGCACGAGAAGCCTGAGGGTGAGACGCATTGGAGTTGCCGCTCGATGGCTAAGGCCAAGGGCATCTCGCCGGCGACGGTGCAGCGGATCTGGTCGGCGCGCAACATTCAGCCCGATCGCGTCAAGACGTTCACGCTCTCAAACGACAAGCGCTTTGAGCAGAAGCTGATCGACGTCGTCGGCCTGTACCTGAACCCGCCTGAGAACGCGATCGTCTTATGCATGGACGAGAAGAGCCAGATCCAGGCGCTTGACCGCACGCAGCCGTCTTTCCCGATCAAGCCCGGCTGCGCCGGGACGATGACGCACGACTACAAGCGCAATGGCACGACCACGCTGTTCGCTGCCCTGGAGGCGCTCACCGGCAAGGCGATCGGCCAGTGCCTGCCGCGCCACCGCCACACCGAGTTTCTGAAGTTCCTGCGCACGATCGACCGCGAGGTGCCCAAGGGGCTTCAGATCCATCTGATCCTTGACAACTACAGCACCCACAAGCACGAGAACGTCAAGCGGTGGCTGGCCAAGCATCCCCGCTTTCACCTGCACTTCATCCCCACCTCAAGCTCGTGGCTGAACATCGTCGAGCGGTGGTTCGGCAAGCTCACTGACAAGGCGATCCGCCGCGGCGCCTTCCACTCAGTCCCGGACCTGATCGCCGCAATCGAGGCCTACTTGAAGGCCAACAACGACAACCCCGAGCCGTTCGTCTGGACCGCCACCGCCGAGCAGATCCTCGAGAAGGTCCGGCGCGGCCCCGTCGCTCGCCCGACGCGATCCGAAGCCGGCCGCGGTGCTGTCGCTCGCTCGTGAGCTTGACGCCGGCACCACGCCAGCAGACTGCTCGATGCTCGAGACGATGGCGCGACTGAAAGCGATGTCCGTCGGCGGCGTGTTCTCCTAGCTGGTCGCCGGCTGGACGCGGCCCTGTGGCCACGACTGCGTGGCAGCGGCCGGCGATTGACGTAAACACTGACGCTGCCTCTTGGCCTTATAGAGCGCATGATCGGCCGTTCGGTAGAGCGAATCGAAGTCATGTCCGTCTGCCGGAGCACTCGCAATGCCAGCGCAGTGCGATCCGCGGTCCGCGCATGCAGCTCGAATCCGCTCGGCCACAGGCGCTGCCGCGAGTCTGTCGGCACCCACGACGAGGACCGCGAACTCGTCGCCGCCGATCCGGGCCAGCGAATCGGTCGGGCGGAGAGTGCCGCGTGCGCACTCGGCGATCCAACACAACAGTTCGTCGCCGGCGACGTGCCCGTAGCTGTCGTTGTAGGCCTTGAAGTCGTCGAGGTCGATGAGTATCAACGCGACCGGCGTTCCCGATCGTACGACCGCGGCGAGCGACGCCGCGGCCGCGCTGTCAAGGCCGCGGCGGTTCAAAGCGCCGGTGAGTGGATCCGTGATAGACGCCTGCGCCAGCTCGAGGCGGCGGCGCTCGTGGTTGTGGGCCTGCCACCAGCTCATCAGCGCCGCTGCGCCCAGACCGCCGAGCACGAGTACCAGCCGCCCGAACCGCTCGCCGTAAGCAACGGCAAAGCCGGCGTAGCCAATCACGCCGATCGTGCCCACGAGCTTGACGGACCACGTTGGATATGACGCACCGACGAACACGATCGGCGCGAAGAACAGTCCCGTGACCGGACTTTCCGGACCGCCATCACAAACAACAGCAATCCCGATCAACAGCAGGTCAAGGATCGTCCAGGTCAGGAACGCCAGCTCCCGCCAGCGCGACCGGATGATCTTCCGCCACGGCAGCACGAACGTGACGAGTCCGCCAACCAGCGCGACGATCCAGTCAACGAGAAAAAGCGCTCGACCAGATCTGCCGCCACCGGTCAGCGCGTAGACCAGCGCTGGAACGCAAACGATCAGCGTAACCCAAGCACCCGCCCACACCGAGTTGAGCCGAAACTCGGCCTCTGGCGGATCGATACGAGCAGCGCGGTCAAGCGCCTGGACCGCGCGGGCGAACCCGCAATTAGATCGCCAAACGGCGGATCGGAGCCAATTGGACAACAACGAAAACCTCGATCGTGATCAGTACGAAGACGATCGGCGGCCCGCCCGAGATCCTGATCCGCAGAAGACCCTCTACGGTATGCGTTGTCTGCCCGACTCGCGATGCGTAGTCTCACCGATAGGTAGGCCTGGCAGAGTTCGTGGAGGACCTACACCCGAGCCCCTCCTGCGCCTCCCGCCCGCCCCGCAAGCGCTTCGAGCCAGCGACCGCGCACTGCGCCCGGCGCGACAAAGGCAAGGTGCTTAGCGCGCTTTCGGGCAACGGGGGCCTGACGGCGAGCGAGGTCGCCAAGGCGACCGGTCTGGGCCGGGCGACAGTCAGCACGACGCCGTCCAAGCTCGCGAAGGGCGGCGAGGCGGTCAAGGCCGAACGTGGCTACCGACTACCCGGGGACGATCCCCTTCGCCACCGAACTCCTCGTCGGTGAGATCACCGCGATGGTACAGGTCGGCCAGACGGCCGAGGTCGGCTTTGCGCGCGTCTCGTCCGCCGTCATCTGCCACGCTCGGGCGTGCTGCCGAGATCGCCAAGAACGCCGAATGTCGCGCGCCGAGGACCAGGTGCGGATCGAGCGCGCGGTATGGCCGGCGCGCGCATCGGGGAACTCCCGCGCCGTCTTTTGGCGCAGAGCCCGGATGCCCAGCGCGAAGACCTAGGTGTCGCCTGATGCGCGAGCGGGTCTTGGCCGGGGCACGACATCGCGCGGATGATGGCGCTCTCCCGTCAGCCGGCGATCTCGCGCTCCACTTCGGTCACGCCCACACGGCGGGAGGTCGACAGCCACCCCCGGTGCGGCGCGCGATAGGTGCCGGAGACTGGCGCAACGTCGTAGTAGTCGCGGCCCACCGACACGGTGAGGTATCTGAGGTCAGCCGGTCGGTCGTGTGTCGGGTCCAATGCGAGGATCTCCACCGTTTCGCCGGGCGCGGGCAGGAGCACCTCGACCCACGCGTGCGTGCCGCCTTCCCCGACGAGATGGCCGGACACATAGCGGGCGGGGATGCCGA
This sequence comes from uncultured Solirubrobacterales bacterium, assembly GCA_963811155.1. GTDB lineage: Bacteria > Actinomycetota > Thermoleophilia > Solirubrobacterales > Solirubrobacteraceae > Palsa-465. The sequence continues at coordinate 39,691 of CAWEQQ010000040.1, forward strand.
GCAGCCGGCACAGCGCAAGCATCAGATGGGCGTAGTCCTGGCAGACGCCCTGTCCCTCGGCGAGCGCCTCGCCTGCGGTGGTGTGGACGGCGGTCCGGTCAAAGCCATAGCTCATGCGCCTGTACACCCAGCCGCTGGCGGCGCTGGCCAGGTCGGCGCCCTTCTCGCCGCTGGACGCAAGCTCGGCTGCCGCGGCGCGCAGCGCCGCATCGGGCCGCGTGAGAGCCGACGGCATCAGATAAGCGTCCAGCGCTTGCCTCGTGACCGCCTCGAGGTGTGGCCCTTGCCCGGTTGACCGTTCCACGATCAGCGATACGTCGAACTCGACGGCCTCCTCGACCTTTGGGATGCTGATCTGAAGGACGACGTTGCCGAACCGGTCGGCGCGCATCCGCCTCCGCAAGCGGGCCTCGCTGACCTCCAACCGGTGGCTGAGCAGTCGCTGGTTGCCGTGAACCGCCCGTGGCACGACGACCAGGCGCTGCCTCAGCTCGGAGATAGGGGCTGCGTACGCGTAGCGAAAGCGCTGCTGCACCTCGTAGACGCTCCGCCGGATCCGGCTCCAGTCGATCGCGCGGTGGTCAAGGAAGCCGACCTCGAGGACGTCCGCGTCACGCTGCCCGCCTGACTCGTGCTTTGAGACGAGGTCCACAGACTATGCCTAGCGCAACCGATCGCCGAGTGTCGCCGGGACGGGGAGGATCTCGTCCGCCCACACCTTCATCCGCTCAAGCAGCAGCGTGCCGTACGACGTCACCATCGCGACGTCCATCGCGTCGCGACCCCGCGCGATGACAACGCGTCCGATCCTGCGTGCGTTGTTGCGGGGGTCAAACGTCCACCACCGTCCGCCGAGGTAGACCTCCATCCAGGCGCAAAAGTCCATCGGCTCCGGCGGCGGAGTCACGTCGATGTCAGGGAGATACCCGAACACGTAGCGCGCGGGGATGTTCAGCGCCCGGCAGAACGAGATCGCGAGGTGGGCGAAGTCGCGGCAGACGCCCACCCTCGTCTGGAAGACATCGACCGAGGTCGCATCGGGTCTGGTGGCGCCGTAATCGAAGCGGACATTGTCGTGAACCCAGTCGCAGACAGCCTGCACTCGCTCCCACCCCAACGGGGTCGTACCGAAAAGGCTGACGGCCGCGTCGGACAGCATGTCGGAGAGGCAATAGCGGCTGGCCAGCGTGTAGATCAGGAGCTCGCCGGGCAGGTCCTCGACACGGTGCTGCACCGCTTGCGGGCTGACCTCGTCCAGCGCGGCCGACGTGGTGACCTCCGCGTCGTACCGCAGACTCGCCTTTCCCGCTCCGATCACGACCCGCCGGGCACGGTTGCCATACACGTCGACGAGGTCAGAAAACGACGAACTGGGCTGCACATGCCACGTCTCCCGTTCAACCGTCACGCCTCCGTCCGGGGCGGCGCGCAGCAGCACGACGGCGGGCACCGCAACTGCGGCGTCAAAGTGAAACTCGCATCCCACCCTTACCCGCACGAGTCCGCGCTCATCCCGCGTACGCGAGAAACGTCCTTCTCCACGGCCATCAGCAGCGATCGGTGTTCCTCCTCGCTCAGGGCGCGCAACGCGACACGGCGCACGCCCATGACGAGATTGAAAGGCTCTACGAGCAAGCTTGTCGAACTCCATGCGTCGCGCGTTGATCTCGCGGACCACCGCCACCTTCGAGCAGCGCGCTGAACGTCCAATACGATAGGCCGCTCCCCGGCGGTGACATTGGCCCCGGGTCCAAGACCAACCCACCTCCCATTGGCCACCCGGCACGATGCAGACCAAGGAACACCGCCTGCCTAGGGAGCGCGGCCAGCGAGGTTTGGCATCGGGCGCTCACGGGCCCTCGCGGTGACCACAGTGACCGGAAGCCCCAGCCTCCTCACCTTGCTCGGCAGGTCGCGTTGCAGCCAGCGCGACGTCGACGTGGGCATCGTTGAGATGATGATCTCGTCATAGTGTCCCTCGTGCACGGCGTGCTGAACCGCCTTCAGGGGGTCCGGGCCCCCGACGTGGGACTCCACGCGTCCGCCCGCGGCTTGCTCGAGCAATGGCAGCGCAAGTTCGAGCGTCCAATCGGCATCCCCGCGCTCCGGCACATCCGGGATCAATAGGGCGAATTCACAGGGTCCCTCCTTGGCACGCCTGGCCACCTTGTCGATCACCGCCGGCGTCGCCGCCGTCTTGTTGGCGACCACAAGGATTCGCTTCCTGCCGGCTGCCTCCTCCATGTCCTCTCCCTTCCCACGCGTTGACCTTCACCCCGATACTTGCACACGCGACATCGCTGGCCGATCCCGCTCGCGGATTCCCGCTGCCCGGGGTGAGGTCACGATATCGGTCTCGGCACTCGGAGCGACCCGCGCCCCGCGCCGGTCGCCAATCAGCGCGCGGGGAGGCGCCCTTATGCTGGTCGGTCTGACGCTCGGCCCTCGACCACACGCTGGTTTCTACGCCGAGATTACTCGCCTCCCGCTGTCGCGGCTTCTGTTACGACGTAGGAGAGGACCGTGCGTGACCGCTCCTGCGCGCCGTGCGTAAGCGAGCGGCGACCTCGTCACCGCGCTCGTCACGGTCGCGGACGCCGGCGGGTCGAGCGGCCGGCTCCGCCAGGAGCTCGGGATTGCGCCGCCCCGCGACGTGCGCAACTGCCTGTTCGCCCTAGCAGCTAGCCGGGCATGTCTTCCAGCTCCACGCCCTTGGTCTCACGGACGAACTTCAGGACGAACAGCAAGGACAACACGGCAGACGTGGTGTAGATCCCGTACGCGAGCCCCAGGCCGGCGTCCTTGAGCGGCGGGAAGGTGACGGTAACCACCCAGTTGGCGACCCACTGCGCGCCGGCCGCTAGCGTGCTAGCGACAACGCGGCGGCACGGATCTTGTTCGGGAACGACTCTCCCAGCAGCACCCACACCACCGGCCCCCAAGACATCCCGAACGCAAAGACGTACACGTTGGCGGCGAGCAGCGCAACGGGCTTGGCGATGCCGTGCAGTACGGGCATGCCGCCCTTCAGCGTGGCCGTGCCGAACACGACCGCCAGCGTTCCCAGGGTGACGGCCATGCCGATCGAGCCGATTATCAGCAGCGGCTTGCGGCCGAAGCGGTCGATCGAAGCGATCGCGACGAGGGTCGTGATGACGTTCACCGCGCCCGTGATCACTGTGATGATCAGCGAGTCGCTCTCGGTGAATCCGGCCGCCTGCCAGAGCACGCTGGAGTAGTAGAAGATCACGTTGATACCGACGAACTGCTGAAACACCGACAACGCGATGCCGACCCACACGATTGGCAGCAGCCCGAACCTGGGCCCACGCAGGTCGCGCATGCTCGGGCGCCCCTCGCGCTGCAGCGTCTTCGTGATCTGCGCCACCTTCGCGCCGAGGTCGATGTCGCCCAGCACGCGGCGCAACACGCTGCGCGCCTCGTCCAAGCGACGCTTGGCAACCAGGTAACGCGGCGACTCCGGAATCGTGAACGCCAGCCCGCCGTACAGCAGTGCGGGGACCACCATCGCCAGGAACATCCACCGCCAGGCCTCCAGACCCCCGAGGTTCTTCTCAGACCCGCCCGCCGCGGTATCAATCGCGTAATCGACCAGCAGCGCCAGGAAGATCCCGGTGACGATCGCGAGCTGCTGCAGGGAGCCCAGCCTGCCGCGGATCCTCGCCGGCGCTATCTCGGCGATATAGGTCGGCGCGATCACCGACGCGACGCCGACCGCGACGCCGCCAATCACCCGGAAGACGACCAGAATCACCAGCGAACCCGCCAACCCGCTCCCCACGGCACCGATCAGGAACAGCACAGCGGCCACTCGCATCGCCGGCAGCCGGCCGTACCGTTCGGCCACCCGCCCACAGCCGAGCGCTCCGGCCGCCGCCCCCAACAGCGACGAGGCCACCACGAAGCCGAGCACCCCTGCAGTGGTCGAGAAATGGGCGCTGATCGCCTTCACCGCGCCGTTGATGACCGCGCTGTCATAGCCGAACAAGAACCCACCCAGCGCCGCCGTCAGCGACAGCCGGATCACGGTGCCGTGCGACTCCCCGGGATGGAAAACCTCCTCGTCGACCTCAACACCGGACTCAAGCTGACTCATCGAACTTGCCTCCTCACCCAATCGCAGGTCCTCCCCGTGGCCGCGCCGGCTGGTGAGCTCCCCGACCGGCTGCAGCCACGCACCGCGGCCGGACGGCCAGCAAGCACAGCACCCTCCACAGCCATGCGTGCGACCGCGGCGCCCCGGCGCCGGTCACGGTCACGGTCACGGCAGGAAACAAGTCCGCTGTACCCGTCCGCATCGATCTGCGCCTGAACCGCAACCGAGCTCCGTTTCAGGCGCAACATTCCCCTAACCGAAGGAGGCTGTCAAGGCGCGGCACGCGTGCTTGCATCCCGCACCCGGACGCTGAGCCAACAACACGGTAGTGGCGGCGCCGACCAGGCGGCAGTACGATCGCGACGACGATCGCGGCCCCGATCTGCGCGGCGATGCACGGCGCCGAGTGTGCGCCGCGGGCGCAGCTTCGCGTGGAGCTCCATGTGCGCGACGACGGCAGGAGACGACGGGCTGGCATACCAGGATGAGCTTGGGCGGGGATCAGGAGGGTCGACGACAACGAGATGCAACGCGCGATCACGTGGCGCCGGGCTGCGGTCGCGCACTCCACGCATCCGGGCTTGCAGGGCTCTGGTCACGGTCGCCTTCAACCGGCTCCGCAAGCCACTCGACGCGCGGGATGAGCGAGCGGTCGAAGCGGTCGAGCCCGGCGACGCCGACGCGCTCGAGCTCGGCGAGGCAGCGCTGGGTATCGGCGACGAGTCGATCGACGTCGACTTTCATGCAGCCAAGCTTGAACGGCTCGAGGTAGGAGATCCCCCGTCGCCACAGCCGCCGGGCGCCGCGTGGGTTGCCGCGGCGCAGATGCTCGAAGCCGATACCAATCTGCAGGATGCCCTGGTAGAGGTAGCGGACCGGGTCGCGCTCCTCGAGCCACTCGAGCTCGAGAGTCTCGTGCTGCTCGAAAAACTCGCCGCGGTTGAACTGCTCTATGCCGCGGCGGAGGCCCGGCGGCGGGGGATCGCCGCAGCGCCCCGAGCGCTGCCCGCGGCCAGGGCGGTGGAGCGGCGCGTCGGTCATCAGTCCACTCACTGTACGGACGCGGCCGCTTGTAGCGCCCGTGTAGTTCACCGTCAGGTCATCGTTCCAGGATGTGACGCGGCCGGCCAGGTTTCGCCGCTCTCTGACTACGATTGGCCCCGTGGCACATCTCGGAAGCGAGCCCTTTGTGAGCATCACGACCGTGCGCCGGGACGGGCGTGAGCTCGTCACGGCTCGTGTCTGCCGGGCACAATGCGTGGTTGTGCTCGCGATCCACCGCTGCGCAAGGCTGAGCCGGACCGCGATCGCCCTCGCGGTGCTCTCCGCCGCGCTGGCTGCGTGCGGCAGCGCGAGCACCAGCGCCGGCCCGCTGCAGACCCGTCCCTCGCCCCGAGTCCGGCTCGCCGCCGGTCAGCGTCCCCCACACATCGCCGTGCTGCTGATGGAGAACGAGGAATTCGGCGACATCATCGGCTCGAGCTCGACGCCGTACATCAACAGCCTCGCGCGCCGCTACGCGCTCGCGACGCAGATGTACGCGATCACCCACCCCTCGCTGCCCAACTACCTGGCGCTGACCGGCGGCTCCACGTTCGGGATCGACAGCGACTGCACGAATTGCAGCGTCATCGCCACGAGCATCGTCGACCAGCTCCAGAGCAGTCACCTCACCTGGAAGGCGTACATTGAGGATCTGCCGCAGCCGTGCTTCACGGGGGCCGGCGCGGGCGAGTACGCAAAGAAGCACGACCCGTTCATCTACTACACGCGCGTCAGCCGCAGCCCGCCTCGCTGCTCGCGCGTCGTGCCGTTGACCGCGCTCGCGCGCGACGAGCGCCGCCACGCGCTGCCAGACTTCCTCTGGATCACACCGAACCTCTGCCACGACATGCACGACTGCGACCCGGCGACTGGCGACCGCTTCCTCGCAACGCTCGTGCCGCCGCTGCTGGATGCGCTCGGCGCGCGCGGCCTGTTGATCCTCACCTGGGACGAAGGCTCGACCGATGACGGATGCTGCCGCCTGGCCTCCGGCGGTCACATCGTCACGATCCTCGCCGGCGGGCAGGCGCGGCCCGGAGCTCGGCTGACGACCCCGACCGACCACTACTCGGTGCTCCAGGCGATCGAGGACCTGCTCGGGCTGCCTCGGCTGCGGGGCGCTGACTGCGCCTGCACGCCCTCCCTGGCGCCGCTGCTACGAACGGCCGCGCGGCGCGCCGGCGACCCCCGCCCCCGGCACGCGCGGTCGCGTGTCCCTGCGCGCTGAGCGCCCGCGCGGTCAGATACGCCTCATGATCGAAGAAGTTCAGATGCCGCCACGTGTGCGGCTCGGTGTAGTCCACCTTGCACCCGGCCGCGGCGCACTCCGGGCAGCTAAAGCGAGCGCCCTTCGGGAAGTCGATCGGCAGATCCAAACGGCGCCGCCCAGCATCGAACTGGACGTCGACTACCTCCAACGGCTCCTCAAGAGCGGCTGAAAACAGGTCAAGATCGTGCATGCCAGGCTCCCAGCATCGTGGATCAGAAGCCCGGCGGACTGCCAAGAGGATCGGACGCTACCCACTCAGAACAGCGACGAGCCGTTTTCCCATCATTCGTTATCTACTACGTGAGGAGCCCCTCACGGTCACGGCGAAACGCGGCTGAGGAGGGCGAATGTAAGGACATTCAGACGCAGCTATTACGTTGCGCTTTCCTAGAGCCTGCACAGTGACTGACATGAACGGCAAGCGCCCCAACCCGACGTTGAGCCGAATGTTGGCAATTGGAGCCAGCGCACTCGCTATCGGGTGCGTGACCGGCACCGGGGGGATCACGAACCCGCTGAGCTGCTGATGCTTGCGGCCTCGGTCGACCGGATGTCGGCGCACGTGCTCGGTGAGGCGCTTGTCCGCGCGGCCGCGGACGCCGGCCTTGAGCTCGCCACACCCACGAACATCCACGAGAGCCTCGGTCGACAGTGATCACGGCGTCGGCGGTCTCAGCGGAGACTGTGGCGCCGGCGGCGCCCATCGCGATGCCGAGGTCGGCGAGTGCGAGCGCGGGGGCGTCGTTGATTCCGTCGCCGACCATCAGCCTCGCCGCGATGGGCGTCGCCGCCGCCGGCTACCTGCCGCCGGTCGCCGGAGCGCTGTTCCAGGAAGTCATCGACCTCGCTGTCATCATCAACGCCTTGCGCGCCCTACGAGGCTGAGGAGGGCTCAGGTGCGGGTCGATCGCTTCGGCCCAATAGCGCTCGGCTTCGGCTTCCATCTCCGCGGGGCGGGATCCGCTGACCTCGGTGTGCGCCAGCATCGCATCGATCTGGCTAGGGAGAGCGGGGAGGCGTTGCTGCTCCTGTTGGCGTGTAATCACAGCGTTGGACACCGCCGTGTCGAGCGCGTCTTGGTGGCCGTCTTGATCGCTCTCATCGTGAACTCATGGAGCACTGGTGTAATTTCGGGATGTCCGAGACGGCTAGAGCCGCGCGGGTCATCAGGCGGTGAGTCGCGTCCCGACGCGGCTGCGGTTGACGCTCGTGTTCGCCGCGATGATGTTGCTGGTTCTGTCGGTGACCGGGGTGTTCGTGTATCTGCGGTTTCGCGCCGAGCTCGATCGGACGATCGATCTCAACCTACGGACCCAAGCGGCTGCTCTGGTCCCGGTGATCGTCGGCTCTAAGACCGGGCTGACCACAGCCGTGCAGAGCCCGTTGTTTGCCGGGCACGAGAGCTTTGTACAGGTCCTCGATGCGCGCGGGCGGATCGTCGCCGCGACCTCGGGCCTACGCAGGATCCCGCTGCTGACCGGAAGTCAACGCGCGGCGGCGTTGCAACACACTCTGGTGCTGACCCGCGGCTCGACCCCGGCGCTCTTGGAGGGATCGCGCCTCTTGACAACGCCGGTGACGACTAGCAGGGAAGGTCCAGCGGTTGTGATCGTGGGTGCGACGCTTGACGAACGCTCGACTGCGCTGTCGAACCTCGCCGTGCTGTTGGCGATCGTTGGTCCGCTCGCTCTGATAATCGCCTCCGTGGCTGGATACGGGGTTGCCTCGGCTGCGCTGCGGCCGGTTGAGCTGATGCGTCAGCGGGCCGCGGCGGTGTCGGCGTCCGAGCCCGGACGACGGCTGCCGCTGCCTGCGGCCGACGACGAGCTCCGTCGGCTCGGGGTGACGCTCAACGATATGCTCGCGCGGCTGGAGGAGTCGTTTGCTCGCCAGCAGGCGTTTGTCGCCAACGCGAGCCACGAGCTTCGCACGCCGCTTGCGACGTTGAAGGCGGAGCTCGAGCTCGCGCTGCGCCGTGAGCGCTCGGCGGAGGAGCTGCGCGACGCGCTCCGCTCGGTCAATGACGAGGTCGATCGTCTGGCCGCGCTTGCCGATGACATGCTCGTGCTCGCACGGGCAGACGAAGGAGTCCTGCCTGTCCGTCTGGTCGAGATCAACGCCGCCGAGCTACTGATCAGAGTGCGCGACCGCTTCGATCCCGAGTTCGGTCGAATTCGGCTCGCGGTTGGCGACGACTTGCTCTTGATCGGCGACCCCGATCGGCTCGAACAGGCGCTCGGCAATCTGGTCGACAACGCGATCCGCTACGGCGCGGGCAACGTGACGCTGCGAGCGGCAGCGACCAAGCAAGCTGTGGAGCTGCATGTCGAGGACGCAGGGCCGGGCTTCCCGCCTGGCTTCGTCGATCAAGCATTCGAGCGCTTCACGCGGGCGGTTCCCGGACACGGAGGGCGGGGAGCGGGACTCGGTTTGTCGATCGTCCGCACGATCGCGCAGGCCCACCGCGGCGATGCCTACGCGTCGAATAGGCCCACGGGCGGAGCAGACGTCTGGATCGTCATTCCAGATCTGAGATTACCGTGAGAGCGCAGCGCTTGGATGAGAACGGGATGAGAACAGCCCACCTGAAGCGATCCCGGGCTCAATCTGAAGAGCGTCCGGGACGATGGATAAGAGTCACATCAGGTAGCGCCGAAGCTCCCTTAAGGAACGGGACTTACTGTTGACGTAATGCGGCTCGATCGGCAACATCTTGGCGCGTCGGCCGACGTTTCGCATGGTCCGTCGATTCTGCTTGTCGAGGACGAGCAGTCGATCGCCGAGCCGTTCGCCAAGGCGCTTGAGCGCAGCGGCTTTCGCGCGACGGTCGCGCGCAGTGGCGGTGAGGCGATGGCGCTTGTGCGCGAGTTGCAACCGGATGTCGTTCTGCTCGACCTCGCGCTTCCAGACATCGATGGGCGCGATGTGTGCCGCGGGCTGCGGCTGGAGTCAGACGTGCCGATCATCATGGTGACGGCGAGTGGGACGGTCACAGACCGGGTTGTTGGCCTTGAGCTGGGGGCGGATGACTATGTCGTCAAGCCGTTCGCGACGACGGAGGTGATCGCCCGGATCCGTGCTGTGTTGCGCCGCGGGCGGGGCGATCCGGCGCAGCGGGGGGAGTGCTCATTGTACGAGCGTTGAGCCTCGATCTGGGCGCCCGGCGCGCGTGGCTTGGCGCGCGCGAGCTCGAGCTCACGCGGAAGGAGTTCGACTTGCTCGTGCGGCTGGCGCGCGACGCGGGCCGTGTGGTCACGCGCGAGTCGTTGATGTCAGATGTGTGGGACATGAACTGGTTTGGTTCGACCAAGACGTTGGATGTGCATGTCGCTTGGTTGCGTCGTAAGCTCGGCGATGATCCAGGGTCGCCGACGTACATCCATACCGTGCGGGGCGTCGGTTTCCGGCTCGCCGAGGCGCAGGAGCGCAGCCGTAAGTCTTAGGGCCCGCTTGCTCGCCGCGCTGGCGTATGTACTGGTGCTCGCGGTCGTCGCTTTTGGCGTTCCGTTGGCGATCAATTTGAGCGCGCGTGTGAGCGCGGAGGTGCGTACGCAGGCGCAGGCCCAGGCGGACTTGGTCGCGGCGACGGCGGCTGACTTGCTGGCGCCGGCGCGCCGGCGCGAGCTTGGGACGCTCGCGCGGACTGCCGCCGTGTCGGTCCGCGGTCGGATCCTGATCGTAAACGCGAGTGGTGGAGTGCTGGTCGACAGCGCCGGCCCGGCGCAGGTTGGTGCAAGTTACGAGAGCCGTCCTGAGATCGAGGCGGCGCTCGGCGGCCGCCAGATCCAGGTGCAGCGTGCCTCCAAGACACTCGGCCAGGAGATCCTCGCGACCGCCGTTCCTATCATTCGCAACGGGCGACCGGTGGGGGCGGTGCGGGTCACGCAGAGTGTTGCCGCCGTGCATCGCGCGGTCCGTAACAACGAGCTGGGGCTCGGGCTGATCGCGCTGATCGTGCTCGCGCTGGGGTTATCGGCCGGTGGCGTGATCGCTTCTCAGGTGGCGCGGCCGCTGCGGCGCCTGGAGCAGGTGGCGCGGCGGGTTGCGGCTGGGGACTTGAGCGCGCGGGCGGAGGTCGAGGGAAGCCGTGAGCAGCGCTCGCTGGGCGGCTCGTTTAACGAGATGACAGAGCGGATCGCTCGATTGCTGGGGGTGCAGCGAGACTTCGTCGCAGATGCTTCGCACCAGCTGCGCACGCCGCTGACGGGGCTGCGCTTGCGCCTCGAGGAGGCGGACGCGGTCGGCGACAGCCCCGCGGCGGCCGTGGAGATCGCGGCCGCGATCGCGGAGGTCGATCGACTCGCGCAGACAGTCGAGGAGCTGCTCGTGCTGAGTCGTGCAGGGGAGCGCGAGCTCGCCGGCGCCCGGATCGACCTCGACGATGTTGCGTCGTCCGCGGTGCGGCGCTGGGAAGCGGCGGCGGACGCGCGCAACATCGCGCTCGAGCACGAGCGCAACGGGCTACGGGTGACGGCGTGGGCTGCGCGCGCTGATGTGGAGCGGACGGTTGACGCGTTGCTCGAGAACGCGCTCAAGTACTCGCCCGAAGAAACGACGGTTACGATCGTCAGCCTTCCCGGGGCGAGTTGAGGTACGCGATCGCGGTCCCGGTCTCGCCGCCGGCGAGCGCGAGGTCGTGTTCGAGCGCTTTCATCGAGGCCGCGCGGGGAGAGGCGGGCCACCGGGCAGCGGCCTCGGCCTCTCGATCGCGCGCGAGCTGGCGCGGGAATGGCACGGCGAAGTGGTGATCGAGGATCGTGAGGGCGGTGGCGCGGTCGCGATCGTGTCGCTCCCGGACGGTCCACAATCGGCCCCGGGCGACCGCGACGGCTTTGCGCGGGGTTAGCTCGGCGCTCGTTACCGTGTCTGGATCTGTGAGCACTCGAGCGATCCTGTGGGCGGCAGCTGCGTTGCTTGGGATCGTCGCGACTGCCGCGCTCGCCTGGTCCGCGAGTCAGCTGGCGAGCCAGCGGATTGGGATCTCGTCGGAGCCGCTGTCGGTCGCGAGCGGGCTCGCCCCGCCACGTCCCCCCGAGCGCCATCGTCCCGAGGCGTCCCGGCGGCCGGTGGCCGCAACGACACCCTCAAAGCCGGTACCCGCAACTGGAGCACAAGGCGCCGGCTCCGTGTCCGTCGGGGCCGGGCCGGCGGTCACACCTGCCCCGGTTGTCGTCGCCCCGCTCGCGGCCGCGTCGTCCAGGTCGCCGACTGCGACGGCCGCATCGGCGTCGCCCGCGACCGGGCAACAGCGCGACGACGGCTCGGGCGGTTCGGGATCGGGCGGTAGCCGCTCGGGCTCAGGCGGCGGCGGGAGCCGTTCGGGCTCAGGCGGCGGGCAGCGCGACGACTGAGCGAACGTTCAGGGGAACAGCGGCTCGCAAGCGCGTCCGAGCGATAGGTCGCGAGATCGTGCGGGTGCGTGAGCATATGCTCGGCGCGGCAGGTTTGCCTGCAGCGCCGCGATCAGCTTGGGCGTGCCGGTCGCCATCGGTACGTCCGTATTGCGGATCGGCTATTGGATTTTGATTTGGACGTAGCGGCTGAGGACCGTCGCTCCCGCCGCGCTCGCCATGAAGTTCGGATCCACCTTCGGGTAGGTCCACGTCAGCCTTAATGTTCCGCTGCTCGGGAACTTGACGTGCACGTCGATGTAGCCCTGCGGGTTGGTGACCGGGACCGGCGAGCCGAGCGTCTTGAACGGTCCGCGCGAGTGCGCCTTGAACTGGATCTGTACGAACTGCGTCGCGTGGGTGTCGCGCCCGGCAAAGAACGCCGGGCGCACGTCTCCCCAGACCTCGAGGCGGCGGCCGGGGCGCGTCGAGGTGAACGGCAGGTACAGCGCCAGCCGGTAGGTGTTGTACGCCGGCTTCGGGTTGCCGTTGGTGGCGAACAGCCCGCTGGCGAAGCCCGCGTCGCGGCATCGTCGGCACCGGCGCCCGCTGAATCCGGCACCGAGATTGGTGTGCGATAGCTGCGACCGCTGTCGGTTGACCGCGCAAAGGCGATCCCGCCACATCCCTTCCAGACCTCGTACACGTACCCACGCTTGGCGTCGATGGCCTGGTGGACTTCGGCGTTCTGGCCCGAGCACGGAGCACTCACCTCGGTGATCGCCCCGACGCGGTAGCCGGCCTTACCGCCACGCCCCCCGACGCGGTCGCTGGCCTTGCCGACGAGCGCCCGGCTTGCTCCGGACAGCGCCATCACCGCCGCAATGATTGCCGCCGCGACGATCGTCGACAGCAGCGTGCCGTGGCGGTAATTCGCACGTTTGCTCAGCATTGGGATCCGGTCGTCTGTGGTCGGCGTTCGAGGAGCCGGCCCATCAAGCTGCTCGGATCACTCCGATACCCAACCGCACGATCCGAAGCAACTGCAGCGGACCGTGGTATCGCTACACGGACTATCGCGACCTCCCCTGACAGCGTCATCCGTAGCGACCCCAGAGTTCGCTGCGGAGTAGCCGCATCAGGATCTGCGTCGACGGGGAAGCGGACCGCAGCCCAGAGCCCATCGCGGGACGATCACGCACACACGCTGCGCCCGTTGGCGTCGGCTGGATGAAGCGGTCGCTGAACATCAGGGAGCCCTTACGTCGCGTGGGGTGGGCGGTAGCCGGGCAGCTCGATGCGGAAGGTGGCGCCGTGACCTGGGGCGGACTCGGCGCGGATGCTCCCGCCGTGGGCTTCGGTGATGGCGCGTGCGATTGCCAGGCCAAGTCCACTGCCGCCGCGGTCGCGTGAGCGGCTGTGATCGAGGCGGTGGAAACGTTCAAAGATCTGCTCGAGCTGGTCGGGCGGTATGCCCGGGCCGGCGTCGCTGACTGTGATCTCGAGCCGGCTGTCGTGGGCGCGGGTCAGAATCACCACGCTGTCGCCCGGATTGGTGTGGGCCACTGCGTTGCGCGCGAGGTTGCGGAGGACTTGGGTCAGTCGATCAGGGTCGGCTTGGAGGGTACCGTCGATGGTTTGGAGCCGGAAGTCGCGTTCGCCGAACAGCGGAAGGTCGCGGCGTAGGTCCTCGAAGAAGTCGCTCAGCTCGATCGAGCGCGGCTCGATCAGCTGGCCTGCCTCGGCGCTGGCGAGGGTGAGCATATCGGCGACGAGGCGGTCGAGCTCGTCGAGGCGTCGCAGGAGGGTCGCGGTTCCTTCGTGGCGGCGGTGCCCATCTGTTTCGCGGTCGAGCAGCTCGACTTGAGCTCGCAGGACTGCGAGGGGAGTGCGTAGTTCGTGGGAGGCGTCGGAGACGAAGTCGCGTTGGCGTTTGAACGCGCGTTCGAGCCGGTCGAGCATGTGGTCGAACGCCTCAGCCAGCACACCGACCTCGGCACGGCCGGCGACCGGGCCGGCCCGCATCGACAGCTCACCGGCGTCGACAGCGGCGGCGACGCGCGCCATGCGCCGCAACGGCGCGGTGATTAGGGTGGCTAGTCCAGCTCCCGCAGCGACTGCTAGCACGAGCGCGAGCGCTCCGACAAGAAAGAAAGTCCGCAACAGGCTCGCCTGCGCCCGTTGAATGGGCTTGAGCGGGTCGCCGACGCGGAGCGTCCCGACGCTCCGGTGGTGGTAATCGATTGGTTGGGTGAGCACCCGCATGGTTCCGGCTTCGGCGACGGATGCTGTCGTCAGCCCTGGGGGAGCGTCCAGCAGGCCGGTAGCGCCGGGGGCAATCCGCTCGCGCCCCTGCTCGCGGGCTAACAGCTCTGGGTCGTTGGTGACGGGGGCGCCACCGTTGACCGCCAGGACGAAAATCAGCGCTTCTGCGTGATATCGCTGTGCGGACACGAACGACTTGGCGGTGCGCTCGAGGGCGGCTGGGGGCGAGACCTTGGCGTGGCCGCGGAACTGGTCCCATTCTGCTGCCTGTGTCCGGAGGTCGGCTTCGAGTTGGGCGCGTAGTCGGCTGCCGGTGCCGCTGTAGAGCGCGAGGAAGCTGGCTCCGATGCCGAGCGCGGTGACGAGCGCGATCGCGAGCGCAAGTTGGGCGCGCAGCCCGACACGGAGCCGGCGCCTAGTCATGTGGCGCGCGCAGCCGGTAGCCGACGTTGCGCACTGTTTCGATCGGGTCCGGCATCTCGGTGTCGCCGAGTTTGCGCCGCAGGTAGCCGATGTAGACCTCTAGCACTTTCGTGCCTGGGTCGAAGTCAAATCCCCAGACGGCGTTGAGTATCTGCTCGCGCGAGAGGACCTGGTCGGGGTGGCGCATCAGGTAGACGAGCACCTCGAACTCGCGGGCAGTCAGGTTGACTTCGTGTCCGTCGCGGTCGACGCGGCGGGTGCGCAGATCCACGCGGATCCCGGCGACCTCGAGCACGGAGGTCTGGCGCTGAGAGGGTGAGCGGAGCTGGGTGCGGACTCGCGCGAGCAGTTCCTCGAACGAGAACGGCTTGGTCATGTAGTCGTTTGCGCCGCGATCAAGGCCCTCGACGCGTTGCTCGACCGCGGCGCGTGCTGTGAGGATGATGACCGGCACGTCGGGCGTCCGTGTGCGGATCGCTCCGAGCACTTCGAGACCATCCTTGCGGGGGAGCGTCAGGTCGAGCAGCACCAGCGCGAAGTCGCCGCTCAGCGCTGCTGCCTCGCCGCTCTCGCCGTCGTGGCAGACGGTGACGGCGTGGCCTTCGGCGCGCAGGCTTTGCTCGATGAAGCTCGCGAGCGTCTGCTCGTCTTCGATCACAAGGATGCGCATCTCGGGGCATCACTTTATGGCCTGCTGCGGGCCAAGCCGGCATCGGCCCGGGTAGCCGAGTGAGCATCCAGGTCTCCAGCGGCACGAGCGGCTGTATGTGGCAACTCTCGGTGTGCTGCGCGCGGGAGCGGCGTAGGTTCCGGTCGACGCCGACGACCCTACCGCCCTTGCGGCGGACGTGTTCGAGCTCGGGTGCCTGCGCTGTCGTGCGTGATGGGCCGGCGGACAA
Source organism: uncultured Solirubrobacterales bacterium (assembly GCA_963811155.1). Lineage (GTDB taxonomy): Bacteria > Actinomycetota > Thermoleophilia > Solirubrobacterales > Solirubrobacteraceae > Palsa-465. Next base: position 55,039 of record CAWEQQ010000040.1, read on the forward strand.
GCAGTCCGCCACCCCGCACACCGAGGATCGTCAAGATGACGAGTGGGTGATCTTCACCTCGGGCTAGGCGACCGCCGCACGACCAAATCAGGCTGGTAAGACGCTTCTGAACGGTTCCTTACCGCGCTCTTGCCTGGCGTCTGCATGCTGATGAGCGTAACGGGGCTACGCCACGACTCGCGGCGGTAGCGCTCACCAGGGGCAATTCGAAGGGACCTGAGCTTATGAACGTTTCGCTGGCGACGCGACCACGGACGGCGACGACGACGGCGGCGGCGGAAGCGCGCACGCTCCTCGACGTGTTCAACGCGACTGCAGTGCGATATCGCGAGCGCACCGCGATTGACGCCCCCGACCAACGGTTGACTTACGCCGAGTTGTCGGTCGCGGCAAGTGTGCTTGGCGATCGGCTGCGGGCGCTCGGGATCGGCCCGGGGGACCGTGTCGGTGTGTATGTACCGAGCGGTACCGCGCAGCTGTACACGGCGATCTTGGGCGCGTTGCATGCTGGTGCGGCGTACGTTCCAGTCGATGCGGACGACCCGCAGGCGCGCGCGGCCGCGGTCTGGGAGAGCTCTGGCGCTTGCGCTGTGATCGACGCGGGGATGCGGATCACCGAGCTGGCCGAGCCGGGTGGAGCCGGGCGTGAGCTGGATGTCGATGATGAAGCGTGGGTGATCTTCACGTCGGGGTCGACGGGCCAGCCGAAGGGCGTGGCGGTCTCGCACCGCTCGGCGGCTGCGTTCGTTGACGCCGAGGCGCTGCTGTGGAGCGTCTCGGACGAGGACCGGGTGCTGGCCGGCCTGTCGGTCGGGTTCGATGCCAGCTGCGAGGAGATGTGGCTCGCCTGGCGTAACGGGGCCGCGCTGGTGCCGGCTCTCGCGATCGGTGGTGTCGGCCTTGCTCGGTACATCGACCCGTCTCTCGACGCGGAGCGTTATGCAGAGTTGCCGGCACTGGGGTGGGAGCGGGCGTACCGGACTGGCGACGTGGTCCGTGAGACGATCGACGGATTGGTGTTCGTCGGACGCCGCGATGACCAGGTCAAGATCGGCGGGCGTCGTCTGGAGCTGGGTGAGATAGACGCTCAACTGAGCTCGGTGGCGGGCGTCCGCGGCGCCGCGGCCACGGTTCAGAGGACGGCGGCGGGGACCCCGGTGCTGGTGGGCTACGTTGTCGGTGACATCGATCCGGCGCGGGTCAGAAGCGCGCTGACCGAGCGGCTCCCGGAGGGAATTGTTCCGCTCGTGATCCCGCTCGACTCGCTTCCGATGAGTGCTTCGGGAAAGGTGAATCGCAAAGCGCTGCCGTGGCCGCCACCGCAGCCGCGGGCGGGTCGGACGAATCGCGCCGCGCAGGCGTCATTGAGCGAAACTGAAGCATGGCTGGCAGCGCGATGGGTCGATCAGCTCGGGTCGCTGCCGATGACTGCCGAGAGCGATTTCTTCGAGCTCGGCGGCAGCTCGCTCGCGGCGGCGAAGCTGGTGTCGGTGTTGCGGGCCCGTTACCCGTCGGTTGCTGTCGCAGACGTCTACGCGCATCGCCGTCTCGGTGAGTTCGCGGCGCGGCTCGACCGGCTCGGCGCGACAGCGCAGGCGAGCACCTTCAGCCACAGCTCCGCCGGTCGTCGGTGGGGGTTTGTGCAGCTAGCAGGTGTGTTCGCGCTGCTCGTGCTGTCTTCGCCGCAGTGGCTGCTCGGGATCCTGACCGTCGACCGGTTGTCCGGCGCCCACCTCGGGCCGGTGATCGGTTGGGGCTGGTTGGTCGCTGGATGGGTTGTGTTCCTCAGCGCATTCGGGAGGGCGTCGATCGTGGTGCTCGCTCGACGACTGCTGCTGCCGAGCTTGAAGCCAGGCCGCTATCCGCGCCGCAGCTGGCTGACGTGCCGGTTGTGGTTCCTGGAGCGGCTAGCCGAAGCGTTCCGCTCGGAGAGCTTGGCCGGCACGCCGTTCGCTGCGCGTTATGCGCGACTCTGCGGTCACGCGATCGGTGCCGGCGCTCGGCTCGGCACGCTGCCGCCGGTGACCAGCCTGGTCACGGTCGGCGATGGTGCGACGCTCGAGCCCGACGTCGACCTGCACGGCTGGTGGCTGGAGGGCGATGAGCTCGTCGTCGGCGAGTTGCGGATCGGCGCCGGCGCGCGCCTCGGGACGCGGACGCTGTTGGCGCCTGGCGCCGAGATCGGCGACGGCGCGGAGGTCGAGCCGGGCAGCCTCGTGATCGGCAGCGTGCCGGCCGGCGAGCGGTGGTCCGGGTCACCCGCGGCGCGGATCGGAGATGCGGGGGAGGACTGGCCCACGACCGCGCCACCGCCGCCGCTCCACAGGCGCTTGTGGCGGGCGATGTTCGTGGTCGGCCTGGCCGTACAAGCGGTCCTACCGCTGGCCGCGGCCACTCCGGGCCTGATCCTGCTGTTCCTCTCCGGTGCGGGCCGCAACGGCCACAGCGCGATGATCGATCTGCTCACCAAAGCGCCGTTGATCGCCGGCTGCTTCCTGGTCACGTATGCGTTGCTCGTGGCGGTGCTGGTGCGGTTCGTCGGGTCGCTGGCTAGACCCGGCTGGTATGCGGACGAGGGCCTCACCAGATGGGCGCTGTGGCTCAGCGAGGCGCTGATGGCCGGCGCCCGCGGCGTATTGCGCCCGCTGTACCTGAGCGTCTTCACGCGCCAATGGCTACGGGTGGCGGGGATCAAGATCGGCAAGCGCGCTGAGGTATCGACGGTCGTCGGCCTGAACCGGATGACGTCGTTTGCCGACGAGAGCTTTGCGACTGACGACGTCCTGTTTGCCGGCACCCGTGCCCGTGGAGGCTGGCTGCACGTCGCGCCGATCGAGGTCGGGCGAGGGACGTTCCTGGGCAACAGCGCGATCCTCAAAGGGAACACCAAGCTCGGCTCCGGCGGCCTCGTCGGGGTGCTGACGGTCGCTCCGCAACAAACCCCGGAGGGGACATCGTGGTTCGGATCGCCGGCGCTTGAGCTGCCGCGCGTGCCCGATCAGGCCGATCCGTCGCGCACGATCCGCCCGCCGCGGCGTCTGGTCGTGGCCCGCGGTTGTATCGAGCTGATCCGGATCCTGCTCCCGGCGACCGTTTCGGTCGCGCTCGCGGCGCTCGTGTTCTACGCGATCGAGACGGTCGGCGGCTCGCACGGGATCGCCGCGATGGCGCTAGTTACACCAATCGTTCTGCTCGGCGCCGGGGTCTGTGCCGCGGCATTCACGGTTGCGGCTAAGTGGCTGATCATCGGTCGCTACCGCGCCGGGGAGCACACCTTCTGGTCGTTCTTCGTGTGGCGTGACGAGATCATCAACTCCCTGCAGGAGGAACTCGCACGGACATGGCTGCTCGCCGCGGCGGTTGGCACGCCACTGATGTCGGTGTACCTGCGGGCGATGGGCGCGAAGGTCGGACGCGACGTCTGGTTTGAGACGCTGGCGATCACCGAGTTCGACGTCGTCGAGCTCGGTGACGGATGCGTAGTCAACCGCGCCGCATGCGTCGAGACGCATCTGTTCCACGATCGATTGATGCGGATCGGGCCCGCGACACTTGGGCCGGGATCGTCGCTCGGCCCCTGCAGCGTCGTTCTCCCCGACACCGTGCTCGGCGCCGGCGTGGGCGTCGGCGGCCGCTCGGTCGTGCTCCGAGGCGAGGAGCTGCCACCGGGCACCAACTGGCACGGATCCCCAGTCGTCAGCGTGTGATCGTCGCCGAGCCCGCCGCGTGCCGATCACTGCCGGCGGTCCCGACGTGATCCTGCTCGATGCGCTCAAGGCCGGGGTCGATGAGCGCGGTCTGCGCGCTTGGGCGCGAACGCAAGCGGCGAGCACCGGCGCCGCCCACACGTCGCGCTCTTACCGCTACCCGTACGCGCTAGTCGCCTCGCACAGCGAACCGGTCGGCGTCGACATCGAACGGGTCGAGCCGTTCGACCAAGCCTTCCTGGAGTCGATCTTCACTCCGTCCGAGCAACGCGTCGGGGTCGGCGACGCCGACCCCGATCGCTACCTCGCGTCGTTGTGGTCCAGCAAGGAGGCACTCGCGAAAGCGCTCGGCGATGCCGTCCGCTACGACCCGCGACGGCTCGGCTCACCGATCTTCTGGCCCGAGGCACGGTCGGGCCCGTGGCGAGCCTCGACACTACAGGTCCCAGCCGGCCATGTCGCCTGGCTGTGCTGGCGATCGACCATCACGCAGCACAATGCCTGACGCGGACCAGCCCAAGTCGAGGACGTGGGCCGCAAGAGAGACTCTGGGCAAACGAGGGCGATCAGAGCCGAGCGTTGCGGTTCGAGCCTTTACCGATGTGGCTGGCAGCATGCTCGCATTCGCGGGGCGCTACTCTAGTTTCTAGTCGCGTTTGACGCGGGTCAACGCGGGCTGGTAAGGCGTTTCTGGACGATCGCTTACCTGGCTCTTGACCGGCGCTTTCATCCTGGTCGGCGTGAATCCGCGGGGACGCGCCTGACGCGCGAGCATCGGGCAATTTGAGAATCGCTGCTGACAAGGGAGTCTGGACATGTCTGATTCGCTGACCGTACGCGGTGCAGGTCGCTGTCGCTTGCGGCGTGTGAAGGGTTGGGTCGCGACCGCGGTTACAGCTTGGGCGTTGAGCTGTCTCGCGATCTTCTTGGCGCCGGTGGCGGCGGCGCGGCCCGTGTCGCCATCCGGCCATTCGCAGCTGTTGGGTCACGCATCCACGCGGTCGCTCGTGCACGCGCAGCAGATCGTTCCGTGGAGCACCGTGACCTACGTGCTGATCGGCTGCGCGCTCGCGATCTCGGCGCTCGCGGTCCGCTACATCGTTCGACCGGCGGCCGTCGGCGATCGCGACTCGGAGGATGGTTTGCCCGCAGCTCGTGCGATCGTCGACGCGCATGGCGAGGACTCCCTCTCGCCGTTCATCCTGCGACCGGATAAGCAGTTCTCGTTTGCTTGCGGAGGTGTGACGGCTTATCGGCTGATCGGGAAGACCGCGGTGGTCTCGGGGGATCCCGTCGCGGCGCCGGAGTCGACGTCCGAGGTGCTCGCACAGTTCCTGCTGAGTGCGCGTCCGCGGGGCTGGCGCGTGGCGTTCTATGGCACCTCCGCGCGCCACCTGGAGCACTACCGGAGTAGGGGACTGCGAGCTCTTTGTGTTGGCGAGGAGGCCGTGGTCGATCCCGCCCGTTTCACCCTCGAGGGACGTGCGGTACGCAAGCTACGCCAGTCGGTGCATCGCGTCGCGCGCCGCGGCTGGGAGATCATCGCCTGCGACGGACGTGAGATCAGCCCCGATCTCGAGCGCGAAATCGACTCTCTCGAGCAAGCGTGGAGAGCGGGCAAGCGACGGCTGGTCGGATTCGCGATGGCGATGGGTGAGTTCGAATCGGGCGTGGCGCCGCGTGACCTGTACCTGATCGCGAGGTCTCCGGAGGGGGATCTCCGCGCGGTGATGCGCTTCATCTCGCACTGCGGGAAGCTGTCGCTAGACACGATGCGCCGGATCGGGGAGACACCGAACGGGCTCAACGAGGCGCTGGTATGTCGAGCGCTGGAGGTCGCGCGTGAGCGCGGAGTCCAGGAGGTCAGCCTCAACTATGCCGGCCTCGGCCACCTCGTACGCAACGAGCCGTCCGGTCGCCCCCTGACCAGAAAGCTCGTTAGGGTGGCCGTCGGGATTCTCGGCCGCCGGTTCCAGATGGAGCGGCTGGTCCGCTTCAACGAGAAGTTCTCGCCCGAGTGGCGCCCGCGCTACCTCGTCTATGAATCCCGGCTCGGCCTGCCGCGCACGGTTCTCCGCGTGCTTCAGCTGGAGGGCTACCTGCCGCACCGGATCCGGCAGCGGACGGCAATCGGCGGGCCTACCCCGAAGCGGGGCCTGCCCGCTGTGGCATCGACCGAGGCACCGACCCACGGGAGGTTCGTTCGTTGAGGAGGCTTTGCGCCAAGGCACTGATCGGGGTGTCGGCCCTTGCCTTGACCGTCGCCGGGGTGGCCGGCGCCTACAGCTACGGCCAGAATTACTACCTGCACCGAGGGTTTGCGACGCTTCAGCAGCTGCCGCGTGCGGGGACCGGCCGGCTGCTGAAGGTGAGCTTCTTCTCGCGCGCGCTCAACCGTGAGGCCAGCTACCTCGCGTACCTGCCGCCGGGCTACACCCCCGCGCGTCGCTACCCCGTCTACTACCTGCTGCACGGCATGCCCGGCCGACCTCAGGTTTTCATCGACATCGCGAACATGGACGTCCGGGTCGACAACCAGCTCAGTCTGGGCCAAGTTCAGCCGATGATCCTCGTCTACCCAGACGGCCGAATCGGCGGCAACAACTATTCCGACTCGGAATGGGCGAACACCTCGGCCGGGAGTTTCGAGGCCTACGTGATGGAAGTCGTGCGCGAGGTCGACGTTCGCTTCTCGACGATGCGCTACCGCCAGGACCGCGTGATCGGCGGCTTCTCCGCCGGCGGCTACGGTGCAATCAACATCGCGCTGCACCAGCTTTCCACGTTCGCTTCCGTTCAGGTGTGGTCCGGGTATTTCACGCAGACCCGCAGCGGTGTCTTCAGCGGCGCGACCCACGCAACCCTCAGGTACAACAGCCCGATCGACTACGTGTCCAGCGTCAGCAGCACCATCGCCAGGGAGGGCCTGCGTGTCTACATGTTCGTCGGTCGCGACGACGAGTCACGTCGTCAGATTGTGCCGATCGCCCGCGCATTGCGAGCCAACGGCGCAAGCGTCCAGTACGCCATCTTCCCGGGGGGTCACGACTGGTCGGTCTGGTACCCGCGCCTCAATCAGATGTTGATCCTTGCCTCTGGAGCCTTCACACACGCACCGCTCCCTGTCGCCGTCGCTCCCCTGCACAAGCTCAAGCCGCCTGCAAAGGCTCGCGCTCGCCGGTTCGAAGGCGGACGACGCCGAACACGGCCGCGGCAGTTGCAGGTTCAGTCGATCCGCACACACGCCGCAGAGGCCCGGCCCCCGCGCAGGCGGCCGGCGCGGCACGGGCTGGTGCTGATAAGCGCTCTGCTCCTCGCGCTCGTCTCCGCGGCGATGATCAATCTCGGCTTCGTCTTGCAGCACCGAGGCCTCGCCCACCCCCGCGAACCGAGCAGCAGCGCATTCATGGCCGCGCTTCGCAGTCGTGCGTGGCTGTCCGGGCAGGCACTGGGCTGGGTTGGCTTCGCCGCGCAGATCGTGGCCGTCGCAATCGCCCCGCTGTCGCTGATCCAAGCGTTCGCCGCTGGAAGCTTGGCGGTCACGGTGCCGCTCGCCGCGCGCGCTTTTGGCTATCGCGTCGGGCTCGTTCAGCTGCTCGCGGTGTTCGTCATCGCGGTGAGCCTGCTCTCGCTGCCGATCGGCTTCTCACACCGGCACGACCACCTACACAGTGGCGCGATGATCGGTGTGGCCGTGCTCGTGTCGCTCGCCGCTCTCGCGCTGGCCTCGCGACCGCGCGCGTCAACCCGAGCGATCGCCGCCGGCCTGTGCTACGGAGTTGCCGACGCCGCGATCAAAGCCGACTCACTCGCGCTCAGAATGCACGGCGGCGGCGCGCTGCTGTCCGGCTGGACGGTCCTCGCCGGACTGGCCACGTTCGGCGGATTCGTCTGTTTTCAGGCCGCGCTGCGCGACGAGCCCGCCGTCAACACGATTTCGCTGATGACAGCGTTCACAGCGCTCGCCGCGCTCGCCCTCGGCGTACTCTCCTTCGGCGAATCACTCGGCACCTCTCCCGCAGCGACGGTAGCGCACCTCGCAGCAATCGCGCTGGTGCTCGCGTGCGTCGCGCCACTGGCGCGAGTTCAGCAGCAACTGGCCGACGCGAGCGGACGCGCACTCCAACCCAACCCCGCCAGCAACACGGGACCACCGCTCGCGACGCTCGGCGGCGACACTCGTCAGGACGCGGGCAACGACCACGCGCCAGCCAGCACCCGCGCGATCCGCACACTATTCACGCTCGCAGGCGCTGTCGCCGGGGGGGCAGCGTTGCTCTTGTGCACGCTGGCAGGCGTGGGCCTGCTCTACGGGCTACGCGGATTGCACTGGTTCGCGATCGGCCCGTCGATCCCCGATTCTCTACCCCTGCTGCAACTCGCCGGATTCGACGGGCAGCCACTCGTGCGCGTCATCACCGCCTGGCTCCCAGCAGGAATCGTGCTCGGTCTCACCGTGATCCGGATCGCACCCTCCAGGCGCTTCATCGCGACCGCGCTACTCGGCGCCCTGTTTATAATCCTGTTCGCCTCAGATGCCTCCTACGCCCTCGCCCAGAACCTCAGGATTTGGCCGGTCCTAGCAGATCGAGCTCCCGGTGTCGGGCCATGGCTCGAGGCCCTGCTCCTCGCCGCCGGCGCCGCGCTTCCCGGCTCCATCTGCCGGCTGCGACGGCTCGCAACTCCGATCAAGGCGCAGCGTCCACCCTGGCGGCTGCGGATCGTGTTCTCCCGATAGAAACAGCTGTCACCGCGCAGGCAAGTAATCGAAGCTTCCAAGCCGGGGTACCCGCCCTGCCGGTGTTGAAGACGGGCAGCGACGACCCGGATCCCCTCGTTTCTCGGGGTCCATTGGCGCTGAGCGAACGAACCAGCGGGTCGGCTACATCAACACCGTTAATACGCCGATGGCTTCCGCTGAGAGGACTCTCACCACGGTCTTCGCCGCCTCTTCGCCTCGCCTGAGGCATTCGTATGGGCGGGCCGTTGTACTCGCTGCATGACACAGAACCATGCCCGTCTTCCCCGGATCCGGCTCCGGTCCCGCGTGCCAGTCGGTCGGCATGTAGGAGGCCAGCGCTCGGCGCTCGGCGCGCGTTCGAGGGTTATCTCGCGGGGTTGACGCGCGCCGGCGTCACCAAGCACTGCCGAGCGGTACCTGACCGCGAATGTGAACGTATCCGCGATCGCAACGGACGCCCTCGCGCGCGTGATGTTAATCCGGTTCCGGCAGTCTGTCCTGGTAGGGACGCAGCTGTGATCTGCTGGGCGGTGCCCCGTGTCGGTTTCTGCGCGGATCGCGGTCGGCCGAGTTGGCGCGGTCTCATCCCGCCTTTGGTGTTTGCTCACTGGTCGGTGAGCGTGGGCTTCGTCTTTGCACCACAGACTGTCTGGTCGGATGCAGGCTCGTAACACAACGGTGGCCGATGTCGCAGCCCTACCCCGCGTGCTCGCTGGGCTCGGCGATCGCCCGGTGACAACGCTGGCGTCCCATCTCGACCTGTACGGATCGCTTCCGGACCTGACCGGGTGGCCGCCTGAGCAGATCGTCATGCTCGTCGAGCAGGCGGGGCTTCGCGGCCGTGGCGGCGCGTCATTTCCGGTGGCGGCGAAGATGCGCGCGGTCGCCTCGCGCCGTAGACCGAGGGTCGTGGTAGCCAACGGCTGCGAGGGCGAGCCGGCGAGCAAGAAGGATCGCGCGCTGCTGCGTGAGCTGCCGCACCTCGTGCTCGATGGGGCGGCGATCGCCGCCCGCGCGGTCGGCGCCCACAATGCGATCATCGCCTTGTCGGAGAACGACGACCGAGGCGCGCGGAGCGTCTCGCTCGCGCTAGATCAGCGCCGCGATGAGGGTCTGCGAGGCGAGCCGCGGTTTGAGTTGGTTGCCGTTCCCGAGCGTTTCATCTCCGGCCAGTCGAGCGCACTCGTCAGCGCGCTTTCCGGGGGGCCGGCCAAGCCGACCTTCGGGCCCCGGCCATTTGAGCGCGGCGTCCGGCGCCGACCGACGCTCGTGCAGAACGTGGAGACACTTGCGCACGTCGGGCTGATCGCCCGCCACGGCGCGGGCTGGTTTCGCCAGCTCGGGACGGTCCATGACCCAGGGTCTGCGCTCGTTACGCTCACGGGCGCCGTCGGATCCCCTGGCGTATATGAGATCGAGCATGGGATGCCGCTCGTCGAGCTGCTCGATACCGCGCGCCTCACCGAGGAGCTCGTCGCCGTGCTGCTCGGCGGCTACTTCGGCTCATGGCTGCCAGCGGAGCAGGTTCTCGACCTGCGGCTGGCCCCAGAGCAGCTTGCCGACCACGGTGCGAGCCTCGGCTGTGGTGTGATCGTCGCGCTCGGGCGTGCAGCGTGTCCGGTGGCCGAGACCGCGCGGATCGCCGATTACTTTGCCGTCCAGAGCGCTGGCCAATGCGGCCCGTGCGTCAACGGCCTGGCCGCGATCGCCGACAACGTCCACGCGCTCGCGACCGGTACCGCAGCCCGAACAGTCCAAAGTGAGCTAGCGCGCTGGACGACCGAGCTACCGGGCCGCGGCGCCTGCCACTATCCCGCCGGCGCCGCGCGGTTCATCACCAGCGCGCTACGCGTGTTCGCAGACGAGTTTCAAGCCCACGCTCGCCACGGTCGGTGCGACCGATGCTCGCGGAAGCCCGTGCTCCCAGCGCCGATCGTTGCCGCCGTCTGAGAACTGCGTGCGCCTCGCTCGACGGACGATCGCAGCCCAGCCTAGCCTCAGCGCATCTGGACAGTGAAGAAGCGCGGGCCCTAGGCTCGAGGAAGAACCGGCCACGCCGATGAGCACACGATGAGGGATCGTGGTCACCATCTGCGCGTCGGCTCTCGCATCGGTGGTGTCCGGCTCGCTTTGATCGGAGCTGGATCGAAGATCGGCTAAACCGACTCTAACCAGCCGGACAGGTGTGCCAAAGCCCGGGTTCCGCAGCCTCTGATTGTTCGCTTCACGCACGAAAGGGTCAGCCGCCCTGGTAGATGCCGGTGACGATCGGGTTGGGCCAATTCTGCGAGTTATACGGCGTGTTCGGCAGCGCACTGAACGCGATGTCGAACGGGTTACCAGTCCAGGGCGCCGGACCGACATCGATCTGTGACATGTTCAAGGTCTCGCCCCACGGAAAGCGGATCAGCCACCGGTGTCCGAGGGAGCCATAGTTGTAATACGACATCCCGTCGGAGCGCCATCCGAGGCCGCTTGCGGGGATGCCTTGCGCGCTAGGGTCGTTTGGACCTCCGAACCAGGTCATCCGCCCGACGATGCTGGTTCCTACGGCGGGTGCCTGGGTGGATGCAGGCGATGCCACGCCTGGGTTAGGGTTAGGTAGCGTGAGGACACTCCCGGTGGGGAGCAAGGCGCCGGGATCGACCCCATTGGCGGCGGCGAGCTGGGCGACGCTGGTGCCCGCGCGCGCGGCGACCGCCGACAGCGTGTCCCCTGGTTGCACGACGTAGCGTCCGGAGCTTGTAGCCGTTGTCGTACTCACCGGTACCGTGGTGGGATACGACGGCACGCTCGGGCGCGAAAGCGTGAGGACACTCCCTACGGGGAGGAGGGCGCCGGGATCGACACCGTTGGCGGCGGCGAGCTGGGCGACGCTGGTGCCCGCGCGCGCGGCGACCGCCGACAGCGTGTCCCCTGGTTGCACGACGTAGCGTCCAGGGCTCGCAGCCGTTGTCGTGCTCGCCGGGGCGGCGGGCGCAGCAGCGCTGGACGGGGGATCGTCGCTCGGGCCGTCCCCATCACCGGCCACGGCGGGCGCGCCAGACGAGGTGCTCGCGATCGATGTTGCGGCCGGGGTCATTGCGGCTCCCTGCGGCGGGATCGCCACGGTCGAGCCCGCCGTGAGCTGCGCATCCGGCGCGAGCCCGTTGGCGGCCGCAAGCTCACTGGCGGTCAGTCCGTCGGCCGCCGCGATCGAGTAAAGCGACTCGCCAGGCGCGACGGTATGAAGCAACGCGGCCGAGGCGGTCGCCGGCGCCGCGAGCATCGTCAGCGCGGTTATTGGGAGTAGAAGTCGCACACGCATATCCACGCAGTTTCTCCAACGACGCCGTCGCCGGGAATGGCTGCAATCCTCCTTTCAGCATGCAATCTTGCGTGCACGACTCCGCACGCGCATGAGCTGATCGGTCGCTCCGCGTAAGCGACAGTCAGCCGGAGCGATGCCACACTGCTGCTACCGCAGTGGATTCAGAGGCGCCGACAGGGCAAGGCTGCTGCGGCAGCTCTTCGAGTGAGGCCCGCACGCCGGCGCGTTCGAGCTTGGCGCAGGTCGTCGGCGGAGCGTGCGTGTAGATCGCGCTTGTCGTCTTCACCGGTGCGGTGCGTCAGCATCGCGGCGGCGAGCGCGGTCCGTCTCCGGACGCAGCAGAAAGCCAGCCGCTGCACTGCTTCGCGGAGATCCGGCAGCCGCCGCGATCGTCGACCGCGCTACTGCCGTCGAACGAGGCTGCCCGGCCGGATTGTGAAATCCCCGGCTGTGCGGGAGCGGCGCCGAGCTCGCGTAAGCGGACCTGGCCCGGGCCACGGCGTCTGAGCGTGCTCGGTAGTTAGCCCTGTTCACGCCTCGCTTCTCGGGGTGAAGAAGCACGTCACATTCTCCGATTGGTCAACGATGCGGACTGAGCGGCGATTCGTGGTGCGTTCATCCCGAGCTCTCTCGAGCGGGCGGCGGCTCGTTGATCACTAGCCAGAACAGTCCGATAGCCTTGACGGCCTCGGAAAAGGCGTCGAACTCGACCGGCTTGACGACGTAGGCGTTGACTCCTTCGACGTAGCTTCGGTAGCGATCGCTCTCCTCTTGTGAGCTCGTCAGCACGACAACGGGCACGAGCTTGGTGCGCTCGTCCGCGCGTAGGCGCTTGAGCACGTCGAGACCCATGATCTTCGGGAGCTTGAGGTCCAGCAGCACGAGCGCCGGAAGCGGCCGGGACTGATCCTCGAAGTACTGCAGCGCTTGCTCTCCGTCACCGGCGACATCGATCTCGTTGGCGATCTTGCTGTCCTTCAGAACCATGATCGTGAGGTCGCGGTCGTCGGCGTTGTCCTCGACGAGGAGGATGTTGTTCGTGGAAGTCATGATCCGGTTTCTGTTGGTGGCTCGAGCTTGAAGTAGAAGGTCGCGCCCTCGCCGCGTCGGCTTTCTCCCCACACTGCGCCGCCGTGGCGGCGGACGATCCGCTCAGCGGTAGTCAAACCGACCCTGATCGCCGAGCTCGTCGCCGTGGTTGTGCGCCAGCACTGCGCCGAATGCGCTGATCGCGCGGATTGGCGTGCGGAGGTCGTGAGCCAGCGAATACGCGAACGCTTCGAGCTCCTGATTGGCGGCCTTCAGCTCCGCGGTCCGCTGCAGCAGATCCTCGGTGCGTTCCCGCACGCGGTCCTCCAGCTGCGCATTCAGCCGCCGGATCTCCTCCTGCTCACCCTGGAGGTCCTCGAGGATATTCAGGACGGCCGCTTGCGTGTCCTGCAGCCGGGTCCGCTCCTGATAGCTGTCCTCGAGGATGTTGACCAGCGCGCGCTGGCCGTCCCCCATCCGCTCGCGCTCCTCGCGCAGGTCCTCGACCATCTCTTCGCTGCCCTTGGGCGTCAGGAGCGCAATCGACTCGCCGAGGATCTCCTCCGCGGTGTATCCGTACAGCTCCTCCGCAGCCCGATTCCAGCTCGTCATCACGCCATCGAGCGTCTCGCTGACCCTCGCGTCGTTCGAGGAATCAACGATGCTCGCAAGCAGTGAGACGTCCACACCGCTGCTTCTCCGAGAATCGTTCGCTGTAACTCGACCAGATGAGGGGGTCATCGTCGATCCTCCTGGTCGACTGCGGTGCCTACGGGCGCGCACAGCGTTGGCAGTGCCCCGGCACCTCGCCGGGTGGCCTCCCGCATAGGCAGCCGTGGAAGGATTGGTTTGTCGATCTTGACATCCGCGCCTTCTTCGACTCCGATTGGGGTAGGGTCGGCGGGAGGCGCACACGCCGCGGGGGTGTGAGAGCCCACTCGCGCGGGTTTCCGGTCGTCTCGCGACGGTTGCCGCAACTGCGGGACGGCGTGAACGCGCTTGCGGCCAGGAGGGTAGCCTCACCCAGCCTAGCCTGCTACCGGGCCTCCTTGCAGCTACCCGGACCGGACTCACGCCCGCAGCGACGACAAGCTCACGGTAGCACAGGCGGCAGCTCGTCAAGAGCGACGTCGAGCTCGGCGTCGAGTATCGGCTGCGCGTGGATCCGCAGGCCTGGCGCCGCGGGGGCTGGAACCGAGCCAGTTCTACGTGATGCTCGGCACTCGCTCGTCTGGCGCGATGGGTGGAAGGCGGTCGCGCTGCACTCCGGCGCGCCGTCCGGATGGAGTCACTTCGCGCAGGACCGCTCGGCGCTCTCCCACGTCCAGGAGCACCGCTCGGAGTGCCACGACCTGGCCGACGAGAACCCCGAACTGCTCAAAGAGCTGATCGCCCTGTGGCACTACGAGGCCGGCCAGTACTACGGGCTGCCGCTGCAGGACCGCACCGCGATCGACGTCCTGACCTGACCACTCCACGGTCGCAAATGAGCCCGCCCCGGGACCGCTACATCTACTACCCGGGAACCCTCGAGGTGCCCGAGGCCGTCGCGGTGAACATCCGCGGCCGGTCCTACAAGATCGCCGCCGAGGTCGACATCCACACCCCCGAGGCCGGCGGGGTGATCTTCGCCCACGGCCACAAGTTCGGCGGCCACGCCCTCTACCTCAAGGACGCCAAGCTGAAGTACGTCTACGACTACGAGCGTCAACGTGACCCCTTCACGCGTGTGATCGGCGCTGGCGTGTTGCCGGTATCGCCTCTAGCTCTGGTCGGCGGCCAGTGTGGGGGTTTGGGCGGCGGGCTGGGCGGTGCGCCATGCGTCGAGCGTGCTCGCGACTTCATCGCTGACCTGTACGCGGGCGGTCTGGCGGTCGACGCCCGACATGAGCAGCTCGTCGTAGTGGGTGTCGCGGTGGCGGACCGAGGCGAGGACCGCAAGCTCGATCGCGCCGGGCTCGAGCGCGCGGCCGGCGGCGCTGCGCCCGACCCGCCCACTGCCGCGCGCGGCGGTGTGGCGGGCGATCTCGCGCGCTCGGTCGAGCGGGCAGCCTGGGAACAACAGTCGGATCTCATCCGCCAGCCGCTCCTTGAGCTCGAGGTCTTGCTTCGCTCGCCGCAGCGCGTCGCGCTCGCGGCGGCGGGCTCGGGCCTGATCATCGGCCAGGCACTCGACCTCGGCGCGCTCAAGCGCCTCCTCCTCGACGAGGATCCCCTGGCGCTCGTAGCGCTTGCGCGCGCGGCTGAAGCGCACCACGATCGCCGACAGCCGGCTCGCCGCCCGCGCGCGCCGCGTCAGCGCGGCGTCCCCCGACGCAAGAAACACGAGGTGGTCCATGTCCGCGCAGCCCATGCAAACCGCCCCAGGATCCTCCATGACCAGCAGCCCGGCGCATTCCGCGCCGCAGACCGAGCACGTGAAGTCCTTCAGCGGCTGGATCACGACCAGGTCCGGTCGCCGCGCCTCGCGCTCGTTGAGCCGCGAGCGCTGCGCGTCGCTGACATCAGGCGACAGCCAGTGCGTCTTGTAGGCGCGCTCGAGCTCGGGATCGCTTGCCACCGAGAACCGAAGCTCGCGCGGCGTGCGCGAGCCGGCCGGGTACGGGCGCTCGCTGGGCTTCAGCCCGCGCTCGCGCGCCCAGCTTTCGAGTAGCCCGATCGCGGTCGCGAGTCTCGACGGCTCGATAAACACGACGTCCTCCAGGCACGCGGGCCTTCCTCGGCGCCAGCGCTCGACGTTCGACGGGTGAAGCCAGCCCAACCCGCACAGCACGTCGATCGGCGACACGAACTTGTGATCTGCGAGCGCCTCCTCCGCTGCCCGCGCGACGCGACGCTCAAGCCGCTTGTCGTTGTCTGCATGCACCGCCGCTCAGCGTAGCGGCCACTGTCGACACGCCTTCAGCGTCTTGCCGAACGATCGCCGCGGGACTTGCATTAGCTGCCCGTAGTCTGATCTTCTGATCCAGCGTTCTTGCTGCGAGCCGGCCGAAGCGCCCCTTCTCATGAAGGGGTAGAACAGCGGCAGCCTCTCCGCGCCGACGCACGTCCGCGACAGCACGGTGGCGCCGACCGGTACTAATCTGCGAACGCCCGGTCGCGCTCGGCTTTATCGCTATCGATCAGAGCGCCGGAGGTGGGCGGCCGGATTCTTTCTTGTGGTTGTAAGTTCGGTCTTTGCGCGAGAAGCGAGCGCGCGCAGTGGCCACCTGCAGCGTGCGCTTTCCATGCTGACCGGTAGCCGCCCCGGCGTGACCGCTTCAGGCGTAATCCGGCGGCGCGGCCGGCCGGGCTGAGAGCGCCGCGGTAGTGGTGGCCAGCCCTCGACTACTGGGCACGCCGCTCTGCCATCCCGGTGCCTTGCGAAATCAGGTAGATCAGCACGCCGAGGTATGGGAGCACGATCACGAACACGGTCCATCCCGCCTTGCCCCAGCCAGACAGGTCGCTGCGGCGAAATACATCGATAAGCACCACGATGACGAGCCAGATCCAGATTACCCAAAATACGAAAATCATCATTGTCCAGAAGACGCTAAGGAAGGGATATGCAGTAGCGATCATGTCATCTGCCTCCAGTTCGTTCGTGCGTACTTCCCTTTAGAGTTGGCACCAGAGTCGTCGACGACGAATCCGGTCAGCGAGCCGAGAAGCGCCACATCCGCCGGGATGGGGGTGCAGCTGTCTGTCTCACGACGCTCGCATCCTCGATCGCGACGTACAACGGTGCAAACCAGCAGATCCACTCCGTAGTCCCCACGGATGACGGCAAGCACACGAGATATGCGCCCAGCGGCAGCGCATCGTCCTTCTCATAAGCGGAGGTAGCGCCGCGAGAAGGGCGATGTCATCGTCGGGCGGCGTATGACCCGGCGATGATGATCAGTGTTGCTGTATGCCTACGCACATGCAAGCCGCGACGATCGCGACTAGACTAGAAGCCGAGACCCGAGCCAAGCTCGCGCATTACCGCGCGAGCGTCGAGACGCTCCGCCGAGTCGCAGCGGACGAGGTCCTCGTCGACCGTCTCGACGCTGAGGTCGAGCGACTCATCCGTCGGCGGTCTCGGGACCACAGCGCCGGCGCTGACACGAGCGTCTTGAGCTCGAAACGCAGCGAGCACCGAACTCGCACAAGCCAGAACGCCGCTGAGAGCCTCAGCCGGTAAAGCGGAACTCCCGACCGTCGTCGATCGTACGAGGATGAGATACCAGTAACTAAGAGGACTCTAACGACACTCTTTTCCCGTTCTTCGACCCTGCTGAGGTTGGCGTGTGGGCGGAATGGTGTACTGACGGTATGACGAGCAGTCCAACCGCCGTGGATGTGGGGGTAGGGTGCATCAGGTCTTGAGCGATAGCATTCCGGTCGGGATGCAGGCGCCGCCGGGCGTGCCCGCGGCGCGTTCTGATGGAGGCCACGCGGTGGTCACTGATGGCTTGACCAAGCGCTTCGATGAGCGCGTTGCCGTCGACCGGATCGAGATCGAGCTCCCGGCGGGGGTGGTGAGCGGGTTCGTGGGGCCAAACGGGGCGGGCAAGACGACGACGATCGGGATGCTGCTCGGCCTGATTCGCCCGACGCAGCGGGAGCGCTCAGGTGCTCGGCCACCCGATCAGCGAGCCGGCCGCCTACCTGTCGCGCGTGGGCGCGTTGATCGAGGCTCCTTCGTTCTACCCGACGCTGTCGGTCGCCGTAATCTCGAGGTGCTGACGCGCCTTGGGCGGATCGATCCGGGTCGGATTGCCGAGGTGCTGGAGGCGGTCGGGCTCAGCGATCGCGCCGAACGACCTCGTGCGCTCGTACTCGCTGGGAATGAAGCAGACGACTGGGTGTTGCCGCGGCGCTGTTGCCCGAGCCCAGAGCTGATGATCCTCGACGAGCCGACCAACGGTCTTGACCCGGCCGGGATCCGCGAGATTCGGGCGCTGTTGCGCAGCCTCGCCGATCGCGGCATCACGGTGTTCGTCTCTAGCCACCTGCTCGCCGAGATCGAGACGATCTGTGACCACCTGGTGATGATCGACAAGGGCAAGATCGTGTTCCAGGGCGCTGTCGCCGAGTTGCTCGCGGCGCAGCGCTCGGAGCTCGCTTGCGGTGCCCGAGCACGGCGACGATCTCGGCGCGCTCGTGGCGTTGTGTGTGCGGCGCGGGCAATCCGGCGCGCGTGGACGGCGACCGCGTTCGCGTCGCAGGCGGCGGAGGCGTGGGCCGCGGAGCTCAACCGGCAGGCGATGGCGGCGGGTATCACGTTGCGGGGCCTTGAGAGCACGCGCGCGTCGCTGGAGGAGGCGTTCTTCGCGATCACCGACCGCGCGGACGAGGGCGAGGGGCGGTTGATGCTGGGCGCGTTCTCGAGCGAATGGGTCAAGCTGCGGCGCCGCAGCATGCTGCATGTGGGGCCTCGGCGGTGGGCTACTCTTCACCGTGCTCGCGACGGTGTTCACGATCGAGCGAGCGACAAAGACACTGACCGCCGGCGCCGGTGGCCACGGCTTCCGTGTAACGGTCGCGCAACTGTCGCAGCCGGACGGGCTTCGTCCACGGCGTCGTCGACGTCTCGAACCTCGTCGGGATCGTCGCGCTGTGCCTGTTCGCGGGCGCGGTCGCGACCGAGTACAGCCAGGGCACGCTGCGCAATCTGCTGGTCCGCCAGCCGCGCCGGGCGCAGCTGCTGTCGGGCAAGTTCCTGGCGCTCGCCGTGTTCATCGGCATCGCGTCGTGCTCGCGATCCTGTTCGCCGCGGGCGTGGCGTTCGCGCTCGCACCCTCGAAGGGCATCAGCACGTCGGCGTGGACGAGCAGCACCGGCCTGAGCGACCTCGGGCAGACGATCCTGCACATTTACCTCGCCTCGTCGGCTACGGCGTCGCTCGGCACTGCGCTCGGCGATCGTGCTGCGCTCGCCCGCCGTCGCGATCGCGCTCGGCGTCGCCTACGTGCTCCCCGGCGAGGCGATCATCAACGCACTCTGGAGCAACGGCGACCGCTGGCTTCCAGGCCAGCTGCTGAGCGCACTCGCGCACGGCGGCACCAGCTCGGCCTCCTACGCGCACGCGCTCGTGACGCTGACCGCATACGCGGTGATCGTCGCAACCGGCACGCTCGTGCTATTCCAGCGACGCGACGCATGAGCCCGCCGGCCCGACGCGCCCTCTGACGACCGCTCGTGCCAATGTGCGCGACACGCCGTCGACCGGCACCGCGAGCATCTCGTCGGGCGCTGTCGCTAAGAGGACTCTAACCACGGTCTGTGGTCGTTCTTCGCTCATGTGCCGTTGGCGTATGGGCGTAGGTGTACTGGATGGGTGACGAGCACCCCATGACCAACCTCGCCGGACCCACGTCCGCCGATGGTTGTATGGATCTGGCGGTTCGACCAGGGTTTCGCTGATGCGTGGAGCGGCCCTCGTTTGCGATCTGGAGTCTGTTCACAAGGACGTTGGCCGCTTCAGGCGGAAGCTCGGATGCCGGGGCCCGATCCGCCCGCGGGGGCGAGCTCGGGTTGGTCACTCGCTGGATTACTGTGAGCGTAGGAGCGGAGACGGGGCTGCTCGTCGTTTTCGACCAGACCGATCGCTTCGTGGAGGTTCTGTGCAGATCGGGTGCAACGCCTGAGCTTTGTCGCGGGTGGCTGGGCGGCGGTGTGGGGTTGGTAAGCGTGATCTCACCCGCTGCTTAGCGACCTCTCATTGTTCGCTTACCGACCGCTAGGTCCGGCGCTCGATAATCACTTGCAATGGAGAGCTCTTCGACCTCTGATGGCCGTCGGCGGCGACATCCGGGCACGGGCGCGCGGGCTGTGATGGCGCGCGATGCTGGGCTGGATCTGATCCATCGTGTCAACCGCTGGCTGATCGCGGGTGCGGTCGCGGCGTCGGGGGTTCTGTCGCTGGTCGCGGCGCATGCGTTGCATGGGCGCACGGTGACCGTCGGCGCTGCGTCGGCTGGCGCGAGCGGCGCTGCCCGGCAGTCGCAATCGTCGTCGAGCGTCGGCGCTGCTGGTCTGCAGGGGCCGGCGCAGGCGCCGGCGCCGGGGCCGGTCGCGCCGAGCGCGGTTGTGTCGGGAGGGTCCTGAGGTGGCTGGCGGTGCTGGACCGAGCGCGCTGTGGTATCTGACGCGCGGGACCGGCGCGGTGACGCTCGTGCTGCTGACGCTGAGCGTCGCGCTTGGCGTCGCGAACGTGCGCCGTGTGCACAGCGACAGCGTGCCGCGGTTCGTGGTCGACGCGATCCACCGCAGCGTCTCGCTGCTGGCGCTCGCGTTCCTGGCCGTCCATATCGTGACCGCGGTGCTCGACCCGTTCGCCCCGATCCGGCTGTTCGACGCGGTCGTCCCGTTCGTCTCGGCGTACCGTCCATTGTGGCTCGGTCTCGGGGCGATCGCGTCGGACCTGCTGATCGCGGTCGCGTTGACGAGCGTGCTGCGCCGGCGGTTGGGTCACGGCGCGTGGCGCGCGACGCACTGGCTCGCGTACGCCTGCTGGCCGGTGGCGGTGGTGCATGGGCTCGGGAGCGGCAGCGACGCGAAGACAACGTGGATGCTGGCGTTGACGGCCGGGTGCGTGCTGGTCGTGCTGGTCGCGGTGTGGGTTCGCGCCACCGCCGGTTGGCCGGATCACATCGGCGCGCGTGGCGCGGCACTGTTGGCCTCGATCGCCGCTCCGGTCGCGCTGCTGATCTGGTTGCCGACGGGTCCGCTGGCGTCCGGCTGGGCCAAGCGCGCGGGCACGCCGAGCTCGCTGCTACCAAAGGCGAGTGCGGTCAGCGCCACCACCGGCTCGACCGCCGGTTCGGTCTCGAGCTCGGGCGCTGGGGTTCTGCCCCCGAGGGCGTTCACCGCGCCGGTGACCGGGACGGTGAGCCAGTCGCAGTTGTCTGGCGGGCTGGTGCGAGTCGATCTGCCGCTCGCGCTCTCGGGGCAGTCGCTCAACACGCTGAACATCCGGATCGACGGCCAGCCGCTGGACGGCGGCGGTGTCCACATGACATCCAGCGCTGTGACGCTCGGGACTGGATCGAGCCCAACGGCGTACAGCGGACAGGTGACGGGCCTCGAGGGCACAAACATCCAAGCCAGGGTGAGCAGCACGCGCGGCTCGCTGGTGCTGCTCGCCCGGCTGCAGATCGACCCGAACTCAGGCACTGTCACCGGCACGCTGGCCAGCCGGCCCAGCGCCCGAGGCGAGCGACGCGCGCGATATGATCGTGGCCGTCGAGCAGCCCGTGCTACAAGCCCCGATCACCGCCACGCCCGGCGGTTAGCGACGCGGCGACGAGTCAACCCGATCGATTGCGTCGCGCACGGGCTAGGTGTGCCGAGCTGCTCCCGGAACGGATTCGCCTCGACGAGTGGGGCTACCCGATCCTCGACGATTCCGAGCTGCCACATGAGCTGGTCGAGCACGCTCGTCGCGCGGCGAACGCCTGCCCTGCCCTCGCGCTGCTGCTCGACCCCGACAACCGTTGAGCGTTCGTCTTGCAACGGTGCTGGCGAGCTGTACGGCCGCGATCGCGCTCGCCGTTGTCGCGTGTCAGAGCGGATCAAAGACAAGCACGTCCACTCGATCGAGCAAGCGTGGTCGATCGCGCACGTCGACCGTGGTTGCTATGCGGCCACCCGCTGCAGCGCCGCGCCGGTCGGCGCAGCCGTCCTCTCCCCGCCTGCTTGGCGGTGCGGTGGCCTTGCAGCCGACCGGGTTCGTTCCGGTTGTAAGCTGGCGCGGCCGGACCGCGGCCTGGATCGGACGCTCGCCGTCGGGGATCGCGCTGCTGTCGTTCGACCAGCGGCTGCTCGAGCTGACGCTCCACTCGGGCACGACCGACGCCGGCGTGACGGGATGGCGGTTTGGGCCGGCGGTTGCCGGCGCGGAGCTTGAGCGCCTGGTCGCGGCGTTCAACGGAGGGTTCAGACTGTCCACCGGCGCGGGCGGGTTCGTGTCCTACGGCCGCGTCGCGGTAGCGCCGCGCGATGGGTTGGGTTCGATCGTCACCTACACCAACGGGCGCACCGATATCGGCGCATGGCATGTAGACGTGCCCGCGGCCGGGATGCCCGTCGCTTCCGTGCGCCAGAACCTAACGCTGCTGGTCGACCACGGCAGCGCTGCGACGACGCTGGACTGCCTGAGCTGTTGGGGCGCGACGCTGGGCGGCGTCGTCGATCCGGCCCGGTCGGCGCTCGGGATCACCGCCGCCGGCGACCTGGTCTGGGCCGGTGGCGAGCATCTCACGGTCGCGCAACTCGCCAAGGCGATGCTCGGCGGGGGCGTCGTCCGCGCCGTGGAGCTCGATATCAACCCCGAATGGGTCGCGGGCTACTTGTACGGGCACCGCGGCGGCAAGGGGCCGTTGGCGCCCGTGCCGGTCGTGCCTGGGCAGCAGGGAATCCCCGGGCAGTTCCTCGCCCCGTGGAGCCGGGACTTCTTCACGATCCTCGCGAAGTGAGGCGGGCGCGCGCGGCCGCGCGGACCGAGGCGTTCATTTCGGGCCAGCGTTGATCGCGGCGCGTCGGCGTTCGAGCTGCGGGGTCGTTCGACGGGAGCTGATGCGGCTCGGGCGGCCGCTGGGAAGCGGATGATCGTTCGTCGCATCCGGATGGTTGGTGCGCAGGCGGAATCGCGACCGGACTGCGATCTGGTGCGCTGAGCTCGTTGCGAGCGTGCGCCCACGCCTCGGGTGCGAGCGTGCGCCAACGCCTCGGGTCGGTCGAGGTCACGCCGGTCCGGCCGAGCGTGGGCGCTGACCAGTCGGCGGCGCTTCACCGCCTGCTCGAGCTACCAGCGCCGAACTCCGACCGACTTGCCTGACAGACTGGCCTGTCCGCCTGAGAGGCGAAATGCCCGACGTCGGCAAGAAGACGCTCACTGTTTCCTTACCAGCCTCTCACTCCCGTGCTCCATCATTGTCCGCATCAGGGCTTGTCAATCGACAAGCCGTCCCAAATGCTCGATCGCAGATAGAGACGACCGCCGCCATGATTGACCAAGCTCGCTCAGCGTTGACACCCCGGGCCGTGCCACGGGCTGAGGATCGCCTTCGGCTCTCGGCCCGAAGCGCCCACGATCGTCACGACACCGACTCGGTGACGGTGCCGATCGCCGAGCACGAGCATGGCTGCCGTCTGCTCGGCGGCGACGTTCGGATCGTCGTCGGCTCGTCGACGTGGTCGGCGCCCGACCAAGAGTTGCTCGACGGGGCGCTGCGGCGGATAGAGGCCGTCGACGAAGCGCTCAGCCGGCTTGACCGCAACAGCGAGCTGAGTCTCCTCAACGGCCACGCCGGCGAATGGGTCCCTGTCTCCTCGATCATCCTGGATGCGCTCGAGGCAGCCGTCGCCGCCGCCGGGATCAGCGGTGGCCTGGTCGACCCGACGCTCATGCGCATGCTCGAGCGCGCGGGCTACGCGTCGCGGGGAGATCAGACGCCCGCGTACCTGGCCCGGGCGCTCGCACGCCCGCTGGTTCGCTCTCCCGCGGCTCCGAGCGCGGCCGCCGAATGGCAGCGCATCCAGATCGACCGCACGCGATCCGCCGTCCGCCTGCCGCGCGGGGTGCGCCTGGACCTTGCCGGAAGCGCCAAGGCGATGGCCGTTGACGCGGTCGCCGCGCTCCTCGCGCACATGCCGTCGGTCGCCATCACCATCGGCGATGACATCCGCCTCGCCGGCGTCTGGCCCGCGCCCCGCAGTGTCGCAATCGAACACCCGCTGGTCGACGGCGATGCTCTACCGGCGACGGTCAGCGCGGGCGCGATCGCCACCAGCGGCCTAGCGACCGGAGTGTGGGAAGTCGGCTGCGACTTCGCGCACCACCTCGTCGATCCGGCTCGCGCGGCGCCCGCGTGGACGGGCGTCATCCAAGCCACAGCCCTGGCGCCGACGATGCTGCAGGCCACGACACTGGCCAAGGAGGCATTCCTGCGCGGGCCACACGCCGGGCGCGCAGTGCTCGAGCGACACGGCGGCATCATCACCCTCGACAACGGGCGCTCGATCACCATCGGGGATGCCATCCATCCCGAGCGAGACGATCAGCCGGTGCACCAGCGCCGCACGGGGGCTCACGACGCGCCGACCAGTCGCTGTCACGTCCGTGCCGGGTCCAGAGGTCGGATTGGCGACTCTGCTCGCGAAGCCGTCTAATCCGAAGAGGGAACTTCGGTCTAATCGTAACCGTCAACGTGTCGGCCGGGCTCGGTTACCTGCTGCCGGCGGTGACTCGCCCGGCACGGGGGAAAGACCGTGTTTATCGGGCGCTGGATCGCGCTGATCCGGATCGCGACGGCGTGGCCTGCCGGAATCAACCACATGCGCTTCCGCACATTCTTGAGCTGGAATGTGCTGGGGGCGATGAGCTGGGGGCTCACCTTCGGGCTGATCGGGTACCTCGGTGGCGGAGCTGCCGCGGCGACGCTCGGCAGCGTCGGGCTCGGAGCGGCCGTGGCTATCGGCGTCGCCTGCCTGTTTGCTGCGATCGCCGTCAAGGTCCGCAGCGCCAGCCTCGCCCGCGGCACCGTGACCGACTCGGTAGCCCAGCACGTATGGCCGAAGACAACCCGGGCCAATAGACAGGCATCGACGAATACGCGCCCATCGGACGGCATCGCGCCGGCGGTGCTCATGCGGCTTGATCCTCGAGACACGATCATCCGATTCGTCGGCGACGGCTCCGACTCGACATTGCGAGCCGGTGCCGAGCCTCCTTAGATCGCCAGAGTCACAGTTGGCCCTTCTCGCCAACCCGGCCGGAATCCCGTGCCACAACGACTCTGCCTCGGTCGCGAGACTTGAGCACCACACGTCCAAATCGATCATGACCACACGACCCATGCATTCGCAGACCATCATGACCGATAACCCGGAACAGAATGGAAAGCCGGAGTTACACCGCCGTTTCTTTTCGAAGCAGCTTAGTGTCCTTGCCGGCTACTGGGATCAGCGCCCGATTGCTCTTTGAAGCTGGCGCCCGTGCGGTCTGATATATTTCTGCGCCGTCGTCGAGGCGGAGCGCCGCACGATGAGATCCAGGCGCAGTTTAGTTGGTGATTGTGTACGCCGAGAGTCGGCGCGCCTTCGCACGACGCCGGCGAGTTGCTGCGTCGTGGCCGCCATCGCGATGTTGCTCGTGCTCCCTCAAACGGCGGTCGCGCGAACGACGCGCGAGCGGATTCTCGGGCTGGCTGAGCAGCAGCTCGGTTACCACGACCATGGCGATTACTGCACGATGTTCGGGCGCTGCGAGACGTGGTGCTCGCTGTTTGTGACGTGGGTCTGGGAGCGTGCCGGCGTGCCGGTCCCAAGCCTCGCGTTCACCGGCTACCTCTACGACTGGGCGAAAGCGACAACTGCCGTGCAGGGTCCACATGCGGTGCCCCAGCCGGGCGACGCGGTGCTGTTTGGCACCGGCCCCCTGAGCGTATCGACGAGCCGCCACGTCGGAATCGTCGAGGCGGTCTACCCGGGGTATCTGGTCACGATAGAGGGCGATTCGCTTCACGCCGTTCGCCGCTACGTGGTTCCGCTGCGGAACCCTGAGTTGGTCGGCGAGCCCGGACCGATCTACGCGTACGCGTCGCCGCTTGCCGGCAACGGGGCTCGCGGATCCTCCGCGGGTTCCGCGGAAGTCGCCCACTTTGCGGCGCTCCCGCCCGCCGTCATCGCGCGCCAGCAATCCGTGCGACGCCCCTCGCTGGAGCAGCGTCGGCTGCTTCGCGCGATCGCTGCGCTGCGCGCCTTTCAGCACATGCCATACCGGACTGCAAACGTCAGCATCAACTGGACGGGAGTCGACAGTCACGGGCTTGTCGAGGTGCTCGTGAGGAGTGCGATGCCGGTGTCGTATGCCGCTTCTGCCTGGCAGGGGTTTCTTCGCCGCTACGACGATGCTGGACATGCATACAGCGTCTCGTTTCAAGCGCCGACCGGCGCGCCGGTCGACAGCACCGCCCCATCGATCTCTGGCAGTGCGTCGCCTGGGCAGGTGCTTACGGAATCGCATGGAGTCTGGTCGAACAGCCCAACCACTTACTTCTATCAGTGGGAGGATTGCGACAGCTCAGGCCAGTCGTGTCTGGCGATCACCGGCGCGACCAGCCAGACATACGCTCCGACGCCCACCGACGTCGGTTATACGATCCGGGTCCAGGAAACCGCACGCAACGCCGATGGGGCCGGCCAGCCCGCGACCTCCGCTGCGACCGCCGTCGTAGTGGCGCCATGACCGCTGGTGTAGGGGCCCCGTAGTCCTGCTCGCAACGTGGGCAACGAAACTAAAAGCTAACTAAATCAGCTAGCTTTGATTTTAGATTAGGAAGCACGCGTAATGCCCGCTCTGGGATGCGACCCGCGCCGCGCCTGTACTACATGCCCCGCAGGCGCTCGAGCCGCGTCCTGTGGTCACTGGCGGGGATCGACGCGCCGTGCGAGCTGGCGTATGCTCGCGCCCGAGCAACGCCAGTCCGGCGAGCATCTCGCGCGCCATCCGCTAGGCGTGTTCCGGCGCTCGAGCTCGACGGCGACACGGTCGTGTTCGAGTCAGCCGCGATCTGCCTGCAGCTGGCCGACCTTCACCCCGAAGCCGGCGTCATCGGACCGCTCGGATCGCGTGAGCGGGCGCTGGGCTATAAGTGGGTTCTGTTCACGATGACCGAGCTCGAGGCGCCGTTGTATAGCTGGATCCGCGAGGCCGCCGAGAACCCGTCCGACTCCCCCGTCGCGCGAGCGCTTCGACGTAGCCGCGGCGGCGCTCGAGATAGCGCTCGACGGTAGCGACTAGTGGCTTGCGGCGACCGATCGACAAAACGTTGTCGATGTGGCCGGCGAGATGTAGCCTTGGGATACCAGCAATGGGCGCAGACACCTCGGTTTCGGCCCATAGGGTGCCCAGGTCTGGAACGAGTTGTGCGAGAACGCGGTCGGGCGACCGGCCGATGCTTGAAGCTGCGCCCACACGCTGGGCGGGGCCCGTTTTGCGCTGCCCGCATCCGTTCCGGGACAGGATGGGAATTTGAGAGGGCCGGCTCTGCCGGACCGGCGGCCCGAACCCCACGCGACTGGATCTGCCCCGAAGGGGCCTCCGGTTCCGGGCGAAGTCCCGGAACCGGTGTAGCTCCGCTAGGTCGTTGAAACCTTCACGGGCCTGTCATCTTTTCAGGCCGCGATAGCGGCCTGTTTGATCTTGTCGTCGAGCGCGTGCTCGAACGCGCGCCATGCGCGGGCGATCGGACTTTGGTGTGCGATCTCCTCGGGTAGTTGGGGGTCGAGTTCGGCCAGGGATGGGTTGACGATCCGCACGTAGGTCTTGGTGAAGAAGACGGCGGTCCTCCGGCCGAACGCGGTCAGCTCGTAACGCTGGCTTTTCGGGATCCGGCGGATCAGCCCTTTGCGCCGGAGTCGGCGCAGGTCGTAGGTCATCTGCCCCTGGGTGTAGCCGCCGATCAGCTCGGCGATCTGCGGGCGCAGGGTGCGGTTCGTCAGGCCCGCGAACAGGTGCTGAAAGGAGCACAGGCAGGCGAGCAGCGCCATCACCCTGGGATCACCGAAGTGCAGAGCGGGCGCGGGTTGGCCGTCCTCGATCGACGGC
This sequence comes from uncultured Solirubrobacterales bacterium, assembly GCA_963811155.1. GTDB lineage: Bacteria > Actinomycetota > Thermoleophilia > Solirubrobacterales > Solirubrobacteraceae > Palsa-465. Next base: position 82,407 of record CAWEQQ010000040.1, read on the forward strand.
GACACCAGACGCGTGAGCGTGCTGGGGTCTGGCGCGCAGGAGCACGCCTGAAGTTGGGCGTCAAGCAGCCGGTCGTTGATCTCGATCGCCGATCGCCCGCAGCTGCTGCCAGGTGGTGGCGTTCAGGGTGCGCTTGACACCGAAATCGTAGGGGTCATTCACGGTCGTCTCGGTCCGCAGCGCACGGCCTTCCTTGAAGTATTGCTTGACCTTGCTGTGCTTGTAGTGCGCCTGGATCACCGGCTCGACGCCGCGCGTGATCACCTTGGTCTGGAACCGACCGGGGGTGCGGCTCGTCACTTTGCGATCGAAGATGATCTGGACCTTGTCGGGGCGACCGAGATCGAGCTGATCGCGGATCGTCTGCTCAAACCACGCACGGCCCGCCGCGGGGCGATCGAACACGCGAGTGTCGGACATTTCCACCTGGCGGACGGAGTAGCGGTAGCCGTAGCGGCCACGCTCAGCCGCGGTGAACGGCGAGGGGAGCTGACCCATCCACCGGTCGCAGAACCCAAAGATGTCTTGCTCAGACAGCGCGTCGCAGATCACGGCGAGCCGCTCGGCCTGATCACAGGCGCGGAAGCCGTTATCCAGTGGCGCGAACCCGATCCCGGCCGTGATCGCTTGGCGTTTAGCCCATTCGTGGCCGTTCAGGTACACCCACACCGGGTACGGCGCGTACGCGTTGGTCTTGATCAACGACGGCCCCCACTCCCGATCGAAGATGTATTGGTAGTAGTGGTTGACGAACACGGCCTGACGACCGAACTCGAAATGCGGGTGCGCGTCACGCCCGCCATCCCGCCAACCGCGCCACGCGAACGCCTTCTCCTGCGCGACGCCGAGCATCACCACCCCAGAGCGCCCCTCCCGCTCAGCCTTCTCCATGTACGGGCGCGCGACGTCCTCCTTGACCATGTCCTTGGTGAACCGCACCACCGGGATCTCCCGCGCCTTCGCGAACGCGTTGATCTCCTCAACATACGCGCCGCCGATCTTCCCCAGCATCGCCGGCGACGGGATCGTCCCACCCGCCCGCGCATTGAGAAAGCGCACCAACAGCCCATCAGACTGCAACCGCGGAACGTACCCAGCCAACAAGATCCTGTCGACCGAACGCACCCGCAGCGAGACGTGATCGGCGAGTAGGCTTGAGATGGTGGCCACGGCGGCACCTCCAGCGCCCGAAAGGTCGCAAGCCCCAACGGGGCTTCCAAGCGGGCCCAACCGCCCGCATCTAGATTGGAGAGTACGCCGGGGCCACCACCCAAGCCGCGGGCCACGGCAGGGCTACCCGAGCGAGGCTCGTACCGAACCACCGCCCGCTACACGCTCACCGAAGCCCTCCGGACAACCACTCGGCGGTATGAGGCTCGCTCGCTAACCCTAGCTGCTCGGCGATCGCTTCACCGTCGCCGATGTGATCTGCGCCGGAGTGCTCGGCGGAGCCCACTCACGTGGATTGCTGACGCAATGGCCTGGCTTGCAGGCCGACGACGGGCGCAGCGAGGCGCGTCCCGCCTTCATCGAGGCGGGGACGATCGCGTCAGCCGCGCTCGCCGGCTCGCCGTTTGACGCGCACTGTTTTCGACGGGTTGGTCTTCATTCTTCATGTCGGCCCCACAACACGGCCTCCGAGTCAGGGGAGCGCAATCGGGATGTCCTGGCAAAGACCGCGGCCGCCGGCGGCCGTTCCAGCACGAGCCTCCGGGGCAAGTCTGGGGGAAAGACAGGGCCCGTGTTGGCCTGCGTTGACCCCCACGTTCGGGGAGAGCCTCCGGACCGCCGGGCGCCCAAAACAGCGGGCTTGCAGGAATTCCCTGCTAACAGCGGAGGGGGCGGGATTCGAACCCGCGGTCCGGGGGAAACCGGACTCCGGTTTTCAAGACCGGTTGAGACAGGCCGTTTCGCCAGTGCTGGCGGGGGTTGTCGGGTTCGGGGGAACGGCGGAGGGAACGAAGAGTCATTGACCGGTCTTCTCGTCTGCCTGCCGCTCGGCCAAGTAGCGGCTCAGCGTTTTTCGGGCCTGTTCGATGTCCGCCGCCAGCGCGTGCGTGTATCTTGCGAGCGTGATCTGCGCCGCACCGGGCTGGCGAGCTGGCGTGGCATGACCCATCAGCACAGACGCAACCTTAGGCGGCACACCGGCGGCATCTAGCCAGGTGGCTGCCGTGTGCCGAGCTTCCTGCAACGTGATATCGGCTGAAGACTCATCGTTTCCCATTTCTTGCGGGTGCGCTTGGCGAGCCCGCCCGTGCTCAGCAAACCGCTCTTGCTGTAGTGGCGCGGCGGGCAGACCAGCTGATCGCCAGTCGGGCGCCCCTGCTCGAGATACGCGCGCTTCAGCATTGCTAGCAACGGCGGGACGGTCGGCACGACGCGCCGCGATGCGTCGTACTTGCGAGCCTCCCACTCCACTCCCCACTCGATGGCGCCGAGGTTCAGCTCGACGTCCTGCCAACAGAGCCGGATGATCTGCGCGCGACGGCCCATCCCGTATCAAGCGAGCGCGTAGGGTAGCGCGTCCTCCAATGGCAGCACGCTGATCAGCTGGAAGAATTCTGCCGGAGAGGCGACCCGTTCGATGGGCGTGGCGGCCATCGCCGGTAGTCGAACGAGTGCTGCCGGATCATGACCGGCCAGGTCGCGGTCCTGTGCCCAACGGTAAAGCGACCGGACCGCATGCACGACGGATCGCACACGGCTTCCTGAGAGCCTGGGGGCGAGTGTGTCAACGATCGCCTGGACCTGGCCGCGTCGAACGTCTGAGAGCCGCTTGGCGCCGAGGACCGGTTCAACGTGGACGCGCAGACACTCGTCCATGTCGTCGATCGCCCGCGGCTTGTAGCGGTGGCCGCGCTTGTTCAGCGCCCGCCCCTCGCGAGCCGCGCAGATGAACCGCTCGCGCGCTTCTGCGAGCCTGAGCGAATCGCCGGTGGGGATCCCCCCGCGCTCAAGCGTCAGCGCGAGGTCTGCGCGGGCGTTGCGCGCGGCTTCCGCCGTCGTCTGCCGCTTGGTCTTCACGTGTCGTGTGCGGGTCCGGTCGTACGCGACGCCGTAGTAGGTGGGCTTGCAGTTGCAGCGCCCCCCATGTCCGATTGCGCAGTGCTGCTGGTGGCGCGCGAACACCCCTTGGTATCTGGTCTTGGTGTCTTTGCCTGGCATACAGAGCATCTTCTACGCAGCAGTCCCGTTTCGCCAGGTCTGCTCCTTCAACCAGCGCTCGAGCTCCGCGACCGGATAGAGCCGGAGCTGACCCGAGTAGATGCAGCGTAGGTGCGGTTGCACATGGCGTTGGAAGTGGCGCAGCGACATGCCCAGCGCCGCCGCGGCTTCGCGACGACTGAGCGCTAGGCGCGGCGCGGTGGGGCGGGACGGTGCGCTCACGGCAGCGGTTCTTCGTAGTCCGCGAGTAACTCGTTGCTCGGGTCGACGGTGCCTTTGGTGAGCTGCTGGACCAGGTCGGCTGCGCATGAACCGGGGCGGCCGGCGGTCGTGGCGTCCGAAGATCCAAACTCGGCCGCCCCCTCCGCGAGGACGCTGGCGAGCGAGCCTGCGAAGTCGTGTTCGGTTCGGGCCGCCACCAAAACTGTCTTGGCGGCGTCTTGGGTGTAGTCGTCGGAGTCGGTGATCGGTGCCCTGTTCAACGGTGGCGGCCCCCTTGCTGAGGGGGCGTCCGACCGTCAAGCCAGTCGACGTGGACGGGCTCTGGGTGTTCGATCAGCCAGTCCGTGAGGTCGTATCCGTCGTCGCGAACCGGGGCGACGTCGACGCCGTGCGCGCGGGCGTGCGCGGCGAGATCGGCGGCGATTCGCTTGGCTGCCGCTCGGCCTTGCGTGTCGGCGTCCATGATGATCGTGACGTGACGCCCGGCCAGCAGAGACGCCCAGCTTGGCTGCCAGGCGTGGTCACCGAGCACAGCGATCGCGGCGAGATCACGCGAGCGTGCCGCGATCATGTCTGGTGGACCTTCGACGAGCAGGATCCAGTCGGAGGCCACGTCGGCGGGGTGGGGGACGAGCCCTAAGCGGCTGCCGGGTATGCCGAGCATTTTTGGCCGGCCGGTGTGCTGTGGTTGGTATCGCAGCAGGCCGCGTAGGTGGCCGTGGGCGTTGCGGATTGGGATCGTGACCCGGCGCGGTCGAGTCCGAGCTTGAGCTCGCGCATGGTGTGGTAGCGCCAGCCGCGGTCACGGGCCAGTCGTGCAAGCAGGGACGGGCGGCGGGCGAGAGCTGCCTGCCAGCGAGCGATGTCTTTCTCGGTCACCCGCAGCGGTTGGCCTTGGGCGAGGTCGTCCGCCGAACGGGTGCGCGCGCCTGTTTGCTGTTGGGTTGCTGGCGAGTCGTCGGAGCGGTGGAGCAGTTCGCGGGCGGTTCGGAGCTGGGCGCGGCGTTCTATTAGCCGGTGGGCGATCATGAGGTCGATCGCGGATCGGGGTGTTGGCCTTTGGCGAGTGCGGCGTCGTACGCGCCGCCGCGGGCGCCGCAGCCGTGGCATTGCCAGGCGCCGTTGATGAGGTTGACCGAGCAGGAGGGGTCGCGGTCATCGCGGCGGTGCGCGCCGGGGTCCGCGAAGCAGCGCACGGAGGCCTCGACGCGGGAGTGCTCGGGGACGTGAATGCCGAGTTGTTGGTAGTAGCCGCGGGTGTCGGCGCCGGGTAGCGTGAGGGTTGCCATCACTCGGCCTTGCAAGTGTCGCTGGCCTCGGCCCATTCGGGTGTGCGGATCACGATCCACGCCAGCTCGCCCGAGAGCAATGGCACCTCGTGGGGTGCGCGCGAGGACCATTGGCGCAGCTGGGGCATCGTGAGCTGGCCTCGCCACATCGCCGCGACTCGCTCTGCCGGGCTCATGTCCCACAGCACGCGCGGCTGCTCGCTGCGCTCGGCGCTGGTGGCCGGCTCGAGCGGGATGCTCGACGGGGTGGTTGTGTTCGCGGGGCTCATTCGTCACCCGCTCGTAGTCGCGCCCGCTGTTTGCCGGTCTCCAGGTAGCTCGGGGTCTGAGCCGGTGGTCTCGGACTGGCTGTAGAAGCAGGTGGTCCTCGTCGAGAAGCTGGATCACCTCGACGAGGTGGTGGTGGTTGGGCTGGTCGATCCTCAGGCTGCCGAGCAGTCCGCCCGGGTCGGTGGTAAAAGAGTGGGCTGTTGCATGTCGCTCTCCTGGTGAGGGCGGCTCGTTGGCGGGACGCCCCTGGCCGGGCGTCCCGCCTTGCCGCCGGTTATTACGCGGCCGCCCCCACGGCCTCGGGCTCCTGGTCATCGCTGGGCTTGCGATCCAGGAACTCGACGCTGTTGGCGATCACCTCAAGCTTCTGGCGGCGTGAGCCGTCCTCGGCCTGCCATTCGGAATGCTGCAGGCGGCCCTCGATCGCGACCCGGCGGCCCCTGGCCAGGTACTGGCCGCAGACCTGTGCCTGGTTGCCGAACACGGTGACGTCGACGAAGTCAGCGCCGCGGTCCTCGCCGTCCTTCGCGCGGGGCCGCTGCACGGCGAGGCGCAGCCGTCCGACCTGGGTTCCCGAGCACTCGCCGAGCGTCGGGTCGCTCGTGAGCCTGCCGATCAGGATTACGCGATTGAGCATTTGGTTTCCTCCTTGTTGGGGATCCGGGGTGGTTGACAAAGCCAGAAGGGCGCCGGTTGACGGCCGAGCGGAACTGAGCGCAGCGAGGGAAAGGAAGCGAACGCGACCTTGAAGCGGCCGGGCCGTCCCGGCGCACACTCAGGCGCCGGCAACCACCACCGGTCCCCCGACACCGGGTCAAGGGACCAGGACAGCGACAAGGCCTGCGGCTGTCGGGCCTTCCCGGGCTGCGGCGTTGAGGTCTTGTGGGGTGTGGCCCAGGTCTCCAGGCTGGCGGCGGCGGCCAGGAGCGCGAGCGTGAGCACGGCGTGGCGGGCGAGCTGGCGTGCGCTGGCGTGCTTGTGGCGGGCGATCAGCCAGGCGTGGATCGCGACCGTGAGCGCCGCCCATTCGACTGGCAGGTGAGGCAGGTAGCGCAACAGCCGGGCGTGCCAGCGTCCCAGCTCGACGCCAACCGGGATCGCGCTCGTCGCGGCGAGCGCCGCGACGAAGACGTCGCCGGCCACGCGCCCCGGCCGGCTGACGGGGAACCCGAGCAGACACAGCAGAAACGGGACGCACAGCACCCGCGCGTTGTTTTGCAGGATCCAGAGCGCGCCGTCGAGGCTGCCCGTCAACGTCGGGTGCGGTCGTCCGCTGGCGTCCAGTTCGGGGTCGACTGCCGCGAGCAGGAATCCCGCGGCGGTAAACGCGACAACACCGGCGACAGCAATCCGGGTGGAGTTAGAACCTACGTTTGTGGCGACCATGTCGTGATAACCCAGCCGGCGGTGGTGTGGGCGAGTTGGGCGTAGGTGACGTGGAGGGTGGGCGGCAGGCCGGCGTAGTCGCCTTGGCCGGTGGTGGTCTCTTGAGTGACGAGCACCCACGTGGCGGGGCCGGCGCCGGGGGCGATCGCGACCAGCTGCCCGTGGTTTTGGACTTGGCTGCGGGTCAGTTCGGGGTCGCGGGCGCCGCTGGCGGCGGCTTGGAGTGCTTGCACGCGCGCCTGGCCGAGCGAGATCGCGGCGAGCTGACGCTGGCGGGCGGGGAGGTCTTGCGCGGTCCAGTTGATGTAGAGGCTGGCGTAGCGCGCGAGGGCCGCTCGTGGCGTTGGCTCGTCGGCGCCGACGGCGAGCGCTTGTTGAGCGGCGTTGGCGGCCGGTGGGATCGTGCCGCCGCGTTCAGCCGCAGGATCGCCCGCGTCGGCCCGTGTGGCGGCGCTTGGGCCTGCGGATCGCGACGCTGACGGCGGCGCGGCGGTCGACGCGGTTGCTGGCCGGCTGGTGGCCTGGTAGGGGTCGGTGATCCCCGCGCACCCGGACAGCGCGAGCGCGGCGAGTGTGAGGAGTGGGGTGCTGAGGGTGCGTGGGTTCATAGGCCGGTGGGGTGTCTGGCGGTGTAGGCGAGCCCGTCTTGGAGGTTTGCGGTGGGGTTTTGGCGCCAGCGGGGTCCGGGGCCGGCGGGGATGTTGGGGCCGCCGTAGTCGGCCGTGTCGAACGCGAGCCCGGCGATGTCGATGAACGCGTGGGTCGAGTTGGCGTAGACGGTGATCCAGCGTCCGGGGCCTGGCTGGCCCCAGCTCTCAAGCGCGCCGGAGACGTCGGGCCATGGGCTGTGCAGTCCTGCTTGGTAGAGGACGTAGGAGACCGCGCCCGAGCAGTCATACGCTGGCCATAGCTGGGCGAGTGACCCGTAGTGGACCGGCGTTGGGCCGATCGCGTAGGGCTTGGTGTGGATTTGGTTAGCGGCGGCGATCGCGAGTTTGACCGCGTGCGGCGCGTCGGCGGGGGCGGCGGCGGACCCGTCGGCGAGGATCTGCGCCTGGTCGCCGGCGGAGAGGGTGAGCGTGCCAGGTGCTGGGGTTGGGCACGCGCCCGCCGCCGCGCCGGCGTTGGGGGCGGTGGGGGCTGGGAGTTGGTTGAGGGTCGCGGCGGTGCCGGCTGGGGGTGCGAGCTGGACCTGGACGGGGCTTTTTGAGATCCCGAGCGCGGCGGCGGATTGCCACCAGACGTCGAGGCGGTAGGGCTGGCCGTTGGCGATCGTTTGTCCGGGTCCTTGGCCGTAGCCGGTGTCGCGCTTGAACAGGATCTTCTGCGCGCCGTTGTTCTGGACGCGCAGGCCGGTCATGTACGGGAGGTTGTTCAGCGCGTTGGCGTCGGCGAACGTGAACGTGCCGCCATTGGCGGGATTGCTATCCAGGACCGAGAGCTCGGCGAACGTGTCGGGGTGAGCGGGCAGGAAGCCCTCGTTGCCGCCGATTGACCCGTAGTCGCCGGCGCTGCGGTCGTTGGGGCCGCCGTACTCGGTCGCGCCGACCTGATACCAGCGCCCCGGCTGAAGCGCCAGCGCCGCAGCGAACATCCCCGCCGGCGCCACCCCCGAGCTCACGCCGCTGTCAGCTGGAGCGGTCGGACACGGTGGGTTGGCTGCGCCGGCGAGCAGCACGACGGGCGCGAGCACGATCATGAGCGCGGCGGCGGCAAGCCAGATCGGCGCTGAGTGCCTGCTGGCTGGTGCGCGTCTGCGGGTGGGGGTGAGCGTTTGGGTTGTCATGGCGTGGCGGTCTGCTGTCGGTAGCGTTCGTGCCAGGCGGGGTCGCACAGCAGCGTCAGCGCTTGCCATGGGTCGCCTTGGGTTTGGCGTAGGGCGGCGGCGCGGCGGGGTTGGTCGAGTTCGGGGTTGCTGGAGGCGATCCAGTATTCGGGGTCGGCGGGTGCGATCCGGACGGCGCCGCGGCCGCGTTTGGAGATCATGTACAGCGTCGAGTAGGCGCCCTTCTGGCTTGGGAGCTGGGTGATCTCGGTGATGTCGGTGTCGGTCAGCGCGAGCGTGTCGCGGGCGTGCTCCAGGTCGCGGCGCTCGTTTGAGAGGCACAGCGCGACGGCGTGGTTTGACAGCAGCGCGCGGCCTTGCTCGGAGTCGAAGTCGCGAAAGAACTGGGTTACGAATGTCAGCCAGAGTGCGTAGTGCCGTGCGCGGCGGGCGTATTCGTTGAGCCATGCGCCGGCGGCGGGGGTGGAGAGGGGTTTCCAGCCTTCTTCGATGATCAGCTGTGATTTGCCCGCCCACGGGCCGTGGTGGTCTAGCTCGCCGGCGACGCGGCGGCGGCGTAGGCGGTGGACGTGCCATTCGACGTAGTCGGCGACCGCGAGGGTGAGAGCGGGCGCGAGGCGGTCAGATAGGCCGGTGAAGTCAAACAGCACCAGCGGTGCGTCATCGCTGACGGTGGTTGGGTGGTTGGCGATGTGCGCGAGCGTGCCGTGCTCGCCGAAGGGCGCGAGGCGCAATAGCAGCGATTGCAGGCGGTCGGCGTTGGCGCCCGACAGCTCGCCACGCTGGTGGCGGCGGGCGAGGGTGTCGATCAACAGCTGCTCGCGCGGCCGCTCGCCGCTGTTGGCGCAGTGCTGGTACACGGTGGTGATTGCGTCTGTCAGGAGTGCTTCTTCGTCGGCGCTGAGGGTGCGGACGAGGCCTTGGGGGTCGTGGGACTCGCCGATCAGGAGCGCGTGTAGCGCGAGTAGGAACTCGATCTTCTGGTCGGGGACGTGCGTGGGGTCGGGGACGTCCCAGGGGCAGATGACGGCGCCGTGCGGTGTGCCGAGCTGTACGCGTTTGGCGCCGGGGATGAGGGATAGGAGGGTGTCGTAGTGGCCGGTGCCGGTGCTGTCGCCGCGCTCGTCGGGGGTGCTGGAGCGGTCGGTGATGTAGATCCGCCCGCCCTGCGCTAAGAATCGGGCGGCGAGGAGGATGCTGGTGACGGTTTTGCCGCCGCCGCCTTTGCCGACGATCAGCGTCAGGGTGGTTTGGAACTGGGGGTCGTAGGGGTCAAGGCGCTCAAGCGTCCCGCCGGGGTCGGCGGTGCCGAGGATCAGCCCGCCCGGACAGCCACACCGGCTCGACGTGAGCGCGACGCAGTGGGCGATGTTGCGCTGCGCGTAGCGGCGTCGTGCTCTGAGCGTGTCGACCCCCAACGGCAGCGTGCTGGTGAAACCTCGCAGCGCGAGGTGTCGGCCGCGGACGACTTTTGCGTTGGTCAGCGCGTGGAAGTCTGTGCAGGTTTGTTTGACGGCCCGCTCGAACCGTTCGGGGTTGCCGTGGGGGTCGCGGATCGAGCAGTAGATCCCGACCGTGTAGACGGTCGCGCCGACCTGCGCGGACAGCTCTGAGTCGATCAGCGCGGCCTCCTCCAAGGCTTCTTGTTCGTCTGGGCCGACGAGCCGGTCGCGGCGGTCCTTGTAGCGCACCGCCGCCCGCAGCCGCTGCCAGCGACGGCGCTGACGCGCCTTCTCTTTTGCGCGGACTCCGACGCTGATGTGCACCGCGAGCGTCGCGGGCAGCGGGCAGCTGAGCAGGTGCGCTAGCCATGAGGGGTCGGTCGCCTGCGGCGCGGTCGCGAGGTGGATGACCTCCTCTAACGTCCCGTCCTGATGGCAAAGCCACGCCGGGTGCTCGCCCAAGTCCACCCTGGCGGGCGGATCGCCACAGATTGCCGTAAGCGTCCGGTGGCGCGCCAGCGCCGCGTGCTCGCGGGTTGTGGCGCTGGCGATCTCGCACGCGCCCGCGAGCGCGTCGAGGTTGGGCAGCTGTTGGGCGGCGGGATGAAGGCGTTCCCACAGCAGCGCGAGCGTTTGGGTGCCATCAAGCAGCCAGGTCTGGATCCCGGCGCGGCGCAGGGCCGCGTCGATCTGCTCGCAGTAGCGCAGGCTCTGTATCGCCGCCTCGCGGTGGGTCTCCCACCGCGTCTTGCCGCGCGCGCCCGCCGCCAGCGTGCGCAGCTGCGCGCGCAGATCGGCGATTGGCGGCTGGTAGGGGACTGCGACCCACCAGCGGGCGCTGACGGCGGGCTGCTCGGCGCCGGCCGCCGCGATCACGGTCTGCTCGGTCGCGGCCAGCAGCCGCTCGCGCGCGCTCGCTAACTCGAGCAGCTCGTCGCGGCGGTCCTGGCCGACCGCGATCGCGGTCGCCTCCCGGTCGCAAAGCAGCGCGTCGTCGATCGGGACCGGATCGGTTTGCGCGTAGATCACCAGGCTCTGGCGGTCGCCGATCAACCGGCACACATCCGCGAACGCGCGCTCGACCTGCGCCAGCGCACCGCCGTCGGCAGTGATCGTGTTCGGCACCCGCTCGCACTCCAACAACCGCACGTAGCGCCCGTCGGTCGTCACCAGCAGCCCATCGGGCTCGACGAGCGCGACCGGCAACACGCTGCCCAGCGAGCCGACGCGACTCACAAACCCCACCCTCGGGCGTGTGTGTCCTCGACGGGACGATCGAGGTCTGGTGCGTGGTCGAGCACCAGCCCGCGCCGGTCAGGGCGCTGCGGCGCGACAAGCCGCTTGGGGGCGCGGTGGTAGCCGACGATCGCCACCAGCTGCTCCGCGGGCGACAGCGCCTGCCCGCAGACACCGGCGAGCACCGCCGCGCAGAACGCCCCCACCAGCACCACGATCGTGATCGTCGCGCGCACCCCAAACGGCGAGACCTGCACCGCGCCATACAGCACACCGGCGGCGAGCGCGACCGCCAGCCAGCCGGGAAGCGTCAGCCCCCAGTAGCGCTCGCGGTCATCCAGCCGCCGCAGCGTGGGCGTCACCGCCCACCATCCTTCGGTGGCCGTCGCCCACGCCAAACGCGAGGCGCCCGCCAGCCTGACAACCTCGACCCCGCCGTCGGCGGCGCCGGCGCCGAGCTCGGCGCCGCGGAGCTTGATGGCGGTGGTGTGCTTGGTCGCGGTGTGCTGTGTGGCGGCGGCGCCCCGGGCTCGCGCACCGCGCGATCGCCGACGCGGTCGGGCACGGCCGGCGCCGGACGCGCGCCGTCGCTTGGCGAGCGCGCCCCGCCGGCGGCCGGTCCGGCGCCGGCGCGACTGCTGCGGATCGCCGGCTTCGGCGGCTGGGTGCGGTCCTCGTCCTGGCGCGTTGAGGTTGGCGTGACGGTGTGGCCGGTGGCGGGCGCCTTGTCCTGAGGTTGGCGCGTCGTGGTTGTGGTCGACGCGCCGGCCGCGGCGCCCGAGCTGGCCTGTCGGGCGGCGGTGGCCGGGGCGGGGGTGGGCGCTGGCGTGGGCTTGGCGTGTGTTTGTGTTTGGCCGACGGCCGGGTGTGACTGCCAGCCGGCGGTTCCGGCGCGCGCGATCCGGGCGGCAACCGCGCCAGCGCGCGAGCGCGACAGCAGCGCCTCGCCGCCCGGAGCCCCGCGCACAGCGCCAGCGCGGACGGCGGCGGCGGCGGTGCCCAGCAGTCCGCGGCGGCCGGCGTAGCCCGCGGCGCGGGCGCTGCTAGCGATCGCGGCGCCGCCCGCCCCCGCCCTCGCCAACTCGCCTGCCGCCGCGCTGGTGGCGCGAGACAGTCGCGCGCGGTAGTCGCGCAGCGACTGGCTGGTCGTCCGCGTGCGGCTCGCGCTGGCGCTGGCCGCGGTCGTGTTGCCGACGGTGGTGGTGTGTCGGGAGAGGATCAGCAGCCCGGCGAGCTGCATCCGCAACAGGCCGACCGCTTCGCGGCCGGCTTTCAGGCACAGCCACAGCGACGCGAGCCCCGAGACTGCAAGCAACAGCCCGCCGACCAGTCCGCCGAACGCGCTGTTGCCGGCGACCAAGGGGCCGGCGCTGCCCGCGTCGCCGATCAGCACCGCGCCGACCGCAAACAGCGTCGCCCAGGCGACGCCGAGCCCGAACAGCATTGAGACGGCGCTCAGCCAGGCGCGCGCGAGCGCGCCGCCGGACTCGGTCGCGACCAGGCCGATCATCAGCGGGCCGGTCGCGTACAGCAGCGCGCCGACCAGGATCAGGACAATCTTGAAGAAGATCAGCCCCAGCAGGCAGAGCGCGGTTGCGCCCATCAGCCCGAGGTCGATCAGCTGCCAGCCGCCGAGCGCGACCCCGTCGACGGCATAGTCCATCAGCTTGCAGAGCCCGCGGCTGACATCGGGAACGGTTAGGATCTGGTGGGTGACCTGGTCACAGACCGCCGCGGCCTGTGCCCACCAGTACGGGTAGGAGACGATCACCGCCGCGGTCGCGAGCACCCGCAACAGCGGGATCGCGACCGGCTCTGACTGGCCGAGCATCGCCCGGCTGGTCGCGTAGGTCAATGTCAGCGGCGCGATCGCGACCCCCAGCCAGCAGAACAGGTCGCGCAGCGCGTTGATCCCCGCAAACCCGTACGCCTGGGTGCCGGCGGGCGTGGTGATCCGGCCGGCGTAGTCGGGGGCGGCGACGATCCACTCCATTATCTGAAGGCCCTTGTTGACCCACGAGTGGGGGATCAGCATGTGCACCAGCGCGGCGATCGTGGTCAAGATGAAGTTGGTCGCCAAGCCGATCGTCCACGTGAACGCGCCCGGCACTGCGCTAGCGATCGACCCGAACACCCCCCCGATCGCAGACAGGATGTCCGCACCCGCCAGCGGCATCTGCCCGCCGGCGGCCAGCGCCGGCGCCGGCGCTAACAACAGCACTACCAGCGCCAGCAGCAAAGCCCTGCGCAACGTCATCGCGCTCAACCCTCGCTTGCGGCGCGGTCAGGCGAGTGCGGCGGGGATCACGATCAGGATCAGCGCGATCCCGGCCAGCACCCGAAACAGGTGGTCGGGCGCGCGTTGGGAGCCGATCATCATCAACCCGGCGATCAGCGACAAGATCAGCCCCACGCCGGTCGCGATCAGCCACTCCCAGTTGCTAGTCAGCGTATCGATCAGCGCCTTGAACGTCGTCGCGTCAGGCGGCGGCGTGCCGTTCAAACCAGCCGCCCGCAACGCCCCCAGACCACCCACACCACCAACCAGCAGCGCTACCACGACCGCGGTCAGCGGCCAGGCGACGCGACGCACCAACACAGACATACCAACGCTCCTTGTTGGGATCCAAAACCAGAACGACAGCAGTATAGCCACGTTAGCGCCAAAGATTTCAGCGCTAAAACGAAGATCCCAATTAGCCAGCCGGCGAGCGCCGGTCGACGACCCCTGGTCGTCAGACCTGTCGCTTGCGGCTCACATCAGCAGCGGCGCTGTCACCGCAGGCGCGGTGCGGCTGCAGGCGTTCTCGCCCCCCAGGAGGGGGCTGTCGGCCGCAGGTGTGCCGGTGGTTGGTTGCCTTGCGCGGCCCAGCTTTAGCGCACCAGCCGGCCGCTACGTACGTCGACGGCTTGCCAGCCACCGAGGCGGCGGTCTAACACCACGTCCCAGTCGGCACCGCCGATCACCTGGTGTAGCTCGAGCACGGCCGTGTCGCCGTCGTATAGCACGCGGCGGACGGTGACCGACGAGCTCGTGATCTGCGCGAAGTAGCGCCGGCAGCTGCCGCGCGCGGCGTGCGCGTAGACGGCTGCGAGCCCGGCGGCGAATAGCTGCGAGCAGACCCGGGCGGGATCGTCGACCGCGGCCGCTTCGTAGCCGTCAAGCCACGCCCGCGGCGTCGCCGGCAGCACGACGCCTGCCGCCGGCTTGGGCGCGGTCAGCCATCCGCCCGCCCTGCCGACCGCAGCGTACGCCACAGCCGCCACAACCAGCAGAACCAGCCAGCGCACGAGCTTGCGCGCGGCGCGCGAATAGCTTCCCGCCGGGTCGGACCGGCCGGCTGTCTGGGGGTCAGGGTCGGGCGTTTGGTGGCTTTGGCGTGGGCGCCAGCTGTCCCACCGCTGCTCGTGGTCACCACCGCGGACGCGGGCGATCATCGCCTCTCCTCGCTCGTGGTCGATGGTTGGGATCGCTCATCTGTGTCTTCTTGGGGTGTCAGGTGACGGTGCGGGCGATCGTGTTTGACCGCGCGCTGAGATACGGCCAGCCGTTTTGGCCTGCGATCAGCGAGCGGAACAGGTACGTGTAGCCGGCGGCTCCGGCCGGCAACCCAAACGCGACCGTGAAGCGGCCGCGGCTGCCGGCCCTCACCGGCGCGCCAAACGGCGCCCAGCCAAGCGACAGCCCCCTGACCTGGTATTGCAGCTGCACCAGCACGCCTCCCGCGGGAATGTAGCCGCCGAGGACCCTCCCGGCGATCCGCACCACGCGCCCAGCGTGCACGCTCCGACTGACCTCGATGGTCGCTTTGCCGAGCACAGCGACGGCGGCTGTGGCGGCGCTAGGGCGCATCGTCGCGCTGCCGGCAAACGAGAAGCCCAGCGTCCGCGACGGGCCGGCCGCGAGCGTGTAGGTGAACTGGCCGTGGCTGTCGCTCGTGGCGCTGCCCACCAGTCGGCTGCTCCACCCCGGCGGGTGTTGGAAGACCTGCACCTGAGCGCCAGCGACCGGCTCGCCGCCGGCGGTCTGCAGCACGCCACTGACGACCGCCTGCTGGGCGAACCCCAGCGCTACAGCCCGGTGCGCCGCCGGCATCTGCGAGCAGCGACGCACGAGCCGGGCAGTGTCCGGCTGGTTGTTAGCCGGCGGGTGGCCGTGATCGATAAGAGTCCGTGACGGCGTGCAGCGCCGCGCCAGCCGTCGGGCTGGGCCGACCGTGAGTCGGGTGACGATCCGCAACGGGATCGTGATCACCTCTGGCGTGCCGTTTCGGTCGGTCGTGATCGTGGCGCTGTTGCCGACGGCGTCTGAGACGACCGCGCGCAGCCCGTAGTTGCCGTCCGCTAAGCTGCCATCATCAGGCGGGATGGCCGTCAACGTGCCGGTCGCCGGGTCATGGCCGCTGGCCAGCGCCAGCCAGGCCGCCGGCGGTCTGGATCTGGATCTGCCCGCCGGCCAGGCCTGACAACGAGTCAGCCACGACCACCGTCGCGCGCGCTGGATCACTAGGGTCCCGCGCGGCGAAATAGCCAGTCGGGGGCGTGTTGTCCAACGACACGTCGTCCTCGACGGTCGGTCCGGACACGGCGGCGTTGTTCTGCGAGGTGCAGCGGACCGGTATCTCGCCGTTGCCGGCGACGACCAGCCGGGCGCTGGCGCCGGGATACCAACTGGCGCTCGCGGCGCCAATCGAGCACGACTGCCCCGCGATCCCCGACGGTCCGCTGGTCGTCGCACTCGAGGTCACGACCGCGTCGCCGCGCTCCCAGCCGACCGGCCCGACCATGCTCGCCGGAGCCGGCCGGACGTTGTCGACATCGACGCCGAACGACACCGAGCTCTTATCGCCATACTCGTTGACAGCGGTGATCGTGACCGTGTGCGGCCCGTTGCTCGCGGCTGCAAGGTTGGCCGGCAGCACCTCGGGCAGCGGACTCGGCGTCGCACCCCCGAGGCCCGGCCGCGCCGGGCGCTCGACACAAGGGTTCAGGAACGTGGTGGCGGGTGGTCCGCCGTCGATCTGGAAGAGCAGCTGGCAGGTGGGGTCCGGGGTGAGGACGTTGCTGCCGGCCGGCTCATACCAGTCGCCCCAGAGGCCGACGTCGACCTGCCAAGCCGGGCGTTGGCCAGGTACCGGCGCGGCCCGATCAAGCGCCGAGGTCCACTCGCCCCGCCAGTCATAAAGATTGGCGTCCTGCGGGCCAGGAGCACCAGACGAGCTGCTCAACAACACGACCGTCGCGCGCGCCGGCGCAGCGCCCACCGCGAACGCGGCGAGCATCGCTGCCAGCGCGACCGGCGCAGCGCGCGCGATTGTGGCTGGGCGAGTGCTAGGCATATGCTGGACCTCCTTGTCAGCATTGGATAGAGACGGAGAAGCCGTCATCGATAGCGGTTCCGTCGTTGTTGGTCAGGTAAATGATCGGAACCGGAAACCCGTTCGCCACCGAAGCCAGAATCGGCGGCCCCGCAAAACCGGTGCTGTTGTTATCCGCAGTCACCTGGATCGCACAGATCCGCCCGCCGGCGTGTTTGGTGATCTCGTAGCTCCCGGCGCCGACATGCTCGATTCCCAGGTCCGTACCTGAGACCAGCTTGCCGTTCCCGTCAACCGTCTCCCAAGCACTGACGGCATTCTGCCCCGCGGGTCCCTTCGGGCCGACAGGCCCAATCGCACCAGTCGCGCCGGTCGCGCCGGTCGCGCCAGGCGGTCCGGCAGGCCCACGCTGATTCCAACTCAACGCGGTCTCCCCGCGCCCGCACCGATCCTCGATCAACAACACCCGGCTCCTAGTCACGCACGCTCGGATCGTGTTGCCGGTGCTATTTGCCGCGAGCGCGTACCCGCCGCCGCCGAGCAGCGCGCCGATCAGCACCGCGACCGCGAGTTGGACAATCCGTGCTCTGTCTGACATTCGAGGATCCTTCCTCCTGGTTGGTTTCACGGGGCGGGCGGCCCTCCCGGAGCGGGCGGCCCGCTCAGCGTCCCTGAAGAATCAACACTAGCGGTGCGATCGCCGCTTGCGCCCGCGGTAGTCGAACTTGAGCTTGAGCTCGGGAAGGGCTCGTCTCGGCACTGGATCCGCTGGTCGAGCTGGCCGCTGAACGAGTGGACGCCGGCTTCTGGGGGCTGGTGTAGGTTGGCTGCTGGGAACCGGTGTACGTGGGCTCTTGGGCGCTGGTGTAGGTGGGCTGTGTTACCTGCTGGCGCGACTGAGCCGGGGCCGCGGATCCAGCTACATCGACGTTCGCCGAGCCACCCGTGTATCTGGAGCTCGAGCTGGCCTGGTGCTGCTGAGTGCCGTGGCGGATCGGCCGCTGGCGGTGACGACCGGAGGGGCTTGAGCGCCGAATGCTGCGCTCCATGCCCTCCTGAGAGACGCGCCCGACCGTCGCTAGCACCGTCCGGGCCACAGTCAGCTCCGGCGCGAGCATCACCGACGAACGGTCAGCACCGCCCGCCAGCGCTGTGCCTTCGGTCGATGAATGCCCGCTGACACCCTCTATACCGACGACCAACAGGGCCGTCACGACCACAGCGCACAGCGCTAGCCCGAGCAGGGGTGGCCGGCGCCGAGCAGCGCGCGGGCGCGAGCGTCGCCCGTGCGCGGCGGCGGCCCGCGATTGGCCGCCACGGGCCGAGCGTCCAGATCAACGCTGCCGCGCGGCCCAGCCGCCGCGCTCGCCGGCGCGCTGCGCAGATGATGTAGCTGCAGACAGCGCAGCACCTCGTCAGGCTCAAGCACCTCGCCAAGCCCTCTCACCCCCTCAGGCTCAAGCACTCCATCAGGCTCGGGCAGCTCGCCGGGCGCGGGCAGCTGATCGAGCTCGGGCACCCCCTCAGGCTCGGGCACCCCATCAAACAGCTGTACCCCGTCAAGCCGGTGCGCCACGTCACGTTTGGACTCCTCGCCGCGCATACCGTCCGCTGCCACGTCCGGCAGCTCGTGCTCGCCGATCTGGCTGCCGTCAGGCTCATCGAGCGCCCCGAACATCTGATCGGCGAGCGAAATCTCAAGCAGCGACATGCCCCGCCCACCGTCAACTTCCTCGCTGCCGTCCGCGCCCGCCGGCTCGCGCGCGCCATCTTGATCGGCGCGCCGCCGGCGGACATCCTCAAGCTCATAAACACGACCGGGCATGCCATCATCGCTATCCGTGCTACACGTGCATCCACGCAATGATACCCTAACTGGCCTAGCGCTAAAACGGATGACCGACGACGAAACCCTGACCCTGCCGCAGATCGCCGAAATGCTCGGCGTCAACCCCTCCACCGTCCGCTGGTGGGTCGGCCAAAAACGCCTCCCCGCCCACATGGTCGGCCGCCGCTGGCTCGTCCGCCGCCAAGACCTCGACCAAATGCTCGCCGACGCCCCCCGCATCGGCCGACCCCGCCACAACCAGCTCGCCGCGCCGCACGATCTCACCGAGCTCGACCTCGTCAGCCAAACCGAGCCGCTCAGACACCGGCGATGACCAAACCCCTGATCTCCCCCCAAACCGCCCGCGAACAGCTACGCCAAGCCGACGAACGCTGGCGCGCAGCGATGCGGGCCCACGAACACCGCGTCAAACGCCTACGAGAACTCGCCGACGCAGCCGAACAAGAAAGCCGCGCACTCAGACTCGCCGAACTCGCCAACGTCCCCTGGCACCCAATCGAAGGCGCCAGCCGACTACAACCACCCGCCGAGCTCGCCAAAGGCCCCCACCGCGACGGCCCACCCGCGCTCTGGCGACAGTTCGACCACGCAATCACACAACTCGGCACCGCCCTCGAAGGCACAAGCATCCGCACCCTCGCCGAGACCTTCGAACACCTCTCAACCGTCGTCACCCAACTCGCCGACGCCACCGACCACCAACCACAACCCGCCCGCCAACGCAAAACCGCCTAAAGCCCCAACCCAGCACGCCCGGCAGGGCGCCCCCACGCCCCACCCACCGCGCTCCGAGTACTGAGCCCAGAACCTTTCCCGGCCCGGTCGCCTCCGCGCTAGCCGCATTTTCCGCACTAGAGGGCGCACGGTTAACTGTGTAGGCGGCTTATGTCAAGTGTAACAGGTACTCCGGGAGTGTCAACAGTGACGGTCAGTTTGCGGTGTCACGGACGCGGTCACCGAAGTGGATCTTGAACGCGAGCAGCGCCGCCGTCCAGTTCCTAGTCCGGGTCCACTGGGGGGTTGCGTTCTGCAAGGCGAGGTAGACGAGCTTGCGGGCGGCGTCCTCGTTGGGGAAGCTGCCCTTGGTCTTGATCGCCTTGCGCAGCTGCCGGTTGAGCGCCTCGATCGCGTTGGTGGTGTAGATCACGCGCCGGACCTCGTCGGGGAACGCGAGGAAGGGGATCACGTGCTCCCAGGCGTTCAGCCACGCCTGCGTGATGACGGGGAATCGCGCTTCCCACTTCTCGTCGAAGGCCTCGAGTTCGGCCTGGGCCTGGTCGGCGTCGACTGCGGTGTAGATCGGCTTCAGGTCGCGGGCGACTGTTCGCGCTCGCGCCGTGGGACGTACTTGAGGCTGTTGCGGATCAGGTGCACGATGCATGTCTGGACGGTTGTCTTGGGGAAGATCGCCTCGATCGCCTCAGGAAAGCCCGCGAGGCCGTCGACGCAGCAGATCAGGATGTCGCGTACGCCGCGCTGCTTGAGGTCGGTGAGGACCTGCATCCAGAACATTTGATGGGTGCACGCTGTAATTCCAATCGCCGTGGAAGCTGTGGCGCTCTACCCGGACCGCGGCGAGTTCGCTGTCGCTGACTTTGATCTTGGTGGGGTACACGTTCTCGTCCAATCGGGCGTAGACCTTCAGGCCGGTGCTCGTGGTCGTCGCACCGATCAGCTTGATGATCGCGTTAGTGGCGCGTCAAGTGGCTCACTGGTTTGGGGGTTGCGAGGTGGAAGCCTTGTGCGTAGTCGACGCCATATGCACGCAGGAGCTCGAGCGCGTCGTTGGAGCTGACGAACTCGGCGACGGTCTGCTTGTGTAGGCCGTGGGCGACGTCGATGATTGCTTTGACGAGTACTTGGTCGTCTTCGCTTCCGGGGAGGTTGCGGATGAACTGGCCGTCGATTTTGATGTATTGGACGGGGAGCTGTTTGAGGTAGGAGAAGGAGGCGAAGCCGCAGCCGAAGTCGTCAAGCGCGGAGGCGCAGCCGATCTGTGCGAGCCGGCGGGTGAACGTGCGCGCGGCGTTGAGGTCTTTGATCGCGGCCGTTTCGGTGAACTCGAAGATCAGCCGGCTTGGGTCCGCGCTCGCCTCACTGATCTTGTGCTCGATAAGGTTCAGGAGCTCTGGGTCACCGACGGAGATGCCTGAGAGGTTGATCGCGTAGGTGCTGGCTAGGTGCTGGTCTGCTGCTTGGATCTCGATCGCGTTGCGCACGACCCACTGGTCGATCTCGGCGATCAGGCGGAGGCGCTCGGCGGTGGGGATGAACGCGGCAGGCATTAGCAGCGCGCCGTCGGGCTCGCGCATCCGCACCAGTAGTTCGAGGTGGCGGACCTCGCCGCTGCGCAGGTGGGTGATCGGCTGCGCGTGCAGCTCGAAGCGGTCTTCGGCGAGCGCGCTGCGCAGGCGTTCAAGGCAGCCGAGCTGCTGCCTGGTGGCGCTCTCGGACCGGGTCTGTCGTCCGATCGCGATTCGGTTTCGCCCCTGTCTCTTTGCCTCGTACATGGCGGCGTCAGCGGCGATCATCGAATCCTTGGCGCTCTGCCCGTTTCCTAGTGGCGCGAGGCCGATGCTGAGCGTTGTGTGCAGCCGCTGTCCATCGGCGTGCAGATCAAGCTCGAGCACGGCGGCGCGCAACGATTCGGCCATTGCTTTGGCTTGCTCGAGGCCGGTGTGCGTAAGCAGCATCGTGAACTCGTCGCCTCCCATCCGTGCCACGAGATCGGTTTGCCGCGCCCGCTGTAGGAGCTCGGTTGCGACGGCTTTGATGAGTTCGTCGCCGGCGTGGTGGCCGAGGGTGTCGTTGATCAGCTTGAGATTGTCCAGATCGCAGACGAGCAGGGTCGTCGGCGTGCGGTACCGGCTGCAGGCCGCGACCGCGCGCCCGAGCTCCTCATCGAACCGGCGGCGGTTCAACAGCCCCGTCAACGTGTCGCGCTCCGCGTAGATTCGTAGCTGCTGTTCGTATTGCTTGCGCTGTGTGATGTCGACCAGTTGGAGCACGAGCTGGCGCGGGCGATCGTTTTGGTTATCGATCACTGCGCCGGTGAGGACGATCCATGTTGGCTCGCCGCCGATGTCCCGGATCTGAAGCTCGACGCCTTCGCTGTGCTGCGCGCCGTCGAGCAGCCGCGCGATATGTGCCTGCGCGACCTCGCGATGCGGCTGATCGATCATCGATTGCAGTGCGCGCCCGACCAGCTCGGCCGGCTCGAGGTCGAGCATTTCGGCAAGCGCGTCGTTAGCGCGAACCAGCTTCCATGGTTGATGCGCCTCGACCAGCGCGACACCGATCGGCGCGGCATCGAAGATCGTGCGCAGTTGGTGCTCGCTGTGACGGACGGCTGCTTCGGCGCGCCGCTGCGCGGTGATGTCCTGGAGCGTGCCTAGATAGAACCCCGGGTGAGCAGCATCCTTGTGGCCGATGATCTGCACAGTCCGTTGCGTCCCGTCACCGGACACGATCCGGTGAATGTGCTCAAACCAGGGCTTACGCTCGGACGTGCGCGACAACGCGGTCGTGATCCGCTCGCGATCGTCAGGATGGACGTACGCGAGGGCTTGCGCTTGGCTCACGGGACCGAGCTTCGGATCGGGGGCTGTCAGTCCTTCCGTGTAAGCTGACTAGGTCAGTGTAATAGTTACCTGGATAATGTCAAGGAGTGACACGTGTCTTGCGCTTGGGGTCCGTGTCGTGTGATTGAGGTCTGCGCTTGCAGCTCGTAGCGGTTGGCGTCCTCGCTTGGTTCTTCCGAGCCCCACCCCGACCTTGGCAGATTGTGGTAGCGCGCGCCGTCTGGCCGTCAAGGTCGGGCCTGTGTGAGCGTTGTGTTGTGCGGCTTGCCTGGTGGCCCTCTCTTGACTGCCAGCCGGTCGCGCGCGATGCTCCGCCGAGGTCGGGGTGGGGGCGATTGCGCCAGTTGCTCGACACTTGCGTAGCAGGGCTCGGCTGGCTGGGGAGCAGTCGTGATGGTCGAGGCGAAGTGGCGGGCGGGGCGTTAGATGTCATGGTCGGGGATGCGGTCGGGGAACTGGATCTTGAACGCCGCCAGCGCGGTGTGCCAGTGGAACGTACTTGGCGCCATTTGGTTTCGGCTTTGGTGATCGCGAGGTAGAGCAGCTTGCGGGCTGCGTCTTCGGTCGGGAAGTGCCCTCTGGTCTTGATGATCTTGCGGGTCTGGCGGTGCAAGGCCTCGATCGAGTTGGTCGTGTAGATCACGCGGCGGACGTCCTGGGGGTAGGCCAAGAACGGGGTGATCTGCTCCCAGCGGTCAAGCCAGCTCTGGCTGATCGTCGGGTAGCGGGCATCCCATTTGTCGGCGAACGCCTGCAGCTCGTCGGCGGCGTGGTCGGCGTTGGCGGCCGTGTAGATCTTGCGCAGGTCGGCGGCGACCTGCTTGCGGTCCTTGTAGGAGACGAACTTCAGGCTCGCGCGGACCTGGTGCACCAGACACGTTTGGACGGTCGAGTGTGGGAAGGTCGCCTCGATCGCCTCCGGGAACCCGGTCAGCCCGTCGACGCAGAAGAACAGCACGTCGGCGACGCCGCGCTGCTTGAGATCGGTCAGCACGTGCATCCAGAACTTCGCGCCCTCGGTGCGCTGAAACCACAGCCCGAGCACATCGCGCTCGCCCTCCAGGTTGACGCCGATCGCGACATAGCAGGCGAAGTTACGGACCGCATGCCCCTCGCGGATCTTGACCACCAGCGCGTCGAGATAGACGATCGGATACAGCCGCTCCAACGGCCGGTTCTGCCACGCCTTGGCATCCTCGAGCACCGCATCGGTGATCCTCGAGATCACATCCGGCGACACCTCGATGCCGTAGATCTCCTGCAAATGCCCCTGAAGCTCGCGGACGGTCAGCCCCCGGGCGTAGAGGCTGATGACCTTCTCAGTCAAACCCGACCCACCGCGTCTGGCGCTTTTTGACGATCTGCGGCTCAAACGTCCCCTTGCGATCGCGCGGCGAACGGATCCGCAACGGCCCGTGATCGGTGATCACCGTCTTGCCCGGCTTGCCGTTGCGCGAATTGCCGCGCCCGCCCGCCGGCGCCTTGCCGGCCTCATAGCCCAGGTGCTCGGTCAACTCGGCCTCAAGCGCCCGGTTGAGCAACCGGCGGGTGAGATGCGCCGAGCACACCATCGGGCCCCGCGATCTCCTGCGCCGTCTGCGCGCCGGCCAGCAACGCGTCGAGCACCTCGTCAGGAATCTCAGGCTCCGGCTCGCCGAGCGCCGGCCCGCCAGGCAACCCCGGCAACGGTCCTCGACGCTCTCCAGAATCGCCGTGCCCAGGGTCCGAACGATCGAGCTCGCGGTCTTCGGCGACCAACTCCGATGCACACTTATGGGAAGTAGATGTAGACACAGCCAATCCTTTCGGCCAGCCTTACACGGTTCCTCTGACAGTCCCTCGGATTCGCGGCCGAAAATCTCATACATCTGCGGCGACCAGCGCATCCGACCGGTTGACCGATCCCACGTCCACGATCCCAGCCGCGCGATCCGCTGGGCCTCCCCGAGGTCCACCAGCGCCCGATCACGGCCCCGGCCAACCCGCTGGCGCTCGACCCTGCCGCGCAAGCTCTCCGCGCGGAAGCGCACGACCAGGACGAGCATCACGGCGAGCATAAGCGCGGCGAGCGCGATCGCGACCGCCGCGTCGCGGTCAGCGCTGCACCAAGCGTAACTACATTGCGATGATCTACCTCGTCGATGGCAAGCTGCATGCCGGCCCGGCGGTCGCCTAATCCACACGAAACGTGGAGGGGCCGAAGATCCACGACGTTCGGACAACCGATGTCTGACGTCGCCGTTCGACGCGCAGCCGGAGAGCTCGACCAGTGGCCGAAGGCTTGTTCTTCACATCCGGGAGCGAAGGTCGATTGTTAGCGCCTTCGAGGAGCCGGCGCTGTCAGACGCGAGCGCGAGGACGCCGGAATGACATGTGAACCGCTAAAGGTTTCTGTCTCCCTGCTGCGCACGGGCAGGCACCCCTTGGTTTGACGCGCAGCATTGACACAGCATCGCTGGTCCGGAGAGTCGATCGTTTAGCCGTTTAGCCTTACCGCCACGAAGCGCCGCGATTCTGAACCGGTCAGCTGCGGTCGTCGCCGTTCGGGGGTTGTCCTGGTGTGGCGTGTGGGAAAGCACGGTGTTGTTCGCGACGGGCTGGTGGCAGGATCGTTGGTATGGCGGCGGTGATTGAGACCGTGCGTTTGACCAAGCGCTATGGGGGCTCGCGCGGGATCGAGGACGTCTCGATCAGCGTGGATCGGGGCGAGGTCTATGGCTTTCTCGGTCCGAATGGTGCGGGGAAGACGACGACGCTCCGTACGCTGCTGGACTTGCTGCACCCCACCGACGGGCGAGCGCTGATCTTCGGGCTCGATAGCCGGCGCGCGAGTCGCGCGATTCGGGCCCGGATTGGCAACCTGCCCGGCGAGTTCTCGTATGACCCGCGGCTTACCGGGCGAGAGTTCCTTTCGTTCTGTGCGGAGGCCAGGGGTATGCGCGACCTGGGGTCGAGTTCGTTGTTGGCGCAGCGGTTCGAGGCCGATCTTGACCGTCGGATCGGGGATCTCTCAAGGGGCAATCGACAGAAGATCGGCCTGCTCCAGGCCCTGTTTCACGACCCTGAGCTGCTGCTGCTCGACGAACCGACGACGGGGCTGGATCCGTTGATGCAGGAGGAGTTCCTCGCGGTCATGCGCGAGTACGGTGAGCGTGGCGGTACGGCGTTTCTCTCCTCGCACGACCTTGACGAGGTTGAGCGCGTTTGCGATCGCGTTGCGATCATTCGCGAGGGACGTTTGGCGGCCGTTGAGAGGGTCGCTGAGCTGCGGGGCCGTGCCTACCATCATGTATCAATCGTGTTCGATGCGCCGGTCGAAGATGCGGAGTTCGCGTGGATCCCCGGTGTCAGCGAACTGGAGTCCGACGGTCCGAGCATTTCCTTCAAGGTTTCGGGGGCGCTCGACCCTGTGGTCAAAGCCGCAGCTCGTCATACCGTGATCGACATGGAGCTGATTGAGCCGACGCTGGAGGAGATCTTCTTGACCTTCTACGGACGGGATGGCGCGCCATGAGCGTCGGCACGAAGCCCGCGCCGGCGCCCGCGGTCGTAAGTAGCCATCAGGCGCCCGCCTGGCCGCACAGCCTACGGGCGATCGTGCGGCGAGGGCTGCGGGACCGGCTCCGCACGATCGTGATCTGGGGGCTGTCGATCGGCGTGTATGGGGCGTTCATGGCCGCGCTCTACCCGTCGGTCCAGACATCGATCGAGAAGATCGCGAAGAGCTACCCAGCCGGTCTGAAGGAGGCGTTCGGTGTGCAGGCGATGAACTCGGTCGAGGGCTACCTGCACGCTGAGCTGTTCAGCCTGATCGTGCCGCTCGCGATCGGGTACTTCGCGGTCAGGGCGATTTCCGGCAGTACCGCAGGCGCGGAGGAGCGCGGTTATCTGGACACGATTCTCGCGCTGCCGATATCCCGCAGTGTTCTGATCGCCGGCTCCTACCTGGTCGCCGCCGTGGCGTGTCTGGCGATTATGGCGGTGACCGGCATGATGACGTTTCTGGCCGGCACCGTTGCCGGCACGCACATCTCGCTCGGGCTCGTCACCGCTGGGGTGTTGGGGGTTTGGCCGCTTGCGTTGTTCTTTGGCGGAGTGGCGGCGCTCGCGGCCGGGGCTCTGCACAGCTCACGAACGGTCAATGGCGTCGCGCTCGGCACGCTCGTCGCGATGTACGCGATCGATCTCGCCGGGCGGCTGGCGCACGGTCTTGGTCCGATTCGCTGGGCCTCCGCCTTCCGCTACTACGGCGCGCCGATGCGCGACGGGATCGACCCCGCATCGTTCATCGGCCTGGCCGTCGCCGGTGTAGCGCTCTTGATCGGCGGCGCCCTGCTGCTCGAGCGGCGCGACGTCCTGCACTAGCACTAGCAATCACGAGGAACATCCCGGTCAAGAGCAGCACAGTCATCCTGTCTCCCGCGACGCGGTCGTCACAGGCCAGTGCGGATCGGCGCCCGGATGATAGACGCCGAGGCCGACGGTCGCGTCCCACGGGCTTTCGTCAGTGAGCGGACCGGTGTTGCCCGCGTCTGCGATTCCAGAGCACGGCGAGGAGTAGCAGGCCGAGTGCCATCAGCACGATCGCGACGGTTTGCCTGAAACCGATCAGCGCGCCGGCGAGGACGAGCGCGAGCGCGGTGACGCGCAGGATGAGATCGGCCGATTGTGCATGTCGTTGCTCGACGACAGCGAGACCCGCGGGCTGTGAAGCCCTCGGGCGGCGAGCGAACAAGCGGCGCAGCTTGACGGGAGCTCCGATCCGGAGGATCGCTCGCTCGTATATGCCCCCCGCGAGCGCGACCAGCCCAGCGGTAGCGAGAAGGTCGATCGCGACGGCGGCAGTCAGCGCGATCGCATTCATGTCACCGAGGACCATCCGCATCGGGACGACCGTCGGCGAGAAGGGCGGCAGGAACGCGGCGACGCGAGCCACGGTTCCATTTGGGCTGCCGGACACGATCAGCGCTAGATAGAAGGCGGCGATCAGTACGGCGTTGACCGGCAGCATCGCCGTTTGCAAGTCCTCTTGGCGGGAGACGAGCGCGCCGACTGCGGCGAATGCCACGCTGTAGAACACGTAGCCGAGTACGAACCACATCAGCACGAGCGCGATCGCCTCGGGCGCCGCTGAGGGCAGTCCCGCCCCGCCGGCCAGATGTCCTGCTGCAAGTGCGGCGGCGCCGGGAAGCAGCAGCAGGAGCACGCCGAGCAGCCCGATGCCGAGGACCTTGCCGGCGAGCAGTCGTCGGGGCGGTAGCGTCGTTAGCAGCAGTTCGATGACGCGTGAGGACTTCTCCTCGGTTACGCCCTGTGCCACCGCTTGGCCAAAGAAGGCCAGCACGATGAAGAGGCTGAGCAGCCCGACCGTGATCAGCGTGCGGTTCTGGTCGGTGTTATGCGCGCTGGTCTCGAGCACGTCCACCGGCAGCGCCGGTGGCGTGAGCAGGCTGAGTGCCTCCGTCTGACTGAGGCCCGTGCTTCGGAGGTGATCGAGCACTGCCTGCGCCGCAACCGCGTCTCGTACGACCCGAACCGCCGGCTGCGAGCGCGAGGTCTTGACCAGCATCCGGTTGTCGTCGAGCAGCGCGACGTCGATCGAGCCATTGCGCACCGCGAGTCGTCGGGCCGTGGCGCTAGCCAGCTCATGTATGCGTACGCGCCGGGCTGCAGCCCGTGCTTGCAGCCGGATCGCGGGTTCAAGCGCGACCGCGCGCGCGCCCACGAGCCCGATGTCGTCGGTAGGAGTGCGGCCGCTCAGGCGCGCGGCGGCGATTGCGCCGCCGACGGCCATGATCAGCAGCAGCACGAGCGAGACACGCAGCACACGCGAGCGGGAGCGCTCGACCAGCTCGCGCCGGGCGACCTCCCACACCCCGCGTCGCGGGCTCACGCCGGCACCACCTCGCGGAACAGCTCGGCGAGTGTCGGTTGCAGCTCGGCGAAATGCGTGACCGTGCCTGACCGGCGCGCCGTGTCGAAGACCCGCTGAGAATCCGCCGCCGCGGACAGCTTGAGGACCGTTTGACCGTCGCGGCGCTCCACAAGCTCGACACCCGTCAGCGCATCGCACCAGTCATCCGCGGCGTCGTGCACATCAACGCGCAGCAAGCGCGGCCCGCCCGCGCGCAACTCGTCCACCGCGCCGCAGGCGACCAACCGACCACGGTCGATGATCGCTACCGACTGGCAGAGATGCTCGACCAGTTCGAGCTGATGCGATGAGAAGAGCACCGGCACCCCCCCTCGCCGCCGCCTCGCGAAGCACGTTGCTCATCACATCTGCGGCGATCGGGTCAAACCCCGCAAACGGCTCATCCAGGATTAGTAGGCGAGGACTGTGCACCAGCGCCGCCGCGAGCTGAACACGTTTGCTGGTTGCCGTGCGACAGCGCCTCCACGCGGACCCGCTCCCGGTCGCCCAGCCCGAGCCGACCCAGCCACGAGTGGGCGACCGCCCGACCTTGCATGTGGGACGCGCCGTGCAGGACCGCGAAATACTCGAGCTGATCACCGACTCGCATCCTGGGATACAGGCCGCGCTCCTCCGGCATGTATCCGATCCGCTCGCGCACCCGCTGATCGATGGGTGCGCCACACCACGACACGCGTCCCTCGTCTGCAGACAGGAGGCCGCAGACAATCCGCATCGTCGTGGTCTTTCCAGCACCATTGCGACCGACGAAGCCGAACACTTGCCCGGCGGGAACAGAGAAGCTCAGATCATCGACGGCGACGAGATCTCCGAAGGACCGCCGAAGTCCGATCAGGTCGAGACTCGAACCGTCCATATGTTGAGTCTCCGTCGGATCCCGTCGCCGCGCATCCGAACATCTTGCGCAGCGCTGTGCCGGAGGACTACCGCTTCACCTAGAGAGAGGACGCTGAGCCAGCTCGCGCGATTACGCCCGAACGCCGTGCTGCGATCCGGGCTCTGCGGAGCTGCGTGCCGCGCGACAGGGCGAGGAGCCTGAAGGAGCAGGGCTTTCTACCGATGGATCGGTCGGCTATGTACGGATTCGCAAACGCCATCAGCGGCGGCACCATGTATTTGAGCCTACTTTTGGCGAGTGCGGAGACGACGGTGGTGGTTTCGTTTAGGCACAAGGCGACGGGTGCCCTTTTGGTGTTCGCGTTCGTGCTGATTGTGGCTTTGATCGCGGGCGCGGCTGGTGGCCGGGCGGCTTCGCCGGGGGCCGGGGTGCCGTCGACTCCGCTGCTGGTCGGCATCCGAGCCTCGCATAGTCGCGGCTTTGATCGGGTCGTGTTCGAGTTTGCCGGGCCGCTCCCGTCGCGGCGGACCGTGGGCTATGTCGATCGGCTGATCGGTGACCCGTCCGGGCTTCCGGTCCGGATCGCCGGTCGCGCGATCCTGGCGGTGAGCTTTCATCGCGCGGCAGCCCACAACACGGCTGGGAAGGTGACTGCCCCGGGTCGGGTTGCTTTTGCGTTGCCCAACGTGATCGATGTGGTCCGCTCGGGCGACTTCGAGGCGGTTGCGTCGTACGGGATCGGGCTGTCGAAGCGCACGTCCTTTCATGTGTTCACGCTCGCCCGGCCTAGTCGTGTCGTGATCGACATCAGCACGCCGTTCCGGACGGTGCTAAAGCGCGTGTACTTCTTCGACGAGCGCCGGTTTGCGGCCAACACGTCGCCGTTCGTCACCGGCGTGCTGCGGCCGGTGCTGCCCGGCACACCCGCGACAGGTTTGATGGACCGGCTGTTCGGCGGCCCGACCGCACGTGAGTCCGAGGCCGGATTGCGGCTGCTGCAATCCAGGGCGACCGGTTATGCGGGATTGTCGATCGCTGCCGGCGTGGCGCGGGTCAGGCTCACCGGCGGCTGCTCCAGCGGCGGCTCGACGGTCAGTATCGCCCAGGAGATCTTCCCGACGATCAAGCAGCTGCGTGGCGTGTGGTTCGTCAAGATCTTCGACCCTTCAGGCCACACCGAGCAGCCGACCGGACGAACCGACTCGATGCCGTTCTGCCTGGAGCCATGACCAGCGCGCGACCAAGGTCGGTGGTTAATCCGCTTGCGTCCAGGGCGCGGGGCGCCGTCGTGCTGGTCATGTCTATCGTTGTGGTTGTCCTGGCGATCGCGCCGGTCGCCGCCGCGGCGACTGCGCCATCGAGGGCCGTTCAGGCTGCGATGAGCACGGCGCGCGCGCAGTTTCATACTGGGCGCGTCGACGCCGACTTCAGCCTCCTCAGCCGCCGCGACCCGCACTGGGCGCTGGTCGACGGCACCGCCACAGCTCGGAACCGACTATGGGCGGCGTGGCTGCACAGCGACGCCATGGGGCACTGGCAGCTTCGGTACGTCGACACCACTGCCCCGTTCCAGCCCCAGTCAACCCGGTAGGGACGGGTCCCGTGCGATCTCTACCCCGCGTTCAGCGAGGCGCTGTGTTCTCCCGGCGGTCCGAGCGCTGCCCGGATCAGGTCTCAAGTGTTCAGTCAGCTCGCGCCGTCGGGCAGCGGGGCAAGGATCGGCGCGCTGCTAAAGAACGGCGGCTACTCGTTCTCATTCAAGCCGCCGGTCGGCGGCAGCCTGGTGATTGCCTGGTATCTCGTGCCGAAGGGCGCCCACGTCAGCGCTACGGCTGCGAAGCCCACGTTGATCGCGCACGGCAGCGCCGACTTCTTCACCGATCGTGCCGGCAAGATCACGATCAGGCTCACTGCCGCGGGCAACAGGGTCCTGGAGCGCGCCACAATCTTGAAACTCACGGCCAAGGGCACCTTCACGCCAATCCTCTACGCCGCCGCTTCCACGACGAGGACGTTCACGCTCACGCGGTAGGCCGCCGGGCGTTAGGCTGAGTGACGAGATGGCTAGGCGCGCTCACGCAGCGTGAGACTGCTATCGCTGCGGGCCTTGGTGTCGCCACCGCGATCGTCCTGGCTGGGCGCGACCGGATTCACCGTGTAGTGCGTGACACGCTCTCAGAGCGCGAGCTGCACGGTGGTCTGCGGTTCGCTGCGTGCGCGCCGATTGTGCTGCCGCTCGTCCCCGACAAGAGCCTTGGCCGCACTGATCGCTCAATCCTGCCGTCATCCGGCGACTGGTTGTGATCGTGATAGCAATGCAGGCCGGGGTATGTCGCGCTGCGCGCGATCGGACCTCGGTACGGCCTGCTCGTCGTTGGTCTGCTCGGCCGGTTCGTGTCCAGCACGGCAACGATCGGGATCATGGGAGCCCGGTCGCCGGGTGCGAGCGCTCCCGGCGGTGCAACGTCCGACCTCCAGTCAGACGACATCGCCGGTTCATTGGCGCAGGTTCTGGAACTTGGGGAGAGCACAGTCGCTGGGGCTGGTGGATATGCCGATGGTTACGCGTGGGCGCTGTTCGGAGATCCAGAGAAGGTCGCGTAGTCGCTTTCCGGTTGAGGAACCGGCGGGGCTCGTTTGTGAGCGCGAGCCGTCCGCTTGTCACCGCGAGCGCGCCGATGAGCACGAGCGGGATCGCCGCAAGGTCTGTGCATGAGGAAGAGAACGAGGCGGCCCAGGTCGGCGGGCGCACGCGGACGGGAGGTTCACGCCGAGCGGTCTCCTACGAGAACAAGGTAGCCATGACGTGCAGTCAACACCCGGGTGTCTGAGAGGTGATCTGGGGCTGCGCACAGAGAGGTCAGGAGTCGGCCGCGGGGCCGACGGGGCGGCCGGTGCCGCTGCGGGGTTCTACGACGCGGTGTGGGCGCGATTACGGATGCGCGCGGGCGTGTGCCTGGCGATGCTGGGGCATGGCGTCGGCTCGAGCATCCTCTGCCGCGGCGGGAGTTGCGCGCGGACCACAGCGTCGAGGCTTGGTTCGTCAGGCTTTCGGCTGGTTGGTCGAGCATCGCTCGCGAGTCCTGTCGGGGATCGCGGCCGGCTCGATCGTGGTCGGCGGCGCGTTGTATCTGGCCGGGGAGCGCGCTGCGGGGCAGGATGTGTGGGCCGCCGCGGTCGCGCTGTTGGCTGCCGAGCTCGCGTTCGAGGTGCTGCGCACGGTGATCGTCGACCATCACCTGGGGGTCGACACGATCGCGCTCGTCGCGATGGTCGGGGCGCTGGCGCTCGGGGAGGAGTTCGCTGGGGTGATCATCGGCCTGATGTTCTCGGGGGGCGCGACGCTCGAGGACATCGCCTCGACACGCGCGCGCCGGGAGCTGACGGCGCTGATCCAGCGCGCTCCCAAGGTCGCGCAGCTGCGCGTCGGCGAGCAGCTCGAGCAGGTGCCCGTCGCCGAGGTCAAGACGGGCGACGTCGTCGTCGTGAGAACCGGCGAGGTGGTGCCGGTCGACGGCACTGTGGTCGGCGCGGAGGCTGTCGTTGACACGAGCACGCTGACCGGCGAGCCACTGCCCGTCACGATCGGACCGGGAATGGCGGTGTTGAGCGGCTCGGCGAATGCCGGCTCCCCGTTTGACGTTCGCGCCGACAGACCCGCGGCCGAGAGCGCTTATGCGGCGCTCGTCCGGTTGGTCGAGCAGGCGCAGGCGCAGGCGCTCGCTACAGATCGTGCTCGCGGGGATGGGCCTCAGCCTCGCCGCGATGGCCGTCGCAGCCGCCGGCTACCTACCGCCCGTCGCCGGCGCTTTCTTCCAAGAAGCGATCGACCTCGCCGTGATCCTCAACGCGCTACGCGCACTCCGCGGCTGAACCAGAGCCACCCGCTCTCCATCAGCGAACGCCGAGAGCAGGCCTGCGCGCGTCCAAGCCGAGCAGTTCGTGGCTTGGGATTTCAGCATCGCGCATGCGCCGAATTGACCCCTAGTTCCGCGTCGTTTCGTTGCGTGAGGGGCGGAGGGACCGCGAGGACCGGGCATGGCGCGACGTGCAGTAGGTGCTGGGTGACGCTGCCCACGAGCAGGCCGCCGATCGCGGAGTGCCCGCGGGTCCCGACGACGATCACGTCCGCGTCGACCTCGGCCGCGATGTCTGCGATCCCCTGCGCGGGCTGCGGCCCGACAAAGTCCACCACCTTGAGGATGGCGTTCAGGCCCTGCTGCGAGAGGTCCCCGAGCACCTCGCGCAAGTTCGGGTGGGAGCCAGATTGACCACCGTCAACAGGCGAGCCGCCCTCAGCCGTGGCATTTCCCGGCTCCTGGACGATGTGCACAACAAGAAGCATCGCTCCTTCGCCGGTTGCCAGCGCCTTTGCGTAGGGGAGGGCTCGGTTGGCGTCCTCGGACCCGTCCGTCGCCCAGACAATTGTGTTGAACATCGGACCTCACTTGGGTCAGCCGTGTCGATCGTCCAAGTCTGCGCGAGCGCTGCGCGTTCGGCAACGAGCCCACGCCGCAGACGCGCTCCGTAGTTGCTACGAGCGCTCTGACAGGCAGACCCGCACTACAGCTGAGCGCGACGTTCTAAACGACCTGCTCCGTACACGTAGGCGTACACGGGGGGTCGCAGGTTTGAGCAGGATTCCTTCTGGGTGCATGGAACTTTTCGTGCATGCGGCGCGAGGAGGTAGAGGCGATTGCGTTGGCGGGCGGGGAGCCGGCCCGGGAGTTGGTCCTCGCGTTGCTTGATCGGGTCGTGGCGCATGAGGTGCGCTTGGAGGAGCTCGAGCGTCGTCTTGGCCGCGATTCGTCAAACAGTGACTCGCCGCCTTCGTCAGATCCGCCGAAGTCGCGGGCTGAGCGTCGTCGCAAGGCGCGGGAGGCGTATAAGCGCTCGATGCGCAAGTCCGGTGGCCAGCCCGGGCATCAGGGCAAGACGCGGGAGTTGGTCGCGCCCGAGCGGCTGGATGACCGCGTGGAGCATCTGCCAGACGCTTGTGATTGCGGGCATGTGTTTGATGGCAGCGAGCAGCGCGTCGGGGATCCGGTGGTCCATCAGCAGTACGAGCTGCCGGTGATCGTGCCGTTGGTGTTTGAGCATGCGCGGGTGCGGCTGCTGTGCCCGGCGTGTCAGAAGGCGACGCTCGCGAGGCTGTCGGCTGGCGCGCTGTCGGGGTTCGGGCCCAGGGTGGATGCGCACATCGCGATCCTGGCCGGCGTGTTTCGCCTCTCGCGCGATCAGGTCCGTGAGATCGTCGTTGAGGTGTTCGGGATCCCGGCGTGTAAGGGGTCGATCGACAATGCGATCATGCGGATGAGCGCGGTCATGGCCGACCCGTGGGCCGAGCTGCGCGAGGCGATCCACCGGGCACAGGCCGTGCATATGGATGAGACGACCTGGCGGCTGCGTGGCGCGCAGCAGTGGCTGTGGGTCGCGGCGTCGGCGTTGGTGGCGTGTTTTCGGATTGACCCGGCCCGCAGCCAGCGGGCCGCCAAAGCGCTGTTGGGTGAGGAGTTCGGCGGGTTTGTGATCTCAGACCGCTATACCGGGTATCACTTCCTTGACGTTCTGCAGCAGCAGTTGTGCTGGTGTCACGTGATCCGCCAGCTGGTCGAGGTCTCCCAGCGCTCGGGTGTGGCCGGCCGCCGCGGCACCCAGCTGGTCAAGCTCGCGCGCGAGGTGATCACCGTGCACCGAGAGTTCCTGGCCGACAGCCACGACGCCGACTGGCTCAGCAGCAAGCTAGCGCCGCTACGATCGCAGATCCGTGCGCTGCTGGAGCAGTGCGCCGCGGGTGATCACACCAAGACCGCGAACTTCGCCGCCGGGCTGTTGGAGGAGTACGACGCGCTGTGGACGTTCTGCGACGTTCCCGACCTTCAGATCGACCCGACCAACAACGCAGCGGAGCGCGCTGTACGCCACGCCGTGCTGATGCGCAAGCTCCAGGGCGGCACCCAGTCTGACCGCGGCAGCCGCTGGATCGAACGGATCCAATCCGTCCGCGAGACCTGCCGCCTGCAACACCGCTCGCCGCTGGCCTACCTGATCGACGCCGCGACCGCCGCCCACCACCGGCTCCCAGCACCCTCGCTCGTCCCGACATAACTCACGCAGGAACCCCGGCCTTTACGGCGACACCGCGTGAACGCCTACCGTACACTCACAAGCGCCGGTCGCCACGCGCCGGAAAACCTGACCGCTCGCCGGTTCTCAGGTCAAGCGGTTGTTCGCGGCCTTCCATCTCGGCGATCGAATCATGCTCCAGGAAGAGAATCTCGATTTTGCGCCGTCTGAGCTCTACACAACCCCCTCGATAGTTGAGAAGTAAACGCTACGACGCGCGAGGCGGCGCGCCATCCGCAGTTCCCCGCACGCCGGGAGCGGACAAGCGGCCCGCGCGCACCTGGCCAGTCAATGGCGGTCGAGCTCGGGGATAAGCGGGATCGCGTTGCACGCCTCGTCGGCGAGTCACCGCCCACGCGACTTTCAGCGGACCGAGCGATCAGGCTCAGACCGAGGAGTCGCGCGCTCACTGCGCGGGCCATCGGCGGGTGCAGAGGTTTCCGAGGCGGTCTGGTTGAACCTCGCCCGGGAGCTCGACATGCCTCACCCTCGCGCGCGTGCGGAGCGAGCCGCGTGATGCTCTTCTTTGTATCTCGAACGTGGCAAGCGCGGGCGAGGACCAGCAACGGGCACCGCGCTGTCCGCACCAGCCGCCTCGATGTGCTTCCGTGGATGAGGCGGCCGATCGGGCCGTAGCCTCGCGAGCCGACGATCAGCAGGTCGACCGAGCCGCTAAATGCCATCAGTTCCTCGGCAGCCGCTCCATAGGCCGCATGAGCCTCCACATCGCCGAGCGCAGCGATGCGCTCGTGCGCGTTGCGGATGAGCGCATCAATCGCATCGCGCAGCGGAAGCGGTCCGGGACCGAACGCGGAGGTCGGGACCGAGACCGCCGTGAACGCCGACAGCTTTGCTCCGTTCTGATCCGCGAGCGCTCGTCCTACTTTCAGCGCAGACTCGCTCTCGGTGGATCCGTCATATCCGATCCCGATCGTGTGAAAGTGGGCGGGGTGCTCCGAATAGCCGGCGGGCGCGATGGCGACCGATGCCGGAGCGCCGTTCAGTGCGGCTCGCGTGTCATCGCCCATCAGAACGCGACCAAGCAGCCCCCGCCGCGAGGATCCGACGACAATCAGGTTCGCATCCTGCGCCTCAGCGCTTTCGTGCAGCCCCCGTCCCGCCGAGTTCGAAAGAACGCAACGCAACTCGACCTCCAACCCAGTCTGCTGCAAACGAGCCTGACCGCGAGCGGTCTCAAGAATCGCCAGCGCACGCGTCCGTTCGAACTCCTCAAACGAATGTGAGCGGTCGTCGGCCGCATATCCTGCCGCGTGGCCGACACCAAGATACGGTCCGCTCACGACAACATGAACTAGATTGAGCCTGCCGCCCGGAACGACCAGATTCCTCGCGAGAGCGATCGCGTCGAGACTGCCGCCACTCTGGTCCACTCCGACGACGATTTCTTCAAACATGACGCCCGTCCTGACGAGGTTCACTTCTATTACGCTACGCAGCGCGGGGACTCAGCCCATCGGGAGGCATTGCGATTTGAGCTGCGGGTTTCTACGAATCGGGTGCCATGCCGATACAGCACGAAACGCGCCCACGCGCCGCGGCGGTTGCGTCCGCGTGAAGGGTGCGCCCCGTCGGAGGGACCCGGAGTGCAGGAGCCCGCCTGGATGCGCGATCGGTCACCTGGTGACCGCGGTCACGGGTGACCCACCGATTGACAAGGCGTCGCCGAGCTGCACGCTCGTGTCATTCCACGACTCTCAACGCCGACGGGATGTCGGTGCGGCGTAGCCGCTTGAGCGTGAGGAGTGGTGCGAGCGCAACGGTGACGATGCCGGCGAGCGCGGCGAGGCTGTAGGTGAGTGCCGAGATTGATATGAGTGTGCCGAGGTCGGGCATTGTGTCGCGCATGGAGACGCCCAGGATCCACCGGAGGATCCCGAAGCCGGTAGCGACGCCGATCGCCGTCGCGAGCGCCCCTGTGATCAGCGCCTCAGTGACGTTTCCTCGGATGACGCGGGCTGGGCTGACGCCGTAAGCGAACATTGTGGCGTGCTCCCGGGTGCGTTCTTCGGCGTTGATCGCGGCTGAGTTGTAGGCGATCAGGAGCGCCATGATCATCGCGATCGCGACGGTGATGATGAGCACGTCGGTGAACTGCGACATCGTCTGATCGACGGCGTCGGTTGTCGCCGCGGCGCCCTGGACGGCCGTCACCGCGGGCATCGCAAGCAATGCTCGTTTCACATCCGCCGCGGTTCGTCCGGCGGCAGGGATAACGGAGACCCGGTTGACGAGGCCGTTGAGGCGCATGGCGGCCGCGGCCGTGTGGTTGGTGTAGGCGAGGAATCGAAGTGGACTGGTGTGAGTTCCGGTGACCGGAAGCGTGGTGGAGGTCAGCTGGTAGCTGGTCGGGCCGGTCGGGATCGGGTAGCGGACCGTCACCTGGTCGCCAACGCGCAGGTGCAGGTCCTCGGCGGCCCGCGGCGCGATGACGACTCCTGGCCGGTGTGTGGCGAGGGTGCCCGCGCTCAGTGTTGGTCGCCACAGCGGCCCGTTGTGCGCGACGACCTCGAGGAAGGCGTCGAGTCGTCGCCCGCCCTCGCTGAGTGTCACCGGGAGACGTAGCGACTGCTGCTCGGCGCCGATGACGGGGGAGGAGGTGATCGCTCGGACTGCTGCCCCGGATCGTGACTGAGGCGCGGCGAGATCGACGGTCAGGCGCTGGCTCGAGCCGGCGAGCGCTTCGGCCCGGCTCGCGTCGAGAGTGGCGTTGAACGAGTCGATCACGCCGGCCAGCGCGAGTGTGATCGCGACGACGGCACCGATCCCGAGCACGGTCATGAGGGTGCGCCGCGGTGCGCGCAGAACGTTTCGCAGCGGCATGTTGGAGAGGCTGCCGCCCGGAAGGCTGAGCCCGCGGGTGATCCACGCGATGCCACTGCTCCGTGCCGCTCGCGCGCCGACCCGGATCGCCTCGACAGGCGTCACTGCGAGCGCGCGCCGCAGAGGGATGGCGGTGGCGAGCAGCGACACTGCCAGTCCGAGCGCTGCGCCTTGGGCGAACGGTCCGACCTGCATCGGCGTTCTGAGCACGGGCAGCGGGAAGAATGTCTGCATCACCGAGCGCAACCACGCGTTCGCCGCGAATCCAGCCGGGATCCCGAGGGCGATCCCGAGGACCGCCACCTGGGCGCCGAGCAGCAGTGGTCGCAGCGCGAGCGCTCGCGGTCTCACGCCGAGCGCCATCCCGATCCCGATCTCGCGGCGCTGCGCCTCGACCGCGCGGCTGACGAGATTGAACGCGGCAAACGCCGCTGCTCCCAGCAGCAGCGCGGCGAAGATATTCATCATCTGCTGATCGCCTTCGGCGTCCTTGTAGAGCAGACGATGAGCTGCTTCCTGGCTGCCCGCAGTGAACGTGAATCCCGTGCCAGGCACGACCTGTCTGAGCGAGCGGTCGAGCTCAGCCTGGATCTTCGCGAGCGAGGCGCCGTGCTTGACTCGGAGGACCAGCTCGTTGACCCTCCCGCGCTCTCCACTCAACGATTGCGCGGTCCGAAGCGAGGTGAACACGACGGCGAATCCGGCCTCTGCTCCGAAGTCCGCTCCCGGGACGGTGACGACGAAATACTCCGGGCCGAGGGCCTGGCCGACGTAGCTCACCGTGCGCCCGCCGGCGAGCCGCAACGTGCCGGCTGTCGCCAGCCCGTAGTGCTTGGCGAAGTTGCGCTCGAGCTCGACGACCGGCCGACCGTCGTCCGCCGGAGCGAGCCCCCGTCCCCGCACCGTTGCGAGCGCGTCAACCGACGGATTGACGGCGGCGCCGACGATCCGGCCGGGAACGATGATGCTCCTCCGGCCGCTAGAGGCATCGACGTGTGTGGCGGCGACGAGGCGTTCCTGCGCGGCCGTCACCAACGAGCTGTCCGGAATCAATGCCAACGCGCTGCTCAGCCGGCCCTCGGTCACGTAGCCGCCCGGGGTCAGCGAGACGCGAAGATCGTGCATCCGTAGCGCCGCGAAGCTG
The DNA here is from genome assembly GCA_963811155.1 of uncultured Solirubrobacterales bacterium. Lineage (GTDB taxonomy): Bacteria > Actinomycetota > Thermoleophilia > Solirubrobacterales > Solirubrobacteraceae > Palsa-465. The sequence goes on from CAWEQQ010000040.1 coordinate 120,838, forward strand.
GCATCCGCCGACGCCGTCCTCCAGGTGGACATGCTGCTCATCGCGGAGTACATGCCGACGCCAAGCGCGAGGAGCAGGCCGATCGAGGCGACCTGCGCCCAGCGGTTGCGGGCGTCACGCAGCGCCCATCTGAGCCACAGTCGCGCTCTCTGCGAGCGGGTCACGGCTTACCACCGCAGGTCGGCGATCTCGACCTGCCCGCCCTCGGGAGGCCCGTCGCTGACGACGTGACCGCTTGAGAGCTCGATCACCCGATCGGCGACGCGAGCGATCTCGCGGTTGTGCGTCACGACCAGGACCGCGCGACCGGTGTGGGCCTGGGCGTGCAGCAGCTCGAGGATCTGGATGCCTGTGTGGAAGTCGAGCTCGCCCGTCGGCTCGTCGGCGAGAAGGATCGGATTGCCGCTCGCGAGCGCCCTTGCGATCGAGACGCGCTGCTGCTCGCCACCGGACAGCTCATGCGGGAAATGCCCGGCGCGTTCGGTCAGACCGACCCGATCGAGTATCTCCCCGGCGAGCGAGCGTGCGTCCGCGCGGCCTGCGACGTCGGCCCCGAACTCGACATTCTCGAGCGCAGTGAGCGCGGGGAAGAGGTTGAACGTCTGAAAGACGAAGCTGACGCCCTGGCGGCGGAACGCGAACAGTTCCCTACTCGACGCCCGAGTGATGTCCCGGCCCGCCACCACGACGCGCCCTTCGGTCGGCGAATCGAGCGCGCCGATGATGTTCAGCAGCGTCGTCTTGCCGCTTCCCGACGGACCCAGCACAACCACGAAATCCTCGGCCGCGACCCGGATCGAGACGTCTGCGAGCGCGACCACGACGTTCGTGCCAACCGCGTAACGCCGACCGACCGCGGACAGCTCGATCAACGCATTCGGACGATCGTCCGGTGATGACAGCCGATGCTCCGTTTCGGCGACACCGGACATGGCTTCGACCGTCGTGGACTCGCCCGCCAGGAACATCCGCAGCTGTGCGCACACCGCGTCCGTACCGGCTACGGGTCCCCCGAATCGCTTGCTGAGCCCGCGTAGCAGCTACGGATGCGCTCGACGAGAGTCGGTGCGACGATCGGCATACAGCCTGCCCGCGGGAGATGCACCATTGACCGACGACACGCGACCGAGCGAGACATGACTGGCACACCGACGCTGAAGACGGTGAAGCTCAGCGATGAGCTTGAACGCTGGTTGACTGGCGACGGTGAGAAGACCCTTGGGAGCTTGATCGACGCGTTCGGCGATAAGAGCTTCGCGATCCTCTTCGTCCTGCTCCTCGGCGTTCCGGCGCTGCCGCTGCCGACAGGGGGCGCGACTCATGTGTTCGAGATCATCGCGGCGTTGATCGCGCTCGAGCTGATCGCCGGCAGGCACGAGGTCTGGCTGCCGCAGCGCTGGCGTGGGCTCGAGCTCGCGGGGCAGCGACAGCAACGGTTCATCACCTCGCTGATGAAGCTGATCCGTCGTCTCGAGCACCTCTCCCGCCCTCGCCTGTCGTTCCTGTTCCGACGGCGGTTCAGCCACGTGGTGTTCGGGCTCCTCGCGATCGGGGGCTCCGCCGGCGCGTTCTTCGCTCCGCCGTTCACCGGCCTGGACACGCTGCCGGCGTTCGGCGTGGTTCTACTCTCACTCGGCGTGCTCCTGGAAGACTCACTCGTGGTTGCGATCGCGCTCGTGGTCGGGGTAGCTGGAGTCGCGCTCGAGATCGCGCTGGGTGCCGCAGCGATCCACGGGCTCCGCACGATCTTCTAGCGGGACGCCCGCCCGGGCGGCTGCTCGTTGTCCCCTTCCGGAGCGCGGCGTCTGAGCGACCCCGGGTGGGCTCTGACGCCCGGGTCGCGCCGCGACTTCTGCAGGCTCGCGAGCGTCGTGACGGCGAGCACGATAAGGATCACGGCCAGCGAGGCCGCAGTCGATATCTCGGGGATCGAGTGGTTCTCGTCGTGCGCGAATTCAAGAACCAGCTTGACGCCGATAAACGCGAGGATCAGCGCCAGCCCCGCGGACATGTACACGAGCCGGTCCAGCAGACCGGAGACGAGGAAGAACAATGGGCGCAGTCCGAGCAGAGCAAACGCGTTCGCGGCGAAGACGATGTAGGCGTGGTCGGTGACGCCGAACACAGCCGGGATCGAGTCGAAGGCGAACAGCAGATCAGTGCTCCCGATCGCAAGCAGTGCGAGGAACATCGGCGTCAGCACGCGTCGCCCATCGCGCCGGGTGACGATCTTCCCCTCGTCGTAGGTGTTGCTGAGCGGCAGTGCGCGGCGGGCCAGCGTCACGGCGAGATTGTCCTCAACGTCCGGATCCTCATTGCGGTGCCGGAAAAGCTGGACCGCCGTGACAATCAGCGTCAAGCCGAAGATCAGGAACATGACCGTGAAGAGCTCAAGCAGGGCAGCGCCGAGGGCGATGAACAGCGCGCGCAGCGCGAGCGCGATCACGATTCCGATCGTCAGGACCTTCGGCTGCTGCGCGGCCGGCACGGCGAACGCGCCGATGATGATCACGAATACGAACAGGTTGTCGACCGACAGGCTCTTCTCCACAACGTATCCGGCGAAGTACTGCGCGCCGAGGTCCCACCCGTTGAGCAGAGCGAACACGACGCCGAACAGGACCGAAACCAGCACGTAGAACAGCGACCAGCGAGCCGCCCCACTCAGCCCGACAGCGTGCTCTCTGCGACCCATCAACACCCAGTCGAGCGCCAGCAGACCAGCGATTACGCCGAGCGTCGCCGCCCAACCGAGGACGGTGACGTCAAGCATCCTGGGAGCCCTCCGCGCCCGGTCGGCGTCGGCGTCGGACAGTGCCGGATCGGTCGAGCAGCGCCGGGATGGCGCCGGCGCCCACGGGATCTGCGTCGGTCATCACTCCGGCGAGTCTTCAGCTTCCCGGTAGCTCGCCGAGCATGACTGTGTGTTTCGAGCTTGCCCCGTCAGGGCGGACTAGCGGCCACCTCGACGCTTTGCCCTGGTTGCATGGTCGCCAGGAGCGTCGCGAGCTCGTCGGCGCTCGCGACGCTCTTGCGTCTCGATCGCCTTGATCGTGTCTCCAGCAGCTATCCCGGCTGTTGCGGCTGGGCCACCCGGCTGCACCGCGGCGACCACAGCGCCAGGCGCGTCCGGGTTGTCAGCAAGGCTGACCCCAAGCGCAGCGCGATGCGAGTTCACCACGCGGCCGTGCTGCACGATCTGGCCGGCAATGTCTCTGACGATGTTGCTCGGGATCGCGAACCCGATACCGGCGGCTGCGCCCCCCAGCCGCGGATCGGTAGCGGCGAGCGTCGGGATGCCGATCACCCGCCCTTCGAGATCGACTAACGCACCGCCGCTGTTGCCGGGATTGATCGCTGCGCTCGTCTGGATCGCGTTGGGAAGAACGACACCCCCGCCCTCGCTCACGTCCCGGCCGACAGCGCTCACGATCCCGTCCGTCACGCTGCTCTGCAGACCCAACGGATTGCCGACAGCAAGGACAATGTCGCCAACCTCAACCTTCGAGGAATCCGCAAACGTCGCAGCGGTGATCCCGCGCCCGGGACCGATCGTGATGACCGCGAGATCATCGGGGACGTAGGAGCCGACGAGCTTCGCCGAATAGCTGCGACCATCGGACAGCGTCACGCTCAAGCTCCCACCGCTCGCGACGACGTGCGCGTTCGTGACGATGTTCCCCGAGGTGTCGAACACGACTCCGGAGCCCAACCCGTTCGACGTCCGGATCTGCACAACCTCGGGCTGAACATCCTTCACGACCCTCACGAACTGCTGCTCGAGGGATGGCAGCTGGCTGGCACCGGCTGACCCACTCGGCGCCGTCCCGGACGAGCTACCGCCCTGACCAGTCTGGCGGTGAATGCCGCCGCCACATCCCGCTAAGAGCAAAGCGGTCGCGCACGCAAACCCAAGGCTGAGCGATCGGATCCTCATCACCGCGACCATACGTCGCACTCGCTGCGGCGACATCCGCCGATCCCCGTGATCGGTGCCGAGTGGTTTGCCGCACCGAGCCAACGCGGAGAAGGGGCAATCAGCGTTGCGAGCTGTGGGCGGTAGCCGGGAAACTCAGCTCAGGTGCGCCCACGCGATCTTGCCAGTCACGACGCGTCGCCCGCAGTCGTCGGGTCACACCGCTCGTGGGCGAGCTCGACGCCCAGACCGCGGGCCGGAACCCTGCTCACACTCTGCGGGACCGGCGCGTCCCAATGGTCGACCGAGGGCGGTGAGGGCAGGGGTGGATCCGATGGCGGTCCTCGTTGTGGTTGGAGTGGCGCACACGGGCGTCGTCGGGTATGTGGTGCTGTACTTCGGTGTGGCGGCCTCGTGGGTCGGTATTCCGATCGTCGGAGCCGGTGTCCTCGCGGCGGCAGGGGTTCTGCGAGCGAGGGCGAGCTGAACTTGTGGCTTGTGATCGTCGTCGCGACGCTCGCAGCATGGACGGGCGGATACGTCGGCTACTTGCTTGGAGTCCGCGCGGGCGACCCGGTCTCCGACAGCCCGGGACGCTGGCATCGTGAGCGCCGACACGCGATGATGGTCGGCGAGCGGATCTACCGCCGGTGGGGACGGCTCGCGGTGTTCGTGACGCCGACGTGGGTGTCCGGTGCGCTGCGGATGCCGCGCAACACGTTCCTGGTTTGGAACGCGTTCGCCGCGATCGTCTCGACGTGCATCGCGACGCTCGGCGCCTACGGGATCGGCGCCGCCGTGCTTGGCAGACTCTCGGCCAGGCGCGGGACGATCGCGCTCGCTATCGCTGCGCTCGTGCTGGCAGCGCTCGCGGCAGCGGTCCTTCGACGTCGCCGATCACGTCCGAACGGAGAGCAGCAATGACTCTCCTGGTGCAGAAAGCAAAGCCGTGGTGCGAGCGTATGGCGTGCCCTGGTCGCCTCGTTACGACCGTCGACCCGAGGACTGACGTTCGGACTGTGCGGGAACCCGCGTCGGTGTCGGCGATTGCGTAGCGCGCGCCGCCGAGGCGCTTGGCGTCATACAGCGCCGCGTCAGCTTGGCGAAGCACGAGGACAGCGTTGTCCGTTTGGCTCGCGTAGGCAACGCCGATACTGATGCGCGGGTGCAGCTTCTCGGTGTGTGCGGCGCGCACCGACTCGAGCATTCGCTGCGCGACCGCGCTCGCGCTCGCCTGGTCGGCGTCGAACGTGATGGCAACGAATTCATCGCCTCCAATGCGTGCCAGCACGTCGCCGTCGCGAAGTGCGCGGCCGATGGCCTCGGCCACGATTCTCAGCAGTTCGTCGCCAACGGCGTGGCCATTGCGGTCGTTGACATCCTTTAGCTTGTCGACGTCGATCGCGAGCACGGCAAAGGAGCGCCGGCCGCGACGCTCGCGCACCAGTTGCTCGAGGCCACGCCGGTTGGCGAGGCCGGTCAGCGGGTCGGTGACGGCGGCTCGCGCTGCTTGCCGGTGCGTGAGAGCGTGGCCCAGCGCCAGCTCAAGGATTTGTCCCACGTCTGCGCAGCGCGAGAGCTGCTCTGCCGAGATCGCCTCTCCGCGGGTCGCGAGCGCCAACACGCCGTACAGATCGCCACCCCTCATGATCGGCACCCACGCGCCGTGGGTCAGTCCCGCAGAGCGGACCGTCTCCCGCACCGTCGGTCCCAGCTCGTCGAGGACGAGCGGGCCTCGCGTGGGCTTGCCCGTGCGCACGGCCTCGAGCAGCAACGGATGCTCACGAAGCGGCCAACCCTGGCTCACGTTGACGCCGGCCGGGTCGAACTGCGCATCAACGCGGACGAGCTCGCCCTCAAGGCGGTAGAAGCTTCCACGCCACGGCGCTGCCCCCAATGGGGACGCGATCTCGGCAGCCAGACGGCTCGCGACAGCGACGACCTCGTCGGGATCCAGACTGGCGTTCAGCTCGCGCGTAGCGGCACCGAGCAGCTCAGCCTGACGAAGCGCCTCCTCGCGTTCGGCGATCGCGCCGACGAGCCGGCGACGCAGGGCATACGCCGATGCCACCACCAGGGCGGCCAGTATCCCCCACAGAACCGCCCGCCGCTCGATCACGGACGCGTGATCGTGCTTGATCACCGAATCAAGCTCGAGGGCCCCGACGACCGCGATCACAACAACCGCGGCCTCCCACGGGCGGTGATACAGCGCGACCCACACGATCGGCAACAGCACCAGCGGCGTCAGGCCGGTCTCCACCGTCCGCTGCGACGCCAACAGCAGCCCCACCCACACAGCCAGGAGGAGGGGGCCTAGCACGTGAGACCAGACCGGCATTCGGTCCCACGGCACGAGCACCACCGCGCTCACCAGCAGCGCGAGCATCGCGGAGCTGGCAATGTAGGCCCCGGTATGCTCCAGCCCCGGCTGAAACGCCGCGCTCACCTGGGCGAACAGGGCGACGACCCCGAACGGCAGCAACTGCACAGCACGCGGGCGTTCTGCTCGCATCAACCCGAACCCGGGGTTATCGCGCACCCCGACCCGTCACATGTCGCCAACGCCGAAGCCGGCACGGTCCTCACGTCCGGAAAGGTCGGTGCCGCGCAGCCGCCGCAGAGGTGGCGGCTGCGCCCGCGTGCGGGGCGGCGCGCGCGACAACGTCGTATATCACCTCGGTCCCGGTCCAGCGGTCATACCACGCCCTCCGAAACGGATCGCGCAGAATCGCAAGGAATCCAAGCCCCAACGGCAGCAGGCTCACGATCAGGCCCAGCACACGACGAACCGCACAACCGAACGTGACCTCCCGCGAGCCGTCATGAATCACGCGGATCGCGAGAAAGCGCATCCCCGGCGTCTGTCCAACGAGAGCCCAGAAGGCCGCAAAGATCGCGCCGCCACGACCACTCCGAGCACGCACAGGACGATCAGCGTCACAACCGACCGATGTGCGCCGAACACGGCCGGGATCGACGTCGCAAGCCCACCGTTAATGAGCGAATAGCCGGCGAACAGCAGCCCGAGATCAACACCCGCCGCCACCAGCCGCGTCGCGAGTCCAGCCTGGTCGGTCTCTGAATCAGGATCGCGCGAGCGGACGACCCGCTCCAAGGCATCGTCAAGTCCCTCGGTAATGATCGTCAGACGGACCCCGATGTCGGTGATCAACCCGGCGCTCTGTGACGCGATCGCCGCGCGGATCTCCGGAGCGCCAGCCACTCGCTCCACCAGCATCTGCGCCTGCTCGCTCTCAAGAATCTCCTTCCATGCATTCGCGGCAGCATCAGATTCCAGAGCCCGCTTCACGACGCGCCCGATCTCTTCGCTGCGAAGCTCCGCGGCCACAGCATCGCTCTCGAGCGCTCGCTCGATCGCGCGGATCACCGCGGGACTTCGCATCGCGCGCACGATCGCTTCCTCGACCGCCTGGTCAAGCGCGCGATCGACGCCTGCGGCATGTGCCACACGCTCGGCACTCCTCGCCCCGGCACTCAGCACACGACTCACAGTCGACTTGTCAGCATCGCCGTTCACCGACATGATCCCGTCCTACCCTCGTCCCCTGAGCGAGTCCAGTGCCTCGACGCACCCACCCGCCATCACGAAACGACCGGCGTCTGTCGCCTCTGAAAACGAGGACGGGTCGCCGAACGTGAACGCCGCCACCAACATCGCAGTCACTCGCACCGCGAGCATTGCATGATCGTGCGCCCAACCGACCGGCGGCACAACGGGACGCACCACCGACGTGCGATCAGTGCGACCCACGCACGGCGTCTTCTGCCTCCTCGCCGGGCGAGCCGCAGCAGCACCGATCACCTCGCTCCTCTGTCTCGCGCGCAACGGAACCGACCAGGGCCTAGCGCCGCAGAAGCCGGCGAGCCGTTCGAAGATCCTAACGAACTCAGCCCAATCGAGCCGGTCGCGCGCGCAGCCCGCAGGCCTGCGCTTAGAATCGTCCCGCGGTAGCCCACCTCCGCATTTCGCCTCCTCACGGCAAGGCATACGCGCAACAACTAGCGGCGCGATCCGAATGGGCGCACAGGCCCGCCAGCGCGACGCCGACGGATGACGTACACAATCCCAGTCGCGGCAAACACGGACAAGAGAATGCCAGCACCCGACCAGCCAAACAAGAGGCGAGCGATCAGTCCCGCCACAAAGGAACCGCCAACACCGACCAGCATCGTCTCGGGGAGCGTCATCGGATCAGCCCCGGGCAGCGCAAGCCGCGCGAGGGCGCCGACCACCAGGCCGCTCGCAGCGAGGACGATCACGTACGCGATCACGCCCACGAGTGCGCCCTCGGCGACGGCTTTGATCGTGTCGGGATTGAGGGGTGCACCGGGCGCGGAACTGACCAGCGGATGAACCGCCGGTCACCAGGGCCCCGTCGGCGATGGCGCAACCCCCGTCGTGCGGTGGATCTGGTCGCGGCGCCAGTGGAGCGAAGCGACCCGCGGGTGATGTGAATGGCAGTCATAGCATGCTCAAAGCGAGAAGGCTTTCCCGTTTGAACCCACTCTCGCGCGCGCGGGTGAAGGCAGCGTGAAGCTAGAGTAAGACCATCGCAAGAACTCATCGCCCTCGGCTTGCCGCTTGAGCTGAGCGGATCGGATCGCGTCCGCCACTTGACCAACGGCTTGGACGGTTCGCTGCGCGCCCGCGAACGCCGGCGATCCGGTCGCGCTCTTCGACTATCTCGGCCGGTCGCCGCCGGCGTCTTTGGACACTACGCTACGGCCGGTCGACCTGGGAGACCGCATCATGCTCGGCGACCGGATCGTTGTGCGGGCCACGCATGGCCCGCCGTTCCGGACGCTCGGCGAAGGGTTCGGTATTCGCCAGTGATATTACAAGCCGTGGGCGGCGATCGATCCGGCGAACGGGCTGGCTCATGTCACATGGACACAGTGTGTGGAGCCACGAAGACCGGGCCCGTGAAGAAGCTCGCCGTCGCAAGGCCTCCGGCGGGCAGGCCGTTTCCCAATTCGCGCGTGCTCTGCTGCGGCAGCGGCTCCCAGCCCGTGGTCGGCCCCGGCTCGATGGTCGTGGTTGCTGGGTGTAGCAGCCGAATCTCAGTCTGCGCGCGCGGATCCTGAGTTCGCGCTCACTCGATCGTGGCGTGTCGTGGTCTGTGCCCAGCGTCGTCGCAAGCGGCGTCACCGCGAGCGGCGACCCAACCGCTCGCGTCAGTCGCGCGAGCGGGCTCGGGGTTCGCCTACTGGCAGCGGTACACGACGTGGCCGCGCGAGAGAGTCGCCTGGAGCCGTTCACCGGACGGTCACTCGTGGTCGCGGCCAGCGGTCGTAGGGCAGCCACCCGGTGCGGACGACGCCGCCCAGCCGGCGCTCGCGGCTGGTCCTGACGGTCGGCTGTCGCTCGCGTGCTGCCACTTCGATCGCCGCTCCACGTCTGTCGAGCTGTGGAGTTCGGACAGCGGCACCGAGAACTGTGAGCGCCCGAGCGGTGCTGATGCGCTGACCGCTGCCAAGATCCGGCTCAGGCTTCCTCGGCGACTACGAGGGTCTGGCCGCCACTCGCAATTGGGTCATCGCGGCGTTCACGATGCCCGTCCGGGCACATGCCTTCCGCCAAGTGGTCGAGGTGTCGAGATTCCCGACGCGTCGCTGACGCGAATCGCGTGGCTGACGGGCCCGTTAGCCGAGCGACCGCCATCCCTACCGCGGGCACGGCGCGCAGGCGCGCAGCTCGTGTCGACGGAAGGGTTAGCCGCTCGGCAGTCGACCTCGGCTGGTACGTCAGCTAGTTACTCACCGTCGCGTGGTCCACATCGTGATATCCGCACGAGGTCGATGCGGTTCTCCCGTACGGCTTCGACTTTAAGGGAGAACTCGTTGGTCGTGACGCGTTCGCCCGGGCGTGGGAGGTGGCCGAGCGTGTCGAGCACGAGCCCGGCTACGGCGTTGTACGTCGCGGTGTCACGGTCGAGCTCGATTCCGTAGTCCCGTAGATCGGCGAGCGCGACGTCGCCTTGTACCAGCCACTCGTCGTCTTTGAGCTGGCGGACCGGTCCGGCGGAGGGATCGGTCTCATCGGCGATCTCTCCGACAATCTCCTCCACGATGTCCTCGATCGCGACGATGCCGGTGGTCCGTCCGTACTCGTCCACGACCACTGCGACCGAGTTTCGGGTGCGGCGCAGCTCCGCGAGCAGCGTGTCCAGCGGCTTGGTCTCCGGGATGATCAGCGCCGGGCGCACGACGTCTGCGATGCTCGCTTTCGGTCCTTCGGAGAGGACGAGGCCGAGCAGGGAGTTGGCGTGGATGACCCCCTTGATCCGGTCGGGGTTCGAGTCCTCGATGACGAGCAGGCGGGTGTGTCCGTGTTCGATGCAGAGCTTGGACGCCACCTCGGCGTGTTCTGAGATGTCCACGGTCACCACCCTCGGGATCGGTGTCATCACCTGGCGAGCTTGCTGCTCGTGGAGTTCGAAGACACCGGAGAGCATCAGCGCCTCGTCTGCAGCGAGCTGTCCGCCCTCGAGCGATTGGGCGATCAGCAGCTTGAGGTCCTCCGGCGTGCCGCCCTCCTCGAACGCGACGGAAGGATTGACGCGAAGCAGCCGCAGGATTGCATTGGAAGCGCCATTGAGCGCGGCGACGAAGGGCCGAAAAGCCCTCGCAAACCAATACAGGGGGCGGGCTACGGCCCGGGCCATCTCTTCGGCGCGGGAGATCGCGAAGAGCTTTGGGACCTGCTCGCCGATCGTGATGTGCAGCGCTGTGGTCAGCACGTAGGCGATGGTGAGGCTGATCGCGAGCGCGAGCCCGTGTGAGAGTGAGCCACCAAGCCAGGGGTGGATCAGATCCGCGACGGCCGGCTCGCCGAGAAACCCGATCCCGATGGATGCGAAGGTGACCCCGAGCTGGCACGCCGAGAGGTACTCACTGATCTCACGGATCTCGCGCAGCGCGAGCCGCGCACGGGCATCGCCTTCCGCAATCTGTTCCAAGCGAGAACGCCGGGCCCGGACCAGCGAGAACTCGGCGGCGACGAAGAAAGCATTCACCAGGATCAACACCAGCATCCCGATGAGCAGCACTGCCGTCATCGGTCCGCCCCACGTTCACCGCGTTCTCGCTGCCGCGTTCGTTCGCTAGCCTCCTTCGGTCCGAATAAGCGCCCCGCTGATCCTCGTCTCACGCAACCCAACGCCGCGGCGCCGGGACGCAAGATCAGATTTCCGCCGCCGACCACGCGCGCGAGGGTATCGATCACGGCGATCGCGACGCCTGAGACTAGACTGCTCGCAAGGATCTCATCAGGTCCGCGCCAAGGTGTCGAGGCCCAGACCTTGTGCTCGGCCGACACGTCCTCCGCTGAATCCTGCTCGACGGCGCCCTGATTGGCGTGATCTCGACGTCTCGTCGTTGACGTCCACTGGGGCGGTTCCACAAGTGCGCTCCTATTTCAAACACCTGGAAGACGACCGGCTCGCTCTCGATCAACCCCAGGAGCACCTGTCCGGGGTTCTCCACCGAGGCTGCAGCAGAGGGCGACCTCCGCCCCCAAGTTCGTTGCCATCCGCGCGACCCAGAACCCCTGGCCGCCAGAATGGAGATGCACCTCGGGCCGGTCGGATCCCGGATCGATCGTGACCGTCAGGATGGGCGCGGGAGCGAAGGCGGCTACCCGGGCCGTTGTCGCCTTGGATGATTGTGCTCTCCGCGTGCGCGTAAAGCGGTGAGGGTGCCTCGCGCGCATCACATCGCCTCTCTGACGATCCGGCCGATGGGATCCACTAGCGACGGCTCGGACGCCAGCGTGAATCGGGATTGCGGCCCGTGTTCGGGACCCGTCGTAGTCGTACACGAGACCACCAGCCTCGCGTACGAGCAGCAGCCCCGCAGTCACATCCCACGGAAAATTCGAGAGCATCAGCGTCGCGTTCAGCCGTCCAGCCGCAAGCCAGGCGAGATCGAGCGCCGCGGAGCCGTGCATGCGCACGCGCAGACCGTCACCACGACGGGCGCCCTCAATTGGCACGAGCCGCGTACGGTCGTGCGGCTGGACGACGCAATGCGTCAGGCGTCGGCTGCTGGGGTCGATGACGACATCCAGCATCTCAGCGACGCGCCGTCGACGCAGCAGACGGGCATATCCAGCCGACCGGATCGGCCGGTAGCGTGCATACGCAGTGTTGATCTCATGCTTGACCTCACGGTCTTGTGATCTCTGACTCCGCGCATCCAAGCTGCCGGCACGCTTCTTGTCGCAACCATTCATCCCGCTGCGGAGAACGGTCACGAGCGAGTCGGGACGGAGCCCCCGCCCGCCGCTCGATCCAAAATCGCCGTCCTCGCTCCATCAGCGTCGCCGTCGACGCCGAGCTTCCAGTTGGGATTACGGTCACGCGCGGGCGGGCGCTCGCTTCCTGCAGGGCAGCGCGGCGACCTTCCGGTGTGTGTGTGTGGCTCCTCAGCCAACCGTCGCCGACACGCACCCGCTGCTCCCGGTCCAGGTCGTCTCGCTCTTAGATAGCGCGGGGTGCAGGTTCGGTTAGGCGTCACGTCATCTGGCTGTTGTCGTTCGGGCTGCGGTGGCGCCGTAGCTGCCTGCGGGGCGAGAGCCAGCGTGAGTGAGGGGTCGATCGTGCGGACGTACGATCGCGACCCGGATCTCGTCGTCGCTCTCGCGCACGGCTACTGCCCGGTGTCGGCGCCTTGATTGGAGGCGGCGGCGGTGGCCACATCGACGGGGTAGGTGCGGCTCGCGCGGGCGAGGAAGATACCGGCGGCGGCGAGCGCTGAGAGCATGATCAGGAAGGTGAACTCGAGTCCTGTTGCGGTGCTTGGGGACACGAGGCCGGGGTGGGTGCCGATCGGACTCTGCTGGGGTGCGATGCCGGCGATCAGGTCAGCGAGCCCGCCGAAGGCCAGCGGCGCGACCGCTTGGGTGAGTGAGCGCAGGACCGTGCGGGTGCTTTCAGCCCGGCCCCATAGTCCGGCAGGCATGATGTCGAGCCTGGCCGCGTCCAGCGGCGGATTGGCCGCGGATATGAGCGCCATGCCGCCGGCGTCAAACCACACGGCGGGCGTGAAGTGGCTGCTGAGGATGCCGGGGATCAGCGCTGCGACCGCGCCGAGGTAGCACACCGCGGGCACCGACACGCGCGCGGTCAGGAAGCCGTGTCGGAGCAGCAGGTCGGTGAGGTGGCCGCCGACCAGCGTCCCGATCAGCCCACCAAGAACCAGGAGACCTAGCCCCAGTGTTGAGGTGGCCTGGTCGACGTGGTAGTGGCCGCGCACGAACAGCAGCGCGAACGTCTGCACCCCTGCGAAGAAGAAGTACCCAAGTGACGAGCCGATGATCAGCAGCGCGTTTGTCGGGACCGAGAGGATGTAGCGCACCGCGCGCACGAGCCCCAGCGCTCGCGGGTCTTCGTCGAGCACCAGACGTGGGTTGGGTTTCACCCCACGTCGCTGCGCCTCGGCCCGCGCGAGCTCGTCCGTGGCTCGGCTTGGGTCACCGAGCTGCTCCGCTTGCGACTCGGCTTGCGTAGGCGTGCCCGACGGCGGGCGCGTTAGGTCGGTCGTTCCCGGCTCAAGCCGGCTCTGACCACCCCGCCGCGGTTCGGGCACTGTGCGCCACAGCGTACGCGCAAGAAAGAACCCGGGAATTGAGAGCAGTACGAATGCCGCCCGCCAGGTGAAGATGCTGGCCACGGTCCCGCTGAGGATGAAGCCTGCGGCAGTGCCCACCGCCTCGCCTCCGAGGATGTAGGCGTAGACGCTACCCCGCTCCCGCGCGGGGAAGTAGTCGCCGGTCAGCGAGGCGATCGCCGGGCCGGCGGTGGCCGTCACGGCGCCGAGCGCCAGACGGGAGAGCAGCAGGTTCCCATAGCTGCTGGCGAAGGCGCTGGCCAGCGAGGCGATGCTCCACAGCACGATGCTGACCGACAGCAGCGGCATCCGCTTGACGCGGTCGACCAGCAAGCCGACCGGAACCACGAACACCGCCCCCACCAGCAGTGCCACCGAGCTCAACAGCCCGATCTTCGCGTTGCCGATGTGCAGCGCGTGCTCGAGCTGTGGTGCCATCGCGCCGATCGTGGCCGCGTCAGCGCTGCTGAGAGCGAGCACCGCGCCGAACAGCGCGATCACTCGGGCGCGCGCCGGCCCGCCCACGAGCTCAACCACCTGGCCGCGCACCGAGCGGCCAAGCCAGAGCATCGCGCGCCACACTGTCCGCCCAACACTCCCGCCTACACCCCGGTTCAGGTTTTCAGCCACAGCCCCGACTGTACGATCGTCAGGCCTCCGCCCCTTGATCAGTCCGCAGGGTCACCGACAAGCCCCTCGTTCTTGAGCCCAGCGGCGTATGGCGCAGTGTCCGGGCACACCAGCAGTCCGCTGATCGGCCAGCCGGGCTGCCGGTGCTGGTCCAACTCGGCGCGCACAGTCCTCATCAGGAAGCGCGCCGGCAATCGTGAGGATCGGGAGCGGCCCGATCGCCGGCCGATCATTGTGCCTGTCCTCGATAGGCGTGTAAGTTGAGCCGTTTGGGTGCGTGCCGAATTGAGTTGGCGGTTGGCGTTGGATCGAGCTTGGCAGGCAAGCTCCGCGACCCGCGACCCTTAGCCCAGGCGGGCGGAGCGATCGACGAGCGAGAAGGTTCGCAAGCTGCCCACTTGCTGGGCGACCTGCACGTTGCCCTCCTTTGACGGCAGCGACCTTCGAACGGCCAGCAGCCTGCACGACAGGGCAGCGGCGGGTCGCCGAGCAAGTGGGCAGCTTGCGGACCTTTCTCCGGGACCCCTCGCCTCGGGGGGTTGAGGGCTAAGACAGCGGCGACCTCAGGCGCGAACAAGCAACGGACGGTGTCGGGTAGCTGGGCATCACCTAGCTGGTCGCGCGGGGAGGGATCCCGCACGACCGGCGCAAAACGGCTCGAAGCCGCGCCGGGCCCGGCGGCCGACGACAGCCAGTCCGCCAGTGACCAAGACCGCTAGCTCCCACGGCGAGACGCATCCCACCTAAACCTAAACTCCCGCGATTCACTCCCAAATCAGGAAGGAAGAGGTCCCGCTTATTCGCCGCATCGCGCCTGCTCAGCCGTCTGCTCTGCCCGCACCCGACCAGCGAGCGCTCATGTCCGATTGACCGCCAGCGCGCTGCTCACGTTGTGTCTGGCGAGGACGAGCATCTGATCGAGGTGGGCGCTCCACGGTACCCGGCTGTGTCCGCCGCGGTAGATGGCGTAACGACGATGGCTCCAAGGGAGCGCAGCGCCGCCACGCTGCGCGCGACTCGAACGCTGTCCTGGTCGTCGCGGCCGCAGTACAAGAACGCGCGAAGCGGGTCGCTCGCCAAGCGGCGGCGAAGCCGGTCGACGTCGTCAAGCAGGCTGTTGGCCGCCAGCTCGGCGCTTGTGGCGCTGCGCGGAGACCCCGTCGCGAGCCGCAGGCGTGATCGTCACGACCGCCGCCAAGCCTTCTGGAATCGCCGCCACCTCGAGCGACACGCCCACGAGCAGGCTCGGCGCCAGCGTGTTCCCGCGCGTAAGGAATACTACCGTGAGCACGGTGCAGATCGGGCGCCGGCCCGCAACAGCGTCCCGCGAGGCTGTCCCGCCGCTGCAAAGGCGTGAGCGGCCGCTCCTGGGCCGCCATCTGCGCGATCGCAGCGATCTCCGTCCGTCGCCCGGTGGCCGTGACGAGCACCAGCCGCCGCCCTCGCGCCACGATCGTTCCCGCGAAGACCATCGTCGCCCTGTCCGGTAGCGCCGTGGACCGTGGCAGCGGCTGGTCTACCCGCTTGCTGCGCGGCAACGACTCGCCGGTCAGGGTCAGCACCGCCTCGTTGACCTCGATCCCGGTGGCCTCGACGATCCGACCATCCGCCGCGACCCGGTCGCCCATGCCGATCACCACCACGTCACCGCGAACCATCCGTGCCGCGTCGATCTCGCGCTGGCGACCGTCCCGCACAATGATCGCGTGCGGCTCCAGCAGCGCGCGCACGGCCCGCGTCGCCTGCTGAGCTCGCCCTTCCTGCAGCGCGCCGAAAGCGCCGTTCAAGACGACGATCGCGAGAATGATCACCCCCCTTCGAGGCTCTCGCCGATCACCAACGACACGACCGCGGCCGCCAGCAGAAGCAGCACCAATGCGTCCACGAACTGCCGCGCCGGCAGAACCAACACCGAGGTAGGTAGGCGGCCGCTCATGCACCACGTCCGGGCCCTATCGGCCCAGCCGGCGATGCGCTTCCTCCTCACCCAGCCTGGCGTGCACGTCGCTCCCCAATGCCCCGACCACGTCAGCCGACGTCATCGCACATGAGATCGCCGCCGCCGTGCTCAGCGCAGCTTCGTGCGCCTTAGCTTCCAGGGAGCTGGCCAAGCGTGACGGTGTGCGTCGAACTCGTCCCGTCCGGCCGCGTTACCGACACCTTCACCGCCTGACCAGGCTGCATCGCCGCCAGAGCGGTGGCGAGATCGTCAACACTCGCCACGCGCTTGCCGTCGATCGCCTCGATCGTGTCGCCCACCGCGATCCCGGCCTTCGCGGCAGGACCACCGGACTGCGCAGCCGCGACCACAGCGCCGGTCCCAGCCGGGTTATCCGCGAGGCTCACCCCAAGCGCCGCGCGATGCGAGTTCACCACCCGTCCCTGCCGCACTATCTGACCGGCGATATCCGTGACAACGTTGCTGGGAATCGCGAACCCGATCCCCGCTGCCGTGCCGCCGATCTGCGGATTGCTCGCCGCCAGCGTGGGAATCCCGATCACCCGACCTTCCAGATCAACCAGCGCGCCGCCGCTGTTGCCAGGGTTGATCGGGGCGCTGGTCTGAATCGCATTCGGCAGCACCACCGCGTGCCCCTCGCTCACATCCCGTCCCACCCCACTGACGATCCCGTCGGTGACGCTGCTCTGCAACCCCAACGGATTGCCGACAGCCAGCACCATGTCACCAACCTCGACCTTCGAGGAGTCCGCGAAACTCGCCGGCTTGACCGCGTGACCAGCACCGATCGAGACCACCGCAAGGTCGTCCGGCGCGTAGGAGCCGACCAACCGAGCGGCATACCGCCGGCCGTCCGCGAGCGTGACACTCAGGCTGCTCGCGCCCGCCACAACATGCGCATTGGTCACGATGTCCCCCTTCCCGTCGAAGATCACGCCAGAGCCAAGACCGCTGTCGGTCTGGATCTGGGCGACCTCCGGCTGGATCTGCTTGACCACGGCGACGAATTGCCGCTCGAGTGCCGTCGCAGACGAGCCCGACGTAACTACCGGCTGAGCGCTCGGGGTCGTGCTCCTCTTCCCACCGCAGCCGACAACCAACAGCGCTCCGACGACCAGCCCGGTAGTCCAGGTAAGCCGCCGCAGTCGGACAAGCCTTCGGTACGCGCCGGCGGCAAAGCCCAGCAGCAACAGCCGGGAACGGACGCCGGACATGTCCGAACCGTAGGCGGTCGGCCAGTTAGGTCCATCGGAACGATCCCGCAGTTCCATTCCGGAGAAACCCCCTGATCTTCGAGCGCGGCGCCACCCGCTCAGACGACAGCCCCAACCCCTTCTCCGACTTTCGTCCTCAAAACACGTTTGGGTTCGAGCCAAGCCCGGCCGCGACCCGCTCGGCATCGCCTCTCGACAGCCTCCTCCTACCCGAGCGCCAGCGCCAGCTGTGCCACTCACGATCGGGGGGCCGGCAAGGAGCCGACGGGCTCGTTGGTGGCCGTGGGAGACCCGTCGACCGTGATCGCCGGCGCTACCGCGCGGTCCCGACGCCGCGAATGTTGCGCTCGAGGCCGTCGCGAGCGTCCGCCTCGACGCGTCGCTTCCAGCGCTCCGTCGTCCACTCGGGCGCCTCAGCGTCCGTACGGGCGTCGGTGGCCGCGGCGGATCCGCGCGTGCGCGTCGCGGTGACCGCGGCCGTGCGGCGCCTCCAGCGGGCGCGTGTGCGTTGGACATTTTTGAGCATGGTGACTGCTCCCTTCACTCAGGCGGTAGGCAGGGTCTGACGTCGACGAATTGGGCGAGGCGTTCGATCTCAGCGCGGGTTCCCGATCCAAGTCCGTGTCGTGTTACGTTCAGCGCGCCGGCGGCGGTCGCCAGACGCAGCGCGTCGGTCATCGCCAGTCCGTTGGCGAGCGCGACACCGAGCCCGGCAAACATGCAGTCACCTGCGCCGTGATGGTCGAGCTCCTCGAACTGTGGGCCGCGCACCTCGATCAGCCTTCTGGGCTCGGCCGAGCCGGTGAGGGCGAGGGTTGGAGCAGCCGCGCGGGAGAGCACGACGGACAACGCGCCCGCCTGCTGCAGACGCTGCATGCCGTCCACTAGATGCGGGAGCGCATCGCTTCTCGCGTAGCCCTCAGCGATGAGCTCCTCGACGCTGATCTTCACGAGGTCGACGCCCGCTTGAAGGGTCGCGCTGAGCACGCTTCCGGTCAGGTCGGCGATTACGAGCTTGCCGTTGTCGCGAAGGTCGTGCGTTAGCCTGCGGTAGAGGCGGGCATCGACGGCCTCTGGAGGCTGGGGTCCGGTGAGGAGAACGGCGTCCGCGCACAGCGCTGTGGTCAGCGTGATCCCGTACAGCTCGTCGAGCTCGTGGCGGCGCAACGGTCTCGCAAGCGAGGTGGCTACCTCGACACGGGTGCCGCTACGCCGGTCGTGGATGTAGACGCCATTGGCGCGTTGGGAGCAGGAGGCCCGGAGAGCCGGCCCTTCTGACGCGATCAGCTCGCGCAGCACGTGCCCCGACTCGCCGCCTAAGGGCGCGCACAGCTCGACGTCGGCGCCGAGCGTGGCAGCCATCCTGGCGACCCATATCCCTTGACCGCCGGCGTGGAGGTGAATATCGGCGGGGTCACCCCCTGCTTCGACGGTGATCGTCAGAAGGGGCGTCGGGGCGAACACCGCGATCCGCGGACGCTCCGGGAACCTGGGCTCGATGACCGAGCTGGTTCTGAGCTCGCGCTGGCTCACATGACGCGCCGGGCGGCGGCGGTGAGCTGTCCTTCTTCGACAAGCGCGACGAGGAACGGTATGTGACGGATGGTTGTTCATCGACGAGGGCTCAAGTGGGTACTGCTCAAGCTTGCCCTGGAGCGGTGGTGTTGGAAATGGGGTCGAGCCCTCATCTGTCGGCGCGGCTCGAGCCGGCCCAGGTGACAATCGATCGTGCGTGCGATCACGCTCTCTCGTGGTGGCGCTTGCTGTGGCGGACTCGACCAACTCGGTCACGATCGCCATCGCGATCCACCTGCCTCGACCGGCGATTCGCAGCGCCGCCTGAATGACCACCCCGCAGCAATCTGCGATTCGGGCTCGCAGCTACGACGCAAGTGGCGGATGGCTGCTTCGGCTCGGGCGGGATCAGCCCGTGAAAGTTGTCACGAGGTCGCCGATTGCGAAGCCGACGGCTGCGCTCGCGGGGCCGATCAGCATCACTTGCAGACCCGCGCGCCGTCAGTGGCAAACGCGATGTACGGCCCATGGCGGGATGGTCGCTGCGGCCCTGTAGGTCAGGCCGACGACGAGCGCGTCGCCAAGGCCGGCACCGCCTACGTCCGATCAGAGACCCGAGCTCTCTTGAATCTTCGAGCGTAGGAATGCCGCAGGCTTGGTGGCCAGACCGTGGGCGACGGTCTCGGCTCAGCGATCCGCCGCGGGAGACGGCGGGGGTGCCGTCGCCCAGCCACCGGGCTGATGTGCGAACCGTCACCGGCCAGCGGTTCGAGCGGCGTACGAACACGTCGCGGCGGTGAAGGCTGTCGCGCAGCGCCTCGAGCGCGCAGAACGTGTGCGCATGCCGGTTGACTTTGCCGGGCTCGGGCTCCACCAGCCGCCGCCAGGAGCGCGAGACGATCTGCATCGCGACGTCGTCGGGCTCGAGCGTGTGCTTGTGCTCGATCCGCTTTGAGCGCCTTGAGCGCATCGAGGACCTGCTCGCCGGCGTCGGTGGCCTGGAACTCGAGCGTGTCGAGCAGCAGCGGCAGGAACCTGCGCACGGTTCCGTAGCTGCCAGCAGCCGCTCGCGGTGGCCCTCATCGACGGGGCGTGTGTGCTCGCGCAGCCGCCGAATCGCTTCGCGCAATGGCTCGCGCCCCACCGTGGCGATGATCGTCGCGGAGATCCGAGTCACTGACACCCTCATCGAGCACCACCGCACAGGCGTCGGCGAGGCGAAGCCCGGCCTGGTCGATCACGGGACTACCAGCCCCCACGCGGCCGTGAGCGTGGAGGCCTGGAACAGCTTCGCGGTGCCGGCGGCCACGGCGTCAACCGCTGCGGGCTCGTCGGGCAATTGGTCGGTCTCGGTCCCCCGTGAGCTTCGGCGCCACGACGATCACGGCCACCTCCAGCTTGCGCCGCAGCACCGGGTACGTGCAGACCAATATCAGCAACGTCCTACTCCCCGGCACGAACTTGCTGAGCGTGAGCGGTGACCGAGGGTCTGCTGGCGCACCTGCCGGCCCACGAGGTCCGGGGAGTGCTGGCGCACGAGTTCGAGCGGCACACTAGTGCAGGACGAGCCGCAGCGCGATCATGAGCCCGCCGAGCAGCACCCCGATCGCCACCTGCCCGACGAGCTCGCGTCCGGACAGCTCCGCGCGAACTCCGATCGCGACCTCGAGCACCACGATCATCACCGCTGAGGTCCAGACGCTGGCCGTCACAGCACTCGTGAGGCTGGCGCCGGCAACCCAGCAGGCCAGCACGGCGGCCAGCGGCGCCGCGGCCCCGATCAGGATCGTGAGCTCGCCCGCCAGCGTGCGCGCCGCCGCGGCGAGCGCGAGACTCTCGCCCGTGCGCAGCCGCTCGGCGGCAAGCCTGGCGTACGAATGCGCGAGCCAGTACGTGAGCAGCGCGATCACGACCGCCTCGACCGTTCCCAGATACGTCTCGTGGCGCGCACTTTCAGCCGCCAGCAACGCGCCAACCACGATCGTGCCGTAGACGGCACCGAAAGCGTTCTCGGACACGTCCTCATTGTGGTGGCGCCGTCGGACCGACGCTCGCCGCCGGCGACGACGCCGCGGGCCGGGCCGCTGGCCGCATCGCGCGGATGCCTTCTTGCCGATACGTGCCTGCAGCGTGGACGGCGTCGCGATGCGCGTGTGTGCCGTCAGGGTTCATCCATCGGCTGGGGAGGAGGAGTGCTCAGAAAGCTAGACATCTCCCGGCCGCTGCTGATCAGCACCGAGCGCTGGCGCGAGCTCGAGCTGCCCGTGCCGAGACGGTTTCACGGCGTGCGGCCGCACGCCGAGGTCGCGGCGTGCGAGCGGCGCTCGAGGCAATCCGGGACGCCGACGGTTTGGTGGCGCTCGGACCGGCGGGTTTGGCATGTGTGACCCCGAAACGCGCACCAAGGCGCGGCGCGCGGGGGCGAAAACGGCGGGAATCGTCTACGAGGTGTCGCTGACGCTCGAGCTGCCGGCCGGCGAGAGCGCCGGGTCGGCGATGAACGCGCTCGCGCACTGCGCCGAGACGCTTTACACGCCGGGCCGCAGCGACGAGACCGATGCGGACGCGCTCGCCGGCGCGCCGTTGATCTCCACCTGGCTGCCGGTCGCCGTCGCCGATGAAAGCGACCTCGAGGCGCGCCGCTGCCTGCTGGGACGGGACGATGCACGCCGGCGCGGCGCTGCCCGCGGGGATGGGCGTGGGCCACGCGATCGCGCAGGCGCTTGGCGGTCGCTACGGCCTCTCGCACCGAGCGATGAACGCGCTCTCCCTGCCACCTGCACCGCGGTTCAATCGCGGGGTTGCCGCCGGCGAGATCGAGCGCTTCGGTGAGGACGCACGCCACCGTGCGCCACCGGCGCCTGGCCACGTCGGTGCTGTACCGGCCGCTTACGCGCCCGCTCCAGCACCCCCGCCACAGCCCTTCAGGCGCCCGGAATCCCGGCCGGCGCCGGGCGCCCCCAGACGGCCCGGGAAGGCCCCACCAGCAACGGCCACCTCGACACCCCGCCCGAGAACCCACGCAAGACCAACCGATCAGCTGACCGTCATCACCACGCTGACGGTCGCCGACGAACCAGGGGCGATCACATCACCACGTAGTGTGTCGTTTCGACCCCAGTTCATCGCCATCCAGCGTGTCGCTCAACACTCTGGCGACGAAGCGCAACTGACGCTGGTGGCCGGGGCAAGATCGTGTGCTTGCAGGAGCGCGAGCGGGATGTCATGCGGGCGGTCGTCGACGCCGATCTGGACATCCTTCATGGCGCCCTTGCGGGCCTGGGGTATCAATAAAGCGTCTGGGGCACGCCAAGAGCAGCTGGAGAGACCAGCCCAATGGGGTCTACACCCCATCTCATGCCGTTCCACGCTAGCACCATCAGCCCGAAGGACTCGCGCTGCACGGCGTATCGGCTCGGCTGCCTGGTGCTCGGGAGGATGGGGGCTCGTACCCATTGCGTGTGCGGCTCCCGGCAGGCAGTCTTGGGTCGAACTCAACGATTTGGAGGATTGATGATTGCCGTTGCGGACTTCCTCCGCTCAAGCGCGGATGTACTCCACGCGGCGTTCAAACCATGGCTCCCAGCACCGGCCGAAGGCGGCCCGCAAATAGCGCCCCCCGTATAGGGAGATCACCGTGCACCGACCACCACCGAGAAAGGGAAAACGATGCGCATAGCAGACAAGCTCAGGGACCTGACCACGAAGGCCAGGGACTCCGCCGCAGAACACAAGGATCAGATCAAACAGGCCGTCGAGAAGGCTGAGACGATCGCCGACAAGCGAACCGGCGGCAAGTACCACGACCGGATCGCCAGGACCGGAGCCAAGGTCGAGACCTACGTCGAGAAGCTGCAGCCAGACGCATCCGAACAACGGCAGGAGGGCGAGCCCACACCACCTGCAACCGGCGAACGATGGGCGCCAAACCCCGCGTGACGCAGCCGAGGGCAAAACCACAGCCGGCGCAGGCTAGAGTCTCGCACAAGCCGCCGCCTACGAATACAACCCGCGCGTCGAAGCGATCCTGTTCGGGCCCGCACACAACTCTGCCGCTGATACAGCGAGGACTGACGGCGCCTGAGGGCGCCCAGCAGCATCTGGCTGGTGGCAAGCCGGCTGGGGTCCGACGGACTACCCAATCCCGTGAAGCAGGTGAATCGCCGCGCTGCCGACCCCGATCTCGAGCGCGACGCCCGCGATCCCGACGGCGAGCCCCAGCCCGACGATGAGCAAGTCTTCAAGCAACACCGCCGAGTGACAGCAGCACGACGCCGAGCGCCGGCAGCGTGTCGAGCCCGGTGAAGGGCGGTGCGAAGAACGCACCGGCGGTCCCAGCAATCACCAGCGATCCGAACACGACGTCGCTGAAGCGCCGATGCAGCACGAATGCCAGGCGGGGCCGGGAGAACCGCTCGAGCCGGCGGATCATCTTCATCAGCCCGTTGATGAAGCGCTGCTGCCTCTCGCCCGCCAGCTCGAGCTTGCGCCAGCGTTCCGGTAGCCAGACCTGCTTATGCCCGGCGATCAGCTCGAGCGCCAGCAGCGCCGCGATGATCTCGAATACGTGCGTCGCACCGCCGGTGGGCAGCGGAAGTGCCGGGACGCCGAGCAGCAGAACGAAGAGGATCGCGAAGCTCTTGTCCTCAAAGACATCGACGAGGCTCCCCAGCGTCTTCTCGCCGTCGCTCTCCAGCCACCGCTCGAGCTCAGCGCTTACTTTGGGCTGTCCTGAGGATGGATCGCTCGCGGCGTTCCTCGCCACGGCCGGATCGTCCGGCCGTGGCGGCCCCGCGCTTCCGTTAGGCGGCGAGGCGGATGACATGTTCGCCGTCGAGCGCGCGCAGTCGACGGATCCGCTCGGCGATCGGGGGGTAGGTCATGAACAGCGTCGCGATCTCCTGGCGTTCGAGCGGGTTGATCGCATAGAGGGACGCGGTCGCCGGGTTGACGTTCATCGGGCTCGCCTGCGCGCCTTGCTCGAGCGTCGCCAGCGCGTCAGCCAGCGGCGCCGCGTGGCCGAACAGCTGCGCGCCCGTCGGATCAGCGAGGTCCTCGCGCTGCCGCGAGACGGCGAGCTGCAGCAGCATCGCCGCGACCGGCGCGAGGATGATCGTCCCGAGCGTCCCGATCAAGCCAAGCGGCAAGTCCTCCTGATCGGAGCCGCCGAACAAAAGCGAGAACTGCAGGATGCTCGCGATCGCCGAGATCGCGGCGGCGACCATCGCCGCGATCGTTGAGACCAGGATGTCGCGGTTCTTGATATGCCCGAACTCGCGCGCGAGCACGCCCTTTACCTCATCGGCCGGCAGCCGCGCGAGCAGCCCCTCGGTGACCGCAACCGCGGCGTGTTGCCGATTGCGGCCGGTCACGAACGCGTTCGGCTGCTCGCAACGGGACTAGATACAGCCGAGGAACCGGAACCCCGACGCGATCCGCAAGGTCCTCGACCATCGCCTCCAGCTCGGGAGCTGCCCCGGCTTGGTGCAGTCCAGGAGGCACGCACAGGCCCGGCGAAACGAGCTTGTGCAAGCGCTCACGCGACGACATATCCTACCGGCGGCGCTGCCGCTCGTGGTCCACGGGAGCATGCGCACCGCCCGTAACGCTCGAAGCGGCTGCGGGCGCAATTGCGAGCAACATGATCCCCCGTCGATAGTCGAGTTCGCCCAGGCCGATCGCGAGCCGCTCGGCGATAACGTCCGGCTCGACGCCTGCCAGCAGCATTCCGAAGATCGCCTGGTCACTCAGCGTCAGCTGCGAGCGCATCGCTTGCTCGACTGAAAGCGGAATTGCCGGGAAGTTCTGCTGGCCGCGCGCGAGCCTCCTTATGGCGTTGCACAGTTCGGGTCCCAGCGCTCCCTTGCCGACGAGCCCGTCGGCGCCAGCGACGAGCGCTGCTACGGCGAGCACGCTGTCGGCGAACGCCGAGTAGATCAGCACGCGCGAGCGCTCGTTCTCGACGTTTCAGCCGGCTGGTCGCCCACAAGCCGTCCCTGCCATCGCCGAGCCGATAGTCCAGGACCGCAACATCGTCCCCCTCCTCTAGGTAGCTAAGCGCCCCCTCTGCGCTGCGTGCTTCGGCGACGACGACCATGTCCGGCTGATCGTCGATCAGCTTCCGCACTCCCAGGCGAACCGCGGGATGGTCGTCAACGAGCAGCACACGGATTGGCGCTCGAGCGCTAGCGGCGGCTGACTGAGGATCGTTATGCGCGGGGTCGGTATGCGAGGCTTGATCGGCCATTGATTGTGGTGGTCGGTGCTCACAGAGTTTGCCTGCGCCCAGCCGCGGTGGGAATGGGGTCGAGCCCTCATCTGCAAGCGCGGCTTGAGCGACCAAGATTTATCGGACAATGGACGTGTGCTTGCGATCACGCTCTTGGTTGTGTCGCTCGCGGTGGGCGACTCGATTACCCCGATCGCGATCGCGATCTACCTGGCCTCGACCCGCGATCCCCAGCGACGACTCGCCGGCTATCTATCTATGCCGCCGGAGTGCTGCCGCGTAAAACCTGTCGGGCGCGCCTCCTGCACGTCCTGGGACCCGTGAGAGTTGCTGCGAGGCGCCGCCGAGGGGCCGCATTACGCGCGGGTTCCACCTGGCGTCCCTGCTCTGCTGATCGGGTTGCTCGTGATCCTCTTGCCTATGGGCTGGGTCAAGCGGCGGCGCTGGACGCGCCTTCGACTGCCTGAGTGGGCGTTGAGGACGCAGTCTTCGTTTGGGCTGGGGGCCTCGGTCACCGCGCTTGATCTTCTGACCGCGTTCCCGTACTTCGGCGCGATCGTTCCTCGCACGGGCGCGCGAGGCTACCGAGCGCTGTCCCCGGCAGCGCTGAGGTGCTCACGCTCCCGGCGGGGATCGCCCTGGTCGTGCGCGGCGCAAACAGGCTTGCCAGCAGTTATCAGAGCTCCCTCACGCTGCAGGATGACTCCATTCCCGCGGCGTAGTTCGCGGGCAGCCTCACGCTCCTATTTCGAACGTTGGAAACACGGCAACAGGAACCCCGTCGCCGATCACTGCATCGACGTCACAGGTCGCGCGGTGAGGCCGGCGACTACTAGCGCCTGTGTCGCGAAGCCGGGTGAACAGCTCGGTGGTTGTGATCGTGATCGGTCAGTCCCTCTCATCGCAGCGGATTGGCGGCCGGGCGGTAGCGTGACATACGCTTGCTTCGTCGGTTCGGGGTGGGCATGGGCTCTGCGTGCGGCCTCACCGAAACGCATCGGACTCGCGGTTGGGCGCTCTGGACGGGTTGATCCCGGCGGGGCTGGCGCAATGCGCCAGCGTGAGCGCGGGTGCCGGGATCGCGCCTGACTTTGATCACGCTGGCGATCGCGGTCGCCACGATCACGACGGCGACGACCGCAAGCGAGAGCGCGGTCGAGACCTCGGGGATCGAATGATCGTACTGGTGTGCGAATTGCAGTATGAGCTTGACGCCGATGAACGCGAGGATCAGCGCCAGACCGCTCGACAGGTACACGAGCCGGTCCAGCAGGCCCGAGACCAGGAAGAACAAAGCACGGAGGCCCAGGAGTGCGAATGCGTTTGCGGCGAACACGATGTAGGCGTGCTGCGTTACGCCGAATACCGCGGGGATCGAGTCAAACGCGAACAGCACGTCGGTGCTGCCGATCGACACGAGCACCAGGAACAGTGGGGTGAACGCGCGGTGTCCGGTGACGCGCGTGACGATCCGCCCTTGGTCGTAACTGTTGCTGAGAGGCAGCGCACGGCGGGCGGCGGCGACCAGGACGTTGTCCTCCACCGAGGGGTCCTCGTCGCGATGGCGAAACAGCTGAACCGCAGTTCCGACCAGCGCCAGCCCGAAGACGAGGAACATGACCGAGAACGCGGCGAGCAGCGCCGCGCCGAGCGCGATGAACACAGCGCGCAGACCGAGCGCGATCGTGATCCCGATCGTCAGCGCCTTCGGCTGCTGCTCGGCCGGCACCGCGAACGCGCTGATGATGATCATGAACACGAACAGGTTGTCCACCGAAAGACTCTTCTCGACCACGTATCCGGCGAAGTACTGCGCGCCGAGGTCCCATCCGGCAACGAGACCGAACACCACCCCGAACAGCACCGCGACCGCGATATAGAAGGCCGACCAGCGGGCAGCCTCGCCGAACCGCACCGTGTGCGGCCGGCGACCCAGGACGAACCAGTCGACGATCAGCAGCCCCGCGATCAGCGGCAAGCGTGGCGGCCCAGCCCGCCGCGGTTACGTGCAGCATCGAGCGCTCCGGCCGCTCCCCGGTGTTGCGTGCCGAAGCAGCCACCGAGCAGGGACGTTCCGACGGCGGCTACGGTTCGACAAGGCCGCGGCGGATCGCGTACCGCGTGAGCTCGACACGGTCGTGCATGCCGAGTTTCTCCAAGATGTTCGCGCGGTGACGCTCCACGGTCTTCTCGCTGATCACGAGCGCATCGGCGATCTGCTTGCTGCTGTAACCCTCGGCGATCAGCTTCACCACCTCCTGCTCACGGGGAGTCAGCATCTCCTCGCGCAACGGCTGGTCGGTCCGCGCGCGCTGCAGATAGCCCCGGATCAATGGCGTCATCGCTCCCGGATACAGAAACGGCTCGCCGCGCATCGCCGCCCGGCACGCCTCGACTAGGTCGCGGTCGACGACCGTCTTGAGCACGTACCCGGATGCGCCGGCCTTGAGGGCTTCGTAGAGATACTGCTCGTTCTGATGCATCGAGAGGATC
The DNA here is from genome assembly GCA_963811155.1 of uncultured Solirubrobacterales bacterium. Classification (GTDB taxonomy): domain Bacteria; phylum Actinomycetota; class Thermoleophilia; order Solirubrobacterales; family Solirubrobacteraceae; genus Palsa-465. Next base: position 148,428 of record CAWEQQ010000040.1, read on the forward strand.
AAGATTCGCAACCCGGGTCGGCGGCGGTGAAGCTCGCGGACGGCCTGCAGACCGGTCATCCTGGGCATCGAGATATCGATGATCGCGAGGTCGACGTCCTCCTGGAGCCCGCGCTCGACAGCCTCCGCGCCGTCGCCGGCTTCAGCCACGACCTCGAGGTCCGGCTCGGCGTCGAGCACCAGCCGCAGCCCCCGACGCACCACCGCATGATCGTCGGCAAGCATGACCCGCGTCTTCAGCGGTACCGGGGTCATCGCTCGCTCTCAACGGGCGCGTCGAGGCGAACCACACACCCACTCCCGGAAGGCGCGTTGGCGACCTCGAGCGTGGCGCCGATCAGCTTTGCGCGCTCGCGCATCCCGCGCATCCCTGTACCCGGCATATGGTCCACCGCCAGCCCCTTACCCTGGTCTCGAACCGTGAGCACGAGACGACCATCTTCGGTGTCCAGACTGAGCTCGGCTTGGTGGCTGCCCGAGTGGCGGGCGACGTTCGTGAGCGCCTCCTGCGCAACCCGGTAGACGACGAGCTCCGCCTCCGGAGCGAGCCGCGGCAGCTCCGGCGCGATTCGCTCGACAACCTCGAGGGCCGAGCGCTCCGCGAGCCGCTCTCCCAGCACCGCCAACGCGCTCACCAGGCCAAGGTCGTCGAGCGCCTCCGGTCGCAGCTCGATCGCGATCCGGCGAACATCCTCGAGGCTCGCGCGCACCTCGTCCTGGACCTCGACGACCTCCGAGCGCAGGTCGCCTGGAACTCGAGCTTCGAGCCGCGAGAGGACCAGCAGCACCGCGGTCAGTTCCTGCCCGACCTGGTCGTGCAGCTCCCGGGCGATCCGCAGCCGCTCCGCCTCCTGGCCGGCGAGCACCCTGCCCGTCGCCTCCCGCCGCTCGGCCGCCAACCGGTCAAGCATCTCGTTGAACGTCAACGCAAGCTCGCCTGCCTCCGAAGTCGGCTCCGCACCAGGCATCCGCTCACCGGGGCCGGCAAGGTCAACGCGACGCGCCAGAGCCGTCAGCGCCTGCAGCGGACGGACGACACGCCGCAGCAGATACAGATTCACGAACACCACCAGCGCCAATGCACCACCCAGCACGACCACCTCCTCGTTGACCGCAAACGAGGAAAGCTTGTGAGGCGCAAGCACAACGATCGTCACCGCGACAGCAGCGATCAGCAGCAGCGCGTTCATGCCCGCCACGCGTTCAAACAACGGCAAGTAACGGCGTCGGCGCCTTCTCGCGCGTGTTGATGTGTCAGCGTTCATCAAAGGCTCGGCGGACGCGGCCGCAACCAACGGCCCACTTGATCTTAAGAATCGCAGCTCAACTACCGACAGCCGGGTCCCGCCGTTCAGCGACAGAATCTCCGGCGACGCCGGTAAAGCCTGGCGCAACCGCGTGCCAGTTCGTTATCGCACGGCTGATCGAGCATGGACCACGGACCGCTTCCCACGTCGACGCAAGGTCGTCGCCTCAGCATCCAGGGCCTCGAGCTTGCGCAACATCTCCCACAGACGCCGACTCCAAGCCGGCGGAGGAGATACCGAGCGTCTGCGCGATCTCGACGGACGAAATCCCCGCCAACAGCATCCCGAAGACCGCCTGCTCCTTCTCATCCAGCAGGCGACGCATCATCTCCGCTACCTGCCACGGGACCATCGGCAACAACAATCGCCCGCCGCCACGCCGTGCGAATCGCATCGCACAACTCCGATCCCGGCCCGCCCTTACTCACCAGCCGATCAGCCTCGGCCACCACCGCCGCAGCTGCAAGCAGACCGTCGCAGTACGCCGAATAGATCACAACCCTCGGCGGGCGCGGCAGACGCTTGAGCTTGCGGCTCACCCAAAGACCGTTCCGCCCACCCAGCTGGTAGTCCACGACCGCGACATCGAACTCCTCACGCCCGGCAACAGCCATCGCCTCCTCCGCCGAGGCCACCGCGTCGATAACCCTGAAATCATGCTGGTCTTCGAGCAGCTCCCGTAACCCCCGGCGTACCGCGGCGTGATCATCGACCACAAGTAGGCGTATCTGCCCGGTATTCGCGCGAGGACCGTTCTCGTTCACGGCCCCCCATGCGCCATCTTCCGCAACGGCAATCATCAAGCCTCCAAATCGTTGAGTTCGACCCAAGACTGCCCGCCGCGAGCCGCACGCGGAATGGGTACGAGCCCCCATCTTCCCGAGCACGAGGCAGCCGAGCCGATACCCCAGTCAAGTCGGTTGTAGTGATCCAACGTCTTAGCTCGTCGGCGAGATGGATGGCGGCTCATGCCCGCGGGAGCGTGCTCACCCCTTCTCGGTTGTTTGGCTTGGTCGCGGGTTGTTGAGCATCACTTGTACTCGGGGGCCCCCGGGACGCCTGAGGCCCGGGAACCAGCCCAGGTTGCGCTCATGCGCAACCCTGGCTGCCAAATAGCGAAGCGGCCGCGGTGCCAGTCAAGGGCGGGCCCGACAGGGCCGAGCGCAGCGAGCCGGCGAAGCGGCGCCCTTGACGGGACGGCGGCGCGAAGCTACGCCGTTTCGCCGGTGCCCCATCCGCGGGGGGTCATCGGTTGCGTCGGTCTGCCGCAGGGCCGCAGAAAGGCTGAGGACGCGCCAACGCGCAACCGGATGGTGGCGAATGGCTGGTGATTGGCTGACCGGGATGCTCAGGCGCTGCTGAGATGGCCGACCTCCTCGAGTAGAGCCGACGTCTGGTCTTTTGACGGGCGCGGGTCGCTGCGTGCGGGAGGAGCGGGTGGTTGTGGTTTAGCCGCGTAGTGCGCGTAGGGCGTTGAGGATCACGGCGAGGTCGATCGCTTCTTGGAATAGGGCGCCGGCGACGGGCGGTAGGTAGCCGGCGGCTGCGACGGCCATCGCGGCGAGGCTGAGGCCCATGCCCGCGAGCACGCTCTGGCGCGCGATGTGCAGCGAGCGTCGGCCGGTGTGTACGGCGTCCGCGACGCGGTCGATGCGGTCGATCGTGATGACGGCGTCGGCGGTCTCTGAGGACACGGTCGCGCCGGCGACGCCCATCGCGATGCCGAGGTCTGCGAGCGCGAGCGCGGGCGCGTCGTTGACTCCGTCGCCGACCATGATCACCGGGCGCAGCGCGGGGTCGGCGCGGAGCCGGCGGACGACTTCGAGCTTCTCCTCGGGCGACTGCTCGGCGTAGACGCGGTCGACGCCGAGCTGTCTGCCGATCCGCTCGGCGACGGATCGGCGGTCTCCTGATGCCATCGCGACGTGGCGGATCCCTTCGGCGCGTAGGCGTTCGACGATCCGGTCGGCGTCTGGTCGTAGCTCGTCGGCCATCACGATCACGCCACCGACGTGCCGGTCGATGCCGACGAGCACGTGCGTCTCGCCAGAGCCGTGGCCGCGCAGCACGGCAGCGGACGCGATCTCGTCGTCAGGGATCCCCGCGGCGCGCATGAACGCGCGGCTCCCGACCGCGACCGTGCGACCGTCGATGACTCCCTGGATGCCCTGGCCGGGCTGCTCGCGAACGTGGGTCGGGGTGCTGAGCGTGAGCCCCGCGTCGGTGGCGGCACGCACCAGCGCCTCGCCGAGCACGTGCGCGGACATGCGGTCGACAGAGGCGGCGAGCGCGAGCAGCTCGGCCGGCTGGTGATCTCGATAGCGGACGACATCGCGAACGTCGGGCGTTCCGACCGTGAGCGTGCCGGTCTTGTCAAACAGGACGGTGCGCGCCTGGCCGAGCGTCTCGATCGCTCCGGCGCCCTTCACGATCACGCCGTAGCGGGCGGCGCGCGAGAGGCCGGACACGAGCGCGATCGGCGCCGCGAGAATCAACGGGCACGGCGTCGCGACCACGACGACCGCCAGCGCACGGACGGGGTCGCCACTGATCGCCCACGCGAGCCCGGCGATGATCAACGTCGCGGGGAGGAAGAATCCGGCGTAGCGGTCGGCCATCCGAACGAACGGCGCCCGGTGCGCCTGCGCCTGCTCGACCAACCGGACGAGCGCCGCATAAGCGCTCTCGGCCGCGGGTCTGTCGGCGCGAACGTCAAACGGGGAGCCGGCATTCGCCGAGCCGCTCAACACCGCCATTCCCGGTCCGATCGTGACGGGCAGCGGCTCGCCGCTCAGCGTGCTCGTATCAACAACAGCCTCGGCGCCGACCACAGTGCCGTCGACCGGCACGACCTCGCCGGTTCTCACGACCACGACGTCGCCCGTCTTGACCTCGGCGACGGGCACCTGCTCGAGCTGCTCGCCGACGCGCAGCTGCGCGACCTTGGGGGCGCGCTGGATCAGCGCCGTCAGCTCCCGCCGCGCGCGGGTCGAGGCGATGTCCTCGAGCGTCGCGCCGCCCGAGAACATCAGGCCGACGATCACCCCGGCGAACTCCTGCCCGAGCGCCAGAGCCCCGACCATCGCGACGAGCGCGATCGTGTCGACCCCCAGGTGATGGTCAACGATCACCGTGCGACCACCTCAAACGCGAGCTCGGCAGCCAACAGCGCGACCGCGGCGGCCCACACATCCTGCCCCGCAGCGCGCTCCCCAGCCAGATACAACGCCCCGCCGACCACAATCGAGCCGCGCCGCGATCGCCGACAGCACTCGCGCGCGATGCTCGACCAGCCAGCCGAAGGCGTGACGAACCAAGCCTAGACGCCGTGATCCGCGCGCAACTCCCGCCGCAGCCGAGGACGCTTGAGCCGAAGCCATGCCCCAGCATCGCCGGACACGCCCCCGGACGCATCCGTAATCGCGCCAACAAAGTCGTCGTAGAACCCCGCAGCGCGCCGATCATCCGGCCAGCGAATTCGCAGCTCGCGAACCCGTAGCGCCCGTCCGCGGAGAAGTCCATGTGATCGACCCCTCGGCACTCGGGCACCGGCAGCGAGTGCACCAGGCGCATCGTGTTCGGATCGCGGAAGTCGAGCCGCTGCAGCCGCTCCGCCACCACGATCGCGAACCGGCCGTCCGGAGTGAAGCACAGGTTGTACGGATCCTCGACCGGTATCGGCCGCCCGGGCTTCGCGGTACGGGGGTCGATCGGCGTGAGGGTGTTGCCGAGGTCGTTGTCCACGTAGAGCGTCCGCAGGTCGTAGGACGGCGTGACGTGCTGCGGCAGCGCCCCGACCGGGAACTGCGCGACGATCTTCAACGTCCGCTGGCTGATCACATCGACGGTGTTGCTGAGGCTGTTCGGCACGTCAGCGCCGGGTCGCCGCGCACGACCGAACTGAGGTCGCCGGCAGCATCGGCGCTTTACACGTTCACGACGCGTCGCTGGCGTCCGCCGCCGGCGAGCAGCGGCGCCCCCAGCGCGAGGAGCAGGACCGCTGCGCTCCCGACCGCCGGCCGCACCCGGCCCCGGCGACCGCGACATCGGATTGCGCCCGCGGCAACGCGCCGACGGTGCTCACGGCCCCGCGAGCTGGATCGAAGGAGATGATGTGGTCGAGCTCGGTCGCTGAGCCGCCGCCGAACACGTACACACGTGCCGGTAGGGCTTCGCTACGCGGCGGCGACTGCGGTCGGCGGCCGGATCCTGATCATCGGCGGCTCGGCGCCCGACGGCGCGAGCAGCGCGATCTACCGCTTCGATCCCGCCAGCGGGCAGGTCCGCGAGATCGGGCGGCTGCCGCAGCCGATCACCCACGCCTCGGCGGCGGCGCTCGGCGCGTTCGTGTACCTGGTCGGCGGTCGCGGGAACGATCTGGGCTCTCAGATCCCGGTGTTGAATCTGGGGTGCCCGATGCGGGCGACGGTTCGCGTTAGGCTCGATGGCTGAACCGAGGCCTGGCTCATCTCAGATCTGACCCGGGAAGCGGTGTCCTCTCTCTGAAGTGTCGACCTCGGTTCGTGCCATCGAAGGATCGGCCTGACCTGATAGAAGCGTCCGCCCCCGAAAGAAGAGGGGGCGCCCACCGGGATGTTGTCGGCCGGTCTGCCCACAACAGTAACGCTGGGAGGTCAAGCAATGGGAGCCAAGAGACGCGGTCCAGGGCCATCGCACGTGCTGATCACGCCCGATCACGCGGGCAACGTCGTCGGGATCGACCCGCACAAGCAGACGCTGACCGCAACGATCATTGATCCCCGCGGCGGAGTCCTGGCCTGCGAGCACTTCCGGGTCTCCGGCGATGGGCATCGCGCCTTGGAGGCGTGGGCTGAGCAGTTTGGGCCGGTCGCGCGGTGGGGCGTCGAGGGCGCCTCGAGCTGGGGGCGTCACACCGCGACGTTCTTGTGCGGCCGCGGCTATGACGTGCGCGACGTCTGTGCCAACCGCACGCCGCGCAGCGATCGCGCGCGCCAGCGCGGCAAGTCGGACACGTTGGATTCCGAGCGGATCGCGCGCGAGGTGCTCGCGCATCCGCTGCTGCCCAAGGCGTTCAAGCGCGCCGGCCAGGACCAGGGCCCGGATGAGCAGCATCAGCTGCTCGCGATCTGGCATAACCGGCGCCGCTCGATCCTGGCCAGCCGCCAGCACCTGGTCAATGAGGCCGAGCATCTGCTCTGCGAGCTGCCGTTGGAGCTGCGCGACCAGCTTCCCCACACCAAGGCCGTGCGACCCAGGCTTACCGCGCTTGAGCGCCGCAACCGCCGCCGGCGCTACGACGCGCCGACCACCCTGCGGTTGCGGATGCTCGATAACTACCACGCGCAGATCGCCGCGCTGGATCGCGAAGAGAGGCAGGTCGTCGTCGAGCTGAAGGAACTCGTACGCGCGAGCGGCTCCACACTCGGGGAGCTCTGCGGCCTGGACACCCGGTCGGTCGCCGAGCTGCTGGTCGAGACCGGCGATCCGCGCCGGTTCACCGAGGGCGGGTTCGGCCGCTTCAACGGCACCGCGCCGCTGGCCGCCTCGACTGCCGAAGGGCCCGGCGAGCCTGTGCGCCACCGCTACAACCCCGGCGGCAACCGGCGGATCAACGCGATCCTGCATCGCATGGCGGTGACCCAGCTGCGCTGCGAGCCGCGCGCCCAAGCGATCTACGAAGGCGCGCGCGCCAACCACCACACCAAGAAGGAGGCCCGCCGTATCGTCAAGCGCCACCTCTCCGATGTCGTCTACCGCCGCATGATCCGTGACCTGGCCTCACACTCCGCCCAGCCCCTCCTCGCTGCATAACCGCGCGCGGCCCCGCGCAGTCAAGGGTGGCCCGACAGGGCCGAGCCCCAGCGAGCCGCGCCAGCGGCATCCCTTGACGGTGATCGGCGACCGGCGCGCCACCATCCTCACAAGGAGGGGCTTGACATAGAAGCCTTCAGACCGCGACCGTGTGGTCAATCGATCCGCGCACCGGCGCCGTCGCGGTAGCGGGACGGCTTCCCGAGCCGCTGTCGGACACGGCCTCGTTGTCGATCGGCGGAGGGATCGTCGTCGCGGCGGGCTGACGCCGACGAGCACAGTCGCGGACGTGGGGGAGCTCGTGCCGGAACGCTCGTCTTAGCCGTAGCTCACGGCCCGCGCGCCTCGACAGCGCGGACGTAGTCGGCGACGGTCTGGAGCTGCGCCGAGCTCAGCCGGTGCCGGACGGGCATCTCGCGCACGAACTCAAGCATCTCAGCACGCGTCAAGCGCAGCGCGAGCAGATCACCACCCTGACGGCGCGGCGACTGCCGTCCGGTGAGCGAGTGGCACGTCCCGCAATCCTCCGCAAACAGCGCGGCGCCGCTCGCATGCTGCGAGCCGCCACCCGACCCGCAACCGACCCCGGCGGCCGCGATCGCCAAAGCAGCGAGTGCGGTTCTGGCGTGCACCCGGCCAAGCGTCCGGCGCGCGGAGATCGAAGCGGACTTGTGACTTTTCCGGGGTCGCCGCGGCTTTAGCTCTGTGGCTCGAGGCCGGGAAGATGGCGATGTCCCAGCTGCTCGTAATTCACGCGGGCGATTGACTCCGCTTGCGATTGCGGCGTGCGCGCGCAGATGCCACTCGGCGCTCCCGTCTGGAGTCAGCACCCTCCAAACCAGCCAGCCACCCCTGGACAGCGCGCGCAGAGCGCCGTGCGCGCGCTTCCTGGATGCCGATCGGCTGGTATGGCGGAACGGAGTTGGGTCCGGCGTAGATGGGCTTGGGGTGTTGTGTCATGAAGTCAGTAGAGCGGGCCACCCACAGGGCAGTCTCAGCTGAGACGAAGTCATGGCGAAGACTGTGGTGAGAGTCCTCTCAGCGGACGCCGGGCCCTTAGCTCAAAGCGCGCGGGCGCCTTCAAGAAACACCCGCTCTGGCGCGGCCCTCGGCTCTGGCCCCGTTGGCCGTGGGCCGTCGCGCTCAGCCGGCTACGGGACGTCGGACGCGGCGGCCTGCCGCACGACATTTGCGGCATCGGACGCAACCCACAAGCCCTTGTGGACGAGCTCGTTGGTCTCACGGGTCACCCTCACGAGATAGTCGGCGTGCTTGGGATAAAGCGCGTGCAGCGTCGCATGAGGGACGGGATACCGAACCCGATCAGCGGGCACAGACCGGACAAGTCTGTTTCGTGCACGCTGCCGTCGATGGGGGAGTACGTCGCGGTGGGAACGTCCACAAACGGGGTCCGCAGCCCGCCGAGGGCGTTGCGGAACCGGTCCCGGTCGGTCGTGCCGGCGCGCGTGTCGGTCACCCGAATCCTCGCCGCGCGCGGCGGTAGGGTGCCGTCATCGAGCCATTTCGTCAGGTCGGCGAAGGCGGCATCGGCGACGTATCCGAACGAATACGGGTTCGGGTCAACAACGCCATCCACGCCGACCCAAGGACCGCTCCGATACCGCTGGTGCGCGCAACCGGTGGGAGGCAATCTGCTCAACGGGATCCGCTCGATTTCCGCCAGGTCTCGTTCCTCGGTGATCGGCGAGCTGTCGAGATCATTGGAGATGTGGCTGGCACCCGTCGCCACGAGACGGCGCGAGCGTCCAACGGGGCCAGCGACTGACCACCGCGCTGCGCGGCCTGAAAGTGACGGTGGCGTGCAACACACCGTGCACCAGCACCGCGTCGGCTGCGTTCGACGGCCGGTTGGCGCGACGGCTGGGACTGGCATCCCGACAGGCGAGGCTCAAGTCATATGTCGTCGGGACCGGCGCCCTGTCCCCCGGGAACGGGAGCCGCACACTGAAGATCACGTTCGGCTCGCCCGCTCGGACCGTCCTCGGTCGCCCGCCGACCGTCAAGCTCACGATGATGGCGCGTGCGCTGGATCCTTTCTCCCACCCCTTCGCGATCTACAGGCTCTCGGCCACGCTGAACCGCTGAGCCGCGGGCGACGGGTCCCTAGGGTTCGAGGCAGAAGGGGATCGAGTCGCTGCGCCTGCTGGGTGTCTCGGTGTGGCCGGCCGGGTCGTAGATCTTGACGAAGCCGACGGTGGTGAACTGCTTGAGCGTCGGGAAGATCTCGTTGGCAATGCTCGCCGTCGAACCGCCGCTGGAACAGCCGCCGGTGAGCCTGACTCGAGCCATGCCGCCGCCGATCGAGAGTCCAGCGAAGCCGGTTGCCTTGGACTGCAGCAGCCGCAGTCCGCTGGCGTACTCGCTGGCGGTCGGGCCGGCGAACAGCCGGTCCATCACGCCGGTGGCGGGCGTGCCGGGCAGCACGGGGCGCAGCACCCTGGTGACGAACGGCTCCTTGCCGACGGCGAATCGCGGCTCGTTAAAGAAGTACACCCTTTTGAGCACGGTCCGGAACGGGGTGCTGATGTCGATCACGACGCGGCTTGGCCCGGTGAGCGTGAACAGGTGGAACGAGCTGCGCTGGGCGAGTCCGATGCCGTGGGACAGAGCGGCTTCGAAGTCGCCGGAACGAACCACGCTCATCACGTTTGGCAGCGCGAACGCGAACCGGCTCGGGGTGGTGACGTTACCGGCGTCGTCGTGGGCCGCGGCCGGCGAGAAGACGACCCTCAGGATCGCGCGGCCGGCGATTGGGATCGGAGCTCCCGACGGGTCGCCGGTCAAGCGGTTCACGTAGCCGACGGACCGGCGGGGCGGAAGGCCTCCGTCGAAGCGGAAGACGACGCGGTCAAAGCCGGGATGATGCGCGGCTTGGATATCGATCAGGCGTGGGGTCGTTGTTGTCCTGGCCGACGGCGGAGTCGCCTGACCGGTGGACGTGTGGACGGCCAGGATGCCGGTCGCCGCGAGCGCCAACGTCAGGAACGCAGCCGCCGTCGCGCTTTTCCGGGATGGAGTTGTCATGGCCATCACCTTTACCGTACTGGTCGAGTTCCGCGGTCGGTGTGGGCCGCGGCCGATGAGCCGAACTCGGTCAGACCTCTCTGGGGACGTTTCCGCTCAGGCTGAAGATCACCCGCATCGCCTTGTGCCCGAGATCCGCGGTCGGGCCGAACATGCACGGGCATCCGCCGTCGATCACGGCGATTCCCTGCTCGCGTCCGTACTCGGCCGCCGCCGGGGAGACGCTCCCAGCGCCGGGGCCGCGGTGCATCCACACATGCTTGATGCCAAGCTCGGCACATTCGTGCATCGTCGCTTGGGCGGTCTCTGGCCTCGTGGCGATGAGGACCGCGTCGACGCCGCCGGGAATCGAGTGCAGGTCGTGATAGCAGCGATCGCCTTCGACCCGATCGGCATTCGGGTTGACCGCGTACACCTCGTAGCCCCGATCGCGAAGGCGCTTGTACACGACGTTGCTTCCGTGATCCTTGGCGTGCCTGGAGACGCCGGTAACCGCCACCCGCTTGTTGGCCAGAAAGTCCGATGCCGCCTGCTTGATCTTCTGCATCTTGGTACTCCTTCCGGACTCCACTTCGCGCAGCCGCGCTCCGACGGCGGCGCGCCACAGCTTGAAAGGTATGGCGGCGCGCCGGGCGGGGCATCGGGGTAGCCCACCGATCTGGCCGGGTGACGAAGTACTTAGTGTCGAGCGCCACCTGAGAGCTCTCCCGTGGAAGTACCGAGGGCGGTCGCGGGATTCCCCCGGACGATCCGGCCCGTCGGGCGGCCTACCGTTGAGCGTGAGTCGTACGTCCCGCGGGCGCGCCGTTGGGCCAGCGCGGCCTGGGTGTCACGAGCTTGTCGTCGGACAGAAAGGAGTGAGCCGGCCGTGTATCACACGTTTGTGCGGCGGTAGATCCGCCGTGCCTATGGGCTGATCAACGCCGGCCAGCTCGACGCGCTCGACGCGCAGTTCGTGGCCGACGCCGTGCTTGCGTTCCCGGGTGAGCACGTGCTCGGGGGAGAGTTCCGCGGGCCGGACGCTGTGCGTGCCTGGTTTGCGGAGGTCCGGCGGTTGTTCCCGGACTTCCGCCTGGAGCCTCGGTGCATCCTCCTCGAGGGCGGTCCTCTGCATACGCATGTGGCCACGTGGTTCGCCGTCTCCGGCGCTTTCCCTGACGGGACGCCGTACCGCAACGAGGGTGCGCAGCTGCTGGAGCTGCGACGCGGACGCGTGCAGGAGGACCGGCTGTTTGAGGACACCAAGGTAGTCATCGACGCTCTTGATCGCCTGCGCTCGCTTGGTATGGACCTGGGGGCCACGCTCGCGGTCTGGCGGAGTGCGGCCAGAAGCCGCGACGGGGCCAGGCAGCGTGGCGGTGCTCAGGGTGAGCTCGACGTGCGGGGGTGACCGACGGCGAGGATGTACAGCGGCGTGCGGTCGCTCGGCAAGCGGAAGGCTTCTGCGAGACGTTGATCATCGAACGCTCCGATCGGGACGGCGACGAGGCCGAGCGCGACGGCCTGGAGCAAGACGTTCTGCGCGGCGTGCCCGGCCTCGAGTTGAACGTAGCGGTGACCGCGGGACCCATATTTCTTGACCGTGCGGGCGTACACGGCGGTGATCACGATCGTCAGGGCGGCGGTGCCAACCGCCGGCTGGTGCAGGGCCGCGTCGGCCGCCCGAGCGCGAAGATCTTCGGATGCGAGCAGCTCGGCGCGGTGCCCTTGAGGGACATAGCTGGCGATAGGTGTCAGCGGTGAGCAGGTACAGCTCGAGGGGATAGAGACCACCGGCTGAGGGCGTGGTGCGGCCTCCCCATTCGGCCGTGATTCCCTGCGCGGCCCACAGCAGCTGAGAGATCTCCCGCTCGGTCAACGGCTGAGCGGTGAACTCGCGATGGGACCGTCGCACGAGCAGCCCCCGCTCGAGGGATACCGGCGCTCCGTGGCGTGGTGGCGGGAGTTCGCTGATCTCCTGAACGGGAAACGGGGGCGCCGTTGCGCCGCACCCGGCGGCCAGCGCGCCAGTCCCCGCCAGCACGGCCGCGGAGCCCGTGCCGATGACGAATCGTCGGCGTGTCAGCCGTCCGTCTGAGCGTTCGATGCCCGTGTCGTCTCGCGCTTCGATCGCCTTCTCTCCTGCAGCCATCTCGCTACCTCTACCGAGCCGCTATTCGACCACCCGCAGAGCGGACGGGACATCGGTGCGCTTCAGCCGCCGCAGTGTCAACAGCGGGGCGAGGCTGACGCTGACGATTCCGGCCAGGGCGGCGAGTCCGAAGGTGACGGATGAGATCGAGGTCAGGATGCCGAGGTCGGGCATCGTGTTGCGCATGGAGACGTCGAGGATCCAGCGCAGGATCGCGTACCCGGCGCCGAGGCCGACGATGGTGGCCAGGGTGCCGATGAGCAGCGCCTCGAGCACGTTTCCCGCGATGACGCGGCCTGGCCCGATGCCGTAGGCGAACATGGTGGCGTTCTCGCGGGTGCGCTCCTCGGCGTTGATCGCAGCGGCGTTGTAGGCGATCAGCAGCGCCATGACCATCGCGATCGCGACGGTGATGACCAGCACCTCGGTGAATTGCGACATGGTCTGGTCGACCGCGTCGGTCATTGCGGCGGCGCCCTGAACGGCGGTCACGGCCGGGAGCGTGACCAGTGCTCGTTTGACGTCGGCGGCGGTCTTCCCCGCGGCGGGAACAACCGAGATCCGGTTGACGAGCCCGGTCAGCCCCATCGACGCCGCGGCTGGTGCGTTCGCATAGGCGACGAAGCGAAGTGGGCTGGTGTTGATTCCCGTGACGGGAAGGCTGGCCGATGCCAGCTCGTAGCTGCGCGGACCGGTCGGGACCGGATAGCGAACGTTCAGCCGGTCACCGATGCGCACGTGGAGATCCTCGGCGGCGCGTTCCGCAATGACCAGCCCCGGCCGGTCGTTCGACAGTCGGCCGGCGCGAAGGGTCGGATGCCACAGGGGACGGTCTCGTGAGACGACCTCGAGGAACACGTCGACCCGTCGCCGCGGAGCGGAGAGTGTCGACGGCAGCCGCAGGGACAGCTGCTCAGCCCCGACCACCGGCGTATCGACTATCGCTCGCACCGGTGCCCCGTTCGCGGGTTGGGGCGAGGCCAAGTCGACGGTCAGGCGCTGCCGCGCGCCGGCGAGCGCCTCGGCTCGGCTGGCGTCAAGCGTGGTGTTGAAGGAGTCGATCACGCCGGCCAGCGCGAGCGTGATCGCGACGACCGCGCCGATCCCCAGGACGGTCATGATCGTGCGCCGGGGAGTACGCAGGACGTTTCGCAACGGCATGTTGGCCAGGCTGCCGCCGGGCAGCCGGATCCGACGGGTGATCCAGGCCAGCCCGCTGCTCTTGGCCGCGCGCGCACCGACGCTGATCGCCTCCACCGGGGTGACCGACAGCGCTCGCCTCAGCGGGATCGCGGTGGCTAGGAGCGAGACCGCCAGTCCAAGCGCCGCGCCCTGCACGAAGACACCGACTTGCATCGGAGTCTTGAGCACCGGGAGCGGGAAGAACGACTGCATCACCGACCGAAGCCACGCATTCGCGGCGAACCCGGCTGGGATCCCCAATGCGACCCCCAGGAGCGCCACCTGGCCTCCGAGCAGCAGCGGCCGGCGAGCCAGGACGCGCGGGCGGACGCCAAGCGCCATCCCGATCCCGATCTCACGCCGCTGCGCCTCGATCGTCCGGCTGATCAGGTTGAACGCCGCGAACGCTGCCGCTCCGAGCAATAGCGCCGCGAAGATGTCCATCATCTGCTGATCGCCCTCGGCGTCCTTGTAGAGCAGCCGGCGAGCCGGTTCCTGGGCGCCAGTCGTGAACGTGAACCCAGTGCCGGGGAGGGCTGCTCGCAGCGAGCGGTCGAGGTCGGCCTGCACCCTGGCCAGTGCACCAGCGGCCGGCTTGACTCGTAGAACGAGCTCGTTGACCCGCCCCGGCTGACCGCTCAGCAGCTGGGCGGTGCGCAACGGCGCGAACAGCACAGCGAAATTGGCCTCGGCTCCGAAGTCGGCGCCCGGCGCGGTGACGATGAAGTACTCCGGAGCAAGTGCCTGCCCGACGTAACGGACCACTGCCCCGCCGCTGAGCCGCAGGCTGCCCGCCGCCGGCAGCCCGAAGTGCTTGGCGAAGTTCCGCTCGAGCTCAACCACGGGGCGTCCGGAGTCGGCCGGCCGCAGCGCGCGTCCGTGCACGACGGCCAGCTGATCGACGGTGGGGCTGACTCCCATGCCGACGATGCGGCCCGGCACGATGATGCTCTGGCTCCCGTGCGACGCATCGACCTGCGTCGGCACGACGAGCCGCTCCTCGGCGGCGCTCACCAATCCCCGGTCAGGAATACTCAGCGCTGCGCGCAGCCGGCCGGCGCCGACATAGCTCCCCGAGACCAGCGAGACCCGGAGGTCGTGGGAGCGCAACGCGGCAAAGCTCGCGTCGGCCGACGCGGTGCGCCACCCGGCCATGCTGCTCATCGCCGAGTACATCCCGACCCCGAGTGCGAGCAGCAGCCCGATCGAGATCACCAGCACCCAGCGCCGGCGCGCGTCCCGCAGCGCCCAGCGCACCCACAGCCGAAGTCGCTGCGGGCGGCTCATGACTCACCACCGCAGATCCGCGATCTCGACCTGCCCGCCCTCCGGCAGCCCGTCGCGAACGACATGCCCCGAGGAAAGCTCCAGCACCCGGTCGGCCACCCGCGCGATCTCCCGATTGTGCGTCACGACGAGCACCGCGCGCCCGGTGTGCGCCTGCGCGTGCAGGAGCTCGAGGATCTGGATGCCGGTATGGAAGTCGAGCTCACCCGTCGGCTCGTCGGCGAGCAAGATCGGATTGCCGCTTGCCAGGGCCCGCGCGATCGACACGCGCTGCTGCTCGCCGCCCGACAGCTCGTGAGGGAAATGAGCCACTCGGTCCGACAGCCCGACGCGATCCAGCACCTCGCGCGCGATCTCACGCACGTGCTCCCGGCCGGCGGCATCGGCTCCGAACTCGACGTTCTCGAGCGCCGTCAACGCCGGGAACAGGTTGAAGGTCTGAAACACGAAGCTCACACCGTGCCGGCGGAACTCGAACAACTCCCGGCGCGAGGACCCCGTGATGTCCTGACCCGCCACGACGACCCGACCCTCGCTCGGCGAATCGAGCCCCCGATGATGTTGAGCAACGTCGTCTTGCCGCTGCCGGACGGACCGAGCACCACCACGAGATCCTCCGCAGCGACACGCAACGACACGTCCGCAAGCGCCACCACCTCGTTCGCGCCCACCCGATAGCGGCGGCCGACACAACAGCTCCACTAACGCCCCCGACGGACCCTCGATCGGAGGGAGATGTACGGACCGGGGAGATCTGAGGACCGCCATACCAAGACCATAGGCCGGAGTACGCTCCCAGGCATCCGCAACGACGCGCAGACTCGGTCCGTATCGCCTACGAGGAACGTCCTGCCATCGGCAGTCATCCCCGACCCATGCACGTGAGCTCGGCGGATGCGGGCGTCCCCGAGGAGGTCGCGCGAGGCGGCCGACATCGTGCTCATCGACGACAACTTCGCGAGCATCGAAGCAGCCGTAGGGCTAGACGATTGTGGGATCAGCTGCGCGGTCTCCATGAACAGATCCGGACCGTAGAAGCGATCCCAGGCGCCGGCCACGATCAAGGTCGGGGCGTGGATCGGCGTGCGGCAGCGGGCAAGGTCGAACGTATCCTCGGCATCAATCGTCGCGGCCATATCCGCCAGGTCATCCGGATGCGGCACGAGCCACGGCTGGAGAATCCACGCCGAAACGCCCACCGCGATGCGCCTCGGGACCCGACGGCACGAGCGCGGCCATCATCAGCGCCACTGCCTGCCGGTAGGCGCCGCCGCGGATACGCGCAGCAATCCGCCGCCCCAGCAGACGTCCCTCTGGTCTGAGCCGACAAGCACTGCTGACGAGGCCCAACCGGCGAGCATTCGGGTCGCCATCCGCAGCCCTGTGACGCTCTCCCGTGCCCGGTGTCAACGCGGTGCTCCGGCGGCGTTCCAGTCCGGGTCCGCCGCGTGGCGAACGAGTACGTGGTAGCACTTGCCGCCGGTGTACGTGTACGGGATCGACACGACGTCGCTGTCCTTGGGCATCGGTCCGCCGTTAGTGGCAAGAATCGCCGCGCCGTCACGCGAGAGGGCATAGCCAATCAGGCCTTGCGCCGGCGTACCGACTCGCCGAACCGCTCCGGTCGCTGGATCCACCGTCTCGGCGAATGTGACGTCGTTGCCGGTCATCTCGGCGAGCAGTCGCGTGCCGTTTGCCGACCAGGCGACGGCTCGGAGCCCGGCGAGCGACGGGCCGGGTTGCGTGTGGGTGAGCCGGTGCAAGCCGGCTCCGGAGGGTTTGATCAGGTAGAGATCGAGCTTGCGGCCGTCGTCGGGCCGCGGGGGCTTGCGCGAGCGCGAGAACACGATCCACCGCGGGCCCCACAGCGCCCAGGCGCTGTGGTGATCGCGGGTCAGGGGCACGGGAGCACCACCCTGCACCTCGGCGATGTAGACGTCAGAGCTGCCCCGCGCGTCGGCGACGCGGGTGTAAACGACGCGGCTGCCGTCGGGCGAGAACTGAACCCCCGCGAAGTCGAAGCCGGTCGCGATCGTGCGCAAGAGCTTGCCGGAGCGGACATCGACGATGACGAGGCGGCGCGAGCCAACCGTGCCGGTCGCTGCGGCGATCGTGCGCGAGTCGGGGGACCAGCCGAGGGTGGCGGGATCACTCCAGTGGTGGAGGATCACCCGCGACTTCCCGCCCGCCGCCGGCACCACCGCGAGCCTGATGTCGATTCCGGACAGCGACCAGTACGCGACCAGGCGGCCGTTTGGCGAGACGCTCGGAGCCGCCCCCCTGGCCAGCCGACGGGATCTCGTGCCGTTATCTCGCGCGCTCCAGATCCACTGCGGGCCCGGGTTGGCCGCCGAAGAGAACCCGCCTGTGCTGTAGACGAGCGTCGCGCCGGCGGACGGGGCCGTCAGGGCGAGTGCGGCACCGACACCGGCGACCGCGACCACGACGCGTGCTGCCATGCTCAAGCGAGACAGCCGATTACGGACGTGCTGAAAGCTGCCCACCACACGATGGTCGTCGTTGCCGGCTGACCTGTCATCGGTGGTCGCCCGCACCCAACGGGCAAATACCACCCACGGGCGGCGGAGGCCTGTCGGCGACCCGCACGTCGCGGGGGCAGATCGCCCGAAGCACTACTCCCGCACCAGGCCGGTGCCGCCGAGCACCGTCAACACGCTGCCGACGAACAGGAGGAGTCGTGCCAGCACCATCCGGCCAGCGGCGTTGCAGCCACGCCCCGCCCTTCTGAAGCCATGGCTCCGCTCGCTCCCGCGCGAACAGCAGGACCCCGATGATCGCCAACAGCGGCAGCAGGTGCCATAGGGGAGCGCGAGGGCCGGTGGCTCCGCCAGCGCCGGCGCGCAATGGCGGCCGGAGAACGGATCTATCAGCGGTGGGGACGCCTCGCGGTGTTCGTAACCCCTACCTGGGTCTCGGGAGCGATGAAGATGCCGCGGAACGCGTTTCTGGTGTGGAACGCGCTGGCGGCGCTGGTGTCCCTGGATCGCAGCGCTGGCCGCGTACGGTATCGGCGCCGCGCTTCTCGACCAACTGTCGGCCAAGCGCGGTGAGATCGCGCTCGCGATCGCCGCGGTCGCTCTTGGGATGCTCGCCACAGCGGTTCGCATCAGACACAGGAGCATCGCTGCGCCGCGGCGCGAGCCCCCGCCCGGAGGGGCTGAGGATGAGCAGGCCATGCAACGGGCAGCGGCGGCGCGGCGGCTTCGCACCGGCCTGATCGTGCTCGGCATGTTGTGGTTGTCGCAGGCGGCCTGATCATTGCTGTCCCGAGCTTGAACGGGGTCGAGCAGCGCATCGCGCAGATGAGCGCCGCAGGGCTGCTGCTCGCGATCGGGCTCGAGCTTCCATCCGGTCACGGCTACGTGGTGTCGTTCGCTGTCGTTTTCCCCCGCGCCCCGCTTCGTTTTGCGGCGCGGATGCCCTGGGTTCATTTCGTCTCGCGCGTTCTGTGGCTTGAACAGGGCTTTCAAGCCGTCGTACCCGCAGGTGGAGCGGCCGCCGAGATACCCGGAGCGCTGGTGCTTCGAGCGCGAGGAATGTCATGGGGATGGATCGCCGAACGCTCGGCCGTCCTGTTCCTGCTGACCAGCGCGATCAACGCGATCGTCATCTCGGTGTTCGGGCTCGGCCTGACAGTGGGGATCCTCCCCGGCCCGTCAAACCCCCTCTTGGGCGTGCTTCCCAGCGCCGTGGGCATCGGCGTGCTGCTGCTCTTCCTCGCACTTCCCGCAGCGCTGGATCGAATGTTCGCACGGCGAGCCCCTGAGCGCCTTGACGCGCGCGCTCTGCGAGGACTCGCCAGCTCGATCAGAGACGTGAAGGCGATCGTGTTTGCGTTCGACTGGCGGCTAATCGGACCGTTCGCATACCTGCTATTCGATCTCGCCGTGCTTTGGGTGTGCTTTGCCATCCTCGGGCACCCTCCACCCCTGACGACAGTCGTACTCGGATACCGGATCGGCTACCTGACAGACCTAATCCCGGTACCGGGCGGCATCGGAGTCCTCGACGGAGGGATGATCGGCGCACTGGTCCTCTACGACGCGGCGTCAACGCAACCACCGCAGCTGCCGCGGTGCTCGTCTACCACGCGATCGCCCTTGCAGTGCCACTCGCAGTCGGTGCCATTGCGTTCCTGCTGCTGCCACGAACGCTCTCTAAAAGCCAGGAATCCACGTCGGCGCAGAAAGAATGACCCTCTGGCAGGATCGCCTCCAGCTCGCGTCAGGCCACGGGGGAGGCCGTGGCTGCCGTCGCGAAGTGGCGGCTGGCCATGATCAGCATCTGGCCCATCCGGCCCGACCAGAGATTCCAGTTGTGCCCACCGGGGTAGATGGCGGAGCGGACGTTGGCGCCCGCGGCCGCGAGCCGGACGGCCATCGGTGCCATCGGACTCGCGTCGCCGTCGTGGTTGCCGACGTAGAGGAACACCCGCAGCGGGTAGGCCACGAGCGCGGGCTTCATCGTGCGCACGTAGTCCAGCGGGCTGTTGTGTTCGAGCAAGGCACGGGTGGCGTGCGAGAAGACGCCCGTGCGCGTCTGGGTGAAGTAGCCCGACCACACCTGAATCAGACCGAACAGCGCCACCTGGTGCAGGCCGACGTTGAGCGCTCCGTACGCACCCGCTGACAGACCTGCGATCGCACGGTCCTGCCGGTACGGGAGCGTGGCGAAGCGACTGTCGACGTTGTGCACGACGTCGACGACGTAGCTCTCGAACGGTCCGGAGCGGGTGTTGGCCCACTCGGAGTCGGTCTGCGTGTTCCCGTTGATGCGGCCGTCGGGAAAGATGAGGATCATCGGCGTCACCCGACGCTGGCCGATCAGCCGCTCCAGCTTCCCCTCCACCTGGGCGTTGACAGTGAACGCGAGCGGCCGGCCCGGCATCCCGTGCAGCATGTAGAACACGGGCAGGCGTCGCGCCGGGGTGTATTGCGCGGGGAGGTACACGAGATAGTCCGTTACCCGGTGAAGCGCGTGGCTGTAGAAGTAGACCGTGAGTAGGCGCCCGGCGGCGGGCGCGCACGGCGTGCCGATGCGCCGGCCGCGGATGCGCCGGTGGCGGCAGTACGGCGGGAAGGCCGCGAGCCGTGCAGGGGATGGAACGGACGCGATGACCGGCGGCGTCCAAGTCTGAGCCCTGGCATGACCGCTCGTCAGCAGCAGCGCACCCGCCAGGGCAACGGCGATCCCGCCGGCGAGGACCGGCGCCAAAATGCGGCGATCCCGAAGCCGGGGGAGCCCACGACTCGAAGACGAACCGCCGGCAGCGGTCCGGCGAGCGCGCTGGCCAGCGTGAGGAGCAGCGCCTCGAGGGACGGTCCGAGCACCGGCGCCCGGTTGAGGAGGACCGGTCCGAGGCGCAGGTTGCGAGCCAGCGCGTAAGAAGCGTCCGACCCGACGAGCATCGCGAACAGGGCGAAGACGCCGACGAGGATGACGCGCCGCCGCCGCGGCGACCCGGATCAGGGCGACTCCGAGCGCGAGGCCCGCGAGGAGCGCGGCCACCAACACGCGGGCGAGCGGTTGCGCGTCAAAGCCGGCGAGTTGCAGGAGCGGCAGGGCGTCTGGAACGGGAGGCCCGATGGCGAGCCAGCGAAGCTGGCGCAGCGTGTATAGAAGGCCGAGCGCCGCGACCGAGCACAGAAGGAGGGCGGCGGCGCCGAGCGCCGAGCCGCCGACGAAGCCCAGAACGGTGTTGGCATTGCGAACGCGCAGGGCTCTCGTGGGATGGAGCCGGCCAGGCAACCCGAACCGAGCCCAGGACGGCGGCGCCGGGGAGGGGCTGGAGCCGGGCAGCAGCGCTCCCTCGGCCAGTCGCTGCTGGGCTCCGGCCAGCGGCCGGATGCACATGAGCACGAGGAGGATCGCCAGCCGTGCAGGACTCCGGCGGCTGGAGTGGATCCGAGCGGCTCTCCGAAAGCGGCCATCCCCAGCGCGACCGCGGCCAGTGCCGTGAAGGCGTTCATCAGCGTCAGCGGCTGGACCTCGTCGCCCTCCCGCAGCGCCGCCTGAAATGCGACGAACCCGCCGAGCGTGCACAGCCCGGCCAGCAGCGTCCACCCGGAGAGGACGCTCGCGCCGTGGAACCGTATGCCGATCGAGGCGGCCTTGATCGCAGCGTCGGCGGACCCGTAGAAGGCGCCCGCCGCCACAGCGAGCGCCGCGGCCCCCCCGCGCGGGGCGAGCAGCGCCCCGGCGAGCACGAGGAGCAGAGCCGCGGCGATCAGCACGCCGGCGTGGAAATGCCCGTGCGTCAGCGCCAAAGCCAACGGGCAGCGAGATGAGGCTCACCGCGATGATCGCAATCGCCGCAAGCTGGGGCGCGGCTGACGCGATGGCCGAACACGCGCGCGGCGAGCGGCACCGATAGGGCGAGGCTGCCGGCGCTGAATGCCTGCACGAGGGTGAGCGGCGCCAGCGCGACGGCGACGATCTGCCCGCCGAAGCCGACCCAGCCGACCACCTGCCCGAACAGCCAGGCGGGCTGCGCGAAAACCCTCCTGATCAGCGCGCGTGTCCGCCGGCGCGGGCACGCGCAAGGCCGCGGTGTTGGAGGACGAATCCGATGTTGATCAGCGCGGCAGAGATCAGCGCCAGCAGCAACGCTGCACAAGAAGCCGGAGCTCTGGGGAGCGGTGACGGGGCCGTGGAGACACGACACGCGCGAGGGGCGGGGGACCGGCGTGAGGCAGCGCGACCGCTGCTACGGCCGCCGGCGGATGAGCTACTTCCTGCGAGGCCAGGTCGAGCATCTGGTTCAGGCGCGGGTACCAGACCGACCAGTCGTGGCCGCCCGGATAGAACGGTACTGACGTCGGCGCCGGCTGCTTGGAGCGCGCGGGCCATCGGCAGCTGTTGTCGGCTCGACCCGTCTTCGCGTCCCACGAACATGTAAACGCTGAGCGGGTTTCTGTCCAGCGACCGAGCGCGCTGGGCCACGTAGTCGATCGGGCTGTTGTAGGCGAGGGTCGCGTGGCTGGCCCGTGCGAACACTCCGGTGCGGGTCTGGGCGAAGTAACCCGACCACGTCTGCACGTTCACGAAGTCCGACAGATGGTGGAGCGCGATGTTGATCGCCCCGTAGGCACCCGAGGAGAAGCCGCCGATGATCCGATCCTGGCGGCGCGCGATCGTGGCATAACGCTGATCGACGTTGTGCATCACCTCGATCACGTAGCTCTCGAAGGCGCCCGAGGGGGTGTTCGCCCACTCGGAGTCGGAGAACACGCTACCGCCGATCCGTCCGTCGGGGTAGACGAGGATCATCGGTCGCGCGTGCCCCAGGCTGAGCT
>CAWEQQ010000041.1:0-88754 GCA_963811155.1 uncultured Solirubrobacterales bacterium
ATCTGCGACAGGCCGATGGTGGTGACATAGCAGGTGTCGCGGTCGAGACATTCGTTCATTTCCTGGTAGACGCGCTGGGGCTTCAGCGGGACCTGATCGTAATGGCTCTTGCGCAGCATGTTGTTCTTGCGATGCAGGCACGACGCCGCCCACTTCGCCCGGTCCTTGAGCTTGCCCGCCGCCTTCAATTCGCGCGCGGCTTCGATGAACAATTCCAGCGCGACGCGGGCGTCGGACACGATGCCGTAATCCGGCCCGAACACGCGCCCGATCTGGGTCGGCTCGATATCCACATGGATGAATTTGCGGCCCTTGGCATAGGCCTCGATCGAGCCGGTATGGCGGTTCGCCCAGCGATTGCCGATGCCGAAGACGAAATCGGATTCGAGGAAGGTGGCGTTGCCATAGCGGTGGCTGGTCTGAAGCCCGACCATGCCGGCCATCAGGGGATGGTCGTCGGGAATTGCGCCCCAGCCCATCAGCGTCGGGATGACCGGGACGCCGGTCAGTTCGGCGAATTCCACCAGCAGGTCGCTGGCGTCGGCATTGATGATCCCGCCGCCGGCGACGATCAAGGGCCGCTCCGCTTGATTGAGCATTTCCAGCGCCTTGCGCGCCTGCGGCAAGGTCGCGGCCGGCTTATAGATGGGCAAAGGCTCGTAGGTGTCGATGTCGAATTCGATCTCGGACATCTGCACGTCGAGCGGCAGGTCGATCAGCACCGGGCCGGGCGCCCGAACGCATCAGGTGAAAGGCCTGCTGGAAGACGCGGGGCACAAGCGCCGGCTCGCGCACCGTCACCGCCCATTTGGCGACCGGCTTGGCGATGGCCTCGATGTCGATGGCCTGAAAATCCTCCTTGTAGAGGCGGGCGCGCGGCGCCTGGCCGGTGACGCACAGGATCGGGATCGAATTGGCCGCCGCCGCGTAAAGGCCGGTGATCATGTCGGTCCCGGCGGGGCCGGAGGTGCCAATGCAGACGCCTATGTTTCCAGGCCTGGCGCGGGAAAAACCGTCGGCCATATGCGAGGCGCCCTCGACATGGCGGGCGAGAATATGGCGGATCGAGCCACGCCGGCGCATGGCGGCGTAAAGCGGATTGATCGCGGCGCCGGGCACACCGAAGGCGACCTTCACGCCCTCGCGCTCCAGCACCGCCACGGCGGCGTCCATCGCATTCATCTTCGGCATGGCGTCCTCCCGGCGCGAATTGGTCGTGAATTTTCTATCGCAGGACCGGGCAGGATTTCGAGATGGCTTCCACGATATGGAAATGCTGATGATTATCTACGTCAAAACAGCATATTATACATTTTCATCCGGTCGTTTTCCGTCATTTTATGGCGACAATGGCAAAGAATTCCCGTATCGTGGAAAAATGGCGTGAGTTGCCTGGAAAGCTTAAAAAAAAGCGCTTTCCGCAGCCTTTGAAAACGGGGGACGACATGGCGCGCCAACCCGCGGTGAAAAGCCGCAGCGCGGCAAAACGCGGCAAGGGCGAGACGAGGAGCAGCTCCGATCAGGTCCAGTCGCTGGCGCGCGCGCTGTCGCTGATCAACCGCATCGCCGAGGCCCCGGACGAGGGGAGCACGCTCACTGAGCTTGCGCAGCAGGTCGGCCTGCCGCCTTCGACCGCGCATCGGCTCCTGCTCACGCTGGAGCAGGAACGCTATGTCCGCTTCAGCCACGACCGGCGCATCTGGACCATCGGCGTTCAGGCCTTCATGACCGGCTGCGGCTTCATCAAGACCCGCAGCCTTGCGGCGCTCGCCCGGCCGCACCTGCGCCGGCTGATGGAAGAATGTGGCGAGACGGTCAATCTCGCCTTGGAGGACCAGGGCGAGGCGGTCTATCTCGCCCAGGTCGAATGCCGGCAGATGATGCGGGTCTTCGCGCGGCCGGGCTCGCGCGTGCCCATGCATTGCTCGGCGGTGGGCAAAGCCATTTTTTCCGCGACTTCCGACAAGGCCATCGCGAAAATCCTTCACCGCCACGGCATGCCCAGGATCACGCCGAAGACCCTCACGACGGTCTCGGCCCTGCGCGCCGAACTCGAAAAAATTCGCGCCCAGGGCTATGCGCTCGACGACGAGGAACATGCGGTGGGCCTGCGCTGCATCGCCGCGCCGATTTTCGACGAAACCGGCGACGTGATCGCCGCCGTCTCGGCCTCCGGCCCGATGGCGCGCATCGAAGAGGACCGCATCGCGCCGCTCGGCCGCATGGTCGCCGAGAGCGCCCGCGCCATCTCCCTTGAGATGGGCGCCTCGGCGTCCCAGTTCAGGAAGACGCCAAAAGCCTGATTGCGCTGGTCATCGACCCGAAACGCTTCCCGTGGCGCGCATTCGCTTCAATTTTGAATTGCTCGCGCTCGAGGCCGAACGGCTCGACACGCCGACAGCTAGGCCATCGCCGAAAAGCTTCCCCTTGAGGCCCGCGCGATGATCTGGCCGTCGGCCTGTCGATGGTCGGCGCGGGCGCGATCTTTTGCGGCCTGGCTGGCGCATCTTCCGGCGACGGGGGATTTCGGCTAGCTTAGGTCATGGGCGGCCGTCGAGTTGCTCGAAGAAACGACTTTGAGGGGACGCCAAATGACGGTGAATGAGGGAGTTCTGGATCGCGGCTTGCGCGTAATCGTCGGCATGATCTTGATCGCACTGGCCTATACCGGCAAGATCGGCATGTGGGGCTGGATCGGCGTGGCGCCTCTGGTGACCGGCGCCGTCGGGATGTGCCCGGTTTACAGCATTCTGGGCATCCGCACCTGCCCCGCGCCGAAGCAGTAAATCCACGCGCAAGCGTCTCCGTCCCGCCGCCGTCGTGCGTGGGACGGAGCGGCGCGCCTGCCCTATGCCAGCCGCGATATTCGCGCGAGGGGTTCATAGGTCGCGATGCGTCGCGATCGGTGAAAATCGGTGTTAGTGCGCCTTTTGCGCGTCCCTGACCCGGGCGACGACTTTTTTGAAATCAGAATAATCGAGCGCGGCCGCGACCTTGAACGGCCCGATCAGGAACACCGGCGTTCCCTCCAGGCCGAGCGCCTGCGCCTGTTCGACATTGCGCTTGATCAGCGCGGAAATATCGGCGTCATGCGCCTTGAGATCGGCGTTGAGCCGGTCCATGTCGACGCCTGAATTCTTCACCGCCGCCAGCATGACGTCGTCGCCGTTGCCGCGCCCCGGCACGGCCATCAGCGCGTTGTGAACGCGCTCATATTTGCCCTGATATTTTGCCGCCAGCGCCAGATGCGCGCCATAGACCGAGGCTTCGGTGAGGATCGGCCAGTCCTTATAGACGAGGCGGATATGGCCGTCGGTCTTGACCAGTTTTTCCAGCTCCGGCGTCGCCTTCTTGCAGAACGGGCAATTGTAGTCGAGGAAGGCGACGATGGTGACGTCGCCCTTCGGATTGCCGCCGACGGGCGCCGCCGGATCGTTGAGGATCGCGTTCACGTCGATCTTGGCGTCTTCGGCGCGGGCGGGCGCGGCGGCATATAGCGCCAGACCCGCTCCAAGAGCGGCTAGACGAAGAAGAGAGCGGCGGTTCATGAAAAAGCTCCGGTCGTTTGACGTGATGCGGCGGCGAATGCGCCGCGCGGGGGTATTTCGCCTTGTCTTGAGCGGCTTCGGCTCGCCCTGACAGGCGCCGATCGCGCCCTCGCCCCGGCCCGGCCCGGCCCGGCAGGCAGAGCCTTCAGCCCAGATCCTCGGGCGTCGCCGGCATCGGCATGATCTCGACGCCTTCCTCGAGCAGGGCGCGGGCGTCTTCGGGCGAGGTCTGGCCGCGGATCGGACGCTCCGGCGCCTCGCCGTCGTGAATCTTGCGGGCCTCGCGCGCGAATTCCGTCCCGACGTCCACAGTGGCCGCGACGATCTTCTGGTGCAGATCGCGCGCCATCTCGCGCAACCCGCGGTCGGCTCCGCCCAGCAGGGCGACATTCTGCTTCGGCGCTTCCGCCGGCTGTTGCGGCGCGCGGTCCGCGCGCGCCACCGCCGGCGCCATCACCGCCTTGGCGATGTCGGTCCCATTGCAATAGGGGCAGGAGACGAGCTTGTTCGCGATCTGGAAGTCATAGGATTTGTTGCTGGCGAACCAGCTTTCGAATTCGTGGCCATTGGCGCAGGCGAGGGCGAAGCGGATCATGGCTGGCCTCAATCCGCCAGAAGGGGATCGAGCTGGCCTTCGTAGTCCAGGTCATGAAGATCGTCGCAACCGCCGACGTGATCGCCGCCGATGAAAATCTGCGGCACCGTCGTCCGCCCGTTGGCGCGCTTGACCATTTCCGGGCGCAGGGCGGGGTTGACGTCCACCCTGATCTCCTGGAAGGCGGCGCCCTTCTTGTTCAGCAGCGCCTTGGCGCGGATGCAATAGGGGCAGGTCGCGGTGGTGTAGATCTCGATCTTCTTCATGACGCTTTTTTAAATCGCCCAAAGCCCGCGGGCAATGGGGAGAATTGTCACGTATTGACCACCCGGGCGAAAACCAGCGCGTCCACCCTTTGCGCCCCGGCGCGCAGCAACACGCGGGCCGCCGCGTTCAGCGTCGCGCCCGAGGTCATGACGTCGTCCACCAGCACGATTTTGCGCCCCTCGGCGTCGATTTTGCGCGTTTCCGGCACGACGAAGGCGCCCTGGATGTTCTGGGCGCGCAGGCGTCGGGTGAGCCCGACCTGCGGCGGCGTTGGCTTTACGCGCAACAACAGTCCGGTCTCGACCGGCACGGCGGAAAATTTTTCGACGCCGCGCGCCAGCGCCGCCGCCTGGTTGAAGCGCCGGCGCGCCAGCCGCGTCCAATGCAGCGGGATCGGGACCAGCATGTCGGCGTCGGACAAAAGCTCGGCGCCGGCGCGCGCCATCCACAGGCCCATCGGCCCGGCCAGTTCGTCGCGGTCGGAATATTTGAGGCGATGGACCAGCCGCCGCGCCGGCCCGTCCTCGAATTGCGCCACCGCGCGCGCCCGCGCAAAAACCGCCGGGTCGGCGAGCGCGGCGGAAGAAATCGTCCGCCCCCCGGCTTCCGCCGCCGGATCGGTCTCGAACGGCGTGCCGAGGCGCTCGCAATAGGGGCGCTCGATGAAGCGCATGGCGCGCCAGCATTGCGGGCACAGGCCGCCATGTTCGGAAACCGCGCGGCGGCAGGCAAGGCAGGTCGGCGGATAGATCAGGTCGAGCGCCGCCCCGCCGGCCTTTTTCAGGACGAGCGCGCCGTCTTTCAGCCAGTTCGGCGCCGCGAAAGGCGAAGGCGTCAGCCGGAACATCGCGTAAGCTTACTCCCTTTCGCGGCGTCGCGCGACTTTTGACGCCGCAGGCGCGCAAGCGCATAAGGGGCTTGTGACGAAGCCGCCGCTCATTTTCGACCGCGCTTTATGGCGCAAGCGCCTCGCCCGCGCCGCGCGGGCGAAAAACCCTTGCGATTTTGTCGCCGCGCGTGTGGCGGAAGACCTCGCCTTCCGCCTTTCCCCGATCCGCCGGCCTTTTGCGCGCGCGCTCGATCTCGGTTCGCCGCATCCGGCGATTTCGCGGGCGCTGGCCGCGCCGGGACGGCTGGTTTTACGCGCAGTCCCCGTTTTCGAACTGGCGGGCGGCTCGGCGCCGGCGCTGGTCGCCGACGAAGAGGCCCTGCCCTTCGCGCCGCAAAATTTCGATCTCGTGGTCAGCGCGCTCAGCCTGCAATTCGCCAATGACCTGCCCGGCGTTTTCGCCCAGGCGCGCCGCATTCTCGCGCCGGACGGCCTGTTCCTCGCCGCTGTGGTCGGCGGCCAGACCCTGGCCGAATTGCGCTTCTGCCTCGCCCAGGCGCAAGACGAGATCGAGGGCGGGGCGAGCCCGCGCGTCGCGCCTTTCGCCGATCTGCGCGACCTCGGCGGCCTGTTGCAGCGCGCGGGATTCGCCTTGCCGGTGACCGATTGCGACGCCTTCACCGTGCGCTATTCAAGCGCCTTCGGCCTGATGCGCGACCTGCGCGCCATGGGCGCGACCAATTTTATGGCCGCCGGCGCCCGACGCCCCTTGCGCCGCGACGTGGTCTTGCGCGCCGCCGCGCTTTACGCGGAAAAATTCGCCGATCCCGACGGGCGACTCCGCGCAACCTTCGAGATCGTCTGGGCGTCAGGCTGGGCGCCGCACGAAAGCCAGCAAAAGCCGCTGGCCCCCGGCTCGGCGCAAACGCCGCTCAGTGCGGTTCTCGGCGACAAGAGCCGCGCCTAGGCCTTTTTGGGCGCCGTCGCGCCCAAAAACGCGGCCAAGGCGATGGCGAGCGAGATCGGCACATTCCATGCCGCGAGCGACAGGCCAAAGACGCGCAGGGCCGGCGCGTCGCAGCGCACCACACGAACATGCTCCAGTTGCGCGCGGAACGCCTCCATCGAGGTCGCAGCGACGAATTTTCCGGTGCAGCCCGTCGGTCCCGGCCAGAATTTCCACTCCACCCCGGCGTGATAGGCCGCAAGCGCCGCCCCGGCCAGGAAAAACGCCGCGAGCAGGATGAGAATTGCGCGCGCAAAAAGCGGCGCGTTGCGCGCGAGAACGACCGCCGCCGCCGCGAGCGGCAGGGAAGCGTAATAGGGATAGCGCTCGATCAGGCACAATTCGCAGGGCTGGAAGCCCAAAGCCTGAAAGGTCCAGGCGCCGGCAAGCGTGGCCGCCGCCGCCGCCAGCACCAGCAGCGCGGCTTTTTCGGGCGAGAGGGCGGCGCGAAGGCGCGCGAACAGGCTCATGGCGTCACACCAGATGGGCCGCGGCCCAGAAGCCGCCGACGATGATGGCGAGCAGGATCATGACGAACCAGGCGAAATGCCTTTCCAGCCAGACACGCATGTGGTCGCCGAAATGGTTCATCGCCGCCGCCAGGAGAAAGAAGCGCGCGCCGCGGGTGATCAGCGCCAGCAGCACGAACAGCGGCAGATTATAGCCGAGCAGTCCGCTGACGATGGTGACAAGCTTGAAGGGAATTCGGCGTCAGGCCCTTCACCAGAATGAAGGCCCAGCCCCAATGGGCGTAGAATTCGCGTAAAGAATTGATGCGCGATCCATAGCCATAGAGATGGATGATATATTGGCCGATGGAGTTGTAGAGCGCGGCCCCGATGAAATAGCCGAGCACGCCGCCGGTGACGGAAGCGAGGGTGCAGACGGCGGCGTAGAACCAGGCCTTGCCCGGCTTGGCCAGCGACATCGGCAGCAGGATCAAATCCGGCGGCAGGGGGAAGAACGAGCTTTCGGCGAAGGCGATCCCGGCGAGCGCCAGAGTTCGAGTGCCGGCTTTCCGCGAGCGCCAGGGTCCAGTCGTAAAGCCTTTTGAACATCATGATCCGATCTTTTGCGGGCGCGGCCTTGGTACACCTTCGCACGCGCCCGGCCAAGGCGTCCTGTTTAATCCACCAATGCTAAAAATGACGCAACGCGCGCAGGGAGCGATTGACGGGGCGACGCCGCACGCTATATTTCGCGCCTCTTCCGGGGGCCTCCCTGGCTGAGCCCCTGTGGCGGAATTGGTAGACGCGCTCGACTTAAAATCGAGTTCCGCAAGGAGTGCTGGTTCGATCCCGGCCAGGGGCACCATTTTCCCATCCCAAATTATTTCCGGTTGTCTCAGCACGTCGCTGAACAAACTGAAAAATAAGGCATAATCGTAGATCGTGTGTATCCGGCCGTCTCAGGCCATGCCCCTGCAGCTCCAATTTTTGTTGGCCTTTTTGTTGGCTCGTGTAAGCTAAGCCTGTTGGCCTTTCCTAAAAAGGCCAACAAGGAGCGCCCAACATGCCGCTGACTGACGCCGCAATTCGCACCGCGAAACCACAGCCCGACAAGACATTGAAGCTCACGGACGGCGGCGGGCTGCAATTATGGATCGCTCCTTCAGGCGGAAAGCTTTGGCGTCTGGCCTATCGCTTCGATGGGAAGCAGAAGAAAGTTTCCTTTGGCGCTTGGCCTGCTGTCAGCCTGAAAGAGGCGCGCAGATTGCGCGATGAAGCGAAAACGTTGTTGGCCTCCGGCATTGATCCGAGCCAACAGAAGAAGGTGGAAAAGGCCAACACGGCCATGTCGCGGGCCAACACGTTTTCCGCCGTCGCCCTGGAACTGATCGAGAAAAAACGCCGCGAGGGCAAGTCCGAGGGCACACTGCATAAGAACGAGTGGGCGCTCTCCTTCGTCATGCCAACGCTGGGCGATCGGCCAATCGCCGACATCAAGGCGTCCGAAATCCTCGCCGGCCTGCGCACGGTGGAGCAACGGGGACGACATGAAACTGCCGTTCGCCTGCGCGCCCTTGTCGGGCAGGTCTTTCGCTACGCTATCGCGACTGGTCGATGCGACAGCGACCCGACCTTTGCCCTACGCGGCGCATTGACCACGCCAGTGGTCAAGCATCGTCCCGCCATCGTCGAGCCGGCTCCCTTCGGCGCCCTGCTGCGCTCCATCGACGGGTACGCAGGCGATCCGACGACGCGCATCGCTCTGCAATTGCTCGCGCTCACGTTCGTGAGGCCGGGAGAGCTGCGAAACGCCGAATGGTGCGAGTTTGATTTGGAGACCGCCGTTTGGTCGATCCCTGCCGGTCGGATGAAAATGCGGCGTCCACACCGCGTCCCCCTCGCCTCGCAAGCGGTCAGCCTGTTGCGGGACTTGCACGCGCTTTCTGGCCACCGACGCCTTCTGTTTCCCGGACTGCGCTCGGTCGAACGTCCGATCTCCGAAAACACGCTGAACGGCGCCCTACGGCGGCTCGGATATTCCCAAGACCAAATGACTGCGCACGGCTTCCGGGCCGCTGCATCATCCATGTTGAATGAAAGCCGTAAATGGAGCGGCGACGCCATTGAGCGCCAGCTCGCCCATGCCGACCCAGACGAAGTACGCCGCGCCTACGCGCGGGCTGATTTCTGGCCTGAGCGTGTCGAGATGATGAGTTGGTGGGCCGGTCGCGTCGACGGGCTCCGGCAGGGCGCTGAGGTCGTGTCGCTTCGGCGGGCGTGATCAATGGCGAAGACGTCGAAGGACGCTCCGATCAAATAAATCGGGTGAGATCCGAATTTAATGCGATTTACGCAATTGTCCGCACTTCTATGCGGTCGATCACAAGAAACCGTCCGTGGTGCCCGTCCCACGACGGCGAGCTTCGGCTTCGCGCTCCGTAAGGATTTCTTGCCACATTTCGTAGGTTTCTCTGACCATCCGGTCGAGGTCATCGAAATCAAACAAGGAAACGCCCGCCGCCGTGCGTAGCTTCGGGACGCGCTTTCGCTTGTCGTCCCGGTGGATAGGACACGCACGGAATAGCTGAGCCGAATGTCTTTCCCAGTCAGCTTACCATGCTTGCCGACCGCCGTGATTTCTGTAGATTCCTGACGAAGGCGCCCCCCAATTCCTGGATGAAGGCGCCCCCCGTAACGGAATGATCCCGCCCCCCAATTCCGAGATGATGGCGCCCCCAATTCCGAGATGATCCCGCCCGGGTGATTTCGTGAAGGACGGGGGCCGCCGCTGGCATGTTGAAGTCGCTCTTTTGGCAATCCAAGGGAGCAATCGATGCCAGCGGAGCGAATTTCCATGCGCCAGGCGCGCGAAATCATTCGACTGAAATTTTCTTCTTTCTCGGCGCACGAAATCGCCCGGCGGCTCGGCATGGCGCGTTCGACGGTGCGCGAGATGCTGCAAAGAGCTGAAAGCGCGGGGCTTTCATGGACGCAGGCGGAAGGCATGAGCGACGCCGCATTGGAAGGCGCTCTTTACGCCAATCGCCGCAGCAGGCGGGGGCATCGGCGTGTCGCCGAGCCGGATTGGGTGACCGTCCATCGCGAGTTGAAACGCAAGCACGTCACCCTGACGATCCTTTGGGACGAATATATCGCCGCCAATCCGGGCGGCTACAGCTACTCGCGGTTTTGCGACCTCTACCGGGGCTTTGCGAAGACGCTGTCGGTGACAATGCGGCAGACCTATGCCGCCGGCGAGCGGCTGTTTGTCGATTACGCCGGCGACACCGTGCCCGTCGTGATCGATCGTCTGACCGAAGAAGTTCGCGAGGCTCAGGTCTTTGTCGCCGTTCTCGGCGCGTCGAGCTTCACGTTCGCCTGCGCCAGCTGGACGCAGGCGCTGCCCGATTGGATCGACGCCCATGTCCGCGCCTTCTCGGCGATTGGCGGCGTTCCTGAGCTTCTCGTTCCGGACAACACGAAGACGGCGGTCATCAAGGCCTGCTTCTACGATCCCGACGTCAACCGAACCTATGCCGAGATGGCGACCCATTACTCAACCGCCATTCTGCCGACGCGGCCCTGCAAGCCGCGCGACAAGGCCAAAGTCGAGCGGGCGGTGCTGATCGTCGAACGCTGGCTGCTCGGACGGCTGCGCCGACGCACATTTTACAGCCTGGCCGAACTGAACGCCGCCATCGTCGAAATGCTGCAAAAGCTCAATGACGAGCGGGCGATCCGTCGCCTTGGCGTCACCCGCCGGCAATTGCTGGAGGACGTCGATCGACCGGCGCTCAAGTCCTTGCCGGTCGAACCTTACGAGTTCACGCAATGGAAAACCTGCCGCGTCGGCGTCGACTACCATGTCGAAGTCGCCAGCCATTATTACTCGGTTCCCCACCGCTTCGCCCGCGCCGAGGTCGAAGCCCGGCTCACCGTCAGGACGGTGGAGATATTCCTCCGGGGCGAGCGAATCGCCGCGCATCTTCGCATGAGCGGCAATCACGGCCACACCACCGTGGCCGACCACATGCCGTCCAGCCATCGCCGCTACAAGAACTGGACGATCGACAAAATCCGCGCCGACGCCAAGCGGATCGGGCCGGCGACGGCGGCCTTGTGCGAGCAGATCATCGAGCGTCGCCCCCATCCCGAACAGGGCTTCCGCGCCTGCCTGGGCATCGTTCGCCTGGCCAACTCCTATGGCGACGAGCGCGTCGAGGCGGCGGCCGAGCGCGCCATCGCCATCGGCGCGCGCACCTATTCCTCCGTGAAATCCATCCTCGACAAGAAGCTTGATCGTCGGCCCGCCGAAAAGCGCGCCGCGGAGGCGCCGACGATCCTGCACGCCAACATCCGCGGCCCGCGCTATTACAATTAGGAGAGAAGCTTTTGCTCAAACATCCAACCCTCGACCAACTCCACACCCTCGGCCTGCACGGCATGGCCAAGGCCTTCGTCGAAGTCGCGGCCTCCAGTGAGGCCGGCGGGCTCAGTCATCCGGAATGGCTGGGTCTTCTGCTCGATCGCGAGGCGTCCCTGCGCCAGGACAAGCGACTGGCCGCACGGCTTCGCGTCGCGAAATTGCGCCAACAGGCCTGCGTTGAAGACATCGATTATCGCAG
This sequence comes from uncultured Solirubrobacterales bacterium, assembly GCA_963811155.1. GTDB lineage: Bacteria > Actinomycetota > Thermoleophilia > Solirubrobacterales > Solirubrobacteraceae > Palsa-465. Next base: position 11,320 of record CAWEQQ010000041.1, read on the forward strand.
CCCACGGGGCCTCGACCGCGCCATGATGCAAAAACTCGTCAATGGCGACTGGATCGACGCCCACGACAATTTGGCTCTGATCGGCCCGACCGGGGTCGGCAAAAGTTGGCTCGCCTCGGCGCTTGGCCACAAGGCTTGCCGGGATAATCGGTCCGTCATTTATCAGCGGGTCCCTCGGCTGTTCGAGGAACTCGCCCTGGCGCGCGGCGACGGTCGCCATGCCCGCTTGCTGCGCTCGCTCGGGCGCGCCGATCTCCTGGTGCTGGACGACTGGGGTCTTGAACCCCTCGACGCCGCGGCGCGCCACGATCTTCTGGAAATCCTCGAAGAGCGCTATGGCCGCAAGTCCACCCTCGTCACTTCGCAGCTTCCCGTCGATCGCTGGCACGAAATCATCGGCGACCCGACCTACGCCGACGCCATCCTTGATCGTCTGGTCCACAACGCCCACCGCATCGAACTGACCGGAGAAAGCATGCGGCGCGCTCGCGCCAAAAGCACGATCGCCTCTTGACCAGGCGCCGTCTCAGGCGCCAAGAAATTGTCAGCCAGCAAGCCCCACGACCCGGGCGCCATCATCCCGTTACGGGGGGCGGCATCATCCAGGAATTGATGGGCGCCATTATCTCGTAATTGCCGGGCGCCTTCGTCGGAATTGACAATTTCGCCGTCGGGCAAATTTCGGAGCGCCTGTTGCATTGGGGCGCGGGTAACGCGGCGTTTCTTTGTTTTGTACCCGATGTGTACGGACACGTCTAAGTCCGCGTCTTCCGGGATGCTCTCCAAGAGGTTCTGCACATCGGCCTCGTTGTTCATGACCGCTTGCAGTACCTTGATGGCGCGCTCACCCCACGAACGGCGAGCTCCAACATCTACATGCTGATCCACCTCACGCTCGGCCACGGGCGGGTGCGGCAACCTTGCCGGAGCAGCCTCGACGGCTCCCGTGCCTCCTACAATAATCTCCCGAATATCCTCCAGGTCACCACCAACTTCTGCGCTGTCGAATTTTGCCGTGAGCAGAACATGTCCGTTCTGCGCCATTTGGGCCGTGCGCTCTTTGAGCAACCAGGTCAGATATTGCTCCAAGTGCTTGGTCGTGAGCGAGCGGCTCTGGATCGTCATGACGTGATTGCCGATGACCATCCAATACATCATTGAATGGATGTATTCTCGCCCTGCGGGAGGGGGTTGCTGCTCAACTGGCAGCATCGCGGCATCTGGTTCACTATGCAGCAAAGCCTGCATGTAGCCTCGGGTATAGACCGTCAGGTCCCCGAAAAAGCTGACGGGTAGCGTCCACAGACGTGGTGGAGATTTTCTGATTGAAGCCGGCGGGCGGAGCTCCGCTTAGCGGAGCCCGCCGGCGGGCCGGGGGCGGTCACCGCGTCCTCTTCGGTTATAGTCGAGTTGCTAAAGCTTGACCCAACCGAAACGAGGAAACGATGACCGACGACACAATGGCATTTCTTCATCAAATTCGCGAGCGCGGCGGGGAGGACCTGCTGAAGGATCTTGCCGAAGCGGTGTTGCAGAAGCTGATGGAATTCGACATCGAAAATCGGGTCGGCGCCGGGCGCTACGAGCGCTCGGACGCCCGCACGACCCAACGCAATGGCTATCGCGAGCGCGATCTGGAGACGCGGCTCGGCACGCTGGAGCTGAAAATCCCGAAGCTGCGCAAAGGCAGCTATTTCCCCGCCTTCCTGGAGCCGCGCAAGACCGCCGAGCGCGCGCTTGTCGCCGTCATACAGGAAGCGTGGATTCAGGGCGTCTCGACGCGCAAGGTCGACGATCTCGTGCAGGCGATGGGCATGTCCGGCATTTCGAAAAGCCAAGTTTCGAAACTTTGCGAGGACATCGACGAGCGGGTGAACTCGTTCCTCGACCGCAAGCTCGAAGGCGACTGGCCCTATCTTTGGCTCGACGCCACTTATCTCAAGGTGCGCGAAAACGGTAGGATCGTCTCAGTCGCCGCAATAATCGCCTCGGCGGTCAACGCCGAAGGGCGGCGCGAAATCATCGGGCTCGGGCTGGGGCCATCCGAGGCGGCGGTGTTTTGGCTCGGCTTCCTGCGCTCGCTGGAAAGCCGTGGACTGAAGGGCGTCAAGCTCGTCATCTCCGACGCGCATGAAGGCCTCAAGGCGGCGATCTCGCAGGTCTTCAAGGCGAGTTGGCAGCGCTGCCGCGTCCACTTCATGCGCAACGCGCTCGCCCATGTTTCCAAAGCGCATCATGGGATGGTGTCGGCGGCGATCCGCTCGGTCTTCAGCCACGAGGATCAGGCCGCCGCGTCACGGACCTGGCGGCACGTCGCCGATCAGTTGCGGGCGCGCTTTCCCAGACTGGCTGGCCTGCTGGACAACGCCGAGGCAGACGTCCTCGCCTTCATGGCGTTCCCGCGCGCGCATTGGCCGAAGTTGCACTCCACCAACCCAATCGAACGTCTCAATAAGGAGGTCAAACGCCGCGCCGACGTCGTCGGCATATTCCCCAACGAAGCTTCGATCAGGCGGCTCGTCGGCGCCATCCTGCTCGAACAGAATGACGAGTGGCAATTACAACATCGCTACATGAGCCTGGAGACGATGGCCGGCCTCGCCGACGAAGCCGCCCCGCCGCCAAAAATCGCAGCCTGAAGAGGCGCCAGTGACCGCCCCTGAATTTCCACCACCTTGACGGACGTGATCAAGCTGACGCCATCATCGTGGTATAGGTTCATCAACAAGGTATCGGAATCGTCAGGTGGTACAAGCCATGCCCGTCTGTTCCAGTGCTGCGATAAAGCGCCGCCATCAAACTGATAGGCCAGCGCTCCCCGAACCCGCGCTTCCAACGTGGCCCCATTTAACGCGCCCACAGGGTCATCCATTCGACGATAGTGAACCGTGAGGGATTTTCTCTCCGTCATCGCCCTCAAGCCTTTCTCAATAACCGTGACCGAGAACTCATACGGGGCGTATCTCCGCCAGCGTCACAAGTTTCGTAAGGAGCACTCTTCTCTATCATCGGAGCAAATGGGCACGGCACAGCGTTCATAGACTTCACAATTCCCCCTTGAATCGCTGGACGCTGCGGCAACCGGCGAGCGATTGCTGTTCGTGCTCGAAGGCCGCGCAGACAACGGACGCGACGCAGTGCTCGGTATCGCGCCGGTGCAGTGCAGCACGGCGAATCACGCTGATCAGCTCGAGGTGCCGCCCGCAGGCCTCGTGCAGCGCCTCGCATCGCTCGACGAGCCGCCGGCGCAACTGGCGCATCCGGTCGGCACGTGTACCGTGGCCGCGGCGCCGCAGACGATCGTCACGCATCACGCAGCGAGTGGCGACGTGACCGCCGATACCGATGCGCGCGTCGTCTCGCTCGGTGCGAATGCTGTCGTATTCGCCGTCGCGCGCGAAGCTGCTGGTGGTCCGGTGCGCGTGGCTGTCCGTGCGGTCGATGCACGCGGCACGTTGACCACTCCATCGTGGGTGCTCGACGGCGCGCGTCGTGTGCTCGTGACCGCTCGCGCCGGAAATACGGCCGTGGCAATCGTGTCGCACGGCGCCGATGGAGCGAACGTCTCGTTGGTCGCTTCGGGTGCCAACGGGCACGCGCGAGCACCGGTGTCGTTGCCGCTCGCCGACCCCACGTCGGCCGCGTTCGGTGATGACGGGCGCACGTTGTTCATCGCCGCGTCGAGTGATCATGCGCGCGGTGAGCACGGACTCTATCGCCTGCCCATTGCGAACGGACGTCCCGGCGCGCCCATGCTGGTCGCTGCGCTCGCGCCCGGCGACGAAGTGCTCGACGCGCTCCACGGTGCGCACGAAACCACCGTTCTGCTCGCACGCCCGGATGCGCTCGGTGGCGCGGTCTCGCGCGCGATCGCGGTGCTGAGCGTTCCAGACGATGCGGCCGCGGCTTCACGACAAGTACAACGCATCGATCCGTTCGCCGACCCGCGCGGACACGGTCGCGGCCCGGCGTGGCTGGTGCGGGGCGCAAACGGTCCCGCGATCGTCTACGGCGAAGGAAACTACGTTCGCGTTGCGGATCTCGATCACGGCGCGATCCGACATCCTCGCAGCGTGCTCGCCGCACACGAAGCAGGCGGCGCCGTTCTTTCGCACACCGAGAGCGCCGCGGACGGAACATGGCTCGCGATCGAAAGCGGCCTGCCGAGTGACGCCGCACACGTGGTCTCGCCCGCTTCGCTGGTGAATCTTTCGCCGCGTGGCGAGGTCCGCGTCGCGACCAGCGAGATCGCAACCAGCGATCACGCGATCGCGGGACATGCATCGGCAACGCGCGTGGGTGACCGCATCGGGTTGCTCTACGTGCAGCCCGAAGGCACCGATGGCGCGAACTGGCGATTGCTCGAAGTCACATGTCACGAGGGAGCCGCGCCGGCTTCGTCTGCACCGCAGGGAGGGCACTGAGATGAACGCGCGCAACACGAGTGCAATCGCATTCACGCTGGCGATGTCGCTGCCGATCGTGGCGAGTGCGCAGACGCACGAACCACTCTGCGTGCCGGTTGCATCGCAACGGTTGCTGGTGGGCGATCGTCTTTCCGCACCCGACGGAGAGCGCATGGCAGTGCAGCCCTTCGCGACGACCGGGCCGCAGGGCGAGCGTTTCGTGATGGTGGTGCACGAGAACGTCGAGGGGCTCGCGTTGCCTCACGCCGTGCGTCGGCACGTGGGCGAACTCGGCTACGAGGCAATGGGAGGCCTCGGCACATCCCGTCCCGGGCGAGTGTACGTACGGCTGAACGACCAGTTGCACGTGGTGGGCGAGCCTGTGTTCGTGCCCGAACCGGTCTCGAATCCTCCGGTCGGCGGGCACTCGCAATCGACGCTTCCGGTTGCGGTGACGCTGCCGAGCGGAGTGCTGGTGATCGAACGCATCGCGGGCGACGTGTTTGCGACGCGCGTGCCGAACACTGGCGCGATTGCAGCACCGTCCCACATTGCTACTGCACCTTCAGCCGACGAGAACGTGCCGCGAGGATTCGACTGGATCACCGCGGTCGCTCGCGGCGACGGCGCAATTGCACTCGCCGGTACGCTCGACGGTCAGGTCGTTGCGATGCACTTCGATCACGACGGCGCGCTTCAAGGCACAGCCACCGCGTGGAGTACGCGCGTCGGCGGGCCGATGCAGTTGCTCCCGAGTGACGGACCGATCGCGGCGCTACTGGGTCGTCCGGTGCGCGGGACGGGGCCGCACAACGAACAAGCGCGCGTTCAGATTCTCGTGCCGCTCGACGAAGCGCTGCGTCCTGCGGGCGATCCGTTCGCCACCGGCTTCGCGCAATTTCCATTCGCGGCGGTTCAACGCGGACGATCGATGTACGTGTTCCAGTGGTCCGAGCAGCAGGGCGTTGCGATCGCGACATTGCCCATCGGCGAACGACGTCTCGGTGAGCAATTGCCGCGGCTGTACTACGCGCAACCGGCCCTCGATGGCGCCAATGCCGGACACACTGCGACGCTCGCCGCCGGGAACATCGTGTACGACGTGGCGATGTACGCCGAGTCGCAAGGTGGGCTTCACGGACACGTCGCGTGGCTCGCCCCCGCCGGTGCGCCAGTGCTGCGTCGCGACGTGCTCGCACTGCGACTCAATCCCGTGTTGCCGCCGGTAGCGCTTCCGGCGAGCGACGGCGTCGTGGTGTTCACCGCGGGCAACGACGAGCAGGGGGCGCCATCGACGCCTATCACGTGCGCTGCGACCTGGTGAGCGTGCCCGAGCGCTCTGTCAGCGGTTCAACAGATCGATGACTTCTTCGACGACTTTCCTCGCACGAGGAAGTTCGGACGAAGGCATCGAGATGGCGCCCACCACCGGATGTCCGCCGCCGCCGTAGGCTTCACAGATCGCTGCGATGTTGTGGCGACGAGGCTTGCTCACCCAGGGATTGAATCCGACCGAGATCTTCGTGCGCCGCGGCGTCCACGAGAGCACCACCGAGTACATCGCCGTCGGAAACAATTTGTAGCCGAGGAACTTGCTCACGCTCTCGAGCGGCGCGTCGCTCAAGTCGAACACCGCCACGTTGCCCTTCTGCTCGCCGGCTTTCGCCATGCGCACCGAAAGGTTCTCGATGCGGGCGCGAATCGGCGCCAGTCGATCGGCGATGAGCGGACTCTTCGCGAGGTCTTCCATGCGCTCGCTCGCGAGTCGCGGAATCAGCTGCGTGCAGAGCGTGTCGTCGCCTTGTTCCTGCACGATGGCCGTGATCTCGAGAGCCGGGTGATCCAGACCGCTCGCCACATCGGCGTTCGGGAACCGCGCTGCGTCGACGATGTCCGCCCACTCGATCAGCTCGACGAGATCCGGCGCTTCCCAGCCGAATTTCGCCTTGAACGTGTCGGCCATGAACTTCGTGTTCGACCCGTACGTCCCGTCATGAAACTTCTTGCCGGACGCGTCGGCCGCGAAGTGTTCGCGACTCCCGGGCTCCTGGAAGGCACTCACGTGATGATCGAAGTACCACTCCAGCAACGGCGATTTCGTGTAGCGAAAATCGAGAATCGCGTTGGTCGCACCCTTGCGCAGTCGGTCGCCCGGAGGCGGCGCGTTGGGCTCGTAGGCAAGGCCGCGGTAGGTGAACGCAGCGGTCTTGTCGATCGTCTCGCGAACGAAGCGGGTGAACAGCGCAGCGCTGACTGCCCCATCGAAACAGTGCCCGTGATGGGCAATGAGCACGTCCATGGCGGGGGATTAAGGCCACGCCCATCGCGTCGAAGCAAGCGACGTTCGAGTCGCCGGTTCAAACGAAGCGACGGTGCGCAGCTTGATCGATACGCACAGCCGGCGTACATGCCCGAGCGATGCGCACGCGGACGCTCGGCAAGTCAGGGATCCAAGTCGGCGAGATCGGCCTCGGCACGTGGGCCCTTTCGGGGGAATCGTACGGCCCGCTCGATGTGTTCACCGCGCGCCGCGTGATCGAAGCCGCGCTCGACAACGGCTGTACGTTCGTCGACACGGCGGCTTGCTACGGACCGGATGGCTCGGTCGAGACAGTGATCGGCGATGTGCTCAAAGCACGTGGTCGCGAAAAGATGTTCGTCGCCACGCGCATCGGCGTCGATCGCGCCAGTGGCGGAAAAGTCCCGGCACGACGATTCGATCGCGCTTCGCTGATGGCCCTCGCAGAGGCGTCTCTCAAGCGACTGCGCTTCGGACCACGCCGACGCGATCATGCTCCACAACCCGCGACTCACTGCCATCACCGACAAGCATCGCGAGGCTTTCGAGGCGCTGCGCGATCTTCGCTCGCAGGGCAAAGCGCGGCTCATCGGGGTGAGCGCGCGGGTCGGAAGAAGTCATTCGCGAGGCGATCAAAGCCGACGTCGATCTGATCTCGCTTCCGTACAACATTCTGCATCCGCGCCTACTTCACGGCATGGCGTCAGAGATCTCGCAGTCCAAGGTCGGCGTCATCGCGCACTCGACGCTCTCCTACGGCCTGCTCGCAGACACGTGGTCCGCCGATCGCATCTTCCACGAAGACGATCATCGCAAGCACCGCTGGTCGCAGGCCGATCTCGCGCGGCGCATCCGTCAGCGCGAAGGCGTGCGAACGTTGGTGAGAGGCGACGTACTGACCGTGCGTGAAGCGGCCATTCGGTACGTGCTCTCGAACGGTCTCGTCAGTGTCGCGGTGGTCGGCGCACGCTTCCCGGAAATGGCGCGGCTGAACGCACACGCGGCCGACAACCTGCCGTATCTCGCCGAGCAGGATCTCATGGAGATCGGGCAGCGGATGCGAAAGTTCGGCGTCGAGTCGTGACGATGCGAGTGATCTATCTGCATGGGTTCGCGTCGGGGCCTGGATCGACGAAGGGTCGCGCGCTCGCAGCGGCGTTTGCATCGCGTGGAGTTCCGTTCGAGCAGCCCGATCTCAACGTGCCCACGTTCGAGCAGCTGTCGATCGCGTCGCAGTGTGCGCTCGTGCGATCGCGAATCGAGGCCAGTGAATCGCCCTGCGTGCTCGCCGGAAGTTCACTCGGTGGTTACGTCGCCGCGCTCGTCGCATCGGGATTCGGCGCGCCGGTCGATCCGCGGGTGCGTGCGTTGTTGCTGATCGCGCCGGCGTTTCAGCTCGCGCCGCGTTGGCGTGAACGGGTCGGTGCGTCGGGAATGACCGCCTGGCGTCGCAACGGCTCGATGCGCTACCCGCACTATGCGCGAGGTGGCGAACTCGATCTGCACATCGGCTCTCCCGACGAGGCCGACCGGTGCCCGCCAATGCCCTCGGTGACACAGCCGGTGACGGTTGTTCAGGGGCGACGCGACGAAACCGTTCCACACGAGATCGCGCGTGCATGGGTCGACGCGAATCCACGCGCCACCCTGGTGGAGGTGGACGACGACCACCAGCTCGTCGCATCCGTGCCGCGGATCGAGCACGAACTCGCGGCCCTGATCGAAGCCGTCGCAGGCCGCTGACGGTCGATTTTCCAGCCGGGATCGCGCCTCGCGCACGACGTGGTAGAACCCGTTCGATGCGCCTGCGACACCGAACGGCGGCCGCTCTCGCCGCAACACTTTCGATTCTCGACGCGTGCGCCACGACGGAGACGCCCGCGACCGTCGCGACCGAAACGCCACCTCCGCGCCGCCATCGTCGACGACGACATCTCGACGCCAACGGCAATCCGATCGAGGTGGCATCGGCCGCGCCTTCGAGCACATCCGCCGATGGCACTGCGACGAGCGCGCCCACGGACGGCACCACGTCGAGTGACAATGTGGCCGCTTCCGGTGCACCCAGTGACGCACCCGCGTCGACTGCAACGTTCGGTAGCCCGGTCGTTCGCACTGCGGCCGACGTCGAAGTCACGCCGCACTGGATCGTCGAAAACGGCCGCGGTCGCCTCGTGTGCGAAGGCAACGAGCGCGGCGAATCGCACCGTCACAGTAAACGAATCAACCCGAGACGCCCCGCCACGGTTCGTGCCTAAGCCGAGGTCGGCAACACCCACCTGCGGTGAACAGGATCGTGAGACCGATCACACCTTGCCGGCGTGCGCTCGGAGCAGCACACCTGCACACGCTCAGGTACACCTTCGGGCCGCTCGGCCTCTCCGGCCAGAACTTCAGAAGACCCAGGCGTACCCAACGCAGCTCGTGATCGGAATTCACACATCGCTGTAGCGAGATCCGGCGGTCACGAACGCGGCACAGAACGGCGTTCGACGGCGTCTGGGCGGCGGCTTCAAGGCGCGGCCCAACTTCCTGTATCTTCCGGTATTGCAGTTGCGCTGGTCGTACTCGGGGTGCTGTTCATCATCTCCAGACGGGTTGCCACGAAAGCCGCCCTAGCTTTTGGGGTTGTCGCGGGCGGGGAGGTAGGGCTCTTGCTCGGCTGGATGGCCGGCCTGGATCTGTCGTCCGCGCTCTAGCTCGGCGTTCAGCTCCGCTCCTAGCAGGATCACGACGTTGGTGATCCAGAGCCAAATCAGAAACACGATGATCCCACCGAGCGCGCCGTAGGTCTTGTTGTAGGAGGCGAAGTTCGCGACGTAGAGCGCGAACGCTGCGGAAGCGATGACCCAGAGCAACACCGCGAGGATGCTTCCCGGGCTGATCCAGCGAATGCCTGGCTGGCGCACGTTGGGTCCTGCGTAGTAGAGGATCGCGAGGATCACGGCGATGATCAGCAGCATGATCGGCCACTTGACGATCTCGAAGACGGTCACGGCGCTGCTTGCGACACCGAGTACCTTGCCGGCTTGCGCGGCGAGTCCGCCGGTGAACAGAACGGCAACGGCGCTGAGCGTCAGCAAACACACGGTCATGAGTGTCACCGCGAGGCGAATCGTGGTCGTCTTCCAGATCGGTCTTCCCTCGTCGATGTCCCAGACGACGTTGGAAGCTCGCATGAACGCGGCGATGTAGCCCGACGCTGACCACAGCGCTACCGCGAGGCCGATCACGAAGAGCAGGCCGGCGGTCCCCTTGCCGGATTGGACGTTGTGGATCGCGCTGGTGATGATCTGCTTCGCGGGGCCGGGCGCGACCTTGCCGAGGTTATCGATCAGCGGTTGGGTCGCGGAATGACCGATCAGGCCGAGGAGCGAGACGACGACGATGATCATCGGGAAGATCGCCAGCACCCCGTAGTAGGTCAGCGCGGCGGCGAGATCGGTCAGGTTGTCGCGCTTGAACTCGTGCAACGTCCGCTTGAGGACGTCGAGCCAAGCCGAGCGCGGCAGATCGCTGGGCCGATCGGGCTCTGCGGCTTCGGTCGTCTGCCGGTCACGTTCGATTTGCTCTCTAGTGCTTGTCATGAGCAAGGCCCTTTTCTGTCAGTCTCGGCCTACCTGTTCGGTAGGGGTCGTCGACGCTGTCGCCCCTCTGTGGCCGTGTGCCATTTGCCGTTGCCGCACTTCGGGCAGGGCGGCAGGTGGCGCGTCGCGTCGGCATCGAGCTGGTAGTGGCAGCTGGTGCAGCTGTAGGTGCCGGCGGAGACATCGCTTCCTGCTGGAACGGGTTCAGCCATCGTGTGTGCTGCGGACCTGTCCTCTAGTCATTGCTGGATCGGGCCCGCCACACGAGCGCGCCGGCGACGGCGGCTGCGCTGAGCAGCAGCGCGCGTCTCAATCGGTGTCGTTTTGGTCGCGGGGGTTGTTGGAGCGCTCGCGCTGCCGCGGTCAGCGAGTTGGCAGCGTCGCGGAGCTGAGCACGAAGGCGTTTATCCCTGATCGACTCGCTCGCGCTGTGACCTTTGGCGCGCCGAGAGCTTCGCCGCAATCCGGTGATCGCTTGGCCGAGTTGTTCCTGGACGTACTCGTCCTCGAGCAGCCGCCAGAGGTATGGGGCGAATCGAGCGAGTCGATCGGTAGCCGTCATCGGTGGCCTCTTGATCGAGGGCTTTCCTCGCCGGGCCATTGTCCGGTCAAGGCCGTGAAACCGTGACGCGCGCCATGCTCGGCGAAGCCGCGCAGCAGCCGGAAGATCGCTCCTTCTACCACCAGCGCGGCCGCGAGTTTCCCGAGCGCAAGTCGGCGATGCTTAGGCTCCGGCGGGGGTCGGTCGTCGATCAGTCCCCAGACGAGCTCGAACACCTTCTTGCCCAACAGTCCGGCGAGCAGACCGCCGAGGATCCCGATCGGCTTGAACACGAGACTCATCGACGATTCGCCTCGTATCGCGACGAGCTGCTGTTGTGGGTGCTCATCGTGCGCCGCGCCTTCCGATCAGCAAACCGAGCACAAACGCGCCGAGCGCTGCCACCAGGAGCCGGTTCTCCAAAGCGAACTGCGCTAGGCGATGTCCGGCCTCGCTCGCGGACTCAGGCGTTGCCGCGCGGGCTGAGGAAACGAACTCGTCGGTCTTGTCGCTGACGGTCTCTTTGACCTCGGAGGCTTTGCCGGTCACCGTCTGCTTTGCCTCGTTGACGGCCTGCTTCGCCTGGGCCTTGAGATCGGACTTCTCAGCCAAGGCCGCGACGGTGTCGCCGAGCTGCTCCCGGGTCTGTTCGATCTCCGCAGCGACATGCTCGGGGGTGCGTTGCGGCTCGGAGGCTAGTTCCTGGCTTGTTTCGCTCTGGTGGTTGTCCATCGCACGTCCTCCTTCACACTCTCGGTGGCCTGCTCGGGTGCGGGGGGCAGCGCCTGCGCTGACCTTCGACCTGCCCGACAGCGCGAGGGCGCCCGCCACGAGGCCGTAGGCCGGCGGCGACGATCAACGCCGCCAGCCAGCCGGTCACCGCCGTCGCGAGCGCCAACACCACGCAGGCGGTCAGCGCACCGACCGCGTAGAGGCCAGCGACCCCGGCGGCGCCGAACATGCCGGCGCCGACCCCTGCACGCCTGCCCTTCTGAGCCAGCTCGAGCTTGGCCAACTCGAGCTCCTGACGCACAAGCGTCGTTGTCTGCTCGGAGAGCTCGCGCTAACAGCTCCCCGACCGGTCGATCAGAATCAGCCATCACCTCGCTCCTCATGTCTTATCGCGTGTCGCTCGACATCCGCACGGCTGCGATTACGCCGCGTCGCTGATCAATTCGTCGGCGTCGCGATGCGGCCCGGTCGACCTTGCTGTGGTAGCTGCGGCCGATCCGCCCGCCGACCATCCCCGCGATCAGCGTTCCGAGCAAGATCGCCGCGAGGGCGATCGCCCCGTCGGTTGCTAGCGCACCTTCCTTGATCGGGATGCGCGGCAGGTTCAGCGAGCTGAGGACGTTGTACTTGGCGCCGAAGGCCACGCCCGCGCCGGCGAACAGGATCGTGGTGATCAGGCCGATCACCCATACGCCGAGGCCCTGTAGCCCGCCGTCAAAGCGCGACATGCGTCCCGCGACGTAGCCGCCCGCGTAGTAGGCGAGCAGCAGCACGATCAGCAACGCGATCCCGCCGCCGATCCCGATCGTCGCCGCATGCTTCTGTGCCTCAGCGCTGCTGATGCTGGTCAGGCCGATCGCCGCGCCGGCGGCGCTGAGGATCGCGGTCAGAATCGCCGCGATCCCGATCGCGACCAGCCAACCAAAACACGCGGCCCCCCAGTTGAGCCCCCCGAACCGTTCACGCTGGCGATCGCGACCGTCGAAGCGACCACCGGCCGTCCGAGCCTCCCGACCCTCCCCGGGATCTACGACGTCGCGTCGCGCTTGCGAGCCGGATTCTCGGACACCCGTTGCACCGGATGTTTTCTCGCCCGGGAAACCAGGCTGATCTATGTCTGCAGGCTGATGTATGTCTGTCGCGACCGCGGTCTCTCGGTTGGCTTTTGCGACTGATGGGCGTGTTGGTGTGACGGTCATCGCTACGGCCGCTGGCTGTCGTCGAGCTCGATCTGCTCCTTGCGGATCTCTTCAGCGACCGCACGCTCGTCGACGTGGGTTTCGGTGCCCAGCCGCACGCGCTCCTTCGGAACCGTGCGCTTCTCGACGACCGGCTCCTCCTCGTGCAAGATCACCTCGTGCTCCTGCTCGGAGATCTCCGCGCCCGACAGCGCCTGGTCGCGATTCGCGTCGGTGATCGGCTCGCGCTCAACGCGGACCTCCTCGCGCCGGACCGGCACCGTCGTCTGAACGTTCTCGGTCACGACATACTTGCGCAACCGAACTCGACCGCGCTCGCGCTCCGCGGTACCGACAACGAGCTCCTCCTCGGAGCGCGTCATCGCGTCATCGCTCTCTAGACCGCCAGTGCCGTAGCCACCCTCGCGCTGCGACTGCGCCAAGCCGGGGCCACCGCTTGCTGCTGTCGTCGAGCCGTTGGTCGTGTACGGCAGCTGGTAGTGCTCGAACAGCTGGCGCTCCTCGTGCTCTGAGAGCTCCTGGTCGGCGTCGATCCGGGGAGCGTCCTTCACCTGCTCCTTGCTGACCGCGACCTTCAGATCCTCGCCGATCGGGCTCGCGCTGGCGATCGGGACGAACGTCTTCTTGGTCCCGAACAGGCCCGTGTTGACCAGCGCCCACTCGGGCCGGGCGCCCTGCTCGTCGTAATAGAGCTCGTCGATCTTGCCGATCTTCTCGCCCTCGCGGTCAACCAGCGTCCGGCCGCGATAGTCATATGCCTCGGTAATCTGCGACATGCGTCCCATCTCTCCGTTAGAGTTCCAAATATCTAGGACCGTTGTACCCTCTCGGGAGAGGTGCAAACCCGTACTCGGACAAAACCGCGGACCGGCCGCACAACCAAACTCGCCCTCGCCTCGCGCCGACCGAACGCCCGCTCCACGGCCGCTAGCTTCCCCCGATAGCGATGGCTGACACCGGGCGCGCACCGCAGCAGACCGGCCGGCTGGCGAACGCGGGACCGTTCATGCGAGCCGACGCGCTCGCGAACCGCGAGCGGATTCTCGACGCCGCGGCGACCCTAGCCGCCGATCGGCGCGTCAGCATGGCCGCGATCGCCGCGAGCGCAGGCGTCGGTCGCTCAACCCTGTACCGCCACTTTCCCACTCGAGAAGACCTCAACCACGCGCTGGCGCAAACCGAACCCGAGCCTGAACGACTCATCACAATCCGACTCCCAGTCAATCGCCGCGGTCGCGACGATCCCCTTTCAAGCCCCCGGACAGCTTGGCCGACAGCAGCCGATCGCACTCGAGGTCACACGGGTGCTGGACGAGGTACCCCCTTACCTGGTCGCGGATCAGCTCGTCGCCGAGGCCCGTCGCGTCGCCGGGGTCGCCGTCGCGCTGTACGTCGTCGACATCGACGGCTCGCATCTGCTGCGGCTCGCGGGCTCCCCCGAGTTCCCCGACCACATCGCAGCACCTCCGGCGCTCGGACCCGAGATCGTGCCCGAAGAACTGCCCGCGTTCTACGCGCAGCTCCAGGCGCTACTCCCCGGCTGTGTCGCCGAGCCGCTGTGGCTAAGAGGCCGCGTGACCGGGCTGCTGCTGTCTCTCGGGAGGCCGATCGGCGCGCTGGGCGAGATCGCCAAACAGGGCGCCGCGGCACTCGAGCTCGCCAGCCGCTACACCGACGTGATCGAAGCGGCCCGCCGGCACAAACCCACCAGCCCCGCCGCCGAAATCCAACAGAACCTCCTCCCGCCCCGGATCGCCCGGATCGCCGGCGCGCAGCTCGCGGGCATCCTGCTACCCAGCTACGACGTCGGCGGCGACTGGTTTGACTTCGTCGAGAACCGCGATGGAGCATGGCTCGCGATCGCCGACGCCGCCGGCAAAGGACCCACAGCCGCAGGCCTCGGCGCCACCGCACTCGGCGCGCTGCGCGCCGCCAGACGCGACGGCTCCGACCTCGAACACGCCCTCACACTCATGCACGACACCGTACGCAAGCTACAAAACGACGACTTCTACCTGACCGCCATACTCGCGCGCTGGCACGCACCGACCGCCAAGCTAACGTGGGTCAACTGCGGCCACCTCCCCCCCTACCTCCTCGACACCGACGGCAACCTCAACGAGCTCGCCGGCCCATACCACCCCGCCCTCGGCACCAACAACAAGCAACCGACGTTCACGCCCACCGAGCGCAAGCTCAATCCCGGCGAACGGCTGATTCTCCTGACCGACGGGATCACGGAGCGACGCCTGCAAGGCGGCGGAACGTTCGGCGTCGACGGCCTCAGGCGCGCACTACAACGCGCCGCAAACCCCACCGCCGCGAGCACCGTGATCGCGATCCAACAAGCCATCACGCACCACTGGAAAGAACCACTCCAAGACGACGGCACCGTCCTCGTCATGACAGTCTCGTAACTAAACCAAGCTCGCCAAACCGGGCCGGAGGACTTCGCTGCCCCACCGACAGTGGTGAGCGGCAGCTCGGGGTAGGGTCCGCGAGAGGCGCACCGCGCGCTGTGAGAGCCGGCTGCGCTGGGCACGCCGCCGTGCCGATCCGTGCGAGCGGTGGTCGAAATAGAAATGCGGCGCGCACGCCGGGTGGAGATCATGCTCGAACTGGAGTACCGCCAGCATCGGTGCATCGACCCAGGGCACGAAGAACGGGGGCCGGTGAGGCCACCGCGAACGGTGCCTGAACGCCAAGAAGTCACCAATCCACGGCTCCGCATGGCTGCGGATGGGCCTTCGCCGCCCTGGATCAGCGGATCGCCGGACAGCAGCAGTCACAATTGCAGCGCTGTGAGGTCGGCCAGCGCCAGGACGCAAGCGGCGATCGGCGGATGTCAGCTCGTCACTGCACGGGGCTGACGGGCGACAGCGAGCGGGGGCGTGCTGGCGTTAGCTGGGCCGTCGATTGCGTTGCTTTGCCGCTCGCGCTGCCCGACGAGCCTTCGTGCGGGCGTCGTCGTGGCGTCTGATCGCCGTCTGGGTCGTGCGCTCGCGCTCCCAAGCGCCGGGAAGCGCCCGTAGCACGGCCACGTGACGCTCGCGATCGTAGGGCCGCTTGTCGTGCAGCGCTTCCCAGACCTGGTCGCTGACCAGACGACCGAGCATGTGCAGGATCTCGTGTCGCTCGTAGCCTGCGTCCAACAGTCGCGCGGCGGTGTCCCACACCTCCGGCGGCGAGTCGTCCCACAGCTGCGTCGCGACGATCTCATGCATCGCGAGATGCAGACGGGGGTTGATCGGCCGATCGACGCCCTCGATCTCGCGCCGTCCTTCTTTGAGCGTTTGTTCGAACTCGGGGTGCTCGTGACCGATCACGACCGAGCGCACGTCCGGATCGGACAGCTGCTCGACGTCACACCGAGCGCGCCAAGCAGATCCGGGTCGGCGACAAAGCGCCGCCGCGCGTCCTCGCGATCAGCACCCCGTTGCGTCGACATTGGCCAGATTGTGTCGCACGCTGACCTCGCAACTTTCGACGACACCGTCCGCGTAGCGGGACCGGTCGGCTGCGGGACCTCGCTTCGCCGTGGCCGCATTGCGCCAGTTGCGCAGCGAGCAGGCGTCGCTGACGGTCTGTCAGTTCGCCGATCCGTTTGGCCTCGCTGATCTGGTTGCGCGCAAGAAACTTGCAGCACGTCGTGCTCCCCCATTGTCGCTGGCAGGCCAGCAGCGCCGCGACCGGCCAGCGGCGCGCTTCTGGTGGACAATCGAGAATCACCTGTGCGGCTGACAGGTGTCCTGCTTCGATCCGCCGCTTGAGCTGTGCACGTGCGTGTCTGATCTCATTCGCCCGCTCGAGCGCCAGCAGCCGATCGGGCTGGGTGGCGATCGTGGCAGTTGCCGTCATGCGTGTCTTACCTAAAGTCTGGTGCGCCCACGCGGACACCGTCGCGCCGCCGACGTCGCAGCCGGCGTGGCGTGCATCCGGGTCGCCGATCCAATCAGATCGCCCAAGGAACTCGGCGGTCGCGGTGTACCGCTTCTGGAGCTTGCCGCCACGGCCGCTGTTGGCCCAGGGCGAGAGGAATCCCGCGCGGCGCCCGAGCTCGACGAGGGACCCTATGGGATGCTCACGGGCCTTGGCGAACGCGGCATCAACGAGCGCGCGAGAGAGTGCGTCGACTGGCTCTTGCTCGCCGCCGAGGTAGGTCTGGAAGTCCTTGACCAGTGTGTCGTCGGCGCCGTCCTCGTTGAGAGCAATCAGCAGTTCGTCCTCGGAGGTGCCGATGGCCTCGACCTCCTCTTTGAAGCAGTCGAGGATCAGGAACTCGATGGCGTCGCCGGCGGCGCGAAGGCTGGCCCGGCTCGCATCGCGGACGGAGGTGACGGTACCGTCGAAGATGTCGAGCAAGATCGGCGGCCGCGGCCGCGTCGGGGTTGCGCTCGCTCCAGCGCGAGATGGCGTGCACGTGAAGGGCGAAGCAGCCGAAGAGGACGAGCCGACGCAGCGAGTTCAGCTTCGAGCCACCGAGGCGCTCGAAGCGGGCCAGGCGGTCATAGGAGTCGCGAAGGACCGCGAGGGTGCGCGACCTGGAGGCGTCCGTCCGCCGCGTTGAAGAGGTGATCGGCCATCGCGGCGCGCTCGGCCGCCTCGCCCTCGGCGCTCTCCTCGCGTGCCGCGCCGAACTGCAGCAGCGGCAGTGCCAGCGTCGTCCAGGGGTCGCTCTCCGAACTCAACAGGTCGCGCAGGAGCTTCGCCGCGCCTCGTTGGTGTCGGCGCCGGCTCACGTTGGATGAGACGCGCAAGGAAGAGGCCCATGCGGAGGTCCGACGGGTCCTTGGTGACGAAGCGCTCGTTGGAGAGCGTGTAGGAGGACTTGTCCTCCTGATCGAAGACGGCGCCGTCGGCGCCGAGGACATCGAAGGCGAGCACCGCAGCCGGGTCAGGCGCTGCGGGTCGGGCGCAGTTCCGCGCAGGGGCTCGAAGGCGTCGGCGTAGTCGTGATGATCTCTGCGTTGGGATGGCGTTCCTGCGTCGACCCCGAGGCTCTGCTTGCCGACGTAACGGCGCAGGGTCCGGGCCAGTGCCTGTCTTGTAGCTGCGCTGGGTCAGCGCTCGGGCGAGGCCGTTGGCGACGTGGACCGGCTTGATCGAGAAGTTGGGGGGCTGGAAGCCAAACTCATCGTCGCACACGTCCTGGAGCACTGGTCGGATCGGCGAGGCTCACACCTGGTACCGGGCCGGCTGGCGCTGGACGGCGAACTGCTCGTCAAGGTCGGAGTCGACGTTGCGGATCCGGACGTCTTCGACGCCGCTTGCTGTCGAGGGCTGGCACGATGGATCTGGTCGACAAAGCGGGTGATACGCCGGGTCGCGGTCCGCGACCAACTGGACCGGCCCAGACCCCGCTGCGCTTCGAGGAGCGTGAGGGGGTTGGCTTAGCAACGGAGCAGGAATGACGGTTTTCGATTAGTGGAAGTTCGCGCCTGCCGCGACCTCGCCGGGCTCGATCAGGTCTCGGAGCAGGCTGCCGCGGTTGGGGTCGATGTCGAACTTGCCGATCTTGTTGATGTGCGCGTTGAGCGTCGGGGAGAACTGCGCGTTGCAGCTCGGGCGGGACGGGATTGCCTTCGGCTTCGCAGCTGGTCGAGCGCGTGCTGGGCGGCGACGAGGTTCCAGGCGACGATCGCGTTGGCGACGAGGTGCAGGCAGCTGGCGCGGGTGCTTTGGCGGTCGAGGGTGGCGAGGCGGAGCTTGCCGTCGTTGCCGTAGAAGAGGAAGTCGTGCAGGGCGTGCATCGACTCGTGCTTGTTGAGCTGGCGGCGGATCGCCTTTCGCTCCTCGGGGCGGGTGTGGTAGCGCAGGATGAACCGGGTCTTGATGATCCGCCCGTACTCCTGCAGCGCGCGGGCGAGCTGGCTTCGGTTCGGGTGCGCCTGTAGCCGCTGCACGAGCAGGCTGGCGGTGACGTGCCCGTGCTTGATCGACGCGGCGATCCGCAGCAGCTCGTCCCAGTGCTCGGCGATCAGCTTGGTGTTGATCGGGTGGTCCAGCAGCCGGCCGGCGGGGGTATCGTGGCGCATTCCGGGCAGGTGGTAGAGCCGCCGGTCCGGGAGCCCGGCGAGGTGCGGGCAGAAGTCGAGCTCGAGCAGGTCGAACAGGCCGAAGATCAGGTCGCGAGTAGCCGGCGGTGTCGGTGGTGTGCTTGGAGATCGGAAGCTCGGTCTGGTTATCGAGGATCCCGTCGAGCACGTAGGTCGCGTCCCGCAGCGCTGGTTCTGACGACGCGGCTTGCGTAGTGGCTGTGCTGGTCGGATGTCCAGGTGTAGAAGGTGACGCCGCGGCCGAGCCCGAAGTAGCGCGGCAGCGCCCGTGCGTGCTGGCTGCGGCGGGCGGTGACCTGCACGCGGCGGCCATCGGAGGAGCTGAAGCTGCCGTCGCCGATCAGCTGGGCGAGCGGATGGTTGAAGATGAAGTCGACGATCGCGGCGTTGGCCGGCACGAGCGTCTCCTCGCGGAAGTACCAGTGGTCGGCGTAGTCGAGCTTGGCCTTGGTCAGCCCGCACGCCTTCGCCATCCTTGAGAACGGGTGGTTGCAGGCGTGCGCGATCAGCGCCGCGTAGATGTGCCGCTCGATCTCCGGCGTGCGCGTCTCGCCGCCGGCGGCGTGCGTGAAGAGGTCGCATGAACCCGCTCAGGTGGTTGATGTCGACGAGCAGGTCGGGGATGTCCACGTCGGTGATCCGCGGCGCGAGGATCCGCCCGATCGGTGTCTCCTCCGGCGGCGGGGGCTCTTCGTCTTCCTCGGGGTCCAGCAGCCGCAGCTGCCCGTCCTCGTCGATCTCGACCTGCGGGTCCTCGCTGAGCGCCCGGTCAAGCGCGGCCACCTCCGTCTCAAGGTCGCGCGCCAGGGTGCGCAGCCGGTCTTGGAAGTCGAGCGGCTTCTCGAGGTCCTGGGCGAGCTCTGAGCGCCTGCGCTGCCACTCGTGCCGGGGGATCAGGTAGCTGTCGATCGGCTGGTAGCGGCGGCTGCCCTGCAACCCAGATATCGCCTGAGCGCAGCGCCGAGACGGAGCTCGGAGAGCACGCACAGCTCCCACTGGTGGCGGTCGATCCGCGCCGTCGGCGACGATCAGCTTGCGCCAGCTCGCCGGCGCGAACGACACCGGCGCATCAGCGGGCACGGTGCGCCTGCCGGAGCGGTTCAGATCGCGCAACAACTCGACCGCATCGAGCAGCTCGCGGGCGGCGGGGCTTGCGCTGAAGCTGAGCACCTCGAGCACCCTGGGGGCGAACGTGCGCACATGGCTGTAGCTGTCATCCAGCTGCGGGTAGTGGTTGTCATCCGCCGGGCGGGCGATCCTCTTTGCGTCCGCGGCGACCTGGGCGAGAACCTCGGGCGGCTCGCGCTCCCAGATCGCGTTGCGCACGCCCGCATCCGGGATCGCCGGGTCGAGCACGATCTCGAGCAGCTCCGCGAGCAGCCGGACCTTCTCGTTCTGGCTGGTGGCCGTCTCGAGCTTCTTCTCGATCAGCCGGCGCCTCGCGCGGCCGTGCGCGGTGGCGATCGCCTCATCGAACAGGTCCACGACCTCGTCGGTCACCTTCGCCGCCTGATCGGCGCAGAACGCGACCAGCGCCGGATGGCGGACCCGCTCCGGGCCGGCGCTGCAGCGCCTGGTTGGTCGACCGGCGCGCGAGCTGCGCCAGATACCGACGGCGGTTCGGGTTCAACCCCGACAGATCCCAGCCGTCGGCACCCATAGCCGCGCAGGTACACAAGCTTCGCGATCTGGCCGAGCACCCCACGCGAGCCCGACTTGCCTTCCTGCGCCAGCCATGCCAGGCGGGTCATCGCCCGTCCCTGCCTGCGAGAGCTCCACGTCCGCGAGCAACAGCGCCTCCAGCCGCGGCACCAGGCCGCCGTCGAGCATTCGGCGCAAGCGCGCTATGGGTCGCGCGCTCGGCGTCCATCCGAGCGGCCGAGACGGTCCGCTCCAGCACCGTCAGCCCCGGACGCACGAACTGCGCGCGCTCGCAGCCACCGGCACGCCTCGCGCAACAAGCGCAAGCGGCGAGTCGTGCTCAAGCGCAGCCTGCGAGCAGATGCCAGTGAAGCCGACCCAGATCGTTCCCGGCCGTGGTCAGCCGAAAGCGCGCGATCCGCTGCGCCACACGCGCGTGCTCTGAACGCGTCCGCGGCAAAGCCCGATAGCCCGTCAGGAAATCGACCGGCACATCGAGCTGCTCGGCGAGATACGAGCACCGCCCGCTCCGGGAGCGACCACAGGCCGTCCGGGATGAACCCCAGCCACCGCAGCGAGCACACCTGCAACGCCACCGCCAGCCGGTTCTGATCGACCGTACAGCCGCCTGATCGCCTCCGACTCGCCCGCGGTCAGCGTGAAGAACGCCCCCAGCGCGTCCTCCTCGATCCTCTCCGGAAACCGCGACCACGCCTCCCGCTCGGCGTCTGAGAGGATCTGGACCGGCATCAGTCCTCGATCTCCATCGCGTCCATCGCCGCTTGGCGGTCGGCCGCCGACGGCAGGCTGTAGCGCCGCGTCGTCTCAAGCCGGCGATGGCCCGCCAGCTCTGCGACCAACACCAGGTCGTTGCCGTCCCGCACGAGGTTCGTCACACACGTATGCCGCAGCACATGAGCCGAGAGCCCGAGCCCAGCCCGCTCGCCGACGCCTCGGACGACCAGGTCCACCGCGCGCGGCGACAGCCGCCGGCCCTGCGGGCCCACGAACAGCGCCCGCTCCCCGTCCGCGACACGCTCGCGTCGCTGCTTGATCCACGGCTCGAGCGCGTTGCGGCATGAGGGGTTCAGCGGCACCTCCCGATACACGTCCCCCTTCCCCGAGCGGATCACCAACAGCGCCCTTGCGCGCCGAGATCGACACGTCGTCGATGTTCAGCGCGGCCAGCTCGTGCAGCCGCGGCATCGTGTACAGCAGCAGCGTCACGATCGCCCGGTCCCGCGGCCGGGACGCCTCCGCCGCGCGCAGCAGCGCCCGCTGCTCGATCCTCCGACAGCGCCCGCGGCGCCGCCTGCGCGAGCGGCTCGCGCTTGACGTTCGCCGGCCCCAGCCCCAGGAACCGGTTGAAGTGATCGACCGCCGCCAGCGCCAGGTTGACCGAGCGCGGGCTTCCAGCCCCGATCGACCTTCAGATGCCGCTTGAAGTCCCGCGCGGCGTAATCCCGCGCCCGCGGGTCGCTCAGCGCATCGCTCGCCGTCGCCGCCGTCCGCCAAGCCAGGCACCATAGGCGCCGACATGCTGAGCGTACGCCTCCTTCGTCCTGCGCCGCCAACGGCGCCCGCTCCAGATCCTTCCGGTAGCGCTCGACCGCGCCCGCGATCGCGTCGCCATCGGCGCGCCCTTGTTAGTGGAAGCGGTTTTCGCCCTTGTGAGACCGCCACGAGCGGATTAGTAGCAGGAATCGCTGATCTCGGCTTTCGCACTTTTGGGCGTTGCGGCGAGGGACGCGGGGTGGCGCTGGTCGTGGCGGGTGAGCGAGGGGCAGTTGAGCTTGTAGCCGCGCTCTGAAAGAAGGAGCATCGGCAGCTTCCCCGAAGCGGTGGTTTGTTCACGACCATTTCCGCGTCGGGTGGGAGGCCCGTTCGCGGCTGCCCATGGGGGTTGCCGCCGATGCTCTGCGTCCCATCTTCGCTGGATCAGCTTCTGCTCCTGTTCGCGACATGTTTTTCTCGCCCCACGTTCCGGACGTTCTGCGCGCTGGTGGTGGGCCAGATCTCCCAGACCCAGCTGCGGTGCGTGACGGGGATGCTGATCGGCGCGCGGCTGTCCGGGGTCTGGCATCACGCTCGTGCGCACCGGTTCTTCAGTCACGCTCGCTGGTCTGCCGATGAGCTGGGGCTTAAGGTGGCCGAGGTGATCGTGTCGCGTCTGCTCTCGCCCGATCAACCGCTTGTTGTCCCGATCGACGACACGTTGGCCAAGCGTCGAGGACGGAAGGTGTTCGGCTGCTTCTGGCATCACGACGCAACCGCCAACAGCAACAAGGGAGCCGTCGCCTGGGGCAACAACTGGGTCACCGCCGGGATCAACGTCAAGCTTCCGTTCCTTGAGCGGACCGTCTGCCTGCTGGTGCTCTTCGGGCTCTGGCGCCCGCGGCGCAAGGAGATCCCCAAACACAAGCCCGACCCCGAGCGGCCCTCGAAACCCAGGCTGGCAAGCGAGCTGCTGTGCCTGCTCGCCAAGCGCTTCCCGGCGCGCAAGATCCACGGCGTCGGCGACGCCGCGTACGCGTCGGGCGCGTTTGCCTCGCTGCCCGACAACGTGACGATCACCTCACGCCTGCGCGCCGACGCGACCCTCAACCGGCTCGCGCCGCCCCGGCCACCGGAGGGACAGCGCAAGCAGGGCCGCCCGCCGAAGAAGGGAGCAACGCTGCCCAAGCTCGCTCAGATCGCGACCGACCCCGCCACCGAGTGGGCCACCACGACAGTCCGCCGCTACTCAAACACCGAAGAGGTGATGGTCCACGCGTTTCAGTGCTTGTGGTATGAGGCGTTCGGACAGCAGCCCGTCCAGGTGGTGATGATCCAGGACACCACCAAGCCCTCCGGCTATGAGCTGGCGCTCATCTCCACCGACCTCCAGGCCACCCCGGCGCAGCTGATCGAACGCTACGCCGACCGCTGGCCCACCGAGGTCGCCTACGAGGAAGGCAAGGAGCACTTCGGGGTTGGCGAGGCACGCAACCGCGCCGAGCAGGCCGTCCAACGCACGGTCCCCTTCCAATTCCTCGCGATGACACTCACAATCATCTGGTACGCACTACATGGACATCATCCCAGCGACGTCGAGCAGCACCGCCAGCGCTCCCCCTGGTATCTCACCAAGACCACCCCATCGTTTACCGACATGCTCGCCAAGCTTCGCCGCGTGATCGTCGCCAGCCAATTTCACCCAGGTCAGGCCCGCGAGCCCACACCCCAAGAAATTGCGGACGTCCAGCAGGCATGGGCAGCCGCCGGGCTATGAACTGCGAAACCCGAGGCTGATGGAACCTGCTACTAAAGGGGATTAGCCGCTGCCATTTGTGGGGTGTCGTCTCGCGAGGGTCATGAGCCTGGTTGTGCCGACACCTTGTGGCCAGCGGCCGCTGGCAGCGTGGGCGATCCAGCCGCCCGGGTGATTACGCTTGCGCCATGTCACCTGTTAGCGAATTTCAGGCAGGGCTGCTGCATGAGCAGATGATCCCGGCGTTTCTGGCGATGCTCGATGACGCGACGGCGCTTGACGAGCCGGCCTATCTGGAGCAGCTCGCCGCGACCCTGCTCGTTCCGCTGGAGCAGTTCGAGATGCCCCAGCAGGTGGCTTGGGCGGTCCTTGACGCAGTCGAGGCGCGTGGCGACATCGACGCCGCGGGGTTGCTCGCGGCGCTCGGCGTGCTCGGTGCCGAGCCGCTGGCCGCGCGCTCGCGCGCGGCCGCGCAGCGCCTAGCCGACAAGGGGATCGTCTCGCCGATCGCTGGCGAGCTCGGGACGCTCGCCGTTCAAGAGGCCGCCCGGATTGACGGGCCGGACGCCGAGCTGCTGGTCGCGCTGTTGCGCCGACCGGGCGCGCGAGAGGCCCAGGCGGCGCTGGTTGGGATCGAACATCACGACGTAGGCGACGTGCTCGTGGCGTGCTCGCTCATGCCGCCGGGGGACGAACGCCCCGTACGCGAGCTGCTCTCAGACGGCGTCCACGGTGTGGGCACACCTGCGTCGATCACGGCCGACGAGCTCACCGCGCGTGTTCTCGCCGCGGCGCAACGCGCGGTCGACGCGCAGATCTCCCTCGGGCACGAGGACGGGCCGGCGCTGGTGATCACCTCACGCGCGCTGACCGGCGACCCGGCCGGAGTGCCGCGCCCAGTCGTGCTGGCGCCGTGGGAAGACGACCCGCAGCTGATCGACGACGAGGACCGAGACGAAGACCAAGACGACGAGGAAGAGGACGAGGACTCCGACCGCGATATGGAGATGCTGCTCAACGAGTTCGAGTTTCATGCACGCGCGACACACCCGCCCGGTGGGGAGGTGTGGCAGCACGGCGGCTTCGTGGCGTCCTCGATGCTGCAATACAAGCGCGACTACGCCGACGGGCGCCTGTGCCATTGGACGCGGGCGGATCTCGCCGAGTATCTGCTCGACCACTTCCCGCGCAAGATCAGCGTCAAGGAAGACACGCTTCCCGCCGTTCCCGACTGCGCTTGCGCGTTGCTGGAATTCCTTCACACGCAGGGCAGTCTCTCCGGCGAACCGCTGGACCAGCTCGAACAGGCCTGCCACGCGTTGCGTGGCGAGTTCCTCGAGCGTGCCCGCGACCAGTCACGATGGGGGATGGCGAAGTCGCTAGTCATACGTGGTATCTGAAACCCAATGCAGGACACTGCTCCGATTTCACGAAATGGATGCAAGTGTCAAGCATGGCAAGAGATATGCAGGCGGGTGCGCAGCCCGCAGAACCGAAGTATCGGCGTCTGTCAGCCGCCGAACGTGACCAGATCGCGAACATGAGAGCGGCCGGTCACACCAAAGCGGAGATCGCGAGAGCGACCGGACGTAGCGATGGCACGATCACCCGCGAGCTGCAACGCAACAGCTCACCCAACAACGTCAGCGCCGCCGCGGGCTCCGCAGCCGCCGCAGGCTCCGCGGTATTCGGCGGTGAAGTCCTCGTGTACTGCGCCAACGCGGCTCATGAGCAGGCGCGCGAGAGAGCGGTGGGGCATCGCACGCCCGACCCGCTCAAGAACGAGTTCCTGTGCGGCTACGTCGAGGAGAAGCTCCGGTTGTGTTGGACGCCGGCGCGGATCGCCGGCCGGTTGCGCCGCGACTTCGGCAAGTGCTATGAGCGTAACCTCTGCGCGGAGACGATCTACGAGTGGATCTACTCCGACGATGCGCCCGCGGATCTGCGCACGCTGTTGCCCCGTAAACGCCGCCAGCGCGGGCAATGCGACCGGCGCGGCAAGCGCGCCGGCGTCGGCAAGATCCCACAGCGCACAGGGATCGAGGAACGCCCGGAGGCTGTCGAGACGCGCGATCAGGCGGGGCATTTCGAGGGCGACACCGTAGTCGGCAAGCAGCGCGGCGCCGCGGTCCACACCGAGGTCGAGCGCCAGAGCCGGTACATGATCGCGCGGATCATCCCGAACAAGACCGCTGAGGAGACGCTCGCGGCGATGCTCGCGATCTTCGGCGAGATCCCCGAGGAGCTACGCAAGACACTGACGCTCGACAACGGCACCGAGTTCGTCAAGCACATGGAACTGCACGATCTCATCACCACGTACTTCGCTCGCCCCTACCACTCCTGGGAACGCGGGTCAAACGAAAACATCAACGGTTACCTGCGGCGTTTCTTCCCGAAGGGCACAGACTTCGCTCAGGTAACACAAGCCGAACTCGATCAAGCCGTCGAGTTGATCAACAACATGCCCCGTCGATGCCTAGATTGGCAGACCGCTGCCGAAGCATGGGCTACTCTCAACAACGAACATCAAACACGGAGGCTCCGTGGATGATCATAGGTGAGACTGCGGGCTCAAATGATGGGCTGAGCAGGGCTTTTGAACGGTGATTGGCGTCGGTGGAACGTGCGTGCGGGGTTGGGAGAACCCTTGGGTGCATCCCGATCGGGCGTCGGGCGCGCCCGTCTTCGCCGAGCCGTGAGAGCAATCGCCTCGCCTGGATTTTCGCGACCAGCTCGTCGTCTGGGGGGTGAATCGGAGCCGGCTGGTTTTGGGGTGGGGTGGTCGATCGTTGGGCGCCGGGGCGTTCGAGCGGCATGGATGCCGCGCCTGAAATCCGGACGATCATCGCGAGCACTCGCCCGTAGGGCGTTTGTAGACGCTCGCTTTGCTGGTGCGGTGGTTGGGCCCGGACAGCTCACGGATCGACCGCTCAGCTTCCCCCTTCATTGCAGCCGTCATCAACGGTTACCTGCGGCGTTTCTTCCCGAAGGGCACAGATTCGCTCAGGTAACGCAAGCCGAACTCGATCAAGCCGTCGAGTTGATCAACAACATGCGCCCCCCGGCCGATGCCTAGATTGGCAGACCGCTGCCCAAGCATGGGCTACTCTCAACAAGACGAGCATCAAACAAGCGAGTCCTGCACTGGATCGTAGACGGTGCCGATCGCCTCTGGAAATCCCAATGACACAGGCCGTCGCCACTGCTGACGCAACCGGAGGGAAGCCACTCGACAACCCGGAACAGTGGGACCGGGCCCTTCAGGAGGCCGAGAGGCGACACCAAGCTGGTGGCCGCCGGCTCATCCTGCCGGTGCTGCTCATCGGCTACCTGACTCTCCTCGCAGTCAATATCGTTTTGCCGTTTGTGATCGTACCCACCCTGAAATCGGGCGGCGAAGTAACACAAATACGAGACTTGATGCTGGCAGTCTCGTCAGTGCTACAAGGTTCTTCGTCGGGCTCGTAGCGATCGCGGTCGGATACTACTTCCGGGTTTCCCAGGAGAAGTAAATTCTCGTGACTGACGAGAGGTCGTCGTCCGACGATGTTGCTCGCTTACCTCTCGCTACGGAACGGACCGTGGCCGGGCTGGTCGAAGGTGTGGACGCAGGCGCCTGCTACAGCCACGAACAATCGTCCCTTCGCTCGATAACGGTCCCTTACGACCACCTCGTCCCCGCCCGGCTGTTCGTGAATCAGCCGAGACCGTGGCCGACACGCTGCCCACGCGGGACGAAGGCGCACGCGTCGCGGCGCCGACAGGGGGCGTGTCACGCGCTGCGGCGGGTGCGCAATCCTGCGGCCAGCTCGCTGCGAAGCTCCTGCAGCGCCCGGTCAGCACCCCTCGCAGGAGCGATCTCCTCGCCGCCGCGCGCGCTTGTGGCTGAGTTCTCGGCCGCGCGGCCCGCATCGGAAAGGCCGTGTGAGGGGGTCGCTGCGGTCGTGGGACGGCGAAGCGCAGTCCCGACGCTCGCACCAGTGGTGGGTGCCCGCCCGTCGACCCGCGCCTCGCGCACGGTGTGCTGCGTCGCGCCGCGCGGGGCGACGCGCCGCGGGCGCGAGTCCCTCGATCGCGAGATCTCGCCGATCGCCGCCGGCGGCGTGTCGTCTGGACCCAGCGCCACAAGCGCGGCGCGCAACCGCTCGGCCTCGTCTGCAACCTGATCGAGGTGGCGCTCGATGCTGATCCGTAGCTCGTCCACGCTCACGACCAGACCAGCGTAGCGACGCGAGATGACGCGTTGCTCGCGTCCGCCCCGCCGGGTTCAATATTCAGCTGTCCGTTTCGTTGTTGATCGAGGAGCTCCGTTGCCGCTGACCCAGACCCAGCTTGCTAGCGCGCTCGCTGACCGCGCCGAGATCACCCGCGCTGAGGCGAAGCGGCTGCTCGGCGCGCTCGAGGAGATCGTGCTCGAGGAGCTCTCAAACGCGCAGAAGGTCCGGCTCGGCGGCCTCGTGCAGCTGACCGTCCGCGTCAAACCCGCGCAGAAGAAACGCCCGGGGCGAAACCCGGCGACCGGCGAGTCGATCACGATCGCCGCCAAGCCCGCCAGCGTCGATCTGCGCGCACGACCGCTGGCGAAGGCCAAGGCCGCGCTGCCCTCGGTGCAGAAGGCCCGTCGCCGGCTCGCCGCCCAATAAGCCACCTCCCCCCTACTCTGCTCGGGCTCCAGGCCCGGTGACGCTTGAGAACGCGGATTTGTGGCAACTGGCGTCATGATCACTCGGGCTACGCGATCGACCTGGTCTACGAGCATGGCCGGCTGATCGGCGTCCGCCTGCTCGACACAAAAGCCTCCGATCGGCACTCACGCTGGCGCCACCGATCGCGCTGCGGCCGGGAGGGTCGGCTGCCGCGACGTCGAAAGTGCCAAGCACCCCTGCGCGTAGGTCGCGGAGGGAATCCTCGCATCGAGGCGCACGACCGCGACGCGGGGCCCGCAATCTATGACAGAAAGGCCGAGATGACGGAGAAGCCCGCCAAGCCCGCCCCCAGCAAGCCCACCAGCTCGCGCAAGCCCAGCGCGAGGCGGCGCAAGCCCGATCAGGACGAAATCTCCAAGCGCGCCTACTTCATCCACGTCGAACAGGGCGGATCCGATCAGCTCGGAAACTGGCTGCGCGCGGAACGCGAGCTAACGACGGCCTGAGCTGAGACCGCGCAACTACGCGCAATGTGGCACGACGCCACAACGCTGCCGCGGCCGCGCGACAGCGGTCACCGCGCTAGCGTCCGCACAGTGACCGCGGACGCGTCATGACCGAGTCGCGATCACCCCACCCGCATGTGCAGCTTCGGTCGACAAGCGGCACTTCGATATCCGCGGTCATCTACGCGCTCCTGGAGCGCGGCGTGCTGCTGCGCCCCGCGCTCGCGTGCGAGCTTCGGGGTAGCATCCTGTTGCGCCTGGGCCCGTACAAGCCCGTTCGTGTCGACCTCTGCGAGGGCGACATCGAGGTCGGTGACTGCGACAACAATGATCGCGCACACGACCTGGTCATCGACGGCGCACTGCATGACGTGTGCGCCTTGATCGCTTCCCCGCTCACCGGCGGGCTACCGAGACCAACAACGGCTATCGGCCGCGCTGCGATCGCCCGCCTGGTCGACGGCCGCGTCGCGTTCAGCGGCCCACTGAACCTCGCCCGCGGCCTTCTGCGCCTGCTCTCGGCGATGCCGGAGTCGCGTCGCGTCGCGTCGACGTCGCCTGCGACAAGCGATCGCAACCCGCAGATCGCGCTGCCCCGAGGCCTCTAAAGTAGCCGGCCTCTGCCGCCGGCCGCAAACCCCCGAGAGCGTTACATTGGCGCGTACACGGCAAGCGTTACACCGAGGCCCCCGGAAACGCTGGCCTCGCACCGACATCGGCCCGTATAACGAGGTCGCGATCTCGGTCGGGCTGAACGAGCCGTGGTTCCGCTCCAACCTGCCCGGGCGGGCCGTGTTTGGAGACATGCGCCGTCGCCAGCTGCATGGCTGGGTGCATCATCTGCCGGTCACGACGGAGATCGCCCGCGCAGCGGGTGTCGAGTTCTACAACTTTCCGAAGTTCATCGCCGGGATCGAGTTCGAGGAGACGCCGAAGCAGCGTGTCTGCAGCCTGTACGAAGGGCAGGAGCACATCCTCAGGCTCAGATGCAAGCGGATCGCGACGCCGCGCAGCGAGCGGGGCCAGGTGTTCGGCTACTTGTGGATGGACGGCCAGCCGCAGAGCTTGGAGTTCAAGCTCAACGAGATCGCAATGGGTATCAGCCTCCGCCCGGGCGCTGCATCGCTCGAGCTGGGGGATCGTCATCCGATCGCGCGCGAGCTCGCCAGGCTGCTCGTCTCACGGCGCGCGATCCAATACGCGTACGTGCCCCGGTACGAGGCGATTCTGTTCGGACCGGAGCATCTCACGCCAAAGCTGATCCAGCGCTTGGCGGCGCCGACTGGTGCCGGTGCGGAAGCGCACGTTTAATAGCTGCTGGCTGGAGCGCGCGAGGAGCCGATGGACCTCGACGACGAGATCGTCCTGATGGGCGGCGCCGGCAGCGGGATCGGGGCCGCGACCGGCCGATCGCGCGCCCAGCGCGGCGCTCGCTTTGTGGCTACAGGGGATTGACCGCAGCGTCGTAGCCCAACGAAGGTCGGCTACACCAGCAGTCCGCAACGCGTGTGCTTAGCGCCAAATCCTGTTCCGTTCTTCGCCAGACCCCTATCGGCCCGTGCTCCCTACCCGGCGCAAGTCGTCACATCGCTCGCCGCCGGGAGCGCCTTCCTCTGCGCCCTCAAGATGCCGCGTCGGGCGACAGCGATGGACTGGCTCCTGGTCCGTCTGCTGCTCGCGATAAACCTCGCGACCGTCGGGATCGCCTGCGCCACGACCACCGGACTGCCCCTCGCGCTACCCGTCTGGGGGGCCGCCGCCACCCTCGCAGCACACGCCCTCATCACCCGACGCCAAAGCACGCCACGCAAGTAGCCGATC
Organism: uncultured Solirubrobacterales bacterium; assembly: GCA_963811155.1. Taxonomy (GTDB): domain Bacteria; phylum Actinomycetota; class Thermoleophilia; order Solirubrobacterales; family Solirubrobacteraceae; genus Palsa-465. The sequence goes on from CAWEQQ010000041.1 coordinate 42,007, forward strand.
CCGCACCACTCGCAGGGCATCGAGTCGGCAGTCCCGGTCGTAGAGCGCAACACAATCAGTGCGAAGTGCTCAAAGAACAGCTGCGTGTGCACCTCGCGGGCAAAGCCCTCCGGCTGGCCAAGGATCATCGACCGCGTTCGCGTTGAGCACCGCGATCGCAACGATCCAGCTGCCCCCGCAGCGCTTGGCCTCGGCCCTCGCATTCGCACGGAGCGGGCAGGCCCGGCCCGCGCCCACGGACTTCCCCGGTCGAACGAATGCGCGCCACGCCGCAGACGAAATTTGCTACCGGGATAGGACGTCCGGCAAGCGCCGCTGTGCTTGCACCTCGTCGGCTCAGCGAGCACGACGACGGCAAAGCGGTAGCCGCTCTCCGCATCGTGAGATCTGTTTCGCAGCTGAGGACGAGCACGTGCGCACTCGACGCGGGCGTCGGCGTGGCCGCTGTCCGCCACGAGCAGCAGTGATCGCGACCGGGCGTTTGCCGTTGGCCGCCTCGCCAGCAAGCGCCTGAGAAAGTTCGCCGGCGGCTTCCGGAACGCGATCGCGAAGCAGCAGTGTCGCGAGTCGGCGGCGCCATATCCGGGTTGGAACGGCAGCGATCGTCTCGGCCTGCGATCGTTGCGCTGCCGCTCGCGCCGGAAACCAGCAGCGCTGAGCTGGCTGCTGGATTTGAGCAGCGGCAGCAGCCGTCCCAACGAAGTCGGGCAGTGCTGCTTCCCGAATCGCAAAGCGGAAGCGAGCACTTCAGAGAAATAGCGTTCTCTGTCTGAAGTAAACTCCGGGCGTGGCTTCAGAGAACGCGCATCCAGCCCGGCCCGACACCGCCGAACCCGCTTCAGAAAACACGAAGCCTCCGCGCGGACGCCCCCGTCGCGCTCGACCGCCGATACGTGGCCATGTTCGATGAGTACGTCGCCGCGCTCAACGCCGCTCCGCTCTCCGTACAGACCCGTCGTACGTACGCCTCGAAGGTCCGGCAGTACCTCGCCTGGCCGGCGGACGCCGAACCGGGCGCGGACCCGTTCGCCAGCCCCGAGGCGCGCGACTGGGCCGTCCGCGACTACCGCACCCACCTCCAAGCGATCCAGAAGCGCAGACCGGCGACCGTCAACAACGCGCTCGCCGCGGTCGACGACCTGTACATCCGCCTCGGGCACGGCCCGGCCAACGCCAAGCGCGCAGAGATCCCGGCCGCCGCGCCGCGTGCGCTCGACCCACGCGCGCAGATCCGCTACCTCCGCGCCGTCCAGGCGAGCCCCTCCCCGCGCGACCGGGCGCTCGCGCTCGTCCCCTTCTACGCCGGCGCCCGGCGCGCGGAGATCGTCGTGCTCGACCTCGACGACATCCGGCGATCGGCACGAAAAGGCGTGCTGCGGATTCTCGGCAAGGGAGAGCGCATCCGCGAGGTACCGATCCACGAGAAGCTCCGCAAAGCACTCGGCGAATGGCTTGACGAACGCGCCAGCTGGCCGGCGCCGCCGACACCCCGGCGCTGTTTCTCAACCAGCGCGGCCAGCGGCTGAGCGCCAGGGGCGCGCACGACGTCATCACCGGCATCGCCGACCGAGCCGGCCTGGACGACCACGTCACTGCCCACATGCTCAGCCACTCGTTCGCGACCACACTCGTGCGCGGCAAGACCGACCTCGTGATCGCCGCCGAACTACTGGGTCATGCTCGACTCGAAACGACCCGGCTCTACACCCAGCCCAGCGCCGAGGACCGCGCCAAAGCGATCTACCCTGATCGTCGACGAGTAGCTCAAGCCCGCACAACGCCTCCCACGGCCTCGAGCACCGCTATTGCCGGTGTGGGGTATCCACTTAGCCGCAGTTAGAACGGGATGTCGCCTTCGGGGTTGATCGTGTCTTTGTAGGTCTTCGGTGGGGTCAGGACTGCTTGGTCGAGCAGGCGGTGGAACAGCAGCCCGCGCCGGCGTGCGTTGCGACGGTTGAACCGGAATGTGTACTCGTTGAGGTACGCGTCGAGGTGCTGCGGGCTGGCTGATCCTTGGTGGGTTCCGAGCAGCCAGCGCTTCAGGAGGCTGGCAACGCGGTGCACTCCGGGCATCGCGATGTGCGCGGGGTCGCTGATCGCCGACATCACGGTCCTGGTGTGCTGGTAGTCGAGGCCGGGCAGCCCCAGGTAGGCCTGCCATCCGTCGGTGTGGACGGTCGCGCCCGCAGCGACGGCCGCTTCCACGAAGCCGGTCAGGCTGGGGGCGGAGACGTCGTCGACGCGCGCCAGCCGCACGCGGCCGTATCCACGCGGCTCGTGGGTCTCCACCGCGATCGCGACGATCGCCTTGGTGTTGGTCTGACGGCCCGCTACTCCGCGTTCTTCGCCGCCGACGTAGGTCTCGTCGACTTCGACGGTTCCGGAGAGCAGCTCGCGGCCGGGGCGGACCATCGCGGCGCGGAATCGGTGCAGCATCATCCACGCGGTCTGGTAGCTACCCAGCCCGAGCGCGCGCTGCAGCCCCAGAGCACTGATCCCGTGCTTCTGGCTGGTCGCGAACCACGCCGCCGCGAACCACGCCGTCAGCGGCGTGCGCGTCTTGTCGAAGATCGTCCCGGCGGTAACCGACGTCTTGACCGAGCAGCCCGCGCACACCCACCAGCGGCCCTCGCCAGTCCGCCAGCCGCGCGTCCCGCCACACGCACCGCACACGATTCCTGCAGGCCACCGCAACCGCTCCAGATGTCGGGCGCACGCTGCGTCGTCTGGGAACCACTCGCGAAACTGGGCCCACGTCCCCGGATACTCGCGCCCTGCCACCGGCCCGTCCCACTTGACCATCAGCCAAGCATACTGCGGCTAAGTGGATACCCCACTTGCCGGTTTTGGGCTTATCTTGGCTGGACCCCTGTACAGGCGTCGCACTCGGGCTGGAAGCGATCGGTGCTGAGGGTGCTGCGACTCTGTTGGCTGTTGCAGAGACGGGTCGTGGCAGTCGGCAGGGAAACGGAATCCCCGCGATGAGTGGGTTTTGTTGCGAACATGGTGTGAATGTCAGGGAGTGTGACCGAGTGAGCTTCGATCCCTCGTGGCGACGCGAGCTCGAGCTCGGAGCCTCGCTCGCGCGGCGCGGGGATTTGGAGGGCGCAATTGCCGCATGGCGACGCGCCGACGAACGGGGGAGTCCCGAGGCGGCATACGAGCTTGGGATGCTGCTTGAGCAACGCGGGGACCTCGAGGGCGCATCGGCCGCATGGCGACGCGGTCACGAGCGGGCGAGCGCCTGGGTCGACACCGACGCCCGCCTAATCGGGCGGGGAGATGCACGAGGCCATCCGCCCCAGCCGCCGTGGCGACAGGGGTCACGGGGCGACGAAAGCGGAAGCGCGGAGGCGGCCTACCAGCTTGGGAGACTGCTCGAGTGGCGGGGGGATGATGAAGGCGCCGAGGATGCTTGGCGACACGGCGCCAAGCTGGGCCACGCGGAGGCGGCATTCAGGCTCGGGAGACTGCTCGAGCTCCAGGGGGATGTCAAGGGCGCCGAGGCTGCGTGCCGACACGGCGCCGAGCTCGGCCAGCCCGATGCGGCGTGCGATCTCGGACAGCTGCTGTACGAACGCGGGGATGTTGAGGGCGCCGAAGCGGCGTGGCGGCTCGCCGACAGCTACGAGAGCGCCGAGGCGCCGACCTTACCTCGCGCACCTGGCCGACCAGCGGGGAGATCACGAGTGGGCCGCGCGCTTGCGTGAAAGAGGGAGGCTGCGCGCTCAGCGTCAGGAAGCTGCAGGGCGAATCACCCCTTGACAGTTCGCGAGCACGGCACCGCCGCGTCGATTGGATGAAACACGCTCGCAGCGCTGTTGATCTCGGCAACGCCGGCAACGGGTCCCACCCGGCAGATGCCTGCCCCGGAGCCGGCAGCTCATCTACCGGCGACTCCGCGTCGCAGGCGAACCAGGGAGAGCGGGACTAAGAACAGCACGTCGGCGACGCCGCGCTGCTTGAGGTCGCTCAGCACGTGCATCCAGAACTTCGCGCCTTCGGTGCGCTGAAACCACAGCCCGAGCACGTCGCGCTCGCCCTCGAGGTTGACCCCGATCGCGACATAGCAGGCGAAGTTACGGACCGCATGACCCTCACGAATCTTGACCACCAGCGCGTCGAGATAGATGATCGGATACAGCCGCTCCAACGGCCGGTTCTGCTACGCCTTGACATCCTCGAGCACCGCATCGGTGATCCTCGAGATCACATCCGGCGACACCTCGGTGCCGTAAATCTCCTGCAAATGCCCCTGCATCTCGCGGACCGTCAGCCCCCGCGCGTAGAGGCTGATCACCTTCTCGTCAAACCCCACCCACCGCGTCTGGCGCTTTTGACGATCTGCGGCTCAAACGTACCCTTGCGATCGCGCGGCGAACGGATCCGCAACGGCCCGTGATCGCTGATCACCGTCTTGCCCGGCTTGCCGTTGCGCGAATTGCCGCGCCCGCCCGCCGGCGCCTTGCCGGCCTCATACCCCAGATGCTCGGTCAGCTCGGCCTCCAGCGCCCGGTTCAACAACCGGCGGGTGAGATCCGCCAGCACACCATCGGGCCCGGCGATCTGCTGCGCCGTCCGCGCGCCGGCCAACAGCGCGTCGAGCACCTCATCGGAGATCTCAGGCTCCGGCTCGCCCAGCGCCGGCCCGGCAGCGGTGAAGCAGCTCGAGCGCGTCGTCTGAGAACAGGTTGTCGTTGCCCCGGCCAGCTTCAGGTGGCGGCGGACATACGTCGGCTGACTCCCACGATCTGCAACGTTCTGGGACAGCCGAGCTCACAGGCGAACGATTTTAGCCGCGAGGTGCGAGACGGTCCGCGCCGGCTATTGCGCCGCGATCTTGTTGCACTGCGCCTCGGCAGACAGCTTGAGCGAGGCGATCGGGATCTTCGCTGCCACAGTGAGGCAGGCCTGCTTTGCCTTGCTGAGCGCGGTACTCACGTTCGCGTTGCTCGTGGTGATCTGATCGCAGGCATGTTCCGCGGTCGACCGAGCGCTCGAGTCCTGGATCGTCTTCGTGGCGTCGAGGCACTTCTGCTTGGCGGCCGCGACGCCACTTCCGGAGCCGGCGGTGGTGGACGTCGCCGTCGACGAGGTCGACGATGACGAGGAGCTGCTCGAACTCCCGCACGCGCTAAGAGCGGCCGCGGCGACGACGACCACGACCAGGAGCGCCGAGCGAAGGCCAATCATGCCGCCATCATCGCGCAAACCGTCGCGGACTGGTCGAACGGCCCGCCGGGCCGGGCCGCTCCGCTCGCACTCCAGCGCCCTCGCGTCGGGCATCCCATCTGAGTTGGGCGCTCCCTCGGTCACCGCACGGCGGCGGAGTTTGTGCGCATTTGCATTTGTGCAACGGGCCGTTGCACAAATCGGCTACTCGGGCGTGGCGTCCTCCACGAGCTCTGCGTCGAGAACCTCGGTGTAAGCGGCTTCCGCGGTCTGGACCATCTCGGCAAGCTCGACGGCCAGGTCCGGCAGGTCCGGAAGGGCGGGTTTCAACTCGTCCGGGGCTTCTTCGGTCAGGGCCATGTCCCTGTGATGTAGCGAGCGACGGCGACCGGAGTATCAATCCCTCGTAGTGCCCACTCCGTCACGGTCTTGCTGCGGCCGGGGCAGAGTATGAGGCCGATGGACGGATCATGCCCCTCGCCGCTATGCAGCTGGTCGAGGGCGTTGAGGTAGAAGTTCATCTTGCCGGCGAATTCGGGCTTGAAGTCCTCGATCTTGAGGTCGATGACCACGAAGCGGCGGAGCATGTAGTTGTAGAAGAGCAAGTCGAGGTAGAACTCCTGCTCCTCCCCGGTCTCCTCGTCGGTCACACGCAACGGGGATTGCCTGCCGACCAGCGCGAAGCCCTGGCCCATCTCCATGAGGAACGATTGAGGTCGTTGAGGAGCGCGAGTTCGAGGTCGCGCTCCTTGGCCTCGGCGCCGAGGTTCAGGAACTCGAAATGGTACGGGTCCTTGATCACGTCGCGAACCAGTTCTGATTCGGGCTCGGGGAGCGCGTGCTCGAAGCTCGACAGCGCCTTGCCCTGCCGGCCGCGCAGGTCGGTGGAGATCTGCGCTTCCAGCACCGTTCTCGACCAGCCCTGAACGATGGCTTGCTGCGCGTACCACTCGCGCTCGTCTGTCTCGTGCAGTTTGGTCAGCAACGCGATGTTGTGGCCCCACGGCAGTTGTGCAACAGGCCGTTGCACAACTGGCTGGCCGCCGTCGTCCGGTCCCGGCCAGGCTTCGGCCAGCCCCCGCATGTAGAGCAGATTCCGGCGCGAGAGGCCGGTCATATCCGGGAATTCGCGCCGGAGGTCTGCCTCCAGCCGCTCGATGACCCTGCTGCCCCAACCCTCCCGCGCCGAGCGGCCAAGAATCTCGTAGCCAATCTCCCAGTAGAGCTCGATGAGGGCGGCGTTGGCCGCGAGCACCGCGCGCGTGCGCGCGGCCATAATCCGCGACTTGATCTCGTCGAGGAACTGCGCATAGTCGGCAGGCAGCGACTCGGCGCGGCGCCCGGGCAGCTTCGGCATCGACCGAGCGTAGTACGACACCCGCGGACGGCTCCGCACTCGCGCTCCGAGCCCCAGGAGCTCGAAGCGTCGCTCACACAGGCGGTCTCCGAACGCGACCGGACGGCTGCCGAAGTGGCAGCGCTCGATTTCGACCCCAGATGGTCACGGTGAGGCGCAACCAGTACTCGGTGCCGGTCCGCCCTGGTTGGGCTCAAGCTCCGCGTTCGCGTCGGCACGCGTGTTGCGTCGGCTCGGTCGTCAATAACTGCGCGCGATAATCCATATTTCGTGAAGTTATGCCTGCAAATCTGCTACTTCTAAACAGCGCTCATGTGAAGCAGCCAAGGGGTCGACAATTCACGAGTTCGGGTTCGCCGCGCGCACAGGCAGAGCGTAACCACGGGTTCCGGCGGCACGAACCAGCCGGTTCGTGGGCTGCAGCCAGCCGGCCGCTGCCGCCGGCTGCTCCGCGGGAGGCGCATAATTCTTCGGTGTCGTGGGGTTTGGGGGAGAAAGCAGCGCCAGCCAGCCCGGGTTCGCCGAGGGCCAGCCAGCAGCGATTCCGAGCTACGAGCAATTGCTGCGGCCGATCCTCGAGGTCGTGGCCGACGGCCGTACATGGGGCGCCCCCAATTTGGTCGAGGCGGTGGCCGACCTCGCCGGAGTAGATGAGGCCAGCCAGCAGCTGCGACATCCATCGGGGCAAACGATCCTCGCCAATCGGATCGGTTGGGCAAAGACAAGCCTTGTCAAGGCCGGCTTGATCGAGCAGCCAGCGCCTTCGTCGATCGTCATTACCGAAGCGGGCCGTGCGGTTCTGAACACCGTGGATGGCCCGCTGGACCGAGAGTTCCTGCGTGATAACTGTTCGGGCTTCGCCACCTGGCTGGCTGACATGGGGCAGCTGCCTGCCGAGGAACTGGACTCGAGCGCAGGCTCGATGATTTGGATGCTCAGGGCGGGACGAGCGGGTGTCTACGCGCCTGTGTTCGTCGAGCGATCGATGGCAATCGTGGGCTGGGGCCAGACCGGTGATGTGAGCGAGATGTCGCGCGGGGAGCTGGAGACAGCAGTCGCCGAATGCTTCCCGGACGCGAACCGCAACCAGCGGGGCCAGGTGATCAACACGCTTTATCGCGTGGCGCACACGATTGGCGTCGGCGATCTCGTGATCACGCCCGAGCCGGGCACGCGGACGCTCCTGCTGGGCCATGTTGCCGGCCAGGCCCCTACCGCTACCTCGAGGAGCCGGTCGGCACCGAGTACCAGCACGCCCGCCCGGTGCGGTGGGTTCGCACGCGTCTCGCGAGATGAGCTCTCCTACGGGGCCCGCAACAGCTTGGGCAGTCTGCTGACTCTGACACGACCGAGCTACGCGACCGAGCTGCTCCAGCTCGCCGATGCGCATGCCGGCGACCCACCACCGGCACCGATCGTCGCTCGCGCGGGAAGGACGACTGAGCCGGCGGTGCCTCGGCGGGTGCCGGTCCCTGCGAACGCTCCCGTACCCAAGCCCGAACTGACCTCAGCCCGAAGGCGCTGTTCTACTCCGATGAGCGCGTTGCGCACCGAACAATCGTGCTCCTGGAAGCGGGGAAGCTGAAGGACACGGACATGGCGGCGCCGCTCCGCCAGCTGCTCAGCGAGGGCAGACTCGTCTACGAGTTCACCGACTTCGACTCGCACGGCACAAGGGTGATCGTCAAGCAAGGGCCCACCAACCTGATCACGACCACCACGCTCGTCCACCTCGATCCCGAGCTGGAGACGAGGATGCTCTCGGTGACCGTCTCGGACACCCGCGAGCAGACCCGGAAGATCCTGCTCGCCCAGGCGAGTCGCTACGAAGCACCCACCCAGCCCGACCACAGCCGATGGCGAGCCTTCGGAGAGTGGATCGCACTCGGCCCCCGCGAGGTGAACGTCCCCTTCGCCTCGACGCTCGCCGAACTCGTCGACCCCGCAGCGGTTCGGCTGCGCCGAGACTTCCCCGCGCTGCTCTCGCTAGTGGAGACCCACGCGCTGCTGCACCAGAACGCGCGGGACCGCGACGAGCGCAGCCGGGTGGTCGCCACGATCTCCGACTACGCACAGGTGCACCGGCTCATCGCCGATGTCGTCGCTGAAGGCGCCGGACGATCGATTAGAGCAAGCATCCGCGAGACGGTTCAAGCGGTGGTCCGCCTCATGTTTGGGAATCAAAAGCCCGTTCCCGACCACGCAGAGAAGCCGGTCACCATCCGCCGTTTGGCCGACCACCTGGGGATCGACCAGTCTGCAGCCCGCCGAAGGGCGTACGCCGCCGTGGAAGCGGGCTACGTGGAGAACACAGCCGGTCCGCGCCGGCCGATGACGCTCAGAGTCGTCGAGGCCGTGCCGGACGAGAAGACGATCCTTCCCACCCCAGCTGCGCTCGAGGACGCGTGCAACCGTGCACGCACGCCAGCGGGCGACCAGGCAAGACGCGCCCCAACGGAGCGCTGAACCGACGCGACGAACGCGGGGCGGCTCGCAGGTAATTGTGCGTCCGCGTAAAGCGTGATTTCGTTTCTTGTGATGATTGACACGGACTGTCAATTACCCTCCCCCACCGCCGACGCCTGGTCGGTCGAGCTGAACGGGCTCGGCGGCCCCCGGTACGTCGTCCTGACGACCAGCGAGCGGCACGCCCGGGAACGGCTGGCGCAGCACCTCGCCGAGCTGGGCAAGGCCGAGACGGTCGCCGCCGGCACCGTGCTGATCGCCGAGATTCCGGCCGAGCGAGTGGCGGTGATCTGGTGAGCGGCCTGAGGTTCGCGTTCTACGGCCGCCTCTCGACCGACGACCGCCAAGACGTCACACTCGCGCGCCCCTCACAGCTCGAGGCGTCCAAGCGCAAGGCCACCGAGCTGGGCGGCGAGATCGTGTGCGAATTCTTCGACCAAGAGAGCGGCGCGCGGGACGACCGCCCCGGCTGGACCGCGCTCACCCAAGAAGCCCGCGACCACGACCGCCGCCGATTCGACGCCGTCGTGATCTACCAGACCTCCCGCCTCTCCCGCGACCGCGTGTCCGCCGGGCTGTTTCACCGCGAGCTCAAGAAGCACGGCGTCCCGATCCACTACGCAATCGGCGCCGGCGACCCCACCACCGCCGAAGGCGGCCTGCTGATCGCCTGCAACAAGCGTTCGACGAATACGAGCGCGCCAAGCTCTCGCGCGAGACCAAGCGCGGCATGCGCCAAAACGCGCTGCAGGGCTTCCGCTGCGGCGGCCGAGCACCCTACGGCTACCAACTCGAACGCATCCCCCACCCCGTCGCCACCCGCGCACGTGCCGGCGAGAGCAAGACCCGACTCGCACCAGACCCCGACCAAGCGCCCGTCGTCGCCGAGATCTTCCACCTCTGGGCCACCAAAGGCTGGGGCTGCAAGGCAATCGCCGACTACCTCAACCGACCCGGCGGACCCCCCTCCCCCTCGCACGTCGACCCACGCCGCAACACCGTCGGCGACTGGGCCAAATCAACGATCCGCTCGATGCTGCGCAACCCGACCTACACCGGTCGGCTGATCTGGAACCGCCACGACTTCGCGACCAAGCGCGAGACCGGTGGCACCGCCCGCATCCGCGCCCAGTCCGAATGGATCGTCTCCGAGATCGAACACCCACCGCTCGTCTCCGAGATCGAACACCCACCAGAACAACGAGCTCTACGCCGCCGCCCAAGAACGCTTCCGCCACCGCGCCCGCCCCAAAGGCCAACCCCGGCCCGGCCGCCGCGAATACCTGTTCGCCGGGATGGTCAAATGCGCCTCCGGCCACCAACCACTCTCGATGTACGGCCGCGAACGCAAGAACCACACCTACATGTGCTGCGACTACGGACGCGCCTACGGCCGCGTCGCCGCCGAACAAATCGACGGCCACGGCCAATGGATCTACCTCCGAGAAGACCACCTCCTGCCACTCGTCGAACAATTCTTCGCGCAACGCATCTTCGGGCCGATGCGCCTCTCCAAACTCGCCAACCAACTCCGCATCCATGAACGCGACGCCCGGCAGAACGGCAAACGCCACCACGACGCCCTCCGCCGCCAGATCGCCGACCTCGACCGCCGCCTCGGCCTGCAGCTCAACGCGCTCGAGAAAGGAATCGACCCCGAACTCATCGGCGCCCGCATCGCCGAACTCCGAGCCCGCAAGGAACAGGCCGAGGAGCAACTGCGCGAGCAGCCACCCGACCCGGCCGAACTGGAGCCGACCGAGCTGCTCGCCAACCTCGAACGGCTCCCCGACCTCTCCCAAGCCCTCCGCGATGCCCCACCCGCGCTCAAGCGCCAGATCTTCGACGCGTTCGAGCTACGGATCGTCTACGACAAGATCAACCGCCGCATCGAGATCAGCGCCACCGTCTCAGACGCCGTCGCACGCACGCTCCAGAACGCAAACGACCTCCCGCAGGAGGTCGCCAACGTCACTCGCACGGACATAGCGGGGGCCCGCTTCGTCTCTCGGGGTGACGCCCGGGTGCTCGAGGAATACCCACTCGCGGCGTGAGGCCGGGTGCCACCTGCCCCAGCGTCGTCCCCGACCAAATCGTAGTTCGTCACGTCATCGGAACCGCGCGAAGATGCGTCCGACCTGGCCGCCGGGGACCTCGATGGTTTGAGAACCCTGCCGCTCGTAGAACGAGTCACCGAACGGCACTGGGTCGCTGAGCGACTTGACCCGCAGGAGCAGGACGGTGTGCCCTTCGAACGCCACGGCTCGGGTGTCTCGCAGTACCTGCGATCTGACCTCCTCTCGCAGGTCGGAGTGCTGCGCTTTGCTCGTGAACCAGAGCAAGAGATCATCGAGTGACGACTTCTGCTGGGCCGTGTCGAGAGCGATTCCGGTGACGTAGTGCCCCAGGGCCATCGCGATCTTGCCGCCGCCGAGCTGTTCGACGCGTTTCGCATCCGCCTCGGTGTCGGCGATGCCAACGACGACGTAGCCCGTCGCGTCGCGTCCGTGGTTGGCCATCGCTGACAGAGTCTTGAGGATCTCGGTAACGATCTCGTCCGAGAGAACCGGCGGGTCTGACAGTCGACTGAGGCCCTGCTTGAAATCGACAAGCGACGATTCGACCTGAGCGGCGCGGAGGAGGTTTTCGACCTCGAGCGCATTTCTCTCGAGCACCGGGTTAGCTGTCCCAGTCGCCAGACGTGTGTGGTCTCGAAGCAGACCAGCAACGACGTCAGCGTTCTTCTTCTTGCTCGTCGCGGTCCATGTTCCACCACCGCTCGGGATGTCGATGTGGCCGCTTCCAGCACCATCCAGAGCTTTCCGAGCCGCGTTCACGTCGACCAGCTCTCGGTTCTCCTCTGTGAGGAGTTTGTCAATCCCGAGGAAGACGGCCTCGAAGAATCGAGGAACGCGCTGCCTGGGAGCCCTGAAGAGCAGCGTGGCGAAGTAATTGCCATCGCCGGCGAAGATCTCAAGGAACGTCGAGAGAACGTTGGTGAACCTGGCTTTGACGTTGTCCGCTGTGTCGCGCTGAATTACTGCCTCGACTCTCGCGTTCCGGCCGTCCGTTCCAGATGAGAAGTCATAGAACTCATCCAGGACACGTGAGTCGTACGCAGGGGTTGGGACAACGAGCATCGACACGAGCAGGTCGGCGATCACCTCTTCGTCCCGCGATTCGCGCACCTGCTCGCGGTCCAGCACCCGTTGCTGGACCCACGCGATTTCGTCGACGAAGATCCCTGGCGCATCCTATCCTTGCGCGAGGAGATGCTGATCTTCGGCATGTCACGCAGATCGACGATGTCACTCAAGCTGACGTCACCTCTGACGCTGGACGCGATCTCGCGTACTAGGACTAGGTTCGCGAAGTTCGAAGTCGATCCGGCCTGTCGGAGATCTTGGCGGCTGAGGTGTCGCCCCCCGGAATTGATGCGCCGGAACACCTCGTCAACCTCATCGTCAGCTTCGGCACGGTATACGGACAGCGGGAGGTTGTAGCCAGCGAATCTCGTGCAAGCATCGCGCTCCAACTTCTCGCTGCGCTGCTTCAACTGGCCGGTATCGAGCGCCTGCTTGGTCTCAGCGAGCGTCTCGAGGTCGAAGTACTGGTTACCTAGTGGAAACCCGTTGTCCACGAACGAGAACACGGCGTCCAGTCGTTGGAGGCCGTCGATGATCTCCAACCGGGGTCCATCGTTCGACTTGCGTTCGGCGACCAGGATGAGAGGGACTGGTAGCTGCTTCATGAGCGAATCGACGAACGACTCCTTCTCCTCCACCGACCAGACCAACTTCCTCTGGTACCGCCGGTTGACGACAAGATTCCCGGCGCGGAATTGGGTGTAGAGAGCTTGTACCGCCTCCCCCCGGACGATCAGATTCGTGCTCAGCTGGGCCATTTCTATTCCATGTAGAGGGTCAGGGGACAGGCTACGGCAGGTTGACCCGCGGCGACGGGGCGGACCGGTCCGGAGGCCCCCTCTCAAAACCTCACCGACGACGGAAGACCCCTCGCTACGGGGCTCTCTTGAGCGGCGAAACCCGGACTCGAACTGGAGGCGAACCCCTCCAGTGCCTCCGGATTGCGTCCCGTTCGTCCCATTCGTCCCACCTGCCGTGCGCCCGGAGCCGCGAACCGTCATTGGTGCGATGCCGACCGGGACGCACGGGACGGCAGGGACGCACGGGAACGTCCGCAGCTGCGAGCGGCCCGACCACCCTGCTGACGGCGAGAACATTAGCCGAGCTAGCCGAGCGATTCGAGCCCAACGTGTCGAGGTCCACCAACAGGCAACGCCCCGCCCGCTGGACGTACCGAAACGCGGCCGTGATCCTACCAGCGGCGTGAAGCCCGCCGCCTACGGCGGCGCGCGTGCCGACCGCTCGCCAGAAAGGGCCGCAACGGCGTTGCGGCCGGACTTCCGTTCTTCAAATCGTGGTCGTCGGTGGCGCCGGCTTCGTCGGCTCGAGCACCGCTGCGATCCTGCGCCGCGGCGGCGCGCACGTCACGGTCGTCGATCGGGAACGGCCGCCGGCGCAGCTGGTCGCCGAGGGCGCCCACTACCTCGAGGCGGACGTGCTCGTCGACGAGGTGGCGTTTCCCGCCGGGCACGTCGTGCTCGCGCTCGGCACCGGCAACCCGCGTCCACGCTGGCCATGGACCCTGCCGCTCGACATCGCCGTCTCGGCAGCCCGGCTCGCACCGCAGCTCGCCGGGCGCACGGTGACGCTCATCTCATCGGTGGAGGTCTACGGGCGCGCCCCGGGACCGCTGCGCGAGGACACGCCGCCCGAGCTCCCCTGGTCGTCAGAGGAGCTCGAGGCCTGGCGCGCCCAGGCGATGGCGGCCGCTCAGGCCGGGCCGTGTCCCCCGTGGCGCGCAGCGGCGATCTGCCGCGGGTTTGCGGAGCACGATCCGTCGGGCCGCTGGATCTACGGCGCCGCCAAGCTGGTCCAGGAGGCGATCGTGCGCGACGCGCTCGGCGACGGGCGGCTTACCACCCTGCGCCTCGCCACCACCTTCGGGATCGGACAGGAGCGTGTCGTCATGTGGCTCATCCGGCGCGGGCTGTCCGGTCGCCCCTTGCGCGTGACCGAGAGCCGACGCTCGTTCCTGTCGGTCAAGGATCCTGGCCAGATCGTGCTCGCCGGTCCGCCACCCAGCACGTTCAACGTCGGCGGCCCGGCGGTGTGGCTGCCGGCCCTCGCCGCCGAGGTGCTCCGCGTGTGTCGGTCCGCCTCGCAGCTCGAGGTCGTCGCCGCGCCGGACGACGACGCCTCCGGACTCATCGACGTCGGCCGCCTGACGGCGGCCGGGCTCCACACCGAGGATCTCTTCGGGGCTTTGCCCGGGCTCGTCCGCGAGGCCACGTTCACCCCGCCGATGCTCTCCCGGCCGCTTCCGGTCGTCATCCCGCCCCGTCCGGCTGAGCCCGATGTCGTCGCCGACCGTCAGCAGGAATGCCTATGGACGGGACGTACCAAGCACGGGAACCGGTTCAGTACGGCGCTCACCGAGGGCGTTAGCAAACGCCTCGGGGTCGCTCCGGAGCGCGTCCTGCTGACGAACTCCGGCACCGACGCACTCCGCCTCGCGATCGTCGCGACGGCCGACCCTGCCCACCCCGGCCAGGTGGCCGCAGTGCCGTCCTTCACGTTCCCCGCCACCGCCGAGGCCGCGGCCCAGCTCGGCTACGAGGTGCGCTTCATCGACATCGATCCCGACACGTGGACGATCGACGCGACCGACCTCGACCGGCTCATGGCCGAGACGGACGTCGCCGTCGTGATCGGCGTCGACACGTTCGGCAACCCGCTTGACTACGATCGACTCCTCGACGTCTGCCGGCGCCATGGCGTCCCGCTCGTCGCGGACTCCGCGGCCGCGCTCGGCGCGACCCACCACGGCGAGCCGGTCGGCCGGCAGGCCGATGCCCACGCCTACTCGATGAGCTTCGCCAAGGGCCTGACCTCAGGCGGTGCGGGAGGCGCGCTCGTCGTTCCGGACGGCACCGACCTCGGCCACTGGACCCGATCGAAGCTCATGCACGAACTGCATGCGGTCGCGGCGCTCGACCAGCTCGCCGTGCTCGACGACCTCCTCGCACGTCGCGCCGCCGTCGCCCGCGTCTACGCCGAGGTGATAGCCCCCTTCCCGTGGGTCAATGCCCAGGCGGTGGCGCGGTACGACAACCACGCCTACGTCCACTGGGTCGTCCGGATCCCGGTCGGATCACGAGCCGCGGTCATGGCCGCCCTCGGCGAGCTCGGGATCGGCACGCGAGATTACTTCCAGGCGCTGCACCGGATCGGCTGGCAATCGGAGCGCCTGCTCCCGGCGACCTCCAGACTGCACGGCGAGGCGATGGCCCTGCCGATGTCCTCCGAGATGACGATCGACGATGCCGAGCGGGTCGCCACAGGGCTCCATCACACGCTTGAGCGGACCGGCGAGGAGCTCCGCACACCGGTGCACGGGGCGGCGGACCAGCCACTCGGTGTCGGCACCTGCTCGGGGGCGTGACGCGGATGCGCAGCTTCACCCAGGACTGGCAGGTCGGTCACCTGCGGATGATCGTCAACAACGTCCGCCGCCGACGGGCCTGGTTCGCGGATGGCGCCACGCCGCGTCAGCTCGCGAACCTCGCGTTCGCCGGCACCGAGTACCTGCGCCGGGCCGAGCGCATGCGGGCATGGCCCGTCGTCGTCAAGCTCGACATCTCGCCACTCTGCAACCTGCGCTGCACCTACTGCGTGCACGCCCTGCCCGGCGAGGGGTCGCAGCCGGCGCTCGCCGAGCAGCGCTTCCGCGGGCACCAGCGGATGGAGGTCGCCCAGGTCGATCGCATAATGGGCGAGGTCGCCGGGCGCTCGATGGCCGCCGCGCTCTACTACCTCGGCGACCCGCTCATGCATCCCGATCTCGATGAGATCTGCGCGATCACGACCGGCCACGGGCTGCGCTGTCACATCTCCAGCAACTACAGCTTCGCCCTCTCCGACCGGCGGCTCGTCGACCTCGTTTCCAGCGGTCTCACCCACCTCACCGTGTGCGTCGACGGGATCCGCCAGGAGAGCTACGAGCACACGCGCGTCGGCGGCCGCATCGACCGGGTGCTCGACAACCTCGAGCGCACCCTCGCCGTCCGCCGCGAGCTCGGGGCCGAGCGGCGCCTGATGATCGAGGTCCAGTACATCCGCTACCAGCACAACGAGGACCAGGTGGCCGAGACGGCGCGCTGGTGCGCCGAGCGCGGCGTCGACCAGTTCACCGACTACTGGGGCAACCTCCACAACTACACCGACGAGACGCCGGGCAGCTACCGGGTGCTCGGGCCGAAGGCGCGGCGTGCGCTGCCGCAGTGTCTGTGGCCGCACTTCGCGATGCAGATCAAGTACGACGGCGATGTCATCCCGTGCTGCTACTTCCGCCATTCCGAGCAGTACCGACCGGGCGGCGATGCTCGCGTCATCGGCAATGTGCTGGAGTTGGGCGTGTTCGCCGTCTGGAACTCCCCGGAGTACCAGGCGCTCCGGCGGCTCGTGTCCAATCCGACGCGATCGGCGACTGAGCCGGCCCTGCGCGAGACGTTCTGCGACGGCTGCCCGACCGTGTTCGAGACGGAGATCCCGAACTACATGGCCGACGCCCATCGGTGGGAGGACCTGTATGTCCGCGACGAGCGTGGCGAGGTGCGCCGGCGGGCGGTGGTCGATGGCTGATCCGAGCGCAGCGCCGCCCGGCCCGCCGGCGGCCGCCACGCCGCCGCCCCGCCGGATGCTGCTCGTCTCCTCGAGCGGCGGCGTGCTGCTGGACCTGCTCGCGCTCGAGCCGTTCTGGTGCCGCCACGACCCATCCTGGGCGGCCGTGCGGGCGAGCGACACGGAGTCGGCGCTCGCGGGCCGCCGCGTGCACTGGCTGACGGAGAAGTCGCTGTCGCGGCCGGGTGAGGTGATCGGCGGGCTCGCCGAGGCGGTCCGCCTCCTCCGCGCCGAGCGTCCCGAGGCGATCGTGTCAGCCGGAACCGCCGTTGCGATCCCGTTCTTCCTCGCTGCGTGCCCGCTCGGCATCCGCTCGGTGTGGGTCGAGACGTTCAACCTCGTGTCCGGCCACGGGCTTGCTGCCCGCCTCTGCTCCCGCCTGGCGACGGTCGTCGTCGTGCAGCGCGAGAGCATGCGACGGCTGCACCCCAGCGCCGTCCTGGTCGGGGAGCTGTTCTGATGGAGGTCCTCGTCACCGTCGGGATGAGCCGCTTCCCGTTCGACCGGCTGATCGAGGCCGTCGCCCCGCTGACCGCCGAGCACGATGTGTTCGCGCAGGTGGGCCACGCCACACCCTCGCCCGGCCTGCCGCACGCGCGCTTCATCCCCTTCGACGAGCTGCAGGCCCGTATCGGCGCCGCCGACGTGGTCATCACCCATGCCGGCAACACCGTCCGCCTCGCGCAGCGGGCGGGCAAGGTCCCGATCGCCGTTGCGCGGCGCGCCTCGCTGGGCGAGATGGCCAACGACCATCAGGTCGACTACCTGCGGGCCGAGGAGCGCAGCGGACGCGTCGTCGCGCTCTGGGACCTCGCCGCGCTGCCCGACGCGGTGCGCGCCCATCCCCGGATCGAGCCGGATCTGCTCGTCAAGCGACCCGTCCCGCCGCCGGCCGACGGCGCCAGGACCGCGGTCCTGCTCGACTCGCTCGTCTTCCCTCCGGAGTCCTCTCCCTTCCGGCGCCATCCGATCCGCCGGTACGCCTACGCCTTCGACCGTCTCGCCGGGCGCACCGGCCACCACCTCGACATCGGCTGCGGGACCGGCGAGCTCCTCGCGGCCCTCGCCCGCGGGAGCGCACTAGAGTGCGTCGGGACCGACGCGCACGCCGGCTACCTCTCCGAGCTCGCGCGCCTGCACCCAGGGCTCGCCGGCCGTCACGTCGCCACCGACGGGTCGATTCCGTTCGGCGACGCGAGCTTCGATTCGGTCTCCGTCCTAGCGAGTGGAAGGACGTCCTGCGGCAGCTCGCCGAGCTGCGGTTCCACAAGGTCAACTTCACCGGCGGCGAGCCGCTCATCCGCCATGACGCGATCGAGCTGATGAGCCGTGCTCATCAACTCGGCATCCGCCACATGCACCTCAACACGAACGGGATCCGCCTGAACGCGACCCGCCGGGCCGAGGTGCTCGCCGCAGGCGTCCGCAGCTTCAACATCTCCGTCGACGGTCCCGACCCCGAGACGCACGACCGCATCCGCGGCCGCCGCGGCGCGTTCGCCATCACCGTGCGCCACCTCGAGGGTCTGATCGCCGAGCGCGAGCGGTACGGGCTGAAGATCCGCATGAACTTCACCGTCATGGAGCCGACCGTCGGGCAGCTGCCGGAGATCGCTCGCCTCGCCCAGCGGCTGCGAGTCCGCCTCTACCTCAATCTCGCCACCAACAAGACGTTCCTGTTCCGGGCCGAGGGCATCGACGAGCTCGCCGGCGTCGCCGGCGAGCAGGTGCGTGCGGCGATGGCCGCCGTCGAGGAGCTCGCCCGCGCCGACCCCGCCTTCCTGCCGCGCTACTCCGACCTCGCGTACGTGGCCCGGCACTTCGCCGACCCGATTCAGCGCCGTCTCCCGTGAGCGGAGTCGCAGCTCAAGCTGATGATCCACTCGCGCGGGGAGATCGGCGGCTGCTGGGGCCACGACCCGAGCGACAACGTTCGCGCCACGCCGATCGCCTCCGTGATCGCCAGCGAGCGCTACCGCGAGGAGCACGAGCGGCTGTTCCGCAAGGAGTGTGTCGGCTGCGGCGCCAACTACAGCCTCAACCTCCGGCTGCGCCCGCAAACGTATCTCGACGACGCGCTCTGGCGTGCCGGCCGCCGCTCGCTCGCCGCGCCGTGATGCGATCGAGCGCCCCCCCTTTATGACCGGCTCGCCGCCGAGTACGACGCGCACTTCGCCGTTGCGCACCGGCGCGCGTACGACACGCTCGCATGGGAGGCCGTCCAGGCGCTGCTCCCCGACCGCCCGGGACTCGTCATCGATGCGGGGGCAGGCGTCGGCCGCTGGTCGGCGACCTTCGCTGCGCGGGGCCACCGCGTGATCGCCGTCGAACAATCCCCGGAGATGGCGCGCCACGCCCGCGCGCGCCTCCCGAAGAACCGCTGCACAGTGCTCGAGACCTCGCTCGACGCGGTCGAACTGCCCGACGCCGAGGCCGACCTCGTCGTCGCGATGGGCTCGATGCAGTACACGCGCTCCCCGGAGGAATCGGTCGCCCGCTTCGCGCGCTGGACTCGGCCCGGGGGCGCGGTCGCCGTCCTCGTCGACTCGCTCGTCGCCATGGCGGTCGAGAAGCTCCGCGCCGGCGCCGTCGACACGGCGTTCGCCGAGGTCTCCTTACGGCGCGGCACCTGGACCCAGCACGGGATTAGCGCCGACCTCCACCTGCTCGACCGCACCCGCCTTGAGGCAGCCTTCCGAGCCGCCGGCCTGACCGACGTCGTAAGCGCCGGGCTGCTCGTGTCGGCGAGCACGCTCGGCCTACAGACGGTCATCGCGCGGCTCGACGACGACTGGGAGGGTCAGCTCGCATGCGAGCGCCGGCTGATGGCCGAGCCGGCCCTCGCCGACCTCGGCAAGCAGCTGCTCGTGACCGGCCGCGTCCCTCAGCAGTCGGCCTGAGGCCGCGCGAGCACGGCCAGCGTCCGTGCGAGCAGCACGAGGTCCCCGAGGAGCGTGTGCCGCTCGGCGTAGGCGGAGTCGAGCGCGAGCATCTGCTCGAAGCTCAGGTCGTTGCGTCCGGACACCTGCCACGGACCGGTCAGCCCCGGCCGGACGCTGCGCCGCGCGGACCCGGACGGCACGTGGGCGTCCTCCATGAGCATCAGCGGCCGCGGGCCTACGAGCGACATGTCGCCGCACATCACGTTGACGAGCTGCGGGAGCTCGTCGAGCGAGTGGCGACGCAGGATCGCCCCCACCCGGGTGACCCGCGGATCGGCCGCGATTTTGTACATGCGCGGGTCGCCGCGGTGGGCGTAGACGTTGAGGTGCATCACCTCGTCGAGCCGCGCGTCGGCGTCGGCCGCCATCGTCCGGAACTTGTAGAGCGTGAACGTCCGGCTACCACGACCGCGGCGCTCCTGCCGGTAGAGAGCGGGTCCGGGGGAGTCGCAGCGGATGGCGATCGCGACGAGCAGGCCGGCCGGCGCGAGCAGGACGAGGGCCAGCGCCGCGACGACCACGTCGAGCCCCCGTTTGACCGAGGCGCTCACCCGCAGCACAGTCCGTAGTCCTGCATCGCCTGGCGATGCCACGGTGGCCGGATTACGCACGTGCCGCCGAGGCCGAGCATGACCGCGCCGCGCTGGTCGGTGCCGACGGCCGCGTCGGTGCCCAAACCGGCGAGCACGCCAGCGGCCGTCGCCGCGGTCATTCGAGGTGAGCCCAGGACGGCGAGCACACCCGCCGGGCGGGCGCCAGCCCCGCTGCCGTTGGCCGACAGCTCGCCCTCTCCGAGTGGGACGAGACCCCACGCGGCGACCCCCGACTTGGCGCCGAGCGCATCGAGGTCGGCTCCCGCCCCAGAGCCGGATACGACCCGACCGCCGGCGACGAGCAGCAGGAGTCCGCCGAGCCCCTCGACGACGTCCTCCGGCAGATCGCCGCAGCCGACGGCGTAGGTGCCGAACGGCAGGCCGGTACGTCCGATCCAGCCGTGCCGGGCGCTCTCCCCGTCGAAGCTCCGCCGCCGGGCGCAGCCCTCCCCTGCCCCGGCGACGAATCCGCACGGCTCCCAGTGCCGGAACGAGCGCGCGGCGCTCATCGCCCCGCCGAGCAGCGCGCCGGGCGGACCTCCAAGCATCCGGCCCGCGAGCAGCGCCCCGGCGAGCTCGCAGGCCACCAGGGCGCGGGTGACCTTGACCCCGGGCCAGACCCGCTTACCCATCATCGGCCCGTTCGTGAACACGGCGACGCCGAGCGCGCGCGCCGCGGCGCTGTAGCCGGTGGGCGCATCCGAGCGGCGGCGCCAGACCCGGAGCGGATGCCGCACCGGGTCGACGACGGCGAGCGTCGCCCCGGCGACCTCACGCCATTCCACGCCCAGCTGCCGGAACGCATGCGCGGAGACCGCCCGCTCGATCACGTCCCGCCCCGCTTCGTCGATGCCGTACGCGCCCCGGCGTCTCACGCTAGCCGGTGAGAAGCAGCACCGGAGATCAGCGACTTCTGGTGGTGGGCAGCAAACCCGCCGGACCGGTGCGCGTGGGCAAGGTTCGCGGCCGCGACGAGCACCCCCGCGACGCACAATCCGCACACGGCCCACGCCACTCCAGAGGGGTCGAAACGAACAGGATGACGGCCCCGGAGAGCCTCGCGATGTGGAGTCTGAATCACGTGCTCAAGGCAACAGTTCGGGGTGCCCGAGACTCTCGCGTCCCACTGATAATCGGGCTCGCTGGCACCAAGCTAGACCGGCGAGCACGCCAGTGGCGGTCGGGCATTTTGAGCCTCTAATGACGTTACTGTGCGTTGGATTCTACTTCGCCTTCACTCGCGTTGCAGACCGGACGGTCGCTCACGCCCCCGCTCCGCACCCGGCCTCTCGACCACGCACGGGGGCATCACTACCAAGGACCCAGGCATCTCCCCCGGACCGGACTCCCACCGGCAGGCTGTCCTGAACTTGTCGCTCAGCTACGTCATGTCGAACTCCCTTTCTACACGGCGCGAGAACAGTCTCGGCACACCACCCTCAGAGTGATGACAGTAAGGGTGCCAGGGCGCTCGGACGGATCCTGGTCGACGAGCCCGACCCGTCGCTTGCGCGGTTCGGGGGGCTGGTGGTGGCGGGCTGGCGCGAGCGCCCAGGCGAGCTACCTGAGTTTCTGCTGGCCCGTCGTGTCGCGGGCGGCGGCTTGCGGGCGGCAGGCAGCGCGCGCCTCGGCCTGGACGCAACACGTCGCGGGGAGCTGTTGGCGGCGCTCGACGAACACGCACTGCCGCCACACAGACGTCGGCAGCGGGTGCGGTGGGCCGCTCCTGTGATCGAGGTGCTAGTCGACCGGCATGGCCGAAGCGACGGTGCTGCCCGCGATGCGGTGCTGCGCGAGATCGCATGGCCCGATAGTCGGGGCGCGGTCCAGAGCCGCTGGACGCGCTCGCCCTTCTCTTGATTCAGGAACGCGCAGACGGCCCTAACCCCGTCTCAATCCATCCCAATCCGACGGAAGGCCGCGGAGAGCCTCGGAGCACTATTCCGATCGGGCGGGGAGCGTCTGTGAGGTGCTCTAGGCGCTTCGACAAGCGCGACCGACAGCGACACGATCGCGGCCCCGGCCAGTCGCGGGGCATTGCGCAAGCGCTCAGCCGGCCTGCGGCCGCCGGCCGATATTGCGGCGCGCAAACGCCAGCAGCGCGCGGACGTCCCGGTCGATGATCCCGATGCTCGGGTTCGTCGATAGCAGCTTGGTCGGAATCCGCCGCATCGCCGCCCACGCGTGCGCGTCGCCGTGAAGCTCGCCCGCCGTGAGCTGGGTCTCGCTGCTCAGCGTGCAGCTTGGCGAGAACCTCGGCGGCTTTCTGGCGAGCGCTGGTGCCTTGCTCGCGGGCGCGGCACGCCTCGCAATAGCGGCGGCGCCGGCGCGCGATGGCCCTGCTTCAACCCGGCGCCAGCTTCAAAGCGTGAGGGCTAGCCTTCCGCGCTCGGCGGTTACGTTTGAGGAGGAATCCTGTGGGCGACTTGCGAGCGTGGGTGGAACGGTCTTTAGAGCTCGAGAACCGCGGTGACATCGAAGGCATTGCGGCCCTCTATGACCCAAACGCGATCTTCATCGATGCCACTGGCGCCGAGCATCGCGGTCGTTCAGCGATCGCTGACTTCTACCGGCGCAACCGGGCTGCCTTTCCGGATTTCCAGGCGAAACTGGATCGCGTCATCGAGGAAGGCGAGTGGGTCGCATTCCACGGAAGCTGGACAGGAACGCACAGCCGCCCACAGGTCCTCGGCGAGACCGCGGTGCCGCCCACCGGCAGACGCGTCGAGGCCGCGTTCGTTGGCATCGGGCAAGCCAGCACGGAGACCGGACTCATGGTGAACATGCGGCTGATCGTTGTCGACCAACTGGGCTTGATGAGACAGCTGGGCCTCTTGCCCATATCGTCCTAGCGCGGGAGCGGCGACCGGAGCTAAGCGCGGATGCGCGGCGAGGGCCTCAATTGCGCCTCGTGAATGGCGGTGATGGCATCCCTGCCGCATGCAATTCCCAACCGGCATACGACGCGGCGCCGTCATTCCCGGCCGTTGCGCCGTCTCCGGCTGCGACAACCCCGAGATCGTTCCCCAGAACGGGTTGTGCATGGTCCACAACTGCCTGCTGGCAGACTACGTCGCCTGGCTGGACACGCGCCTCGATGCCGACAGCGGAACCTCTGGTCCTGGTCTGATCACGGGCGTCTCTGACGGCAGCATGTAAGCATAGGTCCCGCGCGGCTGGCCTCGTGGGCGCATCTCCTCACGCTGGAAGGTTCCGGCTTCCACCAGCGCCTTCAGTATGCGGTTCACCTTCTTGACTTGATCGCTGGCGACACTCGCTCCGGTCGGACTCTTCTTGCTCGTCGGCCAGCCACGGCGCTCGGCGCCGAACCGGCACGAGTACGGAACTGCTTGCACGTTCCCGCTAGAAACTCGCTCCTCGATGAACGCGAGGAGATCCGCAGCAAACCATCGGGTGTCTTCATCGGCGCCTTCCGGGAGCGGCCCATGGACAAGAGGACGCGGACAAGAAGACGTACTCCCAAGGTTTTCCTGAAAGTGCGTCTTCTTGTCCACGTCATCTTGTCCGTCCAACGGCCGCCCGAACACGTCTCTGGTGATCCACCGCTCCTTCCGGTTCTCCGGGTGGTAGAGCTCGCGCATCTCCCAGCCGAGCACCGTCAGCACGCGTTGTGTGCTGCAACCGCCGAAGCAATGGAGCACGACGTCCATGCCGTTCCTCGCGCGACCTACCGTCAGCGAGAACCCGAGGCGCTCCCTGTGAGCCGGGCAACTCCACCTCCCCTCGCCGCCTGACCCAGAACCCAACTGCTCCAGGCGAGATTCCAGCGCGGGCAGAGGGTCCTCGTCGGCGCCCGGCCGCACGATGGGGTCCCTCGTCGGAAGTACCTCCAGTCCAAACATCGCCTGGACAGCAGCCTCCTGAGCATCGGCTTCGGTGAGCTGTCCGCCCGGCGCGCCCACGAGAAGGAGCTGCACGACGTCCGTGTCCTTGCGAGAATGTTTGACGTAAAGCGGCGCCTTCTTGCGCGCCCACGCCAACGCCTTTCGGCGCTCCACCGCGCGTGCGCCGGTCGGTGGATCACCGGCCTCGCAGCTCATCGCTTCACCGCACCGAGACCCCAGCACCAGCCGTACCGCAGCGATCCAGGATCTCCCGGATGACTTCGAGCTTCTGGGCCACGGTCAGCGACTCGGTGTCCAGCGGCAGCTCGATGACCTCGCCCAGCCGGTCCAGCGCATTGAGCGTGTGCTCCGCCAGCCGCTCGCTGACGAGGTCGGCGACATCGCGGCACCGGCGCTGCACCTCGTCCTTGACCAGTTGATCGCTGAACCAGAGATACACCGTGCGGAGCTCGACGCCCAGCAACTCGGCGATCGACTGGGGCGACTCACCAGCGATTCTGAGCATGATCGCCTGGTGGTGGCGCGGACTGAGCTGGTGCAGCGGCTTCGCCACGGCCGCCGATTGCATCGGGATGACGTCCTGTCGCGCAAGGGGTGGTTCTCTCCGCCCTGAACCCAGTGACGGACGCCACAGACGCGGAAACCGAATTCGCCAGTATGCGTGCAACGTGACAGGGACTCACTGAATGCGTCTCGGAAGCAGATGGAAGGCTCCGCCCAAGGCCACGGGCCGTCCATGATGCATCGGGGACCGGAGCTTGCCGCCGCCAGCATGACTCGTCGCCACCGCGAGCTCGCCGCAACTTCAGCGTCCCTGAAGCGTTCCTTCGCTATGCCCAGCCACAGAAGACTGTCGGCGGCTCTTGGCCTCGCATCCGCTCTGGTCGCGATCCACGTCGTGAAGCCGCCGGCGGCCGCGTTCGCCTCCGGCCGCCAGGTGGCGATCATCGAGGACGATCCGCACGTCCTGAGCGACCCGGTTGGAACGCTCGCCGTGTTTCGCAAGCTGGGCGCCCGGGTCGTGCGGGTCAACCTCATGTGGTCCTCGGTCGCGCCGAAGGCGAGCTCCAAGCGGCGGCCCTCGTTCAACGCCGCCGATCCCGGCGCCTACCCCGCGAGCCGGTGGGCGCCGTACGACAACATCGTGATCGCCGCCAAGAGCGCCGGCATCCAGGTCGACTTCATCATCAGCGGCGGCGCGCCGCGGTGGGCGGAGTCGGGCAATCCGCCCGGCGGCTACAACCCGAACTTTGCCTGGTATCCGTCCGCCTCCCAGTACGGGCTGTTCGCCCGCGCCGTGAGCACGCGCTACAGCGGCAAGTACACCCCAAAGGGTCTGTCCAATCCCCTCCCGCGTGTTAGTTTCTGGACGATCTTCAACGAGCCCAACTTCGGCGAAGACCTCGGCCCGCAGGCGACCAATGGGTCTCGCACCTCGGTCGCTCCGGGGATCTACCGCCAGCTGGTGAACGCGGCGTGGAGCGCGCTTCAAGGCACCGGTCACAGCACCCGCACGGACACGATCCTGATCGGCGAGACGACCGCGCGCGGGATCAGCGGTCCCCCGTCGAGCCACGCGCCCGAGGGCTATCCGGGCAACTACGGCCAGACCAAGCCGCTGCAGTTCATCCGCACGCTGTACTGCGTCGACGCCAACTACCACCAGCTTCGCGGACGGACGGCCGGGGCTGCCGGTTGTCCGACCAACGCGGCCGGCTCCCGGGCCTTTCGCCGCGCCAACCCCGGCCTGTTCGCAGCCAGCGGCTTCGGCACACACCCGTACCCTAAGAACCTGCCGCCGACAAGCGACGGCCAGTCAGATCCGGACTTCGTCGCGTTCTCGGAGATACCGCGGCTCGAGCGCGAGCTCGACCGGCTGCAGGGCATCTACGGCTCGCAGATGCGCTTCGCGATCTACAACGACGAGTACGGCTACATCACCCGCCCGCCGCACCCCGGCCAGTACGTCTCCCCCACGACGGCCGCCTACTACCTCAACTGGGCCGAGTACCTCAGCTGGCGCCAGAGCCGGATCGCTTCCTACATGCAGTACCCGGTATGGGACCCGCGCACCACTACCGGGCCGTACGCGGGATTCGCCAGCGGGCTGTTCGCCTCTAACGGAAGCGCGAAGCCCGCGTACAACGCCTACCGCCTGGCGCTGTACCTGCCTTTGACCTCGACGCGCCCTGGCCGGCGCCTCGAGGTGTGGGGAGACGCGCGCCCGGCGCTGTTCGCCGAGCGCGACACCCACGCCATGCAGTTCGTGCAGCTCCAGTTCCAGGCGCACTCGCGCGGACCGTTCAAGACGCTTGGCTCACCGGTCCGCGTCACCAACCCGCAGGGCTACTTCGATGTGCACATCAAGTTCCCGAGCAGCGGAACGGTGAGGCTGACGTGGACCTACCCGAAGGTGGATCCGAACTTCCTAGCCAGTCCGGCGGGAGCGACGGTCATCAGCCGCTACATCCAGATCAAAATCCACTAGCCGACTGCGTCGTGTTCACTGCGAAGTGAACGGGTCGGGAGTCACAGTCGGAGGCGCAATAGAGCTCCGCAATCGCGCCAAGCGCAGCTAGCTAAGCTAGCCGGACAGCAGTCACTTCCGCGACAGCGCCACTCGCCAGAAATCGAGCTTCCGGCGCCGCCTCCAAGCCGACCGGACCGCTTCTAGCCGCAGGCGTATGTCAGTCGTTCCCTCTGGAATGGACCCGTGCGTCGCCCACCGCAAGCCAGACGATCACCGAATGCCTCTCGGAAGCCACGGAAGCCCCCTCCGAGGCCACGAGCGGTCCTCTGAATATTGAGACCGCTAGTGCGGCGCCGACTGAGCTGGTGCAAGGGCTTCCCCCAGCCGCCGATCACACATCTGCCGCACCGGACGCGCGCCGCAGACGCGCTCGGCGAACCGAGGCTATGAGCGTCAGGACGGTTGCTGTTCGGCCGGACAGTCAGGTGTCAAGTGGAACGCTTGACAGTCACGGACGCCGATTCGTGGGGGCTACGGATCGCGGATGTGGGGCGCCACAATTGCGTTACCGCGTCAATTTACTGTAAACTGGCGTGATGCTGACGGGCGACCAAATCGCAGACGTGTTCGACATCGTGATCGGGGTGCAAGCTCGACGCGCCGACGTTCAGGTGGTCCAGAGCCTGGGCGGCACACCACAAGTGCTCGCCGAGTACATCTGGGATCACTGGATGGGCGAACCCGACGAGCCCACGCAGCAGCAGGTGCTGGCCGCGGTCAACTACATGCTGCAGCACCCCGAGCAGACCGGGGACGACGCAGTCACCGGCGCATCCGCCGCTGCCGGCGCCAAGCCTTATCACGAACAATGATGAACGGACTCAAACCGGATCAGGTCTTCGCGGACTACAACGGCATCACCGACGAGGCGACCGTCCAGGTCGGACGCGAGAACCTCCACCTGCCGGGCGTGCACCCCCACGATGACCGGCCCAACCAGCAGCTGGCTCACGCCAAGTTCGCGTCGCGCGAAGAGGCCCGGGCGTTCATGGAGCAGTTCTTCGGTAAGGAAGTAGCCGACCGCGAGCACCGGCGGGCCATGCGCAATCGAGCTTCTTACCGCCGCAAGGTCAGGAGATCACCGAATGCCTCTCCGAAGCCACAGAAGGCCCCTCCGAGGCCATGAGCAGTCTTCTGAATACTGGGACCGCGGATTGGGCGCTCCCGAATCGAGGAGAGGCCGCGCGCTGCGATGGGCTTGACGACCGTTGTCAAGAGGTCTCTGCTGTACTTCCCTGAGGTGGAACATGTCTAGTCGGGTGCCGATCAGGTCGTGAGATGGCGGCCGTGACCGGAGCGCTCTCGCCGGGCGCAGCCACCCGGACGATCGAACGGATGCACACATGACCGCGATGGCGCACTGGCTAATCCGCCTGCACGGCAACGAGGACTGGGACAGCTGGGGCAAGGAGGACTGGGTGGACCACGTCGACGAGGTCGCCGAGCTGCATTGGATCGACGACTTCATGCCCTCACCCGACTGGCTCCGGGGGCGCCCAAGCCGGCAACTCGACTGGCGCGCGTTCCTCTACGAAATGCGCGCGGACGAGATCGGTCGACTCTTTACACGCCCTCCATCCGACCAACTCGGAGACGCTTGGCAACGCCAACTCCAGCTGCTCGAAACGCTATACGCCTCCGACTGTCGCTACGCAGTGGTCTGGATCGAAGAAGCAGAAGACAGTCAGTTGTCCACCGATCCCCGACCCCAGCGACGAACGGCGCATCTACATCCGCCCGCAGTTCCCGAACGTCCCGTTCTACCTCGTGGCGCTCGATGGTGGGTGGTCCATGGGACCGTTCAACGACAACTTCTACAGCAGCGACGGCCTCGGCAACGGCCGGCCCGGTTGGCGTACTGATCCGGACGGTCGCCTTGCCTGGTGCGACGACGGCGGCGGTCACGACATCGGCCTGCGAGTCCGCAACCAGGACGGCGACTTCATCGAAGCTAACAATGGGGGCATGGGGCCGATGACGTTACCGGATCGTCCCCGGCACGGAACTCGACGGAGATGACGGGGACTATGCCTGGCTTGACGGATATCAATAAACACCGCTGGCACACCGCAATCATGCCGTCCGGCACGAACCGGAACCCCTCCCCTGGCGTCCTGCGGGGTCACAGGACGGGGACTAACCGACGCGGCGATCCCACCCGTCCGACATCACGAACGGCCCGGTCTCGAGCATGAGTGCTCCGCTGTGTCCACTTGACCGCTTCCGGGGCTGTCTGCTCGGCGGCGCCGTCGGCGATGCCCTCGGTGCCCCGGTCGAGTTCATGACCCTGGCCCAGATCCGCGAACGGTTCGGGGCGGAGGGAATCACCGGCATGGCTCCGGGAGCCTGGCCGCGCGGCGCGATCACCGACGACACCCAGATGACGCTGTTCACGGCGGAGGGTCTGCTCCGAGCCGACGTCCGCGGCCGATTGAACGGTGCGTGCGACCCAGCGGGCGTCGTAGGGCACGCGTACTCGCGCTGGCTTCACACCCAGGGCGAGCCGATCAAGACGACCGTCTCCGCGCGTCAGCGGGAGGGGTTTCAGCTCGACGGGTGGCTCATCCACGTTCAGCAACTGTTCGCCCGTCGCGCGCCCGGGAACACGTGCCTCTCGGCGCTCCGCGGCGAGCGCTTCGGATCGATCGAGGACCCGCTCAACGACTCCAAGGGCTGCGGG
Source organism: uncultured Solirubrobacterales bacterium (assembly GCA_963811155.1). Classification (GTDB taxonomy): domain Bacteria; phylum Actinomycetota; class Thermoleophilia; order Solirubrobacterales; family Solirubrobacteraceae; genus Palsa-465. Next base: position 71,379 of record CAWEQQ010000041.1, read on the forward strand.
GGCGTCATGCGCGCAGCGCCGGCGGGTCTGATGGCCGCCGGTTGGGGCGACGGCGGCGACAGCTTCCGTCGCGGCTGCGAGATCGCGGCGTTGACCCACGGGCACCCCAGCGGCTATCTCGCCGCCGGGTTCCTGGCGCTCGCGATCGAGCGGCTCCGGGCCGGCGACCCGCTGCAAGAGGCCCTCGACGCGGCCACCGAACGGCTGCGGGAGGAGCGAGGTCACGAGGAGGTCTCGTCGGCCGTCGCGGCCGCTCGCGCGCAGCCGAGCGACACGTCCCCAAGCCCGGAGGGAGTGCAGCGGCTTGGGGAGGGCTGGGTCGCGGAGCAGGCGCTTGCGATCGCTGTCTACGCCGTGTGTGCCACGCGGTCGGTCCGCGACGCGGTCATCACCGCCGTGAACCACGGGGGCGACTCAGACTCCACCGGCGCGATCGCAGGGAACCTGGCCGGCACGCTCTACGGAGTGAGCGCCATCCCCGAGGAGTGGCTCGAGCCGCTGGAGTTGCGAGACGTGATCACCGAGATCGCCGACGATCTGTACCGCTGCGCACAAGACCCGGCTTGGGACGCTGAAACGGCATCCTCAAAGTATCCTGGGTGCTGAAGCGCTCGTGGGACGAAGGAGGCGTGTGCCGAGCCGAGAGCAGGAATCAGCAGCGACCACGGCAGCAGTGCAAAGGTAGCGGCGCCGCACTTGCTTTCGCCACGCGCAGTCAGCGCGTGACGTTTCGGCCCATCCTCGGAAAGCGAGCGCTGGGCGCCGGCGCTCGCCGATGCGCGAATCCGATCGTGTGGCGCTGCGCCGACCGGCCTGGATCGGGACGATCCTCAAAGGCGCCAAAGCAGGCGTCAGCGCCGAGACGTCCAAGCGCGTGGGATCCCGTTGATCTCGCTCGTCCGGTCACCGCGCGGGCGACCACCAGGACCGAGTGAAAGCAGTCGGTGCGAGCTCGTAGTCGTGACGAGACCTTCCCGTTTGATCTCGAGCGTCGGGACAGCTTTGAGGCCTACTCGTTTGGCTCAGCGGTCATGCACGTGGACGTGGGGTTATGACGTTAACGGAGTTTGTGTTCACAGCACGCCGCCGGTGCCACGCTACCGAGGTGCGCTCAGCCCCTGTGCCCCGCATTCTGTGGCTCTTGCTATTGCCACACGTCGGCGACGTTGCCCGAGACGATCTTGATGAGCTCGGGCACGACGCGCGTGCTGATGGCGATAGGAGCGAGCAGCAATGCCACCCACCCGGATCGCTCACCGGGCCACGAGCTGAACCTCGCGCTTGAAGTCTCCGACCCAGTCCGGATCATCGGACCACCACGGCTTGATCCCTTGATCGCAACCGTCCTCGCCTGGCGCCGGTCCTGGCCGCAGTAGACGCGGCCGAACGCGCCCGCACCGATCACCTTATGCAGCTCGTAGCGCCCGTCGAGGGCGCAAGCTGAGAGATCGAATGCCACTGGCATAGCCCGACGTGATTGCCGATCGGCTCCCTGAAGCCTCGGTCAGCAGCCACAGGTCCGGACCCGGGACCCCGCAAACACCCCAGCCGTCGCTTCCGAGAGCCCTTACGCCGGCCGGGCTCGAACGGCCCGGCGCGTCTCAGTGAACGAACCCAACGGGGCCCGGCGGGTGAATCAAACTACCCCGGCGCGTGGACCGGGGATAAGATGGCGGCGCCGTCGCCCGACGGGCGCGCTCGGGGCGTGGCGACGGCGGTGCAACCACAACCAGGGAGGTACCGATGAGATTTGGCCGATTGCGGGCCGTGTTGGCCCCAGCCGGGCTGGTCGCGTTCGCCTGTGCGGCGACCGGGAGCGTTCCCGTCGCAACCGCAGCAACCGCGGGACGTACGCAGCTCACGAACTCGTTGGCTCCCGCAGCCGCGCGCACCCAGGCGCTGGGAGCGGTGAGTGCGGCGAGCCCGGTGAGCTTCGAGCTGGCGCTGGCGCTACGTGACCCCCGCGGCGCCCAGACGGCGCTGAAAGCTGTCAGCGACCCCACTTCTGCCAGCTATCGCCACTACCTGACCGACGCCCAGTGGATGAAACGGTACGGACCGACCATGGCCGCCGTCAGCACGGCTGAATCGTGGCTGCGCAGCGAGGGATTCTCGGTCGGCGCGGTCGCCAAAGACCGCCTGATCGTCTCCGCCTCGGGGACGGCCGCCCAGGTGGAGAAGGCGTTCTCGACAAGCCTCGGCTACTACAAGGTCAACGGCCACGCCGTGCGCCTGGCAAGCAGCGCGCCGTCGATTCCGTCCTCGATCGCCGGCACCGTGTCCGGCGTCGTCGGCGTCAACCAGTACGTGGCGACTCCGGACATCACCAACGGCTTGACTGCCGTGGCCGGCTCGAGCGCCGTTCCCAACCAGGAGCCACCGCCCCCGGCCGCCTTCCGCAACCCGGAGCCGTGCTCGGCCTATTGGGGCCAGAAGCTCGACACGTTCGACTCGCCCTCCCTATACGCACCATACACCGCTCCATTGCCGTACGACATTTGCGGCTACAAGCCCGCGCAGTTGCGCAGCGCGTACGGCCTGGCCAACCGGGTCAACTCCGGCATCGACGGCACTGGGGTCGCGCTGGCGATCGTCGACGCGTACGACTCCCCGACGTTGCTGAGCGACGCGCAGCAGTACTTCAACATGAACGACCCGAGCCACAAGCTAGCGAGCTCGCAGTTCTTCAACATCTCGCCCCCGACGGTCGACAACGAGGCGCCGTGCGGCGCCAGCGGCTGGTATACGGAGCAGGCGCTGGATGTCGAAGCCTCGCACGCGATGGCACCAGGCGCAGACATCGTCTTCGTCGGCGCCCAGGACTGCCTGGACTCGAGCCTCCTGGCCGCCCTCCAGACCGCCGTCACCAGCGGCGCGTCGGTGGTCAGCGACTCGTGGGGCGACACGCTCGGTGACCTGCTCACCGACGCGAGCACAAAGACCGCCTTCGACAACACGTTCATGCTGGCAGGCACGACCGGCGTGAGCGTCCTATTCTCGAGCGGCGACAGCGGCGACAACTTCGCCGACTCCGGACTCACTGCGCCCGACTACCCTGCGAGCAGCCCGTTCATAACTTCCGTCGGCGGCACCTCGCTAGAGGTCAACTCCAAGGGGGCGCGCGCGGCGGAGTACGGCTGGACGACCGCCAAGCAGGTGCTCTGCACCTCGGCGACGACCAACTGCGGCACAGCCACCCAGCCATTGGGCGAGCTGGCGTTCGACTACGGCGGCGGTGGCGGGACGAGCTACTCCTACACCCAGCCGTACTACCAGGCCGGCGTCGTTCCGGCGACGCTGGCGTTGCGTAACGAGGCGCTCTTCGGGCCAGTCCCGTTGCGCGTGGAGCCGGACATCTCGATGGACGCCGACCCGCAGAGCGGAATGCTGATCGGGTTGACGCAGACCTTCCCTGACGGGACGTACTACGACCAGTACAAGATAGGCGGCACCAGCCTCGCCTCGCCGCTGCTGGCGGGCGTGATCGCCGACACCAACCAGCTTGCCGGCACGCCGATCGGGTTCCTAAACCCGGCGCTCTACAAGGCATATGTCAAGAGCCCGGGCGCGTTCAACGACATCCTGCCGCCGGCGGACCCGCACTCGGCCACGGCCGCACGGGTCGACTACGCCAACACCGTCGACAGCTCCGACGGCTACGTGATCAGCATGCGCACCCTCAACTACGCGGGCCCGGAGACGTACTGCGACGGGACCGATAACTGCGCCACCCGGCCGTACACGTTGACCACGGCGCCAGGGTTCGACGGCATGACCGGCCTCGGCTCGATCGGGCCGAAGTTCGTCGGGGTTCTCTCGCAGTTCTGAGCTGACCGCGCGCGCAACTCGGGAGGGTGCCGGCCACGGCGGCACCCTCCCCGGCGCGGCACGGGAACTCGTCGCCGGGAGCATCGGACTGATGTCATCGATCCTCGGCATCGGCTCGAGCGTCGGGATCGTCACCGGCGGGTTGATCGCGCGGCACGCTCAGAATCAACGGAGACGCGGAAGAGCGACGCGGCCGGCGCCAAGCGCCTCCTTTCATTCCCGCGGCGTCGTCAGACCGGAAGCTCCAGATCAACGGAATCCGTGCGCTCGGATACGTCCGACGCTCACGACTCCTTTGGCGACATTGCGATTCGTCCGGCTCTGCGCGCGTCGAGGCTCGCGATCGACAAATCGCCCAAATTTTTGCGAGCGTTCGACTCCGGTTCGCCGAGCACCCCGCCGGAGACGTTAGACAGGCATCTCGGTCGTCAAGATTCTCAGGCCGCGGCGGCAGCGTGCGAGTCGTGATGCAGCGCGGCGAGCGCGACGTCCGGCCGCCCCCAGTCCTCGACCATCCGGCTGACCTGCACGGCGTGCTGCGCGACTGAGTAGAAGCGCGAGGTCGAGTTTGCGCCCGGAGGCCGTGTCGAGGAGGTGCATGAGCGGAGCCTACGGCCTGCGACGTGCGCGGCCTTCCGCGATCACGGAGGAGCCCAGTAGCTACGGCGGTGTTCCCGAGCTCCTCTTGATTCCTACCTGGCCCTTCCGTGGCCTTCGGACGCACATTCCGTCGTGGTCTGGGATCCCGACTCTCACCCACCATTCTGGTCGGATTGTCCAGCCTCACGGTCAGGTAGTCCATCGACTCATCAGCGTTGTTGGCGTCGATCAGGTCGCCCTCCTGCGGGACTCGGGCAACCTCGCCTATGACGAGCTCGGCGCCACGCTCGATGTCGTGATCGCGGAAGCGCTCGGAGTCACGTTCCCGGCAAGCTCGTCCGAGGACTACGCCGTGATCAAGCGCGCGGACATTCGTGCGCTAATGATTGAGGCGCGCGACTGCTGCATGACCGGGGCGCCGGGATCGCGAAGGAAAGGGATGTGGAGGAAGCCTCGCTTCGCGACCTGGAGGTGCTGGACGAACCGGTGTTGCCAGACGAGGCCCGCCGGAGGGTTCATCGCTGCGCACGAGCGGCTCACGCGGCCAAGCGAGGAAACCAGATCCACCCGGCAGCGACGTTGAAGCCGACTGGCGGTTGCTCGAGCCCTCCCGGCGCGAGCCACCCCGTGTAGGCCGAGACGAGCGCGTCAAACGCGTGCTCGCTCACCAAGCCGGGACTCTCTGGGTCCAGGTCGTCGATCAACTCAGCGAAGGCGCGCAGCGCGCTCGAACGTTCATCAGCCGTGAGCTTGCCCTTGCCGGCACCGGCGAAGCGCTTGTCACCGTCGGCCAGGCGTCGCAGCGTGGCGCGCGGATAGACCTCGAGGACCTCTCCGCGCTCGATTGAGCACGGAGGCCGGCCGCGCACCCGTAGTCGGCGCGTGAATGCGACGGCCCGCGCGGTGAGGACGCCGAGTTGCATCGTCGGCATCGGACGCTCCCCAACGGAGCTTTCCAGCTCGATCTCGCACGGACGCTGGCTGACAGGGTTGTGCTTGTGGCCCCACATCGCCCGCGCCGCGGCCAGCTCGCAGTCAGAACCGGGACCTCGGCAATAGCTCGGGCACGTGAGGCACGGTGGGAGGGTCAGCGGCGCGTCGATCGCCAAGACCGACGGCTGGCAGCTGTCGACGAGCGCTAGGGGCGCGTCCTCAGCTGCAGCAGGTGTCTTGGCCTCCGGCTGCCGTCCGACGCTGTCCAACCTCGGGCGGGCTCCTCCGATCAGGAGCGCGAATCCCGTCGTGGAGGATGCGGCACCGCCGAGATCGATTCCAAGCACCCGCCGCCCTGCGGGAACATGTTCTGTGGACGGCATCGCGGGCTGACTTCGAGGCTTCCCCCTCGTGTCCTCCCGACGAAATGCTTCCTGTGCCCCGCCGGTCCCAGGCTGATCCGGTCGCACGCGCGTTCGGTGCCGCGGTCCGCGAGGCTCGCGAAGCGCGCGGAGAGACGCTGGAAGAGGTTGCCGGGCGGATTCCGCGGCTCGATCCCCGCTACCTCGGCGAGATCGAGCTCGGTTGGCACGCGCCGACGATCGTGACTGCCCATCGCATCGCGGGTGCGCTCTACCTCCCGCTCGCGGACCTCGTTCGCAACATCTGACGACCGACACACAGTCGACGTCGTGCAGGCGTGCATGCACGACGCAGGGGTGACCTAACTTTGGCGAGCCATTTGCACCGCGCCCAAGGACACTCGCCATTGAGGGCAGAACCCGCCGTAGCGGCGCCTGAGTGGCGCGAATTCAGCTTTCTTGCCGATCGCGCACGCTGTCCCGCGTCGCGACGAGTCTTTGGTCTGACATCCGGACCCCCCTCTGCGTGCATGCACGCTTGCACGCTGGACGATCGGGCGCTACTTCCTCGGCCGTTGAGCTCGCTGCTGGGCGATCGCGATAGTCAGGAGCGACGTCGGTCGGCCCAATCGCGATCGCAATGTGGCCAATGCACTCGCGAGACGCCAGCCGCCGAGACGAGGGAACCAGTCGTGCTGACCACAACGTCCCAACGTCTGGACCGTCGAAAACGAGCGGCAGAAGCAAGGCACCGCGCGCCTAAAGTGGACGCGTGCCTTTACACGAAGGCGAGCGCCCAGCCGAGCCGACGCCTGCGCTCCTGCTTGTGGCAGAGCGACCGCCCTTCCGCCGGCGAGCCACGCATGTCGCTGGGCCACACCGGGCGTGCGCTTGCGCGTCCGTGTCGGTGCCGTCTATGACGCGCCGGCAGGCAAAAGAGAGGCACGCCGAGGACCCTCGCTTGCCTTTGGCTACGGCTGAAACTCTTTGCCGAACCCCCGTTCGTCCGTCGCCGAGCCGAGCGTCTAGATGGCTTCCATCGCCTTGCCGACGCCGGCGCGCATCTCGTCGGCGTTCATCACAGGCGCGAACGTGATTTTCGCGTCAAGGCCCATAAAGAACGGCTCCGCCGCCGGCGGTATCCCACTTGAATCGGCCATGTCGAAGAAGATCAGTGCGGTCCGCATTCCTTCCTCTGAGGTGAAGTAGGCGGCTTCCGCCTTCAGTGCGTCAAGTGCCTTCCCCATGATCTGCGGCAGGCTGCCGTCCTTGATCGCAGCGTTTCCAGCCTCGGTCGGGACCTGGACCTTCATGAGCACCCGCATGTCTAGCCTCCTTCGTCGGTTACACCCATTTCGTAGCGAGCCGACGCAACCAGCATCAGAAGGACCGCGGGGCGACACAGCAAAGCGCCCCGGCCGCCTAAAGCAGCCGCAGCCGCTCGCACGGCGATCCTATGCCGACGGCCGCCCGCCCGTCAATGGCCGCGTGGGCGCATCGATCGCGCAACCGAACAACGCTCGCCTAGCCACGAGCGGAAGCGCCAAATTGCCGCGGACCTCTCTGGCGCCCGCCTGGCGCGGAAACCGCGCATCTCGCGGATCATCGCATTCACCACCCGGCCTAACCGTCGGCGCGCGAGTGCATTGGCGACGAAGCGGTAGTTGCGACTCGCCGCAGTCGCCGCCGCGGTGGACGTTCGCATCCGCCCATCAGGAGCGCGACTGGCCGCCGCGATGGCCCGAGATGCGGTCGCCGTCGCTCGTCGCGGACTTCTGCTTCCGGTCGGCGTGCAAGCGTGCATACACGGGTGGTGGGCCAGGTCTCCACGACAACCAGACCCTGTCGCTCGAGGGTCCGGCGAAGGAGGACTCCGCGGAACGCGACCGAGGCGAATCATCGGTGTCGGCATGGGTGCCCTCTTCGCGAGCCGCGTCCGCCAGCCTGACGCCAGCTCAAGGCGGCGTTGCGTGTGTAGTTCGGCGCCGTGCGGGTCGGTGGAAAAGCAGGTCGCGCAGTCTGCGTTGGTGCAGATGACCGCGCGTGCAATCGCAGCGGCGCGTCGATGCACCGCCTCCCGGTCGCGTGGACGCTCGCTTGCACGCGGTCGAGGTCACTTGCGAGGTCGGAGCTTCCCGGTCGCGGCCGCGGCGACGCGCTACTCGTAGCAGACCCACGAACGCGTGGCTGTCTTGAGCCCCACTAGCTTCGCCTGGAGTCGAGCGAGGTCTCCATGGCTCGGCGACCCACCGAAGGTCACGGCGCCGTCTCCGATAGTCCGGAACTGGCTCCGGCGGCCTGGGCCTGTCCGAAACCAAACGAGCCCGACGGAACGCCGCGGGGAACCCCGAGACGGTGTTCCGTGGGCCGGCAGGATGTCGGGCGGCTCGCGGCCACGTGATCTCCCCCGTGACCGCGGGCGGCTGGTCTCCTACGCGTCGTTTCCGGCGTCCAACGCGCCGGTTGAGTCGGGAGCCGGGAGCAGCTCGGGTTCGCCGACCGCGGCGGTCTCGAGGGCGGCACGCGTGGTCTTCTGTCTCTCGGCCATGATCTCGTCGGCGTGCCTCTTGAACTTCGAGAGCGCCGACATCGCGCCGTTGTTGCTCGTGTCGAGCTGCCGGTCAAGCGCTTCCTGAACAACATCAGCGATCTCGTCGTCCGACATGTCCAGCAGCTCTTCCTTGGTCTTGAACAGGCGCTCGGGCCGCTTGCGCAGGTTCAGTGCGCTTCGCACGGCCGTCTGGCGATCGAGTCGTGCGCGGAGCGCGTCGATGCTCTCGCCGTCGTGGCCACCGGACGCAATTGCGGTGGGAGCGGCGGCCTGCCGATCACGGTCGTTCGCCTTGCTATCTGTGCTCATGGAGCCCTCCTTCAAGGAGCGGTTGGTTTGCGCCTTTGAGGATCCTGCGATTAGGCCGAGTTGCACCGGGCGTTGGGTCACTGGCAGCCACGGCCCAACGCGGACGCCCGCCGGGGTGGGAACCGGTATTCGCTCGGTGAGCTTGCGCCCTGCGCGCCCGGATTAGCTCTCGATTCGCTCGAGGTCGTCCCCGTGGGAACGACGGCCTCAACTGGCCCCACTGCGACGGCCTCAACTGGCCCCACCTTCCGTCCGAGCGTGACTGGACGGTTCGTGCTTTTTCAGGCACGAACTGGAGGTCGCAGAAGGGATGGGTTCCAGAGTGGAGCAGTTCGAGAGGATTCGCAGGGATCGAGAGGTCGAGGGCCTGTCGATCAGGGCGCTGGCGCGTCGGCACGGGGTGCATCGTCGTGCGGTCAGGCAGGCGCTTGAGTCGGCGCTGGTGCCGGCGAAGCGTCGGCCGGTGTCGCGGCCGGCGCCGGCGTTGGGGTCGTTTCGCGAGCTGATCGATGGGTGGCTGCTCGCGGATCGTGATGCGCCGCGTAAGCAGCGTCATACGGCCAAGCGTGTTCATGATCGTCTGCGTGACGAGTACGGGGTGGTCGTCGCCGAGTCGACGGTCCGCGACTACGTGCGCCGGCGGCGGCGGGAGCTGGGGTTGGCGGCGGAGGCGTTCTGTCGGAAGGTGCACGACCCGGGTGTGACCGCGGAGGTCGACTGGGGCGAGGCGAAGGTGCTGCTGGGCGGGGTGCTGGTCGAGGTTGGGCTGTTCTTGATGCGTGCTTGCTTTTCGGGCGCGTGCTTTGTGATGGCGTTCGAGAGCGCAGTCCCAGCAGGCGTTCTTTGAGGGGCACGTGGCGGCGTTCGAGTTCTTCTCGCGGGGTATTCGCTACCTGCCGCTATGACAATCTGAAGGCGGCGGCGAAGAAGACGCTGAAGGGCCGCCGGCGGGTGGAGAACGATCGGTTCGTCGCGTTCCGCTCGCATTATCTGTATCAGTCGTGGTTCACGCTGTCAGGCGTCGAGGGTGCGCATGAGAAGGGCGGCGTCGAGGGAGAAGTTGGCCGCTTTCGGCGCAATCATCTGGTGCCGGTCTGCGAGTTCGCGACGCTCGCGAAGCTCAATGATCAGCTGGCGGCGTGGTGCGTTGAGGACCTGTCGCGCACGATCGTGGGCCGCTCAGAGACGGTCGGCGAGCTGCTGGGGCGCGAGATCGACCTGCTGCGGCCGCTGCCGCGCGAGCGATTCCCGACCTGGGAGGAGTCGACCTGTCGGGTCAGCCAGAAGTCGATGGTCACCGTGCGGCGCAATCACTACTCGGTGCCGGTTCGTCTGACGGGGGTGAGGGTCACCGCGCGGGTCGGCGCGAGCGAGGTCGGGGTCTGGCACGAGGGCAAGCAGGTCGCCAGGCATCCCAGGTTGCGCGGCAGCCAGCAGCGCTCAGCGCGGCTGGATCACTACCTGGAGCTGCTCGCGCGCAAGCCCGGGGCGCTTGAGCATTCGCTGGCGTTGCGCCAGGAGCGCGAGCAAGGCCGCTGGCCGGAATGCTTTGATCAGCTGTGGCAGGCGATCGAGGCGAAGGTCGGCGCGTCGGAGGCCGCGCGGCAGATGGTCGACGTGCTGATGCTCTGCCGCGAGCACGGCCTGGAGGTGATCGAGTTGGCGGTCGGTGGCGCGTTGGCCGCCGGCGCGCACGACGGGCGCGCGGTGAAGCTGCTGGCAGACCGCCAAGCCCGCCCCGAGCCCGAGACGCTCACAGCGCTGCCGGAGCGCCTGGCCAAGCACGACCGGCCGGCTCCGTCGCTGTTTGAGTACGACCAGCTGCTCGACCGGGAGCAGGCGCGATGAGCGCCCGCACTTCACCGATCGGCAGCCGGCGGCCCGCGCCGAGCGCCCGCGCACGCGAGCTGGCCGCCCGCCTGTCAGCGCTGTTTGTCGCAGACCAAGCAATCGCCGTGCGCCAGGCCGACGCCCAGCGGCGCCTCACCGACGCCAACGACAGGTTGTGGTCGGGGCTTGCCCCCGACGCGCTGGGGCTGATCTACGACGGCGCGGCGCCCGCCGGCCACAGCCAGCTCGCGAAGCTGATCGACGCCGGGCCGGCCGGGTCGCAGACCACGCTGCTCGGTGCGCTGCAAGCGACCCGCTGGCAGGTCCACCGCGCGTTCTGCGAGTACCAGTCGGCGTGCGAGCAGCGCCGACAGCTCGCCGCCGACGTCGGCGAGACGATCCGCCAGTTCCTCGACGCGCTCGGATCGGCCGGCCCGACCGAGGATCAGGCCCGCAACGCCAACGTCCACCAGCTCGCCGGGGCGATCGGCGACGGGGAGACACGGCGATGAGCCAGCCCCGCAACCCGAACACCGCGGCGTTGGAGGCGCTGGTCGAGGCGCACGCCCGCGAGCTGCACCTGCCGGCGATCCGCTCCCGCTTCCGGCAGCTGGCCGCCGAGGCGACCCGCGAGCAGCAGACGCCGCTCGCGTACCTCGCCGCGCTGCTGGAAGCCGAGGTCGCCGAACGCGCCGAACGCCGCGAGCGACGCAGGCTGATCGACGCTCGCTTCCCGCTGATCAAACAACTGCAGGACTTCCGCTTCGACGAGAACCCGAACGTCCCGCAGGCGACGATCGCCGCGCTCGCCGAAGGCTCCTGGATCGACGACCGCGAGTCGATCATTCTGATCGGCGAGAGCGGCAGCGGGAAGACGATGCTCGCGACCGCGCTCGGCGTGTGCGCCTGCCAACAAGGCCGACGCGTCCGGTTCACCACCCTCGCCGCCCTCGCGACCGAACTCCAAGAAGCCGACAGCCGAAAAGAGCTCGGACGCGTCGTCGGCCGCTACGCCCGCACCGAGCTTGTGATCTTGGACGAACTTGGCTACCTCGCGCTGCCCGACGGCGCCGCCGAGCTCGTCTTCCAAGTCATCTCAGAACGCAACGAGCGCGGGTCGCTGATCGTGACCACCAACCTGCCGTTCGGCGAATGGACCAAGGTGTTCGCCGACCCACGGCTCGCGAAGGCCGTCGTTGACCGGATCACCCACAAAGCGCACATCATCGACACCGGCACCGAGAGCTGGCGCTTCCGCCACGGCCTGCAACGCAACCGACGCAAGCAAACATGACCCAGACGCCCCGCGATCGAGCGACGACACGCCGCGCCCGCTGCCACGCCGGCGCGCACACCCCCCGATCTCGGGCAACGGATCGGTCGCGCGGTGACCGCCGAGCGCCGCAGACGGGCTCACAACCCGTCGCTTCGCGCCGGCCGGCGCCGATCTCGAGGTCAAACCGCCCCGATCTCTCCGCCGACGCCCCTCGCGCGTCCAACCGGTCGCGCTAAGGCCGCGAGAACGCCAGTCAAAGGACGCCGGCCCCGGATGGCCTATCCGAAGGGTGGTCAGGAACATGGCTCGCTGACAGAAAAACATCAAAACCGAACGTCAAAACCTGTCGTCCGACCGGGCGATCAGGCAACATCAAGACCAACAACCACAGACGCGAAGTGGGGCCAGTTCAGGCCGTCGCGGTGGGGCCAGTGCAAGTCGTCGTTCCGACCCTCTAGGACGTATCCCAGTAGAGTCGGCGTGGAGTGGGGATGTCGACGCCGTTCGGTGTCCGCACAACCGACGGTCCGAGCAACTCACGCAGATCGCGGGGGCTCTCCGATACATCGTGCCGCTGCTGGTTGCGATCGTCGCCGCGATCGCCGCGATCGTGGTGATCCCGATCACAAGGACCTCGTCAGGTGGCTGTACGTGGTGCTGGGAGTCGCGGTCGCTGCGCTGGCGGTATTGGTCAAGCGAAAACTTCCGCCTAGAGCACAAGCGCGAGCAGTTCAGCTGAAGGGCCTCTTGCTGGCGCCGTTCGCGTCGCTCGCCGAGATCGATCCGACGCAGATCGGTGTTGACGCTGCCGCGGAGAGGGTGCTCGAGGGTGATGACTTGCCGGAGTATCTGCGGCGCACGGCCGATGACGAGCTGCGGATGGCGGTGCGAGCAGCGCTTGATGACCGGGGTCGGTGGATTGTGGTTGCTGTCGGCCCATCAAAAACGGGCAAGTCACGGGCGTTGTTTGAAGCGCTGCGGCACGCTGATCAGCAGACCGCGCTTGAAGTTCTCGCTCCCGTTGACGCTGACGCTCTACGGTCCTTGACCACGCCGGGACAGGTGCCTAAGCGGCGCCGAAAGCCTGTTGTGCTTTGGCTGGATGATCTTGAGCCGTTCGTCAATCAGGGTGTGACGCTCCAGACTTTGCGTCAGTGGCGGGGGACCGTCCGCCACGGGCTGGTAGCGGCAACGGTCGGTGGTAAAGGCAGCGAGCTTGTAGCGGGGTCACCTTCGACCACTCTCGCGACGCTCGCCGGTCAGATACTTCAGCACGCCCGCGAGATACCCGTCCAAGAAACCGCGCCAGAGGAACTAGCCCCGCTACGCTCGCGGCTCTCCTACGAGGCTCTAGCGTCAATTAAGCGGCACGGGTTGGCGGCCTATCTCGTCGCAGCGCCCGCGCTTGAACGAAAGCTCTCCACTCGTCGGCACGCGCCCGGTGAACCGGAGAGCCCGGAGGGCGTGGCGATCGTTTATGCCGCCGTCGACTGGGCTCGATGCGGACGCACCGATCCGATGGGACCGAGACGCTGCGTGACCTATGGCCTAGCTAGTTCCTCCGGAAAATCCCGGTGGGAGGGTGAGGGATGGTGAATCGGGGAGGTTTCGGGGCGGTCCAGCGGGCCTGTGATGCCAGTTTTGACTGGAAGTCTGGGATTTTTGGCACGCCGCGACCGGTGCTCCTCCCGATTTCGCTGCGCGGAAGGAGCGGGTGAGCGGCGGTCAGGTGGTGCATCGCACGGTGTGGGTGTCGAGGTTGTAGGCGAGGATCGCCCACGCGCACCACGCGCGGCTGCGGGCGGCGCCTTTGAGGCGGCTGCGGCCCATGCCGTAGTCGCGCTTGAGGTGACTGATGCGGCCTTCGGCGCCGGCGCGGTAGCAGTACAGTCGTCGGCCGGTGCGCTTGGAGTCCGGTGCGGGCGCGTTGGGGTTCCACACGGTGACGGGCTGTTGCGCGCTGTTCTGGAACGCCTCGACGGTGACGTGCTTGGCGAACCCGCCGTCGACGGCGGCCTCACGAATGCTGATCCCTTGCGCGTCCAGGCGCGCGAGGGTCGCGGGCAGCAGCTCGTTCTCACCGGGGTTGCCCGCGGCGGTGCTGGTCGCCAGGATGTACCCGCGCGCGCCGGTCGTGTTCTGGGTGATCTCGCACACCTGGTGCACGTACCCGAACTCGGTGCGCTTGGCGAGCTTGCCCTTGCGGATCGGGCGGGCATCGGTGTCGTGCAGCGAGACGAGCCGGTCGGTGATCGGCTCGCCCGCGAGCCGCAGCCGGATCTGCTCGGCCACCCGCCGACAGCCCGCCAGGAGCGCCTCGAGGCGCTGCGCTGCGCGCTGCTGCGCCTCCCCGCCCTGCTTGCTCAGGTGCGCGCCAAGACGCTGCGCTTCGGCGATCGACAGACGCAGCGAATCGCCCAGCTCACCGGTGATTTGCAGGACTTCCTGCTTGGCCTCATCGGTCCGGCGCTTGAGGCTGCGCCCCAGGTGTCGCAGCCTTGCGTGCGCGCGACGGGAGCGGTCACGCACCCGCGGCGCGTTCTCGCCGGCCACCCCAGCGACCTCGCGCGCGACGCGCGCGAGCAGCCCGATCCCGTCCGCGGCGAGCCCAGCGTCGGTCGGGTAGCGGATGTCGGCCTCCACCACCGTGGAGTCGATCCGGATCGCACGCGCACGAAACCTCGTCTGTGCAGCCGAGCTTGCGATCACAACGCTGACGACCTGCTCCACGGTGACCGCGCCGAGCCGGATCACGAGCTTGCGCAGCGTCGACTCATCCGGCATCCCGTCACCCAGCCCGATAAGGCAAAAGCGCCGCAGGTGCACCGAGTCACACACCTCGCGCACCAGCCGCTCATACCCCCAGCCGTTACGCACCTTCAGCACCATCAACCGCACCAGCGTCTCGATCGCGATCGTCGGGCGCCCGTCTGTGAACCGGAACGTCCCGTGCTCGACATCCTGCGCGCGCCACAGCTCAACCACCGGCGCATACACCCCGGGGTCCTGCAGCAGCCGATCGATCGCGGCCAGATCCGCCGGCAGCTCACCCACCTGCACACCGAGCGTCGTGACCAGTTCCCACAGCCCCGCCTGCCGTGACGCCGACACCCTCAACACGTGACACCTGCGAACAGTATTTCGATCATATGCAGGCATCTTTTCAGCCGCCCCGGACGTTACCCTTAGATTTTCCGGGGGAAACTAGCTACCTTCCGGCGGGGTACCGGCGACTGACGCGAACTTCGACGCTGGGATTGATCGGGCACTGCGGCGGGTCGCAGGAACAATCGCGTTGCTGCAACAGGCCGCGAGCTATCGCGCATACGAGTACATCGTCAGGTTCCGGGTGACCAGCCGGGCGCACAACCACCACGCGGTGAGACATGGGCCAGAGCAATCGACGGTGCTACCGATGCAGCGGCATTCGCCGTCGGCGCAGCCGCCTACCGTAGGCCGCTACGACGACGCACGGATCGCGTTCACAAGCGCTAGACAATCCTCAGCCAGCGAGGTTGCAGCCGGCGCAGGTTTCAACCTTGGCGTGATGCTGTGGCAGCTTGGTCGCTTCGAGGAGGAGCTCGTCGTCTATACGTGGCCGAGCACGAGGCGGACCGCCGCTACGCGTCGATGGAGCGCCCATCGATGGGTATTGTGGCTCCTACGTCGCTCAAGCTGGGCGGTTGGGGTCGAGCCAGGCCCGACAGTGTGGAGGTTCATGTGGGCGCCGTGAAAACTCCCAGCGCGACTCGGGACTTCCGACGAGACTCGATCTTCCCGCACTGCTCTCTTTTTGTCCCTAGTGGCTGTCCAGCACGTACGGTAGTCTTGCGGCCGGCGATGGGACAGATGAACCGAATCGCGGAGCGCCGACGGGCCGCCGCGCTCGCGCGGCACTACCGCGACCAGGAGCGCCTGTCGATCGCCGAGATCGCCCGCAGGCTCGGACGCGCCGAAGCGACCATCAAGGCGATCTGAGACCCATCTGATGCTAACAAAAGACCTACGAACAGGCCGCACGCTACTGCGCTTGGGCTGGCCGTCCAGCACCTCGGTAGGCTTGCGTCTTGATGCTCGACCGGGTCGCGGAACGGCGCCGCGCGGCGCAACTCGCCCGCCACTACCGCGACCAAGAGGGGCTGTCGATCGCGGAGATCGCACGTCGGCTGGGACGCGCAGAAGCGACCATCAAGGCGTATCTCTACGATCCAACCGGCGAGAAGGCACGCGCGGTCAAGGCACGCTATCGCGGAGTGTGCCGCGGCTGCGGGGCGCCCACCGCGCCACGGAACGGCAAGGGCGACGCCTACGCATATTGCAAACGCTGCCATCCCGGCGCGATCGCGCCGCAATGGACACGAGAACGGGTTCGCGAAGCGATGCGCGAATGGCAAGCGCGCTACGGCGCTGCGCCGTCCTCTTATGACTGGTCCCGCACGCACGCACGCCGACGCGGCGCCGAGGCGCTCAAACGACTACACGCCGCAGAATGGCCCGCACCGTCCACCGTCAGCGATCTGTACGGCAGCTGGGCGGCGGCCCGCGCCGACGCCTTCGCGGGCGCCTGAACGCCCGGGCCACAATGCCGTTGTTACACGGACCCTCGCTTTGCGCTGTACTGTCGGAAGGGGCGCGACGGTCGCCGCACACGCCACGGCCATTCGTCTCTGCAGCAGCAACGCGGGCGTCGGCGCTCGGTGACTGCTGGGCCAGGGGAGCGACAGCGAGGTGTGCGTGCCGGTCGCCGCGGATCGGGCCGCCGGCAGCACCTCGACGACTCTCGCAACCGCGGCAAAGGAGGGCCGCCGACGGAGCCGGGCGGCCGAGCGCGCCGACATGCGCAGCTTTGGCGAGATGCGAGACGGACGTCGTCCATGCGGTCGAGACCTGCATTCGTGTCGGCGCGCGTACCCGGAGCCTGCCGGCGCGGTGGTCTTGACTCCCTCTGTCCGAAGGCGGTAGCGCTACGCTGGCGGCGCGGCTCCTGCCCTCGTGCTTGCAACATCCAACCGCACGGCTAGCAGTGGACGCGTCGAGTGTGGTCGTCGAACGCTTGGTGTCGTAGTGTCGTGCGCGCCATCCGCGGGCGGCGGGGGGGACCGACGGGGGCGAGATCGTGCCGGCCAGAAAGCCAAGCCGGAGACGGCGAGCCCGATTGCTTCGTCGAAACCAAGGCCGATTCACCCGGCTGGTTGAGATAACAGCAGCACTATTACGGTCATGATCGGGACTGGCTCGGTCGCCACGCCGATCACGAACGTCGGGACCTCGCTGTCCCCCTCCTCATCGAGTACCCCTCCGGCGGCACAGCGATCCGCGCTCTACCAGAGCCACATCTCGTGGTCGCCGTGTGGCGTTATCAGCACGTCGTCCGATTCGAGCGGCGGTGGAGCCCGCGAGATGGTGATCGCGACGCGTGAGTCCGTGACGGACATCGCAGGTAGACCCTTCGCTTTCAGAACGGGAGGTCGGGTCCGAGCTGCGGTGACAAGAACCCGTTGGTGCGGCCGGATTCGAGATTCAAGCCCGCGAAACGGATTCAGATCCCCTCCGGGGGTCGGCTGCGAGCTACTGCCCGGGGCCAGAGCAGAGGCGGTTGAGATACGAAGGGCGTTCGGACCGATTGCCGGATCATGAGGCGTTGAGAGCCGGTCCGTGGCAGTGCTTCCATTTGCGACCGTTGCCGC
>CAWEQQ010000042.1:0-54016 GCA_963811155.1 uncultured Solirubrobacterales bacterium
GAGAGATTCGAACTCCCGACCTTCGGTTCCGTAGACCGGATCGGCAGTGTCGGCCGGTGGCGTGCAGACGGAAAATCGCCTGCGTCTACGCGGTTTCCGCGATCGGCGAGACGGCCGGAATGGCGTCGGGTGGTGTGTGGCCTGTTCGCACTCTGTTTACACCCGCATCGGTTCCCGGAACCGAAGGTTGGAGCGGCTGAGACGCGAGCGGCTCGCCGAGGTCCGCCTCCAGCAGGTGGACGTACGTGTCGAGGGTGAAGCTCGGTGAGTGGTGCCCGAGCCAGCGTTGCACCTGCACCGGGTTGCGGCCGGCCGCGAACAGACGCGACGCAACGGTGTGCCGGAACGTATGGAAGCCCGGCCCACTCGACGCCGGCCTCGGCGCACGCGGGCGCTAACACTCGGTCAGCGAGGTTGTCCGGGTCCAGCAGCGTCCCGACGGTCGATACGAACACGGGCTTGTCGTCCGTCGTGCGCAATGCACGCAGCTGGTCCGCTAGTTCGAGCCCGATCGGAATGTCGCGCTTCGCGTAGCGGGACTTCAGTGGGCCGACGACGAGTCCGGCACCGACCCGCCGGCGCATCCGCTGGCGGATCTTCACGTGCGGCTGGTGGCCGTCGAGCGCCAAATGCCGGCCCTCGAGCGCGAGCAGCTCCGAGCGGCGGACGCCCGTCGCAGCCAGCAGCTCGAACATCAGCCGATGGCTGGGATGCACGAGCGAGACGACGAGTTCCATGACGTCGCTTGGAAACGGGCGTGGCCGGTCCTCGTCCTCCTCGATCCTCTCACGATGCGGCAGCGCCACGTCGGCGATGGGGTTCTGTCGGATGAGACCCTCCCATCTCGCGCTCGCGAACGCGGCGCGTAGTGGCGAGAGGGCGTTGCGCACCGTGTTGTCTGACAGCTCCCGCCTCGCGTCCAGGGGCAGCGGCTCAGGCGTCTGCTTGCCAGCCGCCTGAGCGCGCTCGGCCTTGATGCGATGGTCAAGCTTCGCCTGCTCTCGAGCATCGCAGAGCCATCCCACGAACCCGGCGATCATGCTCGGCGTCAGCTCGGTGAGTTTCAGCTTCGCGGAGAAGTAGCGCAGCGCGTACTTGTCGAGGAGTCCTCGATACTCGGTGCGCGTCTCCTCGCGGAAGCCGCGACGGCCGGTCCCCTGGTAGCGCCCGATCCAGTCGCTCAGGTACTCGTGCAGCGTGATGCGCGAGCGCTCCTCAAACTCTCCGCGGCCGATGTCTGTCTGACGGGCGAACTTGGCTCGACGCGCCTCCTCCAGCGTGCGGCAGGACTCCCAGCGCTGCTTGCCCTCGATCCGATAGCTGAACACGTAGCGGCCCCCGCGCTTGAAGATGCCCGGCGTCTTGGTCTTGATCAGAGGGGCGGCCATCAGCGCGTCTCTTGGTTGGATCGGCGGCTCAAGGTCCCGAGTGCCTTGGCCGGCACCGCGCACGTCGACCACGTCCGAGAGTCGCTGGGGGCGAGCTGGTCACAGCGCAGCGTTTCGTCCTCAACGTCGCCTCAGGTTTGGGCAGCGGGGGCCGATCAGAGCGGGCCTCCGGGTTGATGTGATCGTCGTCTTTCGGCATCTGGCCTCCTGTGGTATCGCTGCGCTCGCGTCAAACGGACGCTAAGGCCCGTGACGATAAGTCGCTGCGATGCGGGCTCGCGCTCTCCTCAATTCCAGCACCACCGGTCGATTCTCGGCCTTCAGCTCACGGATCGTCAAGAAGCTTCCGTTCACCGGCGCGTCGGGGTGTCGGCATCCCGATGTCCCGGGCCCGTGCGCATGAGACGCGAACTCGGCGGGGGGCAGGTCCGCCGCAGGTCCGCGGTTCCTACGGATCACGCTAGGTCTCGAGGTAGGCGTCGAGATCGGCGAGTTTGAACAGCAGCCGGCGGCCGTCGCGCCGGGGCTCGAGCTTGCCGAGCTGTACAAGGTCGTAAAGCCGGCCGCGTGAGCATGCCAGGTGCCGTGCGGCATCCTCGGCGCTAAGCCACGGAGTCGACCCCTGGTGCGCGCCGAGCTTTGCAGCCAAGCGCGGTAACAGCGCGTCGGCGAGCGCGTCAAGCGCGTCGTCGTCGAGCTCAGCGAGCAACGCAGAAGCCAGCGCGCTCAAGATCGCGTCTCCAGACAATCACTGAACCAAGCGTGGGCGGCGGCAACTCGCGGAATCTCGGAGCGCGCACCGGCGTAGGTGGACTCTCCGACTCAGGAGTCATCTCCGTCTTTACCTCACAGGTACCGTGCCTGGGGCCTGAGAGCCTCGTTTCGCGAGTGAGGCGGCAGTCCAGAGCGAGCCCTGCGTCGCATGCTCGAACCACGGCCTGAATCGTTGCTCGCGATTGCGGGATCCCGCCGGCATGTCGCCTACCGACCGTGAAGCGGTTGATCTCAAAGATCCGCCGCTCCATCGAGACGCCCCAGCGGCGCGAGGTCAACTCGCGCAAGCGCCCCTTTGCTCGGTTCTGGGACTTGGGGACGACTGATACTTTGACCTCACCGCCGCGATACCGAAACCCGAACCCCAAGAAAGGGCGCTTCGTCGCCCGGTCAACCACCGACTTCTCGCGGCTGACCCTGAGCTTGAGGCGCTGCTCGACGTATTGCGTGATGCTCGCCATGACCCGCTCGCCCGCCCGCCTACTACGGACGCAGATCCGTCCGTCGTCGGCGAAGCGCACGAACCGATGCCCGCGCCGCTCCAGCTCCCAGTCGAGGTCGTCGAGCATGACGTTGCTGAGCAGCGGCGAGAGCGGCGACCCCTGCGGGGTCCCCTCCTCGCTCGCGGCCACCAGCCCGCCCTCCATGACGAGCCGAGGCCGGGCGGTGTGCGCGTCATCGAGGGCCTTGGTCAGCTTCCCCAAGGTCTCCTGGCTCGCTGGCCTGCCCAACAATCCAAGCTCGCCGAGCTGCCGGATCGCCTCATCGAGATCCGCGTTAGCGCGTTCGATCGCCTCGTCCGCCTCGCGGATCTGCTGCTTGCGCGACGCGCATCGGTGTCTGTCGGCGGTGGCCGAGTACGCCCGGACCGCGTCCAGCACCATCTCCTCGACGCGGTCGGCTTTGACCGCCGCTCGTCGCTGGCACCGCTTCGCGCTCGTGTCGCCGCAGCGGTAGTTGCCGCTGTAGCTGTTGATCACCATCCGCGAGGCGCACGTCCCGCAGCGCAGCACACCGAGGCGCGCCAGCAGCCGCTCGGACTTGGCTTGGCGCCCGCGCGAGACCGTCCGCCGCTGCACGCGCTCGAACAGGGCGCGATCCTTGATGATCGGCTCGTGGGCGCGCGTGTCGTGCAGCTCGCCGAAGTGGATCTCGCCGAGGTACATCCGCGAGCGCAGCATCGACGCCACGCCGGAGATCGAGCGCTCGATCCGATTCTCGGCCAGCCACGCCTGGATCTCGACCAGCGAGGCGCCGCGGTCACGGCGCTTGAACGCCTGCACGACGGTCCGGGCCTTGGGGCGCTCCACGACCAGCACGCCGTCCTCGCCGCGCACGTAGCCGGGCGAGATCCTGGAGTTGGGCAGCACACCGCGCGCGCCACCACGCGCTTTTGGGCGGCTGCGACCTTCTCGCCGGTCACCTCGGCGTAGTACTGGAACGCCGCGCCCATCATGTTGTTGCTCATCCGCGTCGCCGCCGTACCGTTGGTCAGCTTGCCGTGGTCGATCGCGTAGATCTCGCCGCCCGCCTGCTCGACGCGCTCGATCACCTCGAGCGGCACTTTCATGAGCGCACCAGCCGGTCGAAGTACGCGACCACGATGTGATCGGCCTCGCCGGCCTCCACCATCTCGATCGCCTTCAGCAGCCCCGGCCGTTTGGCGAGCGGAAGCTTGCCGCGTACGTCGATTTCCTCGAAGGCGTCGACGACGCGGTTGCCCTGGTCTTCGCTCCACGACTTGGCCCTGGCGAGCTGGGCCTTGGGCGAGTGGAAGTTCTCGTCTTCGCGGTCTCCATGCTCGCTGACGCGCACGACGACGACGTGTCTGGCGTTCTTCTGCATGCGGGTTCCCGCGTCGCGTCGCACAGCTTTTGGGTTGCGCCTTCACATCCCCCAGTAATCGTCCTCGGTGAGTTTTCTGGCAGTCTCGATCTCACAAGCGATCTCTGGCCTTAGATAAACGGCATTGCGCTTAGGCCCTACGTCGTCGAACGCAGCGTCGAGTTGCTCGATTGGCCGCCCCTTGCCCAGCAAATGTTATGCCCCGCCTTGACGTGGGAGAACGCGCTGCAACCTCGGTCGGTCGCTTCGCGCTCCTCTTCCACGGCTTTCAGGAGGCCGGCCAGCCAGCGAGTTAGCCGGTCCGCTTGACGCCTAGTCCTAGTTGGTAGCTGAGGAGCGTCTCGAACGGCGGTTCGGCACCCCCCCGCACCCGCAGAGCGGGGCGAGGGGGCATGCTCGGCGCGCGTCATGCGCCCGGCGGGCCCGGGGGTAGGTCGGGGTCGACCCGGTACCATCCTCAATCCTTCCAAAATCAACCATTGCGTCGTCGAGAGAGCCTCAACCGTCGATGCCGTCGCCCGATCTTCCGCCGGAACTGCCGCTGGGCACCTTCGCCAGGTTCTACGACCTGGAGGAGTTGCTCGGTTACGGCGGGTCGGCGGTGGTGTACCGGGCATACGACCGCCGGCGTGGGGAGGAGGTCGCGCTCAAGGCGCTGACCGTGACCGATTGGGATCGGCGGCGCTGGGAGCAGGAGGTGCGCAACCTGCGCGAGCGACTCCCACGCCTAGGCTTGGTGCACGTCCTTCCGGTCTACGACATCGGCGAATGGGAGCAGGTTCCGTTTTTCACGATGCCACTGTGTCGCGGTCGGTCGTTGCAAGACTGGGTGCGGGACTGCGGTCGTATCCCTATTGCGCAGGCGGTGCGGCTCGTGCAGGCGCTCGCGTCGGACTTGGACCTCGCGCATTCCGGCGGTCTGTTGCATCGAGACATCAAGCCGTCGAACTTGCTGTATCCGGGTGCGTGGCCGGAGAGCAACGAGGTCGCGCTGGGCGATTGGGGGATTGCCGAGCATCGCGAGGACGAGACGCTGACCGAGACCGGCGCAGCAGTCGGCAGCCGGCGGTACATGTCCCCGCAGCGGCGCGCGAACGGGAAGGCCACGGCTGCCGATGACCAATACGCGCTCGCCAAGAGCGTCGAGGACGCGCTAACGGGCTACGGCTCGGTGCGACAGAAGACGTCGAGGGATATGCCGCGGGAGATTGCCGCCGTGCTGGGCCGCGCGATGGACGATGACCCGGCTGGGCGCTATCGCACGATGACCGAGTTTGCGCAGGCATTCGTGGCTGCCGCCGCACCCTTGCTCTCTGCAGCCCCCGCACGAGCGGCCGAGGCGCGGGCGGTCCGGGTCGCGGCCGAGCAAACCGACGGGCACGACCCGCACGAGGCGACGACTAGTCTCATGTGCCCCACCGGACTCGCGCGTGTGAGTCCACACCGGCCTCGGGGCGAACCGTCGCCCGCTACCGCCGCGGAGGACGAAGTGGCCCGGCTCGCGGCGTCGCTCAGCGCGCAGGCGGCCCGCAACCAAGAGCTGGAGCGGCGGTTGGCCGCGAGCCAAGAGCACGAGCGCGACAGCCAGAACGAGCTCGCGGCCAGCCTCCAAGAGAACGCAGAGCTCAAGCGCAGAGTCGCGCATGAGATCCGAGCACGTGATGACGCCGTCGCCGCGGCGAAGGCGTCGGCGCGAGCAGCCGAGGCCTCCGCGCAGGCGGCGGCAAGCGCAGCGGCGAGAGGCGCGGCGAGACGAGGCGTCTCAGACGAGCAGCGCGTGCAGGAGTACTCGGTGCAGGCGAGCGCTGCTGGTGCCGCGAACGCGGCGGGAGCGCGCCCAGATGCGAGCGTGCCGCGGGCGACTGCGGCTTCTCCCGGTTCGCCAACCGGTTCGCGGTCCTGGGCTCATCCGTCGATGAGCTCGGTCGCTGACGGCGTGGTGAACCTCGGCGAGTTCCGCCGCCGGCGGCGCCAGAGCCGCCAACAAGCCTCTCGGGAGCCAGACGCGGACTTTACGTGGGAGACGCCCGCGCGCGAGTCCCGGCACAGCTCTGGTCAACTAGCGGCGTCTCGTCGGCGCGCAGTCGTCTGGCATGAGGTCGCGGATGGTGCGCGCCAGGTGAGCTTCGCCCTCTTCGTCTCGCTGCTGGTCGTTGCAGCCCTCACGTGCGTTGGCGCGTTCCTAGCCGTGCTCCGACGCGGCCTCCCGACGCAGGTCGCGGGTCCGCTCGCCGCCGTCAGCATTACCTCGTTGGCGCTTGCCGCCATCTGCCACGTAATGCACGCGGGACTGCAGCGCCGCCGGGACGCGCTGCCGTCCGCCGTCTGTGCCGTCTGCGGGCTGCTCGCTCTCATCGAGAGCTACATCGCTGTGCGTCACCACACTGCGCCCTGGCACCTCACCCAGGGCGAACTCGCCGCGGTGGGCATCACGCTCCTGCTGCTCAGCCTGCTCGTCGGCGTGCGAGGCACGCAACCGGTCCGTGTGTTGCTGCTGATCCTCACACTTGTAACGGTCGTCCCTGTCGGGCCGCTGATGGCTGTCCTGGTGCCGCTGGTGTTCGTGCTCTGGCTCGGCGGAACGCGGTTGCTCGCAAGGGAGACTGGCGACCGGGCCTGAGGAGCCCTGAAGGCCCGAGTAGGTACCCGGATTGGGGCGTTATTAGCCACCCCACACACCCGCGCCGACGTCGGCGCCAGCGCCGCGCAGGCGCTCACCGACGGATTTTCGCTTGCCTTCGCGATCAGCGCTGGCGTCTGCATCGCCGGCGCCCTCGTCGCGATCGTCCTACTTCGGGACCTGCACGTAGGGCGACTTCACACGGCCGTGCCTCGCGGGCACCGGACGTCGTAGCAACGCGCCATGCGGTCAGTGTCAACGACCGCGCCTGCCGCAAAGCCGGCGCCTCACGGGACGCGCGACCTTCGTTTCGCGCCAGAAGCACGTCCAACGTCCGCGACGCATCCGCTTCGGGCTTACAAGGCGAATGGCCTCGCGGACCGCATCCGCGGACGGGCCATCCACACTCAAGCATCACGCGGTTTTAAGGGTGCAGACCCGAGCGCCCAGCCGGCGGAGCGGGCGGTGTAGTCCCACAGGGCGAGCGCGGCGGTGAGGTGCTTGGTCTTGATCTGGCGCTGGCCGTCGAGCAGCGCGTAGAGGAGCGCGAGGCGGATCGTGTGTGCCTCGGCGCGGGCGGTGAGCTGGCCGGCGAGCCCGTCGGCGGGCTGTGTGAGTTGCGGGTAGGCGTGCCGCCACAGCTCGCGCGCGGCCGCGTCGAGCTTGAGCTGCCCGGCGGTGCGGGCGTGTCCCAGGACGGTGGCGAGATAGCCGGCCAGGCCGCTGCCCTTGAGCGGGTCTGGGTTGCCGCCTTCGGGCAGCAGCCGCACCCGTCTGACGGCGGCGAGTACGAACCGGTTGAGAAAGCCGTTGGCGATCTCGGGGTGGTGGCGTGACGGCGCAGCTCACTGTGGGTGATGTGGCCGATGATCGAGATGTGCGCGCCGGTCGCGGTGGCGGGGGCTGTTCGGGTCATCAGCGCCAACGGGCGTCCATCCCACACGTTGCGCAGCGTCGATGACAAAGTCGATGTCTCGCGGCTGGCGGACTTCAGCACCGAGGCGAACTCGGTCTCGATCACCAGCAGACGCTTATCGACGGCACCGGCGTCTTGCTCGTCGCCGTCGCGGACCTTCCACACCACCCCCTCGCCGCTGGAGAGACCGGTCGCCAGCCTGGCGGGGAACGCGGGGTCGACCTCGCCCAGCACGCGGGTGACGTGGTCCGAGCGCACTGCCCTTCCGTGCTCTGCTCGTCTCCCCGGATCAGCAACAGGAACTGGTTGGGGTGGTGAAGGGTCGCCTCGACCTGGAAGTACGCGCCGCGTCCGATCAGCGCGCCGCAGCAGACCAGCAGCTGGGTGAGGATCGCGACCGGGTCGCCCTCGGTGTTTGGGGCGATCTTCTCGACGATCGCGCCGGGTAGCCCGTGGAAGGCGTCTTTGGCGGGCGCTGCCGGCCAGCCCGCCGGCCCCGGCAGCGCGATGCCCGCAGGCTGACCGGTCGCCGGGTCTGACGGGGCTGTGTGCTGGTCGAAGAGGGAGACGAGCTCGCCGCTCATTCGGCTGTGACCTCGGCGAGCGCGGCGCGCGCTGAGCTCTTGTCGCAGATCGACTTGTTGGTCGCGTAGGCGGCGATCAGCGATTGCGTGGCAAGGTTGTTGACCGCCCGGGGCAGGCCGCGGGAGGCCTCGTGGATCAACGCGACCGCGTCATCGGAGAACAGCGTGTCGGTGCGGCCGGCGAGCTTGACGTGGTGGGCGATGTACTCGCCGGTCTCCTTCAGGTCCATCCCGTCGATCGTGCAGCGCAGCGCGATTCGCTGATCTAACGCGGCGAAGGTGCCCTGGCGCAGCTTGCGGCGCAGCGTCGGCTGCCCGAGCAGCAGGCACGCGAACGCCTGACGGGAGTCCATCTCGGAGTTGGTCAGCATCCGCAGCTCCTCGAGCTGCTCGACCGACAGCAGGTGCGCCTCGTCCATGATGACCACCACGGTCTTGCCGCGCTCGGAGCGCTCGGCGGCGAGCAGCTCGGTCGCTTGCGGGATCAGCGTCGCCCGGTAGAACCGTGGGGTGGCGCCCAATGCGGTGACGATCTGGGTGTAGATCCCGCGCGCGCCGACCGCCGGGTTGGGCAGGTAGATGATCGTGTGACGACTCGAGTCCAGGCTCGCTGTCGCGGCGCGGGCGGCGACGGTCTTGCCGGCGCCGACCTCGCCGCAGACAACGCCGAGCGCCCGCTCGCTGACGATCCACTCGATCCTGGCGACGGCCTCCTGGTGAGCGGCTGATGCGAACAGCATCGAGGGCGCCAGCTCCTTGGTGAACGGGGTGCGCGACAGCCCCCAGTGCGCGCGCAGACGATCGATACTCATCCGGCCTGCTCCTTGTGGTTGTGGTTGTGGTTGTGGTCGTGGTCGTCGGCTGGCGGGCGCGGCAGGTTGCGGTAATCGATCCGCTTCTGAAGCTCCTGCTCGCGGCGCTTGCGGACCAGGCCGAGGTAGTCGACCCCGGTCGGCTTGCCCGGCTGCGTGGGCGGTTGGGCGCGGGGGTGAACGTGTCGTTTGATCTTGCGCGGTATCGCCATGCCGGCGTGGCGGCCGTCCGCGCGGACCTCGACCTCGCACAGCTCCAATGGGTCGAAGATCAGCTCCACCCGCCGGCCGGCGAGCTCGGGGTCGACCTCGTAGGTGTTGCCGTGCATCTCGACCGTTCCGGATCGCGACACGGTGCGTCGCTCCGCCCAGCGGAACGCTTCGCGCAGCGAGGTCTCGGCCGGCAGCTGCGGCGGACCGGGCGCGAGGAACCGCTCAAGCGGCGTCTGTCGCGTCTCGGAGTGCACGCGTTGGTGGTAGACCTGCTCAACCCACGCCTGGAAGGTCTGGTTGAGGTCCTGAAGGCTCTTGGGCGGGTGGTCCTCGAGCTCGCCCAGCACCTGCTCGCGGACCGTGCGAAACACCCGCTCGATCTTCCCGCGACCCTCCGGCCGCCCCGGCCTGGAGTGGATCAGACGGATCCCCAACACCGCGCACGCGCGCAACAGCTGGCCAGACACAAACGGGCTGCCGTTGTCGACATAGCAGGCCGTGGGCAAACCACGGGAGGCGATCCCCGCCCGCAACGCCATCGATGCGTTCAGCACGTCCTCCCGCGCCGCCCACCGATAAGCGACCAACAGCCGGCTGTGATCGTCGATGAAGCAGAACTGGACCTCCCCCGATTCCCCGGACACGTCAACGCTTTCGCTGAAAGCCTAGTCGTTGTGGTTGTAGTAGTCGTCGTTGATGTTGGAAACCCGAAGGGTTTTCAACATGCCGTTGACGTTTTTGACGTTTTCCGCGCGCGCGTGCGCGGGAGGCCGGCGTGCTGCTCCTCGAACTCGACGGGGCTGAGCATTCCGAGCGTGGAGTGCCGACGCCGCGGGTTGTAGAACCCCTCGATGTACTCGAACACCTCCGAGGCGAGGTCCTGGCGGGGTCGGCCATACGTGGCGGTGAACGAGCTCCTTCTTCAGGGTCGCGAAGAACGTCTCGGCGACGGCGTTGTCATAGCAATCCCCGACCGACCCCATCGACCGGGAGATCCCGGCCTGCTGGCACGCCTGCCCGAACCCCAGGCTCACGTACTGCCCGCCCTGATCGGAATGATGGATCACCCCAGGAGCCGGCCGACGGCGCCTGAGAGCCATCCTCAGCGCGTCGATGACGAGGTCCTCGCGCATGTGATCCGCCATCGACCACCCCACGATCCGCCGGGAGAACGCGTCCTGAACGGCAGCGAGGTACAGCCATCCCTCCCAGCTGCGCAGATAGGAGAAATCCGCGATCCACAGCACGTCGGGCTGATCGGGGCGAAACTGGCGCTTGACGAGATCATCAGCGACCCGCACGCCCGGCACAGGGACCGTTGTGCGCTTGCGCTTGCGCTCCGCAAGCCCGGAGATACCCGCCTCGCGCATCAGCCGCTCGACCCGCTTGCGGCCGACCTCGATCCCATGCGCCATCCGCAGCTCCGCATGGATCCGCGGCGAGCCGTACACGCGGCGGTTCGCCTCCCAGATCTCGGTGATCTTCGCGGTCAACCACGCATCACTCAGCTCGCGATCCGACGGCGCGCGCGTCGCCCACTGGTAGTAGCCAGAGCGAGAGACGTCGAGTAGTTCGCATGCCAGGGAGACCGGGATTCCGTTGGCCTTCTCCGCTGAGATGATCCGGTAGGCACTCACCGGGTCTCGGTCTCCCTCGCGAAGAAGGCCGCGGCTCGTTTGAGCAGATCGCGCTCCTGCTCCACGCGCTTGACCTTGCGCCGCAGCTCCCCGAGCTCCTCACGCTCGGCAGATCTGAGGCCGTCATCGCGCTCTCTCAGATCGAGCTGGGTCTGCTTGACCCAGTTACGCAGCGACTGCTCGGTGACCCCGAGCGACTGCGCGACATCGGAGACCTTCCGGCCTGAACGGACGAGCTCGACGGCCTCGCGACGGAACTCCTCCGGATACGGTGGGCGGGACTTCGGCATGGCTGGACACATGCTTTCGAAGCGCTTTCAACACAAGCGCCTCGGTGTCCGGAAAATCGGGGGAATTCCAGCGGCCGATTCCCCCAGGATCATTGGCGATGAAGCCGCGGACGCGTGTCGGCAGCAGCGCGTAGTGCTCAAGTCGCGCGGCTAGCGTCGGCATCCAGCGCTCGACCAGCGCCACGTAGGCGGCCAGGACCCGCGCATACAGCGCCTGCGCGAACTCGAATAGGCGCTCGTTGGTCTAGAAATCGCCAACCCAGCCTCCCGACTGCTTGTCCGCGGTCGGCAAGGGTGAGCGCAACTCCGTCTCGCCGAGTTCGCCGCGGTCAAGCAGGTACCGCCGCAGAGCTCTCAGATCGTGGCGCCGGAGCCGGGCACGGTGAGGATCATCACCGTGCCCGGATCGGTTTGCGCGGCGAGGTTCTCGACAGCGTCGAGCACATCGGAGAGCGGCACCGTAGCGCACAGCAGCGGGCTCGCTTTCAGGAGGTCGAGCGCAGTCGCCCATACTTCCTCGTCTGCCAGCGGGCCTGCGGAGGCGATCGGCAGCGACCGGCGCTTCAACATCGCGTCGACCTCGTGGCGCACTCCGCCCAGCGCCCACCGCCACGTCCAGGCGGGGCCGTCCCCAATCTGCGCACCGCGGACTCTGACCACGCCGGGCGGGGCAAACCCTGGGGATACCAGGCCACCCGGCAGCGGCGAGATATCGGGTCGGCTCGGATCGCGAAAGAACGCAATCGTAAGGTGATGGGCGTCGCTTGCGGCCGCCATCGGAAGCACGCGGCCGCTGTCGTCCGTGTTCGCGACCAGCGGCGCCAGCGGTCCGAGCCCATCGGCGATCATCTGCAGCGCCTCGCGCGCCTGTTGGGCACCGGCCCGCCATGGAGGCGGATTGACTGCCGCTCACGACCGCCTGTCCAACGGCGGCATCGATCACGCGAAACGCGAAGCCGGGCTCGCCGGCAAACAGCTCGCGGAGCAGCGGCGTCGTCTGGGCGCTAGAGCCGGACGCCAGAGCCAGGCCGAGTGGATCGCGCCACAGCTCGAGATCCTCTGGGGCGCGCAGTAGGGCCGCGGCAGTGATCTCGCCGAGCTGCAGCGCCTGTGCGGCGAACCATTGGGCGAGCGCCGGGAGGCCGAATGCGAGCCCGCCCGGCCGCTCGACGACCATTCCGGTCCCCAGCAGCGCCTCGATCTGATCACCACTGAGTTCGGCCTGCGGCACGGCGCTGAGCTCCCGCGCGACCGACTTGCGTGGCTAGGTCCCGCAGCTGCTGCTGGTCGACCGACAGCTCGCGTGCGGCCCGCTCGCCGAGCATCCGCAGTAGATCGACTGGCGCCCGGGGATCCTGCTTTCGCCGACGGATCCAGACGCCCGCGAGCAGGGCGAACAGCGGGTAGCGCAGCGTGGCCGTAACCGCCGCCGGCAGACCATGAAGGCGCACCGTACCCACTTCGGTACCGGCACCGATCGCCACGCAGCGCGCCTGATCCTCCGGCGAGAGCGCCAGCATCGGACGATGCTCGGTGTCCTCGGACAGAACCGCCGAAGGCCGGGAGGACAGGATGACCGTTGTATCGGGCCAGGTGCCCGTAAGCACGCGAGCCTGTGCCAACAGCTCAGCGGCGGCGCCCTGCCGGGCCTCGTCGAGGCCGTCCACGATGATCCGAGCCCCGACCCGCCTGGGATCGCCGATCTCCGAGCAGGTCGCGACGACGGCATCCGACAACCCAGGGCAGAGCCTCACGCGCCTTCAGAAAGGCGGGTATCGGTCCGCCAGTGTTAGCGGCGAAGGCGTCCAGGTCGGACTGATGCGCGCGCTCGGCCGCAATCGACTTGCCGGAGCCCATCGCACCGGTCCAGACGCACCGCCGGCTGCGCGTCGCTGGGAAGCATGCTGCTCAGGCGGCGCGCCGATCGCGAGGTCGTGCGCGAGCTCCAGCGCCTGCTGTCGAGGCCGACGGCAAGCCATCGCTCGAGGCAGCGCGCGATCGACGCCCGCCGCATCTCCTCGAGCCGTGCCGCAGCATCGAGGCCGGTCCCGCCGGCAGCCGGGATGAAGAGGTACTGCTCGCGGATCGGGTGCAGCTTCGGCTGATCGAGCAATAGCGCGAGCCGCTCAAGGTGATAGAGCTCTACCGGCACTCCTGCGGACTCGACGAGCCGCCTGCGCTCACCCCGGGTCAGCTCTTGGTTGGTGACGAACACCATCCCATCGGCAGCATTGTCAGCCACGCCTTTCAGATCACCGTTGAAATTGTCGGTGATGGTTCCGAGCGCCTGCTGGCCGCGTGGGAAGTAGACGGCCATCACCCATCGTTTGCCGTCTCGCCGCGCGACAGCGTCAGCACGACCGTCTCTGCCGCCCAGCGGATGACTGGGATCGAGGTCGGTGTAGCCCTCGGCGAGCAGCACGTGCGCAGCGAGCCGCTCAGACGGGGTCTGCCGGTAGGTCCACTCTCTGAGCCGATGCCATGTGTCCTGGCGCATCGGATCGGAGTGTGGCAGCGGGCTGCACGAGGCTCGCGAGCGCCGGGACCGGTCGTGGGTGGCGGACCGCGCCAGCGTCGTACGACGCGATGACGGGCCTGATGTCATGCGGCCTCGTACGGCACGCCGGTGGGTGGCGCCAACGACCCACGGACGACCAGCTCCGTGGACAGCACGAACGTCCGCGGTCCCGCGCCGGTGCCGGTGATCTGGTCCATCGGCATCTCCGCGGCGCTGCGGCCCGTGTCGTAATTGGAGTACACCGTTCTCTCGGTAGACACGACGGTACACCTGGGACTAGCCCCCTGAAAACGGCGCCGGAGCTGTCGCTGAGTCGACCATCCGTCCGCGGGCGGTGCCAATCCACATCAATTCGCCGCCACCGCCGTTCCTAAGGTATGCTCGCGATCCTGGAACGCTCTTGGAACGTTTGTCGGTCGTGTTCGATCTAGAGCCTGTCTCGCGATACCGCCTCGCCCGTCCGCCGCTCGTCCAAGCGCTCGGTCAGGTTCGCTATCCGGTCCGGGCACGCCTTCAGACCCTCGACGGCATCGCTCCCGTTCAGGAGCGGCTCCTTGACCTCTTCCCCTACATGAACCAGGAGCAAGTCCAGCACCTGTCGCTTCTCGTCGGTCCCGGCGCCCCGCCCACGAGCGAGGCACAGACTGCACGCACCTGGCGCTTCACCGACGATGCCGGCTGGTCGCTGATCGTCGCTCCGGACAACGCGACGTTGTCGATTGGCCCCCAATACGGCTCGTTTGAGGAGTTCCAGACACGCTTCCACGCCGTTGTTGTCGCCCTCCGCGAGGAGGGAGCGGTTCCTCGATGCGACCGCCTCGGGCTGCGCTACGTGGACATTGCTGAGACACCGCCGGGCAACGAGGGCGCGTGGCAGACCTGGTTCCGCCCTGAACTCACCGGCTGGAGCGCGTCCTCGGTCGTCGGCCCCGACACACGTATCATCACCTCGATCACCCAGACGCAGTTAGCCGCCCGACCCGTGGGCGAGCTCGCCGGGCCTCCGGTCGACATCCAGGCGATCATCCGGCACGGTTACATTCCCCCGGGTACCGTTGTGCCCGGGATACTGGCCGAGCAGACGAGTAACGGCGCTTTCCTCATCGACACGGATCTTTTCATCGAGGGTCACCAGCCCTTCGACGCCGACGAACTGACCCGGGAGGTCACGATGCTCCACGACCAAGTGGATCGGTTCTTCCGGTGGGCACTGGCACCCGCCGGACGGGAGTACTTCGGCTTGGAGTCCGTCGACTGATGTCTGTCGCTGCTCCGACCATCTACGACGAGGCCCTCTACGGCGAGCCGCTCGGCGTCCCCGTGGTCACGACGACCATCCATACCGGCACCATCCTTTGGACGGTCGGGGACTGGGCGATCGATTTGCCCGCGCCCACGGTTCACCGCGCGCCGGACGTGCAGCGCATGATCCGCGATTTGCGCGCGCGGACTCAGTGGTCATCGCGGCAGCTCGCCACCGTGCTCGGCACCAGCCACACGACCATCCTGAACGCTGAGGCCGGACGCCCGCTCATGCAGGCCCGTACCGGTGACCTCCGGCGCCGCGTCGGTGCCGCGCACGACGTCGTCGAGCGTGTGTTTATTCTGGCCGGGTCGGATCCCGTCGAGACAGCGCGGATCCTCGATACCGCACGGCGCGGCGGACCGTCCGCAGTCGACGCACTGCGGGAGCGCAACGCGGAGCGGGCGTATCTCTCAGCGATCGACGTCCTCCGTCCCCGGCCCACCGGTCTCCTCGTCGGCGACCGCCCGCGGCGCGGGGGCGCGACCACCGCTCTGCACGACTAGGGACCTGCGTGGATGGCGTCCCTCTACGCGTCCGGATGGCGCCAGGGGTCACTCCTCGCGGCAACGCTTCCCTTTGACTGCGTCGTCCTCGGCGACGGCAACGAACCAGTCCGGCGCCAGGGGGAGCACCGGCTGTGGGTCGTCGCGACCCAGGAATGCGACCTAGTGGCCGCCGATGCTGACGATCGGGAGGCGTCCATCGAGCTCCGGCCTGTCTACACGGACGACCCGCCGGATGACTGGGGGATCCGCTCCTTCCAATTCCTCCTGACCGAAACTGAGTATGTCGTGTCGCTAAGCCCGCGCACGATGGTGTCGCCCGCGGTGCTCACCGCCCTCGTCGCCGCGGGAAGCGTGCGGCGAGACTCCGCATCAGTCCGCGGTCGCGCGTTCACGATCTGGCTTGGGCTTCGGTACGACAGACCTGCGCTGCCTGACGAGCTGGTGCCGCTCGCACGTTGTATCGCGGAGACGGTCAAACGGCGTCAGAACCGGCCAACCGGATTGCGGGTCCGCGACGTGCTGATGCAGTTCGATGAGACGGCGACCCCCACGCGATTCTCGCTGTACGCTGTTCTCCGGGATGGGCAAGACGCGGATCTCGTGCGTGAGTGGCTTGCGGGGATTGTGAAGCGTGTCCCTACCGATCTCGGTGTCGCCGACGTGCTCGAGGCGGCCCCGGCGACCATGATCTCGTTCGATCTCATCGAGACGTCGTATGCCGCTGACGTCGCACAGCTCACGTGGCGGCCAAATCAGCCCGAGCCCGAAGGCGTGGTGTAGACCCCGGATGGCGGTCGCGCGGCTCTCGCGGGCGGCGCTCCCGTTCCGAGCGATGCGAGTGAGCGCAAACTGCGCCGTGAAAGTGCCATCGCACGATGTGTGTGTGTCGGGCACCACACTCGTTAGCGCGCAGAGGGAGATCGCTCAGACGCTTGAGCGCTTCTCCGACAAGGAACCGATCGACGTTCCGGATGAGAACGTCCGGGTACCGGGTTGCACGATCGCTCTCATCGTCCCGCCTCATCGTGACGTGCGATCGGATGGCGACGATCCCGTGCTCCGCCGGCGCCGGCGTCACCTTGCGCTTTGCCACGATCTGGATCGTCAGGGCCAGCCCGGCCGCGCGATCGCCTTCGCCCAAGCGGAGCGGCCTCCACGGGAGTCGCCGCGCCATCGCTTCCGCGTGAACGCGATCGCCGGCTCGCGCATGCCGGACCAACCCCAGTCGCCAGAGGAGCCGCTCAAGAACACGATCGTGCTTGCAAGGCTTCAGCAAGCACTCCCACAGAAGCAACGACCTCGAGCCCAGATTCGACGTCGTTGCTTGTGGCGCAATCCAACAGTCTCGGGATCCCCGTCCAGACCGATGCTTCTCACGGCGCGGTCGACGGCACGACGCACGCTGGCCCTGGAGCGTCGTCGTAGCTCGGCCCCACGACCGCCATCGGAGGAGTCGAAGAACGTTCTCGTTTGCGAGGTCCTCGGGCGATCCCCAAATCGTGCAGGTGCGGGGGTGCGCCCGCGCCACGAAATAGCCGCTGAACGCCGGACCCGGAGCTTGATGCCAGCAGTTGACGTACACCGTCCCGTCCGCGTTGCTTTAGTTTTAGTTTAATATGCACCGCGCACTGCGGTGACCGGCCCGCGTAGGTGCTCCGAACGAAGCGCGATCGCTCCCAAGTACGCCGGAGCGCGCCCGCGATCGCTCTTGTTCTTCGTCCTTGGTCGGCCGCGGCCTATCGGAAAGGCGACGAATGGAACGGCCCATCGGCCAATCTTCGGCGATGCGTAGGTCAGCCCCGCTGGCACCGATCGCGCGTAGATCTCGGCTCGACGGTGGCGGGGCCGGTGGCGGTAGCCTGCGATCCACGATCTCTTCCGGCGGCGAGCTGAGGCTGGAACTGGCCGAGCGCGAAGTTCCGGAACCGGGGGTCAGCGAGGTGGTCGTGGCCGTTGAAGCATCGCCGATCAACCCGTCGGATCTCGGCGTGCTGTTGGGTGCGGTCGCTCCTGGCGCGCTGCGGCCCGATGGGCCGGATCTCGTGGGCACCGTTCCGGAGGCGGCCCTGCCGCTGTATCGCGACCGGCTGGACAAGCCGTTGCCCGTCGGCAACGAGGGTGCCGGGACCGTGATCGCGGCGGGCCCGGAAGCGGCCAGGCTGATCGATCGTCGGGTCGCGTTGTTCGGCGGGTCGATGTGGGCTGACTACCGCGTCGCCGACGCAGCCGCCGTGGTCGAGCTGCCCGACGGCGTCAGCACAGCCGAGGGCGCTGCGCTGTTCGTCAACCCGCTTACCGCGTTATCGATGGTCGAGACGATGCGCGCGGAGGACCACAACGCCCTCGTCCATACTGCCGCTGCCTCCAACCTCGGGCAGATGCTTGTGCGGATCTGCGCCGCCGACGGCATCGGTCTGGTCAATATCGTGCGCCGCGCCGAGCAGGCGCAGGTGCTGCGCGACCTCGGCGCGGTCCATGTCGTCGACTCCTCACAGCCGGACTTCGCCGACCGGCTCACCGGGGCGATCCGTGACACCGGCGCAACCCTGGCCTTCGACGCGATCGGCGGCGGTTCGGTGGCTAGCGACATCCTCACCGCGATGGAACGCGCGCAGCCGCCGCTCACGTCGTACACGCCGTACGGAACCACGGTGCACAAGCAGGTCTACATCTACGGATCGCTCGACTTCTCGCCCACCGTCATCGACCGCAAGTTCGGATTGACCTGGGGCGTCGGCGGATACCTCCTGACGACCGCGCTGGCCCGCCTAGGGGGCGAGGCGATCGGCCGGATGCGCGCCCGTGTGCTGGCCGAGGCCACGACGACGTTCGCCTCGAGCTACGCGCAGAACATCGGGCTGCATGAGGTCCTGAAGCCAGAGGCCCTCGCCATCTTCGCGACGTCGCAGCACCGGGACGAAGTACCTCATCGACCCCTTACGCGACCGTTCAACCTGACGAACCCACCAGGCGAGGGCGGCAGGCGTTCCACTACCGGCTCAACGCGACTGTCCCGGGAGCCGCACCGAGTGGGGCCGTGACGCCGGCGAATCCGACCAGAGCGGCACCCAACGTGGGTAACGCTCCGACCACGTGGACCGCAAACGCCGACGCCTGGTAGGGCGCCGTCCTGCCCTCACGATTGCATCCGTCACTCG
The DNA here is from genome assembly GCA_963811155.1 of uncultured Solirubrobacterales bacterium. Lineage (GTDB taxonomy): Bacteria > Actinomycetota > Thermoleophilia > Solirubrobacterales > Solirubrobacteraceae > Palsa-465. The sequence goes on from CAWEQQ010000042.1 coordinate 18,568, forward strand.
CGCCAGCCGCTCGGGAGCGATCGCTTCGGCGACATGGCAGTGACCCGGTTCGCTCAGGGGGTTTGTCGCCGGTGCTCGGCCTAGCCTTCTGCCGAGTGCCCGACGAACCAAAAGACCGAGCTGCGGAGGACCGAGCTGCGGCGCTACGACGGCTTCGGCAGCCGAGGACGCTGAAGGAGTCATTCGGCCCGGCGTCCCAGGCGGAGATGTACCTGACGCGCGCGCTAGAGGAGTTCCATCACGGTGCTAACGCTCCGGACTTGTGGGTGCCTGTGGCTGGGTTGCTTCGAGGATCACTAATAGAAGGCGCTCAAGCGGTCGGAACCGCGAAGAACCGCCGGCTGCGTTTCCTCCGCGGAACGGTGCTGTTCGCGGCGCTGGCGATCGAGGCGTTCGCAAACGAGCTGCTGGCCGAGCTATTACCGGCTCGAGACTTCGATGCCGTGGACAGGCTGGAGGTGCCTGACAAGCTGCTGATCGGGAGCTGATCGGGCGTCAGCAGCGTGCTCGACGGACCAGGACCGCGCTTAACAGACCGGGGATTGCGGCTGACCTGCCTGCTCATGATGACCTTCCCTTCGCGGCTTTGCACCTTGGCGGTAACGTGAAACATGAACCGGTCAACAACGTCCCGGTCGAGATCGACTCGCAAACAGAGATCACGTCGGCGAACGCTCCTATCAGGTCAGACCGGTTCCTCGAAGACGCGGACCGAGGTCGACACTTGATCCTGAGGACACCAACCGGGTCCAGACCTATGCCGGGTCAGACCCCGGTCCGGTCTTCGAGCCTAACGCGAGCCGTCGCCCGCGTCAGGCACCTCGAATTTCAACACCGGGACCTATCTATGGGCAACAGTGGGCTCGCGGAGCGTTCGCGTTCGACGGTCAGATCTCGATGCGTTCTTGGACCAAGCCGCGGCGGACCGGTCGGCCGCCTCTGCGCCCGCGGAGAGGCTGGCCCGGGATCGGGCAGCGCTTGGCGGCGCGCTGGATCGCGCTCGCACCGCGCTCGTCGGTGATGACGACGCCGAGCTCTCGCGGGCGCTCATGGAGCTGCGCGGCCCGGCTGACTGCATCGTTCGAGCGATCGCCACGGCCGGTCGAACTCAGCCGTAACGATCAGCCGCGGTGACGTTGGCTCGCGGTTCTGACGCCGAGCGCGCTCGCGGGCTTTGGTTTGCTTCGAGCGCGACGGGCTCGTTCCGGGTGAGCCGCCGGCCGGCCGGTTGCGCGTGCGTCGCGGGGTCCGCGGCGTTGATAAGCGTGCTCACGTCGCGCGCCGTCGTCGTCGCCGTTGGGTCCGGGGCCAGGAACCCAGGCCGCGCTCACGTTCCGGCGGCCGCTCGCAATGACCGACGGAGTCGGTCGAGCGAGACCACCAGCACTGCGTCCTGAACACGCTCCAGTTCGCGCGCGCGCACGACGCACAGAACCGGCAACGCTCCGCGCGGACAGCAGCGCCGCCGCCGGCGGTACAGGCACGCGGCCATCTCCCGCACGCGGGCGAGGTGGTGCGCGTCGAACGTTCGGGTTTTGGTCTCGATCGCGAAGGCGATCCCGGTCGGGGCGATCGCGACACTGTCGATGTCGCCACGTCCTCGGTAGGGCAGCGAGTGCCGTAGCCGCCAGCCCTCGGCCTCGAGGGCTGCGAGCGCCCGCCGGACGTCGTCCTCGGAGCCTGCCCCGACGCGACTGCGGCCGGCCAGGCGCACCCAGCGGCGAGCCTCGACCAGCAGGCCGCACATCGCGACAAGCAGCGCACCCGCAACCGGGATGGCACCCGCGGTTGCGGCGATGACCGCCAGGCCGCCGGCCGCCAGGCCCGCCGCGCGGCGCGCGACTGCGCGGCGCAGGCGCCTGTACTGCTGGAGGCGGGGGAAGCTCCGTCGGGCCACGCGTAGAAGCTTGCATCCGGTCCGGACGAACGCTCCAGGATCGCACCGCCCGGGCCCGTGGTCGGCTGGCAGGTTGGGAATCGGCCCGCTTGTTCGCACTTCGGTTTACACCCCTTGCCCGTGGAGCGTCGCAGGAGATGTCCGAGGCCTAAGGAAATCTACTGTTTGCGGCTAGTTTGGTTACGCGCCCGGAGAGATTCGAACTCCCGACCTTCGGTTCCGTAGGCCGAGGGCAAGTGTCCGAGCGCATGAGATACCGCCGGATCAGGGCGAGCAAATGCCAGAAACGACGGGCTTCTCGAGTCGGACGGTTGCCCGCGACCGTTGCTCGGAGAACCGTTGCCCGGACCGTTGCCCGCAGCCGACCGGGGTTGTAGAGTGCCGTGGTGGCCTCGCAATAAGAAAGCCCCAGCACCGCTGCAACGGTCTGGGGCATGAACACACCGGAGGAGACCCGGCATGTCAGCACCGAAGCCTACATCCCGCCCGTACGCTCGCGAAAAGGCCACCGGCTGGTTCTGGTACGGGAAATGGTCGCGCAAGGGGAAGCCCGAGGTCCGCGCTCTCGGGCGAGCCTGGGTGGAGTCAGACGGCGAGCGAGGCTGGCGTCCTCGTCGTGGTCGTGCGCCCGAGGGCGTCCTGACCGAGGCGCAGGCGAACGAGCGGATGCTTGAGCTGGTCCGCGAGCACCACGCCGAGCAGACCAAGCTCGAAACCGACGCCGACGCGCGCCGACGCCTGGGCGTGACCTTCCGCGAGCTGGCGCACGAATGGCTGGGGTGGCTGGCCGACGTGAAGGACGCTGCGCCAGCGACTTTGCGTGACCATCGCTCAGTGCTCGCTGAGCCTGGTACTCCGTACCGTCGCGGGCGGGGCGTGACTAATGGCCTGGTCATGGATGCACTCGGCGATCGACCCGCCCGAGAGATCACCACGAGAGAGATCAGCAAAGTGCTATCGACTATCGCCGCGACCGGCGTCTCACCCCGTACGGTGAACAAGAAGCGCGGGGTGATCTCGCGATCTTCAACTACGGCATGAGGCCCGACACCTACGCGCTGCCCACGAACCCTGTGACTCACGCCGACCGGCGAAGAGAGGCCGAGCCCGAGCAGTTCCTTGAGTATTACTCGGTTGAGCAAGTTGAGGCTTTGGCTCGGGCGCTCACGACCGGGCTTCACCGTGCCGCGTCTCGGAAGGTGGTCGATGAGTGCGAGATAGCGGCACGGGCGGCCGAGGACGCACAGGACGGCGAGCTGGCGCGAGTGGCCACATACGTCGGGCTGCGCCTGGGAGAATTGCTGGCGTTGCGTTGGCGGGACGTTGACTTCACGGGCCGGAAGCTGATCCTCCGCCGGAGGGTGTCGGACGGTGTGGAACTTCCGTCGACCAAGAGTCGGCATGCCCGAGAGGTTCCGCTCCCCGATCAGGCGGCGGCCGCCTTAGATCGCCTGAGCCGGCGCGCCGATTTCACCGGCCCAGACGAGTACGTGTTCTGCAACCGGCTCGGAGGCCGACTTGACCCTTCTGCCGTGCGTCGCCGCTACAAGAAGGCACGGGACGCCGTGGGTCTACCAGAGCTGAGGTTCCACGACCTGCGCCACACTTACGGCTCTCTGCTCGTAGCTGACGGGGTTGACCCGAAGTCGGTGAAGGATGCAATGGGCCACGCCCGGCTCACCACGACAGACCGCTATCTACACTCGCGTCCGGCTACCGAGCGGGCGGAGCGCTTCACGCGTGCGTTTCGTGGACTCGGGACAACGACCGCAAGCGACGGTGAGCCATCTGGCACGGAGAGATCCCGGCAAGATGCAGCCTGACCTTCGTCACCGGGATGGTGAGCACCGCGGCGAAGGTGGCGTCGCGATCGATGCTGACCGGGCCGCCCGCGGGATAGGCCGCTCCACCCTGCGCCCGTGCGTGCACGATGCAGCCGCGCCCATCCCCCACGAAGACATGCACAATGCACACCTCCCGGCCTTTCTTGATGCGAACAAGCACGATGCGGCGGATCACTCACCTGACCCGGTCGCACGAGGATCGCTATCCGGCGATGCTACCGGCGAGCGATCGATCGGCAATAGCAGTCGGGGTGCGGCGGCGGGCTCGATCCGGGACGGCACCGCACGCATGAAGGCCACTGCAACCGGGGTGGCAAGGCGGCAGAAGGGTTGCGCTCGTTCACCAACGGCTGCTCCGCTGCGGGCTGGGTGGAAGCCGACTCTGCCGCGCACCAACTCCAAGCGCCGCGGCGGCACGTACAAGGTCTGGTCTATCTCTGCGGCGGGCGTCGTCGGACGGGGCAGTTCTGCGCCCAGACCCCGATCGATCGCACCGCCGTCGACACACAATCATGCTTTCCGAGCTGACCGATGGGATCACGACGGTCGAAGGGCACATGCGAGCGCATCGCGGCAAGACTAACCGCCGACGCCGCGACGGCGACTCAGATGCTCGCCGACGCCGAACGGGAAGCATCGCCGCCGACGCGCGTTACCGGCGCGTGCTCCACGACTATCAGAACGAGCGGATCGCGACCGACGGCTGGAACGACCGGCGACCCGAGCTGTCCCCCGAGCGCGAAGCCGCGCACGCCGCTCTCAGTCGAGGGCGAGAGCACGCAGACGATCTCACCGCCGGACGCGCTCGCATCGACGCCGACGAGCTGCTCTAACGAGGAGCGGCGCGAGCTACGCGGCGGGATCGGCAACGCACCCGATCTCGACGCCACCCGGCTGGTGCTGCACAGCGTCTTCCTGACGGTGACATGCATCGTCGACGACGCCCGGCACGTAGACCAGCTACGCCTATGGCGGCATCTGTCTGACCGCTACCCGTGCCTCGTTGGCGCCGGTTTGCGAGGCACAGAAGTTGGTTCTGCTGCTCACGCTCCAAAGCGGCCCGAGAACCCGTCTCGCTCTCGAGAGCAATCGGCTCGATCCGGCCTTGCCACGGAGGGTCAACCTCGGTTCTGATGGCGTGGGATACTTCGAGCCGTTCACGCAGATGGCGCTGATGAGCCCATGAGCGCACTGATACAAGCGACCTCGATCACACAGCTGCCGGAGGACCCCTGGGAGCGGCGGCCTGGTGAGAGAGCCTTCGCAGCGTTCGCACACTACCGCGATCTAGGAACCGATCGCAGTCTGCGCCGAGTAGGGCAAGACTTGGGCAAATCCAGGGCGGCGATCGAGAAGCTTAGCGTCAAGTGGGACTGGGTCGGCCGTGCGCTCCGTATGACGCGCACCTTGACCGGGAACGACGAGCTGCCAACGAGCGCGCGCTACGCGAGATGATCGATCGCCAGGCACGGCTCGGGCAGGCCATGCAGCTGTTGGCCGCAAAGAAGATCGAGCAGCTCTCGCGGGCGCTGGACGCCGATCCGGGTGCCCTCAGCCCGCCAGAAGCCGTCGCGATGATTCGCGCGGGTTCGCAGCTCGAGCGGGAGGCTCGCGGCGCCAATGCCGACCCAGAGGACCCAAGCGAACGGGTGAGCGCGTTCGAGCGCGCCGTGATCGAGGCGATCGAGCAAGCCGACGTGGTGACAGCGCAGCGAGTCCGGCATGCTATCTACCTGCTCGGAGCGCATACTGGATCGCCTTCAGTGCGGTAAGCGGTCCCCTGACTCGCCGATCAACACACAGGCGGGATCTCGGGACTGGTCGCCTGCCAGCGCGCCGCTGGGTCCAGTTGGAGGCGCTTCACTACGGCAATCGGCCGACCGCGAACGGGTAGAAAGCACGCATCTCGGAGGACAAACGAGTTAGCGCGAATTGGCCTTAGCTGTCAGATTCAGTCTACGTGTTGTCTGGCCTGAACTTCCGTGGCTGCGACCGCCGCCGTCACCTGGATGCTCGAACCGCCCTCGGAGTCGGGACGATGGCTCGGCGCGTTTCGCCGGCTGCGTGACTGAATCCAAAGGCGCGCAGACCTGACCGCAAGGAGTCTCTTGGACTTGACGTTTGTACGGTGATCGGGCATGTCTTACCCACAGGCAATCGTCATCGCGCTCGTCCAGGGCGTCACCGAGCTGTTCCCCGTCTCGAGTCTCGGGCACTCGGTGATCATCCCGGCTTGGGTCGGTGGCAACTGGAACACGCTCGTCACCCAATCCGCCCAAGCCAACGGCGAAAGCTCGTTCTACCTCGCGTTCATCGTCGCTTTGCACGTCAGCACCGCGCTGGCGCTGCTGTGGTTCTTCCGCGCCGACTGGATCCGCATCATCGGCGGCTTCATACGCAGCGCGCGCCGCAGCCTCAACGACCGAAAGTTCACTGCGCAGGGCTCGGACGAGCGGCTGGCCTGGCTGATCGTGATCGCCACGATCCCCGTCGGCCTGACCGGGCTGCTCTTCGAGCACACCTTTCGCACGATCTTCGCGAAGCCTCTGGTCGCGAGCATCTTCCTGTTCGTCAACGGACTGATTCTGCTCGCTGGAGACCGAGCACGCCGCCGCGCCGAGGCGGTAGCCACTGCGGCGGCTACCGCGCCACCCGTCCTGATGCCGATCGCCGGCGGCTCGGTTGACCTCGACGCGGCAGCGGTGCTCAACCCGTGTCACGGTGGCGCGCGCTCGCTCGAGGAGCTCGCCGACGCATATGCGTCGGACGTGCGAATCTCCCGGATCCCTTACCGCGACGCCGTATCTGTCGGCTTGCTGCAGCTTCTCGCGCTCCTGCCTGGGGTCAGCCGCTCAGGAGTGACGATGGTCGGGGGGCTATGGCGCGGGCTTGACAACGAGGACGCCGCCCGCTTCGCTTTCCTCATCGCCACTCCGCCGATCCTCGCCGCCGGCGTACTGAAGCTGCCCACCCTCTTCGGCCACGCTGGAGCGCAGATCCACGGCCAGGTCGCCGTCGGTGTCGTAGTCACGGGTGTCGCGGCCTACCTCTCGGTGCGCTACCTGGTGCGCTACTTCCGCACCCGCACGCTCCTTCCATTCGCCGCCTACTGCCTACTGATAGGCGCAGCAAGCATCCTGCGATTCGTCGCGCTCTAACGGGGGACACGCTTACGGGTATGCCCGTCGCCTCCCCTTGTATGGCCTCATGTGACTCGTCGCCGCCGGCCGCCGGACAACGACCCCCGCCGCTGGCGCCGCCCTGCAAGGCCGTCGTGGCTCCGGGTCGCGCCATGTGCATACCGATCCTTGGGAACGTCCAGGCCCGCCACCTCACTCCCAACCCTAGCGGCACGATCCCGTCGCGCTCCTAGCGTGATGCTCGCTCACTCAAGCTCGCTGAATAAAGCGCCTCGTCGCCCGACGGTAATCAGTGGAAGGGTTTGCGCCTCACGCGCGGGCTGACTTTCGGCTACCGAACCCCGTACCACCACTCCGTGCCTGAGGAGGGCACCACATGCAGCAACTACTCACAACCGGCGATGCCGCCCGGCTCCTTGCTGTGCGTCCAAGCTGGGTCGAGAAGGCGATCCGCGACGGGGTTCTTCCCGCGGTCAAGGTCGGTCGCCACACGCGCCTGCGCGAGGCTGATCTCGACGCCTGGGTCGCGCGACACGCGAGCGAGACGACCCCGAAAGGGGTGAGTTCATGAAAAGCACGAGCCGCCTCGCGAGCGGGGACAGCATGGCCAGACTCCTGATGTCCGTGGGCCACCGATCAGGCGCGGGCGTCAGCGCCACCGTGACTCCGATGCCCGCGGTTACCCGTGACTTCCGCTACTGGCCGAAGGGCCTCCCGTGTCGTCACCGCATATCACCCCGCTGTCCGCGACGAGGCCATGGGATGGCCGGCGCTACGAGGTCGACGACGAGCTCCCGCCAGCGCGACTGCCCGAGTGGATCGTCCGGCTAGGTCAGGCGGCCCCAAGGGCCGGCAAGTGGTCAGAGCACGGTCTCGTGCCGGCCGGATCGCGACATACGGCGCTCGTGAGCTTCTGCGGGGCGCTGCGGGCGATGGGTTTGCGCGAGGAAACGATCGTCGAGTGCGGGACCGCGTTCCTGCGCCACCAGGTCGCAAAGCGGCCGGACCGTCCGATCGACTGGAACGCCGCGAAGCGGTCGATGCGCTCGGTCGCCGCGCCGCTACCCGCCCGATCCCAATCGCAAGCAGTCCCGATGAACTACCACGTCTCGCAGTACGCCGAGGATCCCGACGAGATCGTCTTCATCAAGGCAAGTACGGTCGAACCGGAGAACGTCAAATGGGCTTGGCGAGGATGGCTGCCGCTCGGGATGCTGTCCTGCTCCTGGGCCTGCCAGGACGCGGAAAGACGACGCTCGCCGAGCAGCTCGCGGCCGACGTCACGACCGGCAGGCTGGCGGGCAGCCTCTACGGCAAACCCGCGGATGCCCTGATCATCTCCTACGAGGACACGATCAACGTGACACTCGTTCCGAGGTTGATCGCCGCCGAGGCCGACCTCAACCGCGTCGACTTCGTCACCTGCAGAGATACAGGGAAGATCCTCGACCTGACGAGGCACTTGGAGCACATCGAACGGCGCGTGGAGGCGTCCGGCGCGAAGCTGCTCGTCGTCGATCCGCTCGTGGCCGGGATGCCGCGTGTGGAGGTCAATTCTCACCGCGACCAGGACGTTCGGTCGGTTCTCGCCCCGCTGGCCGCAGTCGCAGAGAAGCACCAGCTGGCGGTACTCGCGACGATGCATTTCTCGCAAGTCGGCCGTCAGCGCCCTGCTGGGCGCTGGAGGCTCGATCGGGTTCGTCGGCGCCGCGAGGTCGATCCTCGTCTTCGGTCTCGATCCCAACGATGAGCACGGCGCGGAGGGCCCGAAGCGGGTGGTCGCGCACGCGAAATGCAACGTCGGGCCTCTTCAGAAGTCGCGAGAGCTGACGCTGACGGCCTGGCCGCTGAACCCGTTCGATCCGCATCCGATCATCACGTCGCGGATCGAGATCGGGGATCAGTGCGACGTCAGCGCCGACGACCTCGTCCGAGACCGTGACCGCAGGCAGTCGCCGAAGGTCCAGGCAGAGCGGTTTCTACGGCAGCTGCTGTCAGACGGAGCGCATCGCGCTTCCGAGGTCATGGACCTGGCCGAGGACGCCGACATCTCGATCAGGACGCTGAGGCGGGCGAAGAAAGACCTCGGAGTCGACTCGTTCAAGCGCCTTGACGAGTGGTGGTGGGTACTGTCCGACGCGCTGCCTGACGAGCAAGCGTTGGCGGACAACGACGAGGAGTAGCAGGTAAGATTGCCACATCCCCTTAAGGCACTCTTGGCACTCTTGCCCCGAATCGCTCGTAAAACACCGGAAGCAACAGTGCCGACGCGAAATCGGTCGGCACTCTTGCTCGGACGCGATGCTGGGCCAGGATCGTTGGACTCCCCGCACGCCACCGAAGCAATGAGGCGACGCATATCGTGTCCCGGCATAGCCGTTATCGCGTGCCGCCCACGTAGCGACGTTGGGTGGCCAGAAGCACCACGCCGCCGCGCCGTCTACACGCCGGTCTTGCGTTACAGGGCAGGGGCGCAAGCGGGTTGGCTTCCGCATCGCCGGGCAGATGCGAAGCGTCGCCAGGGCGCTGGCCCGCGTCTGGGTCTGATCCGCAGCGGGAGCGCGCAAGGTGTGCGTCGAGACGACTCCCTCACGCGATAGGGCAAGCGCGGCCGATAGCGCCGACGGACGCCGAGAGGGACACGCCTCGGTCACGAAGGCGGAGAGGATGTGCGTTGGGTCTTCGGCGACGGGTTGGACGCGGCGGGTGCGGTCGGGTCCTTGCCGGCCGCCGGCGGAGTTCGAGTTACGCCTCCGCCGCGCGGGCTGAGCATATCGTGCTATTGGTCTTCGACCGGTACGCCGCCGACCGGGCGCTGCAATTCGCCCGCGTCTCTCGTGCTTCGCGTTCGAGCCTGCTCTTGACTGCGTCGACCGGCTCGAGGTAGAAGATCTCGAGGATCAATCGAGATCGGTGATCGACTCGCTGACGTATTCGGAGACCTTCCTCCCGGTCACCTGCTCGATGGCATCGAGAAACTCGTCGAACATCGCTCGCTGGAAGGTCAGCCGTGTTCGTCGGACGGTCTCCGCCTGACCCCGTTGGATAAGGGTTCGCTCGACGGTGAGATACGCGTCCCGCAGCTCCACGAGTATTAGGTCGTCGTTGACCTGATAGGCCTTGGCTTTGGTCGCGCCCCGACCGTAATAGCGGCGATGCAGCCCCACCAGGGCATTGGAGATCGCCGCGAGCTGACCGCCATCGAGCCGGCCTAACTCACCGCGCGCAGAGGTCTCGCCGGTGACGCTGGGCGGTTCGCAGGTATCCACCCAGGGCAATCTACAGGCCTGTGGGCGACGTATGGGATTTTCCGCCTTTGCGTCCACGGGGCGGCGCGACGCGGGAGTGCGTGCGGACATCGCTGGTCCGCCCTGCCCTCGGTGGGAACGTCCCTGCGCACGACTGCGCGGTAGAGCGCCGCTGACAACACTTCACGTACCAGGGCCAGCGCGGCGATGAGTGAGCGTGAGTGAGCGTGAGTGGTCCGCATTCAGCCCAGGACCGGCGATCGCGGTCACGCCGAGCACGGCAGTGAAGAAGAAGCCGAGAAACTGCCCTCGCATCGTTTCCAGATGCCGGGATTGGCTCCACGCCTGCTCCCATTCGTGGCGGGTATGAGCCCAATCGAGATCGTCACTCCTCATCGCTGAATGATGATTCCGTGCGATCGACGCGGCATCCTAGCGGGCCTTGAAGAGAGTCGCAGTGCTTCTGCTTCGGAGGAGAGGGAGCAGCCGACGTTGAGAGCGCAGGCTTGCGCAATGCGCGAAGAGCATAACCGCCCACCGCCCGCCCCGGACGAGACCCAGAAGTGCGCCCGCGCGCATGGGGGGCGCTTTCGCACCTGCCCGGCGATGCGAAAGCCAGCCCCCTGAGGGAAACGGCATTGGGGCTAGCGGTCGAGGCTGATACGGGTCATGCTCGCATCCAGAAGCGAGCCTCGAGCGCCGACAGCGTGATCATCGCCCCGCCTCAGACGCCAGAGGAATCGGCCCTGAACAGCGCGCTAATAACCCATGCAATCGGCAAGCCGTTTGCATAGGTTGTTGCACGCACGGCTTCTCGGCGCAACCCGGAAACGTCGGCCATCACAGCGTCGAGCGCGTCGTCGCGCAGCGTCGGCACGAGCGCAACCGTCGCGCCGTCGTCCTCCACTGTGAGGTGGTCGAAAAGCTGGCGAAGCCGTAGGCGTAGCTGGTCTAGGTGCTGCGCGTCGGCGACGAATGCCGCGATGGCCTCGCACACGTCGCTGAACGCTCCGAGCGCCGCGCCGTCGATCTCGTTGTCGGTGGCGTGTCGTCGAGCTGTCGGAGTACCCATGGAGTGGTGGCCTGGCGAGCGGGCGTTTGAGGCGTTCGCGCACTACCCCGATCTGGGTCCTGATCGCAGCCTCCGACGGGTAGGGCGAGACCTGGGCAAAGCCAGGGGTTCGCAGCTCGAGCGTGAGGCTCGAGGCGCTGATGCCGACCCAGAGGACCCGAGTGAACGGGTGAAGGCTTTCGAGCGCGCCGATCGAGGCAATCGAACAAGCCGATGTGGCGACAGGGCAGCGAGTCCGGCACGCGCTCTATCTGCTCGAGCGCTCAGGCCGATCGACGTCAACTTCACTTGTGTAGATAACGGTAGACAAGCGATGGGCAAGCAGACGAGGGCGATTGGGATCATCCGCGTCAGCGAGCGCGGCGAATCGCGACGACGAGAACTCCACGTCGCCCCACGCGCTCGAACTTGCTCGACCACGCTGCGCACGCCGCTCGCCGGCCGGATCGAGCTTGGCCAGTACATGAGCCGCGACCAGGTGCTCGGCATGACTCGGGGGTGGACCGAAGCGGGCGTACGTGCTCACGCAGCGCCAGCCCGGGAGCCTTCGCTTCGAGGTCGTCCGACCGGGCGGCGCCGTCGCCCTCCGCTCCCGCAGCCGCACGGCGTGCGGGCGCTGGAACGCCCGCTGGCTCGCCTGCCGGTTTATCGACTTCAGCGCCCTGCGGCGGACAGCGGCGGCTGGTTCGACGCCGGCGACTACCTCAAAGTTCTCCGGGACCGCCTCGTTCACCGACGTGATGCTGCTGTTCACGCTGCGCGAGTACGGGGCGAGATTGAGCGGCGCCGGCGCGCTGGCGAGCGAGGCGCGCTTCGGCACGGACTGGTTGCTGCGCACCTGAGGTCGACGGTCGTGGTGCCGGCGCGCAACGGCGGCGAGCTGGCGTCGGCCTGCGGCAGGCGCCACACGTCGTGGTCCCCGAGCACCGTGTCACCGTCGTCGTCGCCGAGGCCGACCTGCTCGTAGAGCACCTTGCGGCGGGCGTCCCGCGCACGTCCTTCTCCCCTGTGCTTGCGGCGGAGGCCGGTCGCTGCGAGAGGTCGTCGCTCGCCGGCAGGGACGCCGGCGAGACCTCAGCAAGGAGGCCAGTTTCACGGAGTCCGGTCGCACGCCTACTACCGCGTGGCGTTTTTCCCAGCTCGGTCGACCTGACGACATCGATACCGAGAGAGCCATTTTCGCTGGCAGAATGCGAAACGCCTCCTGCGCGCGCAAGGGCTCACGCGCGAACAGACGATCAGTCACGCATCAGCGAGGTCCTTCGCGGATACACCGAGAGCGACGTGTTCAAGCTCCACCGCCGGGTCGCCAGACGGGCGAGGCGGCCCTCATCGATGAGGTGGTGCGGCAGGGGCAACGGCTCACTGGCGCTAGGTCGACCGCGCCTACGACGGGACGGTGGCGCCGCTCTATCCGAACATCATCATCACGGAACGCGACGCGACCTCGACCGGGTCGAGACTCTGCTCAAGCCCGCCGAGCAGGTCACTACCTCAATCGAGTCGGCCTCGGTATCTCGCAATTCCACGTCCAGGGCCTCCTGCGGCCTGAGGTACAGGCGGACGAGGATCTGATCGATGCTGTGTCCACGAGCACGCCGGCTACTCGCTTTTCGCGAGATCCGCAACTGCGACCTGCCGCTAGTCAAGACTTGCTTCGCTGTCGGCGCGGTACTTCGCGTGTGCGACGTGTTCCGCTTCCTGCTGGAGCATCAGTCGCTCGGCGTCACGCTCGTGCTCCCGCTGCTCGTCCGAGCGGGGAGCGTCATCAGTCGGCCAGTGCTTCGCCATGGCCGCGACGAAGCAGGAGCGGTCGAATCCTCGCGGTGGCAGCGTCATAGCCTGCGCAGCGTGACGTCCGGCCTACTCCACGGGCGTCGCCTGTGCGGACGCCTGACCTACCGCTGCGACGGCCAGCCCTGGTGACGGTCGTCTGCCACGGCAAGGACCGCCAGCGCCAGACAGGCTCTGTCCTTCTCCATCTTCGTCGTTGTCCCGCGCGCAACGCTCCATGTCGAGGGCGACACGCTTGCCACGTACGCGACCGTGGGGGCCGATACCTGGCCAGGAACGTCAGCGCCAGTTCTGCTCGAAACGCGGTTCGCCCGTCGTCACGCTGTCGACCGAGCACCAGAGCTCGCGGTCATCAAGGCGGGAACGCTCAACGACTGTCGTGGCCGTCGCCCACCCTTGAGATTCGGTGCGGCTCGGCTCAGCCGTGGCTCGCGCCCATCGAGAGCAGCAGGCGGCTCGCCCGCGGCCTGCCGGCCGGACTGGACAGCTTCTATAAAGCACGACATCAGGGCTCTGGCTCTGGGGCCTTCCGCGCCCCATTTGGTCAGTCGCTGTGGCGCCGGACAGCCAGCTTCAGATCCGCTCCGCGCTTCTTTCGAAGCGGGAGCGGCCCGTTCAGGCCCTTGAAACGGCGTCGTCTCGAGCGTCGCGAGACCGCTCGCTCGCACGGAGTTCGTCGAGTCTCGACGCGACCGTCTCGGAGATCCGCAGCGCGGTGAACAGCATCAGCATCACGAACGCCCGCGCACGAATCGGCGCCGCCTCTGCCGCGCGCAGCAGCCGCCGCTGCCCCGCCTCATCAAGCGCGCGCGGCGCCGGCCTGCGCCGGCTTCTCCCGGCGCACATGCGGGCGCCCGAGCCCGAGAGAGCGGTACAAGCGCGTCCAGCGACGCAAGCGCCAGGTTCACCGTCGAGGCCGCCGCCGCTTCTCGACCTGCAGGTAGTGGCGATAGCTCCGAGCGGTGCATCGAGTGCGCCCAGCGTCGGAGGGTGCTTATCGATCTAGGTGATCCACATAAGCTAGTCGTCGCCTCCGGCGTGAGTCCCGTCCGGCTGGCCGCCAGGAGGGCCAAGATCTCAGGCTGAGCGGGATCACTCAAACGGTGACGCGAGCGTCGAGTTCTAGCGGCGCAGCCGGCGACACCTATGACGCGAACTATGTCTGGGACGCGATCGTCTCCTTCGGCGAGATCACCCAGCGCTGAGGGCGCATCGAGGCGCTGAGGAATCGTAGTCGGAGAGCGGGGGCAACTCGTGGGAGGTTCACGCTGCGAGGGCTTGCTCGTCCGCGGTCGCTATGAGGTCTGGGTACTAGCCGCGCAAGGTGCTGCCGAGGTCGGCTCGAGGACTTTGGGCGCTGATCTGCATACAGCGGTCTGAGTGCCACGCAGGTCGCTGGGCGTCGCCGACGAGCAGGCTTCCGATGTCGTCGGCGATCGAGTCGACAATCACTCGGTCGACTGAACGCGATCGACGATAACACCGGGATCTAGAACATAGCCCTCATGCGAGGGCTTCGCCCGTTGACTTCCGGAAGATCGAGGCTATTCCTTATAGAGCTGGGTGCGGAGTTCCGCGAGCCGGCGTCGCCAGACGAGTCGCTCGTGCGGGAGCCGAAGCAATTCGTCGGCGCCATCGCTTATCTGAGCGAAGAGCAATGGTGGGAGGGTGTCATCCACTTCGGGGGCAATCGCTCAAGCAACCGCGGCCACAAACGCGTGCGGCAATCTACGATACGGCGAAGGCATCGTAGGCTTCTGGGACTTCAGCCGCCATGCTGCGAAGGTGAAAGGCGCTCGCAGGCGTTTTATGGCAGCCGGCGTTTATCGTTCACTGAACGAGTTCATCACACTGGCTCAACTGACGGCTGCGCCTGATTTGCGCGACAGGTTCAAGACTATGCGCTCACGAAGTAATTAGTGCGCCTGATTGGTCTGGCTGGATGGTGTAATTCCAGTCCGGATGGAACTCGTCCCGGACGATGTTCACCTCCGCCAACTCGCCATCGGTGACCTTGATCCCTTTCTCGTACTCGCCGGGATCGAGACGCGCGTAGACCTTCAGCCCGGTGCTGGTGGTCGTTGAGCCGATCAGGTCGATGATCACCTGCAGGCTCTCCAGCGGCCTGCCGCGCCAGTTGAGGCTCACGAACGAGAACAGACGGTGCTCGATTTTGTTCCACTTCGATGTCCCCGGCGGGAAATGGCAGACGCGGATCGCGAACCCGAGCTCGCTGGCGAGCTTCTGCAGCTCGACCTTCCACAGGCGCGTGCGGGTGGAGTTGCTGCCGCCGCCGTCAGCGGTGATCGTCAGGCACGTCGCCTCGGGGTAGCGCTCGCGGCCGAGGTGCTGCCACCACGCGCGGATCGAGTTGACCGCGAACGCGCTGGTGTCGTTGGTGACACCGACCGACACCATTCCCTCGTTGGCCTGCAGATCCAGCACGCCGTAGGGGATCGCGTGCCCCAGGTCCTTGTCCTTGAAGTCGTGGCAGCGGACCTCGACCGGCCGCCCGCTCGGCTCGTACTCACGCCCGACCGCCTTGAAATCACCGACCAGCTCCCGCTTCTTGGCGTCTACGGAGATCGTCGGCTCGCCGGCAGCAAGCGCCGCCCGGGTGGTCTCGTTGATATGCCGAAACTGCGCATCACGATCGGGATGCTGCTTACCCTCCCGCGTCTTCTGGTTGGCGTGCAACCGAAACCCCAACCCCCGCAACAGCTTCGCGGCCGACCGATCAGACACGTGATGCCCCGCCGCCACCAACGCGCCCGCGATCTTTCCCAAGCTCTTCGAGCACCACCGCAACGGCGACTCCGGATCACCACGCGTATCCGGATCCACCAGCAGCTTGAGATCCCCGATCAGCGTCGGATCAGACTCCGTCAACCGCGGACGCCCCGCACCCGCAGCACGAACCCGCCCCGGCTCAAGCCGCGTCCCCTCCCGCAACTCCGCGATCCCACGCCGCACAGTGTCCTTGCTGACCCCCGTTGCTCGCACAACCGCCGCGATCCCGCCCTGCCCAAACGACCAAGCCTGAAGTGCAGGCCAGCCAATGGGGACGGCGAGCCATACGTAGTTCACTAGGTCTATGGGCTTTGCCGGTGTTGATGGCTGTTTAAGCGTTCTAGCGTGGCAGTGGTACCGGGAGAACGTCGAGCTAAACGACGAGCAGCCTGCTAAGCCCGTTGTAAGCCTCCAGGAGTTTGTAACCCTCTACCTTGAACGATCACGCCAAGGAAGTGCGTCCTAGGAGCATGGCGAGCCTTACAGAGCGCCTGAGACACGCCTGCAGGGACTTCGGGACAGTCTCGCTGCCCGAGCTGGAGCTGATGGTCGATGAAATCGCCGCGTGGTCAGCACGACAGCCGGCCGGGGCTCGGCACGGGAGAATGAGCTCTCTGCGACAGGTCCTGGGAGCTGCTGTGCGATGGGAGTACATGAGCCGCAACCCCGCGGTCCTGGCGGGGAGGAACCCTAAGGCGCCGCCGCGTTCCATCCGTGTGTTCACGTTTGAGGAGCTGGACGCCATTTCGCTGGAGATGTCCCCGATGTATGCCCCGCTGCCGATGTTCGCTGCCGCCACCGGGCTGCGCACGCAGGAATGGCAGGCGCTCCAGCGGAAGGACATCGACCGCTCGGGCATCTTGCGCATCCGCCGGACGGTCTCGGGCAGCAGGCTGGTGGCGCTCGGCAAGACCTCCAAGAGCCTCCGCGAGGTCCCGCTCAGTCCTCGGGCGCTTCAAGCTCTGGACGACCTGCCTCTGCGGCTGGATTCGCCGTTCGTGTTCCCGGCGCCCTCGGGCGCCTTGATGGACCTCGACAACTTCCGGGCGCGCGAGTGGGCTCCCGCCGTCGAGGCGTCAGGGGTTGCCAGGCCAGCGCGCATCTACGACCTGCGCTCGACGTTCGCCTCCCACGCCCTGGCGGCTGGCGTCAACATCCACGACCTCGCCGAGGTGATGGGCACCTCGGTAGCGGTCATCGAGCGCCACTACGGTGCGCTTGTGCCAGGGGCGATGAAGTCGATTGCCCGCACGCTCGGGGACTTCGAGGCGCGTTTGGGAGAGGTTCCCTTGGCCCCTTCGGGACGTTTGGGACGCTAATGGGACGCGAGAAATGCTAGGTGACGGACCAGATTTCAGAAAATCCCTGCTAATGTCGAGCGCGCCCGGAGAGATTCGAACTCCCGACCTTCGGTTCCGTAGACCGACGCTCTATCCAGCTGAGCTACGGGCGCGTGCAGGCAAATTGCCTGGATATGTTTTGATTCTCGGTCGCGGAGTCGCTCTCTCGAGCCTCGTCCCGGACCACTCGCAACTAGGCGGTTGAGCCCCGAAATGAGCCCCAAATTGAGCCCCTCGACCAGCGAACCTCAGCCATCGTAGCGCCGAGGCCGAGTCGCGGCGCTCAAGGATTGGGCGGAGGTCCGATGGCCCTAGCACCGTAACGGCGCTTGCTTGGAGCCCAAAGCTCCCCGCGCCGTGTCGCGCGTCGCGAGCGACCGAGCAGGTGCAGGCCAGCCCTGGTGGTCGGGTGCTCAAGACACGCCCGAGTGCCGCCGATATGCTGCATAGCAGCTTTGCTGCAATGCTGCGAGGAGTGCTACGCTCTAGCCATGACCTCAACCTTCGTCACCGTTCAGTCTCGCGGCACGCTGGCTCTGCCTGCGGACGTTCGCCGGCGCCATCACTTGGACGAGCCCGGCGCTCAGGTGGAAGTCATCGAGCGCGAGGACGGCGTCATTGAGCTGCACCCGCAGGTGGCTGTGCCCGCTGACCAGGCCTGGTTCTGGACCGAGCGCGCCCAAGCGCGTGAGCGCGAGGTCGATGCCCACGTCGAGGCCGGTGAGGTCACGACGTTCGACTCTGACGAGGACTTCCTCTCGCACCTTGACTCGCTGTCCGGCGAGTGAAATACCAGACCACGCCGGCGTTCGACCGCGACTTCAAGCGGTTGCCCCACCATCACCAGAAAAAGTTCCGAGAAGCGGTGCCGAAGTTTGTTGCCGCGGCCGAGCGCGCGGCCGCCGGCGAGGATAAGCCATGGCCAAAAGGGCTCAGGGTCAAGCCCGTTCAGGGCGCGACAGGCATCTGGGAGATGACGTGGAGCATGAACGACCCTGATGGACGCGCCACGTGGGAGTGGACGAAGATTGGCGGCGCACCCGCCATCCGATGGCGCCGGGTCGGCAACCACGAAGTCCTCGACGAGGCCTGAAAACTTCGTCTCCCGTTTTGTGGCGCCTTCGCGTGCAATGGGCAGGCGGCGTTGGCGTGGCGGCTCGTGCCTGGCAGGGGTTGATAGCCCCGTGCCTACGAAGGCTCGGCCTCGACGTACCCAGTTGGCGCTTCGGAATCGAGCGGGCTCGGACGCGCCGCGATCAGCTCGAGGCACAAGCCCCAACCAGCCGTAAGACGACGATGCCCAGCACGCGCTGCCGCCACGTAGCGCCGCGAGCTTTATCCGCGGGCCTGGCCGCTCTCGCGCTTCGCGCATCGTGCGAGCGGCAGCACGACCGCTCCCACGCGATTGCGCAACCGACCACCCTCCGCGCTCGGTCCTGGGCGAAAGCACGCGCGCACGGGTGGTGACGCGGGTACGGCCGACTCCTCGTGCATTACCCCGGGGACAGCAGAAGCGCGATCAGCGGCACAGCAGTCGCTGTAGCGTGGCGGAACTCGAGCGGTACAGACTACGTCCAGCAGTCTGCAAGGTCGCGGCCGCGAGGCCCCTGCTCTGCGATGAGAGCACAGTGTTGGTGAGAAAGTGCGAGCGATATGACCGAAAAGAGGATGTCCACGGGCCGCTACCAGCGCCTGGCGAAGGTCGGTACCGCGGTGGCTGGCCAGGCCGCGAGGCGTGCGGGCACGCATGCGGCCAACGTCGTGCGTTCTGACGAGAAGGCGACTGCCGCACTCGAGAAGAGTCACATTGACACGGCCGAGCAGATCGTGGCCGTGCTCGGGACGATGAAGGGCGTCGCGATGAAAGTTGGCCAGGTGCTGTCGTTCGTGGATGTCGGCCTCGTTCCTGAGCAGTATCGCGAGGAGTTCCAGCGCCAGCTCGCGACGCTGCGCGATGCCGCACCGACGGTTGCATTCAAGGACATGCGCAAGGTAATCGAGCAGGACTTCGGCGAGCCGCTGCGAGGCGTGTTCGACGAGTTCGACCAGCAGCCGATCGCGGCGGCGTCGATCGGACAGGTGTACAGGGCGACGGTCGATGGCCGGGAGGTAGCCGTCAAGGTCCAGTATCCGGGGATCAACCGCGCGGTTCAGTCAGACTTGAAGAACCTCGCGCTGATCCTCCGCCTCGTCGGCCGGATCGCACCACAGCTCAACACGAACGCGCTCGTCAAGGAGGTGCGCGAGTGGATCGTCGAGGAGCTCGACTACGAATTGGAGGCCGCCAACCAGCGCACGCTCGGACGCATCTACCGCGGCCATCCGTTCATCGTGATTCCCGATGTCCTGACCAGCTTGTCGCGGGAGCGGGTGATCGTTACCGAGTTCGTGCAGGGCGACGGCTTCGCGGTGCTCGAGTCCGAGGACGACGACGAGCGTGATCGCATCGGCGAGATCATCTATCGCTTCTTCTACGGTTCGATGTTCCGGCAGCGCAAGTTCTCTGGCGACCCCCACCCAGGCAACCTCTTGCGCCTACCCGGCGGCAAGGTCGCGTTCCTCGACTTCGGTTTGTTCAAGCATATGGACCGGGAACCGATCGAGCTCGAGCTCGCATGTCAGCGCGCGATCGCCGAGAACGACGAAGCCGAGCTGCATCGCCTGCTGGCTATGAATCGCTTCCTGCCCGATCCTGCCCGCGTCGACCCGACCGAGCTGATGGCATATTGCGTTGACGCGAGCTGGTGGTATACGAGGGCGGACCACGACGTGAGGCTGACCTCCGAGCTTGCGGCCAAGGCGATGCTCGGGGCGGCCGACCCGCGCTCACCCCACTTCCGCATGGTGCGCCACCAGGACATCAAGCCCGAGCACCTGCTTGGCCGCCGCCTTGGGGTGCTCGTGCTCGCCGTGCTCGGGCACCTGCGCGCGAGTGCCAACTGGCACCGGATCGCGCGCGAGTGGATGTATCGCGAAGGCCCGGTCACCGAGCTCGGACGCCAGGAGGCAGAGTTTTTCGCCGGGGCCGCGGCCCGATAGCCGGTACAGACGAATCTCAGCAGTCTGCGAGTTTGCGGCGCGGCGGTGGGCGGCAATAGGATTGCGGCGCTGTGGGGCATCTCGCTCGCGAGTCAGGAAGGAGGGGAAGATCGATGCAGACGAACGAGGCTCGGGTGTTTGGGAGGCTCGCAAGCGAGGCGAACACGATGGAGTCCAAGACCGCGATGCTGCACGGGCGCCTGGTGAGCTATGTCGGGGCGGGCGCCGGGCCGGTGCTGCTCCTGATCCATGGGATGGCGGGCACGTACGAGAACTGGCAGGCGGTGATTGAGCCGTTGGCGCGAGCTCACAGCGTCGTCGCACCCGACCTGCCTGGGCACGGCGGTTCGGCACCGGGCGCCGGCGATTACTCGCTCGGGGCGCTCGCCGTCGGCCTGCGCGACCTGCTCGTCACGCTCGGCCACAAGCGCGCGACCCTTGTCGGGCACTCGCTCGGCGGCGGGATCGCGATGCAGTTCGCCTATCATTTCCCCGAAATGACCGAGCGCCTGGTGCTGGTCTCCAGCGGCGGTCTGGGTCCGGAGGTGAGCCTAATCCTACGCGCCGCCGCGCTGCCCGGCGCGAACGCGTTCATTGCCGCGACCGCCGCGCCGGCGCGGACTGCTGGAAACGCGATCCGGCGCGGCTTGGCGGCCGTCGGGGTGCGGCCACCCGCGGACATCGCCGAGGTCGCTCGCGGCTACGCGTCGCTTGCCGACCGCGACCGCCGCGCTGCCTTCCTTGCCACGCTGCGCTCAGTCGTCGGCATAGGTGGTCAGAGCGTCGACGCCAGCGACCGGCATTACCTCCTCGAGGGCTTCCCCGTGCTGATCATCTGGGGCGCGCGCGATCCGATGATCCCCGTCCGCCACGGCGAGCGCGCCCACCACGCGATTCCCGGCAGCCGCCTCGAGATCCTCGACGGGGTCGGCCATCTGCCGCAGCTCGAGGCGCCAGAGCGCTTCGTCGCGGTACTTGAGCGATTCCTTCAGGAAACCGACCCGGCGCAGTTCGACGCAGAGCAGTGGCGCGCCCGGTTCCACCCAACCGCCGACGAGCCGTAGCAGCGCGGGGCCGACCTCGTGAGGTCCCCACCACCCACGGCCCCCCTCCCGGCGTCTTGTCGGTGGCGGTAGACGCAGCCGGCCTGCCGGCGAGCACACCGCCAGCGGTCAGCGCGTCGGCCGCCAGCTAGTGGTGCATCCGCCAAGTTCGTTGATGGGCTGGCGAGCGAAAATCGAGCCCTGGCAAGGACGCAGGACCGAAGGTGTAGTGGGGCTATATTGAGGTCCGAGGACGCAGCCAGGCGAGGATTTGCAGCCGCCAGACCGCAACGAACTTGCGGGATGCACCGCTAGTAGTGGTCCGTCCTGCCTTCGAGGATCGTGGTTGCGGCGCTCGCGGGATCGAGCTCGCGCGAGACGACCCGCTCGAGCAGCTCCTTGACGGCGGGGTCCTCGCGCACGTAAACCTCGAGCTCGCGGCGCATCCGGAACGTTGCGATCGCGAGCACCTCGTTCAGCACGTTGCGGCGGCGGCGCTCGGACAGCGTGCCCTCCGCCTCGATGTGGGCGCGGTGCTCGGCGAGCTTCTCCGCGAGCTCCTCGACGCCGATGCCACGGTCCGCCTCGGTGCGCACGATCGGGACCTGCCAGCCCTCGCGCGGTCCGAGCGCGAACACGCCCTTGATCTCGCGGACCATCGTGTCGGTGAGGGGGTGGTCGGCCTTGTTGACGACGATCACGTCAGGGATCTCCATCACTCCAGCCTTGAGTGCCTGGATTGAATCACCCGAGCCGGGCATCAGCACCAACACGACCGTGTCAGCGTGGTCGACGATGTCCACCTCGGCCTGGCCCACCCCGACGGTCTCGAGCAGGATCAGGTCGCGGCCGGAGGCGTCCATCAGCAGCGCCGCCTGCGGCGCCGCCTCGCTGAGGCCACCGAGCATCCCGCGGCTCGCCATCGAGCGGATGAAAACACCCGGATCGAGGAAGTGGTCCGAGAGACGGATCCGGTCGCCGAGCAAAGCCCCGTGGGTAAACGGGGACGAAGGATCGATCGAGAGGACTGCGACCGTCTGGCCGCGGTCGCGCTCGAGCTTGATTAGCCCTCCGAGCAGAGTCGACTTGCCGACTCCGGGCGGTCCGGTGAAGCCAACGACCGCAGCTCCACCGGTCTTCGGATAGACCTGCTTGACGAGCGCCCAGCCATCCGGGTCGTCGTTCTCGACGAGCGAGATCGCACGCGCCAGGGCGCGCTTGTCGCCGGCGAGGAGGCGTTCTTCGAGGGGAGCGTCAGCCATAAAGGCGCGACATGATCGAATCCGATCCAGGGCGGTCTGCGTGATCGCGGCGACGGCTGCTTCACCTACCCGCCCACCATAGCGTGGCCACGCGAGGTGGCGCTCTATGAGGCGCGTCGCGCTCGGGACCGAATCACGGAGCCGATCCACGAGGACTGAGCGAGCCGACGCCCGGCTTCGTCTACGTGCTCACACCCGGTCTGCTGCATCGCCTACTTGCTAGTGGGCTGGCGAGCCAGGCGAAGGGGACCCGGGTGGTGGCGGCGGGATCGTCGTCAGCGCAGGCGGGTCGTCGGGCCAGATGAGCAGCACGCGGCAGGGAGAATGGTCGATGACGAAGCGCGCCGTGGGCCCGAGGCTGCGCGGTCCGAGCCGCTCACGGTCTCCGTCGCGTGCCAGGACGAGGATGTCCATGCGCTCACCTAGCTCTGACACCGTCGGTCAGCTGAAGGCCGCGGAAGTACCGAGTGCGAGCTCGCGACGGGCCGATGACCGCGACCGGGGGACATCGGCGAGTGTTTCGAGCGCTCTTGCTGAGCCGACCGCGACGCACGTGCCCGGTGAGTGAGCGACGCGCGCGGGCATGCCGGTCTCGTGGTGCAGGCGGTGTGCGAGACCGTGAAGCAGCGAGCCGCCTCCCGTCAGTGTGATACCACGGTCGATGATGTCGGCGCTGAGGGCCGGTGGCGTGCGATCGAGCGTTTCGATCACTGCGGCGACGATCCGCGAGAGCGGCTTGTGGAGCACCTCGCGGATCTCCTCGCTGCCGAGCGGCACGGTCTTCAGCAGCTCAGATGCGATCTCGCGGCCGCGGATCGGTAGCTGGGTCTCGGGCTGGGGCTGGGGGGATGCAGAGCCAATCTCGCGTTTGATCTGCTCGGCGGTCCGCGGGCCGATCTGCAGCTTGTGCTGGCGTTTGAGGTGGCCGACGATCGCCTGGTCGAGCTCGTCGCCCCCCACGCGCAGCGACCGCGAGATGACGATTGCGCCCATCGAAATCACCGCGACCTCGCTGCTGCCAGCGCCGAGCTCGAGCACCATCGATCCGGTCGGCTGCCCCACAGGCAGCCCAGCGCCGAGTGCCGCGGCGACTGGCTTCTCGATCAGGTACGCCTCCCGCGCACCGGCCGACAGACACGCCTCGGCGACGGCGCGCTGCTCGACGGCGCTGACGCCGCTGGGGACCGACGCGACCACCCGAGGATGCGTCCAGCGGCGGGGGTGAACCTTGTCGATCAGGTAGCGCAGCATCTGCTCGGTGGCGGTGAGGTCTGCGATCACCCCGCCGTGCAGCGGCCGGATCGCGCAGATCTCCTGGCGGCCCAGGATCTGCGATGCATCGCTGCCGACCGCCCGCAGCTCGCCGGTGCGCGAGTCGACCGCCACGACACTCGGCTCTGACAACAAGCTCGCGCCGTCGCGAGCGCAAAGAACCGTGTTGGCGGTCCCGAGATCGACCGCGACATCGTGGCCGCCGACGCCTGTCGAAGACCGAAACACTCTCATGCTCCGGCGCCACGTGTGGCGGGCTCACACGATGTCATGCCGCGTCATTCGACGAGCGAACGCAACACCCTCCGTCCCGCGTCAAACATCCATTCCGCGATCCATTCCGTTGATGCTCTGCCGTTGTGCCGTACCGGTATCGCCGACTTGTCGCCGCTCGCCGCCATCGCGTCGCTGCTGCGCGGGGGCCGCGGGACGTCCACCCACAGGCCGCGGACGAGCTACAGCTCATTCGGCGCCATGTCGAATTTCGGGGTTATGTACCTAGACGGATCCGTAGCCTGTCCCGTTTTGCAGGAAGGCAGCGACTGCTATCTGTGTTGCACAGCAGTAGAAGGGAGGAGGATCAGATGAAGAGACAACCGCTTGACCGCGAGCCGGCGCTGTCGCCTGACCGCGAGCCGGCGCCGTCGCCTAACCGCGAGCCAGTGCCGTCGCAAGCTGCCGTCGAGCTACGTCCGTTTCCGCACGTTGTCGCGGTGGCCCGGCGGATCGACTCCAAGCGGCCCATGCGCGTCTGGTCGCTGCTGCCGCCGCCGAGCTTCCTTCGTAGCGGCCGGAAGTAGCTGGCTGGGCCGAGGGCGCCAGACACCGCGGCGATCTCCTCGATCCGCGCGTTCATGTTCATGTCCTCGGCGGAGGACCCAATTGCAGGAAGGCTTCGCGGGTCTGCTCGACCACCTGCGCGCCTTCCTGCGTGCGCTGTGCTCCGTGCACGGCTCCAAGCAGCAGCTTCTGCCGCAGAGAAAACCTCATCATCCGTGCCCTTCGTCTTCGTCGCCAATCGGCATCATTGTGTAAGACTCATCAGCACGGCACCGCCGTGACTGAATCTCCGCAGATGCCATGAGACTTCTCAGCCGGCCGTATGAGCTCCCCGCAGCCCGGTAGGACTCTTACAGCCGTGGAGTTGTGGACCGACGGCGCGTGCTCGGGCAACCCCGGTCCGGGCGGATGGGCGGCTCTGCTTTGCCTCGGAACCCACGAACGGGAGCTATCCGGCGGCGAGCGCGCCACGACCAACAACCAGATGGAGCTCGTCAGCGTGATCGAAGGGCTGCGGGCGCTCACCCGCCCCTGCCGTGTGCAGGTGCATCTGGACTCAAGCTACGTCATGCACGCCTTCACCAAGGGTTGGCTGGTCTCCTGGCAGGCCAACGGCTGGCGCACGGCCGCCAAGCAGCCGGTCAAGAACCGCGAGCTTTGGGAGCAGCTGCTGGGCGAGGCCGAGCGCCACGAGATCGCATGGGTGCTGGTCAAGGGCCACAACGGCGTGAAGCGAAACGAGCGCGTCGATGCGCTCGCTGTTGCCCAACGTGACCTACACGCCTGCCGCTAGGGTGAGCCACTAGACGCCCCCGCTCCGGCGGCGGCCCGGCGGGCCTCCTCCTCGTACCGATTGCGCGCGTACCCCGCTTTCAGGTAGGAGAGCGGCATCCGCAGCGGCCGGTGCTGCATCTGCCAGACGTGGCAAAGCTCGTGACAGATCAGCTTGTCGTTTGTCGCCAGCTGCGGTGAGCGCAGCAAAATCAGGTTCCACATCGCGTAGCCGTCGAAGCGCCGAAACCATGGCAGGCGAAACAGCCAGCCCGCCGCGAAGACCCCAACGCGGTCGATCCTGACGGGACGTTCATAGAGCGCGAGGGGGTCGAGGTGTGCCTTGGCGCGGGTCAGCGTCTCGCGTGCCTGGGATCGCCTGACTGCGCGCCCGCGGCTCGAGTTCGAGCGCATTTCAGAGCACCGCCGGGCCGACGTTTCTCGCCCAGGCTCGGACTCATCTACAGGTTGACCGACGCCATGCCGGCCTCGTCGTAGCGATCGCCTGACACCGCGGGCAGGTCGGCCTCGATCCGCGCCAGGTCCTCGTCACTGAGCTCGACGTCCACGGCGGTCGCGTTCTCCTCGAGGTACTTACGCCGCTTGGTCCCGGGAATCGGGACCAGGTCCTCGCCCTGAGCGAGCACCCACGCGAGGGCCAGCTGCGCCGGCGTGACCCCCTTCTCAGCGGCAATCTCGGCGACCTTGGAGGCGAGTTGCAGGTTGGCCTCGAGGTTCTTGCCGGTAAACCGGGGCCCGTGGCGGCGAAAGTCGTTCTGATCGAGCTCCTCCGGCGACCTGAAGCGTCCAGACAGAAAGCCGCGTCCGAGCGGGGAATAGGGCACGAACCCGATGCCGAGCTCGCGACAAGTCGGCAGGATCTCGGCCTCGGCGTCGCGCGTCCACAGCGAGTACTCGGTCTGCAGAGCCGTGATCGGATGGATCGCCTGGGCGCGCCGGATTGTGTCCGGCGCCGCCTCGCTAAGCCCGATGTTGCGCACCTTGCCCTGCTGGACCAGCTCCGCCATCGCGCCCACCGTCTCCTCGATCGGCACGTTGGGGTCGACGCGGTGCTGGTAGTAGAGCTCGACGTGGTCGGTGCCGAGCCGCGTCAGCGAACCTTCGATCGAGCTGCGGACATGCTCGGCCGAGCCGTCCAGCGGGCCGATCGTCGACATGTCCCCCGGTGTCGTCGAGTCCATCCGGCGCGCGAACTTCGTCGCGATCACGTACTCGTCGCGATGCCCTTTGATCGCCCGTCCGACCAGTTCCTCGTTGGTCAGCGGTCCGTAGAGCTGCGCGGTGTCCAGGAAGTTGATCCCGAGCTCCAGCGCGCGCTGGATCGTTGCGATCGCCTCGCCTTCATCGGTTGACCCGTAGAAGGCCGACATCCCCATGCATCCAAGCCCGAGGGCGGAAACCTCGAGCGATCCGAGCTTTCGCGTCTTCATGGTGCTCCAGTTGTAGGCGTTAGGGCCCGTTCAAGAATTAGTGGCGGGACTTGACGAGTGGCTGGGCGTGTCTGGCGCCGCCGGCTCGGCCCGATCATACCGGGAGTATTTGAGGACGAGCCGGTGGCGCCAGGCGCGTCCAGACGCCGTCAAAACCGCCAATAATTCTTGAACGGGCCCTTAGTGGTTGTCCAGCCACGCTTCCACGCTCCGACGGGCAGTACGCCTGATCTTTGCAGCATCTTCGCAGCACGCTGGGCGACTGGGCGAGAAAGGCCGCTTATTCCTGAACCGAGCCTAAGGGCTCCCGCGAAAATTACTGCCGGCTCCGACGGCGTCTGGACGCGCCTGGCGCCACCGGCTCGCCCTCACTTGCCACCAGCAATATCGGGGCGAGCCGGCGGCGCCAGCCACGCCCAGCCACTCGCCGGATTCCGGCATTAATTTCCGCGGAAGCCCTAAGGACCCGCGTAAGTGGATGCGATGGCCGGCGCGGGCTGCGCGCCGGCGACGCGGCGCAGCTCGTGCCGAGCGATCGTGCGCTTGTGGACCTCGTCGGGACCGTCCGCGAGACGGAGCGTCCGCAGGTGGGCGTACATCATCGCCAGCGGATAGTCGTCTGACACGCCCCCACCTCCATGGACCTGGATCGCCCGGTCGACGACGCGCAGCGCGACGTTGGGCGCGGCGACCTTGATCGCTGCGATCTCGGTGCGGGCGTGCTTGTTGCCGACAGTGTCCATCAGCCACGCGGCCTTCATCGTCAACAGGCGCGCCATCTCGATCTCGATCCGCGACTCGGCGATCCAGTCCTGGACGTTGCCGCGCTCGCTCACGGGCTGACCGAACGTCACCCGCGAGGCGGCGCGGATGCACATCAGCTCGAGCGCCCGCTCGGCGGCACCGAGGCTGCGCATGCAGTGATGGATGCGGCCCGGCCCGAGCCGAGCCTGGGAGATCAGGAAGCCGTCGCCCTCCTGCGCGATCAGGTTCGACGCCGGAACGCGCACCTGATCGAATGTGATCTCCGCGTGACTCTCCGGGGGGGCGTAGCCGAACACCGGTAGGTTGCGCACGATGCTAACGCCGGGCGTGTCGCGGGGGACGAGGATCATCGACTGCTGGCGGTACGTGGGGCCGTCGGGATCGGTCTTGCCCATCACGATCAGGATCCGGCAGCGGTCGCGGCCTGCGCCTGTGGACCACCACTTGCGCCCGTCCAGGACGTATTCGTCTCCCTGGCGCTCGATCCGCATCTGGATGTTGCGAGCGTCAGAGCTGGCAACCGCCGGCTCGGTCATCGCGAACGCCGAGCGGATCTCGCCGTCGAGCAGTGGCCGCAGCCAGCGATCCTGCTGCTCGGGCGTGCCGAATAGCGTCAGCACCTCCATGTTGCCCGTGTCCGGCGACGCGCAGTTGCAGGCCTCGGAGGCGATCGTGCTGCGGCCCATAATCTCGGCGAGTGGCGCGTACTCGACGTTCGTCAGGCCAGGGCCCCACTGCGGGTAGGGGTGGAAGAGATTCCACAGCCCTCGCTCCCGCGCCTGCGACTTGAGGTCCTCGATCATGGGCGGATGGAAGTGCGGGTCTCCGGAGGCTGCGATCTGCTCGTGGTAGATCGGCTCGGCCGGGTAGACGGCTTCGTCCATGAACGCCAGCAGCCGTTCGCGGAGATCGTTGCAACGATCGGTGAGCTCGAATTCCATCGTGTTCAACTCCTTGTATTCCCCGGTCTCTACTCAGTGCGCAGGGCGCACTCCAGCGCGTCCCGCGTCCCAGGCCATACCTCGCGCAGCTTCGTGAACGCCGCGCGAGCCGATGCAAGCTCGCCGCCCCGCGCCGCCTGTTCGACGATCTGCAGAACCGCGAGCAACTCGCTGGCGCCGACCATCAGCCCATCGTTGCGGCACACATGCGCGGCGGTGGCCGCATCGACGAGATCACCGCCGGCGAGCGCGTGCTCGATCCCCTCGATCGCGCTGCGCATGCTGTCCAGCAGTCCCGCGAGGATCTGCGAGGCGTCCGCGCCCACTACATCCTGCAGCTCGCCGAGGCGTCGGAGATCGACAGTCATCAGGGTGATGGCGATCTTAGTTAATTCGGTTACGGATGCAGCAGATGCCGGACATGTCGCAGGAAGTGCGCAAAATGGCTGTGGCTCGCGCTCGCAAGCCCGGTCGCACCGAGGGTCACTACGAACGCCCCGGCGAGGAATGCGAGCCCCGAGAGCAAGGTAGGCCAGTGGCGCTCGAGGAAGTCGCGTCCAGTCGCGAGCATCTGCTCGGCGTGACTGCCGCCGAACACGAGCGTGCCCACGATCCCGACGAGCGGCGCCACGAAGCAGATGTTGAACAGCACCAGCAGCATGATCTCGCGCGGTCCGTCGACGTCGGCTCCGACGATCGCGGCGATCGCGGCGAAGTACGGGAACGCCGTCGGCAGCTCGACGGCGGTGATCGTCGCGCCGAGCAGGACGCTCGATTTCGCCTGCGGGTTGCTGGCCGGCATCTCCCGCCGGGAGAGGCGGCCCGGTGGCGCAAAAGCAGCGCGCCCGCAGCAAGCATCGCGACACCGGCCGCGATCTCGAGCCCATAGCGGACATGGCGTTGGGGATGGGGCACCAGCGACAGCAGCAGCTGGCCGGGACCGAACGCGATCATCGCGCCGCCCGCGAGATACACGACGAACACCGCGGCGGTGAACTCGGTGACGCGGCGTGCGGCCTCGTCGCCGGACGCCAGGAACAGCGCGGGCGCGATCGTCGACGGGTTCAGAGAGTCTGCAAGTCCGATCGAGAGCACGAGGCCGATCAAGCGCAGCATCCGTCGGGATTGTTCCCTGGCTGCGCCTCGCGTGCCGCTCCCGGTTGGTGAGACTTCTGCGATTTGGCGTGCTCGATTGCGTCGGGGCGGGCTCTTCTGTGGCGCCGGCGGCTCTCAGCTACGCGAAGTGCAACTCTTCGCCCTCGTCCTCGGGCACCGGCCGCTCGCAGGTGGGGCACCACCAGCGTGCCTCCATCGGCGTGTCGCAGACGGCGTGGCGGGGAGCGGCGGCGCCTTCCGCGTTGCGCGCTCCCCAGCCGGCGAGCAGCCGCAGCGCGCCGGCGAGCTCGCGACCCGCCGAGCTCAGCTCGTATACGAACCGCGGTGGACGCTCCGAGTAGGGGCGGGCGACGATCAGGGCGTTGCGCTCGAGCTGGCGAAGGCGCTGCGTGAGCACGTTCGGCGCGATGCCACCGACGTCCGCCTGCAACTCGCCGAACCGGCGCGGGCCGTCGAGCAGCGCGGCGACGAGCAGCAGCGTCCAGCGGTCGCCGACGGCGGCGAGCGCGTCCGCGAGCGCCGAGCGGGCGGGGTCCTCCGCCGGCACGCTCGCATCGATACGGGGTCTGGGTCAGGCATCGTGTGACTGGGTCAGTCTTGGCGGCGGGGTCATCTGTGCAAACGAGATCCTAGAAGCGGCTCGGCGCCGTGGTAAAGTAGTGACTTGCATGTCGCAAGTAAGTCGTATATGAGGAGATGATGATGACTTTGCTGGAAGAGATCGGAGGCGTCCGTCCGAGACGACGGCCGAGCGCACCGGGCCGGCCGTCGTCGGGCTCGGGCGCGGCTGGGGAGTCGGCTCGGGGGTCGTGATCAGCCGCGGGCGTGTCCTGACCAACGCCCACAACCTCCGCCACGACGAGGTGACGGTCACCTTCACGACGGCCGTCGCGCCGCGGGACGCGTCGCCGGGTCCGACCCCGACCTCGATATCGCGGTGATCGAGGTTGACACCGGCGAGGTCGAACCGGTGCTGTGGCCGCAGGATACGCCCGAGCCCGCGATCGGACGGGCCGTGCTGGCGCTCGCCAATCCGGGCGGCCGCGGGCTGCGCGTGACGCCAGGCTTCGTGTCCTCGAGCGCGCGCAGCTTCCGCGGTCCACGTGGCCGCCGGATCGCGGGCGCGATCGAGCACACGGCGCCATTGCCGCGCGGCTCATCGGGCGGGCCGCTGCTCGACGGCGCAGGGCGGCTGCTCGGCATCAACACGGTCCGCGTCGACGGCGGCCTGATCCTCGCGGTCCCCGCTGACGCCGCGCTGCGTGATCGCGTCGAGGCGCTCGGCCGCGGAGAAGCCATCGAGCGGCCGCGTCTCGGCGTCGCGATCGCGCCGCCTCGGGTCGCGCGCCGGTTGCGGCGGGCCGTCGGTCTGCCCGAGCGCGACGGCGTTCTGATCCGCGCGGTCGAGGAGGACAGCGCCGCCGACCGCGCCGGGCCTCGAGCGCGGGGACTTGGTCGTCGCCGCCGGCGGGCGCCCGATCGACGGCGTCGACGCCCTCTACGAGGCGCTCGATGGCGCCCGCGCGCAGAGCGCGCTCGAGCTGACGATCGTGCGCGGGACCGACGAGCGCACCGTCCAGGTCACGTTCTGAACGCGATGAGCGCCACCGACGCCCGTGCACGAAGGACCCGATGTCCCCCGAGCTGCCCGACCGATCGCGCTCGAGGCCGAGGCGCTGGACGCGTACTCGCGCGTCGTAGTCGACGTGGCGCAGCGAGTCGCGCCGTCGGTCGCCAACCTCCGCGTGATGCGCCGCGGTCGCGGTGGCCAGGTGCCGGCCGGGGCGGGAAGCGCGGTCGCGCTGACGCCCGACGGCTTCCTGCTGACCTCCGCTCACGTCGTCGCCGGGCCGGGTCGCGGTCGGGCGCGCGTCGTTCGTGGACGGCCGGGAGCTCAAGTTCGCGGTCGTCGGCGTCGACCGGCTCTCGGACCTGGCCGTGCTGCGGGCCGAGGGAGACGGTCTCGTTCCCGCGACACTCGGGGAAGCCGAGCGGCTTCGGGTAGGGCAGCTGGTGCTGGCGATCGGCAACCCGCACGGTTTCGAGGGCTCGGTGACGGCGGGCGTCGTCTCCGCCCTCGGACGCTCGCTACCCGCGCGCGCGGGCCAAACGATGCGCTACATCGACAACGTGATCCAGACCGACGCGGCGCTCAATCCGGGCAACTCGGGTGGCGCGCTCGTCGACAGCGCCGCGCGAGTGGTGGGAATCAATACCGCGGTTGCGGGGATCGGCCTCGGCCTAGCGGTGCCGATCAATGCGGCGATGCGCCAGATCGTCGGCGCCCTGATGCGAGACGGGCGCGTTCGCCGCGCCTACATCGGGATCGCCGGCGGCCCGCGCCCGCTGCCGCCGCACGCGCGTGCGCGTCTCGGGCGCGCCAGCGGCATCGAGATCGTCGAGGTCGCGGCCGGAAGTCCGGCCGAGCGGGCCGGTCTTCGCGCCGAGGACCTGATCGTCGAGCTTGGCGGTCAGGCGGTAGAGCGCGTCGACGACATCCAGCGGTTGATGTCCTACGACGCGATCGGGCAGCGGCTGGAGGTCAAGGTGCTGCGCGGCGACCGCTGGCTGGATCTCCAACTGACGCCAGTCGAGCTAACGGAATAGGGTCCGTGCAATTACTTCTGCGCGGGCCCTGAGCTTCGGGGGCGCTACACTGGCCTCCGGCGCCGGGCGGGCGTACGTTCTTGCGCCCGCGGTCCCGGCAAGCCGCATATTGCTCACGACACTGACCGGAAGCGCCCCGAATGGCACGTGGAGACGTCCGGATTGCTGTGACTCTTGCTTGCGAAGAGTGCCGGCGCCGGAATTACCAGACGAACAAGAGCAAGCGCAACAATCCCGAACGGCTCCAGATGCGCAAGTACTGCCGCTGGTGCAAGCGCCACACTCCGCACCGCGAGACGCGCTGACCTTGGGGCGCGCCGTGGCTCGCAACCGCAAACGAGCGAAGGACCGTAGGACCCGCCGGCCGCAGCCGGTCGCTACTGGGCGCGCCGAGCGCGAGCAGCCGCGCAGCCCGATCTCCGCCAGCGAGCGCGATGAGGCACTGCGGCCGATCGCGCAGGACGGCCGCGATGAGGCGCGCGAGACGCTGGGCGACGCCGGGCTTGGCGAGCGTGAGGCGTTGGGCGACGCCGGCGCTGATGAGCGTGAGGCGCTGGGCGACGACGGGCTTGGCGAGCGTGAGGCGCTGGGGGATGCCGGCGCTGATGAGCGTGAGACGCTGGGGGATGAGGAGGCCGATCCCGAGTCCGAGTTTGACCCCCGGCTGCGATCGCCCACGCCACGCCGGACGTCGAGCTGGCGGAGGTGCAGCTGGCGCTAGGGCGCCCCGAGCGGGCGCGCGACGCCGATGCCGAGTTCGACGAGGACGAGCTCGAGCGCGAGGCGGCGGACGCCGCCGCCGGCCTCGCCGGAAGTGCCCGCGGTCGCGCGCTGGCCGCTCCGGCGGCTGCCGTTCCCGAGCGTCGCATCGGTCCCGGCAGGCGCCTGATCACCTTCCTGCAGGGCAGCTGGCGCGAGCTGCAGCGGGTACAGTGGCCCGATCGCCGCCAGGTTATGCAAGCGACCGGGGTCGTGATCGGCTTCGTGATCGTGGCCGGCGCGTACCTCGGCGCCGCCGATTGGCTGGCGACCAAGATCGTCAACTACATCTTGCGGAAGTGGGAGTCAAGCATGTTCCGCTGGTACGTCGTCAACACCTACTCGGGTCACGAGAACAAGGTCAAGCACAACCTGGAGCACCGGGTCGTGTCGCTCGGGCAGCAGCGCGCGATCCGGCAGATCGTCGTGCCGACGGAATCCGTATCCGAGATGAAGGACAACCAGAAGATCACCGTCGAGAAGCGCACGATGCCCGGATACGTGCTGGTCAACATGGATCTCAACGAGGATTCCTGGACGCTGGTCAAGGGAACGCCGGGCGTCACCGGCTTCGTCGGCGCCTCCAACGAGCCGGTGCCGCTGACCCAGGCCGAGGTCGACCGGCTGCTGCACCAGGAGACGGCCGAACGCCCACGCAGTCGCGCCCAGTTCTCGATCGGGGAGTCGGTGAAGGTGATCTCCGGGCCCCTGTCAGACTTCTCGGGCGAGATCTCGGAGGTCAACGAGGATGCGCAGCGGCTGAAGGTGCTCGTGTCGATCTTCGGCCGCGAGACCCCGGTCGAGGTCGGGTTCGATCAAGTGAAGAAGATCTAGCAGATGGCAAAGAAAGTCCTGACTCGCATCAAGCTCCAGACAGTTGGCGGCCAGGCGAGCCCGGCGCCGCCGGTCGGCCCGGCGCTCGGCCAGCACGGCGTCAACATCATGGAGTTCGTCAAGTCGTTCAACGCTCAGACGCAGGGCGATCTCGGGACGGTGATCCCGGTCGTGATCACGGTCTACGAGGACCGCTCGTTCACGTTCGTGACCAAGAGCCCGCCGGCCGCCGTGCTGATCAAGCAGGCGCTGTCGCTGGAGAAGGGCTCCGCGGAGCCGAACCGGGCCAAGGTTGCGCGGATCACGCAGGATCAGCTGCGGGCGATCGCGGAGAAGAAAATGAACGATCTGAACGCCAACGACGTCGACGCCGCCGCGAAGATCATCGCCGGCACCGCGCGCTCGATGGGCGTGGAGGTGGTGTAGACGATGGCAAAGCACGGCAAGACGTACCTCGACGCAAAGGAGCGCCTCGACCGCGAGCGCGAGTACACCCCCGCGGAGGCGATCGCGCTGATCAAGCAGCTCAGCCGCGTGAAGTTCAACGAGTCGGTCGAGGTGCACGTCCGCACCGGCCTCAACGTGCGACACGCCGACGAGCAGTTGCGCGGGACCATCGCGCTCCCGAACGGCCTCGGCAAGGACGTCAAGGTCGCCGTCTTCGCCCAGGGCGAGCAGGGCGCGCGAGGCGGAGGAGTCGGGCGCGGACGTCGTCGGCGCCGAGGACCTCGCGCAGCAGATCCAGGAGGGGTTCGACGACTTCGACGTCGCGATCGCGACACCTGACCTGATGCCCGTCGTCGGTCGCCTCGGGCGGATCCTCGGTCCCGCCGGCAAGATGCCCAACCCGAAAGTGGGAACGGTGACGATGGACGTCGGCAGGGCGGTCGAGGAGGCCAAGGCGGGCAAGGTCGAGTACCGGACCGACCGCCACGCGATCGTCCACCTGCTGATCGGCAAGCGTGACTTCGACGACCGCCGGCTGCTCGAGAACTACGCCGCGGTGATGGACGAGCTGGTGCGCGCCAAGCCATCGGCCGCCAAGGGCCGCTACATCCGCTCCGTCACGTTCGCGACGACGATGGGTCCCGGCGTCAAGGTCGACCCGACGCGCACGCGCGACATCGTCGAGCAGCCCGTGGCGGCGTAGACTGTCGCGAACACTTCCAGAGCGCCAGCCCGAGACCTCCGGCCGCATTAGCGTAAGCCCGGAGCAGGCGGAGCCTCGACGCGAGCAGACTTCAGGTCTCGCCATTCGACGCCCGCCCTCGTCGCGGGCGTCTTTGATTCGGAGAGGATCATGAACCGAGACCAGAAAGCAGCAGTCGTCGACGAGATCGCGCAGCAGCTGCAGGCCGCGGATGCGGTCTTCGCGATCGACTTCCGCGGCCTGTCCGTTGCACAGGCGGCCGACCTGCGCGCCAAGCTGCGCGATCACGACACCAAGTTCCAAGTCGTCAAGAACTCGCTGTCAGAGCGCGCTGCCGACAAGGCCGGCGTCGAGGCGCTGAAGCCGCTGCTGGCTGGCCCGACGGCGCTCGCGTTCGTGCAGGGCGACGCCGCCCTGGCGGCCAAGACGCTCAACGACACAGCACGGGCCCTGCGCCTGCTCGCGTTCAAGGGCGGGCTGATGAACGGCGCCACCCTGAGTGCCGAGGACGTCACTTCGATCGCACGCCTGCCG
>CAWEQQ010000043.1:0-183840 GCA_963811155.1 uncultured Solirubrobacterales bacterium
AACTAATAGTGCTTTGTTAGCGATTAGTGGTGTCATTCGTCTTGTCGCGGCGGGTGTAGGGGGAGGTAGTCGAGGTCGACTGGTTGTGAGCACGTCTGGCAATGGCCGTCCCAGCACTTGAACAGCGGCTGCAGAAGCAGGACCGCTTGTGGGAGTGTCAGGCCGGCCGTTGGTGATTTGGGTGCTGCCGCTCCAGCGTCAGGAAGCCGTGCGCGGCGGTGACCAACGCCGTGTGGTGATACCAACCGAGCCAGGACCGCCCTTCGTAATGGTCGAGCCCGAGCTCGCCCTTGAGCTGTTTGTAATCCAGCTCAATCTTCCAGCGCAGCCTGGCCAGGCGCGCGAGCCGTTCGGGCGGCGCGTCGGCGGGCAGGTTGCTGATCCAGTAGTCCAGCGGCTGATCGGCACCCTCGGGCCATTCGGCGATCAGCCATTCCTCGCGCGGGGGGCCGCTGTGGCCAGAGACCTCGTGGGCAGCGCGGACACGCACGAAGATGAACTGCGAGGTCATCGGCTCGCCGTCGGGCCCGTCACGAAAGCTGACCGTTGTGCCGCCTTTTGGCCCAGACGGGCGATCAGCGCCTTGATCGCCTCGGGCTCGCGATCGGCCCGTGCGCGGCTGGGCGCCCGGCCCTTGCTGCTGGTGCGCGGCAGGACGGCAAACGTCGTCTCGGGTGCGTACACCGCCGTATCGGCCCCAATTGCGAGCACGTACTCGCGGCCCTCGTTGTGCAGACGCTCGCGCAACGCGGTGTTATCGCCATAGGCCTCATCGCCCAACACCGGCGCCGACGCGATCCCCCAGCCCACCGCCTGCTCGACCAGATCCACCCCCAGCTCCGGCTTGGTGCGGAACTGCACATCAACGGGAATCTTCGCCTTGCGCCGACGCTCGGAATCCTCACACCACTCCTCGGGCAGATACAACGCCCACCCCAACGGCACTGTCCCGGTGGCGCCGACGGCGTGCAGCGACACGCCGAGCTGACAGTTACCGATCTTCCCCAGCGTCCCCGAGTACTGGCGCTTGACCCCCGGCGAATGCTTGCCGTCCTTCACGAACCCCGTGTCATCGAGCACCCACGCCTGCACATCGATCGCCGGCACCACCCGCTCAGCGACCGCCTTCAAAACCAGCGCCGGATCCCACGGGCTGACAGCCAGGAATTGCTGCATGCTCTGATAGTCAGCCTCCTCACCCAGCCGCGCGACCATCGGCTCCAACGACTTGCGCGGGCCCTGCTCGATCGACCCCCGCAAGTACAGGCCACCGTTGACCATCTGCACCGGCAGCTTCATCGCCCCAGCCAGCACCTCGCTCCCGAACGCCTCCAACCGCTCCCTTGTCACGGAAGGCACATCCACCCGCTCGCTCCCATCCGCCTGCGCTTCGCTCACTGCGCCCATCATTCTCTCCTCGCGTCGGCAACACAAACGCAAGAAGGGTTCGCCGCCAACCCGGCGAACTCCTACAACATGGCTAACAAAGCACTACTAAGGGCCGCGGCGACTGCTGGCGGGGCCTTCAGCTTGGGCGAGCCGCCGAGGGCCGACTTGGTCGCCGTCGTGCGGATGACTTCGGTGACCTCGCCGGGGCGTCGAAGAACAGGCACGTGCGCGCCCTCGAGGGTCACATGGCGCGCCCACGGCAGCAACGCCCGGGCTCGTGGCGCCTGCCGGCTGTAGAGGAGTAGGCGGTCGTGTCGGCCCCCCGTGATCGTCACCGGAACGCCGCGCAGCTGCTCCGCGTCCGTGAATGTGTAGGCGTCGAATGCTGACAGCGCGGCGGCAAACGCC
This sequence comes from uncultured Solirubrobacterales bacterium, assembly GCA_963811155.1. Classification (GTDB taxonomy): domain Bacteria; phylum Actinomycetota; class Thermoleophilia; order Solirubrobacterales; family Solirubrobacteraceae; genus Palsa-465. Next base: position 1,798 of record CAWEQQ010000043.1, read on the forward strand.
GGCGCTGTCCATGCGTCACGGAGCGTTGCGACAGCCTCCTCGGCGGGCATCCGCGCGGGCGACCCGAACGTTTGCGCGAACAGCGCCATACGTCGGCACGCGTCCGTGCCAGCGCCAGCGCCGTCGGCCGGACCGCGCTCGGAAACGCCGCCAAGAGTCCGAGCGACCGCTGACAGTAACGCCGCTCTGCCGGCGTCCAAAAGCCGGCTGGCGACAGCGCCGTCACCGAACGGACCGCACGGCGCCGGGCCAGCTCAAGCGCGATCGCACCACCCATCGAGTTCCCGGCCACGTGCGGGCGATCCAGATCCAGCTCCGAAGAACCTGCGAACGCGTTGGCGTAGGCCGGCACCGTCGGCGCCACGCCGGCCGACAGCGGCGGCGAGCGGCCGAACCCCGGCGAGTCGCAGGCGATGACCTCAAACTCGCCGGCCAGCCGGTCGATGACCGGCACACCACGCATGCCAGTGGTGCCCGACGCCATGCAGCAGCACGAGCGGCGGACCCGCCCCCACGCGGTGATAGTTGATCGCGCTCACCGCGACAGCGCGATCCCCGCGGGAGCCACCTCGGTCTCGTCGGCGGGCGGCGCGATCAACGCGTACTGCGGAGGGATCCAGCATCGATGTCTGGCCGATGTACTCGCGCATGTAGCCGGGCCAGTTGGCGACGATCCGCCCTTCGGCGTTGCGATACCACGAGTCGCATTGCAGCCACGCGGTCTCCGCGAACCGCGCCTGCACCTCGCGGTCGCTCGCGGCCTCGACCTCGGGACGCACGTCGATCGCCGCCACGCCCCGCTCCCGTACCTGCTCGAGCGCTTGGCGCAGGTAGGCGGCCTGAGCCTCGTGGTAGACCAGGATCGAGCCGCCCGACGTATTCGTGTTGGGGCCGTACATGATGAACATCGATGGGCACCCGGGAATGACGATCCCGAAGTGCGCGTGCGCGTGCCCGTCCCAGACCTCGCGCAGCGATCGGCCGCCCGCGCCGGTGATCTGCATCGGGAACATGAAGCTGGTTGCCTCAAACCCGGTGGCGTAGATGATGCAGTCGACCTCGTGCTCACGGCCGTCGGCGGTCACCACCCCACCCGCGGTCATGCCAGTGATCGGCTCGGTGACCACAGCGACGTTGGGCCGCGCCAGCGCCCGCAGGAAATACGAGCTATTAGCGCTCACGAAATAATTAGTGCGCCTGATTGGTTTGGGTGAATGGTGTAATTCCAGTCCGGATGGAACTCGTCCCGGACGATGTTCACCGCCGCCAACTCGCCATCGGTGACCTTGATCCCTTTCTCGTACTCGCCGGGATCGAGACGCGCGTAGACCTTCAGCCCGGTGCTGGTGGTCGTTGAGCCGATCAGGTCGATGATCACCTGCAGGCTCTCCAGCGGCCTGCCGCGCCAGTTGAGGCTCACGAACGAGAACAGACGGTGCTCGATTTTGTTCCACTTCGATGTCCCCGGCGGGAAATGGCAGACGCGGATCGCGAACCCGAGCTCGCTGGCGAGCTTCTGCAGCTCGACCTTCCACAGGCGCGTGCGGGTGGAGTTGCTGCCGCCGCCGTCAGCGGTGATCGTCAGGCACGTCGCCTCGGGGTAGCGCTCGCGGCCGAGGTGCTGCCACCACGCGCGGATCGAGTTGACCGCGAACGCGCTGGTGTCGTTGGTGACACCGACCGACACCATTCCCTCGTTGGCCTGCAGATCCAGCACGCCGTAGGGGATCGCGTGCCCCAGGTCCTTGTCCTTGAAGTCGTGGCAGCGGACCTCGACCGGCCGCCCGCTCGGCTCGTACTCACGCCCGACCGCCTTGAAATCACCGACCAGCTCCCGCTTCTTGGCGTCTACGGAGATCGTCGGCTCGCCGGCAGCAAGCGCCGCCCGGGTGGTCTCGTTGATATGCCGAAACTGCGCATCACGATCGGGATGCTGCTTACCCTCCCGCGTCTTCTGGTTGGCGTGCAACCGAAACCCCAACCCCCGCAACAGCTTCGCGGCCGACCGATCAGACACGTGATGCCCCGCCGCCACCAACGCGCCCGCGATCTTTCCCAAGCTCTTCGAGCACCACCGCAACGGCGACTCCGGATCACCACGCGTATCCGGATCCACCAGCCGCTTGAGATCCCCGATCAGCGTCGGATCAGACTCCGTCAACCGCGGACGCCCCGCACCCGCAGCACGAACCCGCCCCGGCTCAAGCCGCGTCCCCTCCCGCAACTCCGCGATCCCACGCCGCACAGTGTCCTTGCTGACCCCCGTTGCTCGCACAACCGCCGCGATCCCGCCCTGCCCAAACGACCGAGCCTCAGTCGCCGCCCACAACCGACGCTGACGCTCGTTCAGCTCCGGACCCAACCCCGCAAAACGCTCCGCAATCTTCGATTCATCGATCATGCCCTCGCGATACGCCGCCACCACCAAACATCCTGCCACAGCGCACTAATTTATTCGTGAGCGCTAAACAACACCCGCTTGCACCCGAACGTATAGCCAGGCCAGACCTTGCGGCGCAGCTCACGATCTCGCAGTTGCCAGCGCATGAACGCCGCCGACCGCGCGCGGTGCAGCACCGGCCCGACAGCGCGCGGATGGCGGTTCGCCGCAGTCAGCGACTCGCTGTAGTAGAAAAGTAGAACTCGACGCTGAAACTCCTGCAGGCCGGGGACATGCTTGACCGCTGCCCGCCACACTCGCGGGTACGGTGCGGTTCTTGCGTGGCAGGAACCGTTGCCGGTACGCTGGAAGAGGACCAGCCGCGACACTTGGCCGGCGATCTCGGGCACAAACTGCACGGCGCTCGCGCCCGCGCCGATCACCGCACGCGCTTGTCGCGCAGGTCGTAGTCGTGGTCCCACCGCGCCGAGTGGAACTGGTGGCCTGCGAACCCATCGGTCGCTTGACATCCGCGGGAACCCGGCTGGTGCGGCAGGCGCAGTCGCCAGGATCAGCCGCGGTCGGCGTCTTCATCGGTGCTGTAAGCCGTCCTCCACGAACCATCGGCACGTCGTCTCGTCCCAGGTGCAGGCGATCACGTCGCTGCCCGTGACCACCCGCCGGTGTACGCCATGATCGCTCGCGACGCCGCGAAGGTAGGTCAGGATCTCCGCCTGCAGAGAGCACAACACGCGACCCAGTCGCGCCGTTGCGCGTAGGAGTACGAGTACAGGTGGCTGGGAGTGTCGCACGCCGCGCCCGGATACGTGTTATAGAACCACGTACCGCCGAGATCCGGCGCCCGTTCGAGAATCGTGATGTCGTCGAACCCGTGGCGCTGCAACTCAATCGCCGCCGCGATACCGCCGAAGCCCGCTCCGACAATCACCACCTTCAGATCCCGACGCTCCGCCACCACCACGAACACTATTCGACTGCCAAACCACGTGGCCGAGTCTCAGACCTCCGGAAGTTGCTTCCAGATATGCGTCCTGAGCAGGCAAGTTTTTTGGTTATTGGCTTGCACAAAGAGATCACATTTGGTAGGATGAACGGGTGGATCAGGCGACTGCGCAGACCCAGCTTCGGGGGATGCTCGAGCCGTACGGCCATTGGCGGGCGGTGCAGGACGGGCAGGTGCTGGTGGGATTCGGGCCGCGGGTCATGTTCTGCTTTGACGAGCAGGACCAGGGGATGCGTAACCTGGCGGCGGTGGCGCTCACCCAGGCCGGGGCGAAGGTCGGGGAGGTGGCGGAGTTGTTCGGACTCTCGCGCGAGTACGTCTCGCGCCTGCGCACTCGTACGACCGATCGCGGCTCGAAGGCGCTGCTGGCGCCGCGGGGCGCGCCCCGCAAGCTCTCTGAGACACAGCGGCGCCGGGCGGTAAAGCTGTCTGAAGGCGGGGTGACGGGCGCGGAGATCGCGCGGCGAATGGGGGTCTCGGAGGCGACGATCAGCCGGCTGCTCGCCCGCCAGCCGCGTGAGGCGGTGCAGGGTGAGCTCGCGCTTGAGGAGAGCGAGGCGGGCGACGTTTCGGGGGAGGGCGAGCCCGCCGAGCAGGCGACCGCGTCCGCCGAGCAGACGGCGGCGTCCGCCGAGGAGACGGTGCCCGCGTCCGCCGAGGAGACGGCCGTGCCCGGCGGGCAGTCCCCGGATGACGGCGATGCCACAGTGACGTACGCGGCCGAGGGCGCAGGGCAGGAGCCGAGCGTGGTGGCTGGCGGCCTGCTCAGGCGTCTGGGTGAGGCGGAGGTGCAAAGCCGTTACGCGGGCGCGATGCTGCTCTACCCGTTCCTTGAGCGTCTGGGTGTTGGGGACGTGCTCTCGGCGCTTCCGGCACCGGCGGCGCGCCGTTACGACGCCGCGGCGCTGGTGCTGGCCTCGAGCTTCTCGTTCGCGCTCGGCGGCTCGTCGCTTGAGCAGGCAAAGCATCTGCGGCCCGCCGACGCGGGCGCGCTGCTTGGGCTCTGCGCGTTGCCGTCTGTGCGCACGCTGCGCCCCGCCGTGGCCCGGCTGGCAGAGGCCTCGGACCCGCTTTTGGTGCAGCGTGCGTTCGCCACCGCGATGCTCAACGCGGACGAGCATCCGCCGGAGCTGTTCTACGTCGATGATCACTTCGTCACCTACTGGGGCTCCCAGCCGGTCGCAAAGGGCTACAACATCCGCCGCCACCTGGCCGAGCGCGGCCGTGATGACACGTTCGTGGTCGATGACCGCTGGCGGGCGGTGTGCTTTGACTCGGGCGAGCCGCGCGGGCTGTCAGTGTCACTGCCCGGGGTACTCGGGGAGCTCAAAGAAATCGTCGGCGGTCGTCCCGTGATGCTCGGCTTTGACCGCGGCGGCTCCTACCCGAAGACCTTCAATCAGATCACCCAGGCAGGGATGGAGTGGGTCACCTGGCGCCGCGCGCCGCTCGTACCGGCAACTGCCCAGCCACGGCGCAGCTGGGTTCAGATAAACGGCAAACGGCGCGGCTACCTGCTCGCGGACGAGCAGATCTCACTCTCGGGCTACGAGCACGGCAAGGTGCGCCAGCTGTCCGCCTACGAACAGGGCAAGGTCGTCTTCCAGGTGCTTACCTCCAACCACAAGCTCAAAGGCGCGCCGCTGGTGCACCGCCTCAAAGGCCGCTGGTGCATCGAGAACACCAACAAGTACCTCGAACAGCACCAGGGAATCCACTGGCTGTGCACCTACGAGATGGACGAACAGCCGAACACGGCCAAGGTCAACAACCCAGCCCGCAAAGCGACCCGCGCGAAGGTCAAGGACGCCGAGGCCAAGCTCGCGGACGCCGAGCGCGCGCTCGGCCAGGCCGCCCACGCCAACCAACAAGATCTCGACCAGCTCGCAGAGCAGGTCAACTCAGCCAAGACGGAGCTCACTACAGCCCGCGCTCGCCTGACGGCGATCCCCGCCAAGCTGCCCGCCAACCAGCTTGACCCAAACGCGACCCGCGCCACCCCCAAGCTCGCCCGCCGCGCGCTACAGATGGTCTGCCGCCTGCTCGCCTACAACGCAGAGCTCGACCTCGCCCGCCGCCTGAACACCTACCTCGCCGACCCCGACGAGTACCGGGCGATCGCTCGCAACCTGCTGCACCTCGCAGGCACAATCCACTACGGGCGCAACGCGATCGCCGTCACGCTCGACCAGCCCCACCCACCACGCGTCGCCACTGCGCTCGCGCTGCTGATCAGCGAGTTCAACACCAACCCGCCCCGCTTCCCGGGAGCCCACCGACCGATCACCTACCGGCTGAAAGCGTGATCTCCGACCGCGCGCCTACTTCCGGAGGTCTGAGGCTCCCGCCCTCACAAGGCCGGCAACCGGACGCAGAACAAGAGCCGGCCCGCTGAGGGCGGGCCGACTCTGTGCTTCTGGGGAGGAGGTGCTGCTATGAGGTACGTCGCGATTGGAAGGATGCGGTTCGCAGATGAACGAGCCCTAAATAGTTCCTCGGAGGAGCGGAAGTCAGCGGTCGTAGGCGTAGAAGCCGCGCCTCGCCTTGCGTCCGAGCGCACCATCGAGGACAAGCCGTGAAAGCTTCTCCGGCACGTCGATGTGGAGCGCGATTCCGATCGCCTGCGCGACGTCGAGCCCGACGTAGTCGAGCAGCGCGAGCGGCCCCATCGGCATGCCCGCGCCCATCTTCATGCATTCATCGACGTCCTGCGCCGAGATCCCGGTCTCGGCCATTAGCTCGACCGCGTTGAACAGGTATGGGAACAGCAGCCGGTTGACCACGAACCCCGGGATGTCGGGGACCTCGACCGGCTTCTTGCCGAGCGCTTCGCATAGCGCCCAAGCCCGCGCCCGGGTCGGCTCGTCCGCCTGCGGCGGGAACACCAGCTCGATCAGCTCCATCCGCGGAACCGGGTTGAACACGTGGAGTCCGACGAACCGCTCCGGGTGGCCGCTCGCCTGCGCCAGCTCGGCGATCGACAGCGACGAAGTCGTCGTAGCCAGCACTGCTCCTGACCCGGTGTGGTGCGCGAGCTCTCCGAGGTCGGTCAGCATCGCGGCCTTCTGGCCGTGGTGCTCGATGATCGCCTCGACCAGGAAGGTTGCCTCGGACAACGCGTCGAGATCTGTGACGATCCGCACCCGGTCCGGATCGAGGGCTCCGTCGGTCAGCTTCGCGCAGGCCTTGGCGACCGTCGTCCGGGCGCGCTGCGCGGATTCGTCCGAGCGTGCCCAGAGGAGCACCTCACCGTTACGCGCTGCCGCCGTCGCCAGCCCGCACGCGATCGTGCCAGCGCCGGCGATTCCGAGTCGTTCTTGCACACGTTCTCCTTAATTGACAACCTCGGTCAGCCGCCCTCCCCTGGTGCGGTCCGAGACCGATGATAGTTCGATCTTGCGCAGGCGGCGTGGGCTTTCAGTCGGTCTGGTCAGTCGGGCGGACGAGCACCTCGTTGATCGACACGTGTCGGGGGCGCGTGACGATGTAGACGATCGCGTCCGCGATGTCGCCGGCCCGGAGGAGCTCGACGTTCCCGAACCGCTGTGCCATCTGTTCTTGGATCTCCGGACGGTTGTGTGTACGCAGCTCGGTATCGACGGCCCCCGGCTCGACCAGCGAGACGCGCACGCCACGCCCGGTGACCTCCTGGCGCAGGGACTCGCTGAACGCCCCGACACCGTGCTTGGTCAGGTTGTAGACGTTGCTGCCAGGGCGGGTGGTGCGGCCGGCGACCGAGCTGACGTTGACCATGTCGGCCACCGCGCGCGGACCGTCCTCGGCCGCCCTCAGCAGGTGCGGCAGCGCGGCGTGTGCGCACCACAAAAGCCCCGCGACGTTGATGTCGAGCATCCGCTGCCAGTCCTCGAGCGGGGCGCCGAGCGCGGGACCCAGGAGCATCACGCCGGCGTTGTTGATCAAGATGTCGAGCCGGCCGAGCTGGGCGACGGTGCGCTGCACCGCGCCCTGCGCCACCGGCTGGGAGCCGATGTCAGCGGCGATCGCGAGCACTGTTCCGCCGCGGTCCTCGATCCGTCCGGCAAGCGCTTGCAAGCGGTCGGCGCGGCGGGCGACGATCGCCACCGCGGCGCCCTGATCGCAGAGCGCCTGCGCGGTCGTCTCGCCGATCCCGCTCGACGCGCCGGTGACGAGCGCCACGGTCCCCGCAAGCGGGCCAGCCATCACGCGGCCGCCCAGCGGAAGCCAGCCTGCGCCGGCGCCGGCGCCAGCGGGCTGGAAGGCAGGCCGGGTGGCGGATCTTGCTCGTTGTAGCCGACCGGGGAGAGGTCATTTGGCGTGTCGGGATGAAACAGCGAGGCGAGGTACTGCGCCTGTCCGCGCCCTGGCCCCAGCTCGAACTGGCCACCACCGTAGGCGCCGATTCCGTGCTCGGCGCAGTAGTCGTAGGCCGCGCACAGCTTCGGCAGGCCACCGATCCGGGATGGCTTGATGTTCACCATGCTCGGCTGAAACGGTAGCGATTCGATATCGGCGATCGAATGGATCGGGGCGTCCCAGGTGATGCGTTCGTGCGCGTCTACGAGCACCGCGGCGGTCTGCGGCGAGACGACGTCCGGGTCCTCGATCCATGCGCCGGGAAACGCGTCCACCACGCGCCGGTAGAGCACCGGGTCCGGCGAACGGTCGACCACGGTCCCGCGGTACAGGCTCTTGAAGTCGACCGATTCGACGGCGCCCGTGGCGACGAGCGCGGCGATCAGCTCGGGCGTCCAGGAGCTCGTCGGGTCGAGCTTGAAGTGCAACGTCGGGTAGCGCCTCAGCCGGCGCTCGAGCGGGTCTAGCGTCGGCGGCTCGCCCAGACGCAACGAGACGACGAACCGCATCGGCCTGCACTCCAGGCCGAGCACCTCGTACAGCGCCCTTCCCGCCTGCCGCAAAGCCAGATCGAGTCCGGCGCTGTGGAACGTCCAGCGCCGGTAGAGCCGCGAGACGTCCGATTCGGGCGCCACCGGGAACAGGTCCAGCGAGTCGACCAGCTCGCAGAACTCCACGAGCGCGTATCGCCCGGCGAGCTCGAGCACGGGCCCGGCCGCCTGCAGCGCGAGCTGGTCGGCGCCCTGGTAGACGACGTCCTCGCCGACGCCCTCGAGGCCGCCGCCCTGCAGGTGCACGACGGTCGTCAGCCGCTCGAAGCCGCTCGAGACCTCGGCTCGCAGCCCCTCGAGTGTGTAGCCGTCGATCGCGAGGGACAGATCGGCGAGGCGGTCGAAGGTGCTCACCGCGGCTGCCCCGGAGATTCGAGCCTCGCCACCAGCTCCTCGAGCCGCAGCTCCTCGAGCCCCCGGCTGACCGCCTCGAGCTCGCCGGCGCAGTACTCCACCAGCTCGCGGCCCTCCTTGACGAGCTCGAGCGTCTCGCGCAGGCCGGCCTCGCCGGAGTCCAGCCGCTTGATGATCTGCTCGACGCGCGCGACTGCGGATTCGTAGCTGCGCTCTTCGATCATGGTTGGTGCTCGCGGTCGCTGATCGCGGCAGCCACCACACCGTCGTGGAAGCGGAGGTCCACATCGCCGGCCGTGCGTGCTGCCGCGGCGCTCGCCAGCGGCTCGCCGGCGCGGTCCGCCACCAGCGCGTAGCCGCGGGCGAGCGTCCGCTGCGGATCGTGGGCGGCGAGCGCCAGCGCGAGCCGGTCGAGCTCTGACCGGCGCCGGGCGGCGTCGGAGCTCACCGCTCGCTCGCAGCTGCGCGCCAGGACGAGCCGGTGCACGCCGGCAAGCTCAACGCCCTGCTCGCAGGCGCGCCGGGCGCTGGCGCGCAGCTCCCGCACGAGTTGACGGAGCTGGCGCCGGTGGCGCGCGACGTGGTGCGCGGGCGCCCGCGCGAGCGCTGCGAGCGCGCGTGCGCGGTGAAGGATCGCCCGCCGGCCGTGGCCGTGCAGGCGTCTGGCGTAGGCCGTCGCGTCGGCGCGCGCCGCGCGGCAGTCAACGGGCACAGCCGCCTCGGCAGCATGCGTTGGCGTCGAGCAGCACACGGCCGCGACATCGTCGATCAGCGTCCGGTCGGTGTGGTGCCCGACGGAGGAGATGACGGGCACCCTCAGCAGCGCGACGGTCCGGCAAAGCGCCTCGTCGCAGAACGCGAACAGGTCCGCGAGCGAGCCACCGCCGCGCGCGACGATCACGACCTCTACCTCCTCGATCGCTGCCAGCTCCCGCAGAGCGGTGGCGATCCGCGCCGCGGCGTGGCGGTCCTGGACGGGAGCAAAGGCCCACACGAGCCGCCCGCACCAGCCGCGCCGGCGCAGCCCCGCGAGCACATCGTCGCGGGCCTTGCCCCGCTCGCCGGTGACGACGCCGATCGTGCGCGGCAGCTGTGGTCGCGCCAGTCGCTTCTGCGGCTCGAACAGGCCATCGGCGTGCAGCCGCCGGCGCAGGCGCTCGAGCGCCACGAGCAGGTCGCCCTCGCCGGCGATCCGCAGCTCGGAGACCGAGAACGTGAACGACGGCGAGGACGTGGCAGTGCCGGGGTAGTAGTCACAGCCGCCGCCGACCACGACCCGCAGCCCGTCGACGAGCACCACGTCGAGCAGCTCGAAGTCCGACAGCCACATCGAGCACGGCACCGCGCCGCGGGCGTCGCGCAGCTCGAAGTAGACGCGGGCGCGGCTCGGGCGCACCCCCCATACCTCGCCCACGAGCTGGACGCGCGCGAACTCTTGCAGCCGGCGCCTGAGCTGCGCGGCGTAGGCGCCGACCGGAAAGGGGCCGGGCAGCGCACTGTGCTCAATGCGTTCGCCGGCGAGATGCTCGGGGGTGCTCATCGCGCCGACGAGCCTACCGATCGCGCTGCCCGAGCCTGCCGATCGCGCTGCCTGAGCCTGCCGATCGCGTCGACGAGCCTACCGATCGCGCGCCCCGAGCCGACCGATTGGCGCTACTGCGTGTGTGACCCGTCCGCCGATGGGACCACCAGTACCGGACGGTCTGACAGGTGCAGCAGCTTGTGCGGCGTCGAGCCGAGCAGCGCGCCCCGCCACGGGCTCTCTCCGCGGGTGCCGACGACGATCAAGCGCGCGTCGCGCTCGGTCGCGAGCTCGGCGAGACCATGCGCCGCCTGCTTCTCGATCACGGCCCCCTCGACTTCGGCGCCCTCGCCGGTGGCGAGCTGCGTCGCTTCGGCGACGCGCTTGATCGCGAGGTCTCGCAGTGCGTTGTGGTAGTCGTGCAGCTCGCCGGCGACGGGGTTGAGCTCGTAGCCGAACGCGACGATCAACTTCTCGCCATAGGCCCTGGCGACGTCGACGGCCGTCCGCAGCGCGGCCTTGGCGCAGTCCGAGCCGTCGTAGCCGACGATCACGCCGCTGCTCACGCCGACCGCCCCGCGGGTGCGGCTGCGAAGATCGCCGGATCTACGACCTCGGGTTTGCGCCTGAAGAACTCCGGCATGGTGATGCGCTGGATGATCATCAGCGCCAATCCGAGGATGATCATCACCAGCGCGATCACGATCGGCGAGCCGATCCCCAGGAACGGCTTGGCGAGCCCGGCATGTGGCTTGGAATAGTCGACCACCGCCTTGACGAGGATGAACATCAGGATTGCAAAGCCGGCGAACGGCAACACGCCGACGAAGAAGAAGCTCTTCGCGCTGTCGAGCAGGTGGCGCCGGTAGTAGACGACGCAGGCCAGGCCGGTGAACCCGTAATAGAAGGCGATCGTCAGCGCCAGCGAGGTGAACGCGTCGCCGATCAGGTTGACGCTCGTGGCCGACAGAAACACGTACACGGCCGTCGACACGACGCCCATCCAAATTGTCGAGAAGCCGGGGCTCAGGAAACGCGGATGAATGTTGCCGAACTGCTTCGGGATCGCCTTCCAGCGCGCCATCGAGAGCGTCGTGCGCGCGGTCGGCAGGATCGTGGTCTGCGTCGACGCCGAAGCCGAGGTCAGCACGCTGATGATCAGCAGCTTGTCGAGCGGTGATCCAAACACGCCGTTGCCCAGCGGCGAGAGCACGTCCATCGGGTGTGCCATCAGCTGGCCAACCCCACCGTAGGCCTGAGCCGCGGTCGAGACGAGCAGGTAGATGCCGACGAGGATGAACGTCGAGACGATCGCAGCCCGCCCGGGTGCAGTGCTGGGATTCTCGGTCTCCTCGTTGACGCTCACGCCCGAATCCCAGCCCCAATAGACGAACACCGCGAGCAGGATGCCGCCGTCCAGCGCATTGAGGCTCGAGACGTCGAACGGGTTGAACCACGACGGCGCCGGCTCGATCGAGTGGGCGGGATGGCTCGTGTAGACCTTGATCAGCGCGACGACGGAGAACAGGATCAGCGTGAAGAACTCCAGCCCCAGCAGGAACTGCTGGGTGCGGGCGGACAGTTCGATGCCGATGTAGCAGATCACGGTCATGATCACGATCCACGAGATCCCGACGATCGTGACGTCGAGGTTGCTGGGGTTGCTGTTGCCAAACAGCGAGAACGTGTATTGCCCGGCGACCGACGCGAGACTCGGCATCACGAGCACGTCGGCGACCACGATCGCCCAGCCGCCCTGCCAGCCGAGCCACGGGCCCATCGACCTGGTCATCCACGCGAACGTGGTGCCGCAATCCGGGTCGGCACGGTTCATGTAGTAGTACGCCGCAGCGATGAACGCCATCGGGGGGAAGGCGACCAGCATCACTGCCGGAGCGTGCAGCCCCAGTCCCGGAACGAGGGCGATGTAGCCAAGCGTCGCGGCGAGGCTGTATGCAGGGGCGGTGGATGCGACGCCAATCACGACGTTGGATGCGAACGTGATCGCGTTCTTCTTCAAGCCCTTGTCTGCGACCTCAATGCCGGTGGGCGTTTGTGCCAACGTCGCGCTCTCCAAGGCGACCTCTTTTGCTGCTCGCGGTTAATCGGATGCCGGCGCCCCGTGGATAATCGCCCCGTGGACAATCTGTACCTGGCGCGCCGGGCCGCCGATTGTCAGCCGGTGCCAGACAGAGCGCAAGGGTCCGATGGCCGAAGTGATGATCGCTCTTTGTACCTGATGGCCAAGGTCAACCGGCACAGGGCAACGGTACGGTCACTTCGCCATGCCCCAGGTGCGAGTTGCGGTCCTCGGCGCCGGCGGCACGATCGCGCCCGCGATCGTGCACGACCTCGCGGCGTCGCAGGAAGTAGCCAGCATGCTGCTGCTCGATCTCGACAGCGCGCGGGCCGAGCGCGTCGCGAAGGCACACGGCGGACCCAGCGCGCTGGCGCGGCGGGTCGACGCACGTGCGACCGGCGCGCTCGTCGAGCAGCTGCGCGAGGTCGACGTGCTCGTCAACACCGCCTCCTACCGCGTCAACCTCGACGCGATGCACGCCTGCGTTGCGGCGGGATGCAACTACATGGACCTCGGCGGTCTGTACTGGATGACGGGCCGCCAGCTCGAGCTCGCGGACGAGTTCGAGCGCGCCGGCCTGGTCGCGCTGCTGGGCATCGGCTCGAGCCCGGGCAAGACGAACCTGATGGCGCTGCGGGCGGCGCACGAGCTCGGCGACGAGGCCGCGATCGAGACGATCGACGTCGCCGCCGCCGGGCGCGACCCGGAGGCCGGCGGGGACGGACGCCTGCATCCGCCGTACGCCGTCCAGACGCTGCTGGACGAGCTGACGCTCGCGCCGGTCGTGATCCGAGACGGGCAGCCGGTGGAGATCGAGCCGCTACAGGCCGGCGGCGAGCTGGATTTCGGCGAGCCGATCGGCAGCGCCGAGACGATCTACACGCTGCACTCCGAGCTTGCGACGTTCGTCGAGAGCTTCGGCTGCCGGAGTGCCAGCTTCAGAGTGTCACTCGCGCCGCCCCTGCTGGAGGCGCTGAAGGAGCTGGCGGGGGCGCCGGCGCAGATCGTCGCCGACGCCGCGCGCAAGGCGGTCCCGCCATCGTCTGAGACGGTCTCGGTGCACCTGGTCAGCGTTGCTGCCGGCACCGGCCGGACCGTCACCGTGCGGGCCGTTACCCGGCCCCATTTCGGTCTCGGCGGCTCGATCGTCTCGACGGCCGCGCCGGTCGCCGCGGCCGTTCGCCTGCTGGCGCGCGGCGCGCTGACCGCAACCGGCGCCCACCCGCCGGAGCGATGTATCGACCCCGGCGAGATGTTCGCCGAGCTCGAGACGCGCGGCTGCAGCCTCAGCGTCAGCGGTTAGGGTCCGTGCAGGAATAAGGGCCCGTTCAAGAATTAGTGGCGGGATTTGACGAGTGGCTGGGCGTGTCTGGCGCCGCCGGCTCGGCCCGATCATACCGGGAGTATTTGAGGACGAGCCGGTGGCGCCAGGCGCGTCCAGACGCCGTCAAAACCGCCAATAATTCTTGAACGGGCCCTAAGCGAGCGGACGATCAATCATTTCTGCGCGGCGCCCTTACGGGCCCTTAAGCGAGCCCGACGGTTGCTCGGCCTGGTCGCGCAGCCACTGCACTGTCTCGGCGATGCCGTCGCGCAGCCGCACCTTTGCATGCCATCCGAGCAGGCGCCCGGCTTTCTCGACCGAGGGCCACCGCCGCTGGACGTCGACCGCGAAGCTCGGGAGGTTCGCGAGCTCGAGCGTCGATGGGTCGTGGCCGCAGGCCTCCCACACCAGCGCCGCGATCTCGGCGACAGTCAGCTCCTGGGAGGCGGAGATGTTGAAGTCCTCGTTCTCGGCCGCGGGCGATGCCATCGCCAAGGTGATCCCGCCGGCGATGTCATCGACGTGCGTGAGCGTGCGCGTCTGGCGGCCCGAGCCGAAGATCTCAAGTGGCCGCTGGCCAGCGAGTGCCTTGGCGATCAGGTCCGGGACGGCGTGGGCGATGCCGGGCTCGTCGGGATCCGGTAGCTCCCCGGGGCCGTAGGCGTTGAACGGCCGGCAGATCGTGTAGCGCAGCCCGTGCTGGTCGTGTGCAGCCCGCGTGTAGACCTCGCCGGCGAGCTTCGAGAACCCGTATGCGGAGCGTGGCGCCGCGCAGTGCAACAGATGCGACTCGGTGGTCGGGAACTCGGTTGCGCGCTCGAACACCATCGAGGACGAGACGTAGACGAAGCGCTGCACCTGCACGTCCAGCGCGGCGTGCACGACCGCGCCCGTCAGCGCGTTGTTGACCTCGCTCAGCGTGAACGGCAGCTTGTGGAAGTTCGCGATCCCGCCGACGATCGCCGCCAGGTGGATCACGTGGGTGCACCCGGCGCTGGCCGCGCGAGCAGCTTCGAGGTCGCGCAGATCGGCGGTCACGATCTCGCACCGTTCGCGCATCCATGCCGGGGCCTGACGGTGGTCAGAGACTCTGACCTCCCAATCGGGATCGTGCAGCAGCCGCCGGACGACCGCCGAGCCGATCATGCCGGCGCCACCGGTGACGAGCACCCTGCTCATCGCAGATCGGCGTCCAGGTGCTCCTTGGCGTGCGCGATCGCGGACGCCTCGGCGGCGAACAGGAACACCTGCGAGGTCCCGAACGCGTTCCACGGGTCCACCAGCAGACAGTCGTCGGCGGCCCGCTCGAGGATCTCCGCGAGCGCCTCGGGCCGTTGGAAAGCCGAGTGGTTGGTCGCGACGATCACGACGTCGGCGTCGCGGACGGCCTGCGCGAACGGCTGCGTCGGGGAGGGCGCATGGGGATCGCACACCGCCACGTCGGCGAGCTCGCGCTCCAGCAGGCGGATCAGCTTATGCGACAGCGAGTCGCGTTCGTCGTCGGTGTTGCGCTTGAACGTCAGGCCGAGCACCGCAACCTTGCGCGAGGCCAGCGTCACGATCCGGCGCTTGATTCCCTCGACCAGGAACAGCGGCACCGCCTCGTTGACGCGCGACACCGCGAGCAGCATGCCCGGAGCGTTCGAGCGCTCCTCCGAGAACGCGAAGTCCTTGCGCAGGCAGGTCCCTGCCGTCAGCCCGGGTAGCGCGATGCCGCCGCGCGGGTAATCGCGGTTGATCAGGTCGATCACTTCGAACACGTTTGCGCCATAACGCTCGCAGTCCATCATCAGCAGGTTCGGCAGCGCGAACGTCGCATAGCGCAGGATGTTGGTCCAGATCTTCGCGAGCTCGGCCTGCACGGGCGTCGTCTTGACGATCGGCGCGCCGAACACCTCGAACAGGTCAGCGGCGCGGTCAGTCGAAGCCCTGTCCACGCCACCGATGATGCAGGGGAGGGTCGTGATCTCCTCCACGAAGCGCCCGGCTGCGATCCGCTCGGGCGCGTGTGCGACGAACACGTCCTCGCCGACGCGCAACCCGCGCCGCTTCTCGATGTAGCCGGCGACGAACTCGGTTGTCCCCGGCGCGATCGTCGAGCGCAGGATCACCGCATGACCCGGGCGCAGGAGCGGCAGCAAGTCGTCCACGGCGGCGCGCACCTGCCGCAGGTCGCTCTCGATGTGGGAGAACGAGGGTGTGCCGATCGTCAGCACGATGTCGTCGGCCTGCGTGGCGTCGGCCGCGAGCTCGGTCAGCTCGAGGCGGCCGGTGCCACAGACGCGCTGAGAGCAGCGGCTGCGTGTCCGCCTCGACGAACGGCATCCGCCCAGTGCGCAGCGCCGCGAGCACCGCTGGGTCGTGATCGACGCCCAGCACGTGCAGTCCCCGGTCGGCGAACGACAGCGCCAGCGGGAGCCCGACCCGGCCAAGCCCGACGACGGAGACGTACCGCTCGCCGCTCATGTCGTGGGCATGCGCTGAGCGCCGGCGCTCAGCTGATGTCCTCGTGGGCCACGCTCGGCAGCGGCTCGAGGCCGGGCTCCGCGTGATGACCGCGGATCTCGCCGGCGAACGCGATCTGGTTCAGGCGGGCGATCTCGCGCTCGCCCTCGATCCGGGCCGGATGATCGGGGGGGAGGTTGCGGATCAGCGCCTTGATGCGCTCCCGGAGCTGCAGCGCGAAGTGCGGGGTCGACGCGCCCATCAGCTGCCGGACGTCCTCGACCGTGACCTCACGTCCTGCTCGCAAACGATCTGGATGTTCTGCCTGGCTCATTTCTGCGGGACCACCTCCAACAGAGCGTCGACCTCCGCCTGAACCGGGACCGAGATCGCATTCTGATCTCCGATCACCCAGCCATGGTTGTAGACCGCGGCAGTCGGACCTTCCTGCGTGTAGCCGGGAGTAGCGTAGTTGAGGAAGTAGTTCAGCACTGGCGTGGGGAGGGTAGCCGCGCTGTTGACGAGCAGCTGCGGGCCGTAGTCACCGCTGCTCGACAGCGCGGCGGCGGCGGCGGCGTCGAGCGGGCGGCTCGCGTTGATCAGCACGTAACCGTGCCCCGGGCTCCGCAGCGCCCACCCAAAGCTGCCGAGAACGTGTGCGCAGGGCTGTCCGTAGGCGCACGCCGGGTCTCGATATTCGGCGAATGCCACCGAGTTGGCGGCCGGGTTGGCGGCGCCGACGCGGGCTACCGACCCGTACTTTCGCAGCTGTGCCAGCACGCTGTCGGGGATTACGCGCGGCGGTCCGAGCACGTAGATGTGCGGGCTCTGGTGCGACAGCAGCGCCTGGCGCGTCGCCTGCGGGATGCCGGTGCTGTTGACGAACAGGACCGGGTCGCCGCTCTCGGCGGCCCAGCCGGCGGCGGGCATCGCGTAGCGCGGTTGGTCGGCGGACGCGATCACGACGTCCGCGCTCTCCTTGCCGGCCGCAGCACTCGCAAAGCGGTCGATCGCGGCGGCCAGCGTGTACGGATCGGCGCCCGAGATGCTCGCGGACCGCGACCCCCGCGGGCTCGGAACGTCGCCGACGCGGATCACCTGGGCGCCCCCGGCCGAGCCGGTGGGGGCCAGCTCGCTGAGCGCCTGCGCGGTGGCGGTCGGCAGCGCGGAGCTGCCCGACAGCAGGATCGGCGCGCGGATCGGTGGCGCCATCAGCACCGACGCCGCGATCGCCGCCTCCCAGTCGTCGGTCGGCGCGAGGGTGACCGCCGGCGGGTGGGTTCCTGGAGCGGACGACGGGTACACCGCGAGCGCCACCCCGGCTGCGTCCGCGACCGGATCGGCGCCCGCCACCCGCGTCGTGTTCTTGGTCGCCAGCGTCGGGATGCCGAGTTTCTGGGAGGCATTGGCATCGATGCCGACGACCGGCGCAGACCGGGTAAGCAGCTGCGTCGAGCTGCCACAGCCGGCGAGCGCTGCACATACGGCGATCGTGACGAGCGTGGCAGTTGTTGCGCGTCGCATCGAGTGGCGGACGTTAGCGAGCCGCCGTCGTCGGGTCGCCGATTTGCGGCCCAGCCCGCTAGCGATCGCGCTTCGCGCAATCCATCTGGCTCTTAGGGAGCCCTTAGGGCCCTTAGTGCCGGATGGGCCGCTCGGCCACTGGGGCCTACTCGCCCTCCTGCGCTCGGTGCGCGACGATCTGCGCCCGTTCTGCGAGCCGGTTTGCCCGCCGTAGCTCGGCTTCGCGCATCCGGCGCTGCTCGTCCGTCGTGCTCGCGATCACAGGCGGGACGGCAGCGGGGTGGCCGTCGTCGTCTAACGCCACCATCGTCACGAACGCCGTGTTCGTGTGGCGCACCACGCCTGTGCGCGGGTTCTCCGCCTCGACGCGGACCCCGACCTCCATCGATGTGCGCCACGCCGCATTGACGGTGGCGGCGAACGTGACCAGCTCGCCGATCTGGATCGGATACAGGAAGGCCATCCGGTCCATGCCGGCGGTGACGACGAGACGGCGCGCGTGCTTGATTGCGGCCAAGCCGGCCGCCTCGTCGCACAGCTTCATCACCGTGCCGCCGTGGACGATGCCGGTGCTGTTGGCGTCGGCGATTCCCATCACGTGTGCGAGCGTTGTGCTCGACTGCGAGGGGGGTTTGCCGTCCATCGAAACCGGATCCTACGCCCGCGGCTCGCTACGCTAACCGAAAGCCAGCCAGCCACCCGCCAAGGAGGATGCGATGCCGGGCCTGTCCGGACGCATGTCGACCGTAATCAAAGCCAAGATCTCGAGGCTCCTGGACCGGGCCGAAGACCCCTCGGAGACGCTCGAGTACAGCTACCAGAAGCAGATCGAGCTGCTGCAGAACGTCAAGAAGGGGATCGCGGACGTCGTCACCTCCAAGAAGCGCCTGCAGCTTCAGGAGCAGAAGCTCCGCGACCAGGTGGTCAAGCTCGATACGCAGGCGCGCCAGGCGCTGGCGGCTGGCAACGAGGATCTGGCGCGGACGGCGCTCGAGCGCAAGAACGTCGCCCAGACAGAGCTGCAATCGCTCGATTCGCAGGTCGCACAGCTCGAGCAGCAGCAGGAGCAGATGACCGCCTCCGAGCAGAAGCTGCGCACCAAGATCGAGCAGTTCCGCTCCAAGAAGGAGGTGATCAAGGCCCAGTATTCGGCCGCCGAGGCACAGGTGCGGATCTCCGAGGCTGCGACCGGCGTCGGCGAGGAGATGGCGGACGTCGGGTTGGCGATGCAGCGCGCGCTGGACAAGACCGAGAACATGAAGGCGCGCGCGGACGCGGTGCAGGAGCTGGAAGCAGCGGGCACGTTCGAGGACCTGACGACGCTCACCCCCGGCGAGGACGACATCGACCGCCAGCTCAAGCAGCTGTCGAGCACCAGCGAGGTGGATGCCGAGCTGGCGAAGATGAAGGCCGAGCTGGGAACCGGATCAGCTCCCGCCGGCGAGCTCGGGGCAGGCACCTCGGGCGCTGGCGCCGGCGCCGGCGCCGCCACCGAACATGCGCAGCAGGGCGAAGGGCAGGCTTCGTGATCGTCAGGATCGCGACGGAGGGCCAGTACGAGCTCGGTGATCGTGAGCGGGCGTCGCTCAACGAGCTTGACAACGAGGCGGTCGCGGCGTGCGAGGCCGACGACGAACAGCGGTTCAAGCGTACGTTCACGAGCCTGATCGAGCTCGTTCGCCAGGGGCAACCCGTCGGCGACGACGACCTGCGCCCGTCCGACGTGATCGTGCCACCGCCTGACGTCTCGCTTGATGAGGCCAAGGCGGACTTCAGCGCCGAAGGGCTGATCCCGGGCTAGTGGTGCATGGAGGGCCGTCCTTGGCCCCAGTGGGGCCCGGTCACGAGTGCAGGGCCGGCGCCCGCGCCTCCGTCAACGCCCCCTCGAGCCGCAGGATGCGCCGCAGAATCGCGAGCGATGAGGCGTACGTCGAGTCCATCCCGAAGTAGCTCAGGCCGGGAGCGCCGAGCGTGCGCGCCTGCGTGTACGGCGTGTCCGAGGCGTAGTGGATGATGCCGAGGTCGATCGGAAGCTTCGAGAAGTTCACAGCCTCCCCGACGGGGTAACGCTCGGGGTCGGCGATCTCGTATACGGCATCGCAGTACGGTCCGGCCTCCATCTCCACTACCGTGAACGCTTCACGGTAGTAGAACTCCAGAAAGGCGCGGTTCTGGAGAAACGTGCTCTTGACGGTGACCGCGCGCTGGTTGTCGAGGCCGGTGCCGAACCGCAGGTCGGCGGCAAGATCGTCGACGCTGAACGCGTTGTCGAGCCAGTAGGTTGAGTTCGAGTGCTCGTTGTGCACGACGCTCGAGATCATCACGTCGCCGACGTCGGCGTTGAGCGTCGCGGCCTTCCCGAGGATGTACACGCCCCGCAGTCCTGCGCCGCTGTCGACGGCGACCTCGCGGAGGATGTTGTAGGCGGCCATCCCGAGGGGATAGTCGATGTTCACGACGACCGCGTTGCTCGCCGCGAGCGCGTCGGCATTCACGTCGCCCAGCCGCGGATCCAGGTTCCCGCGCGCCAGCGCCGCCAGGGGGAGCACCTGCGCCGGCACCCTCAGCGCCGTGCGGCTCCTGAGGTGGGTCACGCCCGCCGCCTGCTCAGCGGCGCGGCGCTCGATCCGTCCCGCCGATCCCCGCGAATGCCACCACGGTCGAGCGACGAAATACAGGAAGTTCTCCCACGACCCCTCTGTGCGACCGTCACGGAAGGCGGCCAGCTCCTCGCGCAGGATGTCGCCCCTCGGGAGCGTCTCGACGAAGCGCACGAGGTCCCGCTCGCGCTGGCGGGCGATGCCGGTCGCGATGTTGACGATGCTGTGCGAATTGGAGCTAACGAAATAGAGCGGGCAATCGGTCAGCCCTTCCTGCGCGAGATGGCTCTGCACGGGCGCCCACCAGCGGCGTGTCAGGCGCGCGTAGCCGATGTGGCTTCCGCCGAGCATCCGGACCCGCAGCGCGAGTCTGCGTGATGCAATCAGCGCCATCCGCTCCTCGAACGTAGCGCCCCACTCCTCTCTGAGCCGCAGCCAATCGTCGGGCTGCCCTCCCAGCGACTCGGCCGACAGCTCGGGTGTCACCTTGTCGTCTCCGGGCCAGCCGGCGGCTCGCGCTTTGACCCGGATCTTGTTCCACTCGATCTGCAGCGCGACCAGCGTCGGCACGAGGTCGTCGACATCGGAGCTCGAGGCCAGCAGGACCGCGAGCGTCCCGTTGCCGTCGTCGTACCACCGGCGTCTGCGCGCCAGTGCCTCGGTCTCCTTCCAGCCCTCTAGATCGAGACCGTGGGCGGCGAATGCCTCGACGTTCTGTCCCATCAGGACGAGGTGCGCTCCCAGAATCGCTCCCGGCAGCCTCCGGATGCAATAGATGAACGCACCGAGGTCCAGCTCGTCGGAAGCCGCGAGCGGGTGCAGGCTCGATCCGGTGGCCCGATGGGAGGACTCCAGCACGCGCAATTGCGTCTCGCCGCTGGATCGCAGCAAGGTGGTGTAGGTCCGCTGGTAGAGCCTCACCTCGTCGCTGAGGCGGCCCCAGTCCTCGATCGGCGCGGCTAATGCGAGGCGCGAGACGGCCACGGGATCACTGTGACACTGGCTAGCTGGTGGCGTGTGAAGATTGCTCGCGCCGACCCAGACGGCGGTCCGGGATCTGTATCGGATCGCAAGCTGTCGCGCGTAAGCGATCTCTGACGAAAGACAGGCGATCTAGATCGGAAAGACAGGCGATCTAGATCGGGATTCCCCACAGTGGGAACCAGCGCTCAGGCTCGGGTTCGACGGGCAGCTCTGCGCCGACCTGGGCCTTGAGCCGGAACTCCGCCTCGCTGTCTCGCTGCTGTTCGCCCGCCGCCGGGACGAATGGGTAGAAGAAGCCGCGCTTGTAGTTGTAGATCCAGTACTGGGGCCGCCTGCGGGAGTCCGCGAACGAGAACACCGCGCACAGCACGCGCTCCCCGTAGCCCCCGGCCTCGAGTGCGCTGCTGACCGCGTTGATGCCAACGACGAGATCGTCGAAGTCCGCGCCGCGCAGCACCAGCCAGCGGAAGCCGTAGCTGTCGTCCGAGCTCTCGACCTTCGTGCCGCTGTCGGACGCCGTGGCGCGGACGACCTCCTCCATGTCGCGCACGATCCCCTCGAAGTCGGCGGTCGGCAACGGCTGGAAGACGATCGCGGCGGTGCCGCGGGACGTGATCCCGAGCGACGTCTCAAACGTCACGTAGGCGGTGCTCATCGCGAACAGCCGGTCCGGTGCCGGACCGGACAGCTTGCGCTTGCCCGTCAGGATGTCGAGGAAGCCCACTTACCTGGTGCCCTGCAGCTGCGCCTCGAGCCGCTCCAGCCTCGCGATCCGTGCGTTCAGCGGCGGGTGGGTCGAGAACAGCGAGGCCATCGTCCGCTTGGCCTTTGGCGGGAAGATGTAGAACGCGGCGAGCTCTCCCGACGCGGCGCGCAGGTCCTGCTGTGGGGTCAGCTGCATCCCACCCTCGATCTTGCGCAGCGCCGAGATCAGCGCGGCCGGGCGTCCGGTGATCAATGCCGAGCCGCGATCCGCGGCGAACTCGCGGTAGCGCGAAAGCGCCTGGAGCAGCAGCCACGAGACCACGTACACGGCCGCCGAGACGAGGATCACGACGGCGAACGCGGGACCGTTGTTGTTGTTGCTGTTGCGGTTGAAGCCGCCGCCGAAGAGGAAGCCCATCTGGACGATGAACGCAGCGATCGAGGCGAAGAAGCTGGCGAGCGTCATCACCATCACGTCGCGGTTGGCGATGTGCGTCAGCTCGTGCCCGAGCACTCCCTCGAGCTCGGGCGAGTAGCCGAGCAGGTCCACGATCCCGCTGGTCACGCAGACCGTCGCCGTTTTCGGGGTGCGCCCGACCGCGAATGCGTTCGGCATCCGGGTCTGGGCGATCGCCACGTGGGGCTTGGGGAGGTCGGCCTGGATGCACAGGCGCTCGATCATCGCGTGCAGTTGGGGCGCCTGCTGCGGGGTCACCTCGCGCGCGCCCATCGAGTAGAGCGCGATCTTGTCCGAGGTGAAGAACTGCACACCGAACAGCACCGCCGCGAGCAGCGCGATCGTCACAGCGCCGGCGCCCGCGGCGACCAGCACTCCGATCAGCACCGCGTAGACGAGGCCGAGCAGGAACAGCGTCAACAGCATCCGGGCCTGGAGCCCGGCGTCGTGACCGAATGATTTGGGACGAGCCATAGCACCAATTATGGTGGCAGACCGGATGAGCGGAGCTTGAAGTATTTCCGAAGAGGTCCTCATCCTAAGATTAGGACCTATCTCAGTGATTCGCACGCCTGGAGCGTTCCGCCAGATTCTCCGGTTTCGGGTGTAACGTGCTGTTTTCACCCACCCCGGGTGGCCGCCAGGCGAGGGAAACTGATTGAGATCGGCCCGCACGCTCCCGGGGCGGCCGGGTCAACGGCGCTCGGCCGCCGGCCCCCCGCTTTCGAGCGCCTGCGCGATGAAACGCAAGCTCACTGCCTGCAGCTCCTGGTCGTGCTGGATCGAGCGATGGTGGCCGCCGGCCCCCTGCTTTCGAGCGCCTGCGCGATGAAACGCAAGCTCACTGCCTGCAGCTCCTGGTCGTGCTGGATCGAGCGATGGTCGCCGCCGGGCACGACGATCAGCCGGCTGCCGGCCGCCTGCATCCGCGCCGCGAGCTCCCGCGAGTGCGCCACCGGGACTTGCTCGTCGCCCTCGGCGTGGAGCAGCATGAGCGGGATCTCGAGCGATTGCACGGTGGCGTCGAGGTCGACGGTCGCCAGTAGTCGATCGAACGCCGGGCGGTCGACCTCGAAGCTCAGCGCACCGGTCGCGACTCCGCGTCGCAGCCCCTCGGGCTGGCCGGGCAGATCGCGACGACCGCCCGCGCGCGGCACGCCTGCGCGGCGGCGATCGCCAGGCAGCCGCCCATGCTCGACCCCCGCAGCGCGACCGGCGCGCGCTCGTCACCGAGCGCCGACCGCAGGCGAGCGGCGATCGTCGCGATGTCCTCGATCGCGCGGTCGTCCATCGGCCCGATGCTGGCACCATGGCCGCGCTGATCGAAAGCGATCGTCGCTAAGCCGGTGGCGATCGCGGCCCTGGCGTAGTCGTGGTGGTTCTCCTTGCAAGACCCCGCCCCGTGCAGGACCACGACACCGGCACGTGGCGCAGGGCCGCCGGCGGGCAGCCAGAGCTTGTAGGCGAGCCCCTCGCAGACGCCGGTCGGCGCCGGCAGCGGCGAGGTCACGGACTGCGATCGGCGCACTCCGCGATCATGCCAGGCTGGTGCGGTTTGTCGCCGGCGCGGGTGGCGGTCGGGTTCGGTTTGGGGTGCGGTTTGTCGCCGGTGTGGGCGCGATCGCCACCGGCTTAGCCGCGATCGCTTTCGATCAGCGCGGCGGTGGTGCCAGTATCAAGCCGCCCGAACCGTCGACGCATGGCATGATCGCGCCGGATGCCCGGGCTCACCAGTCAGCTTTCGCACGTGTATCCGCTCGGCACGCGTCGTCAACGCCGCCGGCCGGCTCGAGATCGGCGGCTGCGACGCGGTCGAGCTGGCGAGGGAGTTCGGGACGCCCGTCTACGTGGTCGCCGAGGACGATCTGCGCGCTCGCGCACGGGCGTTCCTCGACGCGCTCGCGGCGCGCCACGCCGACTACGACGTCCTGTTTGCGTCCAAGGCGTTCCCCTGCACCGCCGTCTACCGCGTGCTCGCCGAGGAGGGGCTCGCGTGCGACGTCGCCTCGGGCGGCGAGCTGGCGCTGGCGCTGCGGGGAGGGTTCGACCCCGAGCGGATCTACTTCCACGGCAACGCCAAGTCCGAGCTCGAGCTGCGCGAGGCGCTCGGCGCCTGCGTCGGGCACATCGTGCTGGACTCCTTCAGCGAGCTCGATCGGGTGGAGCGGATCGCCGCCGAGCTGGGGCGCCGCCAGGAGGTCCTGATCCGGGTCACGCCGGGTGTCGCCGGCGACACCCATCACGCGATCTCGACCGGCCAGGAGGACTCGAAGTTCGGCTTCTCGATCGCGGAGGCGCGCGCGGCGATCGAGCGGCTGGCGAGCGCGGCGCATCTCGATCTGGTCGGCCTGCACTTCCACATCGGCTCGCAGCTGTTCGAGCTCGAGCCGTTCCGAGCGGCCGTGGCGGCGATCGCCACGCTCGGGGAGTTTCCGGTCTACAACCTCGGCGGTGGTCTCGGCGTCGCGTACACCGCCTCGCAGCAGCCGCCGGCGATCGAGCAGTACGTCGAGGCGATCGTCGGCGCGATGCACGACCTGCTCGGCGCCGACCGGCGATTGCTGCTCGAGCCAGGCCGCGCGCTGGTCGCCAACTCGACCGTCACCCTGTACACCGTGCAGACGGTCAAGCGCAACGTGTCGAGCTGGGTGGCCGTCGACGGCGGCATGTCGGACAACCTGCGGCCGATGCTATACGGCGCGGTCTACGAAGCGATCGTCGCCGACCGGCGTGCTGGCCGCGCCGACCCAGCGCTGCCACATCGCGGGTAAGCACTGCGAGTCGGGCGACGTGATCGTGCGCGACGTCGCGCTGCCCGACCCGGCGCCGGGCGATGTGATCGCGACGCCGGTCACGGGCGCGTATGGCTACTCGCTCGCGAACAACTACAACGGCGTGCCGCGGCCGCCGGTGATCTTCTGCCACGACGGTCACGCACGCGTGGTCGTGCGCCGCGAGACCTACGACGATCTGGCGGCTCGTGACGTCGGCTGAGCGCACCTTCCGGGTCGGCCTGCTCGGCCACGGCACGGTCGGGGGCGCGTTCGCGGCGCAGTTACCCGAGCAGGCCGGGCGGATCGAGGTACTGACCGGGCTGCGGCCTTCGATCTCCGGCATCCTGACCCGCAGCAAGGGGTCATTTGAGGAGATACTCGAGCGCTCGGATCTGATCGTCGAGCTGATCGGGCGGGATCGAGCCGGCCCGCGCAGTACGTGCTGGAGGCGATGAACGTCGGCCGCCACGTCGTCACCGCCAACAAGCAGCTGCTCTCCCAGCACGGCGAGGAGCTCTGGGACGTGGCACGCCGGCGGGGCGTTCAGCTGCGGTTCGAGGGCGCCGTCGCCGGCGTCGTGCCGGTGATCCGCGTGCTCCAGGAGTCGCTCGCCGGCGCGCAGGATCGACCGCGTCCACGGGATCGTCAATGGGACGACGAATTTCATCCTGAGCGAGATGGCGCGCACCGGAGCGACGTTCGCGCAGGCGCTCGCCGAGGCGCAGCGACTCGGGTACGCGGAAGCCGATCCGGCCGAGGACGTCGACGGGCGCGATGCCGCGGCGAAGATGGCGATCCTCGCGCGGCTGGCGTTCGACACGCCCGTGCATCTCGACCAGGTGCGCTACGAGGGCATCGAGCAGATCAAGCCCGACGACCTCGAGTATGCGCGCGAGCTGGGCCTCGGCCTGAAGCTGATCGGGACCGCGGAGCGGATCGGCGACGCGCTGTCGGTCCGCGTGCACCCGGCTTTCCTGTACCCGGGCCACCCGCTCGCCTCGATCAGCGGCCCGTTCAACGCCGTCACGGTCGAATCGGAGTCGATCACCGAGATCACGATGTCGGGTCCTGGCGCCGGTGGCCCGCAGACCGCGAGCGCCGTGCTCGGCGACGTGATCAGCGCGATGATCCCGCCCGCCTCGACCCCGCCGACGATGAACGTGCTCGAGCTCGTGCAGGACGTCGTGTCGGCGTTCTACCTGCACATGGAGGTCGCCGACCAACCGGGCGTGCTGGCGGCGGTCGCGCGGGTGCTGGCGCAGGAGGGGGTGTCGGTCAAGTCCGTTGTGCAGAAGGGGCTCGGCGAGCAGGCGCGGCTGGTGATGGTCGTCCATCCGGTGCTCGAGTCGCGCTTTGCGGCGGCGATGGTGCAGATCGCCGCGCTCGAAGTGCTGCGCACGCCGCCGCGCGCGATCAGGGTGCTAGAGGAGGAGTTCGGCTAGGGTGCTCGGCCCATGAAGGCGATCCAGATCGTCGAGCTCAGCGGCCCCGACGGTGCGCTGCGGCTGGTCGACATCCCCGAGCCCGAGGCCATCGCACCAGATGACGCCCGGTCGCGGCGTGCTGATCGATGTGCGCGCCGCCGGCGTGTCGTTCCCCGAGTTGCTGCAGAGTCGCGGCGAGTACCAAATCAAGCCGCCGCTGCCGTTCGTGCCGGGCTCCGAGGTTGGGGGGATCGTCCGCTCGGCGCCCGATGGCGCGTCGGTGGCACCGGGCGACCGCGTGGCGGCATTCTGCGCGCTCGGCGCGTTCGCCGAGGTGGCGGTGGCGCCGGAGCACCTCTGCTTCCCGCTGGCCCCAAAGCTCGACTTCGCGCAGGGCGCTGCGCTGGTGCTCAACTACCACACGGCCTACTTCGCGCTGAAGCTACGCGGCCGGATCGGCGAAGGGGAGACGGTGCTCGTGCACGGCGCCGCGGGGGGTGTCGGCACGGCGGCGCTACAGGTAGCCAAAGGCCTCGGTGCACGCACGATCGCGGTGGTCTCGACCGACGCCAAGGAGCGCGTCGCCCGCGAGGCGGGAGCCGACGAGGTCGTGCGCTCCGACGGCCCGTGGAAGGACGAGGCGCGCGAACTGTCCGGCGGCGGCGTCGACATCGTGCTCGACCCAGTCGGCGGGGACCGCTTCACCGACAGCCTGCGCGCGCTGCGCGAGGGCGGCCGCGCGGTCGTGGTCGGCTTCACCGCCGGCTCGATCCCGGAGGTCCGCGTCAACCGTCTGCTGCTTGCCAACCTGGATGTCGTCGGCGCTGGTTGGGGAGCGTACGTGCTCCCCAAGCCGGAGGTCGCGGGCGAGCTCGCGGAGGCCATCGACCGCCTGATCGAGCAGGGATTCGTGCGGCCGATCGTGGGCGCGAGGCTGCCGCTGGAGCGCGCCGCCGAAGCGCTGAAGCTGCTCGACAGCCGCGAGGCGACCGGGAAGGTCGTGCTGGAGCTCTGAGCGCCGGCGAGCGCTTGCTCTGGCATGCTGCTTACGGGCCCTTAGCCTTCTCCGGCGGCGCCCGCCCCGCTTGCTCTGGCATGCTGCTGTCAGTGATGCCGGGGCTGATCGAGCGCTACCGCGACCGCCTTCCGTTCGCGGCCGAGGACCCGGTCGTTTCGCTCGGCGAAGGCTCGACCCCGCTCGTTCTCGCGCCGCGGCTGTCCGAGCGCGCCGGCGCCGAGGTGTGGCTCAAGCTCGAGGGCGCCAACCCGACGGGCTCGTTCAAGGACCGGGGCATGACGTGCGCGGTGTCGGCGGCGGTGCGCGAGGGCGCCGAGGTCGTGATCTGCGCCTCGACCGGCAACACGGCCGCGTCGGCCGCCGCCTATGCGGCGCGCGCGGGGCTGCGCGGGGCCGTGATCGTCCCGGAAGGCAAGATCGCGACCGGCAAGCTTGCCCAGGCGCTGATGCATGGCGCGCGCGTGATCGCGCTGCGCGGCAACTTCGACGAGGCGCTGCGACTCGTCCGAGAGCTCGCGAGCCGTCATCCGGTGGCGCTGGTCAACTCAGTCAACGAGTTCCGGATCGAGGGCCAGAAGACCGCTTCGTTCGAGATCGTCGAGGCGTTCGGCGGCGAGCTCGACGCGCTCTGCGTCCCGGTCGGTAACGCCGGCAACATCACTGCCTACTGGAAGGGGTTCAAGGAAGCTGGATGCCGGCCGCGGATGCTCGGCTTCCAGGCCGCGGGCGCGGCGCCGCTGGTCTCCGGCGCGCCGGTCGCGCACCCCGAGACGGTCGCCAGCGCGATCCGGATTGGCAATCCGGCACGGTGGGAGGAGGCGATGGACGCCATGACCTCGTCGGGCGGGGCCGTGAAGGCGGTCACCGACGCGCAGATCCTCGATGCCTACGGGTTCCTTGCCGCGACCGAGGGTGTGTTCTGCGAGCCGGCGTCGGCCGCCGGCGTCGCCGGGCTGCTGGCGCACGGGACCGGAGGCGCGCGACGGCTGGTCTGCGTGCTCACCGGACACGGGCTCAAGGACCCCCAGACCGCCCTCGAGCAGGCCGGCGCCGTCGTCCCCTGCGACCCGGAGCTGCGCGCGATCGAGCGGGCTGTGCTCGGATGACGCTCGCCCGCCGGCGCACGGTCCGTGTCCCCGCCTCGACTGCCAATCTCGGGTCCGGATTCGACGTGCTTGCGGCAGCGTTGGCGCTGCATCTTCAGCTCGAGGTCGTGGAGACCGGGGCATTCTCGGTTGTCACCGAGCTCGACGTACCTCGTGACCGCAGCAACCTGCTGGTGCGCGCGTTCGAGCGGCTGCATCCCGCGGACGCGTTCGAGTTCCGGATCGCGTCGGACATCCCGCTGTCAGGAGGGCTCGGATCGAGCGCCGCCGCGATCGTCGCGGGGCTGCTGGCGGCCGACCACCTGTTCGAGCTCGATGCCGACGTGCCGGCGCTGGCGGTCGAGATCGAGGGCCATCCCGACAACGTCGCCGCCGCGCTGCAAGGCGGAATCGTCGTCTGCAACGGCACGCGTGTGCACAGGTTGCGAGCGCCGGCCGGGCTCGAGGCGGTGCTGGTTGTGCCGCACGCACGCGGTGCGCACCGCGGCCGCCCGCGCGGCGCTGCCGCGGGAGGTGCCGCTCGCGGACGCGGTCTTCAACGTCGCGCACGCAGCGACGCTGATCCTGGGGCTGTGCACCGCCGATTGGGACCTGATCGCCGAAGGGCTGCACGACCGTCTCCATCAGCCGCGCAGGGCCCACCTGTATCCGCGCTCCGCTGAGCTGCTGGAGCGGGCGCCGGTGTTCGGGGCGCTCGGCGCGACGATCTCGGGCGCCGGCCCGACCGTGCTGGTGTGGTGTCATTTTCAGCAGACCAGAGCCGTGCTGGACTGGCTCGAGCGGGAGGCTCGGGGCTGGGCGACGGTGACGCGGGTGCCGTTCGAGGTGCAGGGGGCCGACGTCCGCTCCGGGTAGCGCGCCGCCCAGGCGGAAGTTTTCGCGTCACCCAGTCCACCCGGCTGTGAATCCGCGCGCAAGCGATCGGTGCTTGCGGTGGGAGGCTACGCCTGCGCCGCCTGCGGCTCCTCGATCAGCGCCGCCAGGCGCTGGCGGGGCGCCTCGAGCTTGATCCGCCGCAGCAGTTCGTCAGCCACGTTCAGGTAGTCTCTGCCGAGATCGGGGCGGTAGTCGAGGATCGAGACCGCCCGTTCCGCTGACTCGGCGTATGCGATTGAGGACCGGATCGTGGTCTCGAACAGCTTCTCGCCGAAGTGCTCGCGCAGCGATTGGAACGCCTCGCGCGAGTGCCGCGTGCGCATGTCGGCGATGTTGAGCACGACCCCGAGCCATTGCAGCTCGGGGTTGAGGCTGTCGCGCGCGAGGTCGATCACCTCCAGCGCCTGCTCGACGCCCTGCAGCGCAAAGTACTGTGCCTCCGCGGACAGCAATGCGTGCTCGGCGGCGACGAGCGCATTGACGGTCAGCAGGCCCAGCGACGGCGGGCAGTCGATCAGGATCACGTCGTAGCCGCCCTTGACCTCGCTCAGCGCCCTCTTCAGCGTCAACTCGCGCCCCATCTTGCCGCCCAGCAGCAGCTCTGCCTCGGCGAGGCCGAGGTTCGCGGGGATGATCCCGTCGTGGACCGCCGCGGTTGGCTCGGCGCGGCCGGCGAGCACGTCCCCGATCGTCGGCGAGGCCTCGGGATCGACATCCAGGTAGTCGGAGAGGTTGCCCTGAGGGTCGAGATCGACGGCGAGCACGCGCAGGCCGATGCGGCGGAAGACGTCCGTCAGCGTCCGAACCGCTGTCGTCTTGCCGGTACCGCCTTTTTGTGAGAGAACAGCGATCGTGGCCATCGCGGCGCCACTATAGAGGTGACGGGTCGTGCTCCGTGGCTCGCCGGGGCCGTCGAATCCGGGACGGCCCCGGTCCGGTTCTCGTGCGTGTTCTTAGTGCGCCGGCGCGCCGGTGTCGCGCTCGATCGAGCGGCCGTAACGCATTCCAGAGATCACCGGCACGTCGAGGAAGTGCAGGTGATGGCGCCCGATCACGATCTCGTCGCCGTCTGCGAGCGTGCTCCATTCGACGCGCTCGCCATTGACGAACACGCCGTTGAGGCTACGGTCGTCCAGGACGCGCAACCCGTCCGGCTGGCGGACGATGAGCGCATGGCGACGAGAGACCGTGGGGTCGTCGAAGCGGACATCGGCGGCGAGGCTGCGTCCGATTCGCGTCCATTCTCGCTGTAGCTCGAAGACCTTGAGGTCTTCGTCTCCGGTGCGGTACGCCAAGTACTGGCCTGGCTCCTCCAGGCCGTCGCGAAGCTCGTCGAGCCAACCGCGGTCCTCTGCCTCGGTGGTGATCTCGACGACGCTCGTCTGTGCCGTGGTGAACAGAGAAGCCCTGACGAACTGGGTGCCCCCACAGTTGGGGCAGGTCGGCAACTCGTCCACGGCGTCGAGCGACACGGGGTAATCGCAGTCCGTGCAGCGAAACGTTCCGGTCCCCGCAACGTTGCCCGACATCCAAGCTTTCATTCGGGGCACATCTCCTTGATGGGGCGGCAGGCTGGCCGAGCTGGATAAGCCGGCAACGGGATCATATCCTGCTCGTCAAAGGGCAAATAAAGACTCGACGGTGATTGGAGGAGCGTTTTTGCGACCGTTCCAAAGTCGCTTATAAGTCGCTTATGATGCGGGAAGTGCACAACTTCCGGCCCGAAATCTCTCGTAATTGATGCATGGGGACCGCCACGGTTGCGAGAAGGAAGGGCGTCGCCGATGGTGAATACCGCACCGATGGCAACCTCGGCAAGAGCGATCCCCGACCTCGAGCTGGCGCTGCTCAAGCGCGGCGTGGATGAGCTCGTGGCGGGACGCGAGCGCTGTGGCCGCTGCCACCGCACGCCGCTGATCGGCGAACGGGTGTACGTGTACGAGTCGGGGTCGCTCGCGTGCGAGCTGTGCCGCATCCGCGAGCGTGGCAAGCCGCTCGAATCGCGTTTGGTACACGGTCCGGAGTTCGGCCACACAATCAAGATCAACGATCAGCGGGCAGCCGCTTAGGGCCTCAGGCCAGGAGCGGGGCCTTAGGCCAGGGGCTGGCCCGGGAAGGTAGGGCTGGGCCGGGCAGGTAGGCGAAGGGCTGGGCCGGGCAGGTCGCGACATGCGATGATCGCGTCGTGGATCCGATCACCGTCTCGACCACGATCGCGAAGCCTCGCGAAGAGGTGTTCGAGTACCTCGCGGACATCGCGAACCATGCCGAGTTCACCGATCATTATCTGGTCGACTGGCACCTGACCCGAGAGGACCCCTACGGCGTCGGCGCCGGCGCCCGGTTTCGCATCAAGGCGCCGATGAGCCGTTTCGCCTGGGCGGACATGACGTTCGCCGAGCTGCAGCCGCCCTACCGGATCGTCGAGCGCGGCCGGGGGGGCAAGTACAACCGCACCCGGATGCTCGGAACCTACACGCTCTCCCCCGGCGCCGGCGGCACGACGAAAGTCGAGTACACGTTTGAGACCGAACCGCCGCTGCCGTCGGACAAGCTGCTCGAGGTGCTCGGCGGACGCGCCTGGACCCGGCGTCAGGCTGCGAAGGCGATGCGCCGGCTACGCTCGATCCTCGAGGAGGGACGAGCGCGCGGCCGGCGCGCCTCCGTTGCCGCTCGCTGACTGCGCGCCCGTCGGTGCTGGCGGCGCGCCCGTGGGTGCTGGTTGCGCGCCCGTCGGTGCTGCCCAGCGCCGACACGGTGGCATCGGAGCGGCGCATTCACGGCAGGAAGCACCAGCGCCGACACGGTGGCATCGGAGCGGCGTATTCACGGCAGGAAGCACCAGCGCAGACACGGTGGCATCCGAGCGGCGTATTCACGGCAGGAAGCACCAGCGCAGACACGGTGGCATCCGAGCGGCGTATTCACGGCAGGAAGCACTAGCTACTAGCTAGACTTCCCCGGCCGTGGGTACTCGTTCGTCCGCAGCTAAAGCCCGTCCCATCTGGGTCCTCGTCGCTGGCGCGGTAGCCGCGCTGCTGCTCGGTGCCTGCGGATCGGGGGGTCCCGGGAAGGTCGCCGACGCGAACAACGACGGCGCCTACATCAACGCCGGCAACGTCACCTACCAGATGCAGATCTCCCGCGAGCTGAACCAGTACAACATCGAGGACATGGAGTATCTCGCCGGCGCCAGCAACACGACGCTCGGGCCCGACCAGCTGTGGTACGGCGTCTTCCTGTGGGCCAAGAACCAGACCCATGCTCCTCAGAGGACCACGGACTTGTTCGACATCGTCGACACCCAGGGCAACTATTACTACCCGGTGCCGATCAATGCGCAGGTCAATCCGTTTGCCTGGACGGCGCAGATCCTGCAGCCGCAGGGCATCCAGCCGGCGTCGGGCAGCCTTGCGTCGTTCGGCCCGACGCAAGGCGAGGTCGTGCTGTTCAAGCTCAACAACTCCGTGTACTCCAACCGTCCCCTGATTCTCGAGATCCGGCTGCCGGGTCAGACCAAGGTCGCCGCAACGATCTCGCTCGATCTTTGATCGCGCGGGAGGCGCGATTTGTGATCGCGCGGAGAGCGGCGCTCGCAGCGCTGGTCGCGTTCGGGTTGGCGGGCGTGACCGCGCGGCCGGCGCGCGCCGGCTGGTCGCAGCCGATCCGGTTCGCGGGCCCGTTCGTCGGCGACGTCCTTCCAGCCCAGATCTCCTTCTCGGCGGGCGGCGACGCGGCGATCGCGTACGCGCTCCAGGACGTCGGCGACCCGGCCGTCTCCTCCTCGTTCGTAATCGTGCGCCCGCCGCACGGGCGGCCCGGCGCACCCCGTGCCGTTCCGGGCGCGCAGGAGATCCTCGACCTCGGCTTCCCGGGTCCGCTCACACTATTGACGGGCACCAGTCCAGCGGGTGAGAACTGCTGCAGCGAAGGACAGCTCGTGCGATCGCAGCGAGGCGGGCTGACTGCCCCGCGGACTCTGCTGCCCGGCCTGACCGGGGCGACGATCGGCCAGCTTGTCACGCTTGACGGCCGGCGCGTGCTCGCGGCCCTCGCCACCGACCGCGGAGTGTGGGTCACGCAATCCAGCGCCTCCGGCCAGTTCCCGCCGACGCGACGGCTGACCGCCTCCGGTGACCGTCCGCTGACGCTCGCCGCCGCGAGCCTGGCCGGCGATCGCACCGTCGTTGCCTGGGCCGCGGAGTCAGCACCGCGGACGATCTTCATCGCCACCGGCTCGCGCTTACGGGGCCCTCGTGGACGTCGCGCCGCCGTCGTCGTGTCGAGCGGACACCAGGTGGACGAGCTCGCGGTCGTCCGTGGGCCGTCGCGGCCGACGGTCGCGTGGATCGAGAGCTGGTTCGACCGCCGCGGCGTCTATCACTCCCAGCCGGTAGTCGAGGATCTCGCCGCTTCCCCGCGGGCGCGTCGTTTTCCGGTCGGCGCCGGCGCTGCATCGGGCCTCACGTTCGCGGCCGACGCCCGCGGTGATCAGGTGATCTCGTGGGAGCAGTGCATGTCCGCGGGCGCGTGCTCGGTGCTGGCCGCGTCGCGTCCCGCCGGGGGTCGCTTCGCGCCGCCGCAACAGCTGGGCGCCGTCGATCCGTCGCAGTCGCCGGTCGCCACGATCTCGCCGGCAGGTGAAGCGCTCATCGGCTGGATCCGCCTCGGGCAGGTCCTCATCGCGGCTCGCGCGCCGTCGTCGTCGTCGTCGGTGTCGTTGTCGTCGTCGCCCTCGCCGCCGCCACGTTCGCCTTCGCCGCCGCCGCGGTTCGGTGGCGCTCGCGTGATTTCGCATACCAATCTCGCCTCGGATCTGGCGCTTGCCTTCGGCCCGACCGGGGAGGCGCTCGCCGCCTGGACCCAGGGCACGCTCGCGCCCAGCATTGACGGGGCCGTGTACCGCGCCGGCGCCTGAACCAAGGGCTCCCAAGGCGGCTCGGGGCCGGCGCGGGGTTAGCCCTTAGTCAGCCCGTCAGTGCGACCGCAGCGCGGCGACGAGCACGTCGTGGACCGGGGGCGCAGCGGTCGCGCCGCCGCTGCCCTGCGATGGGAACA
The DNA here is from genome assembly GCA_963811155.1 of uncultured Solirubrobacterales bacterium. GTDB lineage: Bacteria > Actinomycetota > Thermoleophilia > Solirubrobacterales > Solirubrobacteraceae > Palsa-465. The sequence goes on from CAWEQQ010000043.1 coordinate 36,339, forward strand.
GCGCGCCGACGACGATCCGCGGATGCCCCACCGGCGCGTAGCCGACGAACCAGGCGTCGGTGTTCTGCGCTGAGCTTGCGCCGAGAGTGGCGGTGTCACGCAGCTCGGCGGTGCCGGTCTTGCCGGCCACCTGCACCCCCGGGATCTGTGCGGCGGTGCCGGTACCGAACTGCACGACGGCGACCATCATCCGCTGGACCTGCCGCGCGACCCGGGCGCTGGTGACCGGGACGAACCGCGGCGGCCGGTGGGCGAGCAGCGTCGGGACCGGCCTGCGCCCGCCCATCGCGATGGTTGCCGCCACGTCGGTCATCTCCAGCGTGCTGGCTTGGACTCTGCCCTGGCCGATCGCCGAGGACCCGACTGCGAGCGCGCTGCCGATCGTGGCCGCCGGCGGAATCTGGCTCTCGGCCGCACCCGCGATCGGCGGTCGTTGATCGAACCCGAACCGCTCAGCGGTCTGCACCAGGCGGCTCGCTCCGAGCCTTGCTCCCAGGGGGGCGAACACAGAGTTGCATGAGACGGCGAAGGCGTTCAGCAGCGTGCCTCCGCATGCTTCCCCGCCCGCGTTCTCGAGCGTGTAGCCGTCGATCGTGGCGCTGGTCGCGACCGGGAAGGTATCGCTGAGCTTGACGATGCCGGCCTGGAGCGCGGCTGTTGCGGTGATGATCTTCATCGTCGAGCCCGGCGGCTGCAAGACCGAGAACGCGAATCCGACCAGCGCCAGGATCGCGCCGGTACGCGGATCGATCGCCGCCATTGCGGCGTAGCGGCCCGCGATCGCGTTGATCGCGGCGCGCTCGATCGCAGGGACGATCGTGGTCTGCACGTTCACGCCCGCGACGGGCGTGCGCCGGGCCAGAACCGAGTGCCGGCGAGCAGCCTGCCGCCGGGGATTCCCGCCAGCTGGTGTTGGAAGATCCGCTCGAGCCCGTCGACGCCGACCTTCGCATCCGGCGGATACCCGGCCGCCGTGTAGCCCGCGCGCTCGGCGGCGGGGATCGGCCCGAGCGTGCCGACGACCTGCCCGGCGACGTCTGGAATCGGCGAGCTGCGGTCCGGCCCCTGCGCGAGCGGCGTCCCGTCGCTTGCTAGCAGCGACGCGCGGGGAGGCAGTGCGACGTCGCGCCGCAGCCGTTCGCCGGGGCGCAATCCCGGGAACAGCACGCTGCTCGCGAAGTGCACTCGCGCAGCGGAGCCGCTGCCGGTCAGCGGCACCAAGAGCGTCCCGCGCAGCGTCCCGAACAGCCTCGTGCCCACGCGCATCCGAACGGTGATCACGTTCCCTTGGCGGCTGCCGATGTGACCTGGGGAGAGCGACGCGAGGGTGGCTGTCGTCGCCGTACCGCGATAGGCCGCAGCGAACCGGGCCTCGGACATCCGCTCACGCGACTCGCCGTCGAGCAGGTCGTACATGCGCGCGTAATCGCGATGGCTCCACGCGTCGACGAAGCTGCTGACGAGGTGACGCTCGGCCCGGCCGGACGCAGTCGCGGTCAAGGCGCCGGCGATGAACGCCGCGGCCGCCACAGCGACGAGTGGGACTGCGCGCGCCAGTCGCCATCGGCGCCTGCCTCGTCCGTGGTGGCGCAACCGGCGTCGTCGCACACCAACGCCGATCAACACTGTCTGGGCCACCTTGGGAGTAACGGTAGAGGATGGGCGCAAGCACAGAAGCGAGATTGGTTGCACGGCTAATCTCCAGCGCGTGACCGGACTCGACTGGCTGATCGTGGGCTTTGCAGCGCTGCTTGCCGTGTACGGCTACCTGCAGGGCTTCATCGTCGGCGCGCTGTCGCTTGCAGGCTTCGCCTGCGGTGCATTCATCGGGCCCGTGCTCGACCGCTGCTGCTACCGAGCGGCTCGCACTCCCTACGCATCGCTGTTCGGGTTGCTCGGTGCGCTGCTCGCCGGCGGTGTGCTCGCCAGTGGCCTCGAGGGTGTCGGCGTCCGCGCGCGGGGGATCCTCCGGCTGCCCGGGCTGCGCACCGCCGACGGGCTCCTCGGCGCGGCGCTGACGGCCTGCGTGGGGTTGGGAATCGCCTGGATCGTGGGAGCGTTCGCGATCCAGTCAGCCGGCTCGCCACGGTTGCGCCAGGACATCCAGCGCTCCGCGATCCTGAGCGAGCTCAATCAGTTGCTGCCGCCGTCGGGGCCGATTCTGAACGCCCTCGCTCGGTTCGATCCGCTGCCCTCGGTCCGCGGTCCCGAAGCCAATGTGCCGCCGCCCACGCGCGGCATCCTCGCCGCGCCCGGCGTGCGAGCGGCATTCGCCAGCGTGGTCAGGGTGACCGGCGACTCGTGCGGGCTCGGGATCGAGGGAGTGGCTGGATTGCGGGCCCGGGCCTCGTTGTGACCAACGCGCACGTGGTCGCGGGCGAGCACGACACGCACGTTCAAGTCGACGGCGACGGACCGGAGTTGCCCGCCGAGGTGATCCAGTTCGATCCGCACGACGATGTCGCCGTGCTGAGGGTCGACGATCTGACGGGGCGGGCGCTGACCCTTGCTGCGGATCCCCGCGCGGGCACTGCGGCCGCGATCCTCGGCTATCCGCTCGACGGTCCGTTCGACGCCGAGCCGGGCCGGATCGGGCAGACCCAGCCCGTCAGGACCCAGAACGCCTATGGCCAGGGGGACATCGTTCGCAGCATCACGACGCTACGGGGACGGGTCCGGCCCGGCAACTCCGGCGGTCCCATGGTCGACCGAGCCGGCGAGGTCGTCGCCACCGTATTCGCCGCGATCACCGGTGGCGCTGATTCGAGCTCCACCGGTGGTGGGTTCGCGGTCCCGAACGCGGTCGTTCGCAGCGAACTGTCGGCGGCGCAGGCGAGCGGGGGGGCGGTGAGCACCGGACAATGCGCCGGCTGAGCGGCTGTAGAACTGCGCGGCGGCTAGCGTCCTGCCGAGCCTCCCCGGATGGGCGCTACCCTCCCGGCTCATGTCGAAGACGCTTGTCATCGCCGAGAAGCCATCCGTCGGGCGCGACCTGGTTCGCGTGCTGCCCGGAGCATTCGCCAAGCACGAGGGCTACCTCGAAGGTTCAGAGCACATCGTGACGTGGGCCGTCGGGCATCTCGTTCAGCTCGCCGATCCCGACGAGTACGACGACCGCTTCAAGAAGTGGCGGATGGCCGATCTACCGATCGTTCCCGACCGCTTCCGGCTGGTGATCCGCGACGAGCGCTCCAAGAAGCAGATGACCGTCGTCAAGCGTCTGCTCGGCCGCGAGGACGTCGACACGGTCGTGAACGCCTGCGACGCGGGGCGCGAAGGCGAGCTGATCTTCGCCTATCTGTACGAGAAGGCCGGCGCCAAGAAGCCCGTCAAGCGGCTGTGGCTGAACTCGATGACCCGCGACGCGATCGCGGACGCGTTCGGGCGGCTGCGGCCGGGGGCCGAGCTGGCGACGCTCGAGGCGGCGGCGCGCTCGCGCTCGGAAGCCGACTGGATCGTCGGCATGAACGCCACGCGGGCGGCCACGATCAGGTTGCGCTCTTCGTTCGACGGCGCGGTCTCGCTCGGGCGGGTGCAGACGCCGTCGCTGGCGATCCTCGCGCGGCGCGAGCAGGAGATCCGGGACTTCAAGCCGGAGCCCTACTGGATCGTGGATGCGGTCTTCGACCCCGTTGAGAACCGTCCGCGCGAATACGAGGGCCGCTACCACGCGGGCGCAGCCGGACGACTCGGCCGCCGCCGATCAGCGAGCCCGAATGGCGAGCAGGCGAGCGGCGGAGCGAGGATCAAGACCGCCGCCGAGGCCACCGCGATCGTGCAGGCGTGCGCGGGACAGACCGGCGAGATCACCAAGCTCGAGAAGTCCGAGCGCAAGGAGCGACCGCCGCTGCTGTATGACCTCACCTCGCTGCAGCGCGACGCCAACAGCCGCTTTGGGTTCCGCGCCCAGCGGACGCTCGCCGCCGCGCAGCGACTCTACGAGGAGCACAAGGCGCTCACCTATCCGCGCACGAACTCGCGCTATCTGACGCGTGACATGATCCCTGAGATCAAGCCGATCGCGAGGCTGGTGGGCGACCAGCGCGAGTACGCCGCGGCGTCGAAGTACGTCGTCGGCCTGGACGTGCTGCCGCTCGCGCGCGTGGTCGATGACGCCAAGGTCACCGACCACCACGCGATCATCCCGACGCGCGCCGAGCGACACCCGGTCGACAAGATGGACCAGGACGACCGCCGGATCTACGACCTCGTCGTGCGGCGTTTTTTGGCGATCTTTCATCCCGACGCCGTGTTCGAGAACACGCGCGTCGAGACGACCGTTGCCACGCACGTCTTCCGCACGCGCGGCAAGCTGATGCTCGTGTCGGGCTGGCGCGGCGTGTACGGCGAGACGGCGGACGCCGACGCCGCCGAGGGCGCCGACGACGACGAGGGTCGCGAGCAGCGGCTGCCCCGTCTCGAGCACGGCGAGCGCGCTGAGGTCAAGCAGGTCGCCGCTGAGGAGAAGGTGACCAAACCGCCGCGGCGCTACACCGAGGGCTCGCTGCTCGGCGCGATGGAGACGGCCGGCAAGCTCGTCGACGACGAGGAGTTGCGCGAGGCGATGAAGGACTCGGGGATCGGCACCCCGGCGACCCGAGCGGCGATCATCGAGCGTCTGCTCCAGGTCGGCTACATTGAGCACGATGCCCGCGCGCTGGTCGTGACCGAGAAGGGCATGAACGTGATTCGTCTGCTCGGCGAGCACGCGCTGACCTCCCCGGGCTTGACCGGCGAGTGGGAGCATCGGCTCGCGAAGATCGAGACCGGCCAGGGCTCGCGCGAGGCGTTCATTGGCGACATCGTCAAGTTCACCGAGGACACGGTCTCGGAGCTGGACTCCAAGCTCAAGGATGTCCGCATCCCGCGCGCGAACCTCGGCCCGTGCCCCGTCTGCGGCCGAGACATCGTCGAGAACCGCAAGGGCTACTCGTGCTGGTCGCGCGAGGATCCCGGCTGCGGGTTCGTGATCTGGAAGGCGAAGGCCGGCAAGCAAGTGCCGCTCGCGGTGGCGCGCGAGCTGATCAAGACCGGCCGCACCGAGAAGCCCGTGACGGGTTTCAAGGGCCGCTCGGGCAAGAGCTTCCGGGCACGGCTGGCGCTGCAGCAGACCGAGGACGGCAAGTGGCGCGTGGAGTTCGACGAGCCGTGGGCGAAGGAGGGCGCCAAGCCGCCCGACGCCGAGGCCGAGGTGCAGCCGGACGCGGCTGGCACGCCAGCTGAGCCGGACGAGCCGGCGGCCGCCGCCTGAGACCACCGAGGGGTTGGCACCCGCCACGCCGAAGGGTCGGCACCGGCCACGGAGCCCGCCACGGAGCCGTCGGGCCCGGGCGCCACCATTGGTAGATGCCGCTGACGCTCGTCCTGGGGCCCGCCAACTCCGCCAAGGCCGGGCAGGTGCTGGGCGCGTACGCCGACGCCGCCCACCGCGGCGCCGTGCTCGTGGTCCCGACCGCGCCGGACGCCGACCACTACGCTCGCGAGCTCGCGGCCGACGGCGCCGTGCTCGGTTCGGTGCGGACGTTCGCGGGCCTTGCGCGCGAGATCGCCGGCCGTGCCGGATTCGGCGCCCGGCGCCTGTCGGCGCTCCAGCGCGAGCGGATCCTGCGCGGGGTTGTGCTGCGGACACGTTTTCAGGTGCTCGGCCGCTCGGCGCAGGCGGCTGGGTTCGTCACCGCCGCCGGTGACCTGATCGCCGAGCTCCAGCGGTCGCTGGTGGCGCCGCAACGGTTCGTGCAGGCGCTGAGCGCCTGGGCGGCGCACGACGAGCGCCGGGCGCCGCACGCGGGCGACCTCGCCTCCCTGTACGTCGCGTACTGGCGTGAGCTGGACCGCCTGGGCATGGTCGACGCCGAGCTGTTCGCGTGGCGGGCGCTCGACGCGCTGCGGGCACAGCCCGGCCGGTGGGGCGCGGACCCCGTGTTCTTCTACGGCTTCGACGACCTCACACCCTTGGAGCGAGACGCGATCGAGACGCTGGCCCGTGTCGCCGGCGCTCGGGTGACTGTCTCGCTGACCTACGAGCCTGATCATGCCGCGCTCGTTGCGCGTGCCGAGACGGTGCAGGCGCTGGCGCCGCTCGCCGATCGGGTGCTCGCGCTGCCGGCGCTCGATCAACACTACGAGCCCCGAGCACGCGTGCCGCTGCATCATCTCGAGCGCCGGCTGTTCGAAGTCGGGGGCGAGCGGATCGATCCGGGAGCGGCCGTCCGCCTGCTCGAGGCGGGGGGCGAGCGCGCGGAGGCGGAACTCGTTGCGGGCGAGGTGCTCGCGCTGCTGACGGCCGGCGTGCCGGCGGAGCAGATCGTGGTCGTCTACCGGTCGCCGGCGCGGGTCGCGTCGCTGGTCGCGCACGTGTTCGGCGAGTACGGACTCGAGCTTGCCGGGGCGCACCGGCTGCCGTTCGCGCACACCGCTCTCGGTCGCGGCGTGCGCGCGCTCGCGCGCTGCGCGCTGCTGGACGCCGAGCAGGCGTCCGCGCAGGATCTCGTGGACTACCTCCGCGCCCCGGGAGTGCTCGGGCGGATCGAGGCCGCCGACGCGGTCGAAGCCCAGGTCCGGCGCGAGGGATTGCGCACCGCGGTGCAGGCGCGCGCCTGCCTCGGCTGGACGCTCGACGAGATCGACTCGCTACGCCTCGCCCCCGATCCGGCCTCGGAGCTCGCCCGGCACGCGCGTCGTCTGTTCGCGGCTCCGCACCGCCGCACCGCCTCGATCCTCGATCGCAGCGCCCAGCTCGATGCGCGGGCGCTCGCGACGCTGCTGAGCGCGCTGGCGGAGCTCGAGGAGATCCGCGAGCGGCTCTCTGCAGGTGAGCTGCTCGAGCTGCTGGATGCGCTCGAGGTCGAGGTGCAGCCGGCGGCCCGGCCGGGCGCGGTGCTGCTCGCCGACCCCCTCTCGATCCGCGCCAGGCGCTTCCGAGCCGTGTTCGTGTGCGGCCTGCAGGAGAACGAGTTTCCGCTGCCGGGGATCCCCGAGCCGTTCCTATCCGACGAGCGGCGGCGCGAGCTCGCGATCAGCGGCGGGCTGCTCCTGAGGCCAACCGAGGATGCGCTCGCGCGGGAGCGCTACCTGTTCTACGCCTGTGTCTCGCGGGCCACCGAACGGCTTGTGCTGTCCTACCGCAGCTCCGACGAGGAGGGCAACCTGATGCTGCCCTCCCCGTTTATCGCCGACGTCGCCGAGCTGCTCGTCGACGGATGGTCTGACCACCGCCGGCGCCGGCTGCTGGCCGACGTCGTCTGGGCTCCCGAGAACGCACCGACCGAGCGCGAGCGGGTGCGCGCGCTCGCGGCGCTTGGGGCGCCGGCCGGGCGGGAGGCTGCGCCGGGGCAGCGCTCGGTCGGTGACGCCGCGCTGGCGCCGGCCGGGCGGGAGGCTGCGCCGGGGCAGCGCTTGCTCGGTGACGCCGCGCTGCGCCGCGTGCGCCACCGCAGGATCCTGTCGGGCGGCGCGCTCGAGTCATATGCGGACTGTCCGGTGAAGTGGTTCGTCGAGCGGGAGCTGGCGCCGCGGCGTCTGGAGCCCGATCCCGACCCGATCGTGCGTGGCAACTACATGCACGCCGCGCTGGAGGAGCTCGTGCGGCGGCTTGGCGGTCCGGTGACGCCCGCGACGCTTGCGCACGCCGGCGAGATCCTCGCTGAGGTGCTTCCGGAGCTCGGCGAACCGATCGCTCCCGGCCGATCCGAGGGCGTACGCGCCGGGGCGCTGAAGGCGATCGAGGCCGACCTGGGACGCTACCTCGCACACGAGGCGGCTGACGGCTGCGGCTGGGAGCCGCAGGGGATCGAGCTGCGCTTCGGCTTCGAGGAGGACGAGGGATCGCTGCCCGCCCTGGTGCTCGGCGAGGAGCCTGACCGGATCCTGCTGCGGGGCGTCATCGATCGAGTTGACGTCGACCCCGGGGGTGGCGAGCGGGCGATCGTGCGCGACTACAAGAGCGGCAGCACGAGGCCGCAGCACCAGGTGGCGCACTGGCGCGAGGACCGCCAGCTGCAGGTCGCCCTGTACATGCTCGCCGTCCGGGAGCTGCTCGGCCTGCAACCGGTCGCCGGACTCTACCAGCCGCTCGGGGGCGGCGACCTGCGCGCGCGCGGCATCCACCTCCAGGACACGCCGGTGGGCGCGCGCGTGTTCGCGAACGATGCACGCTCGGCGGACGAGCTCGAGGAGGAGCTGCAGGACGCGGTTGCGCGGGCGCTGGCGCTTGCGGCGCGGCTGCGGGTCGGCGAGCTGCGGCCGTGCCCGGAGTCGTGCTCGCGCGACGGATGCAGATACCCGGGCATCTGCTGGATCCAGGGGTGAGGGAGGCGGCCGTGCACCCGCTCGCGACGCCCGCCGACGGCAGCGATTGGACCGCGGAGTGAGCGCGCAGCGTGCGCAGCTGAGCGAGGCCGGAGGCCGAGCCGCCGTCACAGACTGCGGTCCCGGATGGACCGCGGAGCAACTTGACGCGATCGAGCGTCGCGCCGGCGATCTGATGCTCGATGCCGGCGCCGGCAGCGGCAAGACCTCAGTGCTCGTGGAGCGCTTCGTGCGGGCGGTGCTCGAGGACGGGGTCGATATCTCGGCGATCCTGACGATCACGTTCACCGACAAGGCGGCGGCGGAGATGCGCGACCGGATCCGCGCGCGCCTGCGCACGCTAGGGGCCGCCGCTCAGGCGCGGGCGACCGAGGGCGCGTTCATCTCGACGATCCACGGGTTCTGCGCGCGGCTGCTGCGCACGCACGCGCTCGCTGCCGGAATCGATCCCGGCTTCTCGGTCCTCGACGAGAGCGGAGCGGAGCGACTCGCGGACGCGGCGTTCGACGATGCGCTCGAGGACCTCGCCTGCAATCAGCCGGGGGGCGTCGAGCTGATCGCGTCTTACGGTCCGGGAGCGCTGCGCGCTGCGATCCTGGGCACGTTCGCGCAGCTGCGCTCGCGCGGCGAGCTCGAGCCTGGGCTGCCGCCGCTGGCGGCCGCGCCAGATATCGGCGGCGCGCGGCAAGCACTCCGCGCCGCGGCGGCGGCCGCGACGCGCGAGCTCGGTGCGCTCGCGGACCCCTCCACCCGTATCGTCCAGGCGCTCGAACGGCTTCGCGGCTGCGCTGAGGTGATCGCAGACGCCGACCCGTGGCCCGGCGACGTCGAGTCGCTGAGCTTGCCCGGTGGCAACGGCGCCGCGCTCACGACTTGCGTGTGCGTCGCCTACGGCGAGGCCCTGGGCCGCTTTCGCGAGGCCTGCGAGCACCGCAGGGCACAGCGCGCGCACGAGTTGCTCGATCGACTGCTGCGCAGCTTCGGCGTTCGCTACGCGGATCGCAAGCGAGCCTGCTCCGGGATCGACTTCGAGGATCTCGAGCTGATGGCCCGTGAGCTGCTGCGCGGCGACGACGAATTGCGCGCGCGCTTCCGGGCGCGGTTTGCGCGGATCATGGTCGACGAGCTCCAGGACACCAACGCCGTTCAGCTCGAGCTGATCGAGTCGATCTCCCGCGGCAACCTGTTCACCGTCGGTGACGCACAGCAGTCGATCTACGGCTTTCGCCATGCGGATGTCGAGCTGTTCGAGTGCCGCGGCAGGCGTCTGGCGCAAGACGGCGCCCGCGCCAGCCTGCAAACGAACTTCCGCTCCCGCGGCGAGCTCCTCGACGCGCTCAACACCGCGTTCGCGCCGGAGCTCGGCGCCGGCTTCATGGCTCTGCGGGCCGGCCGCGTGCACGCGGCCGCGCAGCAGCCGCTCGTCGAGCTGCTGATCGCCGACAAGGGAGCGGACTGGGCCTCTGAGGGGCTCGCCGCCCCCTGGCGGGTTGCCGAGGCGCGGGCGCTCGCCGAGCGCGTGCGGGAACTGGTCGATGGCGACGCCGCACCGCGGGACGTGGTGGTCCTGACCCGTGCCACAACCGACCTGCGCGCCTACGAGCGCGCGCTGGAAGAGCGGGGGATCCCGACATACGTCATCGGTGGGCGCGGTTACTGGTCGCACCCGCAGGTCGTGGACCTCGTCGCCTACCTGCGAGTGCTCGCCAATCCGCGCGACGAAGAGGCCCTTTACGCGGTGCTCGCCTCGCCGCTGGTCGGCGTCTCGGTCGATGCGCTGGTCGTGCTCGCGGCGGCATCGAGGGAACTCGATCGCGATCCGTGGTGGGTGGTGCGAGAGCCAGACGGGCGCCTGGAGGACCTCGCCGGCTCGGGTGACACCGAGCGGTTGGCGGGGTTCGCCGCCTGGTTTGCCGCGGAGCGCTCGGCGTCCGCGCGGCTCGGGATCGAGCAGCTGATCGAACGGGCACTCGCGCTGACCGGCTATGACCTTGCGATACTCGCGCTGCCCGGTGGCGAGCGCCGGCTCGCCAACGTTCGCAAGCTGATGCGCCTGGGACGCGAGTACGAGGCGGTCGCCGGGCCCGATCTGCGCGGCTTCCTCGAGCTCGTCGCCGCGCGGGCGTCCGGCTTCTCGGACCCTCGCGCTGCTCGCGAGAGCGAGGCGCCGGTGGAAGGCGAGGCGCTCGACGCCGTGCGCCTGATGACGATTCATCGCGCCAAGGGGCTCGAGTTCGAGATCGTGTGCGTCGCCGATCTCGGCCGCAGCCCGCGACGAGGCGTCGAGCTGCTGCGGGTCGGGCGCGACGGGCGTCTCGGCCTGCGCCTGTCCGAGCCCGGTACCGGCAGGACGTACCCCGCCCTCGACTACAAGACACTCGGCGAGCAGCAGCTGCGAGCGGAGGAGCGCGAGGAGCGCAGGCTGTTCTACGTCGCGATGACGCGCGCGCGCGAGCGCCTGATCGTCAGCGGGGCCGCCAGGCTCGACGCGTGGCCCCAGCGCGGCTCGCCGATCGCGTGGATCGGGCCGGCGCTGGTGCCCGAGATCGCGCAGCTGGCCCAGGCGCGCGAGGCGGCGAGCGAGGGCTCGGTCAGGCTCGGGTTCGTGCAGCCTGGCCACGCCAGTGAGGTGGCGCCGCCCGCCCGGTTGGCCACGCCGCCAGCCGCCAAGCCAACAGCCCTCGAGCCACTACTACCGCCCGTGCTGGCCACGCCGCCGGCAGCCCAGCAGACGGCCCGCCACCCGACGTCGCCCGCGCCCATCCCGTCACCCCCTGCCATGCCGGCGCCGGCAGGCGCCCCCACGCCCGCACCACCGGTCACGCGGCTCAGCTACTCGTCTCTATACGAGTACGGGCGCTGCGGCTACCGCTTCTACGCCGAGCGCGTGCTTGGGCTGCCGCGGGTGGCAGAGCGCGGGAGCCTCGCTGCCCCCGCCCGAGAGGGCCTCACGGCGATCGAGCGCGGGGTGCTTGCCCACGCCCTGCTCGAACGGCTCGACTTCCTTCGTCCTCAGCGCCCGTCGGCGCAGGCGATCGCTGAGGCAGCCCGGCGCGCGGAGTTGACGGCGCCGGCGTCGGCCGGCGAGCTGGCGGAGCTCATCGAGCGGTTCGGCGCAAGTGCTTTGTGCGCGAGGCTCGCCCGCGCGAGCGATGTCCGTCGCGAGGAGCGGTTCTCGTTCCTCCTCGCCGGCGGCGTGCTCGTCACTGGGGCGCTCGATGTGGTTGCGCGGGAGTCTCTGGGACGGATGTTCGTCGTCGACTACAAGAGCGACCGGCTGGACAGCGCCAATCCGGCAGCGGTGGTGGCGCGGGAGTACGCGAACCAGCGGCTGATCTACGCGATCGCCGCGCTGCGCGCCGGCGCGGCCGAGGTCGACGTCGTGCACGTGTTCCTGGAGCGACCGCACGAGCCCGTGAGCGCGGTCTTCACGCGCGCCGACTCGCCGCAGCTCGAGCGCCGGCTCGCGGCGCAGACCGAGGAACTGCTACGAGGCGAGTTCGCGGTGGCGGAGGTCCCGGAGCGCGCGCTGTGCAGTGGCTGTCCGGCCGAGGGTGGGTTGTGCTCGTGGCCGACCGAGCTGACCCGGCGCGACGCGGCGGACCGGCTGTTCTGAGGCGCGCGCGGCTGCCAGGACCAGCATCGGGATGCTCTTAGGGCCCGTTCGAGTTCTTGAACGGGGCCCTTAAGCGGGGTGGGCGATCGAGTGTCGGTATATCCGGTCGGCGTCCGGTCACTGGGAGCTGAGCGCGTGCTCCACGGCCAGCAGCCGGCGCTTGCGCTCCAGGCCGCCTGTGTATCCGCCGAGACCGCCGCTCGCGTGCACGACCCGGTGACACGGGACGACGATCGGCAGCGGGTTCGCCCCAAGCGCGTTGCCGGCGGCGCGGAACCCTCGCGGGCTGCCGGCATCTGCGGCGACCTGCTTGTAGGTCGACACAGAGCCGTAGGGAATTCGAGCGGTTGCCTGCAGCACGAGGCGACCGAAGCCCTTCGTCAGCCGCCAGTCGAGCGGCAGCTCGAAGTTGCGCCGCGCACGGCTGAAGTACTGATCGAGCTCCCGCCGCGGTTCGTCGAGCTTGTGCGGGGCGGCCAGCACGCGAGGCGAGACGCGACTGGCAAGCTCCACCAGCACCGCGTCCTCGTCGCCGCCGTCCAGATAGGCGATTCGGACGAGGCCGCGCGATGTCGCCGCGAGCAGCAGTCTCCCCACCGGCGAGTCGAGCGTCGCGTAGGCGACGTCGAGCAGGCCCGCCGCCGCGGCCGCCACGCCGATGTCCGGCAACCGGCGTTCGCCGTCCGGGCGTCTCGTATCGCGCAACGCGCGCTCCAGTGGATCGCTGTCGGTCATGGCTGGTACTCCATTCGCAATCGCTTGAGACCCTCGTGCACGTTGCGCCGGGCGGCCTCCTCGCTCGTTCCCATCGCCGCCGAGATCTCGGCGTAGCGGGCGTCGGCGACGAACCGCAGCGCGAGCGCGAGGCGCTGCTTGGGGGGCAGCCGGCGCACGCGTGACCAGAGGTCGTCGTCGTGCGCCGGCAGCGGCGTCGCCTCGGCACCAAGCGCGCTGTCCTCCAGGTCCCCGACCGGAACCGCCGCACGCCGACCGGCGCGAAAATGATCCATCGCCTTGCGGTGCGCGACCGTGAGCAGCCAGCCGCGCAGGTTCGAGGCGTCGCGCAGGCGCGGATATGCGCGCAGCGCGGCAAGCCACGTCTCCTGATAGCAGTCGTCCGCGGCGGCCGGGCCGACGGTCGCGATCAGGAACCGCTGCACGTCACGCCCGTGGGCGTCGAGCAGCCGCTGAAACGGGGGCAGGGGCACTGGTGATGTAACGCGGCGGCGCGGCATTGCGTGAGGGCCCGCACAGAAGTAATTGATCGTCCGCTCGGGCCGCGGCCCGCTCGGCATCCAGCCTCGCCAGAACGGGCCGCGCCCGAGTCATCCAGCTGCTCGCCCCCCGACCGCCCCGATCCGATCACTTATTCCCGAACGGACCCTTTAAAGGCGAGCAAGGCCGCGCTCAGCCCTTGATCGCAGCCCCTATGCAGGCAAGACCGCGCTCAGGCCTTGATCGCGACCGGTATTCGCTATACAAACCTGTCATGGCGCGCGCAATCTGGTCAGGCGCAATCAGCTTCGGGCTGGTCAACGTACCGGTCAAGCTGTACAGCGCCACATCTCCGAAGGCCGTCCGCTTTCACCAGCTCTCGAGCAAGACCGGCGCACGCATTCGCCAGAAGCGGGTCGATCCTACGACCGGCGACGAGGTCCCCTACGAGGAGATCGTCAAGGGCTATGAGATCACTCCCGATCGGTACGTGCTGATCGAGCCTGAGGAGCTCGACGCGCTCGATCCGAAGGCGACCCACACGATTGACATCGAGGAGTTCGTTGCGCTCGACGAGATCGACCCGATCTACTACGACCACTCCTACTACCTGGCACCGACGGCCGGCGGCGCCAAGGCGTACCGGCTGCTGCTCGATGCGATGCGCGAATCGGACAAGGTCGGGATCGGACGCGTCGTCCTGCGCTCCAAGCAACAGCTATGCGCGTTGCGCCCGAGCGGTGAGGCGCTCGCGTTGACGACGATGCTGTTCGGCGACGAGGTGCTCACGCCGGACCGACTCGACGAGTTCGACGCGGTCGGCCAGTCGGAGGCGACGCCTCGCGAGCTGACGATGGCCCAGCAGCTGATCGACTCGCTGTCGGCCGAGTTCGAGCCTTCCAAGTTCCGCGACGACTATCGGGAGCGGGTGCTCGAGTTGATCGAGCGCAAGGCCTCGGGGGAGCAGATCTCCGTCCAGCCGCAGGCCGAGGAGCCGGCACCGGTCCCCGACCTGATGGCCGCGCTGGAGGCGAGTCTCCTCGCGGTCAGAGCGGGGGACGACGACGAGCCTGCGGCCCCCAAGCGGCCCGCGCGCGCCGCCGGCACCGACGGCGCGGCGCGCCAGCCGGCCGAGCGCCCGGCCGCGAAGGCCAAGCGCTGACACCAGCCCACTGATACGCTTTGCGCGTCTGCCCCGCGGAGATGCGCGTGCCACCCGCGCTGCGGCTGCCTCGCCCATGTTCGATTACCACGCTCCACCGGGGGCCATCGGCCTCTACGACCCCGCAAACGAACACGACGCCTGCGGCATCGCGCTCGTCGCCAAGCTATGGGGCGAGGCCAGTCATGCGGTGGTCGAGAAGGCGCTCGACGCGCTCAAGAACCTCGAGCATCGCGGCGCTGAGGGGGCAGATCCGAACACCGGGGACGGCGCGGGAATCCTGCTGCAGATCCCCGATGCGTTCTTCCGCGCCGTGGCGGGGGTGGAGCTGCCCCCGTCGGGGCGCTACGGCGTCGGCGTCTGCTATCTGCCCAGCGACCCCGAGCGGCGCCACCTGCTGGAGCACCTGATCGAGGAGCAGATCGAGGGGGAGGGGCAGCGCGCGATTTGGTGGCGCGATGTGCCAGTCGACGAGCGGCACGTCGGCCAGACCGCCCGGGTGTCGGCGCCGGTCATCCGCCAGGTGCTGATCGAGGCCGCGGACGATCTCGAGGGACAGGAGGCCTTCGAGCGCAAGCTGTACGTGATCCGGCGCGTGATCGAGCGCGCGGCCGGGCCCGATCTGGCGCTGCCGAGCTTCTCCTCCAAGACGGTGGTCTACAAGGGGATGCTGACCGCGCCCCAGCTGCCCCGGTACTTCACCGACCTACGCGATCCGCGCGTGGCCTCGCGGCTGGCGCTCGTGCACTCGCGCTTCTCGACCAACACGTTCCCGAGCTGGGAGCTCGCGCATCCATACCGGATGATCGCTCACAACGGCGAGGTCAACACGCTGCGCGGCAACATCAACTGGATGCGGGCGCGCGAGTCGCAGCTGTCGTCCGAGCTGTTCGGCGAGGACATGGAGAAGGTGATCCCCGTCGTGCGGGAGGGAGGCTCGGACTCGGCGATCTTCGACAACGTGCTCGAGCTGCTGGTGCTCGGCGGCCGCTCGATCACGCACGCGGTGATGATGATGGTGCCCGAGGCCTACCGGACGCGCAGGGACCTCGATCCCGAGGTGAAGGGCTTCTACGACTTCCACTCGTGCCTGATGGAGCCGTGGGACGGCCCCGCGGCGGTCGTGTTCACCGACGGTCGCCTCGCGGGCGCGGTGCTTGACCGCAACGGGCTGCGTCCCGGCCGCTGGGTGCAGGACACGGAGGGCTACGTCGTGCTCGCGTCGGAGACCGGCGTCGCCACGATCGCGCCCGAGCACATCCAGCGCAAGGGTCGCCTCGCCCCGGGCAAGGTGTTCCTCGTCGACCTCGAGCAGGGCAAGATCATCGAGGACGAAGAAGTCAAGTTGCGCGTCTCGCGCCGCAAGCCCTACCGCGAGTGGTACGACCGCTCCGTCGTCCACATCGACGATCTCCCCGAACGGGAGCCGCGGGCGCCCAGAATCGAGCCGTTGCGCTCCAGGCAGCTGGCGTTCGGCTACTCGCAGGAGGACCTGCGGATGATCATCGCGCCGATGGCAGCGAAGGGTGAGGAGCCGGTCGCAAGCATGGGCCACGACGCCGCGCTGGCGGTCCTGTCCGAACGCCAGCCGCCGTTGTTCTCCTACTTCAAGCAGCTGTTCGCGCAGGTCACCAACCCGCCGATCGACCCGATCCGCGAGAACGTCGTGATGAGCCTGCAGGCCGGCATCGGCGCGGAGGTGAATCTTCTGTCCGAGGTCCCCGAGCAGGCCCACATGCTCGTGATGGACCAGCCGATCCTGCGAAACCACGAGCTCGAGAAGCTCCGCCAGGTCTCGCACGACGTGTTCGACGCCGCGACGCTCGACATCACCTGGCCGATCGAGCGGGGACCCGACGGGATGGAGATCCGGCTCTACGACCTGTGCGGGGAGGCGGCGAACTACGTCGACCATGGCGCCAACATCCTGATTCTCTCGGACCGCAACCTTGGCCCGGAGCGGGTCGCGATGCCATCGCTGCTGGCGGTCGCCGCCGTCCATCACCACCTCGTCCGCCGCGGCACCCGGCTGCGAACCGGCCTCGTGATCGAGTCCGGCGAGCCGCGCGAGATCCATCACATGGCGACGCTGATCGGCTACGGCGCGGCGGCGATCAACCCGTACGTGATGTTCGAGTCGCATCGACGAGCTAGCCGATCGCTCGCTGCTGCCCGAGGATCAGCAGGACGGCACGCACGCCACGCGTTCAGGCGAGGCTGAAGGCCGCGCGGCCCGCGAGCGCGCGCGCGAGGAGGCCGAGAAGCGGATCGTCAAGGCGATCGGCAAGGGCCTGATGAAGACGATCTCGAAGATGGGGATCTCGACGATCCAGTCTTACTGTGGCGCGCAGATCTTCGAAGCGGTCGGCCTCGAGCGCGGGCTGATCGACCAGCACTTCACCGGCACCGCGTCCCGGATCGGCGGAATCGGGCTCGACGTGCTCGCGACCGAGGCGATGGAGCGCCACTTTCGCGCCTATCCGCGCACCGGGCGCGAGCTGCTCCCGGTCGGAGGCGTGCTGCAGTGGCGCCGCGATGGCGAACTGCACGTCTGGACCCCCGACTCGATCGCCAAGCTGCAGCACGCCGCGCGCAACCAGAACGGCGATCCGCGAGAGACCTACGCGGAATATGCTCGGCTGGTCAACGAGGACGCGGCCCGCAAGGGCCTGCTGCGGGGACTGATGCAGCTGCGGCCAGCGGGCGAGCCGGTCGCGCTCGACGAGGTCGAGCCCGCGACGGAGATCGTCAAGCGCTTCACCACCGGTGCGATGAGCCTCGGCGCGCTCAGCCGCGAGGCCCACGAGACGCTGGCGATCGCGATGAACCGGATGGGAGCCAAGTCCAACACCGGCGAGGGCGGGGAGGATCCCGCGCGCTATGCTCCGGATCCCAACGGGGACCTGCGTCGGTCCGCGATCAAACAGGTCGCCTCGGGACGCTTCGGCGTCACGGTGCACTACCTCGTCAACGCCGACCAGCTGCAGATCAAGATGGCCCAGGGCGCGAAGCCGGGCGAGGGCGGGCAGCTTCCAGGGCACAAGGTAGACGCCTACATCGCGACGATCCGCAGCTCGACTCCGGGCGTCGGACTGATCTCGCCGCCCCCGCACCACGACATCTACTCGATCGAGGACCTCAAGCAGCTGATCTACGACCTGCGCTGCGCCAACCCCCGGGCCTCGGTGTCGGTCAAGCTGGTCTCGGAGGTTGGCGTCGGGACCGTCGCGGCGGGCGTCACGAAGGCCAACGCCGATCACGTCACGATCGCCGGATACGACGGCGGCACCGGTGCCTCGCCGCAGTCGTCGATCCAGGGCGCCGGCGTGCCGTGGGAGATCGGCCTGGCCGAGACGCAACAGACGCTGCTGCTCAACGACCTGCGGTCGCGGATCACGGTCGAGGTCGACGGGGGCATGCGGACTGGCCGCGATGTGGTCGTCGGGGCGGCGCTGGGCGCGGACGAGTTCGGGTTCTCGACCGCGCCGCTGATCGCGATGGGCTGCATCATGATGCGGGTGTGCCACCTCAACACCTGCCCGGTCGGAATCGCGACCCAGGATCCCGAGCTGCGCAAGCGATTCCGCGGCACGCCCGAACAGGCCGTCGAACTACCTGATGCTGGTAGCCGAGGAGGTTCGCGCGATCATGGCGTCACTCGGGATCCGGCGCCTGCACGAGATGATCGGTCGGACCGAGCTGCTCGACATGGTCGATGCGCTCGACCACTGGAAGGCCCGGGGCGTGGACCTGTCGATGGTGCTCACCAGCCCCGAACTGCCGCCCGGGACCCCGCGCCGGCGGGTGCGACCGCAGGTCCCGGTGCTCGACGACGCGCTCGACTGGGAGCTCGTGCGCAGGTGCGCGCCGGCGCTCGAGCGCGGCGAGTCGGTGCGGCTCGGTCCGGTGCCAGTGCGCAACGTCAACCGCACCGTCGGCGGCATCCTGTCGGGGGAGATCGCCCGCCGGCACGGCAGCGAAGGGCTGCCCGACGGTGCGATCGAGATCTCCTTCTCGGGCTCGGCAGGCCAGAGCTTCGCGGCCTGGCTGGCGCCCGGCGTGACGTTCTCGCTGCGCGGCGAGACCAACGACTACACGGGCAAGGGCCTGTCAGGCGGCACCGTGTCAGTGCGTCCGCCGGAGACGGCGATGTTCAGGGCCGAGGAGAACAAGATCGTCGGCAACACTGTCCTGTACGGCGCCACCGACAGGCCGCGCGTTCTTCCGCGGGATCGCCGGCGAGCGATTCGCGGTGCGCAACTCCGGCGCCTATGCGGTCGTGGAGGGCGTCGGCGACCATGGCTGCGAGTACATGACCGGTGGGCGCGTCGTGATCCTCGGACCGACCGGCCGCAACTTCGCGGCGGGGATGAGCGGGGGGATCGCTTACGTCTACGACAAGGACCGCCGCTTCGACGGACGCTGCAACCTGGAGCTGGTCGAGCTCGAGGAGCTGGGCGACGAGGACGCAGCCGAGGTGCAGGCGCTGATCAAGGAGCACGTCGCCCGGACGGGCTCGCTCGTCGGGCGCAACCTGCTCGCGTCGTGGGAGCGGGGCGCTCGCGAGCGGTTCGTGAAGGTGATGCCGCGCGACTTCAAGCGCGTGCTCGCCGAGCAGGCCGAGGCGCGAAGCGGCCGCCGCGTAGGTCCCGGGAGATGGGAGAGCTTGGCGCATTCCTGAAGATCCACCGAGTCGGTTTCGACAAGCGCGACCCGCGCGAGCGAGTGCACGACTACAAGCAGTACTTCGCCTTGCAGCCGCGCGAGGAGCTCCGGCGCCAGGGCGCCCGCTGCATGGATTGCGGGATCCCGTTCTGCCACGAGGGCTGCCCGCTCGGGAACCTGATTCCCGACTGGAACGACCTCGTATACCGCGACAAGTGGCGCGACGCGATCGTCCAGCTGCACGCGACCAACAACTTCCCGGAGTTCACCGGCCTGATCTGCCCGGCGCCGTGCGAGTCCGCGTGCGTGCTGGCGATCAACGACGACCCGGTGACGATCGAGCAGATCGAGCTCGCGATCGTCGAGCGCGCGTTTGCGGAGGGCTGGGTCGTGCCCGAGCCGCCCGGCCGTCGCAGCGGCCGGACCGTTGCCGTGGTCGGCTCCGGGCCGTCGGGGCTCGCCGTCGCCGCTGAGCTCAACGCCTGCGGCCACGCGGTGACCGTCTACGAGCGCGACGAGGGACCGGGCGGCCTGATGCGCTTCGGCGTTCCCGACGCGAAGCTCGAGAAGTGGATCATCGACCGTCGGGTGGCGATCCTCGAGCAGGAGGGGATCGAGTTCAGGTCTCAACGTCGACGTCGGGCGAGACGTCACGGCGCGCGAGCTTCGGGAACGCCACGACGCGCTCGTCGTGGCGATCGGCTCGCGGGTCTCGCGCGATCTCGATGCGCCCGGGCGCGAGCTGCGCGGGATCCATTTCGCGATGGACTACCTCTACCAGCGCAACCGGTGGGTCGCGGCGGAGCAGGGCCGTCCGATTCAAGGCGCCGGTGCCCGGGACCGAGATCAGCGCCAAGGACAAGCGCGTGATCGTGATCGGTGGCGGTGACACGGGCATGGACTGCATCTCCAACTCGCATCGCGAGGGCGCCCGCCAGCGTGGTGATGCTCGACGTCTACGCCGAGCTGCCGGCAAACGGCGATGATCCTCGACATCCCTGGCCGCTGCCGCCGAAGCGCACGCCCGATGACCTACGCGCTCGAAGAGGGCGGCAAGCGGCGATGGGGGACCGAGGTGACCGGATTCGGCGGCAAGGACGGCCATGTCAGCCACGTCTACGCGCGCAAGGTGACGGGAACATCGTCCCGTGACCTGACGCCGGTGCCGGGCAGCGAGTTCGTGCTCGAGGCCGACCTCGTCCTGATCGCGATCGGATTCGAGCACCCGGAGCACGCCGGGCTGGTCGAGCAACTTGGCCTCGGCCTGGATCGCCGCGGCAACATCAGCACGCAGCAGACGTACCGCACGACGGTCGGCGGCGTGTACGCCTGCGGCGATGCGCGGATCGGTCAGTCGCTGGTCGTCACCGCGATCGCCGAGGGCCGCAAGTGCGCCCGGATCGTCAACAAGGACCTGGGCGGCAGCCCGATGGATGCCGACCGCGAGATGCTCGCCGTCGGCGCCTGGAGCGGCGAGGCGGACCGGACGCTGCGCCACGAGGCCGAGGCGGCGGGAACGGTCAGGCCGGGCGAGGAGTTCTTCACCGGTCCTGGCGCCCGCAGCCGCTGAAATCCCGCGTGCAGCGGCGAAACAAGTTTTCGCAGCGCCAATCCTGGGAATGCTACGGTTAAACCCCGGGTCGGCCCGGCGGGTGGGTGCGCCATTAGAGGATTTCAGGTTTATTCTGAGCTTGGGACGGGGAAACTCGCCCCTGTCGGTCAGGGAACTGCGCCCCCACTTCCCTGACTCTCCGGGGGGCCCAGATGGATCTGGGCCCCCCGGTCCTCCTTAGCGGGCTGGCCGCGGTCTTGGCTGCAGTTCGTGCAGCGGCGGCTGCTGGGAGCGCTCGGAGCCGACCCCGTCAGAATGCCGAGGATGGCCGCCTCGCCGCTCGCCGTTCACCACGGGCACACGTCGATCGGCAGCACGATCGCCCACCTGCTCGAGTCGGCGGCGACGTTCTTCTCCCAGCTGGCGAGCCTGAGCTGGGGCCCGCTGCTGATCGGGCTGGCCTGCTACGCGCTCTACCTGCTGCTGCGCTCGCGGGCGCTGTTGGGCGGCGCTGCAAGCCGCCTACCCGGGCGAGCGGGTCCGCTGGCGCGACGTGTGGGGCGCCTACATGGTCGGCTACGCGATCAACAACGTGTTCCCGCTCGGAGGCGGCAACATCGCCCAGCTGTTCCTGACGCGCGTCGCGATCCCGCCGAGCAGCTACACGACGGTCGCCGCCGCGCTCTCGACGGGGTCGTGTTCGACTGGTTCATGGGCGTGCTGGTGATGTGCTTCGCGTTCACCCAGGGCGTGTTCCCAAAGCCGCCCGACTTCTCCAAGCTGCCGGCGTTCGACATCAGCTTCTTCGCCTCGAACATGCGCTTCACGCTGTTCTTCCTGACGTTGCTCGGCATCGCGTTCCTGGTCGCGTTCGCGCTGCTGTCGGCGAAGGTCAGGGCGTTCTGGGAGCGGGTGCGCCAGGGCTGACGATCCTCCGCGACCGGCGGCTGTATCGCCGGCGACATGGCCAGCTGGCAGTTCGCCAGCTGGATCGCGCGATTCGCGTCGTACTGGGCGCTGCTCGACGCGTTCCACATCGGCGGCTCGGCTCGCAACGCGCTCCTGGTGCTCGGCGTGCAGGTGGTCGCGTCGGTGTTCCCGTTCACGCCCGGTGGCGCCGGCGTCCAGCAGGCGCTGCTGCTGACGATCTTCGCCGGCAGCCCCGACGTGGCGGCGTTCTCGGTCGGCCAGCAGATCGCCACCAGCGTGCTCAGCTCCGCGCTCGGATTCGGGGCGCTGGTGCTGATCTTCCGCTTCAAGAGCTTCCGCGAGGTGATCGAGCGCGGCCGCGCGCACCGGCGCGCCGAGGCGGCAGCCGACGCGTCCCGCACCTCGGTCTAGTCGGCACGCGCGAACGCCGAGCTGCACTGTGGCTGGCAGTGACTCAGCGCCGGCTGAGTCGGCTCACGTGCCCGGCGACCTGCGACTATGCGGGATGCAATGCCGACCTTCTGCCGCCACAACCGACTCGTGCAGAACTGCCCGATCTGCTCGCGCGAGCAGTCGATCGAGCTGCGGCCGATCGTCTCGTCGAGCACGCCCGCGCGCGAGCGTCGCGGCGCCTCGCGCGACCGCGCGGTCGGCGCGAGCGCCTCGCGGTCCGCCGGCAGCTGCCCGCGCCGGCACCGGGATGCGGCGTGCGGCGGCTCGCGCGCGGCGCGGACGACGGCTACCACAGCCGGCTGGTGCCCGGCCTGAAGTCCAGTGAGGACGCGGAGCGGCTGGCGCGAGGAGCTCGCCTTCGCCGCCGCGCGCCTGCGCCGGCTCGCCGAGGACCCCCCGGCCTGTACGCGCAGGTCGCGGCAGACGAGTCCGACGTCGAGGAGCGCACGTGGCTTGCGTTCCTGCTCGCGTACCTGTGTCCGCTCGACGGCGATGACCCGTTTGCGTCGGTGCGCGGAGCATGGGTCTCGTGGTCCTCGGGCACCGAGCCGGCACTCGAGGCGGTGCAGACCGGGCCTCGGACGGCGCATGAGCCGGACCGCGGCACGGACACGGTCGATGCCTACCGCGCCTGGGCGCAGCGAGCCGGGTCCCAGGCGGCGGCGTTCGGCGGCGAAGCCGTCGTGGACGCCGGAGCGGCGGTTTGCCCGGGCCTTCGAGCGGCTTGCGCTGCCCGGCTTTCACCGCGACGCCCGCTTCGACCTGCTGGTCACGCTGGGCCGGCTCGGCGTGTACGAGCTGCGCGCCGGCGCGCTGCAGATCGGGGGTGCGAACGAGCCGACGCTCGCCGCCAAGCGGGTCCTCGGGCATCGGCGACTCGATGCTGCTGGAGCGGCGGGCGGCCGAGCTGGCAGGGCGTGCGAGCTGCCGCTCGATGCGCTCGATGTGGGTCTCTACAACTGGGGCCGCGGCGAGCGGGCGACGCTCGGACTCGGGCCGTCCGCGCAACCGGATCCTCAGGCACTGGCGTCGACCAGAGCGGCGCTGGGGCTCGAGTAACAGAACTATTAACAGTGAGTGAAGGTTGGTGACCTTTGCGCACTCGACGGATGTTCGATTGTGCGTGCGTGCCTGACCCTGAACAGACGCGAAGTTGCGGTGATATTTCCTCGGCAAGCACCGACAGGGCACCTCGTCAAGCCACGATTCACGTGGTGCGACTTGCCCTAAGGAGTCGCTTCTAAAACAATGTCGTGATGTGGGTTGGTCGGGCAGGGCCCGGAGTGGAACTACACAATCACTTCGCATCAGTAAGCTAAAGAGTGCGAGCAACTAATCCAATTGGATTAGATGGGCGGGTTAGGCTGTACTTCTACATCGACCGCGACGTCTGTGATAGGAATGCACCTTAGAGCAGGGCTAAGGCAGCTTTCCAACTTCGAATACGCAGGGGTAACGAGGCAAGGCGGGGCAACTTTGGATTCGCGCGGATCGGTCAAGGCAGGGACGCCGCGCACGCAGGGAACTCCCCAGCCCACGCACACTGTAGGCACTCCGAAGATTGCAGGCGAGCCGCTGACGGTGGCACGGGCGTCCGGGCCCCGCCCACTGGGGCCCGTACCGGGCCGGCGCGAAGCAAAGCGCCTGCTGCGGACAATTCCCTACGTCGTCGCGCGAAGGGGGATGTGAGGTGAGGCGGTCGCAACCACCCCGCTCGCCGGAAACCGTTCGTGCAGCGGCTCCGGCAACGGAGCGGGCAAGCCGAATCGAGCTGCAGGCAGGCCGCCAAAGCCCGCTGCGCGGGCCGAGATCCTCGGTTGCAAGATCGATCCGGTCGACCTCGAAGAGGCACTGGCCGTGTGCGAAGTCTGCGATCGAGTCATGCGGCTTCGCGCAGCACATCTCGATCAACGTCGCGAAGCTGGTCGCGATGCGCGACGACGATACCTCCGGGACAGCGTTTCGCAATGCGAGCTGGTGACAGCCGACGGGCAGCCGGTGGTGTGGGCGTCGCGCCTGTTGCGGCGCCGCTTCCCGCGCGCGTGGCCGGGATCGACCTGATGCATGGCCTGCTCGTCCGCGCCGCGAAGCGGGGCTACCGGGTCTACATCCTCGGCGCTCGAGCGGAGGTCCTCGAGCGCGCCGTGGGGCGGATGCGCGAGGAGCACGCCAACCTCGCCGTGGCGGGCTACCGGGACGGCTACTACGAGGATGCCGAACAAGACGCTGTCGCGGCGGCGATCGCGCAGGCAGGCCCAGACATTCTGTTCGTCGCGATGAGCTCCCCGCGCAAGGAGTACTTCATCGCGCGGTACCGGGAGACGCTTGGCGTCCCGTTCGTGATGGGCGTCGGCGGATCGATCGACATCTACGCCGGGATCAGGCGCAGGGCGCCGTCAGTGGTGCAGCGGGCCGGGCTGGAATGGCTGTTTCGGCTTGCCCAGGAGCCGCGCCGGCTGGCGGGCCGGTATTTGAAGAGCAACACGCGCTTCATCTTGCTGCTGGCGCGTGAGCTGATGTGCACTCGGCCCCGCTCGGCGTACAATCGCGTCACGCAGGCGGCCATAGAAGATCGTGAGCGGGAGGGATGCTTCTGATGGCACCGACACCGATCGCACAACAGCTCGATTCTCCGTCCGCGACCGGCCGCCGCGCCCCACCGATGCTCCGGCTCGTGACAAGCGGCTCTGTCGACGACGGCAAGAGCACCCTGATCGGGCGGCTGCTCTACGACTCCAAATCGATCCTCGCCGACCAGCTCGAGGCGCTCGAAATTGCCTCGAGCTGCCGCAACGGTACTGGTGCGCTCGACCTCGCGCTGCTGACCGACGGCCTTCGAGCCGAGCGCGAGCAGGGCATTACGATCGATGTCGCGTACCGTTACTTTCAGACCGCCCGTCGCAAGTTCATCATCGCCGACACCCCCGGTCACGAGCGCTATACGCGCAATATGGTCACGGGAGCGTCGACGGCCGACCTCGCCGTGATCCTGATCGACGCGCGCAAGGGCGTCATCGAGCAGACGCGACGGCACTCCTTCATCGCGTCGCTGCTCGGCATCCGGCACCTCGTCGTGTGCGTCAACAAGATGGACCTCGCCGACTATCAGCAGTCAGTGTTCGAGCGGATTGAACGGAGCTTTCACGAGTTCTGCGCCCGGCTCGAGGTGACCGATGTCACGTTCATCCCGATCTCTGCGCTATCCGGTGACAACGTTGTCGAGCGGTCGGGGGAGATGCCGTGGTACGAGGGACCCTCGCTGCTGTACCACCTCGAGCACGTCCACATCGCGTCGGATCGAAACCTGATCGATTGCCGCTTTCCCGTTCAGTGGGTGATCCGCCCCGGTCCGCAGTCCGAGCGAGCCCGACTACCGGGGCTATGCGGGCCAGATCGCGTCGGGTATCTTCCGCCCCGGCGATCCCGTAGTCGTGCTGCCGAGCGGCGAGCAGACCCGGGTCGCAGCGATCGACAGCTTCGACGGTCCGCTGTCGGAGGCGTTTGCGCCGATGTCGGTCAGGCTGGCGCTCGAGGACGACGTCGACGTCTCCCGCGGCGACATGATCTGCCGGCCGCACAACCGCCCAACGACGGCGTCGCGGTCTCGAGGCGATCGTGTGCTGGATGGCTGACAAGCCCGTGCGGCCGGGCGCGCGCTATGCGCTCAAGCACACGACCCGCTGGGCGCGGGCCGTCGTCGACGATGTGCGCTACCGGATCGACGTCAACACGCTGCACCGGGACGAGCAGGCCGGACAGCTCGGGTTGAACGAGATCGGCCGCCTGAGGCTGCGCACGAGCACGCCGCTGATGTTCGACGAGTACCGCCGCAACCGGACGACGGGAAGCTTCGTCCTCGTCGACGAGGCGGACAACCGCACCGTCGGCGCCGGGATCATCATCGAGGCCCACGTGCGCGGTTCCGCGACCGAGCAGTCGAACGTCACCTGGCATCGCAGCAAGCTGAGCCGTCCGGCGCGATGGGCGCTGCTCGAGCAGACGGGCGCGACAGTGTGGTTGACCGGCCTGCCAGCGTCCGGCAAGTCGACGATCGCGGTCGCGCTGGAGGAGCGGCTGGCCAGAGAGGGACAGTCCGCCTACCTGCTCGACGGCGACAACTTGCGCTGCGGGCTCAACAGCGATCTCGGATTCCGTCCCGAGGACCGGTCCGAGAACGTCCGCCGGGTGGCCCACGTCGCGCGGCTGTTCGCCGACGCGGGAACGGTCGCGATCGTCAGCCTGATCAGCCCGTATGCCGGCGATCGAGCGCTCGCGCGGCGGATCCACGAGGAGGGCGAGATCGATTTCCTCGAGGTGTTCGTCAACACGCCGGTCGTCGAATGCGAGCGTCGTGACCCGAAGGGGCTGTACGCCCGCGCCAGACGGGGCGAGATCAAAGGGTTCACAGGGATCGACGGCCCCTACGAGCCGCCCGGAAAGCCCGATCTCGAACTGCGCCCCACCGAGCACAGAGCTCGGACAGCTGGTGGAGCTGCTGCTGTCAGCGCTCAAGCGCCGCGGTGTGCTCGCCGACCGCGCGCTGGGCGAACGTCCGGGCGCTGCGAACGCCGGCGCGCGTCAGGGCCTCGGGTCAGGAGCGAGCGCGCCGTTGATCATCGGCTGCGAAGAGCTCGGCGAGCATCCGAGCATTGCGCTCGAGGTCGTACTCGCTTGCCACTCTGCTGCGGCCGGCGCGGCCCATCGAGCTGCGCAGCTCCGGATCCTCCAGCAGCCGCGCAAGCCGGTCCGTCAGCTGATCCAGCCGGCCGGGCCGCACGAGGAACCCGCTGACGCCGTCCTCGACGAGCTCGACGATGCCCGTGATCGCGCTTGCCACCACCGGCACCTCCATCGCCATCGCCTCCATCAGCACGATCGGGACGCCCTCGGCGAAGCTCGGCAGGCAGAACACGTCACAGTTCTCGTAGAAGCGACCGATCCGATCGTGTCCGACCGCACCTGCCCATGTCACACGATCGTTGACGCCGAGGCGACCGGCCATCGTCGACGGCCTTGCTCGCTGCTTGGTCCGCGCCCAACGACCGTGAGTGCAGGGCGAAGGCCGCGCTCGCCGAGTTGCGCGAGCGCCTGGATCAGCAGCACGGTGCCCTTCATCGGATCAAGTCGTCCGACAGTCAGAATCCGTAGCTCTTGGCTGCGGCGCGGCCCCCGACGAGCGAACTCGCGCAGATCGACGCCGCAGCGCACGACGACGAGCTTCGCCCACAACTTCTCCGGCACGAACGCCATCACCTGGCTACGCGCGTAATCGCTGATGCAGGCGACGAAGCTGGCGCTGGCGGCTCGCTCGGCGAGCCGCTCGGGATGGATGTCGTAGAACTCCTTCGAGCCATGCAGCCTCTGACTCCAGGACCACGGCTCGCGAGCGGCTGCGAGCTGGCGTTCGCGAATTCGGCCGCGAGCATCGCCACCATCGGCGCGGTGCCGTCCAAGCTGCGCGTGGATGTGACGCATGCCGCCGCGGCGGCACGCGTCCCACAGCATGACCGCCTCCAGGAACCATGTCATTGCCAGCGCACGCCGGCGCGCGCCGGGCGAGGAGAGGGCCAACGCCCGCGCCAGCGTCGCCAGGTATCCGCGCGGTGCCCGCGCGAATGCGTCGCAGGTGGGAGCGCATGAGCCGAGCGGGGCGCGGGGGCAGCAGCGCATCGGTCGTTTCGCCACTCCTTCCGGTCGGCCTGCGACAGCAGGTCTCGCTCTGCCGTCCGCCAGAGCGAGAAGCACACGACGTCCACCCCGAGGCGGCGCAGGGCCTCGACCTCGCGAAGGACGAACGTGTGCGTGACCGCGGGATAGCGGCCGGTGAGATGACGCGATCCGCATCCGTCGTACCGCTGGCCTACGCTCTGGACGCGGCGATCGCTGCTTGCACCGCTCCTAGGTAGCCGGCTGCGCTCGCTGAAGGGGTGCGGTCGCCTGTAGCCGCGCACGCGGCCTGACCCAACTTGCGCCGCAGCTCCGGGTCGGCCCCGAGCCGCGCAATCGCCGCCGCCATCGCCACGGTGTCAGTGGGATCGACGACCAGCCCGTTGACGCCGTCGGTGACCAGGTCCTCGGTGGCGCCGCCGCGAGGCGAGGCGATCAGCGGCAGCCCCGCTGCCGCCGCCTCGAGGACGACGATGCCGAACGGGTCTCCCTCGAGCGTCGGGAACGCGAACGCATCCGCGTCCGCATACACCGCCGGGAGGTCGGGCTGAGTCGATGAATCCGCGCCAGGTGACCGGCACGCCGAGCTCGGCGGCCAGCGCTCTGAGCCGGGACTCGTCAGGTCCGGTGCCGACGACGATCAGCTCGACGTCGGCTCCGTCGCGACGCGCCTGCCACACCGCGCGCAGCAGCCAGTCGTTGCCCTTGCGCGGGATCAGGCGTCCAACCGTCAAGACCCTGAGCGGTCCTTCGGCGTCGATCCGTCGGTCCTCGGCGACTTGCCACAACGGCTCGACCTGCGCAGCGTGCGGTGCTCGGAGAACCCGGCCTGATTCGAACCCGATCTGGATGAAGCGCTCAGCGGCCGGCTCGCTGTTTGCCACAGCTCCCCAGGCCAAGCGGCGCATCGCCTGGCGCGCGACTAGCTGCGGCCGGCTCAGGCTCGCCTCCGAGCGCGCCGTGCCATCGCTGTGTATCAGCAGCGGGATCCTCCGGGCGTGGCAATAGAGAGCGGCGTACAGAGACGGGATCGAGAACCCGCCACTGATGATCGCCTGCGGCTGCGCGCGTCGAAGCGCGCAGACGATCCGGGGGCTGAAGTAGTAATCGGTCGCGTCGCGCCTGCGGCGACGGATTGTCAAGCCCTCCACCACCTCGTGGCGGAATCGCAACTCCAGGCGCCAATCCATGCCGCGAGTACCGCTGCGCGAGCAGAACACAGCAGTCAGATCCGCGCTCTGCGCCAGCGCATCGAGCACAGCGACCATGTAGGGGGTGACGATGTCGGTCAGGAAGGCGATGCGGACGCAAGCGGTCATCTGTACTCGATTCCTTCACTCGTACCGCCATTGGCACGCCGATATGACCGTATGAACACCCCTAGTGGCCCACCCTGGGAGCCATTAGCCTCGTGCAGAGCAGATTGTATGACGTGCTATTGTTGCAGCTCCGGGAGGGGTGCGACCTCGTTCCTTCAGTGATGCTTGCCCGAACCGCCGCCGTGATCCGTGAGGCCGTCGCCCCGGGAAGCGCGCTGCGACGGCCGTTGGGAGAGGTGCGACGGGGCTCCGTGATGGCCTACCGCCACGCCACGTCGTTTGAGCGAATGCTGCCGACGTTTCTCGTGATCGGAGCCCAGAAGGGTGGTACCACCTCCGTGCACGAGTATCTGGCCGAGCATCCCGAGGTGGGGCGTCCGGCGACTAAGGAAATCCATTACTTCACCCATAACTCCTACCGGCCGCTGGCGTGGTACCGCGCCCACTTTCCGCGCGTCGGCCAGTTCACTCATACCTTTGAGAGTACGCCTTACACTCTGTTTCATCCGGCCTGTCCAGAGCGCGTGCGGGCGGCTCTTCCTGACGCCAAGCTGATTGTGTTACTACGCAACCCTGTGGCTCGCGCGCACTCGCACTTCAACCATCAGGTGGCGACGGGTTGCGAGCAGCTGGACTTTGCGACCGCGGTCGCCCGGGAAGACGAGCGTCTGGCGGGCGAGGAGGAGCGGGTCCGCACGGATCCACGCTACTGCTCGTTCGCGCACCAGCACTACTCCTACGTGGCACGGGGGATGTATGCGCGCCAGCTCGAACGCTGGTACGCCCACTTTCCCGCCGAGCAGTTGCTCGTGCTGGCCAGCGAGGGTCTGTTCGCCGATCCGGCGAGGACCCTGCACCGCATGCAGGCCTGGCTGGGGCTTTGCGAGCACACGCCGTCAATGGTGATGGCCCACAACGCCAGGACCTACGCCTCGATGGACCCAGGTGTGCGGGCCGAGTTGCACGAGCGCTTCGCCGAGGACTCGGGGCAGCTGCGCGAGTTGACCGGTGTCGAGCTGCCATGGGCGTGAGCGACCACGACGGGGCGCTCGCGCTCAAGATCTTCGTCTGTCCGACCTGCGGCGCGGGGCTGTCGATCGCGGACGGTGGTGCGGCGCCGTGCCCGAGCTGTGGCCGCTCGTTCGAGTCTGTCCAGGGGGTCGTCGATTTCGTCTCTGCCCGCGAGCCCGGCAGCGAGCGGGCCTATTACGACGAGTACTACCGCTTTCGTGGTGCGCGGGCGCCGGCCTGCGATCCGCTCACGCTAGCGAGGATGTGGACCGGACCCAGTGCCCCATGGGAGATGCAGCGGGTCTGGGAGCGTCTAGGCGACATCGGCGGGAAGACCGTCCTGCTACTCGGCAACGGCGAATCCGCTGCTGAGCTGTACCTGCTGACCGCGCGCCCGCGCGCCTTGATCTACTCGGACCTGTCGCCCGTCGGACTCAGGGCGCTCTGCACGGAGCTTGGCCATGTGAGCAACGTCTTCTTCGCCGCGATCGACGCCCTCGGGCTGCCGCTGCGGGATGCGAGCGTCGACGTGGTCTATGGCTTTGCGTTCGTTCACCACCTGCCGGATCTCGATCGCTTTCTCTGCGAGGTCGCCCGGGTGCTGGCGCCGGGAGGGCGCGCCGTGTTCATGGACAACGCGTATTCGCCGCTCTGGCAGCACGTCAAGCTGGTCTGGCTGCGGCCGCTGATGTGGCTGAGCCACCGGCGCGAGCCGCGCTCGCCCGAGGATCTCCGTGACACGGTCGCGGGCGGGCTGCGCGAAGGCGTGCTCGCCGCGCGGATCCGGGCCGCGGGGGGAGAGCCGTCGTTTGAGCGCGTCGCGTTCCTCTATTACTACTGGAAGCGGGCCTCGGTGTCGCTGTTTCCCGGTCTGTTCAGGCGCGTTCCGCGCCACGACCTGATCTCGCACGCACTGAAGCGCATCGACCTGGAGCTGGCGCGCTTGCGGTTCGTGCGACGGAACATGATTCGCCTCGTGTGGGGGTTCGACAAACCACTGGATGCGGCCGCGGCGAGCGGTCCCCCGGCGCCGTTGCCGGCACGCCGTCGGAGCCGGCAGTAATTTTCGCGGGAGCCCTAATTCTGATGGGAGCCCGAACTCGCCGTCACCGATCCGACGCTGCTCCGTTGCGGCGCAGACTCCACGCGCGGCTTGCGTAACAGGATTCGCAGATCGCTGTGTCGCGGATTCATCCCTGCGAACAGCTTCCCCCACACTCGTGTTACCGCCGCGGCCAATCTGGGATGCCGGTCCCACATCTGAGCGCCTTGCGTCTCCACCTCTTCGATGCGCTCGACTTCCATGCCATGCTCTGCCGCGTAGCGGGACAGGACAGATGGGCGCAAGCCGAAGCGCAAGTACGTCTTGAACGGTCCGCGGCCCGGCTCACCCGCAGATTCCCACTCGAAGTAATGCCGGTAGATGAGGATGTGAAGGCGCAGCGGCGTGAACTTCGTTATGAGTGCCTTGGGGGAGAGCACGTGCGGTACCCTGATGAACACCCAGCCGCCTGGCCTGACCGCCGCGACGATATTCTCCAGCGCGTCGTAAGGCTTTGGCAAATGCTCCAGTACGTCTTGACAAATAACAAGATCGAACGATGCGGGCGGAAGCCGGAACGTTTGTACGTCCCCGACGATCTTCTCGTCAATGGCCGAGTTGAGGTCCAGGGCTGCCTCGCTGACGTCGATTCCAACCACGTGTCGGTCGCAATCAGGTAGTAGATCCGCCAAGGTGTCTGCATGCAGCCGAGAGCCACATCCCGCATCCAGGACCCTCACGACTTGCCTCTCCCGATCGTCCATGGAGCGACCATAGCGTACGGACTTGTGCGACCGGGCCGATCGGGAGAGAGCTGGCCGCGGAGGGGTCGATCGCGTGCGCCTGCCGGCGGCTGAGCGGTTGCTAGCGATACCGCTGGGAAGGAACGGAGCCATCCCGATCCTGACGCTAGCGTAGCATCGGGTTGTAACGTGCCGCGTATTCCGAATGGGGTTCCGGCGCGTCGATGATCAATCCTTTCTTTATCATCTGAGCCTGCCAGTGCATTTCTCTCTGCGCCGCAAACCGCGCCTTCTCCTGCTGACAGTGGGATTACTGGCGGTGGCGCTCGGCGGGCTCGTGGCGTTGATCTCCTCATCGACGCACCGAACGACCCGGCCGCAGGTCGCGACCAATGCGCTTGCAGGGAGCAAGCTGCCGGTCACCGAACGCCTGTTCGCCGTCGACAGCGTCTGGAACGCCGCGATCCCCGCGGATGCCCAACTCGACCCGACATCCGACCAGCTGATCAGCGCGCTCGATCAGGAAGTGTCGTCGGAGCTTCGCCGACAGATCGGGCCGTGGATCGCGACGAGGAAGGCGAGCACTCCGATCTACCAGGTGCCCGCCCATCAGCCGACTGGTCCGCGTGCAGCTGGACGACCCCACGCTGTGGTGGCGGGTCTCGTTGCAAGCGGCGTTCGATGCCGTCCCGATCCCAGCCGCCGCCCAGCCGGCCGCCGGTCCCGACGAGCACATGACGATCTGGCAGCCATCGACCGACAAGCTGTGGGAGTTCTTCCATATGCGCAAGGAAGCCGACGACTGGCACGCAGCTTGGGGCGGAGCGATCCGGAACGTTTCCCAGAGCCCGGGCTACTACACCACAAGCTCCTGGCCCGGCGCGCTCCCGCAATGGGGCGCAACCGCAACCAGCCTCCCGGTCGCCGCCGGTGTGATCACGCTCGCGGATTTCCAACGAGGGCACATCGATCATGCCCTCGCAATCGACCTGCCTGCCCCGCGTGCGGGCGTGTTCGCGTGGCCCGCGCAGCGTACTGACGGCACCGGCGGGCCGGACACGATTCCCGAGGGCGCTGAGCTTCGCCTGGACCCCACGTTCGACCTTGCCCGCGCTCTCGCTCCCGCCCGTCACCCGAATGATCGCGCAGGCCGCGCAAACGTACGGCATCATCGTCCGCGACCGGACGGGCAAGGGCATCAGCTTCTACGCTCAAGATCCACCTCGATACGGAGGCGACAACATGTACGCCGGGCGGCACGGGATCTTCGGTGGGCGCACTCCCACACAGCTGCTCGCCGACTTTCCGTGGAGCCACCTGCAGGTGCTGAAGATGCGCCTCTGCTCCCGTGCACCGTGCGAGCGGTAGCGGTACGCCGGGTCATCCCCGATATGCTGACACGTCCGGGAAGCGACACGCGGGCGAGCGGGGCACGCAGGCAAGCGCAGATGGCCATCCAGCCCATCTTCATCTTCTCAATCACGCGCAGCGGCTCGACCGTTGTGCAGCGTGTCATCGCCGCGCATGAGGGTGTGGCGACCGTGTCGGAACCGTGGCTGCTGCTTCCGTATCTGTACACGCTCCGGGAAGGTGGAGTTGTCGCCGAATACACACACTGGCTGACGGTCCACGCGCTCGAGGACTTCTGTCAGCAACTCCCGGGCGGAGTCGATGACTACCGGCAGGAGCTGCGAAAGTTCGTCTTGCGACTGTACGAGAAAGCCGCCGGCGACGGAGCGCGCTACTTCGTCGACAAGTCGCCACCGTACTATTTTATCGCCGACGACATCATGCGCCTGTTTCCGGATGGCAAGTTCATCTTCCTGTGGCGCAATCCGCTGAGCATCGTCGCATCGATCATCGACACTTGGCACGGCGGCAAGTTGCATGTCACTGCCCACCGCGAGGATCTGTTCGTCGGGCTGCCGCGCCTGGTCGCAACTTATGTCGCTAACCGCTCGACCGCGTATTCGGTCCGCTTCGAGGATCTCGTCGGCGGCGATCCATACAGCTGGGAGCAGCTTATGACCTACCTGCAGATCGACTTCGATCCCCGATCGCTGCGGCAGTTTGCCGATGTCACCCTGCACGGACGCATGGGTGACCTCACGGGACGCCGTCGGTACACCGACGCTCAGTCCGGACCCAATTGACAAGTGGAGCGTAACGCTGGGCAACCCGATCCGCAGGGAATGGTGTCGCCGGTATCTGCGGTTCCTGGGTGCCGACCGGTTGCGCATCATGGGCTACGACCAGGAGCGACTCCTCCAGGCGCTCAATTCGCAGCCGGCGGGCACCAAGTCGCTGCTCGGGGACTCCGTGCGTCTGATCAACGACGTTGCCCGCGAGCCGATGCGGGCGCGCAATCGCCGTAAAGGGATCGGTGGTCCGAGCGCGCTGCGCGCGCTCCTTTGACGGCGGCCTGTGGCTGCGGAATCCTCATCCCCCGTCCCACGCTCGCCGTGCCTGCCGGTGTGCGTGATCGTTCCCGTGCTCAACCGAGCCGGGATGCTGTCACGTTGTCTCGCCGGCGTGTGGTCACAGCGGCCCTATCTGCCTGCCGAGGTGATCGTCGTCGACGACGGCTCCAGCGACGATACAGCCGCAGTCGCACGCGAGCTCGGCGCAACAGTGATCCGCCATCCCCATAATCGTGGACTCGCCGCTGCACGCAACTCGGGGCTGGAGGGTACGACGTGCGAATGGGCTGCGTTCCTGGACTCCGATGACGAGTGGCTGCCGACCCACCTTGCCCACCTGTGGCAGTTGCGTCACAGTCACGCGCTGGTCGGAAGCTCGGTGCTGTACTGCGCAGAGGACGCCAGGAGCGATCGGTTCCATGGCCCGGTCACGCACAAGCCGCTCGTGCTGACCTCGGCCGAACGGATCATCGCCGTCTACAACGTCTTCACCGTCAGTGCCTGCATGATCCGGCGCGACGTCGCCCTCGAGCTGGGAGGATTTCGTCCGATGTGGTGTGAGGATCTCGACCTCTGGGTCCGCGTGCTCGAACGGTACACCGGCATCTGTTCGCCACAGGTGACCGGCATATATCACGTCCACGGCGAGCAGATGTCCTCGCAGACCGAGAAGATGCTTCGCGCACATCGCGAGGTCGGCGAGGCGCACTGCGAGCGGACCGGAGCTTCGCCGGCCGTGCTCCGGCGGTGGGAAGGGGTCGCCGCGTGGGACAGCATGCGCGCGGCGCTTGCCGCGGGCGAGCGACGGGCCGCGCTTGCAAGCGGTCTCGCCGTGGTCGGTCGCCGGCAGAGGATCGTGGGGCTTGCGTTGCTCCTGTGGTCGCGCTTCTTGGGGCGGCGCCTGACCTCCCGGGTGGGCCGCGACGGCAAGGCGACGGTGGCCGTGCTCCTGCGCGAAGGCCGTGAGCGCCGGGCCGTGATCGACGCAATGCCCGGTCGATCGGTTCGAGACATCTCGGGGACTTCGACGCTGCGGGCGCTGCTCGCGCTTGCACGCCGCCCGGCGGGACTTGTCGTGGTCGGCTCGTGCTCTCGCGCGGGGCTGTTACGGCGGATCGGCATTCCGGCCGTAGCCGCGGCCGAGCTGGCGCTGGATGGCGCAGGCGCTACGGCCAGTGCAGCCGCGCAGGCGCCTGAGGGCCCGCGTCAAAACCGGCACCGCGGGTCGTGAGCTCCTCAGGCCGCCGGCACTCCCACGATGACCGGTGCCGCTGCGTAGGCACCCTCCTCGCCTGACGACGCTTGCGCCCGTGCATAGCGACCGCTGAACGCCACGCCGGCCAGCAGCCACAACGAGAGGTTCGGGAATAGGCTTGGCGGCACCGAGTTCGAGACGACGGCGAAGCTGATCAGGGTGCCGAGCAGGGCTACGCGCCACGGCCCAAGATCAGGCGGTCCGCGCGTGAGCAGGGCGCTCCCCACTCCCATCAGCAGCCCGAAGGCCCAGAGCGCCAGTCCGGGAAGGCCGAGCTCGACGGCGTAAGACAGGAAGAAGTTGTGAACGTCGACCTTGGTGGCCGTCAGCGGGAAGTTCTGATTTTGGCGGAAGTACAGCAGCGAGTCGTCCTGGAAGCGCTGCCATCCGAACCCGGTGAGCGGTCGCGCCTTGATCATGTTGATTGCCGCGACCGTCAGGTTCTCGCGGTCGTAGATCGTCCCGACCAGGTTGGCGCGCTCGCTGACGCTTGCGCTCAAGCCGGGAATCATGGTGAGGGCCGCCACGACGCCGATTCCGAGCACCGCTGCGACCGGCACGAAATACGGCCGCAGCCGCCGGATCGCCAGCATCGTGATGATGCAGGCTGCCCCCACGCCGATCCAGACCGAGCGCTCCAGAGACAAAAAGGAGCCGACGAGGCAGAGCAGACCAACCAGCGCGGCGAGCAGGCGCGCCCAGCGGCGCGACCAGGTGGCGATCGCCACGCCGCAGGCCGTCGCGCACACGAACAGGGCGAAGCCGTTCGCGACCGCCTCGACGAACGGCCCGCGACCTCTGCCGAAGTGGATCCCATAGTGCGGGTTGAGGATGTACCTCGGGTAGATCAGCGCATTGAGATGCACCGTCTCGAACCAGACCGTGAGACCGAGATAGGCGCCTAGCACGACGAGCGTGAGCAGCAGGATCGCGCGGTGGCGCGGGGTGCGGAACGCCAGCGGCGCCGTGAGGAACGTCAGGAACGGAAGGATGCCGAAGGAATCGATGATCTTGAACAGTGGAACCTTGACGAACAGCGTCTTGGCGAAGAACGCCGAGGACAGGGCGTAGAAGACGGCGAGTCCGAGCAACACGTGTGCCGGCGTGAGCTTGAACCGTGGCCGATCTCGTACCGCCGGGGCACGGAACAACACTTGGATGATCGCGAAGGTCAACATGATCCGGTCGGGATCGAGACCGGTCGGAAAGCCGAGCTCTTGCCAGTTGCCGGCGATCGGGCTGAGGAAGATCGCGACACTGAACGTGTAAGCGGGATCGACTCGCCACAGCAGGTATGCGCCTGTCGCCACTGCAGGAGTGGCCATCAGGCCCAGCAGGACCGGCATCCCGGCCGTGAGCGCGATCGCCAACAGCCCCGCCGCCGCGGAGATCGACAGCAACACGAACAGCACGTCGGATGTCGAACGAGGTCCCGCCGGCGGCGCGCTAAGAGTCCGTTCGGGAATAAGTGATCGGATCGGGGCGGTCGGGGGGCGAGCGGGGCGGTGCCGGCGCGTGCGTGGCAGTAGTGGCGCTACGGCGCGCACGCGCCGGTGCCGCATCCGCGAAGTCATCCCGGCCGCATCCGGACGATCAATTATTTCTGAACGGGCCCTAAGGGTCGCGGGGCCCGTCACTCGGGCTCGCGCCGGGCTCATCACTGCGCAGATCCGACCACGGGCCAAGGCGAGGCGGGCGCGGTCACGCTCGAGCAGACCTCCCACGACCACCAGCGCCGCGAAGTAGCCGATCGTCCCGGTCGCAAGCGCCACCGGAAGCCCCGCGTATCCCGGTAGCGCCACGATCGTTGCGCGCGCGACGGCGAATCCGGCGGCGTACGCGGCGATCTGGCCGCACATCTGCCGGCGTGGCCACAACGCCGGGAACAGGCGCAGCACACTTCGCTGCGTGACCGCCAGCTGGCAAACGAGCTGCGCTGCGGCGCCCACAGCCATGCCTACGGCAGTGCCGGTAATGCCGAACTGATGGGTCAGGATGACCACAGCAGGAAACGTTGCAAGCAGTCGGACGCTGGCCGTGATGCTGGTCGCGAGCGGCCGATTGTCGGCGATCAGGCTCTGTGAGAGGACACTCACGATGGTGGTCGACACCGGCACCAGCAGCAGGTAGGTCAGCGCGCTCGAAGCGCGACCGAACCCGGGCCCGAACACCGCCATGATGCTGGCCGCTGCGCCGCCGCCGACGGCGGCAAACCACAGCATGAGCGCGATCGCGTACCGGAGCGAGTCGATCAGAGCGCGGTCGTAGCCCGCCTGGTCGCGGTTGCTGCGCCGCTCCACCAGCGTCGGGAACAGGAGCTCGCTGAGGCGCAGGCGCGCATCGAGAAATCGCTGGCCGATGAACCAGGCCCGGTTGTAGGCGCCGACCGCTGCGATCGTCGACAGCGAACCGAGCACCCAGGTCCCGATCTGGTCGCATCCGCCCCAGATTAACCCACCCGGCGTCAACTTTAGCCCAAACCGAAGCATCTCGCCAAGCGCCCCGAAGCCTCTTCTCACCTCGGCCATCGGGATCACGAACCGCATCCACTTGCGGACCGTGATGAGCCTGTGAATACACGGGAAGAACCACGAGCAGGCGGTGGCGACAACGAGCGACCAGACCGAGCGGGAGAACACGGAAGCGGCGACGATCAGCACCAGATAGACCAGCGCTTGGTGCAGCCGCAGCCACAGCAGCTGACGCCCATCCCGGAACGCGATGAAGATCGAATCGAAGTTCCAGCACGTGTTGGTGAACAGCGTGTAGCCACCGAGGCTCGCCAGCGCTGGCGCGATCAGTCCCGGATGCTTGATCGGTCCCTGGAAGACGAGGATCGTTACGATCGCGGCGATCCCGGACACCGCGACCGTCAAGGCGGTCGAGAAAGTGAAGACCGCCGCGAACAGGCCCGTCACACGCGGATCGCGTGGGGGCAGGACGGCCGCCTCGCGTTGCAGCGCCGGCTGCTCGCGGACGGTGGACAGCAACCACACCGCGAGCACCGGGGCGTAGACGAGCGCGAACTGTCCGACCGCCCTGACGCCGTACAGCCGCGCGATGAAGATGCTCGTGAACAGTCCGACGGTCGTGGTACCGACGAAGCTGGCGGCACCGAAGCTGAGACCTGCCGACAGCGTGCCGCGCAGGGGACCCGCCGCGACGGTCGTCCTGTCTGGGGCCCGCTCCGCTGGCGCCTCGTCAGGCGTGGTCACGATGGCCCCGCACGCAACCTCGGGAGCCGACGAGAGCGATCTCGTCTTCGTGACGCGCTGATTGTCTCAGCAGTTGATGGCCGACCACGTCAAGCTCCCGCCACGGAGTGTCGGCGCCAACGATATAGGACTGCGGTAGCGACCGCCCGGCGACGGTTGGTTACGACCCTCCCAGCGTGATCCACTGATACATTTCGGCGACGCGGCGGGCGCAACGACCGGTGGGCGTGGTGGTCCGCTCCGCGGGGAGACATAAGCGAGGGTTCTCTCACGAGCGATCGTGACGAAGCGGAGATCGAGTGTCTGACGTTGATTCCAAGCCGACCCGGCCCGTGTGGGCCACTCGCGCGCTGGCCTCTGAGTTCGAGCCGCTGCCGCGGATCGGGGTCCTCCAATCGGTCCGGCGCTACTGGTATCTGGTGCTGCTGCCGATCGTCGTGTTCGTCCCGGCTGCGGCTGTCGCGGCGGAGAAACGGACGCCGCACTACACCGCCGAGGCCCGCTTGATGGTCGGGCGGCTGAACATCTCGACGCCGGGCGCGGTCGCCGGCTTCGCGCAAGCGGCGCAGGACCTGGCGGCAGCTTATCCGCTCGCGATCGATGCGACGGGCGTGATCGATCCGCTCGCCCAGCAGTTCCACACGACGCCCGCGAAGATCCGCAACGAGATCTCGTCCACCCAGGTGCCGAGCAGCCCGATCGTTCGCGTGTTCGCAACCGGCTCAACCGGCAAGTTCGCGACTCGCCTCGCAAACGCCGCAAGCAACCAGCTCGTCACCTTCTTGACGACGTTCAACCAGGACAACTCGGACGCGGCGCGCCTGCTCAAGGAGGAGAGCGCCGCCCAGCTCGCCTACCAGCGCGACCTCGCAAACCTGCAAGCAGCCTCCAAGCAGAGCGGCACCCCGAGCCCGCAGAACCAGAAGCTGGCCGCCGCGGTGGACGTCGACAAGCTCGTCACGACGACCCTCGGAAACGATTATCAGCTCACGCTCCAGACGGGCGCGGTGACGGCGCTGCTGCAGCCGCTGCAGTTTGCGGACACGGCGACGAGTGATAAGACGAGCACGCTCCAGATCGCCCTGTTCGTCGCGCTCGTCGCGGGTCTGATCGCCGGATTGGGGCTGGCCACGCTGCGGGCCAACATCGTGGCGCGGCGCGCGCTGACGGCTCCGTCGTGGGAACCTGAGCTCGAAGGCGCGACGCCGGCTGGTAATCACTTCCCGGCGCCTACGACGCCGGAGTCTGCGGGGAACGGCTCGCAGTCTCCCGAGCAGCCTGCTCCACCTGCCGGGTGACGAGCGGCCTCGACGGTTGCGCCGTCTGCACTGACCGCGGGTGCACATTGTTGGCCGGCGGATGCTCGTTGGCTGGCTGTGCGGGTGACTGTCGGTGAACCATCGCCACCGGCCCGAGTCGCTGGACGGCCTCCAGCGCGGCTTCGCGCACGTGGTAATCCGGGTCCGTTGTCGCGTCGATCAATGGCTTGGCAACGCGCGGATCGGAGATCCCTCCGAGCGCCTCGGCGGCCGCGTGTCGCACGTCGGGATCGCTGTCGCGCAGCAGCCACGAAAGCGACTCGGCTGCGCGCAGATCGCGAAGCTCGCCGAGCGCCCTGATCGCCGGAACACGCGCTGCGCCGGGCTGCCCACTGATGCTCAGGAGCGGTTCGATGCTCCCTGATCCGAGCCACACGAGCATCTCGGCGGCGCGCTCGCAGACGTCGCCCTTGCCGGTGGAGAGCGCCAGGATCGCAGCGTCCGACGCGGCGCGCGCGCGATCCTCGTCGCCGGTGGCGACGAGCCGCGTGAGGATATCGCGCACCCGTCCAGCGTCGGCTTCGCTTTCGTGGACGGCCATCAGGACGAAAGTCTGCGCCGTCCACGGTTCAGCAAGCTCGAGCAGTGCGGTCACGGCTGCGGCGCGCGCCGGCCCGTACTGCGGCTCCTCCCAGGTAAGGGCGGCCCTCGCCAGCGCCGGGCCGGCACGCCGCTCGCGCCGGGCGCCGAGCGAGCTCGCGACCGCGCGGCGCACCTCGCAGGAGCTGTCTGAAAGCGACCTGATCAACGCGGCACCGACATCGAGATCACCGGTCGCTGGCATCGATGCCAGCGCGAGCGCCGCGTCACGACGCACCCCGGCACCGAGGTCATAGACACGGTCGAGGCTGTCGGTCACGTGATCGCGGTAGCTGAGCGCGACGACGAGGCGCTTGGAGTCGCGCTTCTGCGCCAGCTTGCGAACCCTCGGTCGTCGGTTCGGCACTACCCGTCCCTCGCTGTCGGAAATCGGATCGTCAAGAGGCTATCGGTGGCACCGTGCGCGGTGATCGGCTGCTGCAGCGAAGGCCGGCCGGCGAGGAGCCGGATCATCATTGCCCGCCAAGGCCGCGGCCGCGTCCACCAGGCCCAGCGCGACGTGCGCGTCGCACCAGCGAAGGTAGTGGACGAACGTCCGCAGGCGCCACCGGTAGCGACGGAACACGGCATGGCCGTCGCGGATCCCGGCGTCGAGCACACGCCGCGCGACCCGACGGAGTGTGTCCTCCTGCACGAGCCCACGGCGCAGCAGGACGGCGAGGGTAGTCAATGCCGTTCCGGCCGAGTGCCCGTCCTCGGGGTAGGGGCGGTTTGCCCACAACCTTGCTTCTCCCGCCGGTCCGAAGAATCGCGCGTAGAACTGCGCGCCGCGCATGACGGCGTCCCCGATGCTCGAGTCGGCGTCGCGGAGCCGGTCCAGACAGGTCAGCACGTAGCCGGTGTGAAACGAGTCGGCCCAAGCCACATTGCCGGCGCCTTCGCCGTACGGCCATGAGCCATCGGGCCGCTGGTCGGCAATGGTCCGCGCGGTCGCGCGCCGCACTCGATCGCGTACCTCGGTGTCGTCTCCGATTGCGGCCCAGACCAGCCACGCCCCGAGGAGATTGGCGTTGTGGATGTTCGCGCGGCTGTGAGGGTGGTATGCGAAAAAGCCCTCCGGTTCGATCCAGAGAGCGTCGAGCACCCAGCGCGCGGCACTGCGGCCCCGCTCGCCGAGGTCCGTCCGACCGGCATCGCGCTCCGCCTCGAGCAACGCGCTGACCGCAAACGCGCAGTTGACGATTGAGGGGCTCCCCGCCGGATAGTAGCTCCACCGGGTCTGAACGTCCCAGTGGTAGCCCCACGCCGACGGCCCGGCCCGGCGATCGGCGTCCAGTAAGTCTAGCGCGGCCAGAGCGAGCTCGGCCCCCCGTGCGTCACCGCTCAGCGCATGCGCCCGCAGGCCGGCGGAGCCGAACACCGCCAGTGCCTTCGGGATCATCGGATGCGTCCGGCGGTAGACGGGACGGATGTCGACCGGCGTGCGGACGTGGAGCTGTGTCAGCGCCTGCCGGCGCCGCGCTCCC
This sequence comes from uncultured Solirubrobacterales bacterium, assembly GCA_963811155.1. Taxonomy (GTDB): domain Bacteria; phylum Actinomycetota; class Thermoleophilia; order Solirubrobacterales; family Solirubrobacteraceae; genus Palsa-465. The sequence continues at coordinate 78,296 of CAWEQQ010000043.1, forward strand.
GCGACCATGACGTGTGGCCAGCGCCACGACAACCCATCGTATGGATCCGGACCGCGCCATCCCGCCGCCGCGGCGCGTGCGGTGAGGCCCAGCGCCGCTTCGGTGAGCCGCGCCACCTCGCCTTCGTGCGGCGAGACGTTATCTTCTGAGGCCGCGAAGCCCATCCGCGTCACCTGATCGGCGCCAGGACGGCGAGGAACAGTGTCGCCAGCCACGTGGGCCTGCCCAAGGGGATCGGATCGAGGCGCTCCTGGAACGGCAGGGCGAAGTATTCGAAACGGTCCAGGCTCAGTCCGTGCGCGATCGCGACATTCCGTACCTGCTCGGGACTCCAATGTCGCTGCTGCACGCCCGCGATGTTTCCGCGCAGCGGGCCTCGGTCCCCGATCAGGCGCTGTGCGCGCCAGTAGAGCGCTCGTCTGTTTGGAAGCGAGATCAGCGCGATGCCGCGCGGCTTGAGCAGTTGCGCGCATTGAGCGAAGAACTGGTTGGCCTCGCAGTCGCTGAGGTACTCCACGACGCTCGACGCGATGATCAGGTCGGCCCGGCCCTGGAGCTCGTCCATGAGCCCGGCGTCGAGTGGTAGCTGCGCGTGCCTGAAATCGCGGATCTGCGCATCTCTCTGCCGAGCCTGGGCCCGCCTGGCCAGGCCGAGCATCTCCGCGGAGCTGTCGATCGCGATCACGTCGAAGCCCCGCGCTGCGGCGAGCGATCCGAGCGCCGCATTGCCACAACCGAGATCCAGGCAGATCGCGCGGCTGCCGGCCGCAGGACGGCAGCGGCCGATCAGCGCGCCGAAGACCGCCAGTCTTTCCTCGAACCCGCGGGACCCCCGCGTCCAGTCGGCGTACTTGACAGCATTCTGCTCGAAATAACTCAGCGCTCGGGCGTCGGGCATGGCCCACCACTTAGGGCCCACGTGAAAATAATTGCGGGCTCCGACGGCGTCTGGACGCGCCTGACGCCACCGGCTCGCCCTCACTTGCCACCAGCAATATCGGGGCGAGCCGGCGGCGCCAGACACGCCCAGCCACTCGCCGGATTCCCGCACTAAGGGCCCGTTCAGAAATAATTGATCGTCCGGATGCGGCCGGGATGACTTCGCGGATGCGGCACCGGCGCGTGCGCGCCGTAGCGCCACTACTGCCACGCACGCGCCGTCACCGCCCCACTCGCCCCCCGACCGCCCCGATCCGATCACTTATTCCCGAACGGACCCTAATTTCCACGCGAGCCCTTACTGACGGTCCCGAGGCGCAACTCAGCCACTCGAGGGAGGCGTCGTGCGCGCACCAGCATTCGCGCCCCCACACTCGACCATTTACCGCGGCACGCTGCACCGAATCGATCGGTAAATGGTAGCGTCCCTGCGCTGGCAGCAGTCCCCGGGGTAGTGGGGTAACAAGCCGCTCCGCCTACGGCTCGAAGCAGCCGTAGATCACGAACAGCGGGTTGACGACGTTGTGCCCGTCGGCGTCCTTCATCAGCAGCTGGCCGACGAACGTGGGCGGTGCCTCGGCCTTGTAGCAGCCGTTCGACTTGACGCTGACGTCGTAGGTGACCGGGGTCGAATTGAACGGTACCGCCCCGGGCTGCGGAATCAGCACGTCGAGCGTGCAGACCCAGTCGTCGCCGGGTCCGCGGCGGGTGCCCGCGCGCCGCAGGCAGTTGGTGAGGACGTTCAGCTTCGCGCCCGCGGGCACGGTCCGTCCAAGCTCGCGTTGCTGGAGCAGCGTGAGGTTCTCGAACGTCGGCTCGATGCTCGCCTGCAGGCGAGCGGACGTCACGCTGTTCGGGCCCAGGTTGCCGGCAATCGCCAGCACCGCCAGGAGCACGGCGAGAGCGCTTACGGCGCGCACCGGCGCGCTCCAACCTTGCCGTCGCGACATCGGCGCACCGGCGAAGTCACGGCGGCGGGTGATCAGCCACGAGGCCGCCAGGCAGCCGGCGGTCCACAGCGCGCTGACGGCGATCGCGAGCAGCAGTTGGCCGTAGAACGGATCCGACGTGAACAGTCCGTGCCAGCCGTCGAATGCAGAGCTGATCAGCAGCGTGTGGACCCATACGCCGGTGCCAACGAGCTCGAGCAGCTGGAACGCCAGCGCGACGAGGATGGGTCCGAGCACGCCGAGGACTCCGTTCCGGGTCGCGACCGAGAACAGGACTGCCAAGGCCGTGAACGCCAGCACCGGAAGCACGCTGAACAGCCAGCTCGCGAGCACCAGCGCAAGGCACTTGCCGGGCGACATCAGCACGCCGCTGAGGTTGACCAGCGGTTGATCGCCGACGAATCCGAGCCCCGCGACGACCGTGGAGATCGTCGCCAGCGTCGTCAGTCCGACCGAGAACGTCGCCGCCGCCAGCACCTTGCCGATGAACACCTCGCTGCGCCGGCAGGAGCGAGTCAGTACGGTCTTCCAGGTGCCGTAGCGGTCCTCGGAGGAGAAGATGTCGCCGGCGAGGACCCCGGCGACGACCGGGAACCCCCACGAGCCGCAGAAACTCAGCAGCACGAGCGAGACCGCGTACCCCGAGCTGTGCACCCAGACGCCGAACATCGTGTCGGCCGGCGCGCCGGTCTGCGTCTGCAGGATGCCCGCGAACGCGAACGGGCCCAGGACGCACACGAGTGCGAGCACGCGCGTCGCGACCTGGGTGGCGAGCTTGCGCCGCTCGGCCCGGTACACATGCCGGATGGCCGCGCCGGGTCTCACTTCGGGGAGGCGCGCCAGCGCGGGCGGTGCGATCGTGGTAGCGCTCACCGGCGTATCAACGCAGCTTCCGCCAGCTCGTGGACGCCAACGGGCTCGGCGCCAGGCTCCTGGGTGAGCGCGAAGAACATCGACTCGAGGGGGCTGACTAGCAGCTCCAGGAGGCGCACGGCGACGCCGGCCTGCCCAAGCGCGAGCACGTACCGATCGAGCGAGTCTTCGGTGACCGTCGTCAGCGCCAGCTGTCCGGTGCGCGACCACGTGGCGCGCACGCCTGCCTGCGCCGCGGCGATCCCGAATGCGCGCGCATCGTCGCTGGTGCTCAGCGCGTAGGCGCACGCGGGCGCCTCAGCGCGCGATTGCGCCGCCGAGCCGCTCCACACCACGCGCCCCCGGCGAAGCACTGTGTAGTTGTCGCACACGCCCTCGATCTCGCCGATCTGATGGCTGCTCAGGAGGATCGCGATGCCGGCGGAGGCGAGCTCCTGCACGAGCGCCCCGACGTCGCGGGTACCCTGCGGATCCAAGCCGCTGGTGGGCTCATCGAGCAGCAGCAGCCGTGGTTCGCGCAGCAGCGCGGCCGCGATCCCGAGGCGCTGGCGCATCCCCGTCGAGTAGCCGCCGACCCGGTCCTGACTGCGCCGAGCCAGCTCCATTCGCTCGAGCACCTCATCGATTCGCGCGCATGCACGGCCGCCCCCGTCGAGTTCGGCCAGCAGCTCGAGGTTCGCCCGGCCCGACAGATACGGATAAAAGCTCGGGTCCTCCACGAACCCCGCCACGCCCTCCAGCGGCACCGGATCGGTTGCAGCGAGGGGCTGGCCGAGCAGCTCGATCGAGCCGGCGTCCGGGCGCACGAGCCCGAACAACATCCGCAGCAGCGTCGTTTTGCCGGCCCCGTTAGGGCCCAGCAGACCGCGCACCTCGCCCTCCTCGACCACGAGATCGACCGCGTCGACCGCGCACGTCGACCCGTAGCTCTTCACCAAGCCGCTGGCGCGCACCGCTGCCACGGCGCTCCACTATAGGCAACAGGCAGGTCATCAGCGATGACGGATATGGTGAAATCATCGAGGATGCATCGCGTGCCGATCTCATTCTTGTCGGTGGCGGCTGCAGCGTTCGCGGCGGGCATCCTTGCGACCGCTCCGTCGTCCGCGGCGCCCGCAATCGCCTGCCCGGTCGCGGGCCAGGCGATCATTCCCTGCTGCGGTCCGGTCGAGACCCCTCGCGACGCGATCGTCCCTTGCTGCGGTCCGGTCGAGACCCCTCGCGACGCGATCGTCCCTTGCTGCGGTTCGGTCGCTGGCGCGCAGTCGCTCTGCTGCCCGGCGCAGGCGGCCGGCATCGAGCCGATCTGCTGCCCGCCGGCGGCCCAGTGCGCCACGCCTCTTACGATCGCCGCCAGCCCCGACCCAGCGACCGCCGGCCAGCAGGTCGTGATCTCAGGCACGCTCCTTGACGGTGCGGCCGGAACGCCGGTGGTCGTCTATCAGCAGCTGCCGGGCCAGGGCGCATTCACGAAGCTCGCCACGACAACGACCGACGCGTCCGGTGGGTACACGATCACGCAAGGCTCCGTGCAGACCGACAGCAAGTGGTACGTAGCGGCGGGCGATCAGCACAGCACGACGGTGGCCGAGAGCGTCTACGCAGTCGTGACGCTCAGTCGCGCCGGGAGCGCCACCGCCAGGCGGCGCACCGTTGTCCTGAGCGGCCGCGTCAAGCCAGCGCACCAGGGGCAACGGCTGCTGCTCGAGCAGCTCCGGCCCGATGGGTGGCGGTTGATCGCGCGCCCGCGGCTCGACTCACGGTCGGGGTATGCGATCGTCCACACGTTCGCCAACGACGGGGTCATGCACCTGCGCGCGGTGCTGCCCGCCGACCAGCGGAATCTCCGCTCATTCTCGCGGGTCATCTCGCTCACCGTATGAGCGAGGCCGCCGGAGCCGGCCGACCCAGCGCTCCGTCCGGCGCACCGCATACCTTGTGCGAGCCAGATCCACGAGCCGGAGCTACCATGCCACTCTGCTTCATCGAGCCGCAGAACGCGATCCGCGTCATCGCCGACTCGGTCGGGCGGGAGGCCCGTCGCCAGATCCTCGGGGAGGTCGTGCGCGCGTGGGTCGACGAGATCCCCGAGGCCGAGCTCGAGTCGCACTATGCCAAGGCGGTCGCCGACCTCGACGAGCACGATCTCTCGCTGCTCGCGGCGTGGCACGCCTCGCTCGAGGTTGGACAACCGGTGCCGAACAAGGAGTTCCTGGTCAACGTCTTCCCGTCGCTGGGCGAGAACCGGCGGGAGGCGCTGAAGATTGCCGCCGGGTTCCGCGGCGAGGAGGCATTCCAGGCGGGGGTCGGAGAGGAGCAGGCGTTCGACACCGTCCTGCCATGGCTCTCCGAGGAGCGCTGCAACCAGCTTGCGTGTGAATGCCTCGAGCTTTACTGCTGGGACCGGCTGGGCGTCGACAACTAGCCCTAAGCCTAACGACCGCCGATCGCAGCCTCGATCTCGTTGATCGCCTGTTCGGTCGAGCGGAACCACACCGCGTGGATTCCGAGCTCGCGCGCTGCGGCGCAGTTGATCTCGACGTCGTCGACCATCACGGTGGCACTCGCGGGCACCCCGAGTCGCTCGAGCGTGATCTCGTAGATGCGGCGCTCGGGCTTGCGGCGTGCCGACGAACGCGGAGTCGACGACCACGTCGAAGAGCTCGTCCACCGGGAGCTTGGCGCGCCACAGCCGATCCCACTCACGCACGTTGTTCGTGCAGATCGCAAGCTTGTAGCCCCGGCGCCCCAGCTCCCGGATGTAGTCGATCAGCCGCTCGTTCGGATGTAGCGCCTCGAAGTACCGCTCGCCGAAGCGATGCAGCTGCACCTCACGGTGCAGCTGCACAACCAGCTCGTCCTCGACCGCCTGCAGGAAAGCGGCCTCGGACATTCGGCCGGTCTCGAGCTCGAACAGCGGGTTCGATCCCTGCCGGTCGGAGATCGCCACCATCGCCTTGCCGAGTGCCGCGAGCGGAATCCCGGAACTGTCCTGAAACGCCCTAAACGAGTCGAGCATCGGCGAGGTCAGTACCCCTCCGAAGTCGCTGATGATCGCCTCGATGCCGCTCATCCGGAGCTGATCAGAAGGTAAACGCCGGCGCCGAAGCGGCCGCGGCTGTGACACCGCAGCAGCTCCGCGTGGAACTCGAAGCCCCCGCGCGAAGCGATTGCGCGGGTGCCCACGGCCTCACCGGCGGCGCGGCGCGGATACTGCTCTGCCTCGTCCTCACTCTCGAGCCACAGCTCGAGGGTCATACGGGAGGGCTCGCCGGCGGCCGTATACGTCGTCGACAGGCGCGGATCGGTGACCGGCGGTGCCACGCCGGGCTCGAGCAGGGCGGCTGTGATCACATCGGCGGCGTGGCCGCGAGCGCCTCGCGGCCGCAGCGATGACACCACGACACCCTCGTCGGGCTCGTACCAGGTCAACACGTCGCGAAGCGACTCGAAGCGCTCGGAGTCAAATGGTTGCTGGCGGGAGCTCCGCAGCCCGAGGCACGCGACCGCTCGCTGCGCGCCATCGACCACAAACAGCCCGTTCACGCGGCAGATTTGGTCGAAGCCACCGGGCTCCTCGTCGCCGGCGAGGGCGCGCGCGGCATCCTCAACGGGCGTTAGCGCGAGCTCGACGCCCCCACCCGCGAGTCGCCATTGTTCGGCAGCGTCCGTGCCGTCCAGCGTCGTGGCGGCGGTCAGGATCAGTGGCGGTGCTCCGACGACCCCGACCGTCGCGAACGACTCCTGGGCCCACCAGCCGGCGCCCCACATCCCGGCCTCGAGATCGCCGAACGCAATCGCTCGCACGGACGCTGATTGCTGGCTCATGGCCGCAGGCGGTGCTGATCGAGATCCCTGGCGGTCGAGTCGACAACGTCGGGACGGGCGCGTGGCGCGACCGCGCGCACTACCAGCCGAGTGCGGATGTTGCGCGCCAGCAACCTGCGCATCAGTCCGCGCGTCGGAGCCAGCAGGGCGCACGCTCCCATGAGATCGCTGATGAACCCGGGCACGATCAGGAGCACGCCGCCGATCAGCACGAGTGCACCGTCGAGAACCTCACGTCCCGGTGCCCTCCCATCGGCGACCGCGGCGCCAAGCCGGCGCCACGCCGCACGTCCCCGCGAGCGCAGCGCCCATGTCCCGAGCGGCCAGCTCGCGATCAGCAAGACGATCATCAGCGCGACACCGATCGCCTCTGCCACGCGGATCGCGACGTACAGCTCGGCGAGCGGCCAGAAGACCAGCAGGATCAGGGCGAACAGCATCGCCTCAAGGCTACTGCGCGGGTGGCGGGCGGCTGCCGCCGCTACGCGAACGCCGCGGAAGGACCCTCGAGCATCACGCCGTCGATCCGGTGCAGTCCAACCATCTCGATCAGCATCCTGACCTGCGGCTGAGCGCCGCGCAGCAGGATCCCTCGGCCGCACGCTCGCAGCCGGCGGGCGAGCACGGCCAGGTCGAGCATCAGCGAGGGGTCCGCGAACGCGAGCTCGCTGAGATCGACGATCACGTCCGCCTGCGAGCGAATCGCGCGAGCGAGCGCCTGCCTGCGGCAACCCTGCGTGGCCCGGTCCTCGTCTCCCCGGCAGCGCAGGAGCGGGGGATTGTCATCAAACTCGACGATCGTGGAAACCTAGCGAAAGTTGGAGCTCGCACGCAAGTCCGCAACGCCGCTCTCGTAGACTGTGCTCGGCAATGGTAACCGTGGAAGACGTCACAGACGCGTTGCGAGACGTGATCGACCCGGAGCTCGGTCTCGATTTCGTCGAGCTCGGCCTGATCTACGACATCGAGATCGAGCGCGGGACGGTCAGGATCACGTACACGCTCACCAGTCCGGGCTGCCCGATCGGGCCGCAGGTGTCAGCGGAGATTGAGGAGTTCGTCGGCGAGCTGGACGGCGTGCGAGAAGTCCAGCCGACGATGACGTTCTCGCCGCCCTGGACCCCGGAGCGGATGAGCGAGGACGCCAAGTTCGCGCTTGGCTTCTAGCTGATCTGCCGCCAGCCCACGCGATCGGCCGCCCGAAGTGGATCGGGCGGACCCGATCGCCTCGGGCCCGCCCGACTACATCCCGCCCGCCGGTGCACCGCTCAGAAACGCGATGCCGCCGGCCGAGACATGGGCGGACTGATGGGGACTGGTGACGCCAGGCCCCCCTTTGTTCCTTGAAACGCCCCCGCCGGGCTCAGGTTGGAGACTTGCGCACGGCTTCGATCAGCCAGGTAGGTCGCGGAGCTCGCGGGAATCGATCAGCCGGTCGTGTCGCGGACCGCGGGAATCGATCAGCCGGTCGTGTCGCGGACCGCGGGAATCGATCAGCCGGTCGTGTCGCGGACCGCGGCAGACGATCAGCCGGTCGTGTCGCGGACCGCGGGAGACGATCAGCCGGTCGTGTCGCGGAGCTCGTGTGCGAGGCTGATCGCGCGGATCGCGTGCTCGCCGGGAAGCTTGTCAAGCACGGAGGCGACCACCTCCTTGACCTCGTGCTCCTCGTGACCGAGATCGTCGTAGAGCGACTTCAGTGCGGTGTGGACGATCTTCAGCTGGGCGGCCGTGAGGTCGAGCCGGTAGGCGATCTCGTCGGGTTGAATCAGGTCGTCGGCCATCTTGCTGTGAACGCTATCCGACGCTGCCGGGACTCGACAAGCTTAGGCTCCAGGCTGCTTGTGCGGGCGGCGTGCGGTCCGCTTCGCCCGCATATCGGCGGCGGGGCCGCGTGAGGCGCGCGGGTGGCGTGCGGGGATGATCGGCGCCGGGCCGACGCTGGGCGGCGGTGCGCCGTTGAGTGCCGGTGCGCCGTTGGCGGCCGGTGCGCTGTCGGCTTCCGGTGCGCTATCGGGTGCGGGTGCGCTGTCGGCTTCCGGTGCGCTATCGGGTGCGGGTGCGCTGTCGGCTTCCGGTGCGCCGTCGGATGCGGGTGCGCCGTCGGCTTCTGGTGCGCCGCTGGTGCGCGACGGCCGCGCGGGTTGGGGCTCGGTGCGAGCGCCCGCGCCGGTCGCCTCGGTTCGCGACGGCCGCGCGGGTTGGGCTGCCTCCGTGCGAGCGCCGGCGCCGGCACGGGTCGCCTTGGCGCGCGCAGCCTCCAGCAGATCCGCGAGCCCGGCCTGAATCCCATCCGCGAGCAGGTCGATGTCGGGCAGCGCCTCGTAGTCGCCGAGCAGCCCGTAATCGATCCCGCCGTTGTAGGACATGATCGCGATCGCGAGCGCGTGGTCCTTGGGCAGGAACGCGACCGGGAACAGGTCCTGCAGCTGGCGCCCGAGGACGTACAGCGGCAGCTGTGGACCGGGGATGTTGGTCACGATAAGGTTGAACAGCCTGGTCGAGAAGTTCAGTCGCGAGGCCTGCGCGAGGATCGTCGGTGGCGCCAGGTCGTTGACCGCCGTCAGGGTCGCCGCGCCTACCGCCTGCTTTGACTCCTTGAGGCCGTCCATCGCCTGGCGGACGAACCGCAGCCGCGCAACCGGATCGGAGATATAGACCGGCAGCGGCCCGCGCATCACCGTGAGCTTGTTGCCGAGCGTGCCCCGGTCGTGCTTGGTGCGTACCGAGACCGGTACCAGGGCCCGCATCTCGAGCCCTTCGGTCCGCACTCCGCGCGAGCGCAGCCAACCGGCGAGCGCCCCGGATACCACGGTCAGCACGACGTCGTTGACTGTCCCTCCGAGGCTGTCCTTCACCTCCTTATAGTCGGCGAGCTGCTGGCGCACGACCGCGTAGCGGCGGTGGGGCCCGATCTCGACGTTGAGCGGCGTCTCCGGTGCCGGGTTCAGGCCAGCCCAGACGATCTCGCCCAGCCCTTCGGCTGCGTCACGGATCACCGTCAGCGAGCTGCCCGGCTTGCGCGCGGCGGCCAGCGCGTGCAAGGCGATCTCGGCGGACGTTGTCACCATCCCTCGCACCCCGGCAAGGATCAGCTCCGCCGATGAGGGCTCGGGCTTCGGCTGCCACGGCTCAAGGTCGGCCGGCACGGGCGCGGGCGTCGGGGCGAGGTCGAACAGCACAGTTGCGAGGTCGACGCCCGAGACGCCGTCGACGAGCGAATGATGGGTCTTGAAGATCAGCGCAAAGCGGTCGTCCTCGAGTCCCTCGACGAGCCAGCTCTCCCACAGCGGCTTGGAGCGATCGAGCTGCTGGGAGGCGATGCGGCCGGCGAGCTGTAACAGCTGGGGCTCGGTCCCGGGCGAGGGCAGCGCAGCGTGGCGAACGTGGTACTCGAGATTGAAGTTCGGGTCGTCGACCCACAGCGGCCGGCCGCTTTCGAGCGGAGGGGTCACGAGCTTCTGCCGGTAGCGCGGCACGAGATGAAGCCGGCCGCGAACATGCTTGAGGTAGTCGTCGAACGCGGGCGGCGGACCCTCGAACACCAGCACGGCGCCGATGTGCATGTGCGACGCGGGCCCCTCCTGGTGCAGGAAGGACGCATCCATTGAGGTCAGGCGGTCGAGGTGCTGCTGGGGCATCGGCGTTCTTTCGCGGATCGTGCGGCGCGGAGGTGTAAGCGTAGCCGCAGGCGAGGCGGCCCCCGTCCGACGTGCTGTGATCCGTCGTGCCCCGGCTTGCCCGTGTGCGAGAGCGTCGCGTGCGGCTGACCTGCCTCTAAACTGTCCCCGATGCCCGACAAGCTGCTGCTCGCAGCGCCGCGCGGCTACTGCGCCGGCGTCGATCGCGCCGTGCAGACGGTCGAGCGCGCGCTCGACCGCTACGGAGCGCCCGTCTACGTCCGCAAGGAGATCGTCCACAACAAGCACGTGGTCGAACAGCTCCGCGCGCGGGGGGCGGTGTTCGTCGACTCGGAGAACGAGGTGCCAGAGGGCGCCACGGTGGTGTTCTCCGCCCACGGCGTGGCGCCCAGCGTCCACGCCAACGCCGCGCGGCGCTCGCTGCAGACGATCGACGCCACCTGCCCACTGGTGACCAAGGTGCACGTCGAGGCCAAGAAGTTCGCCGCCGACGGCTACACAATCGTGCTCGTCGGACACGCCGGCCACGAGGAGGTGGAGGGCACGATGGGCGAGGTGCCCGAGCACATCGTGCTGATCGAGAACGAGCAGGGCGTCGACGCGCTCGAGGTCCGCGATCCCGCCAAGGTTGCCTACATCTCGCAGACCACGCTGTCGGTCGACGAGACCCGCGCGATCATCAACCGCCTGCGCGAGCGGTTCCCGACGATCGTCGGTCCGCGCACCGACGACATCTGCTACGCGACCACCAATCGCCAGGCGGCGGTCAAGCGGCTCGCGCGCGAGTGCGACCTAGTGCTGGTGATCGGGTCGCGCAACTCCTCCAACTCCAACCGGCTCGTCGAGGTCGCGCGCGAGCACGGCGCCGACTCGCACCTGATCGACAACGAGGCGCAGGTCCGCGACGAATGGCTCTACGGCAAGCGCGTGGTCGGCATCACCTCGGGCGCGAGCGCTCCCGAGGAGCTGGTGCAGCGACTCGTCGCCTACTTCCGCGCCCGCGGGACCACCGACGTCCAGGAGCTCGAAGTCGTTCAAGAGGACGTTCGCTTCATGCTCCCGAAGGCGATCCGCCAGGCGATGGCTGGCGCCTCCGCCTAGGGACGTGCCACGCTGCGCACGCTGGTCGTGCTGGACCCCGTCTGACTCGCCAGCGCGGCGGTTTGGGCGATACTCGGGTCTGGTCTGCGCACCGGCTCGCTCAGGCCGCCACGCCAGGCGTAAAGCAGACCGCATGGCAGCGCACGCCCTCACCGATCACCAGCTCGAGCTCGCCGGCCGTGCTGCGGGGATGCGAGACCAGCTCATAGCAACCTGGCCGGGCGACCGTGAACGTCCGTCCGCCGGCGGTGATGGTCCCGTGTCCGTCCAGCACCGCCCATACGCCGCCCGCCTCGTACGGTCCGCAGTAAGGGCCCATGACGTCATCGCTCTGCGGTGTCAGGACCGCGTCCGGCACGTCCTCGGGTCGCATTGGCGCCACCATCGCCTCCTCGAGTCCGAGTAGCTCCTGAATCGCGCGCTCGGTCTCCTCGTATGCCCCCTCGCCGTAGTGGTAGTAGGCGAGCGTCCCGTTGCGACCCCACAGATAGCGGGCGGGCCAGCCGAGGTTCCCGTACAGCTGCCAGATCTCGAGTTCGACGTCGACCACGACCGGATAGCGGATGCCGAGCCGCTTGACCGCGGCGCGGACCGCCTCGGGATCGCCCGAGGGCTCGAAGCCGGCCGTGTGAACCCCGATCACGCGCAGTCCCGCCTCTGCGTAGCGGTCGTGCCAGGCCTTCACGTACGGCAGCGTGCGGATCGAGTTCGGGCGGCAGAAGTCCCAGAACTCGATCAGCACCGCGCGACCAAGCTGCTGGTCCATCCGCAACGGCGCGACATTGATCCAGGGCAATCGCGGCGGGAATGATGGCGCGGCAATGTCGTCGACCGGCGGGCGCACGCGTCGCGATGGTAGACGCGCCGCCAATGGAGATCGGCGCCAATCCGTAGTTCCCCGCAACGAAGATCGAAGTCAGACCGGATATCGGTCGGCCGCCGGCGCACCGATACACGTGATACGGCCCCACTCCTATCTCTCTCTTCCACGACGACGGGCAAGGGCATGTGGCTAGATACGGGGCGCACCTGAACAAGGAGCGCCCCGTAGCCATTTAATAAGGGTCTTCGGACCTCGGTCCTGGGGACGGTATCGTCGCTATACTCCGTGAAGTATTGAATCTATACTGCCTTTGAGGAGTTTTCGAAGATGAGCCCGTCGGGTGCGGAGCTACTCCGCCAGATCAAGAGCCGGATCGACGAGGTCGATCCTTCGGTCGTGCGGGAGCAGATGTCCAACGGCGTCGCGATTGTCGACGTCCGTGAGACCGAGGAGTTCGCCGCTGGGCACATTCCCGGCGCCAAGCACGTCCCGCGGGGCTACCTCGAGTCGCGGATCGAGGCCGCCGTGCCCGACCGCTCCCAGCACGTCGTCCTGTACTGCGCCTCCGGAAACCGCTCGGCATACGCGGCGCGTACGCTGATCGAGGACCTCGGCTACGACCGGGTCGAATCGATGGTCGGCGGGATCACGCTCTGGAAGGATCGCGGCTACCCAGTCGAGGTCCCGCGCACGCTGACGGCCGAGCAACGCGAGCGCTACTCGCGCCACCTGCTTCTGCCCGAGGTCGGACTCGAGGGCCAGCTGAAGCTGCTCGACGCGAGGGTGCTGCTGCTGGGCGCCGGCGGCCTGGGGTCACCGGCGGCCCTCTACCTGGCGGCCGCTGGCGTCGGTACGCTCGGGATCGTCGACAACGATGAGGTCGATCTGTCCAACCTGCAGCGCCAGGTGATCCACACTAGCGATCGGATTGGCGTCCCGAAGGTCGACTCCGCGGAGCAGACGATCACCGCGCTCAATCCCGACGTGAAGGTCGAAAAGCACGCGGTGCGCCTCGGCGCCGAGAACATCATGGAGATCCTGCCGGGATACGACATCGTCGTCGACGGCCTCGACAACTTTCCCACGCGCTACCTGCTCAACGACGCGTCCGTGCGCTTGCAGGTCCCGGTCGTGTCTGCCGCGATCCTCGGCTTCGAGGGACAGCTGTCGGTATTCAAGCCCTACGAGGGACCATGCTACCGCTGCCTGTTCCCGGTCCCCCCGCCCGCCGAGCTCGCGCCGTCGTGCGGCGCCAACGGCGTGCTCGGTGTGCTTCCGGGCACGATGGGGCTACTGCAGGCGACGGAGGTCATTAAGCTGATCCTCGGCGAGGGCGAGCCCCTGATCGGGCGCCTGCTGATGTACGACGCGCTCGCCGCGCGCGTCACCGAGGTGAGGGTGCGCCGCGACCCCGACTGCCCGATCTGCTCGCGCGAGCCTGAGGAGATCGATGACGACGAGCTGGGTGTGTTTCCCGACTACGAAGCGTTCTGCGTAGGCGCGCATTAGTGTTTGCTGACGCGATGGCCACCGTTCGCATCCCACCCGTTTTGCGCCCGTCGGTCGGTGGTGAGAAGGAGCTGAGCGCCGAGGGCTCGTCGGTCGGAGAGATTCTGCGCGCGGTTGCCGAGCAGCACCCGGACACGCAATCGCAGCTTTTCGCGTCCGACGGTGGGCTCAACCGGTACGTCAACGTCTACCTCAACGACGAGGATGTGCGTGTTCTCGAGGGGCTCGACACGCAGGTCGGCGCGGACGACACGCTGGTGATTCTGCCCGCGATGGCGGGTGGGGCCTGGTAGTCCGGGCTGCGCTCCCGCGTCCCAGTGGCCCATCCTGCAAACCAGGATGAGCCACTAAGGGCGCTGGTGGCAAGAGAGGGCGAGCCGGTGGCGCCAGGCGCGTCCAGACGCCGTCGGAGCCGGCAGTAATTTTCGCGGGAGTCCTAAAGGTGTAAAGGTTAAGGGTCGTGCAGGAATAAGTGATCGGATCGGGGCGGTCATGGTGTCCGCCGCCTGGGCGGTGGCGAGGTGCGAGCCGGTACGCGGCCTGGGCCGGGCGCCGGCGAGCGGCCGCGGGCGCCTCGCTACACTTCGTGAAGCAATGGCCGCAGAGCGCCTTCAGAACAAGCCGTGCGGTGGGCGCTACGGCGACATCGTCCAATCGATCGGGCATACGCCGCTCGTCGAGCTCAAGCGCCTCAGCCCCAAGCCCGGCGTCAGGATCTGGGCGAAGCTCGAGTCGCGCAACCCGACCGGCTCGGTCAAGGACCGCGTCGCAAGGGCGCTGATCGACGACGCCGAGGAGCGGGGCGTGATCCGGCCCGGCCAGACGATCCTCGAGCCCACGTCCGGCAACACCGGCATCTCGCTGGCGATGATATGCGCCCGCAAGGGCTACCGGCTGAAGGTCGTGATGCCGGAGAACGTGACGCCCGAGCGCACCCAATTGCTGCAGATGTACGGTGCCGAGATCATCTTCTCGGAGGGCTCCAAGGGATCCAACGGGGCCGTCGAGCTCGCCCTCGACATGGCCGAGAAGGACGCCTCGTACTACATGCCCTACCAGTACGGCAACCAGGCCAACCCGCTAGCGCACTACAACGGCACCGCGCTCGAGATCCTAGAGGAGCTCGATGATATCGCGGCGTTCGTGGCCGGGCTCGGCACCGGCGGCACGCTGATGGGCAACGGGCGCCGGCTGAAGGAGGAGCTCGGCGATCAGATCAAGATCGTCGCTGCGGAGCCGATGCAGGGCGAGCCGGTCCAGGGTCTGCGCTCGCTCGATGACGGCTTCATCCCGCCGATCATCGACCTGTCGCTGCTCGACCGCAAGATCTTCGTCACCAACACCGACGCGATCGTCTTCACGCGCAAGCTGCTCGAGGACGAGGGCCTGTTCGCGGGCGTGTCCTCGGGCGCGATCGCGCGCGTCGCCGTCCGGATCGCCGGCGAGCTCGACGAGGGCAACGTGGTCTTCATCGTCGCCGACGACGGCTGGAAGTACATGTCGTCCGGTATCTACACGCGCTCGATCGACGAAATCAAGAACCTGGACGCCACCGTCTGGTGGTGACACCGCGACGAGGGCTGCTGTCGGCTTCGGGGCTGGCGCTCGTGCTCGCCGCCTGTGGGGGAGGCGGAGGCGGGTCGTCGCGGCGCCTCTCCGCACTCCCGGCGGCGCTGCGTCTGGGCGATGTCGCGATCCTGATTGCCGCGCTCGATCGCGAGTACGAGCTGATTGCGGCCTACACGGCCGGGATCCCGCTGCTGGTCGAGCCGGGAAAGCTGGCGGCTGAACAGTTCCTGGGCCAGCACCTCGCGCACGCGGGCGAGCTGGCGGGGTGGATAAAGCAAGCGCGCGCCAAGGCGAACGAGCCCCTTGCGGCCTACGAGCTGGGGCATCCGCGGACGGCCACCGAGGTGCTGACCCTTCTGCACTCGCTCGAGAGTGCGATGATCAGCTCGTATCTGGCTGCGATCCCGAGACTGTGGCCTGGAAAGCTGCGCGCCAACACGGCCTCGATCCTGGCCAACGAGGCCCAGCACGTGGCCGTGCTGCGGTCCGTGCTCGGGCGCCAGCCGGCCCCGTCGGCGCTGGTCACCGGCGACGAGTGAGCGAGCGGGATGGTGCGCGCAGCGACGCGGCGGCAGCTGATCGTGCGCGGGATCGCCGCCGGCGCATCGTCCGCGTCGGCGGCGTCGTTGCTGGCTGTGTCGGCAGCGCTCGCGCGCGCCGCGACGGATGCCGAGCTGATTGCCAAGGCGCTGGGCGTGCAGCAGCTGGAGGTGTTCACCTACCGGCGGCTTCTGGTGTCCAGCGAGCTCGACCCCGATGCGAAGGCACTGCTGCGGCATCTGCTGATGCTCGAGGTCCAGCACGCCCGAGCGCTGGCCGCCGAGCTGGTCCGGCTCGGCGGAGCGATCCCGTCCGGCCCCGCTGACGCCGCCGCCGCCGACCAGGAGCTCGCCCGGCACCCCGGCTCGGGACGCCTGGACGGCACGCGATCCCAACACGACTCGGTGAAGCTGCTGATCGACCTCGAGTCTGTCGCAGAAGGGGCCTGCTACGAGGCGATCGTGAACCTCGCAGACGCGGAGGTCGCACGGCTCGTGGCCGAGGTGATGGCGAGCGACGCCCAGCACTGGACGCTGCTCGACGAGCTCCAGCACCACGACGTGGTCCGCGCGGTCCCGGGCCCGTTTGTCGAGGGGAGCAAGTAGTAGGGGCTCCCGCGGAAATCAATGCCGGAATCCGGCGAGTGGCTGGGCGTGGCTGGCGCCGCCGGCTCGCCCCGATATTGCTGGTGGCAAGTGAGGGCGAGCCGGTGGCCCCAGGCAGCCGGATGACTCGGGCGCGGCCCGATCCGGCGAGGCCGGATGCCGAGCGGGCCGCAGCCCGAGCAGACGCCGTCGGAGCCAGCAGTAATTTTCGCGGGAGCCCCAGGCGTCCTTCACGGGCCCGATGGGCCTCTTGGTAGCCTCGCAACCAGATGCGGATCGCTAGCGAGCTTTACGACGAGATGGTGGCGCACGCCCGCGACGACGCGCCGAACGAATGCTGCGGGATGATCGCCGCGCGCGATGGCGAAGCCGTCAAGATCCACCGCGCGCACAACGCCGCCGCGAGCCCGCTGCGCTACGAGATCGACGGCGCCGAGCAGTATCGGATTCAGATGGCGATCGAGGACGCGGGCCTGGACCTCGGCGCGATCTACCACTCGCACACCCGCACCGAACCGTATCCCTCGCAAACGGACATCAACCTCGCCTTCCATCCCGAGTCCCTGTACGTGATCGTCGGACTATCGGGCGCCGAGCCGGATGTGCGCGCCTACACGATCCGCGACGGGCGCGTGCAGGAAGCGGAGCTCGTCGTGGCATCATGACCCGACGGACCACCGGCTCCGCCGGCGGTGTCCCGTCCGGTCAGCGGCTCGTGTGCCCGAGCTGCGGCTCGGCCTTCGCCGAGCTGCAGGATCGCTTCTGCCCGACGTGCGGGGTGCCGCTCGTCTACGCACCAGAGTCGGATGCCGCGTGGACGGTCAGCGAGCGCCACGCCAGGGCTCGCAAGGTCAAGCCGCAGCTGGCGGAGGGCGAGCTCGTGCGCGTCGCCGGCGCCGGCAATCTGGCCGAAGCGGAGTTCATCCAGGCGCTGCTGCTCGAGGAGGGCGTCCCGAGCCTGCTTCGCCGCAGCGCCGGGTTCGACGTGCCGGATTTCCTCGCCGCCGGACCCCGGGACGTGCTCGTGCCCGCGTCCGCCGTCAGCACTGCCCGCGAGATCCTGCTGCAAGCCGAGCTGATCAGCCCCGACGCCGGCGGCACTCCCGTCGCCCCCGGCCGGTTGCTCGCCGGTCTACTGATCGCGCTAGCGATCGGTGCGTTGCTGGTCTGGGTCGCGACCGCGGTCGTGCGCTAGTGCAGCACGACCGTCAGGTCTGTGATCGGGCGAGGAACAGCTTCAGGAGTTGGTCACGCGCGCGCTCGAGCTGGTGCAGCACACGGCCGACGTCGTCGGCATGTGCGTACTCATGCCGCGCGTGAAACGACGGACAGGCGGACTCGACCCACGGCATCGCGGTCAGGATGGTCGTGGGCGGCCGGCGCGGGACCGGCCGCCCACCTGCTCAGACCAGAACCGGCTGGCGATCCGTCGCGATCGCCGCGATCTCCTCCGATGCACGCTCGAACTCCTCATCGGAGAGCACCGGCGTGCCCTCGAACGGGAGCTCGCGGGTCAGCTCCAGCCACGAGCGACAGCCGCCGTACTCCTCGCGCACCTTGACGGTCACCGGGCGTGGAATCCGGTAGGTGCGCAGCAGGATCACGTGCAGCGGGTGGCGGCGCTTCCACGCCAGCCGCTTCTCGGCGTAGTCGGTCGTCCAGACGTAGAACGGCGACAGCCCGTCTACAGCACGACGGTCGGTGATCGTGAAATGCGCCGCGACCTCGGCCCAGGCGCGGATCCGCACGCGATCGGGCTGCGCGATCTCCTCGCCGCGGACGAGGGCCTGCGGATGTGGCTCGCCGTCGCTCCAGACACCCTCCTCCAGCGCGCGCGCGAGCTCAGGCTGATGAGACGCACGCACAAGGTCGGCGCGCTGGTGATCGAACGTCGGGTAGAGGAAGAAACGCTCGTATTCGAGCTTGAAATGTTTGTCGGGCTCGTGAATGCCGCCCTTGCGAAGGGTCAGGAGCTGCTCGCCCTCGGCGAGAGCCCGCACAGTCACGGCCCATTCTTTAAAAGCAATCGGCATGTGTTAATAGGTTCGGGGGCGATGAAAGAGGTTTATCTACTGGTCCCGTGCGTGTAGCGGAGCTACGGCAGCAACAGGAGACCGGGAATTGTAGGGGGGATTTGGGAAATCGCCAAATACTGCTGGAAACTTGCACTTTTTCTGGCGGCTTCACACCTGTAGCCTGGGGTTCGAGGCGATCCTAGCTAGGGCTTGCCCTGCCCGCCGCCGCCGGGGGTCTCGATCCGCAGCCGCTGTCCCGGCGCGAGATCGCCGATCGCCTTCGCCGGCAGCTGCACGCCGTCGAGCAGGTTGCGTCCGGGCTTGCCCGGCTGCCCACCGTCCGCGCCCGAAGGAGCGTGGCGGCGCCGCTCGGTGATCAGCGAGTAGCGCAGCGGCGCGAGCGCCTCGAGCTCACGAATCACGCCGTCGCCGCCGCCAAACGCCCCCTGGCCTCCGGAGCCGCGCCGCAAGGAATACTCGATCATGCGCAGCGGAAACTCGAGCTCGAGGGCCTCGATCGGAGTGTTGAGCGTGTTGCTCATGGCCACGTGTACGCCGCTGGGGCCCGGAGCGTCCGGGCATGCGCCTTGGCCGCCGGCGATCGTCTCGTAGTACACGATGTCCTCGCTGCCGAGCGTGAGGTTGTTCATCGTGCCCTGTCCGAGCGCGCGCCCGAACGCGCGCAGCACGACGTCGGCAACACGCGACGAGGTCTCGACGTTGCCGGCGACGACGGCCGCCGGCGGGCGTGCGTTGAGCAGGCAGCCGTCAGGTGCGATCACCGTTATTGGGCGGTAGGCGCCGGCGCTGGGCGGGATGTCAGGATCGGTCAGGACCCGGATCACGAAGTAGCAGGCCGAGCGCGTGACCGCCATCGGGCAGTTCAGGTTGCCCCCGTGCTGGGGCGCGCTGCCGGTGAAGTCGAGCGTCAGACGATCGCCCTGCACCGTCGCGCACAACACGATCTCGAGCTCGTCGTCGAGGGCCTCGAGCACGTCCCGCGCCGTGCGGGTGCCGTCATCGAGCGCCTCCAGGCAGGCCCGCGTGCGCCGCTCGGCGTAGTCGAGCACCTCCTTGAACGCGGCGAGGATCGTCTCGCGTCCCACGCGCTCATACAACTCGAGCAGGCGGCGCGTCCCCACCCGATTGGCGGCGAGCTGAGCCCGGAGGTCGGCCCGTCGCTGGGCGGGCTGGCGCATCTGCTCGGTCAGCTCCGCGATTGCGTGCCCGTCCAAGATGCGCGGCGCGATCACCACGCCCTCGTCGGCGAGTGTCCGGCTGTCGGCGGGCATCGAGCCGGGTGTCGGCCCGCCGACATCGGCGTGGTGGGCGCGATTGGCGGCGAACGCGACCAGCTCCGCGCCGGCGAACACCGGCGTGATCACCGTGATGTCCGGCAGGTGCGTGCCGCCCCGGTAGGGGTCGTTGAGGATCCAGGAGCGGTCGGGCGCGTGCTCCCGGTCGAGCACCGCCGCGACCGCCGCGGGCATTGCGCCGAGGTGGACGGGGATGTGCTCGGCCTGCGTCACCATCTCGCCGGCGGCGTCGAACAGGGCCGTCGAGGCGTCGCGCCGCTCCTTGATATTGGCCGAGTGCGCAGAGCGGATCAGAACTGCTCCCATCTCCTCGCAGATCGCGTGCAGCGCGCCGGTCAGGACCTGCAGATCGACGGGATCGATCATCGCGCTCGCGTCAGCTTGATCGTGCCGGTCTCGTCGACTTCGCCGGACCACGGCGGCGGGACGACGAGCGTCGATTCGGCCAGCTCGACGATCACCGGACCGCTGATCCGCGCCGCCGGCGGCGGGGCGCCGCGGAGGACCTGAAACTCGAGCTGCCTCCCGCCGAGCGTGGCGGTGCGGCGGCTGGTCGCGGGCTTTTTGTCCTTCTCGGAGCCCGCGAGCGCCACCTCCACCCCAGGGATCGTGGCGCTGACGCGGATCGTGACCAGCTCGAGTTGCTGCTCGGGGTCGCTGTAGCCGTAGCGGTCCTCGTGCTCGGCCTCGAATGCGGCGCGCAGCTGCTCGGGCCCAGCTGTCGTGGCGCTGCGAATCGCGAGCTCGAACGCTTGCCCGCGGTAGCGCAGCTCGTAGGCGGCATCGAGCTCCGCTCCACTGTCGCCGAGCTCGGCGCGTGCCTGCTCGCCGACCTGCTCCACCGTTGCGGTGACTGCCTCGCGCGTCAACGCGTCCCCGGTGAGGAACACTGATCGCTGAACATCGCGCCGCCGTGGCGAGACCACCAGGCCGAGCGCGGCGAGCACGCCCGAGGCCCGCGGGCAGACGATCGTCTCGATGCCCAGCTCATCTGCGATCTGGGCTGCGTGCAGCGGGCCGGCGCCGCCGAACGCGAGCAGCGCGTAGCGGCGCGGATCCACTCCGCGCTGCACGGTCACCACTCGCAGCGCTCGCACCATCTCCGCGTTGGCGACTCGCACGATCCCCTCCGCGCAGGAAATCGGCTCGATCGCGAGCGCTGCGGCCAGCTGGGCGATCGCGCCCTGCGCCGCTTCGTGGTCGAGCTGCACGCCGCCCGCCAGGGGCGCGTCCGATGCGAGGTAGCCGAGCAGCAGGTTCGCGTCTGTCACGGTCGGCTCGGTGCCCCCGCGCGCGTAGCAGGCCGGACCGGGCTCGGCGCCGGCGGACCGCGGGCCGACGCGCAGCGCACCACCTGGATCGCGCCACGCGACCGAGCCGCCGCCGGCGCCCACCGTGTGCACGGCGAGCATCGGCAGCGCCAGCGGCCGGCCGGCGATCTCGCCGGTGCTCTGCTCCTGCACCGTCCCGCCGTCGACGACGCACACGTCGCACGAGGTGCCACCCATGTCGAAGCACAGGGCGTCTGGAGCGCCGGCGGCGCGCGCCACGAATGCGGCTCCCGCCGCGCCGCCAGCGGGGCCGGAGAGCACCGTCCAGGCCGCATGTCTGGCGGCGGCGGCCGCGTCGATCAGGCCGCCGTTTGACTGCATGATCGTCGGCGCGGGCATGCCCGCGTCCTGGACCCGGGCGACCAGGCGACGGAGGTAGCCTGCCAGCAGCGGCGACAGCGCCGCGTCGATCTCGGTCGTGGCGGCGCGCTCGAACTCGCGGAACGTGCCCACGACCTCGTGCGAAAGGGAAACGTGGGCCTGCGGGGAGATCTCGCTGAGGGCTCTACCGATCGTTGCTTCGTGCTCCGGATGGCGGTAGGAGTGCAGCAGGACGACGGCGATCGACTCAGGCTGCGCATCCGCGACGCGCCGCGCGAGCTCGTCGGCCGCCTCGGCGGTCAAGGGGGTGAGGGGGCCGTCCGGCGTCATGCGCTCGGGCGCTCCGAAGCGCAGCTCGGCTGGCACCATCGGCGCCGGCCGGGCGGCGCACAGCCGGTAAAGGTCAGCACGTGTCTGACGTCCGAGGGCGACGAGGTCGGTGAAGCCCTCGGTGGCGATCAGCGCCGCACGCGCCCCGCGTCCCTCGAGCAGCGCGTTGGTGGCGACCGTCATCCCGTGCGAAAAGGCAGCGATCTCCTCGGGGCGTCGGCCGGCGCGATCGAGCACGGCCTCGACCGCGGCGAGCACGCCGTCGGACTGGTCGTGCGGCGTCGTCGGCGCCTTGGCGGTGACCAGCGCGCCGTCGAATGCGAGCACCGCGTCGGTGAACGTCCCGCCAACGTCGACGCCGAGGAGCATGGCGCAACGTTACTGCCATGCTTCGAACGCCGGCTGCGACGATGTCCTGACAGTCACGTGGCGGCCGTCGAGCGCGGGGTCGGTGTCGGGAAAGTCGCGCCGCTGGTGCGCGCCGCGGCTCTCGGTGCGCGCCAGGGCGCAATCGGCGATCAGGCGCACCAGCGGATGCGGATCGGCCGCTAAC
Source organism: uncultured Solirubrobacterales bacterium (assembly GCA_963811155.1). GTDB lineage: Bacteria > Actinomycetota > Thermoleophilia > Solirubrobacterales > Solirubrobacteraceae > Palsa-465. The sequence continues at coordinate 100,540 of CAWEQQ010000043.1, forward strand.
TGTTGCAGACCTGCGGCGTCGCGCTCGAGGCCGGCGTGCTGCCAGAGCGCGGCGCGGCTGGCGCTGCTCAGCACCGGTGGCCGGCCGTGGGCTGGCGCGCGCTGCGCGTCGGCGGGGGCGCCCGGCGGGGGCGCGGGCTCGGTAAGCGCGGCCCGCGCGGCTCGGGCGCCGAACACGAAGCACTCGGTCAGTGAATTGGACGCCAGCCTGTTCGCGCCATGCAGTCCGGTGCACGAGCACTCGCCGACCCCGTACAGGCCTGCAAGCGTCGCGCGGCCCGCGAGATCGGTGGCAATCCCGCCCATCATGTAATGGGCCGCCGGCGCGACTGGCACCAGTTCGTGCTCGGGGTCGATCCCCGCGCGCCGCAGCGCCGTGACGACGTTGGGGAACAGGGCCGGATCGACGTTGCGCATATCGAGCGCGACCGACGCCGCGCCGGTCCGATCCATCTGACGCGCAACCGCTCGGGCCACCTCGTCGCGAGGAGCCAACTCGTCGACGAACCGCCGCCCGGCAGCGTCGAGCAGCCGGGCGCCTTCGCCTCGAACCGCCTCGGTCACGAGGAACCCGTCGGCGCCGTTCGGAGCCGCGACGGCCGTCGGGTGAAACTGCATCAGCTCGAGATCGGCAAGCGCGGCGCCCGCTAGGAACGCGAGCAGCAAGCCGCCCCCGGTCGCGCCCGCGGGGTTGGTGGTGCGTGCCCACAAGGCGGCCGCGCCTCCCGTTGCGAGCACGACCGCGGCGGCGCCGATCGCGCGCCCGTCGTCGAGCCGCACGCCGACACAGCGCCGCTCGGCGGTTAGGATTGCCGTCACGCGGCGGCCCTCGAGCACCTCGATCTCCGGGCCCTGCGCCACCAGCGCGGACAGCTGACGGACGATCCGGCGGCCGGTCGCGGCGCCCCCGGCGTGAACGATCCGCCGCGCCGAATGGCCGCCCTCCAGTCCTAGTGCGAGCCGTCCGCGACGATCGGCGTCGAACCGCACTCCGAGCCGCGCCAGATCGTCAACGGCGAGCGGCGCCTCATCGCACAGGACGCGCGCCGCCGACTCGCGCACGGCTCCGCGCCCGGCCGCGATCGTGTCCGCCAGGTGCAGCTCGGGGCTGTCGTCGTGCGCCAGCGCGGCCGCCATCCCACCCTGCGCCCAGTAGCTTGACGACTCGGCCAGCGCGGTCGCCGAGACCAGGGTCACGCGCTCGCCGGCGCGTGCGGCGCACAGGGCGGTATATAGCCCGGCTGCGCCGGCGCCCACGACCACGAGCTGGGTCTCGAATCTCTGCAAGGTCTTCAAGGAGCAGTACGGTACTCGCGAGATGCCAGCAGCGCCCGTGTATCTGGGACATCGCTCTTCGCTGGAGCACGATACGGGCCCGCATCCGGAGCAGCCGGCGCGGATCGTCGCGATCGAGCGTGAGCTGGAGCAGCGTGGATGGATCGGATACGAGCGGCTCAGCTCGCCGGCCGCCGACCGCGCCGCGCTGACAGCGGTCCATCCCGAGCGACACGTTGACACGATCGAGCGCATCAGCGCTCGTGGCGGCGGACAGCTCGACCTCGACACGGTCGTCAGCGAGGGCTCGTTCGAAGCGGCCCTGCACGCCGCCGGCGGGGCGGTGCAACTCGTCGACCTGCTGGTGGCGGGCGACGCGCCGACGGGGTTCAGCGCGCATCGGCCGCCCGGGCACCACGCCGAGCGCAACCAGGCGATGGGCTTCTGTCTGTTCAACAACATCGCAATCGCGGCGCGGCACGCGCTTGCTCACCGCGGGATCGCGCGGGTGCTGATCTTCGACTGGGACGTCCACCACGGCAACGGCACCAACGACATCTTCCATGCGAGCGACCAGGTGCTGTACATCTCGATCCACCAGTCGCCGCTATATCCGGGCACCGGCGGCGCGGCCGACGTCGGCTCCGGGGCGGGCAGGGGATTCACGATCAACCTCCCCGTCCCGCCCGGGTCGGGCGACGATGACTTCCGCTCGCTGGTCGAGCACGTCGTGACGCCCATCGCGCTCGCCTTTCAACCGCAGCTGGTGCTGATCTCGGCCGGTTACGACGCCCACCACGACGACCCGCTCGCGAACTGCAGCGTCACCGAGACCGGGTTCGCGGCGATGTCCCGCTCTGTCCGCCGGATCGGCGCTGAGCTCGACGCGCCGGTCGGCGGCGTGTTGGAGGGCGGCTACCATCTCGGCGCGCTCGCCCGCTCGGTGGCGGCGACGCTCGAGGCGCTACGCGAGCCGGTCGTCGCCGGCACCGCCGACGATGTCCCGATCTCGCGCCTCGCTCGCCGCGCCCGCGAGCGGCTGGCCGAGTGGTGGCCGGCGCTTCGCTAGGCGGAAGCAAAACTTCCGGCTAGAGGGCCCGATTCAAACGCCGGCGCGGCCCGTGGTCGCCGGGGTGACGACCGGCGCGCGGTGGTCGCCGGTGTCAACGGCCGGGGCCAGCCGGCGATCCAAGTGCGTGCCAGGCCGCCACGAACGTGCACGCCATCCGATCGGTGGAGTACCGCTCGGCCCGCGCGCGCCCCGCCACCCGCGGGTCTGCCACCGCGAGGTGGGGCGCCAGCGCGGCGCGCCACGCGCCGATCTCGAATGGCCCGCATAAGGCTCCGGTGACCCCCGCGAGCGCCGCCGGAGCGATTCCGGCCGGCGTCGCCAGCACGGGGACGTCGCAGGCCAGCGCCTCGAGCACGCCGAGACCGAAGCCCTCGCGCTCGGATGGAACGAGCACCGCGTTGGCGGCGTTGACCCACAGCGGGACATCCCGTGGCTCGACGTCGACCAGCGTCAGCAGCGCGGTGTCGCCGGCGACCTCGCGCGCCCGGTCGTAGCGCTTCTCCGGTCGTCTCGGATCCGCCGGAAACAGCACGTGGGGCCGGTCGGGGTCCAATCCGAGCGCGGCGCGCGCATCGGAACGCGGCAGCGGCCGGAAGCGGTCCATGTCGACTCCGCACGGCAGCACCGCCGCAGGCCTGCGGGTCGCCCAGGGCGGAATCTCGTCGGCGAGCGACTCTGAGACCGCCGCTACGAGATCGAGCCACCGCAGGGCCGAGAGCGTGATCGCGCGCGAGCGAGGATGCGAGAGGTCGGTGCCGTGCAAGGTCACTCCGTGGAATCGTCCTGACGCAGCGAAGGCCGGCCAGGCGGTCAGCCCGTAGTGGGCGTGGACGACGTCGAACCGGCGGCCTCGGTAGCGCTGCCGCAGCTGCGCGCCTGCGCGGACGTAGGCCGCCGCCGAGCCCGCCCCCGGCGCGAACGTGAACAGCTCGAGCTCGACCCCTGGGATCCGCCGCAGCGCCTGCACCTGATCGCGGACGAAGCTCCCGAGCGCCGGATGCTCGCGGCTCGGGTACATGTTGGTGACGATCAGCGCGCGCATTGAGCGGCTGCGAGCGTAGTGGCCTTCCGCTCTGGCAGCATTGGCTGGTCGGCGCGGGCCCCGCCATCGCCCTGCCGCCTTCCGCTCTGGCAGTATGGGATGCGATGACCGTGGCCCCCGAAGAGCCCGTCGCCGTGTTCGACTCCGGTGTCGGCGGCCTCACTGTGCTGCATGAGCTGCTCGTCTCGCTCCCGACCGAGGATTACGTGTACCTCGGTGACAATGCGCGTCTGCCGTACGGCAACCGGACGCCCGAGGAGCTGCGGCGGTTCGCGATCGAGATCTCCGACCATCTGCTCGAGGAGGGGGCGAAGCTGCTCGTCGTCGCCTGCAACTCGGCGAGCTCCGTCGCGCTGGGAGCGATTGAGTGCCATCTGGGGCAGATCGGCCGGCAGATCGACGTGATCGGTGTCGTGGCGCCGGCGACGCAGCTCGCGGTTGCGGGCAGCCGGACCGGGCGGATCGGGCTGCTCGCGACGCCGGCGACGGTCGCGAGCGGTGCATACGAGCGGGCCGTGCTCGCCGCCGATCCGCACGTGCACGTGGAGAGCGTGCCGTGTCCGAACCTGGCGTCGATCATCGAGGGCGGCTCCCCGTTCGACGAGCACCTTGTCGAAACGGTCCGCGGTTATTGTGCGCCGCTGCGAGAGGCGCAGGTCGACACTGTGATCCTCGGCTGCACGCACTATCCGCTGATCGCGCCGATGCTGCAGCGCACGCTGGGGCGGGGTGTGACGCTCGTGACCTCAGGCGCCGGGGTCGCGCGCAGCGTCGAGCGCGCGCTCGCGTCGCGTGGCCTGCTGAACCCGCAAGGTGGCGAAGGGGCCTACAGTTTCCAGTGCACCGGCGACGTCGAGTCGTTCAAGTCGCTCGGGACCCGCTTCCTGCAGATGCCACTCGGTGATGTGGTTCACGTCGAGCTCGAGGCACGCGTCACCGCATGAGCCGCAGCTACGATCGTGCCCCGAGCGAGCTGCGGCCGACGACGATCGAAGCCGGCTTCGTGCGCACCGCGACCGGCTCGGCGCTGATCTCGATGGGGGAGACGCGCGTAATCTGCACCGCCTCGGTGGAGGAGAGCGTGCCCCGATTCCTGATCGGATCCGGCCGCGGCTGGGTGACCGCCGAGTACGGCATGCTCCCCGCCTCCACGGGGCACCGCAAGCAGCGTGACATCACCAAGGGACGGTCCGACGGGCGCACGGTCGAGATCCAGCGGCTGATCGGCCGCTCTCTGCGCGGCGTCGTCGACTTCAAGGCGCTCGGTGAGCGCACGATCTATGTCGACTGCGACGTGCTGCAGGCCGACGGCGGCACCCGCTGCGCGTCGATCACAGGCGGGCTCGTGGCGCTGAGGCTTGCCTGCGAGCGGCTGCTGGCCGAGCGCAAACTCGAACGCTCGCCGCTGAGCGGTACGGTCGCCGCGGTCTCGTGCGGGATCGTCGGCGGGGCGGCGCTGCTCGACCTTGACTACTCCGAGGATTCCAATGCCGAGGTTGACGCGAACGTCGTCATGACCGGAGCGGGAGGACTCGTGGAGGTGCAGGCGACCGCCGAGCGCACGCCGCTGTCCCGCGCCCACCTCGACGATCTGCTGGCGCTCGCCGCCGAGGGCATCGACGCGCTGCGAGTTGTCCAGGACGGCGCGGTCGCCGCGGCAGCGTCCTGAGTGAGGCTGGAAAGGTGCGGACTGCGTCGCTCGTGCTTGCGACTTGCAACGCTCACAAGCTCGCCGAGTTCCGCCGGCTGGTTGGACCCGCGCAGATCGAGCTCGAGCCGCTCCCTGAGGGGGTGCAGCTGCCGCCCGAGGACGGTGAGACGTTCGCCGCCAACGCGCTTCGCAAGGCACGCGCGGCTGCCGCGGCGACCGGCCGTGAGGCGATCGGCGACGACTCCGGGATCGAGGCCGAGGCGCTGGGCGGCGCGCCCGGGGTGCGCTCCGCGCGGTACGCCGGGCCTCATGCGACCGACGAGCAGAATCTGCAGAAACTGATCCGCGAGGCGCCGGCGGACAGCGCGCTGCGGTATGTCTGCGCACTGGCGTACGTTGACCCGGAGCGCGGTGAGGAGCACATACTCCTCGGCGAGTGCGCGGGACGGATGTCTGGCACGCGCCGCGGCGCACGAGGGTTCGGCTACGACCCGGTGTTCGTGCCCGACGGGGACAGCCGGCAGCGAACCATGGCCGAGCTTCAGGACGATGAGAAGGACGCGATCAGCCATCGGGGCCGCGCAGTGCGAGCTCTGGTGCGGTGGCTTCGCGACTCGTCTTAGGGTCCGTTCGGGAATAAAGTGATCGGATCGGGACGGTCGGGGGGCGAGCAGCTGGACGACTCGCGCGCGGCCCGTTGTAGCGAGGCCGGATGCCGAGCGGGCCGCGGCCCGAGCGGACGATCAATTATTTCTGAACGGGCCCTTAGCCGTGTCGTGGGGGCTGCGAGGGCAGCGCGCTACTTGACATTGATCGCAGCGGCGACCGCGACCGCGAAAGTCACGCCCGCGTAGCCGTAGTAGCCGTCGAGGACGAGGGTCAGCACGGTGATCAGGCACACGAACACGGTCGCGAGCCACGCGATTCGGGCGAGGTCCACGGTCCCTATTCTCGCCCGCACGCGCATTGCGTTATAGAAAATTGGGCGAAAATCGGCCTCGTGACCGTCCGGCGCGGCTCGCTGCGGGGGGAAAAATGCTCGTGGCCGCGGCCGATGTCCAGCTAGCCCTGTCCGCGAGCCGTGTTAGCTTCGATCGTTCCTATCATCTACAAGGAGAGAGCAAGTGACGAAGTCCGAGTTCGTCGATCAGGTCGCCGATCGCGCCGGGTTGAGTAAGAAAGATGCTGCTGACGCCGTGGACGCATTTCTGGAGACCATCGAGGACGCGCTCAAGCGGGGCAGCGATGTCACCTTCTCCGGCTTCGGCAAGTTCAGCGTGTCCGACCGCGGCGCTCGCGAGGGGCGCAACCCGGCGACCGGCGAGACGATCCAGATCGCGGCATCCCGGGTGCCGAAGTTCACCGCTGGCGCGGCTCTGAAGAAGGCGGTGAACTGACGGCCCTTCGGGCGACACGCGCCGAGCCGCGGACGCCGGGCTTCGGTGAGCGGTTGAGCGATCAGGTCGCCGCGCGAACCTCGCAGCTTGTCCTGGGGCTCGATCCCGACCCCGCCCGCTTGTGGCCGCGCGCGGTCGAGCTTGCGAGCGGGACCGGGACCCGGACCCCCCCGCTGCCGCCGGCGGTGCGTGCTGCGCTCGCGGTGACTGCTCACTGCGCGCTGGCGATCGAGGCGGCAAGCGAGCAGTGCGTCGCGGTCAAGCTCCAGGTTGCTTGCTTCGAGCGGCTCGGCGCGCCGGGCTGGGCGGCGCTTCGGGAGGTCGCCCAGTGCGCCCGCGAGCGTGGGCTGCTCGTGATCGCCGACGCAAAGCGTGGCGACATCGACATCACGGCCGCAGCCTACGCCCAGGCGTTCATCGGCGAGACACCCACGGTGTACGGGCCCGTGCCCGGTCTCGGAGCCGATGCGCTGACGGTCAATCCGTTGCTCGGGACCGAGTCGCTGCGACCGATCGTTGCCGCCGCGCGAGCGTCCGGTGCCGGGCTGTTCGTGCTCGTACGGACGTCGAACGCCGGGGCTGCAGACGTTCAGGACCTCGAGTGCAGCGGTGGCGGTTCGGTTAGCGACCGCCTGGCAGCGATCGTCGCCGAGTTGGGAGAGCCCGAAACGCGCAGCGGGCCGCTGAGCGACGTCGGTGCGGTGGTCGGTGCGACCGCCCCCGGACGCCTGCAGGCGCTGCGCCGGCTGATGCCGCGCGCGGTCTTCCTGCTGCCCGGGGTCGGTGCCCAGGGCGGCAGGGTCGAGGACCTTGCCGCGGCGTTCGAGCCGGGGCCGGCGGGCGGGCTGGTGGCGGTCTCGCGCGGGATCGTCAACGCCTACGAGCGCACCGGCGGCGACCCAGCCACGGCGGCCTGTCGGGAGGCGGCGCGACTGCGGGAGCTAACGTGGAGCCTCGTCGAATGAAGATCCCGCGACTCGCACGTTCGCGCTTGTATGATCGAGCGTGCGATGGTGCGTCGGAATCGTCGGAATCCCGCGCGCTACCTGGCTCCACTCGCGCTCGCGGCATCGATCACGGGGACGTATCTAGTCGTCCACTCGACGCTGGATGCCAGGCCCTCCATGGCGCAGCAGACAGCCACGGCCACCCACCGGACAAAGCCGAGACGCCGGGCCGCGGTCGAGAAGTTCTACACCGTGCAGGCCGGTGACAGCCTGTCGACGATCTCGGTCAAGACCGGCGTCCCGGTCGCGACCCTGGAAAGCCTGAACCCCGGCGTAGATCCCGGAGCGCTCCAGACGGGCCAGCTCCTGAGGCTCCGGCAGTGAGGCGGCTGCGCTCGGTGGCCGCGCTTTGCGCCGCGGCGGCCATGGCGAGTGTTTGCGCATCCGCCCCGGCGAGCGCCTCGGCACCATCGCCGGGCGTGCCGGGCCCGAGCCTCAGCGTGAGTGCCGCGGCGCTGATCGATGAGAGCACCGGCCGGGAGCTCTACGCCTTGAGAGGCAGCGAAGAGCTGCCGATCGCGAGCACGACGAAGCTGATGACCGCGCTGCTGACGCTCGAGCACGTCCGGCGGCTGTCGACGATGTTCACCCAGAACGACTACTACCCGGCGGCCGTCGACTCGCAGATCGGCCTTGTGCCGGGCGAGCGAATGAGCGTGCACGACCTGCTGCTAGCGATGCTGCTGCCAAGCGCTGATGACGCGGCCGAGGACCTCGCTTACCACCTCGGGGGGCACTCAGTGCCGAACTTCGTAGCGATGATGAACGTCCGCGCACGCCAGCTGGGCCTGCTCCACACCCACTACTCGACGCCCGTCGGATTGGACACCCCCGGCAACCACTCCAGCGCGTCCGATCTGGTCAAGCTCGCCCGCATTCTGCTGACCCATCACCCGTTCTTCGCGCACGCCGTGGACCTTCCAAATGCCGTCTTGTCAACCGGAAACAGTGTCCGCCACGTGGCCAACACGAACGATCTCGTGGGGCGCCTCCCGTGGGTCAATGGCGTCAAGACCGGCCACACGGCCGCCGCCGGCTACGTGCTGCTCGGCTCCGGCACGCGCGACGGGATGACGCTGATCAGCGCGGTGCTGGGTGCGTCCAGCGAGTCCGCGCGCGACGCCAACAGCCTGGCGCTGCTGGGATGGGGATTTGCAAACTTCCGCCGGGTGCGCCCGATCATCGCCGGGCGAGTGCTCGCGCGGCTGCCGGTGCGTGGGCAGCCGAACGTCCGGGTTGCAGTGATCGCGGCTCGCACCTTCACCGAGGTGATTCCGAAGACGTCGTGGGTGCGGATCCGGCTCGAGCTTCCGCGCCAGCTCAATGCGCCACGTGTCCGTCACGCACTCGTCGGAACGGCGGTCTTGGTAGCCGGCGACAGCACGCTCGCCCGCGTCCCGCTGCAGCTCGCGCGGTCCCTGACGGTCCCAGCGACGTCTGCGACGCTGCTGATTACGCGACCGTTTACGCTTGTACCGTTGGTCCTGCTGCTCGCCGCAGCGGTCGGGTTCATCCTGCGCCGCCGCGAACGTATGAGGCGCAGCAACGCGGCCGGTCCGGAGCCAGCATGATCATTACCGTCACGCTCAACGCAGCGCTCGACAAGACGCTCGAGGTGCCGAACTTCACGCCGGGCCGCCGGCACCGGACCGTCGATCAGACGACGATGCCCGGCGGCAAGGGTGTCAACGTCGCGCGGGCAATCAAGCGCCTGGGGCAGCCGGTGGTCGCGACCGGGCTGACCGGCGGCGGGACCGGAACGAGGATCGTGGAGGCCCTGACCGACGAATCGATCCTCAACGCGTTCGTGCGCATCCGCGAGGACTCGCGGACCAACACCGCCGTCCTCGACCCGACGACCGGCATGCACACGGAGATCAACGAGCGCGGACCGCTGGTCTCCGACCACGAGCTTGAGCTGTTCCGCGACAAGCTGCTGTACCTCGCGAAGGGGGCCAGCATCTGCATCTTCGCCGGCAGTTTGCCCCGCGGGCTCGAGCCCGACGTTTACGCGACCTTGATCCGCGAGGTTAAGAGGCTCGGCGTGACGACGATCGTCGACACCGACGGCGAGCCGCTGCGGCTTGCCGTGCGCGCCGAGCCACACGTCGTCACGCCCAACGAGATCGAGGCCGAGGAGCTCGTCGGCCACGAGTTCAACGATCTCGACGACCGCCCCGAGGCGGTCGTCGAGATGACGCGCCTGGGCGCGTCCGAGGCGATCATGACCGTATCCGACGGCTGCTACGCACAGGTGGTCGTGGGCGGCTCGCCGCAGCTGTATCGCGTGCGCGTGGAAGAGCAGGAGGCCCGCTCGGCGGTCGGTTCGGGCGACGCGTTCCTCGCCGGCTACGTCGCCGCGCGGTACGCAGGACGTCCGCCGGTCGACTGTCTGCGGTTCGGGGTCGCGTGCGGCGCCGAGTCCACGCAGCACTTCGGCGCTGGGGTCGTGGATCCGGTTAGGGTCGAGCGGCTGCTCAACGACGTGTCTGTGCAGCGGCTGGAGATCGGGGCGCAGATCGGCTGATCATGGCGACGCCGGTCTTGAACGTGCGTCGCTTGCACCGTTCATACGGACAGCTCGAAGCGTTGCGCGGACTCGATCTGCAACTCGGCGGCCGGCGCGCGGGGTCCTCCGGTAGAGGGCGGAGGGCCGCTGCTAGCATCGACTTGGCGATGGTTGCCTCCCGCGTCGCCCCTGGAACCCGTTCGCGTCGTCCGACGCACGGTCTAGTGTGTACTGTCTCGTAAATAAGTGGGGTTTGCGTGAGGTGTGTTGTACGTCGTGCCGTTTGCGCCTGCACCCTCGAATCAATCCCCACACGGGCCCTTAAAGCTGAGACACCACACTAGGATGGCGCAATGGAAGTAGAGATCGGACGCGGCAAGAAGGCCCGGCGGGCGTACGGGTTTGACGAGATCGCGATCGTCCCGTCACGCCGCACGCGGGACCCTGACGACATCGATATCTCCTGGACGTTGGGTCCTTACCGGTTCGAGCTGCCGCTGCTCGCAGCTGCCCTCGACGGCGTGGTCTCGCCTGAGACCGCCGGCGTGATCGGCAAGGTCGGCGGCCTCGCGGTGCTCAACCTCGAGGGTATCTTCTGCCGTTACGAGGACGCCGATGCGCAGCTCGAGCGGATTGCGACGTTTTCGAAGGACATCGCCACACGGGAGATGCAGGACATTTACCGCGAGCCGATCAGGCCTGAGCTGATCGCCCGCCGGATCGCGGAGATCAAGCAGCACGGGGTCGTCGCCGCGGCGTCCCTGACCCCCCAGAAGGTGCGCAGGTACTACGATGTGGCGCTCGAGGCGGGCCTTGACATCCTTGTGATCCAGGGAACCGTGGTCTCGGCCGAGCACGTCTCGCGCGACGAGAGCCGACCGCCGCTGAACCTCAAGGAGTTCATCCGGGAGCTGGCGCCGACGCCGGTGATCGTCGGCGGATGCGCCTCCTACCATACGGGACTTCACCTGATGCGCACCGGCGCCGCGGGTGTGCTGGTGGGGGTCGGGCCCGGCGCGATCTGCACGACCCGTGGGGTCCTGGGGATCGGTGTCCCGCAGGCGACCGCGATCGCCGACGTCGCCGCGGCGCGCTCCCAGCACATGCTCGAGACCGGCGACTACGTGAAGGTGATCGCCGACGGTGGGATGCGCAACGGCGGAGACATCGCGAAGGCGATCGCCTGCGGCGCGGATGCGGTGATGCTCGGCTCGGCGCTCGCCCGGGGCTACGAGGCTCCGGGCCGGGGCTACAACTGGGGGATGGCGACGTTCCATCCGACCTTGCCCCGTGGCGCGCGCGTGGCGACCACGCCGAACGGGACGCTCGAGGAGATCATCCGAGGTCCCGCGCGTGAGAACGACGGGACGTTTAATCTGATGGGCGCGCTGCGGGCCTCGATGGCGACCTGTGGCTACCGCGACATCGCCGAGTTCAACCGTGCGGAGCTGCTGGTCGCCCCGGCGCTCCAGACTGAGGGCAAGCATCTCCAGCGCGAGCAGGGCGTCGGCATGGGCGCCAGCGGCAAGGCCGCAACGATCGGTGTCGGCAACTAGCGCGGCGTCGACCCGACCCGCGGGTGACCGCGCTGTGGCGAACCTGCGTATGGGGTGCCCGCGGTCCGACCCGCGGGTGACCGTGCCAATGAGGCCGACTGGGCCAGGCTGCCCTACGACCTGCTCGAGCAGATCGCATCGCGGATGATCAACGAGATTCGCCCCGTTGGTCGGGTCGTGCTCGACATCACAAGCAAGCCGTCCGGCACGATCGAGTGGGCATAGGATCGCTCAGCTCGCCGTCCGCGTGCGTGCGCGTTCGATGATCGAAGCGACGTAAGGCCCGAGATTCGACGGAAGCTCGGTCGGTACGAACCACCTCGCATCGGCAAGCTCGCCGGGGTCGGGCGCGATCCGCGCGGCGGACATGGTTGCGTAGAAGCAGTGCAGCGTCCCGCGCCGGTCGTAAATCGTGGCGGGCATCTCGCCGAGCGCCGTCCAATCCTTGACGTCGATGCCGAGCTCTTCGCGCATCTCCCGGCGGGCTGCGCTGGAAGGTGGCTCGTGGCGCTTGATCCCACCCCCCGGGACCTCCCAGTGGCGGGGACCGTAGGTGTGACGGACGAGCAGCACACGATTTCCATCCGTTACCACGCATTTGACCCCATTGAGTCTCGGCCGGCGCAGAAACCAGTAGATCCGTAGGACCCTATACATGAGGCGAAAGGCCAGCCGGCGTAACGCTACCGGAAGCTGCACAAGGGCAGGGTACGCGCTCGCGGGCTATTATTGCCTCGGGTCAGGCCGCGCCAAATGCGCGGCGTGTCCATGCTATGAAGACCTACGTCGCGACACCCAAGGACAGAGAGCGCAACTGGCTGCTCGTCGACGCCACCGGGCAGACGCTCGGCCGGCTCGCGACGCAGATCGCCGACGCGCTGCGAGGCAAGCGCAAGCCGACCTACACGCCCCACATCGATACGGGCGACTTCGTGATTGTCGTCAACGCGGAGAAGATCTCGGTGACGGGCAACAAGCGGTCGGACAAGCGCTACTACCGCCATTCCGGCTATCCCGGCGGTCTGAAGTTCCGTACGCTCGCCGACATGCTCGACCGTCGACCGGAAGAGGTGATCCGCATCGCCGTCAAGGGCATGCTTCCGCGCAACCGTCTCGCACGCAAGCAATTGACCAAGCTGAAGGTCTATGCGGGCCCCGAGCACCCGCACGCAGCCCAGCAGCCGCAACCGATGGAGATCAAGCAGTGAGCGAAGCCGAGTATCCCGAGGACGAGCAGCGCAGCGATGATGTCGGCCCGGCCGAGCCGGCTGTGCCTTCCGAGGCCGAGGCTGTGCCCGAGGAGGAGGCTGCCACGACCCCCGAGACCGGCCCGTTCGCGGACGCTGAGCCGGCGGGCGAGGCTGGGTCGACTCCCGAGACCGGCCCGTTCGCGGACGCTGAGCCGGCGGGCGAGGCAGAGCCGACCCCCGAGACCGGCCCGTTCGCGGATGCTGAGCCGGCGGTGGAGGCTGGGTCGACCCCCGAGGCCGGCCCGGTGGAGGAGGCTGAGTCGGCCGAGCCCGCGCCGACCCCCGAGGTCATGGCAGAGCTTGAGGCCGACGAACCCGAGCTCGAGGAGCTCGAGATCGCGCCGCGCCTGCGCCCGGAGATTCCGGGCGCTGATCTGATCCCCGACATCGTTCCCGAGGGCGAGGAGTTCCTGGACGCTGAGGCTCGTGCGGCTGCCGAGGCCGAGGCCGAGGCGGCCGCTGCCCACGCGCAGGAAGAACCGGACGACGAGCCGCGGCCGATCGCCGACGCGGCGATCGATCTGGCGGCCGGCGCGCGCTACACCGCGACCGGCAAGCGCAAGACCGCGGTCGCGCGCGTGATCCTCAAGCCCGGCACCGGCACGTACTCGATCAACGGCAAGCAGCTCGACAGCTACTTCCCGCGCGAGACGCTCCAGCGCGTGATCCGCCAACCACTCGAGACGGTTGGCTACGAGTCGCGGATGGACGTCGTCGCACGGATGCACGGCGGCGGCGTCTCGGCCCAGGCAGGAGCGCTGCGTCACGGGATCTCGCGCGCCTTGATCGTCGCCGATCCGCACCTTCGCGGCGAGCTCAAGCGGCGCGGTTTCCTGACGCGCGATCCACGGGTTAAGGAGCGCAAGAAGGCCGGACTGAAGAAGGCCCGCAAGCGGCCGCAGTTCTCCAAGCGCTGACCGCGACCGCCTGCAGTTGATGGCGCGCCAGCTTTTCGGCACGGACGGGGTCCGTGGGCGAGCGGGACACTTCTTGACGGCAGAGCTTGCGCTGGCACTTGCTCGCGCAGCGGTCCTGCATTGCAGGGTGGAGCGCCCCCAGGTGCTGATCGTGCGCGACACGCGCGAGTCCGGCGAGATGCTCGAGTCGGCGATCGCCGCCGGCGTGACGGCGGCGGGCGGCGACGCGCTGATCGCGGGGGTGCTGCCGACGCCCGCGGCGCCGCTGCTGGTGCGCCACCACGGCTTGCACCTGGCCGCGGTCATCTCCGCGTCGCACAACCCTTACGAGGACAACGGGATCAAGCTGTTTGCCGCGGATGGCTTCAAGCTACACGACGACACCGAGCACGAGATCGAAGCCGAGCTGGACAGACCTGCTGCACCCCCAGCAAGAATCGGTCGTGTCCGCCACCTGCACGGCGCGCTCGAGGACTACGTCCGTGAGCTACACGTCCGCTTCGCGGAGCTCGATCTGACAGCGCTCCGCGTGCTCCTGGACTGCGCAAACGGCGCGACGTATCGTGCCGCGCCCGAGATCTTCCGCCGTCTCGGCGCCCACGTCGACGTGATCGCCGATCAGCCAGACGGGCGCAACATCAACGACGGCTGCGGCTCGACCCATCTCGGTTCCGTCCTCGAAGAGATGGCACGCGGAGAGCACGACGTCGCCTTCGCGTTCGATGGAGACGGGGACCGGGTGCTCGCGGTAGACCGCGCCGGGGAGATCGTTGACGGCGACGAGCTGATCGCGCTCGCGGCGATCCATCTGCGCGCCGCCGGTTGCCTGGCTGGAAACGGGGTCGCGGTCACGGTGATGACCAACTTTGGGTTTCACACCGCGATGAGGCAGGCGGGGATCGATGTCGCCACGACTGCGGTCGGCGACCGCTACGTGCTCGACGAGCTGCGCAAGCGCGGCTGGAAGCTCGGCGGCGAGCAATCGGGCCACATCATCGAGCTCGGCTTTGGTCCCTCCGGCGACGGAATCGCGAGTGCGTTGCTGACGTTGGAGGCGCTTGCCGGCCGCGACCTGCGGGAGCGGGACGCGATGCACAAGCTCCCCCAGCGGCTCGTGAACATCCGCGCCAGCGACCGCGCGCTGCTTGTCGAGGCGATGGCCCACGTCGAGGTGCGAACCGCGATCGACCGCGAGCAGGCCGAGCTCGACGGCCGTGGTCGCGTCCTGGTGCGCGCCTCGGGAACCGAGCCGCTCGTTCGAGTGATGGTCGAGGCCCCCAGCGAGCAGGAGACCGACGAGGTCTGCGGCCGGCTCGCGAAGGTCGTCGAGAGCGCGTTGGCCCGCTGACGCCAAGCGGCTGACTGCGGTCGAGAGCGCCGGCGACGTGATCACGTCGACCAACCCCGCCGGAGGCTCGGTCAGCGCGGTCGTGTTGTGAGGCGGCTAACATGACGAGCTCGCTCGCCGGCGGGTGGAGATCGGGGCGAGCGCTGGCCGCCGGTGCGGCTCGATCCCTTCACGCTGTCCATCACTGAAAACCAGGGAAACAAGCGCATGTGCGGCATCGTCGGCTACGTAGGTCCAAGGAAGGCTCGTCCACTGTTGCTGGCGGGGCTCGAGAGGCTCGAGTACCGCGGCTACGACAGCGCCGGGATCTCGGTTCTCGACGGTGACCGAATCGAATCGATCCGCGCGGTCGGCAATCTGAGCAAGCTGCGCGGCGCGATCGACGCGATCGACGCGGTGGACGCGCTGGGCGACAGCGGTAGGACCGCGGTCGCCGTCCCCGAGCCCCCGCGTCCCGCCACCGGCATTGGGCTGGCGAAGACGGTCACCGTAGAGTGATCGGCATCGACCTACTCGAGATCGACCGTCTCGAACGCGCGCTGGAGCGGCGGCCGCGGCTTGCCGAGCGGTTGTTCACCGACGCCGAGCGTGAGTACGCTGCTGCGCGCGGCCGCCCCGGGCAGCACCTCGCCGCTCGCTTCTGCGCCAAGGAGGCGGTGGCGAAGGCGCTGGGCTTGCAGGCGTGGAGCTTTCGCGACGTCGAGGTGCTCGGCGGCGGCGGACCGCCGCAGGTCCGGCTGCACGGCGACGCGGCGCAGCGAGCACTGGAGCTCGGCGTCGAGGTGAAGGTCTCGCTGACGCACACCGGCCGGGATGCCGCCGCGGTAGCGATCGTCGTATGAGCATTCTTCCCCCGTGGCTCGAGGCACTGCCCGATGCCGCCGAGCAGCGCGCGCTCGACGAATGGGCGATCGAGCAGCTCGCGATCCCCGGCCTGCACCTGATGGAGCGCGCTGGGACCGGACTCGCCGAGCTGGTGTTAGAGCTCGTCCCCGACGGCCAGATCGTCGTGGTGTGCGGAACGGGCAACAATGGTGGCGACGGGTACGTCGCAGCGCGCGTGCTGCGCGACCGCGGACGCGAGGTGCGGGTGCTGGCGCTCGCCTCGCCCGAGCAGCTGCGCGGCGACGCGCGGACCAACGCCGAGCGTCTTGCGGGGGATGCGGGGGAGCCGCAGCCGTTTGCGCCGCAGGCGCTGGCCGGCGCGAGCGCGATCGTGGACGCGATTCTGGGCACCGGCTTCGGCGGCGCGCCGCGCGAGCCGGCGGCCGGCGCGATCGAGGCGATCAACGCCGCCGAGGCGGTGGTGATCGCGTGCGACATGCCGAGCGGCGTCAATGGATCGACCGGCGAGATCGCCGGAGCGGCCGTCCACGCCGCTGCAACCGCGACCTTCCACGCCGCCAAGCCGGGCCTCTGGATCGCGCCCGGCAAGAACCACTCGGGCGACGTCAGAGTGATCGATATCGGCATCCCGGCCGGCGGACCCGCTGATCCCGCAATCGGGTTGATCGCCGACCTGGTGACCGACGGGGTTCCGCGGCGAGGGCGCGAGTCGACCAAGTTCGCCGCCGGCAGCGTGCTCGTGTGCGGCGGCTCGACGGGGCTGACGGGGGCACCGTGCCTCGCGTCGGAGTCCGCGATGCGCGCCGGAGCCGGGTACGTGACGGCCTTCGTGCCCGCGTCGTTGAACGCGATCTTCGAGGGGCGCCTGCTCGAGGTGATGACCTCGCCCCTGCCCGACGAGCAGGGCTCGCTCACGCCGGAGGGTGCGGAGCGCGTGCTCGAGCGCACGGCCCGCGCGGATTCGCTGGTTCTCGGACCGGGACTGGGGCGCGAGCCGGGCGCGATAGAGCTTGCTCGGGGCCTCGCGGGCGCCGCGCAGATTCCGCTGCTGCTCGACGCCGACGGCCTGAACGCCCACGCCGGCGCGCTCGCGTCCCTCGCCGAGCGCCCGGCGGCGACGGTGCTGACCCCGCATGCGGGCGAGCTCGCACGGCTGCTCGGCGCCGACAGTGCCAGTGTCGGCGCCCGGCGCCTGCACAGCGTCCGCCGCGCCGCCGAGACCGCGCAGGCGGTCGTGGTGCTGAAAGGGGACGACACGCTCGTGGCAGAGCCCGGAGGCCGGGTCGCGGTCAGCCGGGGAGGAGCGCCGGCGCTCGCGACCGCCGGCACCGGCGACGTGCTCTCGGGCGTGATCGGCGCGTACCTGGCGAAGCGCATGAATCCCTTTCACGCGGCGTGCGCCGGGGTGTTCGTGCACGCTTGCGCCGGGCGGTTTACCGCGCGCGTGCTCGGCGCCGAGGGCGTGATCGCGCGGGACGTGCTCGAAGCCCTGCCGCGCGTGCTGCCACCGCCGTCGGGCCCGGCGAGGCCCGCGTCATCGCGGGATTGAGCGATGCCGCGGCGCGCGCTTGCTCGCGTCAACCTGGCGGCAGTCGAGCGTAATGTCGTCCGACTTCGCGGGCCGCTGAGCGACGGGACACGGCTGTGCGCGGTCGTCAAGGCCGATGGCTACGGCCATGGTGCGGTGCCCGTGGCGCTCGCGGCGCTCGGCGGCGGCGCGACGGCACTCGCGGTCGTGACCGCCGAGGAAGCGGCGCAACTGCGCGCCGCCGGGATTAGCGCGCCGATCCTGGTGATGGGAGCCATCAGCTCGGAGGAACTTCCCGTTGCGCTGGCCGCTGGCGCAGAGGTGGTCGCCTGGAGCGAGCGGTTCGTTGACGACGTGGCCGCCGCCGCAGCGGAGCCGGTGCGCGTGCACGTCAAGCTGGACACGGGCATGGGGAGGCTCGGCACGCGCGATTTGCGCCACGCGCTGGCGATCGCCGAGCGCGTGCTGTCTGCCGGGGCGCGGCTCGAGCTTGCCGGCGCGATGACGCACTTCGCCACCGCGGATGAGGATCCGGAGTTTCTCGCCCATCAGCTCGCCGTGTTTGCGCCGTTCGTCGCCGAGCTGCGCCGGCGGACACCGCAGCTCGTCGTGCACGCCGCCAACAGCGCCGCGACGCTCCGCGAACCGGGCAGTCACTTCGACCTAGTGCGGTGCGGGATCGCGATTTACGGTGCTGACCCGATGAACGAGGATCCCGCACCCCTCGGGCTCGAGCCGGTACTCGAGCTGACCTCGTACGTGGCTGCGGTCAAGCTGGCGCGACCCGGTGACAGCGCCGGCTACGGCCGTCGCTTCATCGCCGAGCACGATAAGTGGATCGCGACCCTTCCGATCGGGTACGCCGACGGGCTCCGGCGCACGCTGAGCAACAACTGCGATGTGCTGGTGGGCGGACGCCGCTATCCACTCGTCGGGACGGTGAGCATGGACAACATCACGATCGACCTCGGGCGCAACGCGAGCGCCAAGCCCGGAGACCTCGCCACGATCATCGGTGCTCAGGGGTCCGAGCGCCAGACCGCCGAACAGCTCGCCCGGCGGATCGGCACGATCAACTACGAGGTCCTGTGCGCGATCTCGCCGCGCGTGCTGCGTGTCTATCACCGCGACGGGCAGGCGGCTGGATGACCGACCCGACCGGGACACGAGCGAGCGAACCGTCACGGGCAGGCGGCTGGATGACCGACCCGACCGGGACACGGGCCAGCGAACCGCTGCGCGCGCTGGCGGAGAGCGTCGGCGCCGGGTGGCTCGTCGGCGGCGCCGTGCGCGACCGCCTCTTGGGGCGTCCCACCAGCGACTTCGATGTCGCGGTTGCCGGCGACACGCGGGCGCTCGCGCGGGGGCTCGCGCGCACCATGAGCGCAGATGTGTTCAAGCTGTCGGAAGGGTTCGGCGCCTGGCGCGTGGTCGCGCGCGACCGGTCCTGGCAGGTCGACCTGCTGCCGCTCAACGGGCGCACGATCGAGGCCGACCTGGCCGAGCGAGACCTCACGATCAACGCGATCGCCGAGCCACTCGGAGGCGGTGATCGCGTCGACCCATTCGGTGGGTGCCACGACCTCGGCGCCAGGCGCCTGCGGATGGTCTCTGGCGGGGCGTTCGCCGCGGACGCGCTGCGCGCGCTCCGGCTGCCCCGGCTTGTCTGCGAGCTCGGATTCTGGGTGGATCCCGAGACGGCCGCCGCAGCGAGCGCAAGTGCGAGCGCCCTGGATCGCGTCGCTCCCGAGCGCGTGTTCGCCGAGCTCAAGCGGATCGTCGCCAGCGAGCGCGCCCTGGACGGGCTCGCGCTGATGGATGCGCTCGGCGCGACGGCTGCTGTGCTGCCGGAGCTGGGAAAGCTGAGGGGAGTCGAGCAGAGCCGCTACCACCATCTCGACGTGTACGAGCACACGCACGCGGTGCTCGCCGAGACGATCGCGCTCGAGCGCGATCCCACCCGGGCGCTCGGCGAGCACGCCGGCGCGGTCGCAGCGGTGCTGGCGGAGCCGCTCGCCAATGAGCTGACGCGTGGACAGGCGCTGCGATTCGGGGCGCTGCTGCACGACATCGCCAAGCCGCAGACGCGCAACGTCACACCGGAGGGACGGGTGACGTTCATCGACCACGACGAGGCCGGCGCGCGGAGTTGCCCGCGATATGCTGCGCCGGCTGCGGACGAGCGAGCGGCTGTCCGAGCACGTTGCGGCCCTCACTCGCCATCACCTGCGGCTCGGCTTCCTCGTGCGCGAGCTGCCTCTCAGCCGCAGGACCGTATACAACTACCTGCAGGCATGCGCACCGGTCGAGGTCGACGTGACGGTGCTGAGCGTTGCCGACCGGCTCGCGACGCGTGGATCGGGCGCCACGGAGGCGATCGCAAAGCACCTGCGGCTGGCCCAGGAGCTCTTGACCGAAGCGCTGGCCTGGCGCGCGGATCCGCCGCGGCCGCCCGTCCGGGGCGACGAGCTGGCGAATGCGCTCGGCGTGCGACCGGGGCCGCGGCTCGGACAGGTGCTGGAGGAGCTGACCGAGGCCAGCTTCGCGGGCGAGATCGAAACCCACGAACAGGTGCTGCAGCGAGCGCGGGAGACGCTCGCTAGGCTCCGGGCATGACCGAGCGCGACTGTCCGTTCTGCAAGATCATCGCCGGCGAGGCTGCCGGCCAGATAATCGACGAGGACGAGCGCACGGTGGCGTTCATGGACACCGAACCCGCGACCCGCGGTCACGCGGTCGTTGTTCCACGGCATCACGCACAGGACCTGCTCGAGATCGCAGACGAGGACCTGGCTGCGACGGTTGCGGCCGCCAGGCGCCTGGCCGCGAGGGTCATCGGCCGTCTCGGCGCCGACGGCGTGAACGTGATCAACAGTTGCGGACTGCAGCGTGGCAGACGGTCTTCCACTTCCACATCCACGTGATCCCACGCTACGAAGGCGATGCGCTGCGGCTGGCCTTGAGGTCCGGTCCAGGCGGGCTCGACGAGATCGCGGCCGCCGCCGCGGAGCTGCGCTAGCGCGTCTGCGGGCGGCAAATCGCCGCGCCTGGTAGGTTTCCAGCGTTTGGATCGGGGCCCACTCGGGTGCTCGATGTGTTCACATAAGGGGAGTACATGCCAACGGGAACCGTCAAGTGGTTCAGCGACGACAAGGGCTTTGGCTTCATCACGCCCGACGACGGCGGGCGCGATCTCTTTGTCCATTTCAGCGGTATCAGCGGGGATGGCTACCGTTCGCTGGCCGAGGGAGCGAAGGTGTCCTACGAGGAAGAGGCAGGTCCCAAGGGGCCGAAGGCGGTCAACGTAACCAAGATGTAGCAGTAGCTTTGTTCCAGCCGCTGCGCGGCTCCGCTGCGCCGGATTCCACCGGCGCTTGCAATTTCGCTGCGCAACTGCGACGGGCCGGTCGTGTTCAATGATGAATATGAAAAGATTCCCCCTGCTGACGGTTGCCGGTGCCGGGCTGGTCTCGCTGCTCGCGCCAGCGTCAATCTCGGCGCAGACAACAACCACGACCACCACCACCACGCCGACGATCGGCCAGACGATCCAGTTGGGCGTGACCCACTCGGCGGTGGCGCCGCCTGTCTGTCCGAGGGGCGTATCGGCCACGAACTGCCTTATCGTCCTCGACGCGGTCGACGGCGCTAGAGTCGCTGGGCGACGGCGCCGCTTACCCAACGACCGTGACGCAGCCCGGCCTGATCGCAGCCTGGACGGTCGGCCTCTCGAGGCTCTCGAACAGCGGCAATGCTGCGCACATTCCATCCACTACCTCGACACGAAGTACGGCGGGACGACACAGGCTGGGATCTCCGTGCTCGAGCCGGTCGGCGCCAAGAACCTGCACCAATGGCAGGTCGTGGCCGAGAGCCCGATCGTCCATCTGCAGCCCTATCTCGGCTACGTGGTCCAGTTCCCGCTCGCTACGCCGCTGCCGGTCGTGGCCGGCGACGTCGTCGCTCTGACCGTCAAGACTTGGGCGCCGGTGTTGTCTATTGCCCTCACGCCGAGCAATTCGCCTACCGCCAGAGCCGGTCGGCGGGCTGCCCCACCCGGCGGTGTCCCAGCAGGCACAGCTCACGATCGGCCAGAGCGCGAGCTACTCATGCAACTATCCGGGGACGCGGGTCGAGTATGCGGCAACTGAGATCACGACGCCGGCGCCACCAAAGAACCAGGTCCACGCGGCTGATCGGGGAGGAGCGGCTAGGCCCTAAGGAAGGGTCCGTGCATGAATAAGTGATCGGATCGGGCGGTCGGGGGCGAGCAGCTGGATGATTCGCGCGCGGCCCGTTGAGGCAGGCTGGATGCCGAGCGGGCCGCGGCCCGAGCGGACGATCAATTATTTCTGAACGGGCCCTAAAGGCCTGCGCCGCCGCTCCCGCTGCTCCCGGAGCCAGCTTCCCGTTCCGGAACCTGAGCTTGTCGTTCCGCCCCCGGCTGAACCGCTACCGGAGGTCGGGCTGGCGCCGCCGGAGGCCGAACCGGAGCTCGATCCGCCCGGTGTGCCGGACGTTCCAGAGGATCCGGATGAACCAGAGGATCCGGATGAACCAGAGGAGCCAGAGGAACCGGACGTCCCCCGGTCGCCGTGGGGGTCGCGGTCGGGGGCGCGCCGCCGCTGGATGGCGCGGACGAGCCGCTCGAAGGGCTCGAGCCGCTCGAGTTGCCCGAGCCGCTGCAGGAACCGCGGGCTCCCGATCCGCCGGTGCCGCTCGACCCAGCCGTCGGGTCGAAGGACGTCGTCGTCGAGGTCGTCGTCTTGGACGCGCTCGCGGCGTCGTGGCCGGACGCGGTCGGGACGGTCAGCTCTGGGGCGCCGGAGGTGTTGCTCTTCGTCGTCGATGAGCTTCCGCTCCCGCACGCCGATACGCCGGCCGCGACCGCGAGCGCAGCGAGCAGCAGCTTGAGTCCGGGACGGAGCAGCCATCCGTTGAACCTCTAGGAGCCGAGCGGCTCCATGCGCCTGCCGCAGTGGGGGCAGTCATTGAGATCCTTCTGCGAAAGCTGATCGCACCAGTTGCAGAACCGCAGGTTCTCGACCGCCCAGGGAAGCTCCGAGGGGGTCGGTGCGAGCGGCAGCAGCTGAGCGACGACCTCCAGCTCCTCTCCGGTCTCGCGATCGACATAGACGCGACCGGGTTCCGCTTCGATGATCACCTCCCGGCCGGTCGACGGCGTCGCGAAAGCGGTACTTCTGGCGCATCCTCATTATCGGGCCATGCTATCGCGGCGCCCAGCCAGAGGCGTGCCGGACGCCAATGGCCACAGGCGTGCCGCCGCGATGCCGGATGCTTGGATAGAGTGCCGCGCTCAGCGTATGGTCAAAGCCTTCGCACGTCCTGCTGCTCTGGTTCCGTGCGCCGTGTTGCTGGTCGTGTTGGGTGGGTGCACGATCAAGCATCCGACGTCGGACCTCGTGCGCGGCAAGCAGCTGTTCGTCGCCAAGTGCGGCGCCTGCCACACCCTCAGCCACGCCGGGACGACCGGCACGGTCGGCCCAAACCTCGACGACGCGTTCAGGCAGGACCGCGCCGACGGCGTCAAGAGCACCTCGATCCAGGGTCTGGCCGATTACTGGATCCAATACCCCAACACTCAGGGCGTGATGCCGGCCAGGCTGCTCAGCGGTCAGGATGCCCAGGACGTCGCCGCGTACGTCGGCGCCGTTGCGGGCGAGCCGGGTCAGGACACGGGCGCGCTCGCGAACGCGGTCGCCGGCGTTTCGCAGAAGCCGGCGGTCGAGAAGAACGGGACTGTTGAGATCGACGCCAACCCGAACGGGCTGCTGAAGTTTCAGGCCTCGAGTGCGACCGCCACCGCCGGCAAGGTGACGCTGCGGATGCAGAACATGTCCTCGGTCATGCACGACATCGCGATCAAGGGCAACGGCGTCAACCAGATCGGCCCGATCGTCGCTAACGGCGGCATCTCGACTGTGACCACGAGCCTCAAGCCGGGCTCGTACACGTTCTACTGCTCGGTCGACGGCCATGCCGCCGCCGGGATGATGGGGACGCTGACGGTGAAGTAGCGTCACGTTGCTTGCATTGGGGTCGTTGCGAAGCGACGAGATCAGCACCTCGGAGGTCGGGAACGGCCTCGGCCCCGGGGAGCATTCATCCACCACCTCCGGACGTCGGCTGTGGTTACCCCGCTGTCGGCGGTAGCCACGAGTGGCACATCCGGCAAATCCTCACCCACTGGGGTGAGCCGCTATCGGCTCCCGGCGCCGATCCCCTCGCCGGGCGTGCGCTGCTTGAGCCGCTTCAACAGGTCCTCGCCGCGCCCGGCGGCCACTGCGCGGGCGGCGCGGCGTTCGTCGAGCTCGACGCCGTGGGCCAGGGCGTAGTCGAGCAGCTGCTGGCGCTCCTCGTTCTCGCGCCGCGATCTTCAGGAACAACCAGCAGAACAGGCCGATCGTGAGCAGGCTCTCCTCGACCATCATCAGTCCCGCGGCCGCAATCTGGTCGCCCATCGGGCTGATGTGCCAGTGGGCATCGCTGGCGCGGTAGTAGGGATAGAGGACCGTGCCCGAGAAGATCATGACGTTCGCCAGCACCGTTCCCGCCAGGCGCACGGCGATGATGTACACGAGCCGCGCGGCGTTGGAGAACCACGCCGGCTTCGGAAGCGGACCGAGCAGGGCCATCCACATCGCGATCCCGAAGACGAGGAAGCTGGCGTGCTGAAGCGCGTGGATCGCGTCGTGTCGCAGTGCCGCCTGGTACAGGGCCGGCAGGTGCCAGACGTAGAAGTTGAGTGCCCACAGCACGAACGCCACGACGGGGTGCGTCAGCACGCGCAGGCGCCCGATGAAGCGCATTCGCAGCATGGGCGCGAGCAACGGCCCTGTGAGCCCGAGCACGATCAGCAGCGCAGACACGTCCCCGATCAGCAGGTGCTCCGCCATGTGCGCGACGAGCAGCTGGTCGGCCAGATTGTCGACGGGATAGCTGAGCGCGAGCGCCAGCACGAGCAGGCCGGCCGCGTAGCACCCTTGCCGCCAGCCCGGAACCGCCCGCTGCTCGCGTGCGAGCGCCTGTGCCCGGGCGCGGTAGGGCATCCAGCAGAGCAGTACTACGACCGACGGCACGATTCCGTTGATCGGGCCGGCGGCGGCGACGGGCAGCGTCAGCGGCACGCTTCAATGGTGCCACGGGAACCCGCGGTCTGGCGCCCCGGCTGCTGGCCGCAGCTGGCGGCGCTTCCGAGTGCCTGACGCCCTCCTGTGCCAGGAGCGGCCGGCGACCGGCGCCCCCTAAGCCACGGCCCGCGCCACCAGCACGATCGCCACGATCACGGCGAACACGACCACCACGTAGATCAGCGTTCGGAACGCATCGGCCTCGGAGCGGAGCGGGTTCAGCACGCTGGCGGGACGCGCCTAGAGCACGTACACCGTCGTGTAGACGACGATCCACATCGCGTCGACGAAGTGCCAGTAGATGCCCGGCACCTCCATGCCCTCGTGCTTCTCGGGCGAGTAGTGGCCGCGGAAGGAGCGGATCGTGACCATCAACAGCAGACACAGGCCGATGAACACGTGCGCGCCATGAAGCCCGTGAGCCCGTAGAAGACCGACGACTGCGCCGCGTAGCGGGGCGAGAAGCCGACGTGGATGTACTCGTTGATCTGGATCGTCAGGAATGTCAGGCCGAGCAGGAAGGTGGAGACGCATGCCGGCCTTCAGGCCGAAGCGGTTGCCGTTCTTGATCGAGGTCAGCGCCCAGTGGAGCGTCAGCGAGGACGACAGCAGGATCGCGGTGTTGACGCCGGCGACGTCCTCGGGGAGCGTGGTGCCCGGCGCGGGCCACGGGTTGTGGTTGACCACGCGGATGAAGAAGTACGCGGTGAAGAACGCCCCGAAGATCATGATCTCGGACATGATGAAGAGCAGCATCCCGAGCGTCGGAGCGTGGACCCGCGAGGAGCGGTGGGCGGGCGGCGGTCCGTGGTGCTCGGCGTGGGCGACTGCTGCTGCTTCCATCCGGAGCCTCCTCGACTCTAGGCGACGGCGGTCGTCGTGTCTTGGTGGACGACGTGCTCGACGGGCTTGCCGCTGGCGGCCCGCACGCGCTCGATCAGGTGGGTCCGCAGCCACCCCGACTTGGTCTCGGCCAAGGTCGAGATCACGATGTCGTCGACGCGGAAGTACTGCAATGCGTTCATGATCGCCGTGTAGGGGTCCGGATCGCCGATCGTTCCCGCCGCGAACAGGCCGGCGCCGCGCAGGCGTTCGACAATCAGCTTCAGTCGCGTCCTTGCGCGGCTAGGCGGCGTGTCCGTCGCCGCCCTCCTGCGGAACGACCACCAGGAACAGGCGTCCACGCTGCTTGGCGGCTTCCGACTGCGCCTTGGCCTGCAGCGCTTCGAACAGCTCGTCGGCGCTGGCCGTGCGGTTCGCAACCGCGAGCGTCACGTGGAACGGCAGCCCTTCGGTATCGGGATCGGCGACGACGTGCTGGACGGGGAGCCCCGAGGCCTGCCTGACGCGCTCGATCAGGTCGCGGCGCAGCCACCCGGACCGCGTCTCCGGGTAGGTGGAGATGATGATCTCGTCCGGGCCGTACTCGTGGACGGCGTCAATCGTCGCGGTGAACGGATCGGGGTCGCCGACCTCGCCGAGCGCCTCGATGCCTTCGGCGTGCACGAACTCGAGCGCGAGGTCGACGCGCGCCTGAGCCGCGTCGAACACCGCGTCGTCGTAGATCACGAGACCGGCTCGGGGCCGGTTCTGCGGCACGCACAGGGCGAAGCGCGCGTCGCCCTGCGCCACGCGAGCCCGGACGGCCTCGATCAGCGCCCGCCCGCCGAGCGTCTCGTTGGCGACCACGAGGATCGTTCTCACGTGCGGCTCTCCTGGCTTGGCGGCGATGGAGAAGGTGCCGGCGGCGGCCACGCTCCTGGCCTCGGCGGGCGGCTTGAAGATCCCGTGCACGGCGCCCGGGACGCCGTACTCGTACGGGCCGCCGACGACCGTCGGGACCGCGTCGAAGTTGAAGATCGGCGGCGGGGAGGAGACCTGCCACTCGAGCGTCAGCGCCGCGCCACGGGTTCGCCGAGGCGCGCGGCCCGAACCGCCAGCTGGCGACGATGTTGTAGAGGAAGATCAGCGTGCTGAGACCGAGGATGAAGGAGCAGATCGAGATGAACAGGTTCCAGTCGGCGAACTTCGCCGCGTACTCGGCGACGCGCCGTGGCATTCCCTGGATGCCGATGATGTGCATCGGACCAAACGTCAGGTTGGCGAAGATGAACGTCATCCAGAAGTGAAACTTGCCGAGGCGCTCGTCGAACATCCGCCCCGTCATCTTCGGGAACCAGTAGTAGACGCCGGCGAAGATCGTCATCAGCGAGCCGCCGAACAGCACGTAGTGGATGTGGGCGACGATGAAGTACGTCTGGCTGACGTGGATGTCGAACGGGATCATCGCCAGCATCACGCCGCTGATCCCGCCGAGCGTGAACATCGTCAGGAAGCCGAGCGCGAACAGCATCGGCGTGTCCATGTGCAGGACGCCGCGCCAAAGGGTCGCCACCCACGAGAAGATCTTGATGCCGGTGGGGATCGCGATGATCGCGGTCGTGATCATCATCGGGATCCGGATCCAGGCCGCCATCCCGGAGACGAACATGTGGTGCGCCCAGACGGTGAAGCCGAGCACGACGATCGCCAGCAGCGAGAACGCCATCATCCGGTAGCCGAAGATCGGCTTGCGCGCCTTGACCGCGATCACCTCGGAGATGATCCCGAAGCCCGGCAGCATCATGATGTAGACGGCGGGGTGCGAGTAGAACCAGAAGACGTGCTGGTACATGATCACGTTGCCGTCCTTGCCGGCGCCCACGAACGCGTTGAAGAACTGGAAGTGAAGCGCGGTGTCGAGCAGCACGAAGAACTGCGAGGCGGCGATGAACGGGGTTGCGATCACGACCAGCAGCGAGGTCGAGAAGTTCGCCCAGACCAGCAGCGGCATGCGGAAGAAGCTCATCCCCGGCGCGCGCATCGTGATGATCGTGACCAGGAAGTTGAGCGCCGTCGCGATCGAGGAGGCTCCGGCGAGCTGCACCGCGAGCGTGAAGAACAGCTGCCCGATCGGCATCGTCGTCGATAGCGGGGCATATGCCGTCCAGCCCGAGGCGAACGAGCCGCCCGGCGCGAGGAAGCTCATCAGCATCATCACTCCGGCCAGCGGCAGCAGCCAGTAGGACAGCGCGTTCAGGCGCGGGAAGGCCATGTCCGGCGCCCCGATCATCAACGGCAGCACGAAGTTCGCGAGGCCGGCGAACACCGGGATCACGAACAGGAAGATCAGCACCGTGGCGTGAACCGAGAACACGCCGTTGTACTGCGCGGGCGTCAGGAACTGCATCCCCGGCTTGGCCAGCTGGGCCCGGATCAGCATCGCCAGCATCCCGCCGACGAACAGGAAGAAGAACGAGGTGACCGTGTACTGGATCCCGATCACCTTGTGGTCGGTGTTGACCCGGAGGTAGTCGCGCCAGCTGTGGGCGCCGTGGGCGGAGTGGTCCTCCGGCCTGGTGGGCCGGCCGGCCGCCCAGTAGAGCCAGTAGTCGGCGGTGCCGAGCCCGACCAGGAAGAACAGCGGCACCGCGATCAGCGCGACGATCGTGATCGCGTGACCGTCGATCACCGGATGCTGGTGCATCAGCCACCGGATCAGGACCGTCAGCCCGAACGCGAAGCCGAAGCCGAGGACGTCGAACAGCGCCGCCCGGTACCAGCCCGGCGCGCGGAGCTTGGCGGGGAGGGGCACGCGCGTGCGCCGCTGCTGCGACCGGGGGGGCCTCGACTGCGGTTGCCATCAGCGGGTCTCCTTCCCTCTACGCAAGGCGTTCAAGATACTGCTCACTTTGCCACGCTCGCGAGGAAGTTGACGAGCGCCTGGATCTGAGTCGAGCTCAACGTCTGAGCGAAGTTCGGGGGCATGATGTCCGGACTGGTAGCCGGACGGGATGTAGGCGTACGGCTTCGTGATCGCGGTCGTCGATGCACTGCTGGAGGGTCGCGCCACGGATGCTCTTCGAGGCGGGCAGGCTGCAGTCCGATCGCAGTCGGGTATCGAGGTCGGGCCCGATCGTCCCGGTCGCGCCGGCCGCCGCGAGCGTGTGGCAGGCGCCGCAGCCGGCGCTTGTGAACACCGCCTTGCCGGCCGCGGCGCGTCGGTGGCGGCTGACGGCGCGCGAGGACTTGGCTGGGCGACTGGCGCGCTGCGCCGCGCCCGGGATGCCCGGCTGCGCGGCGACGACGGCGGCGTGCCGACCGGCGGGGCGCGTTGCGGGCTGCGACGCCAGCCAGGCCTGGAACGCGGCCGGCGTGACGACGTGGACGGTCGCGCGCATCAGCGAATGGCCGGCCCCGCACAGCTCGGTGCACTCGCCCGGGTAGGTGCCGATGTGCGGTCGGCGTCACGCGGAGCGTCGTCGTGATGCCGGGCACCGCGTCGATCTTCTCCGAGAAGTTCGGGACGAAGAAGCTGTGGATCACGTCCAGCGAGCGGAGCTTGAACACGACCGGCTGCCCCTTGGCGCAGGTACAGCTCCGGGCGAGACGACCGTCTTGCCGTTCGCCTGCGGATAGGAGAACTCGAACGCGAACTGCCGGGCGGTGACGTTGATCGTCATCTCGCCCTTCTTGCTGGCCTCGTTCGAGCGCAGGACCGCGTAGGCGTATGTGCACAGCGCCGATGATCAGGATCGCCGGCAGGGCGGTCCAGATCACCTCGAGGCGCGTGTTGCCGTGGATCGGCGGGCCGTCCTTCTCCTCCTCCCCGGGCCGCATCCGGAACTTCCAGACCGAGAACAGGATCACGGTCTCGACCAGGACGAAGATCGGGATCGAGACGATCAGCAGCACGTCGTAGAGCGTGCGGACGTTGCCCGCCTGCGTCGAGGCCTTGCTCGGGAACCACGGGATGATCAGCGCGATCGGGATCAGGATCGCGACCGCGATCACCCCGACGACGATCATCTGCACCAGCTGCCGGTTACGCACCACCGGAGCTCCTGTGACCTTCGTGCATCACTCCGGCGGCATCCTATGCGTTCTGCGCGACGAACGCCGACTCGGGCGGGGCGACGCACAGCCACGGACGTCCCAATATGATTGCGACATTCGTTGCAAGCTAACCGGGAGTAGAACATGCACGTGCGACGAGGGTATGTCCGAAGTGGTTCTGACCGTCGGCCCCAGACACACGCTGCGCGAGGCGGCCGCAGCGATGGTCGCCCGCAACGTCGGCGCGGCGGTCGTGGTCGATCCGGAGGCTCCCGGGCCCGGCGTGATCACCGAGCGCGACATCCTGCGCTCGATCGGCGCGGGCGAGGACCCCGACCGGGAGCTCGTCGGCGATCACCTGACGAGCAACGCTGACGTTCGCCGTCTCCCGACTGGTCGCTCGAGCGGGCCGCCGCGGCGATGGTCCGCGGAGGGTTTCGCCATCTGGTCGTGGTCGACGCCGGCGAGCTCACCGGGATCCTCTCGATGCGCGACATCGTCCGCGTGTGGACGGGCGACGGAGCGACCTGCGACGTCCCGACGGCCGCGTCGGAAGCCTGAAGCGCGGCGCACGGACGGCCGGCGCTCCGCGGTCTGCTACGGACGCAGATCCAGCGTTGTAACGAGTGGCCGCCGCTCGGCGGCCGATAAGCGCTCAGTGATGCTCTTCGGGCAGCTGCGCGACGTCGCGGCGGGTGTCTCCGATCCAGCTTACGAGCGTGACCAGGAAGATCACGAGGCCGATCGCTCGAGAACATCCAGTTGATCGTCGTGCCGATCACGATCAGCGTGATCGCAACCGCGGTCACCACCGGGATCAGCGTGGGCCCCGGGAGGTGGATGTCCTCGCTCGGGGGCGGCGCCTGCTCGGGATGTTGCGCGGTGGTCGGGTGCTCACGGGTGAACGTAGATCGCCGCGGCCACGAACGTGACTCCGAACATGAGTGCGCAGATCGCCCCGGCGATCAGCCCCGAGCGGATGTTCTTGCGTGCCAGCTTCCGATCCATCGCGCCGGCGCATCCTACAGCTTCACGTCCGCGACCATCGCGCCGAACAGCAGCGCCAGGTACAGCAGCGAGAACAGATACAGCCGCAGCGCCGTGCGGCGGTCGGCGCGGCGATACAGCAAGACCGCGCCGGCGATGAACGCCAGGCCGAGCGTCATCGAGGCGAGCAGGTAGACGCCGCCGAACGCGTGGGTGCAGAACGGCAGCTGCGAGATCGCGTAGAGCAGTAGCGTGTAAAGCAGGATCTGACGCCGCGTCTCGTGCTCGCCCCGGACGACCGGCATCATCGGCACGCCGGCCTTGGCGTACTCGTCCTTCATCAGCAGGCTGAGCGCCCAGAAGTGTGGCGGCGTCCAGTAGAAGACGATCGCGAACAGGTACACGGCGGTCCACGACAGCGAGCCGCGCGCGGCCGCCCAGCCGACGAGCGGTGGGATCGCGCCGGCCGCGCCGCCGATCACGATGTTCTGCGGCGTGCGCCGCTTGAGCCAGACGGTGTAGACGCCCACGTAGCCGACGAATCCCGCCGAGCGCCAGGGAAGCCGCCAGCACGTTGACCGTCAGTGACAGCAGCAGGAACGACAACCCGGCCAGCGCGAACCCGTAGATCAGCGCTGCGCGCGGGGAGATCCGGCCGGCCGGGATCGGGCGCGACGCGGTGCGCTTCATCCGCGCATCGATGTCGCGGTCGTAGTAGTGGTTGACAGCTCCGGCGCCGCCGGCCGACAGGTAGCCGCCGAGGCACGTGAGCGCGATCTTCGATGCCGACGGGCTGCCGGCGACCTCCATCGTCGTGATGGTCGTCAGCAGCAGCAGCGTCTGGACCTTCGGCTTGGTCAGCTCGACGTAATCGGCGATCAGCTGGCGCGACCCGGACGCGCGCGGACGCCGCGGGTCCGGCGTCGATGGCTGTCGAGGCGCTCATCGAATCATGCGCGCGCGTAGCGCTCGCTGCCGCCCGTCTTCTGCCTCACGCCGGTCTGGCGCTCGATCTGGCGGCGGATGTCGCGCATCGGCTCCACCGACCGCACGCGAGGGATCGCATCGAAGTTGTTGGCCGGCGGCGGCGACGTCGTGAACCACTCCAGCGTGTTGCCCTTCCACGGGTCGGGTCCGGCGAGCTTGCCGTTCTTGTAGTTCAGCGCGACGTTAACGATCGTTAGCAGGATTCCGGCGCCGAGTATGAACGAGCCGATCGTCGAGATCAAGTTGTACGTCCCCCATCCGGTGTCGGGGCCGTAGGTGTAGATCCGGCGTGGCATGCCGGACAGGCCGAGCGCGTGCTGGACGAAGAAGGTCACGTTGAAGCCGATGAACATGACCCAGAAGGAGATCTTGCCGAGCCGCTCGTTCAGCAGCCGGCCGGTGATCTTCGGGAACCAGTAGTAGAGGCCGGCGAACATCGGGAACACGGCGCCGCCGATCAGCACGTAGTGGAAGTGGGCGACGACGAAGTAGGTGTCGTTGAGCTGCCAGTCGACCGGGAAGGTCGCGAGGAAGATGCCGGTGATTCCGCCGATGATGAAGATCGCGAGGAAGCCGACGGCGAAGTACAGCGACGCGGTCGTCACGATCGATCCTCGCCACAGGGTCGCGATCCAGTTGAAGATCTTGATCCCGGTCGGGATCCCGATCAGGAACGAGCTGAGCATGAAGAAGCCGAGCACGACGATCGGGACCGGCGAGGCGAACATGTGGTGCGCCCACACGAGCGTCGCCAGGAACGCGATCACCGCGGTCGAGGCGGCGATCGCCTTGTAGCCGAAGATCGGCTTGCGCGAGAACACCGGGATGACCTCGGAGATGATCCCGAAGCCCGGCAGGACCATGATGTAGACCTCGGGGTGGCCGAAGAACCAGAACAGGTGCTGCCAGAGCACCGGCGAGCCGTGCGCGGTGGGGTCGAACCAATGCGTGCCGAAGTGCCGGTCGGTGAGCAGCATCGTCACCGCGGCGGCCACCGGCGGCAGGGCGATGATCAGCAGCACCGCGTAGACCAGGATCGCCCACACGAACAGCGGCAGACGGCCCCAGGTCATTCCGGGCGCGCGCATGTTGACGATCGTCGCGTAGAAGTTGATCGCGCCGAGCAGCGAGGAGATGCCGGTCATGTGGATCAGGAAGATCCAGGCGTCCTGGCCGCCGCTGGGCGAGTACTGGATGCTCGACAGCGGCGGGTAGCTCCACCAGCCGGCCTCGGGCGGCTGGTAGAAGAGCGTCGCGTAGAACACGATCCCGCCCGCCAGCAGCAGCCAGAACGACAGCGCGTTGAGCCGCGGGAAGGCCATGTCCCGCGCGCCGATCATCAGCGGCACGAAGTAGTTGCCGAACCCGGCCATGACCGGCACGACGAACAGGAAGACCATCGTCGTGCCGTGCATCGTCAGCAGCTCGTTGTAGGTCTGGCCGGTGAGCAGCGTGTTGTTGGGCACGCTGAGCTGCACCCGCATCAGCAGCGCCTCGACGCCGCCGAGCATGAAGAAGACGAACGTCGGACCAGGTACATGATCCCGATCTGCTTGTGGTCGGTGGTCATCACCCAGTCCACCCAGCGCTTTGTCTGGCGTGGCACCGTGATCTCATGCGCGATGAGCTGGGGGACCGGCCGGACCGTCGTTTCAGTGGTACTGATCGCAGACATCGTTTGCTTCTCCTATAGCTGGCCTTGCGCGGTCAGGATGAGACGGAGCTGGCGCACCTGCGCGTTCGCAGTCTGGATCGCCTGCTGCTGCTGGGTCAGCCACGATGTGTACTGAGCCGGGGGCACAACGTCGACCCGCGCGGTCATCGCGGCGTGGTTGCTTCCGCACAGCTGCGCGCACTGACCGTGGTAGAGGCCGACATGGGCCTTGAACCAGGTATAGGTTGTGTAGCCGGGGACGGCGTCCACCTTGCCGCCCAGCGACGGCACCCACCACGAGTGGATCACGTCGTTGGACTGGATGTCGAGCACGATGGTCGTGTCGGCCGGCACGACCATCTCCTGGTAGGAGTAGGGCAGCTTCAAGGCGAACGCCCCATTCAGGCAGCCGTTGCCGTACACGTAGCGCCAGATGTACTGGCGTCCCTGCACGCAGACGGTCAGCTTCCGGCCGTTGGGTGGCGCGGGCTCGGTGACGGAGGCGTACTGGGCCAGGCCGGTGGGGCTGGAGTTGGGCGGGTTGATGATCGTCGGCAGTTTCACGAACGTCACCACCGTCAACACGACCAGGATCAGCGCCGCGGCGAGCGTCCAACCGATCTCGAGGCGCGTGTTGC
Organism: uncultured Solirubrobacterales bacterium; assembly: GCA_963811155.1. Taxonomy (GTDB): domain Bacteria; phylum Actinomycetota; class Thermoleophilia; order Solirubrobacterales; family Solirubrobacteraceae; genus Palsa-465. The sequence goes on from CAWEQQ010000043.1 coordinate 134,229, forward strand.
CGTGGATCTGGGCCGCGACTGGGCTCTTCTTGGCGCGGAACCTGTACACCGAGTAGACGAGCGCCCCCTCGACGACCACGAACACCACCGCGGCGATGTAGAGGATGATCTTGTACAGCGAGGCGATCTCGTTCGCATTCGGCGAGCCACCGGACTTGGGCGTGAGGAAGCCGGCCGACGCGGCCGGCGCGAAGATCAACAAGCCGGCTATGGCAACGGTCAACGCGAGCGCCAGCGGGCGCCGGCGGCGTGACTTGGCGTCAGGGACGGCGAGTCGCAAAGCGGCGGGATTCTATCCAGGCCCGTCCCGGCGAGTCGGCTCCGGGTCGCGCGAGGTCAGCGCGCGAGGTCAAGATTCCTATACTCCGCGGACTTGCGCTTGCCGACGGGGATCCGAGTCACCGCCTGGACCCTCGTCGCGCTCGGAGTCGCGGCGCCCGCCCTGCGGCGCCGCAGGCGACTCCCGCCTGCGGCCGTGCTTCCGGGCGCCGCGCTCGCGCCGCTGGCGCTGTGCGTCGTGGTTCGGCGCAGCCGGCGGCGGGACGTCGCGCTGTGCGCGCTGAACATGTGGGCCTACCTGGCCGCTTACGAGATGCCCCACGATGATCCGCGCCGGCTCGCGGCACGGGTCCGAGTGCGCTACCCAATCCTGATCGACCGCGTGCTCGGCGGTGGGGTGCCGCCGACGCTTCGCCTGCAGCGGGCGTTCTCCGCCCCCGGTGCCGTCAACCGGTTCGAACGCGTGCTCGTGTGGTGCCACTGGACGTGGTTCATGATCCCGCACGCAAGCGTCGCGTACGTCCTCGCGCGCGACCCGGACCGTTTCCCGTCGGCCGCCGCGCGGATGTACGCCGTGTTCGATGTCGGCGCCGTCTTCTACTGGGCGATCCCGACCGCGCCACCGTGGTGGGCAGCTGCGCATGCCCACCTCGAGGACGGGCGCCCGCTCGAGCTGCGGCGGATGATGATCGAGTACGGCGAGCGATTCTGGGGCAACCGCTGGGCCGACCTTTACGATGTCCTTGGAGGAAATCCGCTGGCTGCCATGCCGTCGCTTCACTTCGCCACGTCGCTGATGGCGGCTCGTCTCCTGTCGGAGGTCGGCCCGGTCGCCGGTGCGCTCGCGTGGGCCTACGTCACGATCCTGGGGCTGGCGCTCGTCTATCTCGGCGAGCACTACGTGGTCGACCTCGTTGCCGGCGGCGCGCTGGCCGAGACGGTGCGGGTGCAGGCCCCGCGCGCCGCGCCGCTGGTAAGGCGGCTTTCGGCGGTCCTGCAGGCGCTCGAGGCCCGCGCGGCGGCGGAGTAGCGGAAATGGCGAGGGACGCCCCGACACAGCGGTGCGCGCCCGCGGCGGGCGACGCCGCCAGGGCGTCGAGTCAAACGCCTTCCCGGGGACGGCGGGCAGTCTCGCAGCACGAGGAGATGCCGCGCGTGCGGCTCACGCGCCCGCGCCTGCTCGCATCGATCGTGTTCGTGGTCTCGACGGTGGCGGTCCTGTACTTCGTGCTGCCGAAACTCCTCGGCCTGCGGGAGACGTGGAACCGTATCGAGCGCGGGAACGCGTGGTGGCTGGCGTTCGCGGCGGTGCTCGAGGTGTGCTCGTTCCTCGGCTACATCGTGTTGTTCCGAGCGGTGTTCGTCCGCGGCGAGTCGAGGATCGGCTGGCGCGAGAGCTACCAGATCACGATGGCTGGGCTGGCCGCGACACGCTTGTTCGCCACCGCGGGCGCGGGCGGGATCGCGCTCACGGCGTGGGCGCTGGGCCGCTCGGGCATGGACGCGCGGGTCATGGCCTGTCGGCTGATCGCGTTCATGGTGCTGCTGTACGCGGTCTTCATGGCGACCCTGGTGGTCGACGGCGTTGGCCTGTACGTCGGCGTGATCCCGGGCGGAGGCACGTTCGCGATCACGATCGTCCCCGCGCTGTTCGGCGCGACTGTGATCGCGGTGTTCGTGGCCGTCTCGTTGCTTCCGAGCGACCTCGATCGGCTCGTGCGGCGCTGGCGGGCCAGCAGCGGCCGGCTCGGGCGGCTCGCGGGTTCGCTGGCCGCTGCTCCCGCGGCGGCTGCCAGCGGTGTGCGAACGGCGATCGCACTGCTGCGCACCCGCAATCCATACCTGCTTGGCGCGGTCGCCTGGTGGGGCTTTGACATCGGGGTGCTGTGGGCCTGCTTTCACGCGTTCGGCGCCTCCCCGCCCAAGGGCGTGATCGTGATGTCCTACTTCGTCGGCATGGTCGGCAATACGCTGCCGCTACCCGGCGGGATCGGCGGTGTCGAGGGCGGCATGATCGGCGCCCTGACGGCGTTCGGCGTCGACGTGGAGGTGGCGGTCGTTGCCGTGCTCGCGTATCGCGGATTCTCCTTCTGGCTGCCGACGCTGCCGGGTGCCGTGGCCTACCTGCAGCTGCGGCGCACGGTGCACCGGTGGCAGACCGACCCCGTCCCCGCCGTGCTGACCGAAGCGCCGGCGCCGGGGTCGTGACCACCACCCTATACTTTGTGAAGTGATCGACCAGCGACTTGAGAACGTGATCATCGTCGGCAGCGGACCTGCCGGATACACGGCTGCTCTCTACACGGCGCGCGCGAGCCTCGAGCCTCTCCTGATCGAGGGATTCGCGTGGGGCGGCCTGCTCCAGCAGACGACCGACGTCGAGAATTACCCCGGCTTCCCGGAGGGCATCATGGGGCCGGCGATGATGCAGAAGTTCCGCGATCAGGCGGAGCGCTTCGGCGCCCGGCTTGAGACCGACGACGTCACGAGGCTCGAGCTCTCAGCCGACGGCGGCTTGCACACGGTCTGGGTCGGCGACCAGCTGCACGTGACGCGCACGGTGGTCCTGGCGATGGGGGCACAGCACCGCAAGCTCGGCGTCGCCGGCGAGCTGGAGTTGGCGGGGCGTGGCGTGAGCTACTGCGCGACTTGCGACGCGGCGTTCTTCAGGGACGTGCCGACGATCATCGTCGGCGGCGGCGACTCCGCGATGGAGGAGGCGATGTTCCTGTCGAAGTTCGCCGCGACGGTCGCGATCGTCCACCGCCGCGAACGGTTCCGCGCGTCGAAGATCATGCTCGAGCGGGCTCGGGTAATCCCGAACATCGAGTGGTTGACGCCGTACGTCGTACAGCGTCTGACGGCCGGCGAGAAGGGATCGCTCGCGAAGGCGCAGCTGCGCCACACGGGCGACGACTCGGTGCGCGAGCTTGCGGTCGCCGGCGCGTTCATCGCGATCGGCCACGAGCCGCAGTCCCAGCTCGTGCGAGGCCAGGTTGAGACCGACGGCGCCGGCTATGTCGTCACGCGCGGGCGCTCGACACTGACCAACCTTCCCGGTGTGTTCGCCGCGGGGGACCTCGTCGACCACACGTATCGCCAGGCCGTGACCGCTGCTGGCTCGGGCTGCCAGGCGGCTCTCGACGCCGAGTGGTACCTGCGGGACGCACCCCCTTTGCCTGGGGCGGCTGCTCAGAAAATAAGCGCTGGTGAGACTGGAAAATAGCGGTCGTACAAGCTCTCCGGTTTCAGGTGCAACGCCGCAATTTTCACCCGCCCCCGCTAGAACACTAGAACAGGCGTTTAGACTATTGGTGCACGAGTCCGTTCCCGATCGCGATCGAGCACGCGGAGCCGGGCGGGGTCAGCAACGTGAGTGCTCTCATGCGCCTTGCTCGTAGGTGAAGAACCCCTCTCCGGTCTGGCGTCCAAGACGCCCGGACCACACCAGCCGACGGAGCACCGGTGCGGCGCGGTAGCGGCTGTCGCGGTGCTCCTCGAACAGCGCGTCGAGCACGGACAGCACGTGGTCGAGCCCGATCTCGTCTGCCCACGCGAGCGGACCGCGGGGGTAGTTCAGCCCCTGCACCATGCCGGTGTCGATGTCCTCGGCGCTGCCGATGCCTTCAGCGAGCGCGAACGCCGCTTCGTTGGCGAGCTGGCAGACGATTCGTCCCAGCACGAGTCCGGGGGCGTCGCCGACCCACACTGTGCGCTTGCCCAGCGTTGCGAAGAACCGCTCGACCGCATCGGCGGCGGAGCGTGCGCTGTCAGGGCCGCGGGTCAGCTCGACGAGCCTCGTCTGCGCGAGCGGTGGCAGGGCGTGAAATCCCACCGCTGCGCCCTCGGGGTCCAGCGCGGCGAGCGAACCGGCTGCGCACAGCAGCGCCTGCGGCCCGCCTTGCAGCGGTGCCTCCGGCTCCTCGTCTCCGGTCAGGTCGAGAATTAGCGACGGCACCGCGCCCTCGCCGCTGGCCTCGACGGGCGACAACACCTCCCATCCTGCTTGGTGGGCCGCCGTCGCGAGCTCGAACGCCAGCGGCGAGGCGCCGGCGATCACGACCACGCCGTCGCCGCCGCCCGCCGGCGGTGGCTCCGGATCGGCGGGCCGGTAGGAGTCGGTGCCGCCGCGGTAGTCGTAGTAGCCGAGCCCGGACTTGCGCCCCAGCCGGCCCGCCGCGACCGTGCGGACCGTGATCGGCGAGGGTCGCCAGCGTGGCTCGCCGAAGCTCTGCTCGTAGAACGAGCGCGAGATCTCGAGCCCGGTGTCGACGCCGACGAGGTCCATCAGCTCGAACGCCCCCATCCGGAAGCCGCCGCCCTGCCGGCAGCACGCGTCGATCTGCTCGAGCGGCGCGATGCCCTCCTGCAACAGCCTCAGCGCCTCGAGCGCGAACGGCCGGTTGCACCGGTTGACGAGGAATCCGGGACCATCGAAGGCGTCAATCACGTGCTTGCCCATCGCCTCACCGGCCGCGCGCGCGACGTCCAGCGACCGCCGATCGGACTGCGCGCCGGCCACTACCTCGAGCAGCGGCATCAATGGCGGGGGGTTGAAGAAATGCATGCCGACGACGCGCTCGGGCGCGTGCGCGGCGGAGGCGATCGCGGTCACGAGCAGCGACGAGGTGTTGGTGGCCAGCACGCAGTCGCTCGAGACGACGCCTTCCGATAGGCGGGCGAATAGGTCACGCTTTAGCTCGAGTCGCTCCGGCGCGGCTTCGATCACGAGCTCGCATGAGTGCAGGTCCGTGAGCGCCGGTGCGGCCTGGAGCCGGTCGCCTGAAGCGGCCGCGTCCTGCTCGCTCCAGCGCCGGCGCGCGGTGCCGCGCTCGAGCTGCGAGCGAATCATCTGAAGCCCGCGCTCCAGCGCTTCGGGGACCGGGTCGTGCAACAACGTGCGGGCGCCGGAGAAGCACGCCAGCTGGGCGATCCCTGCGCCCATCGTGCCGGCGCCGGCGACGCCGATTGTCTGTGGTGCTAGCGCCATCAGCGGTGCCAGCTCTCAGGCGGGCGCGCTGACCCAGTCAGCGCGCGGACGATGGTCGCGATCAGGCGCTGCTCGTCGGTCAGTTCGAGGTCCATGCTCCGCCACGCTACACGAGTGTCGTCGCGGTCCGATGACGGGACCGAAGCAGCACGCCGGCCCCCGCCACGCGAGCGGCGAGGGCCGGACGAATGCAGGCGCGTCGATGCCGCTTACGGGGCGGTCGGCAGCGACGCCACAGGCGGCAGCGTGACGGTGATCGTCACCGTCGGGGAGTGTCCGCTGGCATTCACATGGTCACCGGAGAAGAGTGTTCGCAACTCGTACGTGCCGGGTGTGCCGAACGTCAACTGGAACTGGTACGCCGAAGTCGAGCTGACGAACGCCAAGCCGATGTCGTGGAAGGCGCCGTCCTTGCCCAGGAGCTGCAGGTAGATCGGGCGACCGGCCTTGTCGGGGGTCACCAAGCCGCTGATCGTCATCGGCTGTCCGACCGTGACGTTGAGCGTGCTCGGGGTGATCGTGACGACGTCACGAACGGCCTCGAACAGCGACGCGCTGTGACGGGTCGGAGGTGGCGCGAACGTTGTCTCGACAACGTACGCGGCGTTCTCCTGTGGCGAGACGGCGAAGGTGTAACTCCCGTCCCTGCCGGTCGTCCCGTGGTCGACTGCCTGGAGCGTCCGACCGGGCTGATGGACGAAGAGCGTTATCGGCACGTTTGGATCAGGCACTAGGGCCGCCGTCGTACCGGCGGGCATGTACAGCACCCCCGAGATCGTTGCCGACTGCCCGTCGCTGATGACCGGTGCCGAGCTGTTGATCGTGAACGTCGCGTTCTGGGTCTGTTGAATCGTGACCGTGAGTGTGTCCGAGACTGCGGACGTGTTTCGGACATCGCCTCGGAACAGCACGCGCAGGCCGCGCACGCCGGGGATCGCGAACCTGTAGGAGATCGAGTAGTCGGAGCCCGGTCCGATGACTCCCCGCTTGAGTGTGCGCCAATCGTCGCCAGTCGTTCCCTCCTGTTCCTCCAGCAGGACGCGCTCGCCGACGTGCACGCCGACCGGATCGACGTGACCGGCGAACACGATCGGGTGACTGGTGTCTCCAGTGACCGTTGCCGCGCCCGTGTTTGTGAACGCCCCGAGGCTGACCGCTGCTGCGACCCGCTCGTGCACGGTGCGCGAATGCACGTTGCCGGGTAGGGACGGCGCCCGTACGAACCAGCCGCGGTTCGTCAGAACGACATCCTCCGCACGAGTGAATTCGTAGTAACCGTCAGCGTTGGTGGTGGTGGTGCCGATGATCGTGAACTGCGGTGACGGATTGACCCGGTGGTACAACACGACCGTTTGTTTGCCACTGCTCGGACCTTGAAGCCGTCCGTAGACCAGCACCGGGTAGCCCGAAATGATCCGGTTCGGGATCGCGGCGATCGTCAATCCGTGGTTGTGGCGCGGGGCTGCATTGGCGTTACCCGGCGAGACCACGGCAGCCAGCACTGTCAGCGCTGACATGAGCACCACAAGGCGGGGGCGCATGGGTCCTCCTTCCAGCTAGTAGAGGTGGTTCTTCGCTTCTTCGCCGCCGTCGTCTGGGTCCCGGCTCCCGATCGGTCGGTGGCTGTGAGACATCTCCGAAAACACGCAATCGGTCACAAAAGTTGCGCCGAGTGCCAGTGACCGGAGGCTGGCAGTAGACTCGCGCCACTGTGGACCCGTTCGCGCTCGTGCTGCTCGCCGGATTGGTGGTGCTGATCGTGGTGATCTGGTTGCTCGGCCGCTGCTACCCGCGCAGCGGACTGGAGCAGCTGGGGATGCGCTCGGCGCGCGAGATCACCGAGATGCGCGAGCAGCTGGAAGCGGAGGACCTCGAGCAGATGCTCGCCGCCCACAACGCGCGCCGCCGCGCACGGGGCGAGGCGGAGGTCACAGTCACTGACCTCGAGACACGGATTGCGCAGGACCTCGCCGAGCAACGCCGCCGTCGCGCGGAGTACCGCGCCGATCGCGAGCTCGACGAACTGCTCGAAGCGACCAACACACGCCGTCGCGCCCGAGGACTCCTGGAGCGGACGGACGGCGAGGCCCGCCGAGAGTTCGGGAGGGGCCGGTCGCCAGGCGCCTGAGCCGGGCGCGAATCGTGGCGCGATGCCTGATCATCGGCTGCGGCTGCCGTGGGCGGTTGCTTGCGGGTCAGCTGACTACCGCTGGCCATGCCGTGCGCGGCACGACCCGCAAGCCGTGCAACCGCGCCGCGATCGAGGCCGCCGGCGCCGAGCCGGTGATCGGCGATCCAGATCGGATCGCGACGCTCGCGGGTGCGTTCGATCACGTAAGCGTGACATGTGTGCTGCTCGGGTCTGCGGTCGGCGCGCCTGATCGGCTTGCGGCGCTGCACGGCTCGCGGCTCGAGATGCTGCTCGCGCGGATGCTCGACACGACCGTCCGGGGAATTGTGTACGAGGCGGCGGGCAGCGTCGACCGAACAGTCTTGCGCGCCGGGGTCGCGGTCGTGCGCAACGCCTGCGAGCGGTCGCTGGTCCCCTACTCGTTGCTGACCGCCGCGCCGCGTGATTCCCGAGCGTGGCTGGCAGCTGCGATGCTAGCGGTCGAGCAGGTACTGAGCGCGAGCTGACAGACGCGCCCGGTCGGGCTGTCCGAGTCGCTCGCGCTCCGCGCCGGCGAGCTTGACACAGAGCCCTAACTCTAAGGGCCCGTTCAAGAATTAGTGGCGGATTTGACGAGTGGCTGGGCGTGTCTGGCGCCGCCGGCTCGGCCCGATCATACCGGGAGTATTTGAGGACGAGCCGGTGGCGCCAGGCGCGTCCAGACGCCGTCAAAACCGCCAATAATTCTTGAACGGGCCCTAAGGCCCTAACACTAACCGCCGGCTATCAGCGGCTCGATCCGGTCGAACAGGTCAGACAGGATCCGTGCGGTCGCGCCCCAGATCAGGTGGTCTCCGACTAGGTAGGTGTCGGTTCGGATCGGAAGCCCGCGGCGGATCAGCCGGCGGCGGCCGTAGCCGGCCATCAGCGCCGTCAGCGGGAGCTCGATCACAGCGGTGACCTCGCGCGGGCTGAGCGTCCAGGTGCGGCCCGGCTCGATCAGGCCGACGAACGGATACACGGCGTAGCCGGTGGCGATCGTCGGCGTCGGCTGCAGCGCGCCCACGATCTCGACCGCCTCTGGAGGCAGGCCGATCTCCTCTTGGGCCTCACGTAGCGCCGTGGCCCTCAGATCGTCCTCGCCCTCATCGTAGCGTCCGCCGGGGAACGAGATCTCGCCGGGATGCCGGCGAAGATCGTCGCGACGCTTGGTGAACACCACGTGCAACTCCCCGTCGTCGAGGTACAGCGGCACCAGGACGCCCGCATCCGTGCGGCCGAGCACGTCGAGTGCGAGCGCGTCCTCCGGCGCCAGCAGCACGCGCCGCAGGTCATCGCGGAGAACTCCCATTTGCAGTGGCATCCGCCCGACTATATTGGCGCGCAATGGACGCTCTAGTGATCGTCGACGTCCAAAACGACTTCTGCCCCGGCGGCGCGCTGGCCGTGCCAGACGGCGACGCCGTCGTGGAGCGCGTGAACGATTTGGCCAGGGGTGCCTCGTTCGTGGTCGCCACGCGCGACTGGCACCCGTTCGATCATGGCTCGTTCGCCGCCCAGGGGGGCCCGTGGCCGATGCACTGCGTTCGCGACAGCCCCGGCGCACAGCTGCACCCGGGGATCGACGCGAGTCGCATCGACGTCGTCGTCGACAAAGGCCAGAGGCGCGACACCGATGGCTATTCCGCCTTCCAGCAGACCGAGCTCGAGTCGATCCTTAGTGAGCGCGACGTCGATACCGTGCACGTAGCCGGCCTGGCGCTCGACTACTGCGTGAAGGCCACGGCGCTCGATGCTCGCAGGGCGGGATTCGAGGTCGTCGTGCATCGCGACGCCACGCGTGCGGTCGAGGTCGAGCCCGGGGACGGCGAGCGAGCCGCCGCCGAGCTCCGTGCGGCCGGCGTCCAGATCGTGGACTGAAATCGGCGGCCGCCCTGAGCGGAGAAGTGCTCGCGCCGGTCCACGCCGCCTCCAAGGCGGTGAGCGCCACCGATGTCCCAGCCAATTTCCGCGGGAGCCCTTACATCTCCATCGTGATCGCCGTACACGACGCGAGGCTGGCTGCCAGCAGCTCCTGCGGCGTTGGAGCGTCGTCCTCACCCATGGTCGCTGGGCTCGTCGGCCAGGACCTGGTGCCGGCGGATGTCGATCCTGTTGGATGAACCCTGATGACGTACGGTGAGCGATCGCTTTAATAGCTGTCCTGGCGTGTCGATACGGTGCTTCATGCTTCCATAGATCGTATCGTTGCTCGTCGCGGATCCGGCTAATCCGTAAGCAGGTTGAAGATGAGGCCGGTCGGGACCTTCGGGAAGAAGTAGGTCGACTTTGGCGGCATGCTCTCGCCGCTGGCCGCGACCGCGCGCACGTGCTCGACCGGCGTTGGCGCCATGAAGAACGCCGCATCGTACTCGGCTGACCGCACGAGCGACAGCGCTTGGTCGAAGTCGCGCGCGTAGCGCAGGCCCGAGAGCTCGTCGATGTCCTCGTCGGCCATTCCGAGCGCGCCTTTGAGCACGAGCGCCTCGAGCACCGCGGTGTCGAGCCGGCGGTAGGGCTCCGAGTGGTCGGGCAAAGCGGCGTCGGCGATTGACGGGTCCTTCAGCGTCAGCATGAAGGGCCGCTGAAAGCGGGCGTCGATGTATCCGATGCGGACCCGGTCACCGGGCGCCGGTGCCAGCGCCGCGGCGTCAGGCAGATGCTCAATGTCGAAGTCCCTGCGCAGTGCGCCCGCGAGCACCTCGTGCTGATCGGGTCGCAGGCCGCGGATCAGCCGGTGGGTCGGAAAGACCGTCAGGCCGGGGTCCTCGAGCGTGACGAGGCACATCAGCACGTAGCGATGCGGGCCTTCGCCACCGACCTCGTCGGCATGCACCCTCGCGGTCTCGTAGCGGTGGTGCCCGTCGGCGATCAGCAGCTCGGCCCCCGCGAGCGCGCCCTTCACCGCCGCAATCGCCTCGGGGTCGTCGACTCGCCACAGCCGGTTTACGGTCCCGTCGTCGTCGGTCGTCTGCGACCAGGGCTCCGTCCTGCTTGCCGGCGCGAGCGCGTCCCAGGCGCCGCCGGAAGGATCGGAGAAGAGCGCGAAGATCGGCGACAGGTTGGCTCGCGTCGCCCGCGTGAGCCGCAGCCGATCCTCTTTCGGCCCCGGATGCGTGCGCTCGTGGGGACGGATCCGGCCGGCGCCGTAGTCTTCGATCCGCACCCGCCCGAGGAATCCCCGCCGCGTCCGGACCTTGCCGTCCGGACCCGTGTAGTCCTGGGCGAGGACCCACAGCGCCGGCGCTTCGTCGCGCACGATAGCCCCTTCGGCCTGCCAGCCGGCGAACTGCTCGGCGGCGTTCTGGTAGGGGTCATCACCCCGCGGAAGGTCGATTCGCACGACGTTGTACGGTGAGCGGGCCTCGAGCCTCGCCCTCTGCTCGGAGTCGATCACGTCGTACGGCGGCGCGATCACGTTCTGGAGGCCGCCCGTGTGCCCGAGGTTGTACCGAAGCGCTCGGAGGGGCTCGATCTCGGCCATCCCGCCGGCGGAGGCTACTCGACTGCACGGACTGGCCGCGGCGCGACCTCATTCCGTCCATCCGCCACAGATGCGAACATGCGTTCGATCAACGACGACGTATCCGGCATACTGAACGAACGAGCCCGCGAGCTTCGAACCACCAAGCACCTCAGCATCGATGAGATCGCGGAGCGGCTCGTCCTGCCCAAGATGAAGGTCTACACGTGGATTAGCGATCTGCCGCTCGGCCGGCCCCGGCGCGCGACGGCCGATGTCGCGGCGCTGCGGCAATTCTGGGGCGGAGTCCTCGCATCGACGGTCAGGTCACCCGGCTCCAACGCAAGTCCGCCGGCTGCAGGTTGAGCGGCCGCACCTGGCGCTCGGACTCGGAGTACGGAGTACTCACCGTCACAGTCGGCGACACGCTGCTCCGGGCCCGTCTTCAGGACTGGATAGATCGCGTTCGGATGGAGTGGCGTCTAGACTCGGCCTCGGTTGCGGGGCGTAGCGCAGCCTGGTAGCGCGCCTGCCCTGGGAGCAGGAGGTCCCCGGTTCGAATCCGGGCGCCCCGATATTGAGGTCTTCACGTTTGACCTCGTCTTATGTTCACGTTTGGGCCGGACGTCAGCACGGGCGGCGGCTGGGACGTAGGCGTGGTGGCCGGGGAGGCTTTTGCTGGTGCCCGCGGAGCGGATGTCGGGTTTGTCGGGGCGTGGGTTCGCGCTGGAGCGGGCGGGGTTGGCGTGGGGGGGTGTCGCGTTTGGTGGTGGATGCTGTGTGTTGGCTCGGGCTGGGCGCGGGGGCGTGGGCGGATCACGGCGGAGCGTTCGCCGCGGTGATGAGGTCTTGGGTGGTTTGCCGGCGGCGTTTGCGTTGCTTGGGTGGGAGCCCGTCGGCTTGTCGCCGGGCGTTCTCGGCTTGGCGGGCGGCGTGGGCGTCGACGATCCGTAGGTTGCGGGCGATGAGGACGGTCGCGGTGAACAGCGCGATTGCGCTGAGGCCCATGATTCGGCACCAGCCGCGGGAGAGGTCGTTGGTGGCGGGGTCTTTGACGGTCGCGTAGGTGCGCTCGGCGGCTGACCGACGGTTGTAGGAGGCGCGGTGCTCGGGGGAGGGGTAGTCGTGCTTCTGGGTGGTCTTCGCGTTGACGGTCGCGGGGACGGTGATCGTTTGCTGTTGGCAGCAGGCGGGGGGATGCTCGGGCGGCTGAAGGACTTGCGGGCGGGTGTGCGGGAGTGTGCATCGATGCGGGGCGGTGTGGGCAGCGGAGCTTGCCTTGGGCGGCGGGGCAGATCGCGCGGTGGTAGCCGTCGGGGTCGTAGGCGGTGAGTCGGCGAGAGCTTGTAGCGTGAAGCTCGGTGGTTGCGTGGTCGTGCGCGGCTTGTTGCTCGTTGCTGGCGCCGCGCGCGAGTGGTTGGAGTCGAGCAGCGCTGTGGGGTGGCGGGGCAGTAGAGGCGGCCGTTGGATTGGATCGCGCCCATGTGGGTGCCGTTCGGTCCGCGGTCGTTGGGGTGCAGGTCCTGGATCAGGTTGGCGCCGAGCCGGCGGATGGGGAGCGCCCAGTGCTCGCGGGATGCGGTAGGCGTAGCCGGAGTCGGCCAATAGGTCGCCGAGCTTGATGCCGCTGGCGGCCATGCGTTGCAGGACGGGCACGAACGCGCGCGGCGGGTCGTGATGGCAGCTGGTCAGCAGCATCCGGTTGCACGAGCTCTGGGACGTCGTGGCCGTGCTCGTCTTTGACGGTCGTCGCGGCTTGGAGGTAGTAGCCGTAGAACGCCTCGTCTTTCTGGCCGGGGTGGTTGCCGCGGCGGTGCCCCCAGGACGCTTCGGGGTCGGCGCATTCCGCGTCGTGCGCTGGCGCTGCCGGCTCGGGGTCGGCGTCTGCCGTCGTTGGTTGTTGTTGCTGGCTCGGGGTCGTCTGGGACCGGGTCGGCATCGTCGGCGTGCTCGACGTCGTTTCTTAGCTTAGATGGTGGGCGTGACCATGTTTCGTGGTCGGTCCAGTCCACGGCGTAGGAGCTCAGGCGGGCTCGCCGAGCACCTGACGCTGGCTTCGAGCAGCCGGTCGAGGACTTCTGAGAGCAGTTCGGACGGGGTGCCGTCGGGCTTGTCCTTGGCGAGCGCTTGGTGACGACCAGGCCGGAGGTGCGCTCGAGTCTGGCGGTAGGTGAGCAGGTGCGGGCCGTGCTTCCATTGGGCGATGATCCCGAGCCGCTGCTGCTCGGGTTCGGGCAGTCGAGCAGTGCGTGGTGCACCTGCGCAGGTGCGCGGGGCGGTCGCTGGACGGCGACGAGCAGCATCCCTGTCAGCAGCGCGCGGACCGACAGCTGGCGGGGTCTGACGCCGATCGGCAACAGCGCCTCGATGCGTCCGGCGACCCCGGACGGCGTCGATGATCCGCTCAAGCCGCTCGAGCGTCGCGGGCGTGCTCACGGGCTCCTCCGAGCAGCGCGACCGCGGTCGGTCTCGCTCGGCCGCGGGGAGCTGGCGGCGAGATCACCGAGCCGTTGCGAGCAGGTGATCCCGGCCGCGTGCATGAACGCCCGCAGCCCGATCAGCTGCGCGCACGCCACGAGCCAGGTGGCCCGCAGCCGCCCGGCCTGCTAACCGTGGCAGCCCGGCGTCTGTGGCAGAGCGCGACGGTCAGCGCGTCGGTCAGGTTGCGGCGTGCGGGGGCGCTGCCGCCGATCAGGTAGCCGTCCGCGGCGAACCCGGCCGCCTGCGTGAGCGGCTCGTGAAACCGTTCAAGGACCGGTACGACTCGCGCCTCGGCTCCACTGACCACCACCAGCAACCCGCCCGAGCGCCGAATCACGTCCTCACCGGTGATGTGGCGCAGCTCCGCGCCGATCAGCCCCGCCCCGGCCCCGAGGCACACCAACGCGGCTTGCGCGCATCCGCCGCGACAGCGTCGACTGCACGCGGGCGAGCGCCAGATACCCGGCGATCTCCGCGTCGCGATACGGCGCCTTGGCCCGCTCCCGCGCGAGCGCCACCGGCGCCGGCTGCGGGTAAGGCTCAGCGCGCGGGCGAGTGCCCGGAGGTTCGTTCTCAGCGTCCGCCGCGTCGCTGGCGAGACCCCGTCGGCGCCCTGAAGGATGAACCGCTCGATCACCGACGGGTGCAGCAGCACCCCGGCCGACGGCTCGAGCCCGATCCGCTCACCGAAGCAGGCGAGCTTGGAGGCGGCGAACAGCAGCGCCTTGGTCCGCGCCCGCGTCTCGGGCGCCGCCCGCGCCACGACCGTCCGGACGAACCCGGCCGCCAGCGGCGACAGCGACCGGGGACCCCAGCCGGCGATCACCGCGCCGACCTCGCCGGCGGTGTCGGCCTCGCTGATCGTGGGGGGCTGGTCGCTCACCATCCATCTCCTACTATGTAAACCCAGTAGGACCAGGCTGGAAGATAAAGTGACCCGCGGACAGACCAAGCGATGACCAAGCGCACCGACGTCCCCGAGCAACGCCAGCACGAGCTCCTCGACGAGCTCGCAGCACTCGGCTTCTGCCTACCCGGCAGCCTCTCAACCCGCCACATGCGCTGCGGCAAGACCGGCTGTCGCTGCAAGGCCGACCCACCCCAGCTACACGGCCCCTACACCTACTGGACACGCACCATCGCCGGACGCACCGTCGCCCAGCTCCTCTCCGCCGAGCAGCACAAGCGCTACCAACCCTGGATCGAGAACAACCACCGCCTACACCAGCTCGTCAAAGAGCTAGAAGCACTCGCCGTCCAGACTGCCCAGCACGCCGAAAGATGGAATCGCAAGCAGCGGCCCGAAACACCAGCACGACGCAGCAGCTAGTAGCCACACCCCGGATGTGGCGAGCCGCCGCCTAACCTGTGGACCAACCCGCCAAGCAGCCCAAAAATCCCAGCAAACAGCAAAACGTGAAGACCTCATGTCTGTCTGTATGTATGTATGTATGTATGACTGATGTGTTGTACATCTCTCTGTCTCTCTGTCTATCTGTCTTTGTCTTGTTCGCATCGAGCGCTTGCCGGTTCGCTTTCCGGCCGCGCCGTTGTAGTCTCGATTCCCGACCGGACGATGACGGGGCCGAGCGGTCTACAGTCTCGGCCAAGCCCCCGTAGCTCAGTGGACAGTGGACAGAGCACCGGACTTCTAATCCGTTAGAATCCGGTGCTTGCTGGCGGCTTATGCGTTGAGCACCGTCACCGCGCGCAGCCCCGCGTTGGACGTGGTGGTGACGATCCGCCCCCGCGCGCTGGGTAAGCATCTGCCGGAGCTGGCGCTTCATGCCGAGAAACGTGCCGGGCAGGTTTGACGGCGATCACCCGGTCGAAGTCCTCGTCTGCGGTCTCGTGCGGCAACCGGTGCATGCCGATGCCGGCATTGTTGTGGGAAAGATGCAGCCGCCCGAAGCGACGACGTGTGCGCCCAGCGCCTCGTTGTCAGCGGCGCGAGACACGTCGCACGCGACGAACCCGGCCTGCCCGTCGGCCTGCGTCATCGCCGCGACGGTTTGGCCGCCACCAGCCCGCAGGGATTGGAGGTCCGCGACGATCACCGCCGCACCCTCGCGCGCAACTCGGATCGCACAGGCGGGCCCGATCCCGCTCGCCGCGCCGGTGCCGCATCCGCGAAGTTATCCCGGCCGCATCCGCACGATCAATTATTTCTGAACGGGCCCTAACCCTAACCTAAGGCGCAAGGGGGATCGTGGTCTCTGCGGCGAGCTGTCGCGTTCTGGCTTGAGGCTCGGCGGCGGGCGAAGCCGCGCGCTCGAGCCGCTCCGCCGGTGCGACGATCGCGAGCAGGACGTCGACGATCTCGGGGTCAAACTGTGAGCCCGCGTTGGACACGAGCTCGGCAACTGCGACGGAATGAGATAGGGCAGTGCGGTACACGCGGTCGGTGCGCATCGCGTTCCACGTGTCGCAGCACGCGATGATCCGCGCCTCGAGCCGGATGTCCTCCCCGGCGAGCCCGTCCGGGTACCCGGTGCCGTCCCAGCGCTCGTGGTGGGACCTGATGATCTGGCCTACTTCTCCCATGAATCCTCCGACTCGCTCGAGCATCCTCTGGCCCTCGACGGTGTGGGTCTTGATCACCGACCACTCGTCGGGATCGAGCTTGCCGGGCTTGTTGAGGATCTGCTTGGGAATCGCGATCTTTCCGACGTCGTGCAGCAACGCCGCGAACTCGAGGTTGCGCCGTCGCCCGGGCCCGAGTTGGAGCTGCTCTGCGACCTCGAGGGTTAGCTCGACGACGCTCTTGCAGTGCTCGCCCGTGTAGCTGTCGTCGGCCTCGATGACGTCACCGAGCACGAGCGCAGTTCCACGGTATGCGGTGTTGAGCTCCAGGAGCCCCTGAAGGCGCTGGTGGCGCTCGCGCCCGAACATCGCGAAGACTGCGAGCAGCGGGACCAGGGCGAACATCGCGGCCGGCGCTGCATGGACTTCCTCGGCCACCAGCAGTCCGATGCCGGACAACGCTGCATCGATTGCGTAGACCCATGCATCACTGAGCTGTGCCGAGATCGCCGTGCCGATCGCGATCGCATCTCGGAGCGCCGAAACGCCGAAGTCGAGGACGAACTGCGCCGCGAGTGCCGCGAGCAGCAGCGCGACTCCTGCGTGCCTCGGCTCGGTGCTCGCGAGCGCGAACACCGCGGCCGGGCCGATCGAGTACCAGGAATTGCCAGGCACCTGCAGTAAACGGCTTGCGGGCACTTCTCCGGTCAAGATGTCCGGCGCGCGTCCGATCGTCCACGCGACCACGACCGCGATGGGGACGATCGCTGGCGGGCTTACGAACAGCAACGGGATGAACGCCAGCTGCGTCGGGACCGCATAGCCGGCCGGCGTGTCGAAGTGAACGCGCGTTGCGATCGCGAGGACGAGGACACACAGCGCAGCGGGCAGAAAGTCAAACGATCGCGGGGGGCAAAGCAACCACAACCCGGCAGTCGCAGCGGCGAACGTCGCCCCGGCCAGGCTGCCAGCAAGAAGCTCTCGCATGGTCATCCGTGCGCGGTGCCGACGGAACGTGTCGGCGAGCGTCTCCTGCTCCTCAAGTGTCGGCTCGAGAGACATATCTTGTCCCAATATCGGCGCGGGCGACCGCAACACTTAGCGCTCGCGCCAGCCCGACGACCGTCTCAGCCGAAAATTCGTCCAGCGTGTCGACATGCGCTTGAAAATCGCGTGCCGGAGGCGAACACATGCTCAGAGAGGTCAACTGAAAAAGGCAAACCCGTCGCGAGCCGGGGACGCAAAGCCAGGGGTCTCAAGAGCGTTAGACAGCCCGGCTGCCAGCCACAACAGGAAAGGTACGTACGATGAAGCAGTACCTGCTCCGCTGCCTCGGACTAGGGATCGCGATTGCGACCGTTGCAGTGGCACCCGCTCGAGCTGCGACGACGACGATCGACACGTCGACGTGCTCAGATCCAACAGTGTCGCAAGTGTTTCTCTCCTGGGGGGACGCCAACTGGTATGCACTCGCGGCAGGCCAGAACGTCGATGACTTTAATGGGGCCGCCTGGGTGTTGGAGGGCGGAGCGAAGATCGCGACGACGACGCTTGCGGACGGCACCACGGGCTCGGTGCTCGAATTGCCCGGGGGCTCGTCGGCCGTCTCCCCGACCATATGCCTGACCTCCGACTATCAGTCAGCCCGCATGGTCGTCAGCAACCTGAGCGGGTCCAACGATGGCAAGGTTCGGTTCTCCGTTTCGTACGCCGGCACGCGCTCCGCAACCCACCCGATGCAAACCGGGGCGGTCAAGACCACCGGTTCCAAGGGCGCCAGAGGCGGTTGGGAGCTGTCGGCCCCAGTCGCCCTTGAACCGAGCAGCAATCCGGGCTGGCAGCCGATGCAGATTACCTTGATGTCAAATTGCAAGAAGAGCGACTTCCAGGTCTACGACCTGGGCGTCGACCCGAACGCGCGGGGCTAGCGGCTATTCCTGTAAATCAGTGCTCGATTCGCGAGTGAGAATCGAGCACGGCCAGGTGTGCGTCGATCTCGACACCCGCTCAAAATGAAGGTTATGCGTCTGGGGGCGAAGTCCTGCCGGGTGAGCGGTCGGTTGCTGGACGGGGAGCGGGGGTGGCGGCCGATGCCGGCCGGTCGTCTGTCGATCCGGCGGTGAGCGATGGCTTTGCTTCTACGCGCGAGCGGTTTGAGGCGCTGTTGGGCTGGGCTTCTAGCGAGGAGGCGGGCGCGCTTGAACACTCGGAGTTCGAGGAGCGGCTTGCGAGCGATGGCCGTGAGGTGCTTCGCTGCCTGTTTCAGAACTCGCTGGATCTGCGCATCGTGCGCGAGCCGCGGCTCGATTTGGTGGTGGGCGCGGACGGGGCGCGGCGTGCGAACGTCGAGCGGGCGCATGAGCGGCCGCTCTGCAGGGTCGCGGGGGCGGGCGGCCCCGGCCTCAATTTCGTAGCCTTTGCAGGACATTGCCCCCGTAGCTCAGTGGACAGAGCACCGGACTTCTAATCCGATGGTCGCAGGTTCGAATCCTGCCGGGGGCGTGGCCGCAAATTGCCTGCAATCTGTGCCTTTTCGGCGCCGCTTCGGCAACTAGCTACTAGCGGGCGACCGGCTCACTGCGCCTGTCCGAACTCTGTCCGAACGTCCTCGCCACGCCGCGCCGCCATGATCGCGTCCTCGGCCTTGATCCTGGGCGCGTCCTCGAGCTCGTCGATCACGTGTCCGTACGTCCGCATCGTCAGCCCGGCGCCGTGGCCGAGCTGGCGCGCGACGTAGATCACCGAGCGGCCCTCGTGCAGCAGCAGGGAGGCGAACGAGTGCCGCAGGTCGTACGGCCGCTGGTAGACGACGCCGCAGGCCTCCTGCGCAGCCGTCGAGGCGCGCGAGCGCCACATCTCGAACGCGTTCTCGCTCATCGCCTGGCCGTTGAGCGCCGGGATCACAGGCATGCGCTCGCCCGGGCGCCCGCACGCGAGTCGCCACGCGCGGAGGTCCTGTGCCAGCGGCGCCAGCAGCCGCACGGTGCGCGGCTGCGTGCGATGCCGCCTGGTCTTCGGCGCGTGGACCACGAGCGTGCGCTCCTGGACGTGCCCCCAGCAGAGCGCTCGCATCTCCTGCGGGCGCAGGCCGGCGTAGGCGAGCAGCGACACCACGACCGCGTCGACCGCGACGCTCGGACCTGTACAGGCGTTGCCCAGGCTTCCACCGCGGCGGCGGTGATGAGGTAGCCGCGGCCGCGCCTGACCGCCTTGAGCTCGCCGCGCGTGATCGCGTCGCGCACGGATCGCTCCGACCGGCCGATCTGCTCAGCGAGCGACCGGACGCTGAACGCCGACGCGGGCACCGCGCGCTGCTGATTGACGTCGACCCCGAGCAACGTCCGCAGCTGCTCTACCGCCACCGGATCGGACGCGAGCTCCTCGACGAGTGCCCGAAGTAGGTTGCTCATGGCAGCCGGCTCCCTCCGGGTCGGGCAGCGCGTCGGCGCAGACGGCGAGCGTGCCGAGCTGCGGGCGGGCTGGTGGCTCGCGAGCGCTCGCTCACGGTGCGGCGATCCTCGCGTGCGATGCCGGTCTGAACCTCTCAAGCCGGCCGTCGCGTCCCGTGGAAGGACAGATCTGGCGGTGGCCCGCCAGCCGGGAGGCGATCTGCACTCCGTATGAGTCCGGGTAGTAGTCTCCGAGCCGGTCGAGGCCGCGCACCGGCTCAAACGCGTGCAAGTCACCGCTGCGGATCGCGCGCAGGATGGCGTGGTAGGAGAAGCCGGCCCGGTCGGCGACCTCCTTGGGAGTCAGCACATCTCGAGCGGCGTCGGTCACGACGCGGGCTCCATGTCCTGTCCGCTGGTCGCGTTCTGCCCCGCGGCGCCAGCGCGGCTGGTCATACCACTCGCCAGCTTGCTGTCATCATGGCCGAGGCCGCGCCATCGGGGCGAGCCAGCGAGTTCGTGGACGTTCGCGGTGCGCGCCTCCTCCTCGGACCAGCCGGCCGCCATGAGCTCGTCGAGGAATGTGCGGACGACCTCGCCGATGTCGGCCGCGAGGCACCGGCGATCTTCCGCGACCTGTTGGCGGTCGCAGTGCGCTCGGTGGATTTGCCAATGCACCGCTTGGACGGCACCGAGCACTTCGGGGGAGTCGAGTACCTGCGATCGACAGTGGACCGTGGCTTCGAGTTGCGCAGCCCCGGATGTCGGATGTCGGATGGTCGGCGTGGACGGCGCGGAGCCCGTCGGGGTGAAGGCCTGACCATAGGCGGTCGTTTGCTTCGCGGAGCCGGCGGTGTGCGTCGTTGAGCTGTTCGGCGAGCTCGGTGTCCTGCGCGAACAGGCGCTGGAATTCGGCGGCGAGCTGCCGCGCCCGGTTTGAGACGGATCGCTTCATCGAGCATCCCTTCGGGTCTTCTGGCCAGTCTGGGCGGGAGGTCGCGGCCCGTTGCGATCGTTGCGCGCGTCATCCTCGGAGGTTCGCGTGACTGGCGAGCCGAGCTTCTGAGCAAGGCGTTTCTGGAGCATCGCGTGGAGGAGGTGGCGTGGTAGGAGGGCGGCGGTGAACGCGGTGGGTGAGAGCGGCGCGTCCAGCTGGTCTTGATTCCAGGTGGAGTTGCGGGCGGAGAGGACGACTTCGACGAGCACCTGCTCGCACCATTCGCGGACCTGAGCTTCGATCACCGCGTGGGCGCCCGGCACGCCCTGGTAGCGGTCGCGCCAGTGGGTGGTCAGGTCGTTGATGGCGCGAAAGTCGGCGTTGATGGTCAGTTCGTGGCGGGCGGGGTGGTAGCGGGCGGCCTGGTCTTCGAGGTCGCCGGCCGCGCGGGTGCCGTCGCGCGCCGAGATCCACGCTACGTCGGGCAGGTCCACGATCGTGTCCGCGCCATCCTCGAGGTCGCGGCCAGCACCAGGTGCACTCGCCACCCGCTGGATTGGACGACGCGGCGTCCTCGGTGATGATGCTGTCGGCATCCTTGGTCGGCGGCGCGGCGGGCGCCGCCGGCTTGGCACGGCGCGTCCTGGTCGGCGGTTCGTCGCCGTCGCCGTTGGCCGGTGATGGACGGGGTGGCGTTGTGGGTCGGTAGCGGCTGAGGCGATAGAGCGGCAGGATCGAGGCGACGCGGCTGCGGATCGCTTCCTGGCGCGGGGTGCCGTCGGTGCTGGCGGCGTGTTCCTGGAGTCGGCGGATCTCGTCGGGCATGGCGGCGGCGAACTCGTCGCCCCAGCGTGTCCACGGGAGGGGTTCGTGATCGAGCAGGAGCATGGTGCGGGCGGCGTTGGCCTGCAGGCGCTGCGGTTCGATGTGCGGTTCGAGGTGAATGACGACGCGTTCGTAGCCGAAGCGGACGCCGAAGTCCTGCAGGCGCCCGTAGCCACCGCGGGTCTGGGCAACATGGTCGTAGAGCTCGTCGCCGTGGACCGCGACGATGTGTCCGCTGGAGGTCCACGTTGTGGCTTCGCGGCGGCGGGCGCGGTGGTCGTCGTCGAGCACCCACCAGCACGCGACCGCATCGCTCAACTCAACAATGCCGCCGCAGACGGCCCGGCGCTCGACGTGAAGGCGCTCGCCGTCCACATGGTTGAGCTGTCCGGGCTTGTGGCGGCCGTGGTGCTCGCGGACGAGCACTTCTATTCCGTCTGGGAATTGGCGGAAGCGGCTGTTGAGGTAGCGGGTGATCCAGTGCTGGCGGGCGTCGGTCAGGCTCTCAGGCGCCTGGGTGGTGTCGTCGCGCTCGTGGTGGCCGAGCAGCACGACCTGGGTGCCGTGGTCTTGGCTGCGCAGCAGCCACGGCTTGTCGTGCTCGTCCAGCGGCCGCCAGTAGTCGGTGTGGCCGTCGGGCCAGGGTTGGGGTTCGAGGCCCCAGCGGCCGTCGGGGTGGCGCTTGAACCGCACGAGGGCGCCGTGGCCGTGGTGCCAGGAGCGGTATTCGAGTCCGTGGGGGTTGCGCGAGCCGGCGGCGACCTTGGCGCCGACGCCGAAGTTGGCGGTGTGGGGCTGCTCGCGGCTGCTGGAGGCCAGCTGGTTGATGTAGCGCCCCAGGGTGCTCATCAGCCGCTCGACCGTGCAGCGAGCGACCAGGATCCCCTCGCGCAGCAGCGCCTTCCACACGCGTCGCGAGCCGTAGCACGCGTAGTTGGCCTCGTGCACGCGACGGATCTGCGCCAGCAGCCGCTCGTCGGCGACCGCGCGATCGGACCGCTCCCCGGTCGCGCGGTGGTAGTGGTGATGTCCAGCCCGGCGAAGCGGACGGCTTGTCTTGAGGAGGGGAAGCGGCTGGGGTCGCCGAGCTCGGCCAGGATCGTGACCGACGTCAGCTTGCCGATCCCGTAGTGGCACATCAGCGCTTTGCAGCCCGGCTGGCGGCGTGCGTAGCCGCCCAGCTCCTTGTCGAGCGGCGCGAGCTGCCGGTCGAGCGCGTCGATCATCGCCAACGCCACGGTGACCTGTTCGCGCGCGCACGCTGGTAGCGGCAGGGTCGCCAGCCAGGCGCGTCCTGCACGGTTGATCAGGTCGCCGCGTTTTGGGCCGCCGTGGTGATAGAGCACCGATTGGATTCGCTGCTGCCACTCGCCGCGGTCTTCTGAGAGCGTGTGGCGCAGTCGCACCCGCGCGCGCAGATCGAGAATGTGCGCGGGCGCGATCCAGGACTCGGGCACCCTGCCGGCCATCAGCAGCTCGCGCAGATGCCGGGCGTCGGCACGGTCGTTCTTGGCATGCTTCTTGTTGCCTTTCAACGCGGCGGTGTCCGCCGGCTCGGCGAGATGCACCGCGGCTCCGATCCGTTGCAGCTCCTCGACCACGAACCGCCAGCCAGTTGTCGCCTCCAGCGCGACCTCCAGCTGCTGGCCGCGAAACCGGGCAAAGAAGCGCCGCACGCCCGCACGGTCTGCCGGCGCGACCCGCGCTCTTGAGACTTCGCCGGTCAGCGTGTCGACCCAGTCGGTGGTGATCTGCGCTCGATGCTGATCGAGTCCCATTAGGATTGTCATCGGGGCCCTCCTCACTCCCTTTCCGCACTTCTCGCGGGTCATATCCGTCCCCCATTTGAGCGCGGGTCGAGGGCGGTCAGGCCCCGCTGGTGTAGGCGGTGGCGGGCACGCCGAGCAGGTCCAGGAGCTGTGCTTGTAGAGGTGTGAGCTGAGGCTCGTAGCTGGCCGTCCTCGCGGCGTGTGCGTGGCAGCACCGTCACGAACCGTCCGTTGCGCTGAGGCTGACGGCGCGGTCCCGCTCGCTCAAATCCGTCCACGACGCCGCCCCGGCAGTCCGACGTCGTGCGCGGCCTTCTCGAGCTCGAGGGCGGTCAGCGGCGTCAGCTCGGCCGGCTTGAGCACAACAGTGTTGCCGGCAGCCAGCGCCGGCGCCACCTTCCACGAGGCGATCGGCAGCTGGAAGTTCCACGGCACGATCAGCGCGACGACGCCCAGCGGCTCGCGGAAGGTCACGTCGACGCCCCCCGCCACCGGAATCGTGTCGCCCAGCATCCGCTCCGGCGCGCCGGAGTAGTAGCGGAACGTGTCGATCACCATGCCGACTTCGCCGCGCGCCTCGGCGATCGGCTTTCCGACGTTGCGGGCCTCGAGGAGCGCGATCTCCTCGGCCCGCTCGGCCAGGACCTCGGCGACGTCGTGCAGCTGGCGGGCGCGTTCTCGCGGGGCGATCACTCGCCAGGCCGGGAATGCGGCCTTTGCGCGGGCGATCGCGGCGTCGGCCTCCTCGACGCCCGCATGGGGAAGCTCTGCGAGGACCGCTTCGGTCGCCGGCTCGACGACCCTCAACATCGACTCCGTGCTCGTCGCCACAGCCCAACCTCCGGCTCGATCTGGATTAGTAAATGGTTCTAAGGCCTGTAACTAGCGAGCTCCGAGGTGTCGATGGGCGGCGGTTGTGCGTTCATGAATGAACAGTGTTTGGGAGAGCTAACCGATAGTCGGATGATCGTGCTCCGTTCAGACTGCCCGGCGATCGCGATCAGGAAATCGAGGATTGAGGGATCTCAGGGGCCACGGAAAGGCGTGGGCCCGCGGATTCCAGGGTCTGGGTGTCCTGGTTGCGGCTGCGCAGCGTGGTCAGCGACTAAAGGATTGATGGATGAGGCACTTGTTTAATGATCGGTCGCTGGGCCCACGCCTCCCCGCAGCTCGTCGCCTCGTAGGTGCGCGACCGGATGCGAGGTCGCCCTCGCCGACCACACCGAGACCGACCCACCTCTCGGCGCTGCTCTCACCGACCGCACAGACAGCAGAGATCGCCGAGGCGGCGCAGGCGATCCACCACGCCGGTGCGCCGTACCCGGTGCTGATGCGCCCGCCGTATGGGTCCTTTGACCAGACGACGCTGCAGATCCTGCGCGCTGAGCGGATGCTGATGGTGCTTTGGAGCGCTGACACCAAGGACTACACGCGCCCCGGCGTGAGCAAGATCGTCTACACGGCGGTGAGCGGCGCGCAACCCGGGGCGATCATCCTGATGCACGACGGCGGCGGCGACCGTACGGAGACGGTCGCCGCGCTGCCGCGAATCATCGCGCGTGTGTGCCAACACGGCTTTCGGCTGGTGACCGTCTCGCAGTTGGTCGCCGACGACCCGCCGCCGATCAGCCAACCCCAGCTCCAGCCCCTCTCAGGAGCGGTTTGACGGACGTCGCATTGTGCCCGGGGTGGCGTCGGTGAGCGTGTGCTGAGCTATCGTTCGCGCGCGATGCTGTCGCGTGCTCGTCGCTCGGCCGCGGTTCGCGGCTTTGCGCAGGTGGCGTTGTTGCCGCCTGCGGCGTTTGCGGTGCACCAGCTGCGGTTCCTGCTTGCGTTCGGCGGGGGTGCCGGCGCCGAGTTGCAGCGAACCGGCCATTCGTATCTGTCCTCGTTGGTGCCGTGGATCGTGCTGCTGATCGCGCTGGCTGCGGGCGGGTTCCTGCGCGCGTTGGGTCGAGTGTGCGCTGGTCAGAGGTCTCTATCTCGGTACACGTTGTCGCTGACAGGGTTGTGGTTTGCGTGTTCGGCGTGTCTGTTAGCGATCTATGTCTCGCAGGAGTTCCTCGAGGGGTTATTCGCGACCGGGCATCCGGCGGGGTTGGCGGGGATCTTCGGGTATGGCGGCTGGTGGTCGATACCGGCGGCGGTATGCGTTGGGCTGGTGTTGGCGGCTGTGTTGCATGGCGCGCACTGGGTGTTGCGTGAGGTCGCTGAGCGCCGCTGCCGGGTTGTTGGGGTTTGGGCCGGGGCTGTGTCGGTGGCCCCTCGGCCGCGTGCGGTGTGTCTGTTGCGGCTCGCGCCGCTCGTGGGGGGCTGGTCGGGGAGGGGTCCGCCCGCCTGAGCTGGCTGCGCGGATCGGCGCGTTGGGCGTGTGATTCGCGCTGTTCTTGCTCAATCTCGGAGGGTTCACGACGCCCTGAGGCCAGGGCGGGGTTCTGATTTCGCGTCACGGATACGGCCGGCGAGTTCGTGGGCTGGTCGCGTGAGGCGGCGAACGTGTCCCCTGCGAGACCGGCACGTCCCCCTAGCGAAGGAGTCTTCTGATGAGTACGAGTGCTGCCGGCTTGAGCGCCGGCAATGTGACGACGCCAGGCGGCCCGGCGTGGACGAGAGCGCGCGCCTATTTCGCGTCGGACGCGCGCCGCACGGTGCAGACCGTGCTCGGTCTGATCTGGCTGTTAGACGGCGCGTTGCAGTTCCAGTCGTTTATGTATGGGAAGGGTTTTGTGCAGATGCTGACCGGGCTCACGGCCGGTCAGCCGGGCTGGGTTGCGAGCAGCGTCAACTGGGGCGCGACGACCCTCCATTCGCATCAGGCGCTGTTTAACACGATCGCCGCTCTGGTTCAGGTTGCGATCGGGGCCGGGCTCTTGTACAGGCGGACCGTCAAAGCTGCGCTTGCGGTGTCGTTCGTGTGGGCGCTGGTCGTGTGGTGGTTCGGTGAGGCGTTCGGGATGCTGTTCATGAACATGGCGATGCCGCTGACGGGCGCGCCCGGGGCGGTCGCCCTGTACGCGTTGATCGGTCTGATTGTGTGGCCCAACGACCGCCCGGGGGGGCTGCTCGGAGTCCGCGGCGCGAGGACGGCTTGGGCGGCCGTGTGGCTCGCGATGGCGTGGCTGTGGCTGCTTGCGCCCAGCAGCAGCGCTAACGCAGTCCACAACGCGATCATCGCCGCCCCGGCCGGGATGGGATGGTTGGGCGCGCTTCAGAACAACTTCGCGATTGCCGCGAAGGGCAACGGGCTCGTGATCGCGATCGTGCTTGCCGCCGCCTCGGCAGCGATCGGAGTAGCGGTTGCGGCGAACTGGAGGGCCAAGGAGTTCCTCGCGCTCTCCGTTGTGCTCAACGTTCTGTACTGGGTGGTCGGCCAGGGCTTCGGCGGAATCTTCGCCGGCGGCGCGACCGACCCCAATGCCGGCTTGCTGTTCATCGTGCTCGCGTACGCGATGTACACGCTGATCCCGTTCGAGTCCAGTGAACGCCGCCCGGCCCCGCACGTCGCAGGCCCGCGAGAGGTCGCGGCCCCCCGCTCGGGGTGACCGTTGCCAGAGCTAGCAGGTGCGATCGAGGTCCCGCCCCCGCGGGCGGGATCTCCTCGATCGCGCACAGTCGATTTCAAACGCAAGGAGAAGACCAACGATGTTTGAGCGCAGTCAAATAGGTGCAGCCGCGTGGCGTGGTACAGCGATGCTCGCGGCCGGCGCGCTGATCGCCGGGTGCTCGGGCGCGAACAAGACCGCCTCGACGGCAGCATCGTCGTCGTCGACGACGACTGGCAGCTCAAGCGGGATGGCGGGCATGAACATGGCCGCCGGCACCGCCACCAGCGGCAGCAGCATCGCGGCCAACGGGCATCAAGCCGGTCCCCACGCAGGTGCTGGCGTCGACGACCTGGCAGGGGATGAAGATCACGGCGCGAGGCGACCACCCCGGTGCCGTTCGTGATCTACAACGGCACCAGCGAGCAGATCGTCAAGCCGGGAAACGCCAGCTTTCACCTGATGGTGATGCTCAGCGACGCAGACACGGGGATGGCGATTCCGTACTCGACCGTGTGGGCGACGATCAGCAAGAGACGGCAAGGTCGTCTACGACGAGCGCCAGTGGCCGATGATCTCCAGGTACATGGGCCCGCACTACGGCAACGACGTCAGCGTTCCTGGAGCCGGCACCTACCAGCTGAGCCTGCTCGTCAGTCCGCCGGTGTCCGCGCGGCACGTCGAGTATCAGAACGTGTGGCTGAGCCCCCATCGGGCGAACTTCACCTTCCACTGGAAGCCGGTGTCATGAGCGAAACCGTCCGCCATCCGGACCGCGCCTGACCCGCCGGCGGCCTGGTCCTCGGTGCAGCCGCGCTTGCCGCCGGCGGCGCCGCCGCCGGCGTGTGGGGTCGACCGCGCAACGAGCGGCCAGCAGGGCAGTGCCGCCGGTCGCGCTCGGCGCGCAGCCCGCGGGCCTGCCCGACCGCCAGCATGCCTGGACGGCGACGCTGGCGCACCGACGCCAGACGGCAACCCGATCGCGCCCCGGTTTGACCGGCTGCTGTTCTTCGACGTCGACGGCGCTCCCACGCCGGCCTACGCGCGGCTGCTCGAGGCCGCGCTGCGGACGCTCGAGCGCGCGCTACCGGTGGGGTCCGGGCGGGCTGCTGTTCACCGCCGGCTGGGGCCCCGGCTATTTCGAGCGGCTTCTGGGGACCGCGTCGCCGATCCCTCAGGCCCGGGGCCTTTCGGACTTCGAGTTGCCGGCGATCGACGACTACGACCTGTGCCTGCACCTCGCGTGTGACGACGAGCAGCGACTCGCCTCGGTCGAGGCGGCGTTGCTGCACGGCGAGCAGCTCGCCGGAGCGGACGGACCGCTCGAGCTCGCCGAGCATGCTGCGCTGGCGCGAGACGCGAACCGGGTTCGTCGGCGCTGGACTGCCCGCCGCGCACCAGGACGTCGGCGGGATCCCTCCGGGCCGGCCGGTCCCAGCCGGCGCGCCGCTGTTCATGGGCTTCAAGTCCAGGGCTGCGGCGCAACCAGGCCAGCGAGGACGATGTGACGATCGCCGATCGGCCCGCTCGCCGGCGGCAACGACGATGCAGGTCAGCTACATGCGCCTGCGCCTGGACAGCTGGTACGAGCAGCTCACCGAGCGCGAGCGGGTCGCACGGATGTACGCCCCGAGGTCACCCCCGCGCAGGCGCCAGGTTCACCACCGACGCCGAAAGCGACCCCAACCAGCTCGACGAGGCGATCAATCGCTACGGGGTCATCGGTCACGCCCAGACCTCTGCCCGGGCCCGCCGCCGCGGCAAGCCGCTGATCATCCGCCGCGACTTCAACACGATCGACGGCGGCCAGGCCGGACTTCACTTCGTCTCCATCCAGCGCACGATCGAGGACTTCATCACCACCCGCAACGCGATGAACGCGACCGTCGGCCCAACTTCAGAACCCCGCGATCACCGACACCGTCAACAACGGCATCAACGAGTTCATCTTCGTCCTCAAACGCGCCAACTACATCCTCCCGCCGCGCAACCAACGCTCCTTCCCGCTACTACCCGCACGCGAACGCGCTCTCGCCTAAGGGGTGGCGGCTCACCAACGGCCGGGATCCCGGGCCTCATTGCTCGCCAACGGCTGTGAGCTTCGCGCGGTCCGACCCGGCTTATTCGACCCGTGCGTGCTGTCGTCGACGCCATCATTCCGTCTGGTTCGCACGCGGCAAACCGGCGAGCCCGCATTCGCGACAGGCAGCGCCGAAGCTGGAACAGCGTTCAATGTGGGAGTGTCCAAGGAACTGTGTAGGCATGAACGAAAGAGATCGCCATGTCTACGAGAACCAAGACCCCAAGCAGGACACAGAGCACGATCGTGTTGGGCCCCGAGGAGTTTGAGGCTCCTGGGCTGGAGTTGGGTGAGCGTTGGGCCGGCATCGCCGCGGGGGATCTCCCTCTCCCCGCCGCCCCCAGCCGCGAGCTCTCGCCGCAGCTGATCGATGACGCGCTCGACCGCGCCCGGTTGCGCGGGATGCTCGAGTGCCCTGACGGTGGCCAGATCTCGGATGAGGTGATCGACCAACTGGACGACAGCGCTGCTCGCCTTCAAGATCCACTTCGGCGACCGGCTTCCTGACACTGCAAACTAGCCGTCGCGAGTTGACACTCGAGAAGTAACCATTACACGTGACATAAAGCCGCCTACACAGAAACCCGGACTGCCTCTTCAATGTCGGCATGCGAGGTCGACAAGCCGGCCGGCGGCGGGGGTCATAACCCGCCGTCCCGAAGAGCCGTATACGACTAGCGTACGTACGGTTCTGTAGGAGCCGGGGCGGGCGACCGCCCCGGCTACCCGAGACGGCCGGGCGGCACGCGCGATCATCATGCCGAGTCGTGGCGGGGCGACCTCGACTGAGCGCGATCGCAGCGCTTCGCGCGTTCCTAGGAATGGCACCGAGCTGCACGCCGCGATCTTCTCCGAGGTTGCTTGCCAGGCGGCGTTGGCCTCTTCGAAGCGACCAATGACGGACTCGGCGCGAGCTGCCAGCAGCGCCTGCCAGTCGTGCCCGAGCCGCTGATGACGCTCGAGGACGATGACGTAAGGCCCGACACAATCGTCGAACGTGCTTGCGGGCGGCGCTGGGAGCAAGGATCCCGGCGTAGCCCTCGCCGAGCAGCCGCTCACCGACCGTCTGATACGGCGGCCAGGTTCGTCGTCCCGGTTGGGGTGCGTGTAGCCCGAGCCACGCCAATCGTTCGGGAGTGCTGAGGTCGGCCAGCTCGAGTCGGATCTCCCAGACGTGGTGGTCGTGAGGGATCGCCCGTGCCGGCGGTAGCCCGCGTTCGGCCAGCAGCCGGTACCACTCAGCGACCGCGGTCGCCCGCTCGTCAGCGAGATACAGCGCGCGGACGACCTCGCCGCGCTGCCAGCGCCCGTCGGTCGGCTCGACGGCCCGGCCAAGCAGCGCAGAGCGGTGCGGCGCGTGGCGGATCCACTCGCCGGCGACGGCGACTGTCTCGACGTCCATCCAGCTGCTCTATCAGGAGACGCCGGGGTACTCGAGCTCGGCGATCAGCCGCGCGACTCGTCGGTACTCGCCGCGGGCGAGGACCTCGACAGGCTTCTCATCGCCGAGCGCCTCAATTGGCCGCGTCAACCAGATCGGGATGAAATCCCGCTGCATGACGTGCGCCAGCCGATCGGTCATCGCGCCGAGCTCGATCAGCCGCTCTGCCCGCGCGCCGCTCGGCGCGCTGCGGCCGCTCAGCCAGTCGCGCACGGTGCTCGGCCGCGCACCGGTCGCCGCGGCGATCTGACGATCGCTCAGCTTCGCCTGGTCATGCACCCGACGGGCCTCGGCAGCAAGCGGAGACATGTCCTCATCCTAGCCGCTCCGTCAAGCATCCGACGCGAGATCGACGCTATTCCAAAGAGGGAGATCCTATCCTGAGATGATGGGGGGATGGAGCCACCGTCGGGGTCTTGCGCTCGATCTGATGGCAACCTCAGCCTCCTGCAGCTAGAGCAAGACCTTCTGTCGAGTCGAACTGAGGCGCGAACGGCTGGCGCTCCGCGCCCGGAGTCGCAAATCATGGCTCTCACCCCCCGTCCGCGATTGGGAAGGGGGCGCTCGTGTTGCAACGACTACCAGACGCCGACAACCCGTGTCGCCCCTATGAACGGGCTCGTGCCGAACTTCAGTGACGCTCGTACCCCTCCGGATGCCGAAATCAAGTAACGCTCAACAGCCGACGAGTTCGGCGCCACGGTGGCCGACCCTCTCAACAGCGGTCGACTACCCCGACGCTCGTTACGCCACTTCTACCTAAGCGACCAAGTATACCGGCTCGGTGTTCGGGGTGGCGTTCTCGCCCGACGGGCGCCAGCTCGCCAGCGCCAGCATCGATGGCACGGTGCGCCTCTGGGACCCGGCCCGAAAACCTGGCAATTTGCAGGCAGCTTTACATAGACATATTATCGAGCGCGATTATGTTCAGCCCTCGCAAGTCGTCGACGTCAACGACAGGGACGCTTCCGGAGCGCGCTCTTGCGTAGCGACGCCTGGAGTGCCGAGCGGAGCGGCCCGGCGGGCCGTTCGACCAGTCCGCGACGATTTGCGCGATGATGGCGGCATGATTGGCCTTCGCTCGGTGCTTCTGGTCGTGCTCGTCGTCGCCGCGGCCGCTGTTAGCGCGTGCGGGAGTTCGAGCACCTCCTCGTCATCGTCGACCTCGTCGACGGCGACGTCCACCACCGCCGGCTCCGGAAGTGGCGCCGCGGTCGCCAAGCAGAAGTGCCTCGACGCCACCAAGAAGATCCAGGACTCGAGCGCGCGGTCGACCGCGGAACAAGCCTGCAATCAGATCACGACGAGCAACGCGAACGTGAGTACCGCGCTCAGCAAGGCAAAGCAGGCCTGCCTGACTGTGGCAGCGAAGATCCCGATCGCCTCGCTCAAGCAGGCTGCCGAGGCGCAGTGCAACAAGATCGCGGCGCAATAACGCCGGCGCGGACCGCCCGCCCGCTGGCAAAAGCCAGCCGCCGCGCAGGTTCAGGCCGGGCGGCGGAAGTCGCCGGCCGGATCGATTGGCCAACTCGAGGACTCCCAGAACGCGCGCTCTGACCGCCGCGCCTAGCGACACGCGGCGCTTCTCGGGGTCAAGAAGAAGCTTCGCATTTCCGATTGATTGACGACGAGGATTGAGCGGCGGTTCGTGGTGCGTTCATCCCGAGCTCTCTCGATCGGGCGGAGGCTCGTTGATCACTAGCCAGAACAGTCCGAGCGCCTTGACCGGCTCCGCGACTCGTCGCGCGTATCTGCGGGCGGTGAGAGCGTTCGTGGCGTTCCTGGCGGCGAGCGAGGTCCGCGGCGATCCGCTGGGCGATCGGATGGCCGGGCTGCACGCGATGCGGGATTTCAAGCGCCACCGGTTGCGGGGGCGGGTGGCGCCGGCGACGGTGAATCTGGAGCTGGCGGCGATTGACACGCTGTATCGCTCGCGTGGGATCGAGCGGCCGTGTGGTCGCGCGGCTGGAGTTGCCGACGCTCGCGCCGCGCGCGTTGGCGCGTCGGGAGCAGATCGAGCTGTTGCGCGCGGTGGAGCGCCGTGGCTCTGTGCGTGATGCGGCGATCGCGGCGATCCTGTCTTACACGGCTGTGCGGGTCAGCGAGTGCGCGGCCCTCGATGTCGAGGATGTGTCGCTGACCGCCCGCACGGGCGAGGTGGTGGTCCGCCGGGCGAAGCGCGAGGAGTATCGAAGGGTGCCGTTGAACCGCGCCGCTCGCGAGGCGGTCGGGGCGTGGCTGCGGGAGCGCCCGCCGGTCGAGGAGCCGGGCGGGCGCCATCCGCTGTTCGTCAACCGGGCCGGCGGGAGACTGTCGGCGCGGTCGATCACGAAGCTCGTCGCGCAGCTCGGCGTCGATGCTGGAATCGACGGGCTCTCGCCGCACGTGTTGCGCCACACCTGCTTGACGAACCTCGTCCGCGACGGACGGGACCTCGTGCTGGTCGCCGAGGTGGCCGGCCATCGAAGGCTTGAGACCACGTGACGGTGGCCATGAGGCGCTCCCCGACGATCGCTGAGCGGCGCCGTCGCGGGGCTCTGGCGCTGCGGATTGGATTAGGTGGACCCAGCCGGCGGCGCAAGAGGGGGATCAACGGACGAGCTCGAGATACCGAGCACGACGACCTCGGCGATCCCGTACGCTCTCAGTCAGCATTCGAGATCACGTCAGTAGGGCCCCTCCGACAGACGCTCGGCGCGCTTGCCGACTAGAGGGCGTCCGTAATCGTTGGTTTCGGGGACGTGGCCGCATCGTCGATACTGCCACTCGCGCTTGAGTGGGGCGACGGCAAAGTCGCCTCGATCGTGGCCTCCCCCGGGTTGGGCTGCCGCCCGCGCCCTGCGGCGGCCCCCGGGTTGGGCCTCCCTCGGGTGGGCCGCCGCCCGCTCTGTGCGGCGGCCCCCGTGTTGTGGTTAGGGCACATTCGGACGTGGACTTCGTACGACGCGACTGTCGGTCGAGCTCGAGTAGGCCGGCGCACGCCAGTTCGACGCCCTCCAGCGTTGGCTGTCATCACCTATAGGTGATGCTCATCACCCGCGTTCCCGGCCGCAGCCAGCGCGGGAGCCTCGTCCCGAGCCCCAGCCACTTGCGCCTCGTGCGTGGACTTGTGCTGACGGGCGCGATCGTACGCCGCCACCGCGCCGACCGGGTCGCCGTGTTCCTCGAGCAGCGCACCGAGATTGAACGCGCCGTTGGCGTCGCTGCGCTGGGCGGCGCGTCGGTAGGCGGCCAGCGCGCCGGTCGCGTCGTCGTGCTGTTCGAGCAGGACGCCGAGATTGCACGCCGCGGGGCCGTGGCCACACTCATCGGCGCGTCGGTAGGCGCCTAGCGCACCGGTCATGTCGCCTTGCCCTTCGAGCAACACACCGAGATTGAACGCGCCGTTGGCGTCGCCGCGCTGGGCGGCGCGTCGGTAGGCGGCGATCGCGCCGGTCGCGTCGTCGTGCTCTTCGAGCAGGACGCCGAGATTGCACGCCGCAGGGCCGTGGCCACACTCATCGGCGCGTCGGTACGCGGCCAGCGCTCCGCCCATGTCGCCTTGCCGTTCGAGCAACGTACCGAGATTGAACGCGCCGTCCGCGTCGCTCTGCTCGGTCGCGAGTTGGGACCCCGCCTGCACGCCGGCGGGCTCACCGGGCGCTGCTGCGCCTTGCGTGACCACCACGTGGCCCTCCTGAGCCGCAGGATCTGGCTGCTCCGCACCATTCACCGGCGCCGCCTGCTCGCGAACGCTGGCTTGCGGTTGAGGCGATCGAACCCAAATGCCGACTCCGCGCCGGCGCGTCCCGCGCCGTGCAACGATCGCCAGCAACCCGAGCACGAGCGCCGCCGCGAGCAACAGCCACGCGAGCGATGGCACGCCCGCCGAGCGGCTCGTCTGCCCGACAACAGCCTTCGGGACCGGAGCACCAGCTGGCTTGCGCGTCCGGGCTGGCGACACGGGCAGCGGACGCGAGCGGCGACTGGACCGCTGCTGGGAACCGATCTGTGCGCCTAAACGCGCAACCGTGCTCGGGTCGGCGATCCCGTCAACCTGCAGGCCATGGTCGGCTTGGAAGCGCCTGACCGCCTGTTCGGTACGCGGGCCATAGCGCCCGTCGACCGGACCGGGCGCGAACCCCAGGCCGGCGAGCCGACGCTGCAGCACTCGCACCGTTCCCGACCCCCCGGGCTCATATCCCGCGCCGGGGTACAGCACAAGGAGCGAAGTGGCGAGCGTCGCCAACGTCTGCGGGCCGGCGATCCCGTCGACCCGCAGGCCATGCGCAGCCTGGAGGCGCGTCACCGCCTGTTCGGTACGCGGGCCATAGCGCCCGTCGACCGGACCCGGCGCGAACCCCAGGCCGGCGAGCCGACGCTGCAGCGCCCGCACCGGTCCTGAGCCACCAGGACGACGCTCGCCGGCGCCCGGCACCAGCAGCTGTGCGCTAACAGTACTCCCGCCTACCGAGCGCCCACCGGCGCGCGACCGGCCTGAACTGCCGGCAGCGGAACGGGCGACAGCGTGCGCCTGTAGCGAGCTGTGCGGATGGGTGGCCGGTGGCTGGCTACGCCCGCTCACGCTTGCCCTGCCCAGCGCAACCGCCGGGCCGCAGGCCAACACGAGCGCCACTGCCGCCGCCAACCAACGTAGGCGTGCGAACGCAGAAGCTGTGCCGAGCAGCAGACGCTCGTGACCGAGGCGTGGTTGAACCTCAGGCTTGCCGAGCTTGCCAGCGCCGCCAACGACGGCCCTGACGCTCGCACAGTTCTCCGTCCACGCCCGATGTGAGCGTGACATGAGACTTCCTCCTATTGCTTTGAGATCGGAACGCACCCGGGACAAGCCCGGCGTGCGAGAACCTGGAAAGCCGAGCTCGGCTTAGCCGGGTCGATCAAGCAACAGAACGAATGGCGCCGGGGTGCCCAACTCCTTGATCAGGCGCAACCGGCAGCTCAGCCGCGGCACGCCCAGAGCAAACAACGCCAGCAACCCGGCGACAGCGAAGAAGAAGAACCCCGAACCCCCACTCGCGGAGCTTCCAGCACCACCCGACCCCGACGGCGCCATCAAAACCGGAGCCGGCTGACCATTCGCCAATCCCGCTACCGGCGGGCGGAGCTTCTTATGCCAGACGTGGCCGGTCCGCGAACGAACGCCAGTCGCCTCAACGCTCGCCAGCAACTGCGCCCGTCCCCCGGCCCAGCGGTAGATCACCCACGACGAAGCGATCGAAGCGATCGTGCTCGCCGCCATCGGGACACCCGCCGCGAACGGTGAAACGCCCGCCGCGAGCGGCGAAACGCCCGGCGTGGCCAGCGCGAGCGACGTGAGCGGCGCGAGCGGCGAGACGCCCGGCGTTACCGACGAGACGCCCGGCGTTACCGACGAGACGCCCGGCGTGACCAGCGCGAGCGGCGAGACGCCCGGCGTGGCCAGCGCGAGCAGCGAGACGCCCGGCGTTACCGACGAGACGCCCGGCGTGACCAGCCTGAGCGGCGTGAGCGGCGAGACGCCCGGCGTGGCCGGCGTGGCCGGCGTGAGCGGCGAGACGCCCGGCGTGGCCGGCGTGGCCGGCGTGAGCGGCGAGACGCCCGGCGTGCCCGGCGTGACGAGCGTGAGCGGCGAGACGCCCGGCGTGGCCGGCGTGGCCGGCGAGACGCCCGGCGTGGCCGGCATGGCTGGTGAGAGCGGCGGCATGGTCGCCGCCGGGGTGTGGTCAGGGCCCCCGGGGTGGTGGTCGGCACCGGGGGTCGTGCTCACATGCACGCGGCGCCGGGGCCGGGCGGGCCGGGGTGGGGGTTGTGCTCACGGGCACCGGCGCCGGCGGGGTCGCCGCCGGGGTCGGGGTCGTTGTCGTGCTCACGGGCACGCGGCGGCGGGGTCGGCAGCGGGGTGGGGGTTGTGCTCACGGGCACCGGCACCGGCGGGGTCGGGGTGGGGGTTGTGCTCACGGGCACCGGCACCGGCGGGGTCGCCGCCGGGGTCGGGGTTGTGCTCACGGGCACCGGCACCGGCGGGGTCGTGCGCACAGGTCGCGGGTTGTGCTCACGGGCAGCGGCAGGGCGGGGTCGGGGTGGGGGTTGTGCTCACGGGCACCGGCACCGGCGGGGTCGGGGTGGGGGTGGGGGTTGTGCTCACAGGCACTGGCACCGGCGGGGTCGGGGTCGGCGGCGGGGTGGGGGTCGTGCTCACAGGCACCGGCGGGGTCGTCGTCGGGCTTTGCGTCGTCGGGCTTTGAACGGACGCGCCTGCGCTAACCGGGGGGGATCCGCGGTGGTGGGGATGCCCGAAAGGCCCCGTGTTGCCCGGCGAGAACCCCGCGGCTAGCGCGCTACCAGCGCCAACTAGAGCTGAGCACACGACGAAAATGCTCACCGCCACCAACATGGCGACGGACACGACCCGGCACGTAAACCTTCGTTGTGTCAGCAGATAGGCCACAGTCCGCTCCCGACAAGGGGGACAAAACCTCCCGAGCGACGCGATTCTAGAGAAGGTTGGGA
Organism: uncultured Solirubrobacterales bacterium; assembly: GCA_963811155.1. Classification (GTDB taxonomy): domain Bacteria; phylum Actinomycetota; class Thermoleophilia; order Solirubrobacterales; family Solirubrobacteraceae; genus Palsa-465. The sequence goes on from CAWEQQ010000043.1 coordinate 170,586, forward strand.
CGACCCCGCTGGCCCAACTAAGACTCGTAACCCGCTTTTTGTAGCAATTTCCGTAGATTTTCTGGGCCTTGATATTGCGAAGATCGGCCGCAATTGGTACTGCGACATGTCGCGACAGCCTGTCTCTACTTTGACGCGGTGGGGCTGCAGTGATTCGAGGCGGCGCGCAGCCGGGGCTGGAAGGGAACCACGCTCGCACATTCCGGGGCTAGCCCGTCCACACGACCGCCAACACGACAGCGCTGAGATACCAACTCCGCGGGGGGCAGAGGCGTCGTGGTTCGTCTAACTGTTATTTGACGAAGGCCCGGTCGTCGACGATCGGCCGAACGTGTGGTTGATGCGCGACATGCGCGAGCTGGCCGACCTGGGCCGCGCTATCGAGGCCCGGCCGGCGTCGACTGACTCGCAGTGTGCCGGGCGATCGGCGAGGGCCTGCGCATGAGTCTGGCCCGGTGAGGGGTCAGCGCTCCATGCCGTCGGCGCTGTCGCGCTCGAGCGACAGGCCACGACCCCGGTCCGGCTCGAGCGGCCGGTCCAACGGCAACTCGTCGACCTGGCCGCGCGCCAGCCGTGAGGCAGTAAGCGTGCTCCAATGAGCGGCCGTCGTCGCGTTCGCGCGCCTTGAGGATGTACTCCTCGTGCAGGTAGCGCTTCTCGCCCTGCTTGACCTCGATCTTCACGCCCCACGAGCTGGCCTCGACGACGTGGCCGCGCGTCCCGTTGACCACGCCGCGCGAATTGTTGATCTCGCGGCAGATCACCAGGTCGCCGGCCGCGAGCGCCTGGCTGCCGTATTGGACGTCGTCGCCGAGCTGCCCGCGGTCGCGCTGGACCAAGCGCGCGTTCAGCTGGTCGCGCAGCTCGTTTGAGCGGGCGATCATCATCGCCTTGTCCGCGGCGAGCTCGTCGACCGCGACACTCCACCGTTCGAGGGCTCTAGTCGCGTGGTCCTCGCCGACGTAGACGCGGCCGTTGCTGACCAGCCCAGTCATTTCAGTATCGGGGGTGGCCGGCGTGCAGCGCGGCGAGCGCGCGGATCTCGTTCTGGTCGCGCTGGCGAAGCAACCTGGTTGAGTTCCACGCCGCCAATCTCGCGGCGGATGGCGGGGAACCATCCGCCGGCGTTCACCGACGAGAGCTGGCGCGCGTCGCCGACCGCAATCACCTTGCGTCCGCTCGCGTGCAGGCCGCGAACAGATCGACGGCGGTCTGTCGCGTCTCCCCGGGTCGCGGCCTCGGCGTAGATGACGTGCAGTACCTGGGCAGTTTTACGCCATTGGCGAGCTGCTTGCACACGCTGGCGAGTGTGCGCGAGTTCTCCACGCCCGCGGCGTCCTTGAGCTCCTCGCGAGCCCGGGTCGTCGGCGTGGCGCCAAGCAGCGTGTATCCGTCTCGCTCGTACGCAGCCCGGCGCCGATCGTGTGCGTCTTGTCGGTGCCGGCCTTGGCTGGATGACGTCGACGCCGGTCCCGGACGTGGCTATTGGACGGCTGCCCGCTGCTCGTCGGCGAGGGTCATCTCGGCGACGGTTTGCGCGAGCGCCTGCTTGCCGACGAGCCCGGTGCACGTACCGGCGCGTGACCGCATCACGCACGAGCCGGGTCTCGGTGTCCGCGGGGTCGCGAACCGTCCAGCGATCCTCGTCTCACCTCGCGTCTCTGGCCGTCGGGATGACATCGTCGCGCTGCACGCAGCCGTCGGCGGTGCCTCACGCCTCGTGGATGAGGTTGCCCCGCTGCGAGTGCTGCGCGATCTCGCGCAGGACCGCGCGCCTGTCGAACGTCGTGTGCTTCTGGCGTCAGCCGATGCCGTCCGGCAAGGCGATCCTCGAACTCGGGATCGTGCAGCGTCCCGGTTCGTCGCTCGCGCCGTTCGGACTCGCTGCCGTGTGAGGCGTCGAGCGCGAGCCGGTCGACGGTCTCGCGGTCGAAGCCGAGCCAGCCCGCCCGCTCTTGGACCCGGCCGCGCCACGTGTGAGCGTCGATGCCGTCGCGCTTGCGCGCCCTGACGTCCTTCACCGCCTTGTTCTCGCTCTTCCACGACCCGAGCCGCACGTCGGAGTGCTCCGCCGCGACGTTCTCGCGCTGTCCCGTTCGCTTCGAGAACCACTTTCAGCACGCGCGAAGGCACCGCGACCAGCTCCGCCTGCCCCTTGCTGACCTTCCCCCACTCCAGCCCGGTACGGCCGTGCACGAGCGCCCGTAGGTGCGACCGGTACAGGTCAGCCGGCGGTTCTGGTTGGCCGGTAGATCGTCGGAGTGGTGCAGCGCCGTCCACCACCTTCCGTCTCTTCCTTGCACGAGGTTCGCGCCGACAACGTGCGTGCGCCACTGAAGGTCCTTCCGCCCGCGACACCTGGCGCCTGAAGGCGGCGGTGGCGAACCCGCCTGGCACGGTGCGTGGTGAGGTTCTCGCCGCCGGCGCGGCGGTGACCCTACAGGTGGTCTGCTCGAGGTACTCGATCGCGGCGCTGATCGGCGTTGTCGTGGCAGTCGGCGAGGATCCGCGATATGTGGTCGTCGCCGACCGCGATCAGGACGGCTGAAGCTCTTCGGCGTCGAGAAGGTAGGCAACGGGGGCGATCGTCGGGCCCAGCCGGGCTGGGGAAGACATGTTCGCGATCGACCACGCGATCGAGACGCGCAGCGAGCCCGTCGTGCAGCTCGCGTTCGAGGCGTGGCCGACGATGCGGCTGGCCGCCGTCCGGCTGCTGCACGCGCTGACCGGGCGCGCCCGGCAGGGCACGCGAGTCGCGATGACCGACCAGCGACTGAACCGGCTGGCCGAGCGCCGGCGGCTGGTAGTGATCGGCGAGGCGCAGAACCTCAATCGCGACTGCTTTGAGTACCTGCGCCACCTCCACACACGACCCGGCGACCCGATTCGCGCTGCTGTTCGACAGCCGCGATGGGAGGTCCTCGCCCACGAGCCGATGCTCCGCTCGCCGATCTACCGGCGCGTCGCGTTCGCGCCGCTCACCGAGCACGACATGACGCTGATCCTGAGCTACCACCCGATCTACACGACGCTGACCCCGAGCTGCTTCTGTTCATCGACGACAAGGCCACCAATGGCACCTTGCGCTCATCGGCAGCAGTCACCCACACCCCCGCCGCGGTCTCCCGCAGCCGCGGCACTCGCGTATCGACCGCAAGATCGCAGAGAGCGCGATCACGCACCCCGGCCACGCCCGGTGAGCCCCTCGGTCGACGTGATCGCCGACCGCGACGACGACACCGCGACGACTAGGGCGATGCACACGCTCGCCGGCCCGAGCCGAGCATGCTGGCGGTCAGCGTCGCATCGGATTCGCGAACCCGCTTGGTGAGCACGCTGCCGAGAAGCTGGAGCTGCACCTCGGCAGGCAGCTCGGGATGGCGCTGACATTCGTCTACGGCGGCCCGGTCCGGATTCCGCGACCGGCGACGACGACACACTCTGCGCATTTCTTGTCAGGCCACGCCGTGCGCCGCCGCCGCTCCGTACGGCGCGACGATGGCCACGGGTCCCGAGATCGCATCAGTTGCGGCTGTGCTACGACTGCACGCAGTGGCTGCCGCCGGATCAGTTCGAGCGAGTGATCGGCTACTCGCGGGCAGTCTCAAGCCGCTCGGCGGGTGGCGGTGGCGCTACGGCCTACGAGGACCCGCGGGCAGCTGGCTGGCGCGCTGCGGCTGGTGAGTGCGGCCGACGATCCCGAGCGGGCCTACGCCCGTGCGCCGTTGCCGCGCGGAGCGGGCGTCGATCTGCGCCGGGATCCCGGTGCCGCGGACGCGGACGCGGCCGCTGCGGGGCCGATCCCTCGCCGCCGCACAGATCGACGCGCTGCTCCTACGCCGACCCGGCGGTGGCCGGCTATCTGCTCGCCGAATCGGTCACGAGTCTGCCGGCAGAGCTGCTCGGGTTGATGGCCGGCGATCAGACCAGCGACGATGCGATCCTCGGATGCCCGGTGCCCGAGCGCGCGCAACCCGTCCTACGCGCGCTCGAGGATCGCCCCGAACCGGTGCTCGAGCGGGCCCGGAGGAGCACTGTCCGAGCGACGGCCAGCCACACGACACGGCTGGGAGCCCCGCGAACCAAGCGTTCGCGGCCGGTTGGATGGCTTCTGCGCGGCGATGGCGCGCGCATCGCGGTTGATGAGCTGCCGGGCTGTCCGCCCGCGGTTCGAACAGCTCCACGCTGAGGAGATCGTGGACCTCAAGCGCGGCGCGTACCGAGCCATGAGCGCGGCGCCGGCGCGGATCGCGGCGCTGGCGGCGTCGGCGACGCGCTGGCTGTGCTCGTTGAGCGCGCCGCCACTGGAACGCATGCGTGCACCGCTCAGCACAAGCGCCAGTGGACACGGCAAGAGGACGTGGCGACGGTGGGGCCGAAGCGCACCTCCTCACACCCCTCCCCGCCGCCCAATGCCCGGGCGGTAAGGACACGCTTGGGCATCCACTGACAAACATCTCGGACGATCCTGCTGCCATCAGCCCGGATTTCCACTGACATCTAGCACGGATCTGAGTGGGGGATCGAGCTGGTCCTCAGCGACGATCCCGACCGTGACCCGCCTAGCCTCGCGGACCCGGTCTGCCGCCTGGATGCACAGCGCGCCCGAGGGCTCGCCCACGAGCTGCTGGAGCTCGCACGCGACGCCCGGCACCCCCGCAGCCCGGGGAAGGCGCGGCGATGACCGTCGCGCCACCGACCCCACCGCCGCTGAGTGCCGAGCTCGAGCAGCTGCTGCGGCGGCTGCGGCTCCCGTACGTCCGCCGGACGGCGCCTGAGGTGTTGGCGAGCGCCAACAGCCAGCGCTGGGAGCACGCTGAGGTCCTCAGGGTCCTGCTCGCCGAGGAGGCCGCCGGCCGCGACCGGGCGACCGTCGCGATCCGCCGCCGCTCCTCCGGGCTGCCGCAGGCAAGACCTTCGACGCCTGGGAGCCCACCAAATCAGCGATCCCGAACGCGACCGAGCAGGCGCTCCGCACGCTGGAATGGGTCGACCGCGCCGAGGTCCTCGTCGTCGCCGGCCCGTCCGGGACGGGCAAGAGCCACTTCATCGAAGCGCTCGGCCATCTCGCGATCGACAACGGCAAGAGCGTCGCCTGGCACACACTCGAGACGCTCGCCGCGCTGCTGCGACGCCACCGTGCCGACGACTCGATCAACAAGGCGATCAGCAAGCTGATCCGCTCAGATCTCATCCTGATCGACGATGTCGGGCTGCTCCCGGTCTCCCCAGACGCCGCCGAGGCGCTCTTCCGCGTCGTCGACGCCGCCTACGAGAAACGCTCAATCGCGCTCAGCTCCAACATCCACCCCTCCGGGTTCGACGAGCTGATGCCCAAAACCCTCGCGACCGCGACCGTCGAGCGGCTGCTGCACCACGCCCACGTGATCATCACCGATGGGCACGACAGCTACCGACTCGCGCAGGCAACCGCCGGCAAGGGGGTGAGGCCCCTGACCTGACCCCCGCCCGACCCCCCGGTGGGGAGATCCGGTGGCCACCAGCGGGGTTGTGAACGCGAACGCAGGAGGCAGGACAGAGTGCGAGATGGTGGTCCCGCTGAATGCGGTGCTGTAGAAGCGATGGAGGTTGTTTGGCCCTCTGGAGCCGCCCTTCGGGGGGGAGGCTTCAAACCGCCCACAGGTGCATTGGCTGAAGACCGTTGTGCTGAACGTCGTGGGAAAAAGGCTCGACAAGATCGGGTCAGGTGTGGGTCGGTTGTGAACACGAACGCAGGAGGTTGGACGGTTTGGTAGATGGTGGTCCCGCTGACTGCGGTGCTGTAGGAGTGATGGAGGTTGTTGGCCCTCCGGAGCCGCCCTACGAGGGGGAGGCTTCAAACCACCCACAGGTCAATTGGCTGAAGACCGTTGTGCTGAACGTCGTGGGAAAAGGCGCGGCTCGATCGCGCCAGGTATGGGTCGAGAAGATGAGCGATGGGTGCAAGCCCTCTGCCGTTTATGTGTCGAAACACCATCAGTCGACGTCAAAACCAGGGCCACTGGCCCGTCCTGGGATGAGCCTGGGGGGCACCCGTTTACTGCCCGGGCGGCGTCCGGCATACAGGCAGCATGATCTCGACCGAGGCGCTTCTATGGAACGTGTGAAGGCGTGCCCGGACACCGCTGCGGTGCCTTCCGTGGCGAGAGGGAGACCTCCAAGCGGCAGAATCCGCGAGGAGCCGAGTACCGTCGCGGGCGCGCCGGCGGACCCGCTCGTAGTAGCCGTGAAGCTCGCGCGTGTCGCAGCGTGGGTGGAGCCAAGGGGCGCGGTCATCCAGGCGCACGGGCGTGGCCAACCGAAAGGGATGAGCCGCGTGCGTGAGCCGAAGCTGAAGGGCAAGTCGTATGACATCCCCAAGCGACTGTTGTGGGATGCGTGGCTGAAGGTCAAGGACAATGGCGGAGCGGCCGGGGCCGACGGCGTGACGATCGCGCAGTTCGAGGAGGACCTCTCGGGGAACCTCTATCGGCTGTGGAATCGGATGTCGTCGGGGTCGTATTTCCCCGGGCTGGTCCGGGCGGTGGAGATCCCCAAGAAGGGTAAGAAGGGCGGGGTGAGGGTACTCGGCATACCAACGGTCACCACATACCACAAGGTCGTGCAAGCGGCCTTTGGGTTCGCTGGTTGTCACCCATCCGTTTCATCCACTTCGCGGCGAGCGGCTTGTGGTGCTGTTCGTTCGTCGTGTTGGTGCCGGTCGGATCTTCGTGTGCGAGGGCGGGCCGCTCGGCAGCGTGGCGCTGCCTGAGGACGCGACCGATCGTGGCCCGGAGCCGGCCGAGCGGCCGCTGAGTATCGAGGTGCTTGGCGCGCTGGTGGCGCTGGTCGGGGAGTTGGACGGCGAGCGGGGGGTGGCGCGATGAGCGGCTATCGATGCGAGGCTGAGGCAGCCGCGGGCCCGTCGCGCGAGGGGCTGCTGTCCGGAGCCCAGCAGTTGTTGGTGCGCGTGCGGGTGTTCGACGGGCCGGGCGCGGTCGACGATGAGGGCCGGCCGACCAACCTGCCGGACGCGTATACCGATCTGCGGCCCGAGCAGGCACGCCGGCTCGCGCGCGAGCTGCTCGACGCCGCCGAGGATGCCGAGGCGCAAACGCTCAGAGCGAACTGGTGGCAGGAGGCGTACGCGATGAGCGCCGCGAGCCCGGTCGCGAGTGCGGGACTGGGTCGGTGCCCGGTGTTCGCACGTGAGCTGGCGGGTCGGCTGTCGGTGTTGTTTGAGCGTGATGTCGAGGTCGCGCGGCGGCTCAACGACGCCGGGCGCCGTCTCCGCGCCGCCGATGGGCGGTTGTGGTCGGGGCTTTTGCCCGACGCGTTCGGGCAGGTCGGTGACGGTGCGGCGCCGGCTGGTGTGAGCGGGGTCGCTGTGTTGGTGAGGGATGCGCTGCGCGGCGGCGGGCCTGGGTCTGAGACGGCGCGGCTCGGCCAGCAATACCTCGCCTCGCGGCTCGAGCCCAACCGACTCCCCGAAGCCGCCCAGCCGTCCGGCCGCGAACAACAGCGCCTTCGCGCGCGCAGGCGTCTCTGGCGCGGCCACCGCCACCACCTCGCGCGCGAACGCGGCCGCCGGCGCCGACAGCGAACGGGGCGCATAGCGATCGATCACCCCCCGCTCGGCGGCCTCGGTTCCGCTCGCATCGCCACGATCCGCGCCGGTCATCGCACAGGCCATCCTCCGGTATATCTACCGTAGGACTCGGACGGAACGACCACCGTTCCCGCTGCCAGACTCAAACCGATGAAGCTCGACCCCGCCCAACGCGCCGAAGCGCGTCAGATCGCCACCGAGCTCGCCCGCCTCGCCCGCTCAGCCGACGTACTGCCCGGCACGATCACCGAGCGACGCACCCGCTGCGGCAAATCGAGCTGTGCCTGCCACCACGACCCCCCACGCCTCCACGGCCCGTACTGGCACTGGACCCGCAAGATCGCCAACAAGACCATCGGCCACTACCTCACCAGACCCCAAGCCACCGAATCGCAGCGCTGGATCGACAACGACCGCCGCATCCGCGAGCTCCTCGCCCGACTCGAGCAGATCGGCATCGACCGCCTCCAAGCCGACGAACGCCACACCTAAAACCAGACCAACACGTGGTCGCCAAGCGACTAAGCCGTGGTCAGCGCCGCCGTGGACAACAGAACCCCCCGCAAATGCCCAAACGTGAAGACCTCGTGGGTAGGTGGATGGACGAATGCGACTGCACCGAGCTGCACCTTCGCGCAAACTCCTGCAAACGCTGGAGATACGAGCTGCACCGGGCCGCACCCAAAAGCACCCCTTTTGCGGGCACAGAGCGGCTATTGGTGGGATTGGGTGGGAAGTCCCACCCAAATTTGGGTGGAGCGTCCCGCCGGTCTTCAAAGCTGGCAGGGCCGGGCAGCCCCCGGCTTGGAAGGTTCGATGCTTTCGCCGTGTCGTAGCAGGGTTTTCCTGCTATCGCCGGGTTTTTGGGCGGATAGCAGGCCGGGAGGCCGAGCGGCGTCGGTGGGTCAACGCGGGCCAACCTAGGCCCCGTTGTTCCCAGAGTCTTTCCCTCACACGCGGCGTTTGGGGCGGGCGCCGGACCGATCGGCACGCATGGCTTGAGGAGTGGTGCCAGGAATGCTGGGCTGCTCCTGGTGGCCGCTGTCGCCGGAGGCGGCTATCGAGAAGGGTCGACCTCCCGGCGCGGTTGCACGTCGCGCGGGGGTGGCGTGCGTGGTCGTGTTCGACTTGCACGGCGCTGGAGGGAGATCCGTGCTGCAGTCCTTCTGGTCGTGAAGCGGCTCGGCCGCATGCGGCGCGGTCGCGGCCCAGGGGTGGCGAGCTGCTGGCGCGCCGGGCGGTGTGGGAGGAGCTCGAGCGGCGTTGCGCGACGATTGCGGTGGTGCCGTTCTCGGGGCGAGCGGGTTTGGGAGGCAGGGTGGGGATCGTGCTCAGTCGCCTTGATGGCGCCGAGTTGGTCGACGTGGAGCGGTGGGCGGGCCGTGACGAGTTGGCCTACGCCCTGGAGGCGCCGGTGTGGGATCGATTCGGGGGATTCGTCGGCGGGCCATCGATCCGGGGGAGTGTCGGATGGATGGTCGCTGAGCGTCGCGTCGTGATCGAGGGTGAGCGCGGCAGCCACCGGTTCGAGGAAGAGGCGCCGTGAGGACCTCCGATCATCACCCGGACTCACTCAGCCGCTGGGCCCGCGGTGCGACTCCCGCCGCGCGAAGGGCAAGCGTCCCGCTGCAGGCAGCCTGTTGCGATCGTCACGGCCAGCAGGCGCGACGATCCCGCAACGCAACCAGGGCCCTCCCCGCCGCAACGATCTCGAGAACGAGAAAGACCGGGTTAGCGGCCCGGTCTTCCAGAAACATAGGGCTTCCCGCGCCGAACAAATGCAGTGCGTGCAGTGTATCCGGGTTGCGGACGGAACTGCGACCGGGACGAGAGGCTGCGCGCTTTCTCGTGCTGAGGGTCATCGCGAGCACCGATCGGCTGGGTGGTGTTGGCGATGACGTTCGGCCAGATCAATCTCGACGTGCCGGGTAGCCCGCCGGGCCGCAACGATCCGTGCCCGTGCGGGTCGGGCAGGAAGACCAAGAACTGCTGCTCGGTGGACCGCTGGCGGTTCCTCCCTCGCCGCGGCCGCCGCCCGGGGCTCGTACCTGCGGACCTCGCTGCGCGCGTCGAGCGGCTGACGGCCGATTTCAGCATCCGGTTTCTGGCGCGGTCGTTCTTGCCCGCGCGGCTTTCGGGTCTTTCGCCGTCGGCGCTCAGCGATGCCGAGCGCGCGGAGCTTGGCGACCTGTTCGACGGTCAGCGTGAGCAGGTCGACGAGGCGCTTGCGATCCTGGAGCGGGTAGGCTACGGCCGGCTGCGGGGTTGCCGCCCGCGTCCGGAGCGCGCGCACGGCCTGGTCCGGGCGCAGCGGCTTGACGGTCTGGTGGGCAACCTGCCCGCGTGCGCTTGCCAAGCGGCTGCCGACCTCCGCCGACACGCATCGCCGTGGTCGTAACGACGGGTCCGATATCTACGGCGAGGTCGAGTGCTCGCGGACGCTGCGCGCGACGCACGTCGGGTTGCTTGCCGCGGCCGGCGGGCGTGGCATTCGCGTAACCCCGATGGGGTGGAGTACGCGGCGACGACCGCCGGCGAGCTGGCGCAGCTGTGGGGCGGGCGCCGGCGGTTGGGCGGCAAAGACATCGCCGCGGTCCACCGCGCGCTCGCCGACCCCGATCTCTCCGCCGACGCCCTCGCGCATCTAAGCGGTCGCGAATAGATAACTGTCGCAGAATCGGCCCTCAGCACACGCGAAACGCAGGGTTTCGCGTGTCCAGCGCCCACAGTCATTGTTTCACGACCACTAACCGGTCGCGCTCAGGCCGCGAGAACGCCAGTCAAAGGACGCCGGCACCGGATGGCCTATCCGAAGCGTAGTCAGGAACACCGGCTCGCTGACAGAAAAACATCAACACCGAACGTCAAAACCTGTCGTCCGACCGGGCGATCAGGCAACATCAAGACCAACAACCACAGACGCGAACTGGGGCCAGTTCAGGCCGTCGCGGTGGGGCCAGTGCAAATCGTCGTCCCGAAAAGGACGCAAACGAGCATGACCCCCCGCCCGGAAGCCACGCACGCGGGTATCGGCGCTCAGGCCCTCGCCCTACGGGCTCGGGCCTTCGCGGCGACACCCGCGTCTTGCCGTCCGACCGGGCTACCCGTCAACATCAACCAGACACGACAACAGACGCGAGGTGGGTCCACCTCAAGCGTCCGTCGTGGGGCCACTGCAAACGGCCGCTTCCAGCTGGACCCCAACCGCTTACGCGGCGCCGGCTGAAACCATGAGCCGCCGACACGACTAGGCGGCCGACCACCCCGCCGCCAATGAGCGATCCGCCCCCGGTCCGGTCGGGGCATCGCCGCACCGGACCGAGCTCGTTCGTGCAACACGCCCTTGGGTGAGTTCAGGAGTAGCGCTCCGCTAGCGTACCGCTGCCGGCGCCGCCGACGGCGGTGCATTTGCTCGGCGACGTGCACGACACGCCTCTGAGGGAGTTGAAGGAGCCGGCAGGGTTCGGAGTGCTCTGGATCACCCAACTCGTGCCGTTCCAGCGCTCCGACAGCGTCATCGTGCCGCTGGCGCCGACGGCGATGCAGATGGTCGATTTGCACGACACACCGTTGAAGCCGCTCGGGTGGGTCGCCTGGGGGACGCTCTGCCACGTCCAGCTGCCGCGGTTCCCGATCTCAGCCATCGGCCCCGAGGTGTTCGCGCCAAAGACGTCTCCGACGCCGATGCAGCTTGCGCTCGACATGCACGACACGCTGTTGAAGTTATGGTAAGCCGTGTAGATTGGCGTGCCCTGGATCGTCCAGCTGGCCCCGTTCCACCCCTCCGCCAGCGCCATGTCCATGTACCACGCGGTGCTGAAGTAGGCCCCGACGGCAGTGCAGGCGGTGGAAGATGTGCACGTCACGCCGCTGAGCCAAGTTGCTGAGCTGGCGACCGGGTTTTGGATGGTTTGGACCGTCCAGCTGGTGCCGTTCCAGCGCTCCGCCAGCCCCGACCCAGCACCCGAGATGTAGTCGACTCCGACGGCGGTGCAGGTTGCGGGCGCGGTACAAGCCACGCTGGAAAGGCTGCTGTCTAGCTCTAGCGGGCTGGGACTGGGAGTGCTCTGCACGCTCCAGCGTGCGCCGTTCCAGCGCTCCGCGAAGGTTAGATAATTTCCGGCGCTGACGTAGTACCCGACTGCGGTACACGCGACCGGCGACGTGCACGAGACCGAGTTCAGGTAGCTGTCTTGCGCGCCGGCGGGGTTCGGGGTGGTCTGGATCGCCCACGTCGTGCCGTTCCAGCGCTCCGCGAGCGTTACGCTCTCGCCGGTGCTGTTGGTGTAGTCCCCGACGGCTGTGCATGCCATGTTCGAGCTGCAAGAGACGCCAGTGAGCGAGCTGTTCTCAGCACCGATCGGGCTGGGGGTACGCTGGATCGACCAGCTTGCGGCATTCGCCGCGGCCGGCATCGCCGACAACGATGCTCCGATCAGGGCCAGGATGCCCACGACGCGCAGGCGCCACTTCGGCCAGTGCTGCCAACAAAAGGCGCCCAACAAATGTGCGGAGAGTTCCTGGGAAGCCATGGAATCTCCTTCCCTTGACCGTTGCCCAAGCGCCACCTACCGTACGCCGCCCAACGTCCTCCCGTCATCGGAACTAACCCGCATCATGCGTGCGGAGAAATTACCCCGAAGCACGCCAGGCACCGCCAAGTTCCGCCGTTCCCAGGGCATCATTATGGGGTCCACCGGAACGCGTGAGTGGTCCCGCTCACCGTCGTGGCGTACCCCGTGACCTGGCCCAGCACGTTGATCTCGTACCCCCAGCTATACGCTCCGCCGAACGTGCCCAGATCCGCATGCCCCCAGACGCGGTCCACCGGAAAGCGTGAGTGTGCCCATCGGCCGTGTCGGCATACCCCGCGACCTGGCCCAGATCGTTGATCCCGTTCCCGACGCTATCCGCTCCGCCGAGCGTGCCCAGATCCTGCATGCCCCGAGACGGGGTCGAGCGGAACGCATGACGGTCGACGTTCAGCACCACCCCAGCTTGTCCAGTCACTTGGTCCAGGTCATTTATCGCGTCACCCTCGCTGTACGTTCGGCCGGGCAGCGTGCCGAGATCCTGCATGCCGCCGGACGGGGTCCAGCGGAAGGCGTGAGTGTCCCCGCTCGTGGCCCCAGTCCCCGTGTAGGAATCCCCGGTCACTTGGCCCAGCGTGTTAATCGCGACGCCCTCACTCGCTCCGCCGAGCGTGCCGAGATCCTGCATGCCGCCAGACGCAGTCCATCGGAACGCGTGATTGGTTCCGCTCGCCGTGCCAGCTTGTCCGGTCACCTGGCCCAGCGCGTTGATTGCGGGCCCGCCGCTATACGTTCCGCCGGGTAGCGTGCCCAGATCGGTCATCGAAGCCGCCGAGGCCCCTACGGTCTGCGCCGTCGCGAATGCGGATGCCAGAATGCAAGTCAGCAGAACCTTAGTCGCGAGGCCAGCGCATCGATTTCGTCCACTCATCATGAAGAAACCAAGGATGCCCACAAGGCGCAAGCGCCCCGTCAACCAGCGCCGCCCACAAGAAGCGCCCAGTACATCCTCTTTGGAGAGTTCCTGGCAAGCCATGGAAGTCTCCTTTCGCTTGACCGTTGCCGAGATCCGTCAACCGTACGCCCGCCCCAACGTCCTCCGTCATCGGAACTAATCTGCATCATGCGTACAGCT
>CAWEQQ010000044.1:0-37598 GCA_963811155.1 uncultured Solirubrobacterales bacterium
AACACACGCCGCGCGTCAACCGGCACCCCCGGATCACCAGCCGCCCCGCCCAACCCCGACGCGTACAACAGATCCGGCCGCTTGACCCGCGCTTCGGCCCCGCTATCTGGCAATCAACGCCGGGCAAGCCCGGCACCCATTACATCAACACCCGGACCCCGGAGCCACCCCCAGACGAGCAGGAGTCCCGGATTTACGAACTTCGCGGATCTGATGTTCTTGAACGGCTCGAGGTGGTGAACCTCGGCGAATCCGGCTCCGAGCTTGCCGTAGGTCTTCGAAACGAGAAGCCGCACGCCTGGCATTTTCGGGCCGTGTATCGCGAGCGCAGCGCGTCGGACCCCCGGGGATTGCTCTATAGCGATGTGCAGGCGCATCGCGCGACTCCCCTCGCGGTAGGCGCGTGGATCTACGGGCACTCGCGACGAGCGGAGTAGAACATCGTCAAGCAGAGCCGCCGACCCCTCCGTGATCCGACCGGTCGTGCGGAGGGTTTGCTGATTGACCCGGTACTCGGTGGACGCGATCTTCACGGGCTTTCCGGACTCTCTCCGAAGCGTACGAGCGATTCGCTCAGGAACGACGCGGTCGAGGCGCAGTTCGGTCCCCTCGTCCAACAGGTGATCTGGGGCCCGGTAGGCAGGCCGGCGGAAGTAGGCGTCAGCACCTTTCTGGTCGGTGACGCGCTCAACGATGATGCGCCTGCGTACAGAAGCCGACCGACCCCTTGCTCGATAGCGACGACATAGACGCGATCACCGACCGCGACACCACGCTGCCGAAATTGTGAGCCCGCGGTGTGGCTGAGCGTGTCACCGACCGCCAGGTCAGCCGCTTGAGAATCGACCTGGTCCTGGGGTCCACATTCAGATGTAGGGGTCGCTCGTCAATACGAACCTACACCTCACCACCGGCGGACGCGCGGATTCGTGCCACGGTGGTGCCGTCGCGACGGTGCAGGCGAGCACTCGCAAGGCCCTCGCGACGGCAACCGCGCGACCTTCGGGCACTTGCCTCGATATTTGCGAATGCCGGCACGCATGGGGCCGGGTCCGCTCTTGTGTCGCCTGAGCGAGCGCCCGCCGCGCACCGACACGACGATCAGCGGTCGTCGACGATCCCGCGAATGCTCGCGTGCGGGGTCAACGAGCAGACAACAAAATGGACTCGGTGTGCCCACGAATCGGAATCGATGCTGGTACTGGCGATCCGCTTCCGAGAAAGGCGATCGGCACCAGGCGTCGGGCATAGGATCCGCGATGCGATGTCAATGGATAAGCCACGGGCCATTCGCTTTATCGAGGCGGTGCCTGAGGGGCGTTGGACGGCGTACAGCGATGCCGCGGTTGCGTGTGGCAGCAACAGCCCGCGGTCCATCGGACTTTGGTTGCGCAACAGCGGCGGCACTATCCGGAACTACTGGAGAGTCATGACCGTCAAGGGTGAAGTGCCGGAAACATTCGTCGGTGGGGGCACCGGCACCCTCGATGCGTTGACCGCACGCGAGTTGCTCCGCCGCGAGGGAGTTTGGATTGATGCCGATGGGCGAGCCCGTGCGCGCCAGCGGTTCACGGTCGCGGACTACATGAGGCTTCGGGACGGCGCAGGCGTCCCTGAGATTCAACTCGGTCGACCTCTTGGCTTCGTCCTCCCCATCGAGGCCGCCGAGGCCTCACGAGCTGCGGATCGGTGGCACTGTACGAGTGTGTGAGGACGGCTCAGCGGATGTGCTCGCGCGGAAGATCGTCAATCCGGATGATCGGCCGCGGAAGGAGGGTGAGAGTTCGGCGCGATCTCCTGTTGGGAGCGCACTGCTGGGTCATGTGGTGGGCGAGGTCGTCGAGGTCACTACGAGGAGCGGAATGCGGAGATTCACGATCCTCGGCGTCGCCCCCTAGCGATCTCGGGGTAGGTGCCCGACGAGCACGTTGTCGCCGTTGCACTCGTCCGGGCCGGTCGGCGCCGGGCGATTGCATTCGTGGCAAAGCGATTGCGCCCGAGGCAACGGCCGGCGTGATCGAGGCGTCGCCAACGCGATCGCCCGCCCTCCGAGCCCGCAAGGACGAAAGCAGTCATGCGATGCCTTGAGATCGGCGACGGAGAACTGGGGTGCGATGGGCGATGGGTGCTCATACTCGTTGGGTGGAGGGCTCGACGCCGTGGGCGCCCAGCGGCAAAGGAGAAGCGAGCCGCCGTCATGTGGAAGGGCAGAGTCGCCGATGCAAGCATGGGCCAGCGGCGACGGTGGCCAACAGCAGCGGCCTCGCCGGTGCCCACTCGGAGGTCTTCTGTTGTGGATGGAGCAGGCGCGCACGTCGGGCCTTCGAAGGCCGACTTCCGCGAGTGTTCTTGCAACTGATTGCGCGCCCGATCTTCTAAGAGTCAGCGAGGCGGCGGCTGGCGTCGACCAGCAACGCAGCTTCCGGCGCGCGATTGTGAGGTTGTGCCGGATCACGAAGATGTCCGGACGCCGTAAAAGCCCCTAGGAGACTGGTGTCGAACGGGCCGCGTTAGCGGTTGAGGGGTCGGACGCCGGCGTGGGAGCGGCTGGCGAGGGCTTGGCGTTCCGGGGCGCTTGCACGGGGTGCGGTGGGTCGGGATCGCCGGCGCGATCTGGGAGGCCGCTGTGAGCGGTTGCCGGGTGTGTCCAGCCTGGGTGGGGCGCTCAGCTGGTGCTGAGCGCCCATCCGCCGGGTTGGCGGGTGAGTCCGAGCACGCCGAGTCGGGCGAGGTTGACGGCGGCGGCGAGCAGTTGGAAGTCGGCGGCGACCTTTGGTGTGCCGCGCACCCGTGCGCGGCGACCGCCGTGCTTTCTGCGCATGAGGTGCGCGATTTTGCGCTCCACGGTCGGCCGGGTCTGCGTGTAGTCGGCCTTCCACTCCGGGTCGGTTTGGCGGGCGCGCGCCGCGGCGAGGTGGCGCTCGTGCTCGCCGAGATGGATCGTGCGTCCGGAGCGCGAGCTGGTGCATTTGGCGGCGAGCGGACAGGCGGCGCACAACGCTCCGAACCGGGCGATCTGCCCGCCCTTGATCGCGCGGGTCGCGACGGTGTGAGCGGCCGGACACGTGACAGTGCCCGCGTCGAGATCGATCCTGAACTCGCTCTTGGGGAACCGGCCGCCCGGAGCTCGCGGCGGCTGAGTCTTCACGCGCGTGTCGATCCCGGACTGCTCGAAGGTATCCAGCAGCGCCCCGGTCCCGTACGCGCTATCGCCATAGACCGTGAGCGGCCCGTCCGCGATCATCATCGTCTCGGCGGTCTCGGCGGTCTCGGCGGTCTCGGCGGTCTCGGCGGTCTCGGCGGTCTCGGCGGTCTCGGCGGTCTCGGCGGTCTCGGCGGTCGTCGGCGGCGGGGAGGTCCGCGGCCAGCAGATCGGCGACCGCGGTCTGATCGCCGGCGTTCCCCGCGGTCACACCAGTGGCAACGATCATCTCGCTGTCGGGGTCGATCGCGACGTGGCCCTTGTACCCGTCGAATCCGCGCGCCGCGGTCTTATGACCGTGCCGGGCGTCCGGGTCGACGGTCGAGATCACCCGGTCCTTCGCGACCTTGCGCGCGATCCGGAACCGCCCGTCCTCACCGCTCTCCAGGTCCTGCCCGACCACCGTCGCCAACAGCTCCGCAGCCTGCGCCAGCGCCGGCTCGAGCTCCCGGCCGTCCAGCACCGCCAGCACCGCGCGAGCGTCACGCGCGAGCGCGTCGACGAGCTCCTCCCGCGCTGAGCGGTCCTCCCAATCACACACCGGCTTACCCGCCGCTGCGATAGTCATCATCACGCGTCAGGACCGCCCGCAGCTCCCGCTCCTCCCACGACGCGCACGCCGCCAGCACCCCTCGGATCGCCGAGCGGATCAGCGTGACCGTGTCCATCGTCGCGACCGCGTCATACAACGCCGTGGAATCAAGCACCCGCCGACGCCCGACCAGCCCCGCCTCCCGCGCCGCCGCAAGCGTCACCTCGAAGACCCGATCCGGCTCCTCCGAATCCGCGCAACCGCGCGCGCATATCGACCAGCACCGTGTGCACGAACCCGGGATAGTCGAAATCCAGGCCGCCCGCCGCGTACTTCCACCGCAAGTCATAGGCGAACCGATCCACCGCCTCGCGATCCGAGCAGCCCTCCAGCCGCTGCAGCACCATCACCACCGCCACGATCATCGGCGGCACCGATCGCCTGCCCACGTCCGTGAACAGGTCAGCGAACATCTCATCCGGGAACAACTCAAAGCACTGCCGGTGCAAAACCGCCGTCTCCACGCCTGCGGCCGCGGCTGCGTGATGCAACTGTTTGCGCGCGGCCGACGCTTCCCAACGTCGTCCGGCGGTCGGTCCGTGGATTACGCACAGCAGTGCGCCGATCGGGAGCTTGCGGCGGATCTCGAACCAGGGGTCGAGCTGGTCCCAGGCCCAGCGGTCCATCCCAACGCGGCTGCCGGCTCGCTCGCCAACACGCTGGGTGGATGGATCCTGCTTGGTGTGGCCGACGACGGGACTGTGCACGGTTGGGCCAAGCCAGAGCGGCTTGACCTCCAGTCGCATTTGGGCAGCGTGATTGGCGCGCAGGTCGACCCGCTCCCGCCGTTCGTGGCCGAGATGCGGGAGGTCGACGGCAAGGCGATCGCGGTGATCCGCGTCTTCGCCTCGGCCGATGTCCCACAAATCGTGCGTGGGACAGGCGCCGTGTACGTGCGCAGCTCCAAGGGCAAGGAGCCGGTCGATGACCATCGCACGCTGCTCGAGCTTGCGCGGCGGGGCGAGGAGGCAGAGGCGCGCGCCCGCCGTCGCCTGGTAGAGCTCTCGGCAGTCGGCTACGCGCTGCGGCCACCCGACTGGCGCCCTCCGGGTGTCGTACTTGCCGACGAGGTCGACGTCCGCTACATCGCGCGCGCCGCCCCGCTGACCGTCACGCCCGCGCTCTCCGAGTGGCCGCTGACGCGCCGCGCGGCTGACAGTCTCGTCGCGATGGCCGACGTGCTGCTGCCTCCTCCGCAACCCAGGCGCATGGCATTCGAGCGCCAGGCGCCGGTGATCACGCCATTCGCGCGCGGCGCTGTCGTCACTGCAGCACAACAGACGGGAATTGACAGGCCAGACAGCGTCACGCTCGTTGCTGACTCCGGAGGTGTCCTTGGTCTCGCGGTCGCTCGAGGGGTCGCTGGTGATCACCCCGTGGTGCTGCTGCAGGCGATGCTCGAGGACGAGC
Organism: uncultured Solirubrobacterales bacterium; assembly: GCA_963811155.1. GTDB lineage: Bacteria > Actinomycetota > Thermoleophilia > Solirubrobacterales > Solirubrobacteraceae > Palsa-465. The sequence goes on from CAWEQQ010000044.1 coordinate 5,205, forward strand.
TCAAGCCGATCGCCCGTGCCATTGCGGACCTCCTCCGCCAAGCGGAAGCCTACGGTCGCGTTGCTGTCGACCTGTGGATGCTGTTGCCGTCCACCGCCAGCGTGCATGAGCAGATCGTCGACGTCCCCCGCGAGCTCTATGTGGGGCGAGAGCTCACTGTGCCCGCGGACGAGGGCGACGTTGAGGCCCTGGCTCTCTCCTGGCACCGCGAGCTGCAACGGGCCATGGGGATCGTCAAATACGAAAACGATCAGACCAGCTAAACGAGTCGCATCCGTGACGTATCGCTCCACGGTCTAGCCGATGCCTCCGACACGTCGCAGCCATGCCGCACGCCCTGAAGCTGACCGTCAGTCGTGCTGTCCGCGCAAGGCGGAACGCTCGGCGTGCTGCTCGAGATGCTCGCCGCGTAGTGAGAGCAGGAGCCCGTCACAGACTTCAGCGCGCCCCGGGCGCTGTGGGCGCGGTCGGGGAGGTTCGTTTGGTTGGACGCGATGGCGGTGCTCTTAGGGGCGTTGGCTGGTGCGGCCTGCGTGTGGGTGCTCAGGCGGGATGAGCACTTCCGTCATCTCGCGGTTGAGGGCGGGCAGTTCGCCGACGGGATAGTCGGCGAGGTCCTCGTAGCTGACTGCGCTGTTCGTCCTTGCCTTTGAGGGCGACCGGATCTCCGCCATCGCGTGGTTCGCCGATAACAGCGTCTTCCCGCACTTCGGCCTGCCCCAGATGCTGCGGTAGGAAAGACGGGGCGATGCGCCGCGGATGACCCTGGCGGAAAGCCGCGCCCAACCCGCGCGCGTGTTCAGGGCCTTTCGTTCGACCCATCGAGCGGCGAAGGGACCGCGCTACGGAGCATCTCGACGGTCTCGGCGTTGGCGATGCAGTCGACCACGACGTGGACGCGCTCGCTGTCCCCTCTGTTGCCCACCGCGTGCGGCTTGCGCGTATCGAGGTAGTACGCCGAGCCCACCTCCATCGCCACGGCGCTCCGGCTGCCGTCCAGATCCCACGACTGAAACACACAGTGTTCGTTGGAGATGAGCGGGATGTGCACGCGTACGATCTTGCCCTCGGACGCTCCGGCATCGAGGTCGGTGTCGGTGTGGCGGGCCAGTTCGCCGCCGGGCGCGAGACGCATCAGGCGGATCCGCTCGAACCCGGCGCAGGGCGCGGCCGAGAACCTTCCGACAGCGGCGCCCAGCACAGCGCGCAGCGGTGTGTCGCGCGGCTCGCGGTCGAGGTCCGTCTCGTGCTCGCTCCTCCAGCGGCGGTCCATCTCGGCGGGCTTCTCGACGCGCTCGGGCTCGTCGTAGAAGCCACGGAGGAGGCGCCGAGCGCCGCCCACGGTCATCCGTGGCGTAGGGCGAGCAGAGCGCTGCGTATTCACCCTCGGCGAGGACGGTCGGGTGCGAGCTTCAGCGCGAGAATCGCGTCCTGGGGGAGTGCGAGCGGTAGCTGGGCGAGACCGAGTAGCTCCTGCTTTGGGTAGGGCGTGTAGCGCTGCCCCGCTCTCTGAGCCCATGGCGGGTCCTCGATGTCGTGCGACACCCAGAGACCGCGCATAGCCGACGACTGCTTGATCTTGACCGCCGCGAGCCTCATCCCGCCGCCCAAGGCGCGCTCGCCGCCCGGTTCGCCGGTCGCGTCGGTGGCCCGTAAGCGAGATACGAGCGCGCGCTCGCCGGGGTGCTCCTGCCAGCACTCGAGCGCGATCGGGCCGTTGTGGGCCCGAAGCTGGGGGAGGATCGAGCCGGCGGCGTTCTCGTCGGCGAACGCCATGCGTGTGCAGTAGAGGGTCCCGAGAGAAAGCATCACGCGCCCGCCGGTGAAGTCGCGGACGGGCTGCCTGCGGTCGAGCTCGCGCACGACGCAGGCCCACACCGGGACGCCCTCGGCGTCGCGGGGGCCGAGCTTCAGCCAGCCGTTGTGGAGGTCGTTGGCGGCGTCCAGGTCGCGGTAGCGGTCGAACGGGCCCTGCAGCAGCCCCCCGTCGTGGCGGTTGAACAAGGTCGTGATGCGTCTCAGGCCTTCGAGCTTGTAGCCCTTGGTCCAGTCTGGGGCGCTCTCGTCGCGCTCCACCTTGACGGGCTTGTTGGTCAAGCTGCCATCTCCCATATCCGGCTCCGTCCTGCCAGTGCGTCTCGACGACCTCGCGAGGCGCTCTGCCGGATTCCCATCCGGCGGGAGAGCGCCCCCCGCGAGCCCATGGGCATACTGGCCGTCTGACGCCCGTTAGGCGTCTTGGACGGGCGCGTAGGTGAGATAGGCGACGTCGCCATCGAGGGTCTGGCTGTCGACGAGGCGCATGGGCTTCTTGTCGCTGGTCTCGCCGAAGAGCCGCTCGCCGCCGCCGAGCACGACCGGGAAGACCTTCAGCCGCAGCTCGTCGACAAGGTCGTGATCCATCAGCGTGCGCAGGAGCTGGAAGCCACCATAGACGACGATGTCCCCGTCCAGCTCCTGCCTCAGCCTCGAGACCTCGTTCACCAGGTCGCCCTTCAGGACCGTCGAGTTGTTCCAGTCGGGATCCTCTAGGGTCGAGGAGACGACGTACTTGGGCAGGCTGTTCAACCTGTCCGCCAACTCGCCGCTCCGGGATGCCCACCGCGCGGCAAACCACTCGTAGCTCCGCCGACCCAGCAGCAGGGCCTCGGTCCCCAGCGCCTCGTCGAGCGCGAGCTTGCCCACCTCTGGGCGGTCCGTGATCCCGCCGACCCAGCCCCAACCCTGAAGCCCTCATCGCCGGCCGGGTCCTGGACGACTCCGTCGAGCGAGACGTTCTCGCTCACGACGATCTTCCCATTTCGGTTCTCCTTTCGCTTGTGAGCCGGGCACCGGCAGCCTGAGCCAATCTTCAGCGCCGAATGGGAAGCCGGCGTCAAATATGTGGTGTTCGCACGGATTTTGCATCAACGGGGTCTATGCGGGCACGGCGATCACGCGGGACCACGCCAGCCGGCGTACCCGCGCCAAGGTGAACGCAGGGCTAGGCCGCTCCAACGCGAGACCCGCTCGTCGCCACGAGCGCGACCGGCGAGGGCGACGGCTGCCAGCGACCCGAACGATCGTTCTGCGTGCCGCGCATAACAGGTCTCGGCGCACCCGCGGGCTCAGACCTGCTCCTGAAATTTGCGGGGCTCAGGATTGGTCCAGCAACCGCCGGTGGGGCGTGCACTGCATTCATGAGAACGCCCTACTCCTGGTCGACGGTCTCGACAACGGCCGAGCCGAAGACGCGGCTGGCCTTGCTGATGGCGAACAGGAGGTGCGCGGCCACGCGTGGGTCAAGACTCGCTCTTGTTCTCGCGCGGCGGAGGCCCCACTGACATCGTGGCCGGTTGTGGCCGGAAGCAGCAGTCCGAGATGCCACCGCCCGCTGGTTCGAGTTCTTCATAGAACAGCATTGACTTCTGGGATCGGGTGAGCGTCACGCGTGGGTATCAGACGAATTCCGCGCGGTACTCGTGCAGGAACTCGGCGATGGGGTGCGGAGGCCGGCCGGTGATCTGCTGGAAGGTGTCGGTCGTGTAGTCGTTCTCGCCGGCGAGGATCGCCCACTCGCGCGTGATGAGTAGCTCAGCCATCCCGGCCGGTACTCCGGCGCCGATGAGACGCTCGCGGAACTGTCGCTCGGTCGCGACGCGGAAGGTGACGAGCTCGCCGAGTTCCGCCGACAGCAGCTCAAGCGCCTCCGGCCACGACATGGTGACCGGTCCTGTCAGGTCGTGGTGCGCACCCCATAAAGCCGGGCCGGTGAGCACGCGCAGCCCGGCCTCGGCCGCGTCGCGATGGTCGATCAGGGCCATGCGGCCACTGCCGGCGAGGCCCGGCCATGTGCGCGAGTCGCGCACTTCGCGCCCCGCAGCGAGCAGCGACGCCGAGAAGATCGCGGGGCGGATCGTGGAGTACGGCACTGCGGTCGATGAGGCGAACTGGTCGATGCTGTAGTGGGCTCGCTGGTTGATCCCAAGTGAGTCCGCCGAGGTGTTGAGCACCGATAGACGGGTGACCTGGTCGATCGAGGAGATTCCGGCGGCGGCGTTGATCGCGATCCGCTGCAGGACGCCCTCGATCCCGACTGATCCCATCGCGATGAACACCGTGCGGATCCCGAACTCTACGCGGAGCAATACGACTCACGCTAGTCGCCGAACTCGCTCCGAACGCCGCGCGGGGTCAGAGCCGCGATGTAGTACTGCGGCAGATGGTCGTTCACCGACGCGTGAAACGGCACATCGCGGGTCAACTTGAACTGACGCGCCAAGAACGACAATGGGTTGGTCACGAGCGCCAGCACATTCGACAGCTGCTTTCGGGGCTCTTTGTTGAGGTTCCATGCCCCGCCGCCGCCCTGGGGTTTGTACTGGTACTCCATTCCGAAATGCCTGAAGGCACCCGACTCTTTGGGGGGCAGCTGCGGGCCGATGTCGTTCTTGTACACGTAGCGGATCACCCTCTCGCGGAGGAAGTCGTTGGCGTTGCACTTCTCCGCGAGCTGGGGACTGGTGATCATCGGCTGCGCGAACGTGTACACCGCCTTGAGCTTGCTGACGATCGGCTTGTACCGGGGCTCGGTTAAGAGCATGATCGCCAACATCGCGGCACTCGCCCCACCGAGGCTGTGCCCGGTGATGTACAGCGCCTCAAGCGCGTTCGGCATCTGAGCACCGTCTTTGAGCACGGAGCGTCCGTCGATCGCGCGCGCCAACGCCCCCACGATCTCATAGCCCGTCGATCGCACGTTGCGATAGTAGCCAGCGTGCACATAGTCCTCGGGGGACCCGTTGAAGAATGGGACGTTGAGCTTCACAGGGTCGACGTCGAGGTTGGTGGCCCAGGTGATCAGGCTGGTCCACGGCGTCCCCCGGTAGCAAAGGATCACGACCCTGCCGTCCTTGCTCTGGATCAGAAACGACGTCGAGGTGATGAACATGATGTCGACGTCCTCGGCGATCATGCGGCAGTTGTTGTCCTCGAGCCCAAGGCGCGCCATGATCATCGCCACGGTCTGGCCGTCCGAGTACGCGTAACCCGCGCAGACGCCCATCACGTGCGCGACCAGCTCGTCTCGGTGTTCAGGGTCGAGCTTCGCCGCCACAAGCTTGCCGACGAGATCTTTGTAGACCGGAAACGTGTCTGTCGTCACATCCTTGACCGGCCTGAGCGGCCTGAGTTCTTTGTAGCTCGGGGCCTTGAACTCGTTGATCTGCATGTCACCCCCCTAAGGCTCTGCGTAGAGCCGCGGAACGCCCGGCGCTCGCGCGCGCGATACATTGACAGCGAAAACGCGGTGAAGACCTCGAGAACTGGCACGGGGAGGTCGCCGCGCTTCCGCCGCTCGCATCCCGACCGGACGAGGCCGCCACGCGCCCCAGCCCGACTCCTGAGCCCGCCGTCGCCGGCGAGACGACCACCGAGGACGGCTCTGTGCTGTCCCCCTGTCCGTTTCCCGACTGCAGCGAGCCACCAACACTGTTCTCCCCGCCGTGTACGCTTCGAATCTGCGCAAGACGCTCGGCGATAGGGGGCTCGTCACGCGCACGCGTGGCTACACGTTGCAGACCGAGCCGGGCAAGATCGACCTGGATCCTTTCCAGGTAACCCTGTCCGGTGTCGACAGCCCCGCTCATGTGATTCCCCCCAGCCCTCGTTTCTCACAATTCGCGACGGTCGAGCTGTCGTTGGGCGCGCGACCAGCGTCGGCGTCGAGCATCGCCTCGATAGCGGTGTTGAGCTCGAGCCAGCCGTGAAACGCGCGCCGGTCGCCTGAGCTCGTGATCAGCGTGCCGCGGATCACCGAGCGTTCGATCGTTGCCTCCAGGGTAAGGCGGCATGTGGTGCTGGACTGCATGGCGGGGAGTGTCGCCTTGCCGGGTGCGTGGCGCGCCGGCCGGGGGGGCCTTGTCTTTTGGCGCGCGAGGTCTTAGGAAATCGCGGCGGTGGCGTCCGGGTCCTCGCCGCCGTCGCCGCGCAGTAACCGTTCACGGGGTCTGATCTGGGATCAGGCCTGAAGCGGCGCAGGGATTGGCTGCCCGTGCTGATGGGCGGTGATCGCGTCGGTGAGGTAAGGTATGGAGGCGGCGGTGTTGCAGGCGGCAGGTTTCGCGGATCGTGACGAGCCGCTCGACGGCGCGGTTGCCGTGGCCGGTCTGGGTTCCTTAGCTCGTTTTCCGGGACTCCTCGTCATCTGGGGGTGAATCGGGGTCCTCCCGAGCCTGATGACGTGCACGCTATGCCGGCCCCCTGGCCGGCGATCATCGCCAGACAGCGGAGCCGAAGCCCGGGTCAAACGGCCGAATCCCTTGGAAGCTCAGGGGTTTCTCGGACGGTCCGCCAACCGAGGCTGCCGCTTGACGCGCGGCGCGCGGCTCCGGTACCGCATGCGCACCGCCAGCGGCAGGGACTCGAGCACGCGAACAACTTCCGAGAGTCCGGCGAGGACACATAACGGCATCTTCAGAATCCTGCACATTTTGCAGGTACTTAATACATCATGAGTCTTATCGAGCGTCGGTTATGGAAACCGGCGCGGTAAAGCGCAGGAGCGCCCCACCGTCGCAGTTCCGGTCGCGCGGAAAGCAAGCAGGGCTCTGAGCGGGCGCGTAGAACACGACGGCATCGCCGAGTGAAGCCTCGGATGTCTGGACGGAGGATCAGCGATGACTGCCAAGCCGAGCAAGCCCACAAACGAGATCGCGCGCCGCGGCGCCACGAACGACGAATGATGGCGATCACGCGAGCGAAGGCAACATCATCGACCTTCGATCCTGGCGGCGAGAGGACTATAGGGCTCAGCGCCGCACGCTCTGGCTGGGTCGCGAATGAAGTCGACAAGCTCATTGTCGAGACTGGCTGGCGCCGTGATCGGGGGCGCGGCGGCGTTGGGCGCCGATCTGGTATCGCCGTTGGTTGGCGCGCCGACCGCGCTGGCGGTGCCGTTGTGCGAGGCGCCGCCGGCGGTTCGGGTTCTGCGCTCGGGGCTCGGGATACTCGAGTGCGCGATCGTCGATCCCGACGGACGGCTGTTCGTCAGCAATCAAAACTCGCACGGACTGGCGGGGTCCGTGATGCGGATCGATCACCCCGACGCAGAGCCGATCGAACTCGCGGCGCCGATCCCCAGCCCGGGAGGGCTCGCGTTCGACGACAGTGGCCATCTGATCGCAGGCTTTGGCGACAGTGTCTTCCGCGGTCTTGCCGGCAACCTCGTCGGGCTCGCCGGGCTGCTGCGGATCGACCCCAACAATGGTCAGCGCAAAACACTGGTCACGGGCCTCGCGATGGCCAACGGCGTCGCGCGCGCCACGGACGGCACGATCTTTGCCTCCAACGACTGCGGCACGCACATCGATCGCGTCGATCCCGACGGGCGAGTGCACAGACAGTGGGCGAAGGTCCCGTCCGCGAACGGGCTTGCGATCGACTCCGCGGGCCGCTACCTGTACGCCTCCCAGACGTTCGTTCCCGCAGCGATCAAGCGCATCGAGATCGCCGACCCAGCGAACATCACGCTCCACGCGCAACCCCCACCGCTGGCCCGGGGGGCCCTGCTGGACGGCCTCGCGATCGACGATGCCGACCGCCTGTTCGTAGCCGCGAACGGCGCTGGCCAGATCTGGCGGGTCGACCCTGATGGCACGATCTGCGCGCTCGCCCGCGGCCTCAGATGCCCGAGCATGGTCGCGCTCGGCCGGGGCCGCACGGGCTTCCAGGCCGGCAACCTGTACGCCGTCACCTTCCACGGCGATGTCATCGAGTTCGAGGGCGCGGTGCGCTGAGCGACTGCGGTCGCGCCCGCTCGGGAACGCTGACCGAACAACGCGCGGGTGCCCCTCGACCGCCTTCTAGGGTTCGTCCAAGATAAGGCAGATAGCGGCAATAGCCGGGCTCCGAGCCAGCGGAGCCCGCCCGGCCGCGACCCTGCGACCTGGCCGTCGAGGTGGTCTCGCCAGGAGACGCGTATTGCGCTGACAAGGCCCTAGCTTGGCTGGCTGCCGGCGCGCAGGTGGTGCTGGTGGTCGATCCCGCCACCCGCCGCGTCACGGTTTACCGCTCAGCGGCAGATGTCACCGTGCGCGCCGGCGACGAGACCGTCGATTGCTCCGACGCGCTGCCTGGCTTCGCACTACGAGGAAGGAACGTGGCACCAAATCAAGAGGCGGTCGTGCTGGTCGCTCGCGAGTTGATGGAGGGCGAGATCAGCGGCGAGATTGGCGCCGGGCTGCGGGAGGTCGCGCCTGATGTGCGGTTGACGCATCGCAATGGGTATCGCTCGCGGGGGTGGGAGACGAGGGTTGGGGAGATCGAGCTGCTGGTGGCGAAGAAGCGTTCGGGGCGGCGTACTTCCCGTCGTTCTTGGAGCCGCGGCGGTGCTCGGAGCAGGCGATCGTGTCGGTCGTGCTGGAGGCGTATGTGAACGGGGTCTCGACTCGCAAGGTCGATCGGCTGGTGGAGCAGTTGGGGATCGATGGGATGACCAAGGATCGAGTCAGCGCGATGTGCAGGGCGCTTGATGAGCGGGTCGAGGCATTCCGGTGCCGTCTCGCCGGCGTGCCGGCGGCGTCGCGTATCACGATCACCGAACATGCGGCCGCACCGATCACCGGGATCGTCCACACGAGCCGGCTTAGCCAGACGAGTGCGACGGCATCAGCCTTGAGATCGCAGTCGGATCCTGCTACGAGCGTTTCGTGATCGACGCGAGCTGGGAGAGACCCTTCCCGCGCGCGATTCGGCGGGTCGGGCGCCGGGTTGCGGTGGAGCATCGGGCGGACGGCGTTCGTGCCCACCCCCGCCCCCCCGTTCGGCTCATCGCATACATGTCAACGACACATACATGTCAACGACAGCAACGAGCGTTCGAGCTCAACAACGGGGCAAAGCCCGCGGATGTGCCGGAGCCCGCCAAATAAGCTGGCTACGACGGAGAGCTCGAATGGAGACCGGAGCGGGCCGGTCCGGTCACCAACCTGGAAGCAATGCTGCGCAGTCAGTTGCGCGGCCGTAGAGCGTTGCTGCGCGCGGCGCCCGGGAGATCGGTTGGCTGTTCAGCGGTTGGCAGCCTGACCCCACTGATCTGACTTGAACCTGAACGCGATCAGCGATCAGCGCTCGCGCAACAATGTCGCGCTCGACAGCTACTCGTAGTCGTAGAACCCGCGCCCAGACTTACGTCCCAGGCGACCGCTGGTAACCATCCGCTTCAGCAGCGGCGGAGCCGCGAACTCGTCGCGCTTGTACTCATCGTAGAGCGAGTCGCAGACCGCGTAGAGGACGTCGAGCCCGACCATGTCGCAGATGGTCAGTGGCCCCATCGGATGCCCGCAGCCGAGCGTCATTCCGGTGTCGATGTCCTCGCGGGTGGCGAACCCGTCCTCGAACATCCGCACTGCCGCGATCAGATAGGGCACGAGCAGCCGGTTGACGATGAAGCCCGAGCGGTCCTTGGTCTGGATCACGTGCTTTCCGATCTGCTCGGCGAACGACTTCGCCGTGTCCACGGTCTCCGGACTGGTGTCGAGCCCAACGATGATCTCGACCAGGGCCATCATCGGCACCGGGGGGAAGAAGTGCATCCCGAGCATGCGCTCGGGCCGGCGCAGCCCACTAGCCAGGTCGGTGATCGGGATCGCGGAGGTGTTGGATGCGACGGTCGTCTGCTCTGGAATCAGCGAGTCGATCGCGCTCATCACCGCCAGCTTGAGGTCCCGTCGCTCGGGCACCGCCTCGATCACCAGGTCGGCGCCGGCGATCGCGTGGAGCTTGGTCGTCAGCTCGATCCGACCTCTTACGTCGTCTGCGGCCGCGCGGTCCAGCTTGCCGCCGCGCACGGCATGGCCGAGCGAGGTCTCGATCCTGGCGCGCGCATGCTCGATTCTCGTCTCGTCTACCTCCTGCACGACAACAGGCAGCCCGGCGCCCGCCACCGCCTCCGCGATCCCGGTCCCCATGAACCCACCGCCAACGATCGCAACCATCTCGATGCCCGAAGCGCCGACCATCGCTGCGCAGCCTACTCGAACAACGGCCCCCGGGTGGCCGACGTTGGGGGTCTCTCGACCCGGCGCTGGACTCAAAGCAGGCGCAGCGGCATGCCCCCAAGCCAGACAACGTCCCCGGGTCTGACCTCGACCTGCCCAAGGCGTCGCCCGTCTATCCACGTGCCGTTGGTCGAGGACAGGTCAGTGAGAATGAATCCATCACACGTGCGCGCGATGTGGGCGTGAACCCGCGACACCGTCTGGTCCCGGACTACGAGGTCGGCTTGTGGGCTTCTCCCGACGAGCGCGAGAACCACCCCTACGGGGCAAAGTCGGTCGCGCGTCTCCGCGGCGTGGGGTTCGATCTCGAGTTCGACTCAATCGTGCTTGCGCATCTCCCGAGCGCAGCGCTCGCAGATGCAGTGCCGGCCGTGAACCGGCGAGACATTGAGCCCGGCCATCGCCGGGTGACGATGTCGTACTTCACCGAGACCGGGGTCGCGCGACACGACCCGGTCCGTCGCAGGGCCTGCGCGTCGAGAGACTTCCGCGCGATGAAAAGTTAGCCATGACATGGCAGACACGGAGAGCGAACGTGAGAACGATGCCAGCAGAAGCGTTCTGCTCCTCAACCGCCAGTAGCAGCGGTCTCGGCGCCAGGCGCGCGACCGAGCCGTGGCGGTCGCGGATCTCGGGACCTCAAGTAGTTGAGAGAACTCGAGTGCACTGTAACGGTCGTGTCGGATGGCGGCGTCTGGGCTTGCCGGTGGCGTTGAACGTCAGCGTGCGATGCGGCGCCGGCTGGTGCTAGTGACTCGCGCCCATCGCGTTGCAGGTCGCGCAGATAGGCTAGGCGCACCTGCCAGTGCGGGTCGCTCGCCAGGTCGGCCGCGCGTCGCGCGGTGTCGTCGTGAGCATCGAGCAGCTCACAGACAAGGCGCGTGCGCGCGAGGTCGGCACCGGACATCCCTGCCGCGTGTTCTACCATGGGTTCCGAGCGCGACATTCGCGAAACGGGTCAGCAAACCATGAGCCGCACGGTTTCAGCGGCCTTCTCATATCGAGGATAGGTCATTTTGACGTATGGCTTGGCCGGCGCGTGAGCATTGCGGCCGCGGCGAGGCGACCTGCGCAGCGACTCATTACAGCGGGGGCGACCGCGCATCCGGTCACCAGAAGCTACCCCAACAGTGCGGTAAGTCAAGACCGGCACAGGCCGAATAGACCTGACGTACTACCCATCGTCCGGCATTTTCGCCCATCAGGGCCCCCGACGTCGGCTACCACTGCCTCGACGTGCTCCAACAACAATTGCCCTGAGCTGTCATCCGCCAACTGGTCGAGCATCTCCGAGCGTCAACACACCCCGGCAACTCCGGTAGGAAGCTCTTGAAGGCGCGCGCGAGGTAATCACCACCCACCGCCGGTAACGTCCAGGACGTGCGCGACCTCGACTGGCTGCGCGATCAGCGCCAGCAGTTACATTACACCAGCGCATGGAAGCAGACGGCTTGAGCAGCTCGCCCCACGGCCCTCCGGCACCAACACCACCGCGACCTTCTGCTGCGGGCTGCGCGCAGAGTACGACGCGTTGTGGCCCTTCGCGACGTGCAGGACGTCGAGATCCGCTGACCAACACCCCGGCCGAGCTTGCGTCGATCAGGGGCTCGCGCGACACGCGTCGCGTGCTGTTGAGGGCCTTTTGCGACACGTCGCGTGCCCCACGCCCCTCGGACGGAACGCGTTCCGCAATCGACCCAAACCGCCAGCCGGCGCGCCGGGGCGCTTCGCGGCCGCTTTGAGCGTGCCGAAACCATGTCCGCTTTCGCGGACTGTCCCACGAGCGCCATCTGGCCGTTCTGGAACGATCGCGCTCATGGCGCGTCTCTCTCGCCCCGCGGGACGCATCGTGGATTCCACGATGCTCACCATCACGCTGCCGATCGTGCTCCTGGTCGTGAGCCCGACGCGTGCCGGATCGTCGAGGTCCGTTGCGAGCCGCTGCCGGCTGGTCGCGCTGGGATACGCAGCCGCGGTCCGACGCGAGCGAAGACGACGTTGGGCGATAACGCGGTGTTCGTGGTCTTGCAGGACACGCTCACACGCGGCGAGCGCAACCTGATCAACGCCGGCGAGAGTGAGGCGGTGCTGGATCTGCGCCGACGCTGGCAGAAGGTGATGAGTAGTGACTGCAGCCGGAAGATCGAGGAGCTGACCGGTCGCAAGGTGGTCAGCTTCATGAGCGATAACCACATCGACCCCGACATCGCCGTTGAGGTGTTCATCCTGGAAGCGCTCGCGCCGGACCGGGCACGCCGGCTAGCGACCAGGTCCGACGATCCGGCCAGCGAATGAGCGTGGCACGCTCACACGAGCCTGTTGTGGAGCGAGGCGACGAACTCGCGCGGAGGGTCGCCGCGCTCGAGGCGACCGCGGAGATCACCCACACGGTGAGCAGCGCTGCCGACCTCGACATGATCGTTGGGGTGGTCGCCAAGCGGGGTGCGAAGAACCGGGGTTCGGGGTGGCGAGCTGCTGCAAACAGCGTCCGATCCGGGGTTCGTCTACGACTCGAAGCACGAAGTGCTCAGTCTTATCGCCGCCCCAGTCGATAACCCTGTTGAGCGCAGGATTATTCGTCTTGCCGAGCCAGCCAGCGGTCGCGGGAGCCGTTGTGACGAAGTTGAGCGGGGTCGGTGCCGGCGACGATCTTGACCTCTTGATCAGCGATTGACTGTTCGGGGGCGTCGGCGAACCGGGCGAGTAGCTCTCGCCGTCGCGACCGCGTGCGCGTGTGCGGCGCGCTCCATCGCGTACGTGCGCTCCATCTGCGCAAATAGCGCCAACAGCACCACGGCCAGCTGCGCCATCGGATCCTCCGGCGACTGGAGTCGACCTTGATCGGATCGGCAAGGTTGCGCACGCCGATCCCGCGCTCGGACAGCTCGAAAATCAGGTTCAGGCCTGCGGTTTAGGTGCCGTAGTGGACGTTCTCGTCGCTCCACACGTTCTCTTTGTTGCGCACGTTCGAGTCGCGGCGGCGCGCGCCGCGCCGGACGGCGTGCGGCGGCTGCGCCGGCGGCCAGGGCGGGAGGTGCTGCTCACAGTGAGGTTCTTGTCCATAGGGCTGGGCACTAGCGGACCGGGACGCCGACGATGACTGTCCCTGTTGTCGGATCGTTATCGGTCGCGTGGCGTAGGATCCCCGCCCGCCAGAGGGCTCGTCGACCACGCGGCACACGAAGGTAACTGGCGATGTGATTGGATCGGCGACCCGGATGCACGCCACGCCGGCTGCGACGTCGGCGGCGCAGGAACGGTGTCCGCGTGGGCGCACCAGACTTTAGGAGACACGCATGACGGCAACTGCCACGATCGCCTCCCAGCCCGATCGGCTGCTGGCGCTCGAGCGGGCGAATGAGATCAGACGCGCACGTGCACAGCTCAAGCGGCGGATCGGCGCGGGACACCTGTCAGCCGCACAGGTGATTCTCGATTGTCCACCAGAAGCGCGTCGCTGGCCGGTGGCGGCGCTGTTGGCCTGCCAGCGACATTGGGGGAGCACGACGTGCTGCAAGTTTCTGGCGCGCAACCAGATCAGCGAGGCCAAACGGATTGGCGAACTGACAGAGCGTCAGCGACGCCTGCTCGCTGCGCAGCTGGCGCAGTGCGGCCACGGCGAAGCGAGGTTCCCGCAGCCGATCGGTTCCGCTCACGCGAGCGGTGTCGTCGGAAGTTGCGAGGTCAGCGTGCGACACAATCTGGCCAATGTCGCCGCAACGGGGTGCTGATCGCGAGGACGCGCGGCGGCGCTTTGTCGCCGACCCGGATGTGCTTGGCGCGCTTGGTCTGACGTTCGAGCAGCTGTCCGATCCGGACGTGCGCTCGGTCGCGCTCCGTCACGAGCACCCCGAGTTCGAGCAAGCGCTCAAAGAAGGGCGGCGCGAGATCGAGGGCGTCGATGGGCCGATGAACCCCCGTCTGCATCTCGCGATGCATGAGATCGTCGCGACCCAGCTGTGGGACGACTCGCCGTCGGAGGTGTGGGACACCGCCGCGCGGCTGTTGGACGCGGGCTACGAGCGACACGAGATCCTGCACATGCTCGGTCGTCTGGTCAGCGACCAGGTCTGGGAAGCGCTGCACGACGAGCGTCCCTACGATCGCGAGCGCCACGTCGCCGCCCTACACGCGCTGCCCGGCTCCTGGGAGCGCGAGCGCACGACCAACACGGCGATCAGACGCCACGACGACGCCCGCAAGAAGGCTCGCCGGGCAGCGCGATCGGCCAGACAGCGCAACCGACGCCCCAGCTAGCGAACGGCCGCCGGCGTTCGCGGCGACACCGACCTGATGAGCGGCGACTCGCGTCGCCGACGACGAGCCCGGAGTCGGACTCGCCAAGCTCGCCGTTGGGCGGAAGCGAGGCGTGCAGACCGTCGCCGAGATTGTGGAGCCCGGCAGCAGCCTGGATCGTCTTTGCGCGCGAACCCGCGCAGACACCCCGCCGCTGTCGCAGATCACCGTCGCGCTCGCGATCTCACCGCCGTACGGCGCGGCGGTCAATTGGTGAAGCCGCCGGGCCTCGATGACGCGACGTGCGGGGCTCGGAAGCGATACGCCTGTGTCGCCGGTCAGGCAGGGTGCAGTGATGTGCTGACATTCCCCGATCCCCGTTGCGTCCTGGCGCTAACCGACGGCACTACAAAGCGCCCCGGGCTCGCGGCCGAGAAGCGAAGCACCGCCCAACGTCGCCTGCCGAGGCGCGACGGCCGCGCCTCGGGAGGTAGGGAAGACCAGACGCGGCCGGCGAGCAACGTCGTCCGTGACTCACGTATCAGGCTATGACTCGCTGCGGACAGAACCCCGCGGCCGATGAGCGCTGGCTCCGATCATCGTGCCCACAGCGAGCGGCCCGGATTCTCAGATGTGTCGCCGACGTCGATCGCGCTCGCCGAGCCATGGCACGGTCGTCTGTCTGCGCTATCAGGTCGCGCGTCTGTCCGCTGCGCAAGCTTGAATTCGTTTTCGTCAACCTTTCAATTCAATCCTCGGGAGGACTTTATGGCGCTGACCCAGACGCAGCTTGCGAGCGCGGTTGCCGAGCGTGCGCAGCTGAGCAAGGCCGATGCGAGGCGGGCACTTGTCGCGCTCGATGAGATCGTGCTGGCTGAGTTGGGCAACGCGCAGAAGCCGCGGATCGGCCGCCTGGTCCAGTTGATAGTGCGCGTCAAGCCGGAGCAGAAACCGCGCAAGGGTCGCAACCCGGCAACCGGCGAACAGATCACGATCGCCGGCAGGCCGGCGAGCGTCGCCTTGCGCGCGCGGCCGCTAGCCCGGGCGAAGGAAGCCCCAGATCTCCGGTAGTAGGGCCCCGCTACCGGAGATCTGAGCCCTGCCGTCGGTACAGAGGGCGCGCCGTCGACTCGCCACGTGAGCCGCGAATGATCACGGAGCGGCTGTGGCGCATACGCGATTCGCTTGGCAGGTTCATGACACGTCGGCGAAGATCCCCTGCGACACTCAACGATCTCGCCGTCTGATCCCAAGCGCCGCTGCCGCAGGCCGCTACGTCGTTTGAGAGCAGACACCACAATCGTCGCCGAGCTCCTACGGCGACCCGGCAAGTCGGAGGATCGCGATGACACAGAAGCCCGCCAAGCCCACCAAGCGCGCCACGCCCGCGAAGACTGCGAAGCGTGCCACGGCCGACAAGCCTGCCGAATCCCCCGCGCGAGCTGCCGCCGTCACCCCCGCAGCGCGCGATACCATGCCGAAGCCTGCCAAGCGCGCTACGCCTACCAAACCTGCAAAGGCCGCCACCACCGCCCAGACCGCCACGGCAGTCGGACATGCCACGGCCACCGCGGCCAAGCCAGCGGAGCGCGCGACGGCGACCGAGCCTTCGACGCCCGTCGAGCAAGCCGCGCCTTCGCGCACGAGCAGGCACAAGCCCAGTCATGACGACATCGCCAAGCGCGCCTACTTCATTGCCCTCGAGCAGGGTGATCGCGATCCGGCGGAGAACTGGCTGCGTGCAGAGCGCGAGCTCGCAAGGGTCGTTGAGGACGTGCATTGCTGATCTCGGTCCGGGCTCATCTGGCCAGTGGCGCTCACCGAAGGCACGCTGGTTGCCGACAAATGTTGCGAGGCGTCGAGCGTCTCGACCGCCGACGATGAAGACTTCGGCCGCCTGTCCGGTCTCACGGGCCTGCGAAGGACGTGGCGATGGCTGACCCAGCTGATCTGCTGAGGGCATGGCAGAACGCGATCCGGGATCTCGGCGGGGTCGCCGGCTCGCTTGCCGCTGGCTCGGCCGGGGTAGCCGGCGATCTGCCGCGGCGCTTGCAGCATCAAGCCGAGCTGCTCCAGCAGGTGCTCCAGCGTCAGCTCGAGTTCGAGCGCGAGCTCGTCAGCCGCGCGGTCGCACCGTTGCGCACTTCGCTGGACCTAGTCGACCAGGCCACCGGCAACTTCCACGAACAGGCGGCTACGTTTCGTGGTGCGTCAAAGACCTTCGCCCAGCTCGCTGACGTGATGGAGCAGCAGGCGCGCCTCCTGGACCGTGCGAGCGCAACCTTCCGCGACCCAGCCGCTGTCTTCAGATCCACAGGCGAGGACACGCTCGACAGCAAACACGGTCCCGCCCGAACATGATCGTCAGTGGCAATCGCTCGTCGATCCAGCCTTGTGAGCCGCAGTACGCCGCCACCCGGCATCGGTGATCTCGAAACCGGGGGCGCTTCGAACTCTGGCCTGAGACACGCGGGTGTCGCCAGACCACGACCGTCTGAATCGTCTCATAACCCGTGACCAGAACCTTTGGCGAGACGCACGGGGTTCGGACACGCAAAGTCCCTGCAAACGAGCTGGGACATCCGTTTGATCGTTGACACCTTCACCGGGCCGATCCTGAATCAACTGCAGCTTGCAGGATGTCGCGTGGAAGTGGCGAACATAGGGATCACCACAGACGTGGGTACTTCGATGTAGGCATCGGGCACAGCCGTCCTTCCGGGGGCGGCTGTTCTCGTTGCGTCACTCGCCGCGACTTCTTGGCGCTTCGAACCTGAGACGGCCCTGATCCCGGACGATCAGATCGCGAAGATCAGCGCATCGCAGACAAGTCAATTAGCGATCCGATGCCGCGTTGAGAACGAAGGGCCGATTCGAGCGAACGTCGCAACACCACGCGGTTTGGAGGTTGCGATGAGGAGCAGGCGACGGTCACCGAAGGGCGGGGTGCTGGCAGAGAAGCAGCAGCGGTACGTGCAGCTGATCGAGCAGGGGATCAACAACACGCAGCCGTGCCGGGTCGTCGGGATCAACCGCAAGACGGGGAACCGATGGCGGTACGGCCGATCGATCCTGAATTCCGCCGGGGAGCGCGTGCACTATCCGCCGGTGAAAATCGAGGAACGCAGGCCGCGGAATCCGCGGTATCTATCCGAGGACGAGCGGGTCATGATCGCTGATCTGCTCGCGGTCAGCGATGGTGTCCGTGCGATCGGACGCACGCTCGGCCGGGCAGCATCGACGATCAGTCGGGAGATCCGTCGCAACCGTGACATGACAAGGACGAGCGGTATCGCCCGCACCATGCCGAGCAGGCCGCCAGAGCCCCACGTTCCGCACTGGGGCCAGTGCAAGCGGCCGTTCCTAAGAGCGAAAGTCCGGGAAACGCCCGGCGGTGGCCTCCGTACATGGGTGTGTCCCGGCCAACCGGGCGTCACGTGGCTGACCGCGCTGGCGGAGCCCCGATCGAGCCGTCGCCCGCGTGGGCCACCTACATTGAACACCGGGATCTAAGAGCCGGCCTCGACGAAAGCGCTCGCTCGGCTGGCTGATTTGCTGACTGAGGATGGCGCGGATTCTGACGTCTAGGTCTAGGCGCCCGCTCGATCCGGGCCGTTCGAGCCGGTTAGCGCTGCGACGTAGGATGGTTTCTGAAATGACGGCAGACGACCAAGGCGTCGGCCGGGGTGGCGACTGGGCGCGTAAGTACTACAAACAGATGATCGTCGTGCGCGCCCTTCTCGCGCCGTGGATCCTCCTTGTCACCGTGTTCCTCTGTGTGAAGGGCTACTGGTGGGACTTGTGTTCCTTCCGTTCCTAGCCCTCGACCTCTGGCTTCGGCGTAGCCTCGTCTGGTACGCACGCACCCAAGGCCGGTGACTTAGCCGCGGCACCAGTAGTCAGCGTGGGTCCTCGCAGATCGTCGCCGATGCACTCGTGGCGCTCGCACTGATCCGGTAGGAGAAGCGATCGCTCGATTCCCGCAGGGATCGTCGAACGCTGGACCGCCTGCTCGACTGTCGAGGTCGACAGCTCAACAGTCGGCGTGACTATTCCGTGCCGGGCCAGGTCGCGGTGGCGCGGACGCCATCGCCCTCCTCGGGCTTGGGACCGCCGACGGCGATGATGTCGAGCCCGTCCGGGCCGGCCTCGAATGCTCGGACGACCTCGGGCGCGACGCGGATGACATCCCAGGTCCGAAGCTCCTGGGTCTCGTCGTCAAGCAGGATCCGGCCGGAGCCGGCGACGACGACGTAGGCCTCCTCCTGCTCCTTGTGGCTGTGAGCCATCGGGCTACGCAGGTTCGGGGCGTACCGAAAGAGACTGACCCCGAGGTCACGGGAGTCAAGGTGCTTACGGCCGAAGCGGCCCTCGAGCCCCTCCACCCGCCCGGCGACGGAGTCCTCGACCTCGAGCAGGTTGACCTTCGCAAAACGGGACATGCGATCTCCTCGGCTGGACAGCGTGTCGGTGCGGCGGGCGAACCCTAGCTCTCGAGGCTCGCCGTAGGAAGGCGGACGTGCGGAAGGTCGCCCTTGCGATCGTGCGACTCGCGCAGGCGGGAGACTCAAAGCAATCCCGGCGGGGCCGGCGGGAGCGACGCGAATGGTGGTCGTCGCCGCTTGCAGGGCGCACGCGGAATCGAGCTTCAGCTAGCGGCAAGCACTGGTCCGGCCACGACGCCCGTGACGACTGCTGCTCGGCGATAGGACAAGCGGGGACCGGTCGCCCTCATGTACGCCGGCGGCGAACGGGATGGCGCCGGAGTCGGTCGGCCGATCGTGAAAGCGTCGTCCGCAGCCCCACATCGGAACGCGCTTCTCGCCGAATGCGGGGCTGGCGGCGTCCGCTCCTCAGGCACGGTCGTGCCTATGCAAACCGGCGACGCGCATGCTCGCGAATGCCTCGCGGCGACCCTGCCTCGATCGCAGCCTAGCCTACGCATCCTGTTGTGCGACTCCGAGCTCGCATTCGCCCACATCGCTGGCCCCAGCCGAATCACCCGTGCCCATGCACAGGTGGAGCATCAACGAGCCGCCCACCGCTTCTGGATCCCGTTGAGGCTGTCGCACAAACCCTGGCCGTGTCGAATCTTGTGTGATTCACACAAACGCGCTCCGCGGCGCCGAATCAAATCGGTCGAATCGAGCGCTCAATGGCCGTTACATGGCCGCACGCGACGTCTCTTGAAAGAGCCTAATCGCGCATTTGTGGATTTCGTACAAGGCCGCTGGTTTGTGCGACAGCCTCCGTTGGAAGCGAGCGTCAGGCCGCGCTTCGGAAGCAGAAGCCCAGGGCGGCAAAGCAAAAGTCCGGCGGTGGCTGAGCCCAGCTCATGCTTGCCCTGTTGAAACCAGGAGCGCGGCGACGGATCAAGAGCGCAAGTCAGGGAACCGCTGGCGGCGGTTTGCATCTCTTGGTCCGGGGCCGATCTCGGCGGCACGACGCGAAGACGATCGCCGGCGGAAGCGACCTTCGACTCGGCGCGCAATGTTTGCGCATCGCCGAAGACAGACGTGGGCAGCATCGCGCGCCCGGCGGACGCCTGGCGATCGTGGGCCGTACCGGTTTCCGCGTTGCAAGGCGCCGCCGGCATACTCGAAGTGTTTCCCAACGGAGGCAAAGCAGGAATGAGTGCAGATTTGGGAGCGGGTTGAGCCGATGCTGTCCGTTGAGGGAACCTTGCGTTCGAACGCTCAGCGAATAGCAACATGGCGCCCCAGTCGCAGGCCCGGAGCGCAGTTGCCTCTTGCGCAAGACCGGCAGCGAGGGCGCCGCTCAGGGTGTCTGCTGGTCCTCGGTCGGCATGCAAGCACCGCTCATCACGCTCGGCGTTGAGGCCCGCGAGAGTTTCATGTTCGCCGTGTTGCGAAAGATCAGCAAGCAAGCGGTAATGGGCCGACTGTCGCTCAGCTAAGAGCCCGCTTGCGCCGCGCGGGCGCGGCGCTTGCCCTCGTGCATCGCCTGGACGCGGGCGACTGGGATCGCGCGGCCCTCCTCGATCAGATCGGCGGGCAGCGACTGGGGCTCGGGAAGGCGGTCGGCCCACGGGTTGCCGCCGCGGATTAGGGACGGCACCGTGTGGATGGTGAAGTCCGTCGGCGTCACGCGGTCGAGCTCATCCCACGACACCGGAAATGACACCGGCGTGTCGGGCCGGATGCGCGGGCTGTAGGCGGCGACCACCGTCGCACCGCCCGCGCGGGTGGCGTCGACGAACACCTTGCCGCCCCGCTCCTCGCGCACGTAGGCGGTCGTCGCCAGCTGCGGGTCGATACGCTCGGCGCGGGCGGCGAGCGCCCGCGTTGCCGCGGCGATCTCCTCGCCACTCGCGGGCTGCGCTAGAGGGACGAACACGTGCAAGCCCTTCGCCCCGCTGGTCTTGACGGCGCCCGCGAGCCCGGCGTCGGCGAGCGCCCGGCGCACGAGCTCTGCGACGCGCGCGACGGCGTCGAACCCGGCCTCCGCCGGCGGGTCGAGATCGAGCACCAGGTGTGTCTGCGCAAAGCCGTCTGTTGTGGCGCGCGCGAGCGTCGGGTGATACTCGATTGCGCGCTGGTTCGCGAACCACAGCAGCGTCCGCCAATCATTGCAGAGCGCGTAGGCAACGTCGCGCTTGGAGCGCTCCGCCCAAATCGTCACCGTCTTGACCCACGCCGGCGCGTACTTCGGGACGTTCTTTTGCATGAACGGCTTCTGTCCACGCAGCGCCCGCACCACCGACAGCGGCCGATCGCGCAGCTCGCCGAGCAGCTGCTCGCTCACAGCTTCGAAGTAGTCGACAAGTTCTCGCTTCGTCGCCCGCGCGTCGTCGAATAGCGGCTGGTCAAGGTTGGTCAGCGGGACGTCGTCGCAGCGACCCATGTCCGGGCACTGTACGCCACACCGCACGTGGCGCACGAACGACTTCAGATCGCCATGCTCTGCCTCTTCCTGGGCTGCTATCGGCTCGCGTCGGAGTGATCCGAGATACCGCCTGCGCCACCCGATGACTGCATCTGAGTAACTTCCGATCATCGCCGCGCAGCTGGCGCGAATGCGCAGCAAACTGGACTGGTCGAAGAGGATGGTCATCGCGGGAACGAAGCTCTGGCGCTTCGCGCGAGCATTGCGTGGTACTGCGCGCATCTCTTCGATTGCGCGGATGCGGGCATACGTCTGCAGCCCGTCTCACGACGCACGACTCACAAACCGCGTCGAGGCGATCGAGGTGCTGCGGCTCGGTAGCCACCGGCGCCAGTTCGGTGTCCCCCGCACGTAAGCGATCCACTCCGGTTCAGTCTGATTTGTGACGTAGCTCGTATTGGACGTAGGTCATGCTCGCGGTCACCCACATCATCGTCGATAACCAGACGCCCACATGGCCGATCGTACTCGGCGCCCTGGCCGGCGCCGGAAGCATGATCGGTGTCTGGATCGCGGCATTTGAGTCTCGGCGAGCAGCCCAGCACAATGTGATCGACGCCGAGCAGTTCGGCTTGCACATCAAGGACCTAAACGAGCGAACCGACAAGCTGCTCGCGCTGCGCCCCACGCACGAGCCCAACCGCTAGCTGCTGCAGTCATCCGCACCGTCCACCAGCGCCGGGCTCCTGTGATTCCGACTGCCAACGTGCTCCGTACCTCGCGGTAACGCTACTGGCAGCTCGCCACCGTCCATCGCGGCGAGTTCCGGCCGTGGGCAGCGCCGATCCGCAGGCCGGTCCGCAGGAAACGAAGTGTCAAGGTTCCGGGCTCGAGGCCGCCCTTTCGCCTCGACCGCAACAGGAGGCCGCTGGGCGGGCGAGCGCGAGTGCAGAAGCCCCGGCCATCGGCGCTACGCGCTCATTTGCCGTTGATTGCGAAGGTCCGCTCGAGGTCGAGAAGCATAAGCCCACCGCCCATGGCGGCTCCTCCTGCGCCCCTGAGCCGGCCAGACTAGACTGACGCGTCCTTCTAAGCGGACGGCAACGTCAAGAAGGCTCAGCTCCGCGCAAGCGACGCGATCGCTCTTCGGCCAAGCAATCGTCGCGGTCATCGGAGCCACGCGATCTCTTCCCGCGCGAAGCAATCACGCGCGCGGCCGGCGCGGCGTGATCGCTGGTCCTCGAAACCAATCGCCCCGTTGAGCCCGTCGTGGCTGCCCAGCTCAAGCCCGACGGCGGTCGTAGCCGCTTGCCGAGCCGTCGATCTCAAGCAAGCGCGCTGGTGTCGTTGGTGACACCGACCGACACCATTCCCTCGTTGGCCTCACTAATTATTTCGTGAGCGCTTAGCCTCGCGAAGCGGTCGCCTTGTCGCCGCGAGCTCGGGCGCTGCCGCAACTCGTCCGAAGCGGGCACGTGATCAGGGACCCGGCTGACTAGCGCTCACACCGCGGAAGCAGGCGCGGCGCCTGGTGGTGGCGACGAGCGACGAGCAGGTGGGTCATGACGGGCGGGTCGCGAGACGCGCGGGCAACTCACGCCGCAAGAGGCTTAGATCGCGCGACTCGCCCGCAATGGCCGGCTCCAATCGCGGGATCGCCGCGAAGCTGTTGCTCAGTCAGCGCACCGTCGCCTAGCACCTGCGCAAGGTGTTCTCCACCCAGCTGGCCGTCGCGCTCGGCCGATCCGGAGAGGGGTTGGCGTAGCTGCGTATGTTGGGCCGGCTACGCTGATGGCATGACAGAGTCCGAGCGCTCAGCTCCATTGCCAGCGAGTCCTTTGTTGTCCGCGTCGCAGCTCGCGACGCTTGCCGAGCACGGCGAAGAGCGCACGGCGAACGTCGGGGATGTGCTCTATCGCGTCGGCGATCAGCGCTATCCGTTCATCGCGATCCTCGAGGGCGAGGTCGCGATCCTCGATGCCGTCGGCGACGAGATACTCAGGCACGGGCGATCGGGCTTCCTCGGGGAGCTGAACCTGCTTTCCGGGCAGACGGTTTTCGTCACTGCGGTCGTCACCCAGCGGTTGCGATACACCGCCGTCGACCGCGACACGATGCGTTCGCTGCTCTATGAGGACGAGCCGCTTAGCGATCTCGTGCTCTCGACCTTCATCGCCAGGCGCGAAGCCCTGCAGCGGGTCCAGGGGATCGGCCTTGAGATCGTGGGCCCGCGCTCGTCCCAGGCCACGATGGGGATGCTCGCGTTCGCCCGCAGTAATCGCCTGCCGTTCACGTGGCGCGACTCCGAGCGCGCGGACGATCCCTCGGCGGCTGAGCTCGTCGCCGGATTCGATCCGGCGAGCGTTCCGCTGGTCAAGCTGCCTGGTGGGAGCGAGCTGCGTGGCCCGTCGACCGGCCAGGTCTCTCGCGCGCTGGGGATCGGCCGCGAGCTCGCGTCCCGGGAGGAGGTCGATCTGGTCGTGGTCGGTGCCGGCCCGGCAGGCTTGGGCGCCGCGGTCTACGGCGCCTCCGAGGGACTCGACACTTTGGTGATCGACAGCACCGCGCTCGGCGGCCAAGCGGGCGCGTCCCGGAGAATTGAGAACTACCTGGGGTTCCCGGCTGGGATAACCGGTTCGGAGTTGACGAGCCGCGCTGTCACCCAGGCGCGGAAGTTCAACGCGCGCCTCGCGACGCCGTACCGCGCGATGTCTCTCGAACCCGGGAACGGACGCCACATCGTCCGGTTGGAAGAGGATCGCGAGGTCGCGGCACGCGCTGTTGTGCTCGCGACGGGTGCGCAGTACCGGCGGCTACCTGTGGCGAGCCTCGACGAATACGAAGGCGTGAGCGTCTTCTACGCCGCTGGACCGCCCGAGGCGCGACTCTGCGGCGCCGAGCGGGTGGCAGTCGTCGGCGGAGGGAACTCGGCCGGCCAGGCCGCCGTCTGGCTGACTCGCGGCGGCGCTCTCGTGACGCTGCTCCACCGCCGAGCAGACCTTCGCGAAACCATGTCCGACTATCTCGTGCGCGAGCTCGACCGGTACGGCGTCGCGGTGCGCGACGAGAGCGAGATCGCCATGCTGCACGGCACCGGCGGGCAGCTCGAGGCAGTCTCGCTCAAGAGCGGCGAGCGTCTTCTCTTCTCGTACCTGTTCCTCTTCCTGGGCGCGTCGCCTTGCACCGATTGGCTCGACGACGCGGTCGCTCGCGACGCCAACGGCTTCATTCTCACCGGCGGTGACGCAGGCGCCGACAATCTTCTCGACACCAACGTTCCGGGGATTCTCGCGGCCGGTGACGTCCGGTCCGGCTCGACGAAGCGCTGTGCCACAGCCGTCGGCGAAGGAGCGATGGCGGTCCAGCTCATCCACGCTCACCTCGCAGCGCGCTGAGAATCAGGCGGGGCACCCGGTTCCCCTCGAGGAGCGGAAGCTCGAGTGGCCGCCCATCTCGTGACTGCAATGGACGAGTTGCAGCAGCGTCGGAGGCCGAGCGCGGCGACCGACACGGGGCTTCTCCTCCTCGTCCTTTGCGATTACACCATCGCCGCACCAGCCGACTCCTGCTCGACGGTGAAGGCGGAACTGAGCCCGACCGTGGCCGAGAGCGTCCGCTTGCTCGTCGGCAGCTAGCACCGTGTCGTCGCGGAGTCGCGCTTGGTCGGCGCAGGAGTGGCGCCATCCGGGCCGGGCCGGAGCGCGAAGGGAGTTGTCCGTGCGCCGAAGCTGCGGGCGCACGCATGTGGCCCTGAGACAGTGGTGGCTCTCAGAACGCCACCTCGGTCGAGAACGCGTCATCCGGAGCGAGCGCACCGCGTCTGCCGTGGCCGGCACAGGAACCACAAGGGAGCATCGGCGTGACGAGCATCAGCCACGATCGGACCGCGGCGTTGTATTACTCGTCTGTGACGTGCTCGCCCCAGGTGACGACTCAAATGATGCGGTCTCAACGGCCCGTCGCCCGAGCAGCTGGGAGTCAGCGGCGGTTCGGCTTGCAGACACGACGTTCTCGGAAGGCGGAGCGGTCGAGAAGGCGATGGCGTACGTGTTCGAGGCGCTGAACCTCGCCACGCGGCTGTTGGGCACGCTGGGCCACTACAGGCCGGGCTTGTTTCTTCGCTCGCTCAAGCTCGGGGCGGGCGCGTGCGCTCGCTGAGGCGGTTCGGTGCGCCGGGCGGCCGGGCGCTCGCGCTCAGGCTTGTGGCCGTCGCGCTCGCGATGCCCGTGGGGCGTGGGGATTCTGCGACGTGGGCGCGACGAGCGACGACGTTTGCCGTGGGCGAGTTGACGATCCACTTCGTCGACCGCAGCCGGTCGGTCCTACTCCCAGGCCGCCGCCGGCAGCCCCGACCGATCGTTACCGAGGTGCTCTACCCGTTGGGTGGCACAGCCTCGCACCCCGATGTTCCCAAGGTGTCGGCCGCCCTCGGCCGCCGGCGATTCCCGCTGGTTGTGTTCGGGCATGGCTTCAACGTCACACCCGCGACGTACGCGATCCTGCTGCGAGCCTGGGTCCGGGCCGGCTATGTCGTCGCGGCGCCGGTGTTCCCGCTCAGCAACAGCGGCGCCCCAGGAGGCGCAAACGAAGCCGAT
Source organism: uncultured Solirubrobacterales bacterium (assembly GCA_963811155.1). Lineage (GTDB taxonomy): Bacteria > Actinomycetota > Thermoleophilia > Solirubrobacterales > Solirubrobacteraceae > Palsa-465. The sequence continues at coordinate 30,919 of CAWEQQ010000044.1, forward strand.
CTCGTCAACCAGCCGACGGACATGAGCTTCGTCATTACGCAACTGCTGCGCGCCAGCGCTCGCGCAACCGGAGTGCTCAGCGGGCTCATCAACGCCCGCGAGGTCGCGGTCGCCGGCCAGTCGGACGGAGGTTCGACCGCGCTGGCCGTCGCCTACAACCGCCACTTCGCGGACCATCGACTGCGCGCCGCGATCATCCTGTCCGGCGCGCGCATCCCGGGCCTCGGCGGCTACGACCTCTCCACCGGCGGTCCGCCGGTGCTCGCCGTGCAGGGGACGGCCGATACGTCAAACGCGCCAAGCTCGCCGCTACTTCGATCTGCTGCGCCAGCCGAAGTTTCTGCTCAGGCTGTGGAGCGCCGGTCACCTCGTGGGCATCGGGCGGATTGTGTGCCGGTTGTCGGACGTTCACCGGCACGCATCAGCGAACCAGGCTTACGGCACACCACGCGTCCCGCTTTGCGGGACTGCCGGAACGGCGAGGCGCGTGCCGGTGATGGGTGGCTAAGCGAACCGTCCGGGAAGTCCCGTCGGGAGCCCTCATCCGGCAGCTACCGAGACTCACTTTACGCTCGGGACAGTTTCGGGAATTTGCGGGCCCGTTGGAGTTCCTAGGTCGTCGGAGCGCCGGCGCCTGGGCGTCGGGGCGGGCTGCGAACAATCTGGGTCGTCCAGGACGGTTTCCCGGAGGCGCGCATCTGCTCGGCTTTAGCCCGATGTCTCGCCGCGTTCCTCTGGATGCCGGTTAGGTCGAGCGTCTCGCCGACCGAGGCGGCCATCGCGCGCCGCAGCTCGACCCGGAGGTCGAGCAGTGTCGCCGCGCTCTCCCACGCCTCGGGCGAATCCCGCTTCCCGTCGTAGCCCGCGCGCGGGTGTTCCGCCGAGTGGGCGTGGTAGCGCTTGAGGGCGCGTGCGAGTGCGGGAGAGCTGGGGCGGCGGCGGGCCGGCACCAGACAATCGGCCTCGTTTGCGGCCCGCAACTGTCGACGGAGCGACTTAGCCTCGCTGGCGACGACGCCTTCGGCGATGTCCTGGAACTCGTCGTTGGTTTGCACCGCGACGAGGTGGCTGGCTTGCGCTCTGGCGAGGTAGTTGAGCGGTGTCCCGTTCGCGAGGTATTCGCGGACTAGTCGGCCGCGCTCGATCGTCTGCGGGTGGTGACCGGGAGGACGGCCTCTCGATTTTTTCGCCCCTGGTTGAGCCCGTGCTTGTCCCGTATCACTTGCCATATGTCAGTGATAACGCTACTAGCAACTAGCTGCGGGCGTGGACGCCGCGACGCTGCGCGGGCCTGTCGCAGAGGAGCTCCGAGCCTGTCAAGTCCCGGGCCAGCGCGCCGGTAGCGAACAACTTGCGTTTTCTCGCGTGCGTCCGTGATCGTAGTAATGGCACGAAATCTCGCAAATCCAGGCTGGGGCACGACGGCGGTCATGCCCGGCCTCGTGGGCGCCTTCGGCGTTCATGGACTCGTTGGAGTTACGTTGTATTTGACCGTGGTCTACGCAGCGCAGCTCGAGTCCGCCCTATGGGAGGCGATGCGTCCTCGGCTCGCCGCTCTGTTCTCGGATTTGGGGATCCTCGCGTTTCGCCGGTTGCGCATCTGGTTGCACCTGCCTCCCGAAGGCGAGCTCGCGCAGCAGACCGTGCCGCGGCGAAACCCGAGGACGAGGCGACGACACAGACGTCGGCGGCGATGACCAGGGGGGCTGACTCGGCCTGGGCTCGTCAGCGCTGGCGCTGGGCCTGTGGCATCAGCTGGCGACGACACGGGCCGTCGGCGGAACAGTCTCGAAATCGACCGCTTGCGCGACGCCCCGCGTGAGACGTTCTGGATGGCGCGCAATGTCCGTCGGAGCGTCTCAGAACCCAGTCTCATGATCGGCGCAGGCCGCAACGGTCGCGTCCGAGACTTCTGAGACGATCGACCACATGGGTTCCCCCAACCAAAACCCAGCGGCGCGCGCCGATCGCAGCGCCGCCAAGCGCCGGCGGGCCGCCAGCGGGCACCTGATTGGCTACGCGCGCGTGTCGACGGGCGTTCCTAAAGCCCTATAGTCTCAAGTCCGTGGAGATGGACTCACGGACGACAGAATGGAGGGGACCCGATGGGCGCTGCGGCGCTCCCACGAGCGATTGGCATCCTGCGTGTCTCGCGTCAGAACCGCAATGAGGACTCAAGAGAATCGCCGGAGGTTCAGCGCCGGTTGATCACGAGGTTTGCAGGACCTCAGGGCCAGGGTTGGGATCTGATCGAGATCCTCGACGAGAACGAGCTTCGTAGCGGCAACGTGTCCGGCGGTGGCGATGTCTTTAAGCGACTGGGATTCAGCGCCGCGATCAAGCGCATCGAGGCTGGCAAGGCTGATTTGATTGTGGTGGCCGACCACGGTCGACTGTTTCGGGACATCGACGTCCAGCGTGCGGCGATTGATCGAGTTGAAGGCGCCGGTGGTCAGTTGTGGGCCGTCTCGAGCGGTCAGATCACGCACGAGACGGCGGACGCCGAGCTGATGGCGAACCTCAAGGGCTCGATCGACCACTACCAGCGGCGCTACGCCCGTGAGAAGTCCTTCTTGGCGGTCGAGCTCGCGATCGAGAAGGGCAAGGTTCCGTGGCCGGGTGAGATCCCGGGCTACATCCGGGACGCCGACAGCAGGCTGACTCCCGACGATGAGATGGTGGCGGTGATTGTGCGGGCGTTTGAGATCCGCAAGGACGGCGCCACGATTGACGCGGTGCGGGCTCACCTGTTGTCGAATGGGATCGAGCTCAGCTACACCGCTACGCAGCACTTGCTTGGGGATCGCATCTATCTCGGCGAGATCCACTTCGGCACGCACACGCCGAACTTGGGGGCGTGCACGGCGATCATTGCCCGCGAGCTGTTCGGCGCGGTGCAGAGGACCAAGATCTCGCGCGGGAGGCGCGCGAAGTCGGACCGGCTACTCGCGCGGATCGGCGTCCTGCGGTGCGGGAACTGCGGCTCGCGGATGGTCGTCGGCACGAGCAACAGCGCGAATTACTACGTCTATCGATGCCAAGGAAACGACTGCACGCGGCGGATGACGATCTTGGCCGACACGGTGGAAGGGATGGTGATCGAGAAGGTCGAAGAATTGCGTGCTTGCAGGAGCCAGAGCGTGCGTGGTGAGTCCGACCCCGTTGAGCAGGCACGACTCGATCTGGAGCGCGCTCAGGCGGCACTGGACGGGGCGATCATGGCCTTCTCAGGGCTCGAGGTCGAACCTGCGGCGATCAGACGGCTGCGGGAGCTGCGTGAGGGAAGGGACGCCGCACAGGAGCGCTACGTGGCTCTGGAGGCGGCGTATGCGCAGAGCGACTTCGCCGCCACGACGGGTCCTTGGGACAGCTTGTCGCTCCAGGAGCAGCGCGATCTGGTCCGCGCCCTGATCAAGCAGGTGTTGATCACTCCGGGCCGTGGGCGTCAGCGCGTCGATGTTCAGGAGATGCCGGATATTGCCGATCGAATCGAGATCCGATGATTTACACAGCGTCATCGACGGCGTTGATGCAAGCCGATCGGGCCGACGTGCCCGGCCTCGCTTCGTGCCGGATGTCGTGTGTCCTGCCACGGTTCTGGCGCAAGGTCGGGTAGGCGAGAGCGCCCAGGCTGCGCGGTTCTACCCGACTGGCTTTGGTTTCCTCCCGCTCTCCATCGATTTCTGATCTCTGCATGCGGGCTGCCCGCACCCCCACACAGAAGCTTCGGGCGGGTGATGTAGTCGCTTGAGCTGCGCTCGGCGGCTGTTGGTGTCGGGGGGGCGCGCGCTGTGCTGGGTCGCCGGTGGTGCGGTGTGTGCGTCGGCGCTCGGGGCGTGGTGTTATTCGAAGCTGATGACCCACCGGTCTGGGCGCCATGGCTCGCCCTGCACGGGCTCTGGTGGTGAGGTGCCGAGCAGGCCGCCGGCGAGCGCTTTGAGGTCGCCGGAGCGCAGCAGCTCCTCGGGTGGGCAGAAGGCGGCCATCTCGGCGGCGAGCGCGAGCGCGTGCTCCTCGTCTCTCCAAAAATGCTTGCTGAAACGCAGCAACACGACCGTGCTTTTTGAGCCGCTCCTCCGACGACTGGGACCGCCTCGGCTCGAACGAGCCGACGATCGACTTCACGCGATAGCGATCACGCGCTCAGCCGGAGCCGGCCTCTGTAAGCGATCGCGCGAAAGCGGGGCCGGGTCGCCGCTGCTGCGCGACTCGTTTCCGCGCAAACCGATAACCCGACGCGGGCGCTGGGCGTGATCGCTGGCCGTCGAAAGCGGTCATGCGACGGCAGCGGCCTGTGCCGCGGGATTGGGCAGATGCGAGCGCGCAGGTGCTTGCCGGCCGCGCCAACCTGCGGTGATCAGCAAGCACCTGACGCCTTGCCCGGCTGTTGTCGCTTGCCCAGGAGAAGCGGCAGCGCGGTCCAGGCCGGAGGACTGCGCTTGATGCTTCTGTGCGTTCCGGGAGGGAGCCCGCGACCGTCGCGCACTTCTGCTCCGGCCAGATCGTTAGCAGCGATCTTGCAAGCACCGAGCACGTGCGCAGGGGCGCAATTGGCGAGGGGCAGGGAATGGTCCCGATTCCCCCGAGGTACCTCCCGTGCTGTTGACGCGGAACTCTTGCTCCACGTCGCGGTCGCTGCTGCGGACATTCCGAGCGAGCACTCTCACGAGTCGCATTCGGCGGTCTTGACAGTTCTGTTTGTAAGGAGGATTGTGCGCAGGCACTACACGGGGTCGCGGACGGGCTCTGACGCGCGATGCGACCTTGGGAGGTTCAGATGTCCGCTACAGAAGTTGCAGAACGAACGGGCAGCGACAACACCGCTATCCGGCCCTTTGAGGTCGGTTTTTCGGAGGAGGAGATCACCGAGCTGCGCAGGCGCGTAAATGCGACCAGGTGGCCCGAGCGTGAGACGGTCAGCGACGACTCGCAGGGGGTGCCGCTGGCGATGATGCAGGAGCTCGCGCGCTACTGGGGGTCGGACTACGACTGGCGCAAGTGCGAGGCGAAACTGAATGCCCTACCGAACTTCATCACCGAGATCGATGGGCTGGACTTTCATTTCATTCACGTTCGCTCCCAGCACGAGGACGCGCTGCCGCTGATCGTCACGCACGGGTGGCCTGGCTCGATCATTGAGCAGTTGAAGATCATCGAGCCGCTGACAAACCCCACGGCGCACGGCGCACGGCGCAGCGGATGCGTTTGATCTGGTGATTCCCTCGCTGCCGGGCCACGGGTTCTCGGCGAAGCCGACCGCTACCGGGTGGGATCCGGTACGCGTCGCACGCGCCTGGGTGGTGCTGATGAAGCGCCTCGGGTACACCGGGTTTGTGGCCCAGGGCGGCGATTGGGGCGCGGCGGTCACGCAGACGATGGGCATACAGGCTGCGCCGGAGCTGCTCGGGATTCATTCCAACATGCCCGGGACCGCTCCAGCCGATCTGGTCAAGGGGTTTGAGCGCGGCGACCCGCCGCCATCCGATCTCTCAGGCGAGGAGCTACGCGCGTATGAGCAGTTGGGCAACTTCTACGCCAAGCACGTCGCCTACGCACTGATCATGGCCACGCGCCCGCAAACGCTCTACGGGCTGGCGGACTCGCCCGTCGATCTGGCGGCGTTCGCGCTTGACCATGGCGACGGCACCGGTCAGCCCGGGCTCGTGGAAAAGGTCCTTCAGGGGACCTACCAGAGCGACCTCACCCGAGACGACCTCCTCGACAACATCACCCTCTACTGGCTAACGAACACCGGGATCTCCGCCGCTCGCCTCTACTGGGAGAACAAGGCCGACTTCTTCGACGCCAAGAACATCACGATCCCATTTGCGATCAGCGTCTTTCCCGACGAGCTCTACGAAGCCCCGCAAAGCTGGGCAGAGCGCGCCTACCCCCACAACCTAATCCATTACAACAAGCTCGACCGAGGCGGCCACTTCGCCGCCTGGGAACAGCCGCAACTCTTCTCAGATGAGATCCGCGCCAGCTTCAGACCACTGCGCAAGCAGCCAGGATAGGAGCAGCGACAACTTCACCGACATGAGCTGGCTCGACGTGTTCCGCCATGGAGGGCCGGCTCCGATGTCCTCCGAGGGTCGCCTCCCGAGCTTCGACGGGGCGACCGGGTGGCTCAATGCGCCTCCGCTCACCGCGGCGGACGTCGAGGGGAAGGTCGTTCTCGTTGATTTCTGGACATACACCTGCATCAACTGGCTCCGCACGCTCGCTTACGTCCGCGCATGGGCCGAGAAGTACCACGATCGGGGGTTGGTCACCGTTGGCGTGCATACGCCCGAGTTCCCGTTCGAGCAAGACGTCGACAACGTCCGCCAAGCCGTGAAAGACATGAGGATCGAGTATCCGATCGCGATCGACAGCGACTATGGGGTCTGGCGCGCGTTCAGCAACCACTACTGGCCCGCCGTGTACATCGCCGACGCGCAGGCACGAATCCGGCACCACCAATTCGGCGAGGGTCGGTACGAAGAGTGCGAACGGCTCATTCAGCGGTTGTTGCGCGAGACCGGGGTCGAGGACATCGGTGAAGCTCTGGTGTCGGTCGCTGCCGACGGTTTCGAGGCTCACGCCGATTGGACGAACCTGGCGTCGCCCGAGACCTACCTCGGCTACGAGCAAACTCAGAACTTCGCGTCTCCCGGTGGCGTCGCGTTCGACGCCCG
>CAWEQQ010000045.1:0-41054 GCA_963811155.1 uncultured Solirubrobacterales bacterium
CGTGGATCTGTTTCAGCGCGCTCTCTCGGCCTGGCGGAGCCGTGGCAGGTGGTGGATGTGAAGTTCGACGCCGGACAGCGACGCCTGGATCTGCGGATCGACTTTCCCAAGGGCTCGAAGTTCGCGTGCCCTGAGTGTGGGCGGGAGGGCTGTCCGGTGCATGACACCGAGAGCCACACGTGGCGCCATTTGAACTTTTTTCAGCACGAGGCGTATCTGCACGCGCGCGTGCCGCGGGTCGACTGCCCCGAGCATGGCACCAGGCAGGTGCAAGGTGCCGTGGGCGCGGGGGCGCTCTGACTTCACGCTGCTCTTCGAGGCGCTGGTGATGGCGATGGTCAAGCAGATGCCGGTCGCTCCGCTCGCCGCGCTGTTGGGCGAGACCGATAAGAAGATCTGGCGGGTCGTGCATCACTACGTCGATGAGGCGGTCGAGGCGCAGGACCTCGAGGGGATGACCGCGGTCGGGATCGACGACACCAGCTTCCAGCGGGGTCAGAGCTACGTGACGGCGTTCGCTGACCTGCGCGAGCAGGAGCGGCGCGTGGTGTTCGTGACCGAAGGCCGCGACCACGAAACGGTCGAGCAATTTGCGGGGTTTCTGGGCGACCACGGCGGCGACAACGAGGCGATCGGCGAGGTCTGCCAGGACATGTCGGAGGCCTACCAGAAGGGGGTGCGCGAGCACCTGCCCAACGCCGAGATCACCTTCGACCGCTTCCACGTCAAGCAGAAGCTCTCAGAGGCGATCGACGAGGTCCGCCGCGCGGAGTCAAAGCACCACAAGCAGCTGCTCAAGAACACGCGTTATCTGTGGCTCAAGCGGCCGGCGAACCTGTCAGCAAAGCAGCAGGACTGGCTCGATCAGCTGCTCCAGGCGGCCGCTGCAGACCGCCCGCGCTTACGAGTGGGCGCTGAAGTTCGACGACTTCTACGCACTCGCCGATCCTGATCAGGCCGAGGAGTACCTGCGCCGCTGGATCGAGGAGGTCGAGGCAGACTGAGATTCACCCGCTTCACAAGTTCTGCGAGACGCTTGAGGCGCACTGGGAGGGGGTGATCCGCTGGCACCACACCCAGGTGTCAAACGGGCTGCTGGAGGGACTCAACTCACTCATCCAGACGGCCAAGCGACGAGCCCGCGGGTACCGCACACCGCGCACCTACAAGACGATGATTTACCTCGTCGCTGGAAAGCTCAACCCGCTCCTCAGCTCGCGTGCACATGACACGGTGACGAATCCCCATTACCCACTCAGAACGTCGAGGAGCCCATTATTGGGCCACGAGCAGCAGCTCATTCTCCCGCCTCGTGTCCCGTCACGATGTGAACGAATAGCTGGTCGTCCTCACAACCGACAACTACAAACTGCGTGGTCGGATCGTAGGTATCGACCATCGCCTTGAAGTTGCCAGTTGCCGGGTTCTAGCGCCTACCAGTCCGTCGTCAACAAAGCGGCGCAGCACGTCTGGCATCCGAGCAGCGGCGTAGTACATCGCCTCGCTCTTTCCCAACGCCTTGACCTGCTCTTCGTCACTCGTCACCCAGAAGCCTCGCCCGGTTGCTTGGTATGCCTCGCGCGATGCCTTAAACATTTGATCGCCATGGTCTGCCACATTCAGCCACTCTATGTAGCGATCTCCGGGTTTGTGGGTACTCATTGCGGGTTCTCTCCTTCAGGCTTGATGGGTGACAAGGCGACAAGAGGGATCAACATAAGTTTGCGCATCACGGTTCCGCATACACCGTCGTTCCAACCGTTGGGAAAAGCGAACGCCGAGCGCCATCCCTCGGGTTCGCTCCAAGCCGCTCGAGCAGGTACCGGAAGTCCGCGCCGGCGGGCGTGCCCATGCCCTTCGGTGTTGCCTTCCACCCCGCGCCGCGCGGCCGGCCAGGGTTCGGCGCCCACCAGCCGATTTGACGCCCGTTCTGGACGGCGCGAATGTCGCCACGGTCTGCTCGGCCGCGACACTCAGGCCGACCCCCATGTTCGGGATGATTTCCCCCGACCAGTACCAGTATTTGCCGGGCAGTGGCCCGCTCACGATCTGAAACACCATCGCATATCCGTCTAAGCTAGGCCCGCCTCACGCATCTCGCTCGGCATTCTGAAATGAGAATGCCCAATGAGATGCGTTAGTCGTCCGGCCTGGGGCGTATGGTGGCGCGCCGGATGTCAACGCAGGGCAAGAGCTGGAGCAAAGCGAAAGCGGTCTGTCCGCGACCGGAGCATGCAGGGTCGCGGGTCCGCTTCGATGGTCATTACGGCCCCGACGGGCATCGTCGGCGGCTGTATCGGTGCACCCCGGCCAACGGCGACAGCCGCCACTCCTTCACCGAGCGGCTGCCGCGCGAGGAGTCCTGGCATGACGACTGCGAGCTGTGCGAGCGTGAGATCGGGCTGCATGAAGGTCCGCATGCAGCGCGCGGTACGTTCGTCGCGCGCGGGATCGCCGAGGCGCTTGTGATGGTGGGCAGCGGCTGGACCTATCGCGACGCTGCGCTTGCGGCGCGCAGCGCGCCAAGCGGCTGCGCGCCAGCCCCGATGGGAAGCCGCGCTCGACATGCGACGGGTCGCCGGCGATGGACTGGGTCGAGGTGTTCGCCCCGGTCGTGTTCGAGCCTACCGGCCCCGGGCGTGGCCTGAGAGCGGCTCGCTGCTGTTGGACGACGTGCCGTTCCGGGTGCGTAACCCGGAGACCGGGCGGCATCTGATCGCGTTCCGGGTCTTCGCTGCGATGGGTACGAGAACGGACGCCCGAAACTGTGGCGATTGCAGGCATTCACGACCAAGTCACAGGCCGACTGGGAGGCGTTTCTGGGCTCGCTGCCCGGCGCCCCGTCGCGCGTCGTGTGCGACAACGACGACGGGCTCACGAACGCTGTTGGCGCCCGCTTCCCCGACGCCGAGCTGTACCTGTGCGAGTGGCACCTGCGCCACGCGCTTGAGCGACTGATGGGCAACATACGCACGAAGAGCCCGAACACCAGGACGCGATCGACGAGCTGCTGCCCGACGTCGAGGCGGCGTTCACCGGCCCTCGTTCTGGGAGCCGTTCACAGAGCGCTGCCACGCCGCCGGCGTCCCCCGCGTGAGCGAGTGGCTGAACACCACTGGGCGCATCGTCGCCGACCAGTTTCGCCGAACACGGCTGCGCTGGCAGCGGCCCGCCGACATGCCGCTGACGACCTCGCCGCTGGACGGGTTCGTCAACCCGATCCGCGCCTCGATCAAGCCGCGCGCCTACGGGCTGAAGAACCGCGAGCGGACCAACCGCATGTTGCTCTGATGCAACTGCACGCCAACCGCCAGGACGACGTGACCGCGTACATCCGCCACATCCGCGACTGCCTTGAGACCAACCACGGCCGGCCCAGTGTCAACCGGCGTGCGATCGTCGATCTCGGTGGCAGGGCCTCGCTACGTTGACATAGGTAACGCCTCTCATTGGGCATTCTCGATTCAGAATGCCGAGCGAGATGCGTCAGGGGGAGCTAGGCTAGGGTGTTCGCGCCCTGCGCGCCGAGGGCATGACCCGCGCCGACGTGGGTCGCCTCGTACCGGTGAGGTCGGACTGCTTCCGCGTTCGCGGATGACTCGGTGCGGGGCCGCGCTGCTTTTCGTTCGTGTTCAGCGAGACCGAGCGGCGCCGACATTCGCTTGTGAGGGGAAGGCGGGGACGCGCGCTCAGCGCTGGATGCGGTAGTGCATGTGGGTGACACCGTCCTCGCCCTCGAGGATTCGCGTGCGGCGTAGTTCGATGTGCTCGGGCGCGAGGTTGTCGAACAGGCGGCGCCCTTGGCCGAGGAGGACCGGGATGAGATGGATCTCGAGCTCGTCGAGGAGGCCGGCAGCGAGCGCGAGTTGCGCGGCTGCAGCGCCGTGGACCAGCACGTTCTTGTCGCCCGCAGCCCGCTTGGCTTCGGTCATGGCAGTACTGAGGTCAGTCACGTAGGTGACGAGCGGCCACCGGCTCACGTCGATGCCGGGCTCTCGGCGGCTGAGCACCCAGATCGGCACGCCGTCGTGGTGGTCGCCGCCCCAGCCCCCGGCCGGCTCGAAGGTCCCCCGGCCGGCGACGATTGCGCCGGTTGCCATGAACTCGTCGAACACCTGGCCGAAGACGGGCATCTGGCCGTTGAAGGACCACTCGTGCAGGCGTTCCCCGCCGTCGCCGAGCCCGTTGCCCGGTCCCGCATTGGGGCCGGCGATGAACCCGTCGAGAGACATGCACATGTAGAGAACGGTTGCGGACACGGCGTCTCCTCTCGTGGCGTGTGGACTTAGCTCGGATCTCCCCGTCTGAAGCGGGGAGACTGATTTGGTTCCGTGCGCGACCTTGGCGGTTTCGGCCGCCCCTGCTGCTGCGAGGTCGCCTCCGCGACCGCTTCGAGCGTCGCCAGGGTGCTGCCCGCGAGGAACACCCTCGCCCCCTCGCGGCCAAAGGCCCGGGCCACGGGCCCGCCGATCAACCGCCACCTCCATAGATGACAGCGATCTTGTTGCCGAACAACATCCGAACACCTGCTTCTGTTCAGCCGCCGTTCCGGGGAGCGCAGGCCGCCATCCGTCCGAGCAGCACTGCCCGCTCGCGGGCGTTGTGGGTGAGCCAGGCGGCGCGCTCGAACTCCGCCCGCGCCTCGTCGTCGCGGCCGAGCTTCGCGAGCAGGTCTCCGCGCACGGTCGGCAGCAGGTGATAGCCCCGCAAGGCGGGCTCGGACGTGAGTGCGTCCACCAGCTCGAGCCCCGCCTAGCCAGCTAGCTAGGGACCGAACGCCATTCCGACCGCGACCGCTCGGTTGAGCTCGACGACCGGCGAGGGAAGGAGCTAGGCGAGCCCGTCGTAGAGAGCGACGATCCGCTCCCAGTCCGCATCTTCGGCGACCCGGGCACGCGCGTGGCAGGCAGCGATGGCCGCCTGGCGCGTATGCCGTCCCAGGGCGCCGCCGGTACTCTGCGCGCGATCGAGCGCGGCGAGGCCGCGGCCGACGAACAGCCAGCCCCACCGCAACGGTCTCTCAAGCAGCAGCACCGCTTCCCCGGCGGGCCGATCCGCGCGCGGGAGCGGGATGCGTGCAGCTCCATCAGGGCGACAAGGCCGTATACCTCCGGCTCCGACGGGAGCAGCTCGGCGAGGACGCGGCCCAGCCGGAGCGCCTCCTCGATCAGCTCGGGCCGGATCCAGTCATCGCCGGCGGTCGCCGCGTAGCCCTCGTTGAAGATCAGGCAGATCGCCTCGAGCACCGACGCGAGGCGCTCAGCGAGCTCGTCGCGCTCGGGGACCTCGAACGGCACCCGCGCCTCCGACAGTGGGCGCTTAGCGCTCACGAAATAATTAGTGCGCCTGATTGGTTTGGGTGAATGGTGTAATTCCAGTCCGGATGGAACTCGTCCCGGACGATGTTCACCGCCGCCAACTCGCCATCGGTGACCTTGATCCCTTTCTCGTACTCGCCGGGATCGAGACGCGCGTAGACCTTCAGCCCGGTGCTGGTGGTCGTTGAGCCGATCAGGTCGATGATCACCTGCAGGCTCTCCAGCGGCCTGCCGCGCCAGTTGAGGCTCACGAACGAGAACAGACGGTGCTCGATTTTGTTCCACTTCGATGTCCCCGGCGGGAAATGGCAGACGCGGATCGCGAACCCGAGCTCGCTGGCGAGCTTCTGCAGCTCGACCTTCCACAGGCGCGTGCGGGTGGAGTTGCTGCCGCCGCCGTCAGCGGTGATCGTCAGGCACGTCGCCTCGGGGTAGCGCTCGCGGCCGAGGTGCTGCCACCACGCGCGGATCGAGTTGACCGCGAACGCGCTGGTGTCGTTGGTGACACCGACCGACACCATTCCCTCGTTGGCCTGCAGATCCAGCACGCCGTAGGGGATCGCGTGCCCCAGGTCCTTGTCCTTGAAGTCGTGGCAGCGGACCTCGACCGGCCGCCCGCTCGGCTCGTACTCACGCCCGACCGCCTTGAAATCACCGAGTTGAGTCGCCGGGGGGAGTCTCACCCCCCGGCGCTCGCAGATCCCGGCGTGAGCCTCTCGACTCACCGGGCTCCTGTCATCCAGTCTGCGGCCGCGCGGCCGCCTGCCAGTGAGCAAAGAGCTTTGGCTCGCGTCTTGCGACGGTCGCCAGGAAGCGCCATGCCCGCGTGGGACGTCCGCGCAGCCGCTTGTACTTCCGCATGGCCCATCGAACGAGGTACTCGTCGATTATTCGGAGAAGCGAGATCAACTCAGACCGGTAGAAGCGGCCGTAAAAGTCGATCCAACCCCGCACGATCTCATTGATCGCTGCTGCGAGGTCGGCAAGGGTCTGTCCGCTCCACAAGTGCAGCCGCCAGCGCTTGATCCTGCGACCGATCGCCTTCGCCGCGTCGTCACCGACGGCCGGAGCGAAGCTGACGAACAACTCGCCTCTCCGGTTCCGGGCCGTTCGGGGTCGAAACGTGTACCCGAGGAACGTGAACCGCTCGTGCTCATCCGAGCCGGGGCGGTTGGAATCCTTGCAGTACACGATGCGCGTCTTGTCCAGATTGAGCTCCAGACCGACCTGCGCCAGCCGCTCGACGATCGCGCCGAGCACGATCTGCGCTTGCGCCTTGCTCTTGCAGTGCAGGATCGCATCATCCGCATAGCGCTCAAACGGGATGTCGGAAAACTCCCGCGACAGCCACCGATCGAGCGCGTAATGCAGGAAGATGTTCGCCAGCACGGGCGAGATCGCAGAGCCCTGAGGGCTTCCGCGGTCCCTGGGCTTCAGGGTGCCGTCCTCCAGTTGCAGCGGGGCTTTCAGCCACCGCTCCACATAGAGCAGGATCCACCGCAAGTTCGTGTGGTGAGCGACCGCCTTCAAGACGAGCGAGTGCGAGAGCGAATCGAAGAACGACTTGAGATCCAGATCCAGAGCCCAGTCATAACTCCAGCATCGCTGCCGGCATGTCCGCAGCGCATCATGGGCCGACCGTCCCGGCCGATACCCATAGGAGTCCTGATGGAAAACCGGCTCCACCTCGGGCTCCAAGTACAGGTAGGCGACCGTTTGCGCGACCCTGTCAGCGACCGTGGGCACCCCGAGCGTTCTCACACCCCGTCCGCCCTTCTTCGGTATCTCAACCGCCCTCACCGGCGGCGGCACATAACTCCCCGAGGACATCCGATTCCAAAGCTTGTAGAGGTTCCCTTGCAGGTCCCGCTCAAACTCCTCGATCGACTCCTCGTCGACGCCCGCAGCCCCCTTGTTGTCCTTGACCCTTAGCCACGCCTCCCAGACCAGCCGCTTGGAAATCACAAACGACTTGCCGTCAGGCTTCGGCTCGCTCACCGGCTCATCCCACCCAAAGGCGGTTGGCCAACCAGCGAGTCAGGATGACCCGCCCCCGTCGCTCGACCCGCATTACCGGGCGTCATCACTACCACGAGGCGGTCCGCCCCTGTTCCCCGCATCAGTACTCAACCCCTCGCGGATCAGCCGCTTGAGGCTCTCCCTTCCACGCACGACCGCAGGCCCAAACAGCGCCACTAGCCGCCCGCGGGCGCGGACAACAGGTTCCCACGTTCCACACCAGAGCCCAGACCAAGCTCGCGCCACCTTCATGCCGGACAGCGCCTGGCCAATCAGCAGGCACCCGCCAGACTCATCCCGGGCCAAGCTGGCAAACCCGGTTCTGCTGTCATCTAGAAGCTTTCGACACGTCATCAGTGGATCGCTTACGCTCGCCTTCTTAGCCCACACCTGACGCGCTCAAAGGCGCGCCTTCTCCGCAACGCTCAACACCACGGCTTTTGACCGCAGCACCTTGCGGTGGTTTGCAGCCACCCCCTGCAGGGCGACCACGGAGGACCACCAGCCCAAGCCGGGCCAGCCCCTCCATCTCTGATGCAGTTACCGCATCACTCAAGACCGATCTTCTACATCGACCCTCCTGTTGCGTACGTGGCACACCCAGCTCCCGCTTCTTGGCGTCTACGGAGATCGTCGGCTCGCCGGCAGCAAGCGCCGCCCGGGTGGTCTCGTTGATATGCCGAAACTGCGCATCACGATCGGGATGCTGCTTACCCTCCCGCGTCTTCTGGTTGGCGTGCAACCGAAACCCCAACCCCCGCAACAGCTTCGCGGCCGACCGATCAGACACGTGATGCCCCGCCGCCACCAACGCGCCCGCGATCTTTCCCAAGCTCTTCGAGCACCACCGCAACGGCGACTCCGGATCACCACGCGTATCCGGATCCACCAGCCGCTTGAGATCCCCGATCAGCGTCGGATCAGACTCCGTCAACCGCGGACGCCCCGCACCCGCAGCACGAACCCGCCCCGGCTCAAGCCGCGTCCCCTCCCGCAACTCCGCGATCCCACGCCGCACAGTGTCCTTGCTGACCCCCGTTGCTCGCACAACCGCCGCGATCCCGCCCTGCCCAAACGACCGAGCCTCAGTCGCCGCCCACAACCGACGCTGACTCGTATTTGGTTGTGGTTTCCTAGGCTAGAACACCGGCCGTCGCGTCGCGACCGCCGCCTTGACCGTCTCGTTGATGTGCTCAAACTGCGCGTCGCGATCCGCATGCGAGACGCCCTCGCGGTTTGCTGGCCTGCAGGCTGTAGCCGTTGGCCTTCAGCAACCGCAGCACGGTGCGATCCACGACGCGATGACCCATCCCCTGCAGTGCCTGCGCGAGCTTCGCCGCGCTCTTGGAAGTCCACCGCAACGGCGACCGCGGATCCCCACGCGTGACCGGATCGATCAACGACTCCAAGGCCTCCTCCAACCCCGGCTCGCGCTCGGTGATCGGGACCCGCCCCGAATGCCGCCGCACGTTACCCGGCCGCGGCCGCTCGTCGGACTCCAGATCGGCCAGCCCCCGCAGCACCGTCGACTCCGAGATCCCAGTCGCCCTCACCACCCCGCGACCCCACCATGTCCCGCCGAACGCGCCTCCACCGCCACCCACAACCGCCGCCCCCGCTCATCCAACACACAGCCTGCTCGGTCAACAGCCGATACCGCTCAGCGATAGCGCGCTCGTCGACCACACCAACCAGTCTTGTCTTCCAGCGCCGCGACGCCAAGCGGCCGCAGCCGCCCGTCCTGCTTCGGTATGTACGCCAACGAGACGGCTTCGCCCGATACGCGCCTCTATGAACGCGAGAGATGGAGATCCCGGAGGTTGCCCTCCAGCTCCTGCCCGTATTCCTGCCACGTCACACCGTCGACGCCGGCAGCAGCACCCGGACGAATCGCCCTGTACGCCGCCTCCAACCGCTCAACGGTAACGTGATGCAAAAGCGCGATGAACCGCACGTCCTTTCTGTCCCTCGCGCCATCTGGCGCACGCGATCCAGATCACTTGACACGCCCAGTCCGGCATCGAATTCACATAATCCAGCTCAAGATCGTTATCCGAGCCGCATAGGGACGCAGTGTTATGACTATCAGAGGCAAAAGATGAAGACATGACCAGTCCTTTCGATGACGCTTACACGGTTCCTCCGACACTCCCGTCAGCCAGAGCACCGTGCACCGGATCATGTCGCGCGCGGGCTGTTGCACCGCGCCGCTACCAGGCCGAGCGCCGCGAGCTGGCCAAGGCCCGCAGGGCCACCTTCCACGATCCGCCGACTCGCCGCAACCGCGTCTGGCAGACGGAAATCTCCGAGTTTGAAACCCGCGCGGGCGGCATCTGGCAGATGGGCGGCGTGGTCGACTACGTGACCAAGTTCTGCCTCACCTGTCCGGTCACCGCGACCAAGACCTGGCGGCAAGCGGTCGCTTGCCTGGAGGCCGCCCGCGAGCGCACCGGCGAGCTACTCGGCCATCCGCTGATCGAGGACCTCGTCGACCGCCAGACCGGCGAGCTGACCCCGGTCGTGGTCGTGACCGACAACGGCCCCTGCTACAAGGCCGGGAAGTTCGCGCGCTACATCCGCTCGCGGCCGGAGTTCGAGCACGTCCGCACCCGCCACGCTCCCCGAGACCAACGGC
Organism: uncultured Solirubrobacterales bacterium; assembly: GCA_963811155.1. Lineage (GTDB taxonomy): Bacteria > Actinomycetota > Thermoleophilia > Solirubrobacterales > Solirubrobacteraceae > Palsa-465. The sequence goes on from CAWEQQ010000045.1 coordinate 9,973, forward strand.
GTGATCGAACGCTGGTATGAATCGCTCAAGTACGAGCACCTGTACCTGCAGAAGATCGACGACGGGCCCGCGCTCGCCGAGCACGTCCTCGACTACGCCCGGATCTACAACCACGAGCGGCCCCACGAGACGCTCGCCTCGGCGCTTCCCTACGACCGCTAGACCACGGCGCCGTGCTGAGCGCCGCTCGACACGGTCCAGCCTCGCCGCCCCGCCCACGCCCGCCGTGCGGCGGGGGTGCTTGCCCAAGGCCGGCGCCTCACCCCTCCCGCCCTCCTCTTGGCCAGCGGATCGTGCCCGACGCGCGAGCAGTCAAGCAAGCCGCGTCAGCGGTCCCGAAGGGAGGGGCGCAGCCCCCGACCTTGACGGCTCGCGCGCGGGCGCCCCATCATGCCAAGGAGGGCGCGGGAGGGGCCCGCGTCTCGGAGCCCAAGTGCCACGGGAACCTCGCCGCCACCCGCCAAATTCCCGACTACGTATCAACTGCCACACACTCGAATCGACCCGATCTGTCTCATTTCCTTGACACGGGACAGGAGGAGTCGGGTGAGCGAGCCGAAGCCAAAGCCGTTTGAGATCTCCAAGATGGCGGTTTGGGAGGCCTATCGGAGGGTCAAGACGAACAAGGGTGGCGCCGGTGTTGACGGCGAGTCGATGGCGGAGTTCGAAGGTCGACCTCACGGCCAACCTCTACAAGCTCTGGAAGGTGCGCAACGAATGCTGAGAGAAGGTGATTTGTAGGTGCTTGCCGGATCGAGGCATTGCTCTACCTGACACCCTGCCCGCGCCGGGCAAGCCAGCCCGCCGCGAGCACGAATATGACCGCAACGGCACCCAGTGCCTGTTCGCTGCGCTGCAGGTGCACCACGGCAAGGTGAGCGGGGTGCCATCCAAGACCCGCAACCGTTGGGACCTGATCCGCTTTTTGGATCAGCTCGACGCAGAGCTCCCGATCATCGAGGGGCAGAAGGCAGAAGATCATCGCCGTTTCTGACAACCTCTCGACCCGCAACACCAACGAAGTCAAAGCCTGGCTCGCCGCGCATCCACGCTGGAGCTTTCAATTCACCCCAACCTACGCGTCATTTCTAAACCAGATCGACTTCTGCTTTCGATTTCGACGCTGACTTATGCGTTCAACGGAAACGATGCGCTCCGGGCCGCAGGCGACTGACGCCCGCTTGTCACTTCTTGAGCGCCCAGCAGCAGCAGCGGGTCACGCAACACCGGCCGACGGCTGGCTCGGCCCACGCAGAACTCTTGGTTTGCTGTCGCGTATTGGTTGTCATCGCTTGCGATGGCCCGAGCGGGATCGATCCTGGCGTGGTCACGTCTACGCCAGGGCTGCGCGCGGTCGCGGAGGGACAATGCGGCGACGGACAGACGCGAGGATCTTCTACGCGGCGCGGGCGGTGGCTCTAGGTGAGAGCCCATCTGCCAGCAGCGCACGCGTGTGAAAACGATGGCTTGCGCTGGCCCCGGCGCGATGGTTTGAAGTGGCCCGCCGGGTAGCCGGCGGGAATCTCACCCGCCGGCCCCCACAGATCCGCACGTGAGCCTCTCGGCTCATACGGCTCGTGCCGTTCAGCTAGCCGGACGGAGCGCAATACCGCCAGTGCACGAACAGCGCGGGAGCCCGTGTGTGGACTCCTCGCAGCCACGCTCGTGCCCGTCGGTCGCTGCGCTCCAGTCGCTTGTATTTCCACCTCGCCCATCGCACCAGATGGCGATTGATGCGATCGCAGAGCAGGTTCACCGCGCTTGGGATCTCCGATCCGCACGCTGCTTCGGACGCCCATTCATGTCTGCTCTCGTGCTGGCGCCAAGTCAATCCCAAGCCACCCGCTCACACCACCGCTGGCGATCTCCCCGGATGGATCCCAGTTTGCCGTGCGGACGGCTCCCACAACCGTCGCGATCTTCTCCACTAACACGCTCCAACGACGAGCACGTTTTCAGACGGCGACGCGTCCTGCAAGGCGCACGGGTTTCAGGCTTCCAGGCGGACTGGCGTGAATGAGAGCACGCGAGCAAGCGTTTCGTAGTGCCGGTCGACGTGAAGCACCGCCGCTTGATGTTGCTGCGCGCAAGCCGCGATCAGGAGGTCCGGGATCGGCACGCGGTGCTGGGATTGCTTCGCGAGCTCTCGTTGAGCTGTCTGGGCTGTCGCGATTGTCTCGGCATCCATCCGGAGCTGATGGAATGCAGCAAGCTCGGTGTCGAGGTTCTCGTAGGAGGTCGCAGAGCGAGCGCTATAGAGGATCTCGAGCCTCGTGACGGCGCACAGACAGGGTTCCCCGAGCGCGTCGTCGAGCTCGGGGCCGCGGACGAGCGCCGACTTGTCGAGCAACAGCCACCGCCTGTTGCCGACGGCGGTCAAGTCCACGCGCTGTCCGCTAGCAGGAGCTCGCTGTCGACGAGCGAGGGGATCCGTTCCAGCGCTTCTCCAATTCGCCGGCGGCGCTCGCGCTCATCGAGCAATGCGTCAGTACCAGCGACAGCGTGGTGGCCCTCTTCCGCGAGGCGGAGCAGCAGCTGCTTGCGATCAGCAATCTCCGGCCAGCGTCGTTCCGCGGCGTCCAGCAGCTCTGCGAGATGGCCCGTATCGGTCAATGTGTATCGAGGCTTGGTCGTCGGCATACACCAGAGTGTAGCACCGAAGTGGCACGGTGCTGCACCTGGAGCGGAGCTCATCGCCGATTATTGGCGCGTCGGACTCCCGCTGCTGCGGCGCGTTCGCGCTGTCTGCTCCGACGCTGCGTATCGTGCGGAGGTCATGGACTCTCGACGCATCGGCGCCCAGGTGAGTAGTCGCAGGTCCCACCAGGTGACTGGCCGCCGCGCATCGGGCCTGCCGCGCACTCGCACGGGGGTACATGAGGGGTACAGGAGGTTGTCGCGTAAAGCAGCCTCCAGTTGCTATTCGCGAACGAATTTCCGCCGAGTTGCAGGGTGCATCGCAACTTCACGCAACCCTTCGCAACGATTGCATTTCTCTCGTAATGAAGGGGTCCTCGGTTCGAGTCCGGGCGTCGGCTTTTCGGGCATTTGCAGGAAAGATGTGCGCCCACAGGAGGATCGTCAGTGGTCCTCACCAGCGGCCACGGAACTCGGGCGGAACACCAGCTCGGCTCGCGTTCGCGAGATCAGCTCCTCGAACCCGTCGAACCGCCGGCCCTCAGCCCGTCGATCACGTGCGCGTAGGTCGCAATGTGCAGTGCCGGCGAGTGCCCGAGCCGGCGCGCCGCCTCGGGAACGGTCAGGCCGGCTTAGAGGTAGATCAGCACCACCCACGGTCGCCGGGCTGCGACCGGTCTCGAGCAGGTGGTGCTGCGGCGCCACGATCCGCGGCACGTCGGTCGTGCGCAGCTGCTCGTCGACCAGTTCGCTGAGGTGGTGCTCGAGCGCCCACGCGTACTTGGCGCGCGACGGCGAGGACAACGTCGCAGCGTGGGCGCGGAACCCCGAGCGCACGAACTGATCGAGCGTGATCGCCTCCCGCGCGAGCTCGAGGGCGAGCGCCGGGCCGAGCTGGCGCCGGCGGCGGATTTCGGCGTCGAATAGGTCGGCGTCCCCTTTGCGGTTGAGCATCCGGGAGTGCTGGCGACCGGCGAGCCGGTACTAGACGCGGTACTTCTTGCCTTCCTTGTGGACGCTCAGCGCGCGTCTCCTCGCCTCCCGGTCCGGCGCTCCTCGGCGCTGATCGCCTTCTCGAGCCGGTGGCTAGCGTACGCCTCGCGGGGCACAAACCCACGCAGCCGGTCGAGGCGGGCGACCATCTCGGCGGGGATCCGGACCGGGGACTGGTTTGGTGATGGTGGTCATGCCTCGCATGCTCGCACCAGTCTCACTGGTCAGCTCCCCGTGTGCCGGCGAACGCCGCAGAGCGCCACGAAGGCTTCCCCGCGCAGAGGCCCAGCATCAGACAAGCCTCCCGGCTTCCCGTCGAGGTGCCCTGAGCGGCGACCAAACGGCGCACTCGCGACCTCACCGGCGGTCATCGCGCTGCCGCCGGCGAGCGCCTCAAGCACAGCGGTCTTGGTCGCGCCCGGGGCCGTGCGGACCGGGACGGCGGTCGCGTTGGCGCTCTGGCGCGTCCGCGCCGGCTTGCGGGTTGCCGAGCGGGAGACCGAGGCCGAGCGGGCGCGACCGCCGGCGTCCTCAGGAGCTGCTGGCGTGGCGGCGCCATCGCGCGAGCCTGTACCGCAGCAACGTTGGTCGGTGGGCCGCTTGGGATCGCGGCCGGGACGGAGCGGTAGCTGTCGGGCACCAGCAGCTGCTGTGCTTCACCGACGGTGGTTGCCAGCTTGATCGCCCAGTCCGCGATGTGGATCGAGCCGCCCGGTTTGCGCGGGCGTGATCGTCAGGGCACCGTCGGTGCCGACGATCTGGAGGACGAAATCCGGCCGCGGCCGGCGGGTTGCCGCCCTGGAGCGTGATGCGGCCTCCTTTTTGACTATTACAATTGACTTAGTCTGCAAGATGGCTGATGCCGCCCTGCGGGTCTGACAGATCTCCTCCCCTGAAATTCATTTACCTCTATCGAGTCAATCGATTTAGCAGGATTCGGCCTATGTACAACACCCGCGCCCAACTGGGGTGCGCCGAACCGCCTGCCAAGCCACCGAGCAGTGGTGCCGTCAGAGTAGGCGGAGGAAAGGATGTTCAGTGACCAGCACAGCAGCGTCTCCCGCCGTGGCGCAGCGCTCGGCCGACGCCGCCAGCGTCGGGGCGAGCTCCTCCGGCGAACTCGGCAATCCAACCGTCGATCCGTTCGTCCTCGGCCTACCGCTCGTTTCGGTCGGGGCGGTCGCGCTCGGCCTCCAACTGGTGGGCTACGTGAACGTGAGCTCCAACGGCAGCCCGCTGGCGATCGTGCTCGCCGCCAGCGGGCTCGGCCTGCTGGTATCGACGATCGCGGCGACCAGGCTCGGGGCGACACCGGCGTCAAGTCCGTGGCGTGACGGACGCTCTCTCCCGACCGTCGTCCTCGGGATCCTCGCCGTGTTCTTCCTGAGCTACGGTGTGCTGATCCTCGGGTTGATCCACGGCTGGTTCGGGATCGCTCCGGCCAACGTCCAGCACACGGTCGCGTCGTTCGAGATCAGCTGGCTCGTAGCGTTCGCCTTCGTCGGACTGGCGAGCGTCAGGCTGCCGCTACTGTTCACGGTCCTGTTCGTGGCCTTCGAGGCGGTGCTCGCGCTGCTGCTGATCGGCACGCTGAGCCCATCCACAACGGCGGACAACATCGCCGGGGTGCTGGCGCTGATCATCGCCGTGGCGGCCGGGTACGTGTTCCTGGCGGTCGCCTCGGCTACGAGCGGCGGACCGGAGTATCCGATCGGCAACCCGATCCAGCGGCCGGCCGCCGGGCATTAGCCCGCCTACGGAGCACCTACAACCTCAGAATACGATCAGCGTGCGGCCGCGCAGGCCGCCTGCCTCCATCGCCCGGTGGGCTTCGGCGGCCTGCTCGGGGGCGTAGGTCCCCGCCACCCGAAGTGCCAGGCGTTCGTCCGATGCCAGCGCCCGGAGATGCTCCAGCCAGTCGGTGCGCTGCAGCGCCTTGGCGACCATGACCGTGACGATCCTGATGCCGCGTTCGGGCTCGCTGCCGTCCCAGCCGCGGACGACGGCCAGTCCGCCGCCGTCGCGGATTGCCCCGGACGCCGCGCCGTTGAGCAGCGCGGTGTCGTACACAGCCGCGACGCCCTCGCCGACGACGTCGCGCACCGCGCGCGCGAAATCGTCTGAGCGCGGGATGACGGTGTCGGCGCCGAACCCGCGGACCAGCTCCTCGTCCTGTGGCTTGGCGTCGGCGATCACCCGCAACCCGCGCTCGCGCGCCACCCCGGAACTCCGGCGCATGGTCCCGTCGCTAAGCATGCGGTCGGCCGGACGCGTCGCGACCACGAAAGCATCCGTCGGCACCGCCCGCGCCGGAGTTCTGCTGTCGTATCACGCCGGCGGAGCCGCATGTCGTCCCGCTCCACAACTTCGTCGCGCCCTGAGGGAGCTGGCTGACGTCCTTGACGCGGGTCTGTCGCTTCGACGCGCTGCGACAGCGTGGCTCTGACGTCGGCAACGACGCGCAGGGCGCAGCGCCGGACTTCGCCTGGCCGTGATCCGTTTTCTCTTTGACCGCGGCAGCCTGCGGCGACCCGCTGACCGAGCTTGAGCACGACTGCGAGATGCTGCGCGCTCACGCCGCCGCCAACTGCGCGCGGCGACGCTGCGGGGCGACGCCGCGCCGAGCGCAACGCTCCACGCGCAGGCAGGATCGCCGTCGCCGAGCAGGTTTACGCAGCAGCGCTACGCGGCGCGGGGCCGGCGGCGCCAGGAGCGCCGGGATGCGTGCCGCAGCGCTGGCATCAGCATCCTCGTGACCTCGAGCGCCGCCGATTCCATCGCGATCCCGAGCACGTCGTCGCCGTACGGGTCCAGTCCGAGCAGCGCGATGCGCTCCTCCAGCACGTCGATCAGCTCACGTCCGGTACCCCGGTCCAGCATCGCCATCGGGCCCCACAGCGACGCCGCCGACGGCCCTGGCATCAGATGACCGACGAACATGTCATTGGTCTGAACGCACGATGAGACCTCGTGGCTGACGACGCGCGTGCGCTCGCACCCGCGCGTTACGTCCTCGATCTCGATCGTCCGCCCGGGCTCGGTGGTCCGCACCCGCAGCAACGCCAGGTGCGCGGACGCGATCCGACGAGCGATCGCACGCTCGGAAGCGGTGAGCCCCGCCAGCCGCATGTAGCGCTGCGCCGGCGTGCCGCCACCGGGAAGCTCACGGTCGTTGAGCTGCCACGACGCCAGAAGCTGTAGGTCGGTGTCGCCGAAGACCATCCCGCGCGGATCGCCGACCAGCTCGCGGAGTGCCGCGTCCATCTCGTCTCGGTGGTGCGCGTACGCCCATTGCTGGATCCGGTTGCCGACCGCCATGTCGCCGTCCGAGAGCGCACGCGGATCGATCTCTGTCCGCGCAGCGCCACAGCAGCGCTTGTACTTGCGTCCGCTCTCGCACGGACACGGCGCGTTACGACCGATCTGGCTCACGCGCCGACCCCGAGGTCGGGAATCAGCCCTCGGCGCCGACACTTCTCCTGCAGCGCCACCGGCAGCACGCGTGCGTCGACGATCAAGCCGTCGACCTGGACATACCACGCCCACGGGTGGCGTTCGATGATGTCGCGGCGGCAGAATTCGAGGTCCAGCTGACCCACGCCGAGCAGGTCGCGGATCTGCTTAGCCTTGTTCGCCATCGTGCTCTTAGGAACTCCGGTCAGGTCGCTGAGGTCATCGCCGCTGAGGTGCAGCGGCTGGGATCGGTCGAACAGGAAGTTCACGCTGCCGACGGTGTAGATCGTCGCCGCCGCCCAGATTCGCAGATCGCCGCGCAGCAGCGGCGATGGACGCTTACGCGAGAGCTTGGCGACCAGTCGTGCACACAGCCGCGCGTACTCAGCGTCGAGATAATCGCCGCAGAAGCCGTCCGTCAACGCGACGATCTGTTCGACATCGGCGCGCAACGCGTGCGGAACATTGAGGCGGTCGGCACCCGACCGAGGCGCACGATCAAGCACGCTGATCACTCGGAGATCGTGCCAGCACCGCCGGACGGAACGCGAGCGGCAAGCTTCCCGGCCGATCGGGGGTGCCGCTGCGGGGCCAGCACGCATCCCGTCCGCCCACCCTGGCAGGCTCCCGTCGATGAGCTTGCAAGCTTCGAGGGGCACGAGCTGCATGACGAGTGACGATCTCGCAGCGGTCGCTGCCGTCGCGCCTACCGTCGTCCGGGTGCGTGCCTTCGTGGACTGGGTCGGCAGCGGTCGCACGCTGACGCAAACCGGTCGGCTCCGGCGCCTGGACGCGCTCGCGTTGGTGGAGCTGCTGGACACGGGCGACGTTGTCGATCAACGCTTCCCGATCCAGAGCAGCACCGACCTCTACCACCTGACACTGCTGGTCGAGTGGGCGAAGGCGTGTGGCCTGGTTCGAGTTGCGCGCGGACGGATCGTCGCAGTTCGCAAGCACGCCAAGCTGATCGAGCGCCCGGTCGAACTCGTCTGCCGCATGCTCGCCGCCGTCCCACGGCTCGGTCACGAGCTTGGGGATTCAGTCGTCGCCGTCGACGCGCTCCACACCGTCGAGGCGGTCTTTGGCAACCTCGTTGGACACGGCGGCAGTCTGTCGCTGGAGCACGGATGCGAGGTCGCTTGGAGCACTGCGATGTCGCGCTACGCGTTTCCCAACGCCACCGAGCTGCAGATCGACTTCCAGCGCCGACGCAGCCAGGGCGACATTCGCAGGATCCTCGAGGCCGTCGCGGGCCTCAACGTGCTGACGGTGACCGATGGCCTGATCGCGCTCACGCCGCTCGGATCGCGGAGCGTCGCCGCGTGGCTGGGCCTTGGAACCCCTGCGAGCGACGTCCTGAGCGTCAAGGTCACGCTACAGGAATCCGCCGATCCGGAGATCTGGCGGCGGCTGCGCCTACCGGGCGACATCCGTATGGACCGGTTCCATCAAGTGCTCGGAGCGGCAATGGGATGGCAGGACTCTCACCTCCACGTGTTCGAGCACGGGTCGGATCGCTACGGATTCCCGAATCCGGACTTGGGTATCCGCGACGACCGCGAGATAACGCTCGGAGCAATGCTGGCGCAACCAGGCGATCGGCTGGGTTACGAGTACGACTTCGGCGACAGCTGGGAGCACGAGATCGTGCTGGAGGCAGTCGAGCAAGGCGACCACGAGGGCCCGCTCTGCACCGCCGGCGCCGGCCGATGCCCGCCTGAGGACGTTGGCGGAATCCCCGGCTACGAGGATCTCCGGCGCTTGCTCGCCGCCCCGGAGGAGGACGGGCACACCGAGGCGCTCGACTGGCTGGGCATCGAGCATGCCTGCGAGTTTGATCCGGTCGACTTCTCCGTGGAGCGCGCGAACGCAGCTATAGCGGGCGTTCGGATTGCCCGCTCTGCCTGAGCTGCCAGAAACTACAGGAGCGCGGTCTGCTTGACGATCACGACTACCCGCGCGTGTTGCCCGTCACGCTCGCCATTGCCGAGGGCCGAATCTGGAGCGCCGTAGACGACAAGCCAAAGCACACTACCGGCAAGGAGTTGCGGCCTTCTAGCGAGAGCCGGTACGCAAGCAGAAATCCCCAGATCGCCGACACGAATCGGCCGTGGACTCTCGCCTCGGATCGGAAGTCAGGCGAACCGCCGTCGTCTTCGACGGCCTCACGTTTGTCTCCAGGCGCTCGGGCCGCCGCGAGCCAACGCACCCAGCGGGTGTCGCGCCAGCGCCTTTGATGCCGGTCACACCGCGGCTTGGACGGGGATCACGAGCGAGCGGAAGACGACCAGCAGCAGCAGCGCCGCCAGTCCGATCACCACCCCGATGAACAGCGGCAGCTTGCTCGGGAGGACGTGCGAGAAGTCGACCTGCGACGCCGTGGCTCCACCAACGTACACCTGGGTTCCGGTCCCTCGCTCGACCCCCGGGATCACCGCGTCACGGAGACGTGTGACCAGGCTGGACGTCTGGGCGCTCTGGTGAGGTTGTCGGATAGGCGACGATTGCCGCCGTGGTCCCCGAGGCGCTGAGCCTGGTCGTTCGCTGGATAGTTCGATCGATTCGATCGATTCGATCGAGCGGCTCGTGGCGGTGGCAGGTGGCTCGCTTGGGGGGATGCAGGCGTTCGAGTGGGCGATTCTGTTCCCCGACCAGGTCGGTGCCGTCGTGGCGATCGCCAGCACGCACGCCCTCCAGCCGCAGGGCATGGCCTGGAACGCGATCGCCCGGGACGCGATCATGCGCGACCCGGCGTGGCAGGGCGGCCACTATCATGGCACCGAAGACGTACCGAACGCCGGCATGGGCGTGGCGCGAATGATGGGCCACATCACGTACCTCTGAGCGCCGGCGCTGAGTGACAAGTTCGGCCGGCGACTTCAGTTCGCGCAAGACATCCGCTACACATTCCCCATTCGCACTTCGAAGAAACCTGCCCACCGAGAACGGCCTGCGAGCCGCGATCGTGCTCACCCAAACCCACGCCCGACTGCTCAGCCCCGCCCTAGCGTCGGCGACCAATCCGACCGCCGACTTCCCGCACCTACACCGAGCACTCGGCAACGTCCGCACCGCTCTCGACGACTACGCCAAACGCCAAGGACTCGCCGCCTGAAAACTGAAAACTTGACCTGATTTTCACGGCCTCTAGGGCCAAGGACCCTAGTGGAAGAGCGATAGGTATTTGAGCCAGCTGATGGCGCTGACCGGCGGCGCGAAGCCGTTGATCAACCAGCCGAGGATGGCCACGCCTGCGGCGACACCGTTGGCGAGCGATCGGCGGCCGGTGCCCGCGCCGAGCGCGAGCGCCACCGCTCCGGTAGCGAACCTGAAGAACGCGAGTTGCAAGCAGTACGCGGCGAGGTGCCCGACGGTGATCCCGCCACCGGCCAGCGCGACACCGGCGATCAGGCCAACCCAACAAGCGACAGTGACGATCACCACGATCGCGGCGATCGCAGCGGCTTCGGCGGCGATCAAGCGGGAGCGTTCGACGGGGTGGGCGAGCACCAATCCGAGGATCCGTCTTCCTCCTCGCCGGCAGTGCTGGCGGAGGCGCCGATGATCGCGACGGCGGCGATCAGGAGCGGGCCGTAGATCGAACCCATCTCGCTGCGGTACCAGCCGGTGATGGTGCCGTAGCTGGCCCGGCCCAACTTGCACGACCCCTTTAGGGATGCTGAGTTTGCCGATCGAGTGCCCCGCCGTCGGGAACAGCGCTCCGACGGCGAGCAGGACCGCGATCAGCCCGAACACGGCCGAGGCTGCGAACGGCAGCCTTAGCCGGAGCGTCATCTTGACCGTTGGCCAGCTCACGCCGGATCAGCTGTCCGGTAGTCGCGCAGGAAGGTGTCCTCGAGGTCTTCTGCCTTGGGGGCGGATCACTCGCACCTCGCGGGCGGACGCGGCCTTCACCACCGCGTCAGCGGAGCCCTCGAAACCGACGATCACCGTCGACCCGTGGGCGTGCGCTTCAGTGACTCCGGGGAGACCTCGATGACCGCGCTCGAAGAAGCGGTCGGCCGGGTGGGCTCGATGAAGAAGCACTCGCGGCCCGCGACGAACCCGAAGAACACCGTGCAATGAATCGCGCCGCTATGCCACCGCACCCCCAGGTCCTCATAGGCGACGGTCAGCCCGTAGATCCAGTCATAGCGCAAGCAGTCGTACTTCGGCCCCGTTGCCTCGCAGCTCGAGCTCGCGACTGAGCCCGAACACGACCTCGCCCAGCCCGCCAGCCTGGGCAACCGGAGCGCACTCGCTCGCGACCATCACCAGGAACACGGCTCACCCGCCAACCCCAACGGCGCCCAAGTCGCCCAGCGAGCTTTAACGGCCCGCCCCAGGCTCGAAGCAGGGTGTCGATAAAGAAGACGTGAACTGTCACTCGTCGGTCGCGGTCCCCAGGCCAAGTAAGCTGACAGCGCAGCTCACCCTCCGGTTGCCCGCCAACCCACGCCTGGAATTGTCGGTGCTGTTCGAGAGCTTGCCGGCCAGCTCGGACGACGGGCGAGAACGCGCGTCCAGGCACGAAGACGATCAGTGCCAGGCGCACGTCGGCCCACGTGGCGCTCCCGAGTAGCTGCTCGAGCCTCTCGGTCAGGCTCTTTGGCCGCTTCCACGTCAGGCATTGAGCAAGGAAGAGATCGCGATCCTCCCCACGCAGGAGCAGGTCGGTCTTACCCGAAGCGGTGAACGTCTCTGCGTCGGTCTGGTAGGCGTGGTGCGAGTTGAGCATCAGCAGCAATGCCTGCCGGCGGTCCTCCTCGCCCCAGGCGGCGTAGGTTCTCGGCGCGCGAGACATGGCGCGGCAGGCGGCGCGGATGACGCTGAGGACGTGCTCGTAGAGCTCGCCGGCGAGCGGCGGTTCGAATCGTGCAGGTCTTACAACCGTAGCCTTGGGGCCGTGCGGTCCTGGCCGTCGCCGAGGAGATGGCGCGGTGGATGTCGGCGGCGCGTCGTCACGTCGTCGTAGCGGCAGCGAGACGGATGCGAGGGACCGGCGACGGACTTCGGCTTGCTCGCGGCGGTGCTCAAGTGCCCGCAGTCCGAGATCATGCAGGTTGAGCGCGGACTTGGATACCGCGCTGAGGCTCCGCAACTCGGTGTGGTTGCTACGGACCCGGTCGGCACTGATTTGCGGATGCCAGAAGCTTGCTCGCGGCGTAGAGTCAATGGCATACGAACATATGTTCGGGAAGGAGCACCAAATGGCTACCGCCACTCATCCCAATCCCAGCCCGGTCGTGGAGAATCCCAGGCCGGTCGTGAAGACCCCAGCGACCCCCCATCAGCGCGGCATCCCGCCAGCTCGTCTTGCAACCGTTGTTGACCGAGCCTCGGAACTGTCCGACGAGGTGCTCAAGTCGCTCGAGACGGGTCAGCGGGCCGCGATCGAGGCGGTGGGGCGGTTCCTGGTCACCGTCGAGGAAGCGTTGCCAGAAGAAGTCCACGGCACGTCCGAGGTCGCGAAAAAGATCACCGAGTCGGGGCTGGAGATGGCCCAGCAACTGGTCCACGCGCAGTACGACTTCCTCCGCCAGGCGATCGACAGCGCTGCCAAGTCGCTGAGCAGCCGCGAGGCAGCAAAGCCCGAGTAAGTCATCGACAACACAACAGCCCGCCCATCGGACCGCGTGACGTTGAGCGAGGCTCGTCCGGGCGACATCGAGCGAGGAAGACAAACCCACAGATCGCGTAGAGGAACGCCATGGCGCGAACTGTGGCCCGATTCGCCCCGACGGCGACGCGCCAGGGCGGCGCGTGGCCAGACGGAAAGCCCGACGAGCGCAGGGGCGACGAGCGTGGACCGGCAGCGTATCGGTCATGTCGCCTCGCCCGTTCGCGGGCGGAGCTGCAGGAAGATGAGGAGGCGGTTGGTGTCGGAGAGGTCGCCGACGATCGCGCGGACGGGCTCCGGGAGCTTGCGGACCAGCGTGGGCGCGGCCAGGATCTCGTCGTCGGCCGCCCGGCGTGGGTCCTCGAGCAGGTCCACGATTTCGATCTGGTATCGCCCTGCCAGGTGCTGCTCGCAGGCGCGACGCAGGTTCTCGATCGCGCGCAGGCAGTTGGGTGAGCGACCGGTGACGTAGAGGCGCAGCTCCCAGATCTCAGCGGGGTGCCAGGGTTCGGCTCCCGCGTCGCCGCTGGCGGGTTGGGTCATCGTTTGTCCTATCCGAGGTCGTGCAGGTCGCGCGGCGTCGGATCGGCCCAGCGCCGTGCGGCCATCGCCGACTGGTCGGCCTCGGCGGCGGCGGTGTGGCGCTGTTCGCGCACGTCGAGTCGCTCCAGCTCGGCCCGTTCGGCGGCGAGCTCGTCCTGCAGCAGGGCGAGCTGAGCCTCGCGCTCGACGATCCCCCGGCGCAACTCAAGCTCGCGACGCATAAGCTCGTCATGCTGCTGCTGCGCCGCGTCGCGCTGCTCGGGCCTCCTGCACGAGGCGCGCGGAGCCGGTGACGATCCCTGCCGGGCCGACGTACACGTCGACGAGCTCGACGCCGTGGTCGGTGAGCACGAACTCCCGCACCTGGTTTGAGTGGGCGCTGCCCCGCGACTTGAGCACGAACAGCAGCCGGTTGCGCTCGCCGTTGGCTTCGACGTTGCGCAGCAGCAACCACGTGTCCACCAGCGAGGACACGTTCACCGTGCTCGCCTCGTCCTCGTGCGCGAGCGTCGTCACGATCGCGGTGATCCCCCGAGCCTTGAGCAGGTCGATCTGGCGGGCCACGAGCGAGGTCACCTCGGGACCGGAGAGCCCCGTGCGTGAGACCGGCGATCCCGTCGAGCACGGCGACCGACGGCGCGACCTCGTCGAGCAGCCCCACGAGCGTCGGGAGGTGGGTCTCCAGCCCGTACGCGGTCGGGCGGGCCGCCCAGATCGCGCAGCACGCCCGCCTCGACCCAGCGCGCCAGCTGGAGCCCGACCGATCGCATGTTGCGGATCAACTGGTCGGGTGACTCCTCGAACCGCGACCAACAGCGCCCGCTCACCCCGCGCGCACGCCGCGTCGATCAGCTGCGCTCCGAGGGTCGTCTTGCCGGTGCCGGTCGTCCCGCTGACAAGGACGGTCGATCCCCGAAACGGGCCGCCGGACAGCATGTGGTCAAGGCGCGGCACGCCGGTCGAGATCCGCTCCTCCGATGCGCCGTACTCGAGACCGACCGACGTGCTCGGCAGCACGACGAACCCACGAGCGGAGATCACGAACGGGTATTCGTTGCTCTCGTGCGCCGACCCGCGGTACTTCACCACCCTGACCCGGCGCGTGGAGATCTCCTCGCGCACACGCTGGTCGAGAACGATCACGCAGTCGGACACGAACTCCTCGATCCCGTGGCGCGTGAGCCCGCTGCTCACCCCGCTCCCCGGTCACGATCGCGGTCACCGACCGCTGCTCGAGCCAGTCGAACAGCCGACGCAGCTCTGCCCGCACGACAGCCTGGTCGCGAAACGCGCCGAACAGCAGCTCGATCGAGTCCAGCACGACGCGCTTGGCCCCGATCCGCTCGATCGAGTCGTCGAGCAGGATGAACAGCGGCTCGAAATTGAACTCCCCCGCCTCACCGAACCTAGAGGGATCCACTCGGAAAGCATCCGCGACGAGCAGTTGGTCGCGCTGGAGCCCGTCGAGGTCGAACCCCAATGAAGCGACATTGGCGCTGACCTTTGCCGTCGACTCCTCAAAGGTGAGCAACACGCCCGGCTCGGCGTACTCCCGCGCGCCAGCGACGAGGAACTGCAATCCCAGCAGCGTCTTACCCGATCCCGCGCCGCCCGCCACCAGCGTCGTCCTGCCCCGCGGCAGCCCGCCCTGGGTGATCTCGTCGAGCCCCCGGATCCCGGTCGGAGCCTTCGGCAACGTCGGGCCGCCAGCATGCTCGGCCACGACTGACATCAGAACCGGTCCGCGATCATCGGACGCCGCCCGTCAAGAATCGCCTCCGTAGGATCAGTCCGTCCGAGCGACATCGCCAATCCCTCGCTCGGTCGGCCGGCGCTGCTCGCCGGGCTCCTGGGCGCTCCGCCTCCGGCCGCGATCGCCTCCAATCCTCGCCCCGCGTCGCGATCCCGATCGAGCTCACACCGCCTGCGCGCCGCCCGGTCCTGCGTCGTGCTTGTCATCGTCTTGAAGCCTTCCTGTCCCTCTCAAGCGGTTCGAGCCGAAACGAACACGGCGAGAACCCCAGCGATCTATCGGATAAGGGACGCGGGCGCCGGGGCGGTGGCGTAACGCCGCTAGGACGCACGGACCAGCCCCGTAGTCAACACCCAGTGCACCCCCGCCGCGCGACTCGTCAGAGACGTACCGCCGTCGGTGGCAACCCAGGCTCGCGTCAAACGTTTGGCACACGGCCAGCGCTCTACGCGCTGAAAGCTATCGCAGAGTTCGTGTGGAGAACAGGGTGGGGCTGGAAGGTCAGTGAGCGGGTGCGCTCGGGACTGGTTCCAGCACGAACACTTCGACCGCGAGGTCCGGGTCGATGTGGTTATCGCTCATGAAGCCGATCACCTTGCGTCCCGTCAGCTGCTCGATCTCGCGGCTGACGTCGTTCTTCATGATCATTTGCCAGCGGTGGCGCAGATCGAGCACCGCCTCGCTGTGGCCGGCGTTAGCGAGCGTCTGCTCGCCGCGTGTGAGCGTGTCCTCGAGCACCACGAACACGCCATTGGCGCCGAGCGTGGTCTTTGCCCTCGTGGGGCCACGACCGGTCGTCCGCGACAGCGCCCGAACGACAGTGTTCGAGATCCTGGCGGCGAGTTCCCCGTCGGAGATCGGGCCTTCGGTGCTCATCTATGGTCCTCCGCTCTCAGCTGATGGTGTCCCTGCGGCTCGTTCGCTCGAACAAGGGCGGGCGCGGCGGCTTCGCACCCGTCCTGCGTCCGGACACGCGAAAATAGTCCGCGTGACGAGTCCGCGGCGCCGTGAGCGAGTCTACTCGTGGCTGGGAACACTGACGCCTTGCAGCGGCGTGCGCTTCTCGCGTAGAGACTCGACGCGCGCGGGTATGCCGAAGCTCGTGACGCCCCGCCGCCGGCGGTGATCGAAGATGCCGCGCCTGATATCGGGATGATCCCTCTCCCGGGACTTTTTTCTGACCCGTCGTTGCCAGCGGGGTCCGGGCGCCCTCTCGACCGGGCTCAGAGCGGAGCCCTCCTGTTCCTCTCTCCGCCACAGGGCGACACCACACCCCGCTGGCGCTGCTGTCCAACGGTGCTAACGGTTCGAATGGCCGCCCTTCGGCGCCGCCGCATCCGATCGGGCTTTGTTCGAGCGGAGCGCGTTTGCCGGGGCTGCCGGCGACGCTGCGTGGTTTTCTCTGGTCCAGGGTTCCCCGCGCGCTTGCGCTGTGTAGGCTGCGCGTCCCGAACGCTGTGGTCAACGCTCGCTCCGGGGAGCGCGAGATGAACGCGGCGGAACGGCATCATCTCGCCGTCGCTCAGAGCTGTCGGTTCGCAAGGGAAGCCGCGGACCGCGGCGCGCTCGGCGAGGCGCTGCATGTCTACCAGCGCAGTGGGAGCGAGGTCGTGCCTGCTAGCGAGCGGACCGCTCAGCGCAGGACGAGCGTCAACGGCCGTCGTCTCCCCGGTCTCGAGGATGCGCGGGCGGCGGAGGTGAGACCGTGAGCGCGGAGAATGGTGCGGGGGGCGACGCGGGCTTGGTGCTGGGTGGCGCGGGGCGCGTGGCGCGTACGCAGCCGGGGCGTTGTCGGTGCTGTTGCCCGAGCTCAAGGATCAGGTGAGCGTGATCGTCGGGACGAGCGCGGGCGCGCTGATCGCCGGGTATCTGGCGGCCAACTGGCATCGCCCTTCCGATCAGGCGATCGAGGATGGGCTGCGGTTCTGGCGCGAGCTGCGCTTCGGGGACGTGCTCGCGCCGCTGATCGCGCCCGGCGGCGCGGCTCGGTTCATCCGCTACGTCGGCGAGTTCCTGCCGATCAGCAGCCTGCACGCCCCGTCGATCCTGCACCCCGACCGCTCGCGAAGACGCTCGCAGGCCTCGTGGACTTCGATCGGCTGGGTGAGAACATCCGCGCGCAGCAGTTGGCGGTCGGGGTTGTCGCGACCCCCGCCCATGCGAATCGGTCGGTCGTCTTTCACCAGGGCGGAATCCCGCGACACCGCGAGGACCCGCTGCGCGGGATCGAGTACGCCCCGACCCGGGAGCTGGCCGCCGAGCACCTCCTCGCTTCCTCGGCGATCCCGGCGCTGTTCCCGGCCGTGCGCGTGAGCGACCCCGAGCCGGCGGCCGGCTGGTACTTCGACGGTGGCCCGCGCCTGAACACGCCGATCAAGCCGGCGCTCTGGCTGGGAGCCAAGCGCGTGATCGTGATCGCGCTCAATTCCGTGGCCCCGAGCTGCACGCCAGCGCCCGAGCCCCAGCCCAACTTCTACGTCGGCGCCGCGCACCTGCTGCACGCCGCGCTCGGCGACCCGCTGGCCCAAGACATCCGCACACTGGCCAACACAAACGCACTAATCGCCGCCGGGCACAACGCCACCAATGGACGCTCTCGCCACAACCGCCACGAGCCGCCCGGCGGGCTGCACGACCCGATCCAGCCCGTGCCCTACATCTTCATCGCGCCCGAGGACCCCTCAGCAATCGGCGAGATCGCCCGCCGCATCTACCGCAAGCACTACAAACGCGCCTGGAAGACCGGCGGGCGCGATCTGTGGCTGCTGGGCAAGATCCTCGACGCCAGCACCGACCCGATGCACGGCGAGCTCCTCAGCTACCTGTTCTTCGCCGGCGAATTCGCCGAGGCACTGATCCAGCTCGGCCAAACCGACGCGCAACGCTGGCTCGACCAGCACCCCTCAGACCTCTGGCAGCTCGACCCACTGCCCGCCTGGAACCAAGCCCACAACGGCGACACACGCGCCCTCGACCCCCCAAAGCGAGCGCGAGCGCTCGCAGCAGCAGAGAAACTCGCATCGTCCCACGCCAGGCAAGCAACGGGGGTCGGCTGAGTAATTCCTCCCATCGTCTCGATCAGCCCTTTTGAGAGCGCGAGCCCGAGGCCCGTGCCTTCGATCTGGGGTGCGCTCGGCGCCGAGTCGCTCAAACGGCTCGAACACCTTGGCCAGCTGGTCTGGCTCGATCCCGATCCCGGTGTCGGCGATCGTTGTGCGAACCCGTCCGTCGTTGGTGACCTGAAACGAGATGTCGACTCGCCCGCCGGCGTGGTTGTATTTGATCGCGTTGGAGAGCAGGTTCAGCAGCACCTGCTTGAGGCGCTGGCGATCGGCGTGGACGAGTCCATCGTGTGCGAGGCCATCGGTGTTGCTGCGCAGCGTGACGTCGCGATCGCGGGCCAGCGGCGCGACGAGCGCGAGCGCTTCCCGGACCGTGTCGGCGAGCGCGACCGGCTCGGGCGAGATCGTCATCTGGCCGGCCTCGATTCGCTCGAGCTCGAGCAATTCGTTGATCAGCTCGAGGAGGTGGCCGGCGGCCTTGAGCACGTAGCCAACGTGCTCGCTCTGGCGCGGATCGAGCCCGTCGAGCTCGACGAGCTGGCTGAAACCGACGATCGAGTTCAGCGGCGTGCGTAGCTCGTGGCTCATCCGCGCCACGAATTCGCTCTTGGCGCGGTTGGCGCTCTCGGCTGCGCGGCGTCTTCAGGGTCGATGGCACGCCCTCGACCGTGACGGCGACGAGCTACCCGTTGATCATGAACGCCCTGCGGAGAGTCATGCGCTGGGCGATGGACTCCGGCGCGGCAGCCACCGCCGGACTGGCCCGGCCGTTCGTCGTCGCGATCCCCTACGGCGGGGCGGTGTCATTCAAGAACCCGCGACCGTTCACTGACGTCGTGCTGCGGGAGTGGAGCGACCCCGCGAACATCCGGCTGCTGGACGGAATGGATCGCCACGACGGCGGTCTGGGGGACATCTGGTCGATCCAGGTTCAATGCGGTCGTCGGATCGGCGAGGTCATCAAGCTCCGTCTGGACTGCGTCGGAGAGCACCTCGGCCGCACATGGATGTGGGTTGACATGACGAAGGTCGGCAAGCTCGATTACGCCGTGCAGATCCCGCGCGACATCTACGATCTGATTCGCGTTCGCCAAGCCAAGACGATCGAGCGATTCCGGCTCAAGCACGGGACCGAGCCGACCGCTAAGCGGCAACGCGTGTTGGCGTTGTTCCCAAGTCGGGTCGCGAACCCGACGTTCGAGCGGTCGATCTCGGCGTCGACGTTCTCGGTGTCGTTTCGGGCGTGGCTCGAGCTGGATGCGATCAATCTGCCCGGCCACAAAACCCATCAGGCCCGTCACACGCTCGCCACCCGGCTGGTGAACGCCGGCGCGAGCATGACGCACGTCAAACGCGTCCTCGGCCACGTCTCGGAGCGAATGAGCGACTCCTACGTGCTGATCGCCGGCTCCCAGGTCGAGCCGTTCCTGCAGCAAGTGTGGGTCACCGGTCCCGGGAACACAAAGCCCGGCACGGTCGTGCTGACCCCGACAGACGCCGAGCGCAGCATCGCGGAGAGGCTGATGGTCGACCTCGCGGCGATCCCAACCGAGCACGGCCTCTGCACCTACAAGCCGGTCGTCGGCGGATCTGACTGCCCGTTCGAGCGCAAGTGCCACTCGTGCGAGCACTTCGTGATCACCGGCGCCGACTACAGCTACTGGAAGCGCCAGGAGCAACGCTGGGCCGCGATGGCCGAAGGCGCCCCGGACCAGAGCGCTCGCGAGTACGTCTACGGCACGTTCCGACGCAGCTCACAGGCGCTGGCCGGTCTCGAGAAGGCGCTGCTCGCGCTCGGACTGCTCGATCAAGCCAAGGACCTCGATCTCCGTAGCCCCCAACAAACAGGACTTCTTTGACCCGATCTGGACGCAAGGTTGGCGAGCCGGTGACCTGGTCGGGATCGGCGGCGGCGAGACCATGGACAGCGACATACCCAAGCTCGAGCAGCACAGCCATCTCGAATCGCGGGTGGCGTCGTGAGCGTCGATGCCGCACGAACGCGGCCGCGGCCCGAGCGGGCGATCGACGCTCGCAAGCGGGATTCCACCGCCAAGGTCGCCGCGGTCGGCAAGGTTGTCAAGCTGCTGGGCCGTTCCGGAGCGCCGATGACCCGCGCGGCGGTCTCACAGCTCGCGGGCGTTTCACGATCCTTCACCTACGAGAACGACGAGGCCCGGGCGATCATCGCGGCGGCGCAGACCCGCAGCCAGGCCCGCGCCGAGGGCAGCATCGCCACGATCACCGCCCAGCAGGAAGCGTCATGGCGAGAGCGGGCACTCAACGCTGAGGATCGAAGCCGCGAGCTCCGTGGCGAGGTCGCGACCCAGCGCCGGCTCGTGAGCGATCTCACCGGACAGCTCAGATCAGAGAGCCCGACGGGACCTGGATCGAACACGACCGCAACCCCCTGCGCCACGAGAACGAGACGCTGCTGCTCGAACGCAACGAACTCGTGCGAGAACGCGCCGAGCTGCAGCGCAAACTCGACGGCGCACGCGCGAACATCTCGCGCCTGAACGAGCAACGCGTCACCCAACTGTTCCCCAACGGCCCCGGACCTACCAAGCAATGAGACGGACGCGATGGCTGCCTTCCGCCGAGTGCGGCAGCGGCCTCCGCGTGCCCGAGATGGCTGCGTTAGCGCAGAGCGGCGGCGAGCGGACACGGCTGGAGGACCGCTCCTCCACGCCTGAAGCGGCCACGCCAGCGCGGCGGCTGCTCCGTGCGAAGAGCGGCAGTGGTTGAGGCTGCCGCTTCGGCGACATTGCGGAAGCCAAGGCTGGAGGCAGCGTGCAGCGGAAGGGTCCTGCCCCGCTGGGCGCGACGGCGAAGTGCAGGTGCCCGAGTTCGTGCACACGCTCCTCGCATTTCGCATCCGAACACGTTCAATATCTCCACCGACGCGCCGCGGCCCGTCCGAGCCGGGGCGCGCGGTAGCGCGCGCGCGTCCTTCGTTCGCGCCTGGGCTTTGCCGATGTCGGGCCGATACCATGGTGAGTCGTTGACCGACGGCGTCCCTGTCCGGAGCATGAAGCAGCTGTTCGAGCTGGCGTTGCAGCTCGAGCCGCCGTGGCGCGTGGTGAGCAGCGATCTCGACTTCGCGCGGCGGCGAGTCGATCTGCGCTTGGGCTTCCGGGCTGGTTCGCGATTCCCATGTCCTCAATGCGGGCGTGCCT
Source organism: uncultured Solirubrobacterales bacterium (assembly GCA_963811155.1). Taxonomy (GTDB): domain Bacteria; phylum Actinomycetota; class Thermoleophilia; order Solirubrobacterales; family Solirubrobacteraceae; genus Palsa-465. The sequence continues at coordinate 31,213 of CAWEQQ010000045.1, forward strand.
GCGAGGCCGTCGAGTTCACCGAGGGCACCTGGCGCCAGCCGGACATGATGGCGTTCGAGGCGTTTGTCACGGCGCGGTTGCCGTCAGTCCGGTGTCCCGAGCACGGGGACGTGGCCCTGACGCCGTCCTGGGCGAGCGACCACGTCTCGCTTCGCGATCTGATCCGCAACGGAAGCGCGGACCAGCTCCGCGACACGCGCGCGGATCGCAGCTCGCGTCGTGCCCATACGCCCGGGAGCCCCGGGCAAACTCGCCGGTGAAGGCCGCGCCCGCGATCGGCGGGCGACCCGTTGATCAGGCGGCGTCGGCCTCGCCCGGGTACTGGGGCGGCGCATCGCCGACCGCCGCCAGCACGAGCGGGTAACGCCGGCCGTCATAGGCGCGGATTGTCTTCGCGGTCAGCAGAACGCGCCACTCGTCGCCGAAGTCGAACAGGTAGGCGAGCTTCTCGCCCCGCCTCAATCGGGCGCGGTCGAGCCGCGTCTTCGCGGATCGCTTCCGGGGGCGCTCGACGGGGAACAACGCGTCCAGTGGACTCGGATCCTCGAACGAGAACGGGTTGCAGAACTCGGTGCCGGCGCGGGGCCAGAACTTCGTCCCGAGCCAGAACGTGTACAGGTGGTCGTCGTCCCAGCCAAACGCGAGCTGCAGGGCGCGGTGCAGGTGCACGAACGTCTGATCGCTACGCACCCCGATCGTCCGGCGAACGCCCGGGCATCCAACCAGGCGAGCATCGAACTCGTACACGTGCTTGGCCACGGTCGGACCGTAGCGGCCGGTCCGGACGGACCGGCGCCCGGTTGTCTGACGTCCTCCGGCCGTTGGTGGCCTCGCGGCGGCCGCTGCCGCTTCCACGAAGAAGCGGAAGCCACGGGCAGCGTGCTCGAGCACGTCGACGCGACCGCTCTCGGACAATAGCGGCAGTCGAACCCCCGCCGTCCGCGCCTGGCTGCAATGCTCCTAACGCGGTCACGGCGCTCGACCGCTTGACTCTGCGTCTCGCGGAATGCGGCCACCGCGCTTGGTAGCGGCCGCGTGACCGTCTGGCGCAACGGAGAAGCGGGCCGAACCGCCGCCAGGAGCGCTCTGGTCACCCCGGCGGTCGCCACGACCCCGGGCTCAACGCTCGTTCCTAGGCCGGCTGGCGCGTACTCGGGGGTGCCGTTAAGTCGTCATGGCGGGGCTTCGCCACCCGCGGTGAATGAAATAGGCGTCGCTCCGGAATCTGGGTAGTCAATAACCGTCCTATTTCGCTACAGGAACGGGGCACCAAGTGACAAGTAGCCAGCTCGTTGGGATCCGAGGGGGCAGGACGGCTGCAGCTTGGTCATCGGGGGTCGGCGCTCGGGCGAGTCGCGGCGGGGCGCGGGTTTGCCGCAAACAGCGATAGCGCCTCGCGCGGCAAGCGTTCCCGGGTCGTAGGGTGGGCGGCATGGATCGTGGAGTGCCCGACGGTGAGGCGGTCGTGTTGGACGTGTCGCAGCTGCAGACGCTGCTCCGCAAGTCGTTCAACATCGGGATCGACCCGGATCCGCGCAAGCCGCGGGCGCTGAACCGGTTGGAGCTGGCGAAGGCGCTGCAGGGCGCGGCCGAGGCGAACGCGCTCGCGGCGAAGGGGATCGCGATCGAGCGTGGCGTCGAGAGCGAGCAGATCGCCGGCAGCGAGGCGCTCGCGTTGCACGCGGCCGCGTATAACGGGATGCCGGACCCCGTGTTTCATCTCGTCGAGCGGGCGATCGGGATCGTCAGCGGCCTGGCGGCAGTCGAGCCCGATCCGCGCGCGGGCGAGAGCGACATGCTGCTCGACACGGCGCTGCGCGCCGCGACCGCGCTGGCGCAGCTGTTGCAGGCCCGGCACGGATTCACGACCGCTGAGACCGCCGCCCAGCGTGACGCGACAACCGCTGCGCTGATCAACGCCGGCGAGCAGCTGCGCCAAGCCGGCGAGGAGATCGACGGCTTCTTCAGACTCGCGGAAGCGAGCTGGGCAGCAGGCCGGCGAGGGCGCGACGATCTGAACTGAGCTGAGAGCAGCGCTCTCATCGTGGTTTGCGCCCGATGCCGGCGAGGGCTGTACGGAACGGATTTGGGGTTTCGGCGCCTGCGCGAGCGACTGCGTGACACTGGCACGGAGCCCAAACCGCGAGAGACGGGCGCTAGCCGGCGCGCCGCCTTTCAGCTAGCACCGGACCGCGAACCCTTTCAGGCTCCAGGGTGGCAGCACGCGCCGAGCCAGCCGCCATGATGCCGAAGCCGTCGCTGCTGAGTTCGTTCCGGAAGCGTCAGTCGGCGAGGTGCGGTCGCACGAGGCTGCCGGATCTTCGTGGATGCGGAAGCGAGCCGACGGTCGCACGAGGTGCGGGACTTCTCACGATGGGGAGCGGGGCGACGTCGACGCGGGCTACTGCTTCGCCGCGATCGCTAGCAAGATCGCTGCAAGCACCCCGGCCGGCACGCTCTCCCTATCCGCGCGGAGCAGGGGCGCCAGGGGACACAATCGGCTACGCGCTGCAGTACCAAAGGAGGTCTCCGCGCTCCCGGCTGTACGCGCGGCGGTGCCTCGGCGAGTCACCGGTTCAGTGTCGGCTGGAGCTAACCAGGGCGCGTCCGGAGACGGCGCCGACCGTACCGCGCTTGTCCTCCTCCCTCACGAGCGGGAGCGCCGTCGATATCCTTGCGGGCTGCCCGCTGCGCCGGCGGCAAGCAGTAGCCGACGCTCGATGGTAGGAGTGCGTTGGGGGTGGACCGGGTGGCCGGCGCAGATCATCCCTTTTGGATAGTGTTCTGGCCGCGGACCACAGGCTTCTGGTTTGGTGGCTATGGCGCGAGGCCGGAGACACTGACCGCGGCAGGTCGCACCCGGCCTCAGTTGCTGTGGCCGTCGTGATCGAACGCACCCACAAAGGAGCAAGCCGATGAGCGATGACCCGGTGTTTGTGTATGCGGCGGTGTATGCGGATCGTGAGGACGCCGATGCCGATTACGACACGCTGCTTGACCTGCATTCCGCTGATCTAGTGGGCAGCTATGACGTCGCGCTGGTGTACAAGGACGATGAGGGCAAGGTGCACGTGACCAAGCACGAGAAGCCCACCCAGCACGGCGCTTGGACGGGCGCCGCTGTCGGCGCGCTCGTGGGGATCATCTTTCCGCCGGCGGTCCTCGGTGCGGCGGTCGTCGGCGCCGCGGCGGGCGGCGGGATCGGGCATGTCATCGGGTGGCATGTCGCGGGGTGACGCCAAGGAGCTCGGCGAGCAGCTCGACGAGGGCCAAGCCGCGCTGGTCGTGATCGGCAAGTCGCGCGTCCAGGAGCAGCTCGACAAGGCGCTCACGCGCGCGCAGAAGAGCGAGGAGCGTGAGATCGACGCCGACGGCAAGGAGCTCGCGAAGGAACTCAACGCGCTACCCAGTTAGCCGCGCTTCGAGCGACCCACCAACGGTTTCCAACGACGAAGGAGCCGACTGTGCTCGCCAGACACACGAACAACATCGAGCCGGGAGGGGTGGCGAGCACAGGCGGGTCGCGCTTGGATGCGCTTGCCGGTGGCGATGGTCGCGGCCGTCGCGCTGATCGCGCTAGCGGGTTGCGGCAGCAGCAAACCGTCGTACTGCTCGGACCGCACCAATCTAGAGAACTCGATCAAGAATCTGCCGAGCGTCACCTCCAGTAGCGGTATCAGCGGTCTGAAGACGCAGATCACAACGATCCAGAGTGACGCGACGTCGCTGGTCAACGCGGCCAAGAGCGACTTCCCCACCCAGACCAGTGCGCGTGAAGTCGTCGGTCGACACGCTCCAGAGTGCCCTCAAAGCGCTCCCGTCGAGCCCTTCGGCTACCCAGATCGCCGCGATCGCCGCCGACGCCAGCAGCGTCGTGAGCTCGGTCAAGAGCTTCGTCAACACCAGCAAATCCAAGTGCAGCTGACGTTGGAGGACGGGCCCTGGAGCACGCGATCGGGCACAGAATCGCCAGCCGATACGCAGGCCTGGGCCGCGCGCGGTGGGCATCTTGGTGCGGCCCAGCCGTATCCAAGGCATTTGGCCCCGCGATTGCGTGAGGTCGGTACGCCGAATCCTTGTGCGTTGCCGGCCTAGCCTCTGAGGGGGAGTCTTGGCCGACGACGAGGAGACACCGAAGACACGTTCAAGTCTGGGCAAGGGCAGGATGGAGGCGTTCAGCGACGGCGTAATCGCGATCGCGATCACGTTGCTCGTGCTCGATCTCGCGACCCGGCCGCCGGGTTCGCCACTACATCAGTTCTTGCGCGGCTGGCCGTCCTACCTCGCCTACCTCGTCAGCTTCCTGACGATCGGCGCTGCCTGGATCGCCCACAACGGGCTGTCCGATGCTCTGGATCGGGTCGACCAGATCTTCCTCCGACTGAATCTCCTGTTCCTGCTTGCAGTCTCGTTCCTGCCGTTCCCCACCCGGCTCATGGCCGACGCCTTGGACAAGAGCACCGCCGATCGACGCGTGGCCGCCGTCGTGTACGGGCTGACGCTGTTGGTGATCCGACTCCTGATGGCCGCGTTGTCCGCCTACGCCCAACGCGAGCATCTGCGCCAACCACGTGCGGATGACCCAGACTTGCAGGACGCCCGCACGAAGTTCCGATTCGTCGTGGTCGGCTACCTCGTCACCGTCCTCCTCGGCGTTTTCCTCCCGAACGTGGCGATCGTGCTCTACTTCGCGCTAGCGGTGTACCTGATCGTGCCCTTTGGGACCGTCGCCCGGGTCGTGTTCGGAAGACAGTCCAAGTGAAACACTCGTCTCGGCTTCCGGTCGGTGGTTGCCGGCCCCATGATCCCGCGGTCTGAGCGTCGCGGAGTCCGGTCGGCCGCGCGCGACTGCCGTTCCTGCCCGGGCGCTCGGCCTACTCGGCGAGCCGCATGCTTCTGGTGCAACCCGAGCACGCCGAGCCAAGGGTCAGCGGCGTGTCCGGTACCCGAGCCGAGACGAAACCAGGACATGTCGCGCGAACGACCGCGCGCCTGAACCTCGCCAATACGGGGAACCGGGTGCTTGCAGAGTTCTTGCTAACGATCGGGTCAAAGCGGTAGCCCGCGGCGACTTCGATCTGGCTCTTCCCTCTGGGACGATCCCGGCCGTTTCGTCGGCGCAAGCCCCGCTCCTGGTTCGTCGCCGGAGCAGCAGCGACGCCGAGACCGCCGCTCTTGAGCAATCTCGACAGCGGGCGCTCTCGCCGTCGGGGCGCCTCCGCGGGGCGAAACGCGTCCACCTGAGCTCTCCGCCGGCGGGTCCTGTGTTAACCGTGATGGTGCTCCGGGCTAGCGCTGCCAGCGTGCTCCGCGACGTGTGCGAGCGGCCGACCAGGCGTGCCAGTGACGCCCCAGACCGGAGATCACCGTGGTCTGCGCTGGCTGTCGGCGAGGAGCTTGAGGCCGTCGGGTCGGAGCTCGCCTGTCGGGGAGACGTGCCGGTAGAGCGTTTGGCGGGTGATGCCCAGCTCCACGCAGAGCTCGCCGATCTTGGCGTCGGACTGTCCCATGGATGCGGTCGCAAGGCGTAGTTTGGCCGGGGTCATCTTGTAAGGCCGGCCACCTTTGCGGCCTCGGGCGCGGGCTGACGCGAGCCCCGCCTGGGTGCGTTCGGAAATCAGCTCGCGCTCGAACTCGGCCAGCGCCGCGAAGATCCCGAACACGAGTTTCCCGGCAGGGGTGGTGGTATCGATCGCGGCGCCTTGCCCGGTGAGCACCTTCAGCCCAACGCCGCGGGCGGTGAGATCGTGAACCGTGTTGACCAGATGGTGCAGGTTCCGACCGAGCCGGTCGAGTTTCCAGACGACGAGCGTGTCGCCGTCGCGGAGCGCTTTGAGGCATGAGGCGAGTCCGGGGCGGTCATCGTTGCGTCCGGAGGCGTGGTCGTCGTAGAGCTGGCCGGGGTCGACGCCGGCGGCGAGCAGCGCGTCGCGTTGCAGTTCGACGGTCTGGGATCCGTCGGCTTTGGACACGCGCATGTAGCCGACCAGCATGCAATCCCTCCTGTCACGTATACGGTCGATTACGTGACAGCCAGCGGAGCGATCCCCCGGGTCATCCGAGCCGTCACATAACCCGTTCCCTATTGTACGTCACGCAAATGGTGCGAGGTCGCTGTTGTGTGACAGACGGTCGGTCGGCACCCCGAGCTCGTCGAGGTCGGCCAGCATTTGCTCGATCGCTTGCGGGGGCTCGGCAGCGGAACGGGTCGGGCATGATCACGAGCATGCCGCAAGACTCGCTCGGCCGTTGACGATGGCGCGCGACCTGGGCCTCGATGACGTCGTTGACCATTTCACGCTGATCGGCGACGAGCTGGAGCAGCTGCGCAACAAGTCCGGCGCGACGCGGCTCGGGTTTGCCGTGCTGCTCAAGTTCCTGCTCTGGCGTGGACGGTTCCCGCGCGGGCTCCATGAAGTCCCCGACGACGCGGTGGCGCACCTCGCGCGCCAGGTCCGCGTGCCCGCGGCGGAGCTGGGGTCGTTTGACTTCGCGAGCCGTACAGCGAAGCGCCATCGGACCGAGATCCGCGCGTACACCGGTTTTCGGGAGTGCAGCGTCGCGGATGCCGAGGCGTTGGCCGGGTGGCTGGCTGAGCATGTCGCCTCGGGTGAGCGCCGCCCGGAGCGCGTGCGTGACGAGCTGATCTTGCGCTGCCGGGCGGAGCTGATCGAGCCGCCAACGCCGGAGCGTGTGAGCGAGATCGCGCGCTCGGCGCTGCATCAGGCCGAGCAGGCGCTGCTCGCGCTGATCGCCGACCGTCTGGACCCGGTCGTCGTCGCGCGGCTGGAGGCGCTGATCGCTGTCAGCGATGACGACGACGAGGACGAGAACGTGCTGGGGTTGATCAAGGCGGCGCCGGGGAACGTGAGCCTCGAGACGATGCTGGTCGAGATCTCAAAGCTCGAAGCGATCCGCGCGATCGGCCTGCCCGCCGGGCTGTTCGACGGTATCGACGCGAGGATCATCGCGGGGTGGCGAGCCCGCGCGGCGGTCGAGTCGCCGGTGCATCTGCGCGAGCATCCGTCGGCGACGAAGCTCGCGCTGCTCTGCGCCCTGCTTTATCTGCGCGAGCGAGAGGTCACGGACGATCTCGCTCAGCTGCTGATCTCGACGGTGCATCGGATCAACGCGCGCTCCGAGGAGAAGGTCATCACCGAGCTCGTCAAGGACTTCAAGCGCGTGACCGGCAAGGAGACGCTGCTGCGCAAGATCGCCGAGGCGTCGCTGGGGACTCCGGACGACACGGTCCGCGAGGTGATCTTCCCCGTCGTCGGCGGCGAGGCGACGCTCCAGGATCTCGTCGCGGAGTACCGCCAGAAGGGCACCGAGTATCAGCGTCAGAAGCGCAAGGTGTTCAAGGCGTCCTACAGCAACCACTACCGCCGCGGGCTGATCCGGCTGCTCGGCGTGCTCGAGTTCCGCTCCAACAACACCGCGCATCAGCCGGTCATCGACGCGCTCGGCCTGATCGTCCGCTACGCCCACAGCACCGGCCAGTACTACCCCGCCGGCGAGGACGTGATCATCAACGGCGCCGTCGATCCGATCTGGGCGGATCTCCTGACCAGCGTCGATTCGCGCAAGCAGACCCGGGTGATCCGCCACGTCTACGAGGCGTGCGTCTTCCAGGCGCTCCGCGAGCGGCTGCGCTGCAAAGAGATCTGGGTCGTCGGCGCGCACGAATGGCGTAACCCCGACGAGGACCTCCCAACCGATTTTGAGATCCGACGCGCCGAGCACTACGACAAGCTCCACAAGCCGCTGGACCCAGCCGCGTTCACCGCCGCGCTCAGGGACGAGATGCGCGGCCAGCTCGCCGCGCTGAACGACGCGCTCCCCGGCCTGGACTGGCTGCGGATCACCAACCGCAAGAGCGGCGCGATCAAGCTCACACCCCTGGGCCCGCAGCCCGAGCCGCGGAACCTGCGGCGCCTGAAGAAAGCGATCCGCGACCGCTGGGGCCAGGTCCCGCTGATCGACATGGTCACCGAAGCCGCACTGCGGACCGGGATGCTCGGCCAGCTCACTGCCGTCGGGCCCGCGCGAGGCGCTCGCCCGAGCGGTGCTGTGGGAGCGGCTGCTGCTGCTCGCCTACGCGTACGGCACGAACACCGGGATCAGCGCCGTCGCCGCCGGCGAGCACGGCCACAGCGAGGCCGACCTGCGCTACACCGCCCGCAGGCACTTCACGATCGACGGCGCCCGCGCCGTCGCGATCCAGCTCGCCAACGCGACGTTCGCCGCCCGCCAACGCCACATCTGGGGCGAGAGCACGACCACCGTCGCGTCAGACTCCACGCACTTCCGCGCTTATGACCAGAACCTGTTCACCGAATGGCACTCGCGCTACGGCGGGCGTGGCGTGCTGATCTACTGGCACATCGAGAAGAAATCGATGGCCGTCCACTCCCAGCTGATCAGCTGCGCCGCCTCCGAGGTCGCCGCGATGATCGAGGGCGCCGTGCGGCACGGCACCACGATGGCGCTCGAGGGCAACTACGTCGACTCGCACGGCCAGACCGAGATCGGGTTCGCGATCTCGCTGCTGCTCGGCTTCGACCTCCTCCCGAGGATCAAACAGATCAACAAGGTCAAGCTCTACCAGCCCGACCGCGGCGACCCCGACGCCTACCCCCAGCTCAAACCGGCGATGACCCGCCCGATCCGCTGGGAACTGATCGAGCAGAACTACGACCAGATGATCAAGTACGCGACCGCGATCATGGTCGGCACCGCGTCGACCGAAGCGATCCTGCGGCGCTTCACCCGCAACGCGTCGCACCCCGTCTACCAAGCGATGCTCGAGCTCGGCCGCGTGCAGAAGACGATCTTCGTCGCGCGGTACCTCCGCGATCGCGACCTGCAACGCGAGATCGAAGAGGGCCTGAACCTGATCGAGGCGTGGAACCGCGTCAACGGCGTGATCTTCTACGGCAAAAGCGGCGAGTTCGCGACCAACCGCCGCGACCAGCAGGAACTCGGGATGCTCTCCCTGCACATCCTCCAAGCCGCGCTCGTCTACGTCAACACCCTGATGATCCAAGACATCCTCGCCGAACCCGAATGGGCCGGCGTCCTCACCCCCGAGGACCTTCGCGGCCTGACGCCCCTGTTCTGGGCGCACGTCCTGCCCTACGGCGAAGTCAAGCTCAACATGACCCGACGCATCGCCCTCAACGCCGCCCAGACCGTCGAGACCAACGCCGAGTCGAGCTGAGTGGCCGGCAGGCCAGGACGCGACCGGCGGATCTCGGCCTACTTGTCACTTGGTGCCGCGTTCCTTAACGGCACCCCATGGTCCTCGAAGCGGCGCGTCTCGCAATCGACTGGGTGCGAGGCCGTTAGGGCCCGAGGCGATTACGGAGGTCGCGCGCGCGGAGGCGAACAGCCGCTCTATGGCCCGTAGGCCTCCGTTCTACAACGCTCGATAATGTTCATTATGTGAAGCTGCCTGCAAATTGACAGGTTTCGAGATATTCCAGCGATCTGCTTAGACGCGGCGTTCCGTCCGGTCCACCGCATCTCGGTGGATCAGGCGGCGGATCGCTTGACCGACTCACGCATGCCGAGCTTTTGTCATCCAGCAGACGAGCGCCCTCTCGCAGGCTTCGTCCCAGAAAGGGGCATTCCCGGACATGAAGTGATCGATGGACAGCCAGCGGTCGCCCGGGCGGTGCAGGGCAAAATCCTGCCCCCGCCTTCAGAGGTCTGCTCGTGCTCTACGCGCCTTGGCGACCTGTTCGGGGCTCTGTCCGCTCGTTGCGGGATCCTTCAATCCGAGACTGGGGCGTGGTGGCCTACAACATATCGGGGGCGAGGGCCACCACGCTTGCTCCCCA
>CAWEQQ010000046.1:0-40851 GCA_963811155.1 uncultured Solirubrobacterales bacterium
TTGCAGTACGCGTACGCGTCGCCCTTGCCGTTGCGCGGCTGCGTGTACGCGCCGCAGCCGCGGCACACGCCGACGTAGCGCGCCTTGACCGCCCGCGCCTTCTCGCCGGTCGGGTCCTAGGCGTGTAAAAGGCGTTAGTGTTCCGTCGAGAGGGGTCGTATGTCGAAGACCAGGGATGTCGTGGTCGTCCGCGTGAGCGAGAAGGGCGATCGGGAGGACGAGCACTTTCACTCGCCCGAGGTGCAGATCGAGGCCGCCAGGCGGTGGGCGAAGGATCGTGGTGAGCGGCTTGTTGCCGCGCCGATTCCGGAGATCGATGTGAGCGGGAGGCTGCCGCTGTCCAAGCGCCCGGGGCTGTTGGCGGCGATCGAGATGATCGAGGGGGGCCGGGCCGACCAGCTCGTGGTGGCGTATTTCGATCGGCTGGTGCGCTCGCTGAAGGTCCAGTTGGAGGTGATCGAGCGGGTGGAGAGGGCGGGCGGGGAGATCTTCGCGCTCGATCACGGCAAGCTCACGAACGGTACGGCGGCGCAGCGCCTGTCGACGAACATGCTCGGCTCGGTGTTCCAATACTTTGCTGAGATCACGGGGGAGAAGGTCACGGCGGCTCAGGCGCGGGCGGTGGCGCGGGGTGTCTATCCGCATCCGAGGATCCCGGTCGGGTATGTGCGCGGCGAGGACGGCGTGCTGGTGGTCGAGCCCGCGGCGGCGAGGGTCGTGGTGCGGGCGTTCGAGCGCCGCGATCGCGGCCGCTCGCTGGTGGAGATCCAGGCGTGGCTGGCCGAGAACGGGATCGAGCGCGCGCTCTCCGGTGTGGCGTGGATGTTGCGCTCCCGGATGTACCTGGGTGAGATCCACTTCGGCGAGCTGCACAACACGCAGGCTCACGAGGCGATCGTGAAGGATCGCGGGCTGTTTGAGCGGGTGGCGCGGCGGGCGGTCTCGCGCGGGCGCCAGGCCAAGTCAGACCGGCTGCTGGCCCGCCTGGGAGTGCTGCGGTGCGGGACGTGCGCCTCGCGGATGGTGATCAACTCCGACAGCGGCAGCTACCGCTGCGGCGACACGAGCGCGAACCCGTGCCAGCGGCGAGCGGCGGTCAAGGCCGACCGGGTCGAGGAGGTGGTGCTGGACGCGGTCCGGGCGTACTCGGCCACGGCCGACGCGCACCGACGCGCGTCGCGCAGGCGGCAGATCCGCGAGGCGGACGAGGCGATCGAACGCGCCAACGCGGATCTCGATCACACGATCCGGCAGCTCGGCGGGCTTGGATTGTTGGGCCGGCCCGCGAGCCAACAGACCTTGGAGAAGCTGACCACGGCGCTCGATGACGCGCACACCGTCCGGGCCCGACTCGGCGATGGGGGCGAGAGCGATGTCATCGGTCCTGACGACATCGACAGGCTGCGCGAACCCGCGAAGCGGTTAGCGGCTTGGCGACGGCTGATCACCGACACCGTCCAGTCGGTTACGGTCGCGCCGGCGATGACGGCGGATGGGCGCCCCAGTCGCCTCTGGAACCCTCGCCGGATCGACATCAGGTTCCTGGGCCAGCAACCATAAGGAAGCGGCGGGCAGCGACTGCTCGCGCTTCCGTCGACACCCGCTTCACCCAGGTGCGCTGCCCGCGGTTGAGCACGACGCGCCAGTGCCGGTGCTCGGCCGCCTCGAAGTCAGGGTGCTCGTGGTCGGGCGTCGGTGCGCCCGCCCAGAACTCGTAGCTGCCGTCATGCTCGACGAGCAGCGCACCCGACCACGTGACCGTGAAGCCCTGGGCGCCGCCGAGCCACTCGCCGGTGGCGTCCTTCATCAGCAACCCGTTCGTGACACTGGCGAACTGCAATTGCTGCGCCGTCAGCGTCGCCGCGAGGCTCGGCAGCACCGCCGGGACAGGGCAGTTGAGGTGATTGCGAGTCTCCCCGAACGCGGACAGCGGACCCGAGCCGTCCCGCCACACGACCGCGCCTCCATCGTCCTGATACTCCATCGTCAGCCCCGTGCCGCACAGGCCGAGCAGCGCCGCCAGCGCGCCGCCGGTCGGCGGCGGGGTCCAGGTGAGCGTCGGCGGGACGCCGGAGTCGTCCTCCCAGCTGGTCAGAGCGGCGTTCTCGTCAGCGGCGAGGCAACGCAGGATCAGGGCGGCCGGCGCATCATCGTCCGGCTTCGCCTGGCCGGTCGCGGCGGCCACATGGTCGGTCAGACGCTCCGCGATCACGTGGCAGCGCCGGCGGCAGAGCAGGAACTGCGCTCGAAAGAAGGCGAACCGCTCGACCTCCTCCCGTTCCTCGATCAGGCGTCGCTGCGCGGTCGCGAAGTCCTCGAACAGCAGCGCGAACCGGGCGAGCAGCGCGCGCGGCTGGAACACCAAGTCCTGCACCGCGGCTCGCTCGTTCGGGCCCAGCTGATGCACATGCGTGAGCTTGTGGATCACCGCCCGGTCCGCGAGCGGCAGCTGCGCGGACAGCACCGGCGACAGCGTCGTACTGGAACGGCCCGTCCGGCGGGGTGTTCCACGTCGCAGCGGTGGTGTCACCTGGCGCCAGCGCCGAAGTGAACCGGCGCGCCGCCGCATCGACCGGGGTGCCTGACCGCGCCAGGTGCTCCGGGAAGAAATGCTGGCCGAGCGCCAGCACGTCGGCCGCGGCGAAGCCGAACTCCGACTGCAGCACGGACTCAATCTCGCGCCAGTGGCAGTCCTCACGCTCATCCTCGCCGACCTCGGCCTCCAGCAGCTCACGGCGCAGGCCAGACCGAGAACTCGCGCTGCTCGTCGGGCAATCCGAGTGGCATGTCGAGCGCGTCGTTCGCGTCCTGCAACGGGAACGGGTCGTCACCGTCGAGATGAGGCTCCGCCGTGAACAGGTAGATCAGCTCGCCGACGGTGAAGTCGGAGGCGTAGATCTTGGCCAGGACCTCGGCGAACCGCAGCGTGTGCGTGGGCAGCGCGTGCCACGAGTCGGCGGGGTGGCCGGATCCGGGTCGAACCCCGCCAGCGCCGACAGGGGATCGAGGTTGGCGACCAGCAGCTTGATGAACTCCGGCGCGCGACGGTCGCGATGGTGCCGGCGCGCGGCATGCTCCTCGATGCGCTCGATCAGTTGCCGGACCGCCCAGCCCCACTTGGCCGCCGCCGTTCCCACCCACAGGGCCAGCAGGGGCGTGCGATCGGCGTCGATCGCGCTCGGCGCGGGCGCGTCGCGTGGGTCGGCGAGCTCCAGCCGGAAGTCCTCGCGCAGCATCTGGAAGGCGGCGAGCTGGCGGACGAAATCCGGGTTCAGCGCCCCGCCGGAGTACAGCTGCAGCACGTCGCAGATGTCGCGCAGCTGCGCGAACGAGTAGCAGAAGCAGCAGGACTCCCGGAGCTTGCGCCACAGCCGGATGAAGACGCGCAGCCGCTGGAGGTCCTCCTCTTGCTGTTCATCGTCGAACAGCAGCCAAAGCTCGTCCAGACAGCAGGGCTCGCACTGCGGAAACGCGCCTTCGCGTTCGCCGCGGCCCGCGCCGTTTGAGAACTTGACGAACCCGGACTGCCACAGCTCGTAGAACTCGCAATAGCTCAGGCACGTCTCGGCGAGGAACCCGGGCAACCGGATGGTGCCCTGCAAAGCGGCCGGGACCGGCGGCGACAGGGCAGCTCCGGCAGCGGCGCCAGGCTGATCGGGCCCGGCGGCGCGGAGCCGCCTGGGCCCTGAACCACCTGCGCCAACTGCTGCGCCGGAGCGGCAGCGCGAGCGTCGTCCTCCACCGGGGGCGAGCAGGGCGGCGCCGCAGCGCCCTGGAACAGCGTCGCGTACTCCTCCGGCGTGATCCCCAGGTACTCGATCGCGATGTCGATCCGCACCGGATAGCGCCACAGCCAGGACTGGAAGCCGGCCGGGTCGTCCGCCGGGTCCAGGACGAACTCGCGGATGCACTTGCGGAACGTCCGCATCTCCTCGTAACGGCAGCTGCCGAGGTGGCGCAGGTACGTTCGCGAGACATCGAGTGCCTGCGAGTACGGCAGCCGGCAGGAGGAGAAGTCTGCCTTCAGCTTGTTGAACACCGCCGGCTCGACGGCGTGTTGGCCGCACGGGAGTCGCCGGCGTTGAGTACTCGGGCAGCGCGGCGAACAGGCGCTCGGGCTCGTGACACGGCTGGTCCGCCTCGTCATCGTCGCAGGGCTCCTCGACGCACAGCCGATGCCCCGCCACCGCGTCCGCCGAGGTGTCGTACACGGTGCCGCCGGACGGCGCCGCTGCCGCGCCCAGGTACTCCAGGCATTCGTTGACGATGTCGATCAGCGGCAGCGGTGTCTCGAGGTTCGCGCAGCTCGCGGTCAGGTTGCCCAGCGGTCCGCGCCGCGAGGTCAGGACGGCACTCAGGGACGGTGCGGTGAACTGGACGACTGCTGCCCGCTGGCAGTGCGCCCCCCAGCGGCTGGCTCAGCGTGACCGAGGTCAGCCGCAACCGCGGTCACCGTCGTCCCGCCCCCGATCTCGCTGCCGCTGGCGGACATGCCCGCGAACACGCCGACCGTCGAGGCGAACGACAGGACGGTGTCACCGGCCGCGCCGGGTTGCGAGGTGGTCAGTGAGATCGGCGCCGAGCACGACCGCGTCGCAGCGGGACAGGGCGGAGACCGGAGCATCTCCTGCAGATATGCGATCGGGCCGAGCGGCGACGCGCAAGGAGCCGGGATGCAGTCGGTCAGCGAGCCGCCGTTGACCGGCTTGAAGCCCGCCGCCCGGCTGCGGCTGCGGCTGCGGTGGTGCGAGCTTGGCCGCCTCGGCGTAGATGGAGGCCGCGTACGGGTAGGCGACGGTGCCGAGCGCCGCTTGGCTGAATTGGCTGCCGTCGAGCTCGGTGATGTCCGCAGCCGAGCGGAACCCGCGCGCGTACAGCGCCTCGACGAGCGAGAACTCGACGGCCGCGGTCAGTACCAGAGGTCCGACGAGCGGGTTGATCACCTGGTAGAGCGCGTCGATCGCGACCAGCGCGTCAACCAGCCAGGCCTGCGCGTCGGGGTCCCCGGGGAACACGTCGGCGGCGGCGGCGCTGAGCTTGGCCGGATCAAGCCCGGTGCCGAACGTGAACGCCCCGTAGGCGGACAGGCAGCTCTCCAGCCAGTCGATCGACGGCGCCTGCAGTAACGGCAGCCCGGACCCGCCGGCCAGCGCGGGCGTGAATGTGATCGCCGTGCCGATGGCCACCCCGCCCGCGGCCGCGATCGCGGTGCTGAGCGTCACCTGCGTCGCGGTCACGGCGTCCACGGACGCCCCCGCGGGGATGTTCGGTACCAGCGACCGTCATGCCGACCACCACCCCGACGGTCGACGCGAAGTGCAGGTCGCTCTGGCCCTGCGCGGTGGGAGCGTTCGTCGTCAGCGTGACGGCGCCGAGGAATCCCGGGGTGAACGTGATGTTGGTGTGCGCCGCGACACCGGCCGCGGCGACGACCGCCGGCGCGATGGACACCGCGACGGACGCGCCGGCCGCGGTCACGGCCGTCACCGTCGCGCCGGGCGGTACCCCGATGCCGCTGACGTTCATGCCCTGGACGACGCCCGGCGCCGAGGCGAACGGGAGAGCAATCCCGGCGCCGGTGGCCTTGTCGGTGGCCAGCACGATCGCGCTGGATGGGCCGGAGGTCGCAACGGCGAACAGGGAACCAGCGGCGGTGATGAACGCGGCGATCCGGGCCGCGGTGTTGCCCGGCGCGGTGAACGGCGGCAGCCAGGTCGGATTCTGCTGGAAGAACTGCGTCCACTGCTCGACCGTTACCGATGCCAGGAACGCGACGGTCAGCGGCGCCGGCGCGTTCGGCAGCGTCGCTAGGAAGGTCAGGATCTCGCTGCCCAACGCCTCATCGAACGGCGCCGGGATGACGTAGCCCTGCGTCAGCGCCCCGAGCACCAGGTTGAGGAACGCGCCCGGATCCGCCGCCGCGATCGCGGGCCACAGATTCGTCGCGTCATCGCCCGGCTGGTACACATCGCTGCTCACCGCCCCCGCCAGCGTCGGCGGATAGGCCAGCCAGCTCTTCACCAGGTCTTTGAGGTCGGCCCCGTAAACGGGCGCGAAGTACACCGTGCTGCCTGCCGAGACGACGTCCAGGATCGGGGCGCTCAGCGTTACATCGCCGGCCCCCAGCGCGCTCACTATCGCGCCCGGTGCGATCCCCGGCCCGCCCGCCTGCATCCCCGTGGCGAGGCCAGTGAGAGAGGTAAGCGGCAGAGCGGCGCCGGACACGGTGTCCTGGCTCGTGGTCTGCGCCACCGCCCCGAGCGGTGCCAGCGCGGTCGCCGAGCCCGCCGGCACGCCCAGGGCCACCAGCCGCCGGGCGGCCTGAGCCGCGTTGATGGTGATGTTCAGCGCCGACAGCCCGCTCTCCGAAAACGGTTCGGCGTCGGTGACCGTGCCGACGTTGACGGCTGTCGTCAGGTCGGTGAGCAGGCGCGAAAGCTGATCGCCGGTCGCTCTCGAGTAGCGCTGCGCGACGGTAATCTGCGGCGGCATCGTCGCCGCCAGCGCGTAGAAGTACGCGGCGGGCACGCCGAAGTTCCCGGCCACACCAGCGCCGGCCACGCCGGTCAGGATTACCGACGGTGTCAGGCGAAGCCGCGCCGCCGCCGCCTAGCGCCGGAAACTCCAGCATCGCGAGCGTCTGCGGCACGCTCTGCTGCTCGCAGGCGACGGCCGCGCTCAACGCGTACACGTAGTTGGCGAGCTGATTAGCGGTAGTCCCGGCGACCGCGTAGTAGCTTCGCAACTGCCCCTCGAACTGCTGGCGGTCGCTCTCGTACCGGTTCGGGGTGGTGCCCGAACTGCCCCCGAGCACTGCCCGGAGTTCGTTGAAAAGGTGTAAAGATCCTCGATCGGGTCGGCCGGGGTGGGCAGCGGCGGCTGCTGCGCCCAGACGATCTCCTCGGCCACGTTGCGGCACTGCGCGAACGTCAACGTGGCCAGATCCCACGCGAAGCTGATGTTCGTCGGCGTGGGCAGCGGCGCCGTCAGCTCCTGGCTGAGCGTGACCTTGTTTTTCGCCGCGTCGATCGCGACGACCGTCGTCCCAGCCGGTATCGGTCCACCGCCACCGGCCGTAGCGGTCATCCCGACCGCGATCGTCGCCACGCCCGTGAGCTCGATCACCGTCGCGCCGGCGGCCGCGGCCGGGCCGGCGGTGGCGATCGGCGCGACCACTCCGGGGTCGCCACCCAAGACGCCCTGGACCGCGGCCAACAGCGCGTCGAACGGCGGCGGCGTGCCGTCCTGCGGCAACTTGAGAGCGGTGTTCGACGTCGTCGGGATCGAGACGTACGCCTGCGGCGTCAGCGCCGCCCAAGACGAGATCTGGTTCGGATCGCTCGCAATACTGACGAACGCCGCCGGGTCCGGCACCGCCCCGGGGACAAGCGTGCAGTCATACAGGTCGGGAACCGTGACCAGGCTCTTGCCACCCTTGCTGAGCTCCAGCCGAAAGTTCCCCTTCGTCGCCGGACCAGACACCTCGATGACCGCGACCGCGACCGACTCAAAATCGTACGAGACGGGGAGCGGCACAGCCACGCGATCGACCTGCTGAATGATCCCGTTCGTGATCCCCGCGGGGTAGGTCGGCGCCGCCGGTGGACCCGGTGGAGGTGGATTAGGTGCGATGAACGACGCTGCACCGACGCTGGCGCCCGGAGGGGTCGCGTTCACCGTCGTGAACGACAGGTCGAACGCCTCCACCTTCAGGCCGGTCAGGTAATCGGTCTGGAACTTCACCGGGTCAACCGGCGAATCGGGCACGATCTGTACGACGATCAGGCCAGACATCCGCACTTACTCCCTTGCCTGGCTTGCTGCGACGCCGCCGTGCCGTTCATGCTCAATGCGCTCATTCGCGGTCATCGCCTTGCTCGGCACGCGGTTTGCCCCTCGTTCGGCCTGGCTTGGCGGCAGCCGATGCCCGCGGGCGCCCCGAGGCCACGGAGGGCCCTTCGGCCGGCTTCGCACGCGGCGTCCCGCCCGGCGACCGTCCCGCGGTCGTCCCCGCCGGCACGCGTGACGGAGACTCCGCGGGAGCGGCCGTCGGGATTAACAGGGCCGCGATCTGGGTGAACGGAACGAATGCCACTGGCTCCGTCTCCGCGATCTCGCGTGTCTCCTCTGTCACAAGGCGCTCGGTGAGTTCGCTCGCCTGCAACCACAAACCGTTCAGCTCCGCCCCGACCAACCGGTACGGCCGGCACGCGCCGTCGCTGAACAGCGCGGGCATCGACACCAAAACGGTCGTGCCGATCAGCCGTGAGATCGCCGGCAGGCGCGGCAGGTCGCCGGTCATCACGCGCTCAGCCGTCGGCGCTAAACGTGCGGCGGACGGAGACGCAGGTCCCAACGCATGCGAAAGCGCTCACACCTGACACCATGCGCTCCGGAATCGCCCGAGACGCGCGCAGTCACCACCGTCGAACACGGTCTCGACTCCCCGTAATAAGAGCGTCCTACCCGCTTCTCGCAGAGGCCCCACGGCCCCGCGCCCCAACATCGGAGCAACGTTCAAACTAACGCCGGCCCCCCGGGATGTCAAGGCCGGATTCTCGCTCGCCGACAAGGGTAAACGTAACGGCCACGCCTGGTTGTGCTTTTGTTCCGTCAGCGCTATCCGTGCTGACGATCGAGGAGACTGGTAACGCGGACAGCTTAGGAAACGATCTCCTTGGGGCGAGGCACCCGGCCGGCTTGGACTTTGCCTCCCAAGTTGTGACTCCGAGCGAGTGTTTCACCTCGGGCCGCTGTGTCGCATCAAGATCGTCGTGGGTGCTCACGCGAACGACAAGCGTCGACGGCTTGCCGGTCAGGCATCGCGGTACGGACCAATGTGGGGCTGGTGTTGATCGCGCGCCGCTTGTTCCACCGGGCTGTGGTCGTGCGCAGAGCGGAGCGCGCCGTCCGGCGATGGCGACGGCACCGGTCCCGCTCCTCGTGGGACGCAGGACGCGCAAGCCTCGCAGGTGGCGCACGCTCGCGCTCCTGTGTGATTGAGCGTGGCAGACGATCGTGCGTTCGCGGATCCTGGGTCGCTCACGGAAGGACCTCACGGAACCTTGCGGCGCCGCCTCGGATACGAGAGACTCGTCCACGCCGTGATCTATTGGCCCTGAGTGTTTGCCCCTGACTCGATTTGCAGCAACCGCGCTGCCGACGAGGAGACGGATTCCATGACGTGGACAAGTGACAATCCGGACGGCGTCGACGCCGTCGAGATCGTGCGCTGTGCGGACGCCCGTGATTTCCTGGAACAGACATCACCTTGGGGTCCATTCCTCGGACATGAACTGGTCCAGTTTCGGTCACGACCTTGGGTCTTTCGGGGACACCGTGATAGCAATTGGGCCCTGCGACCAAGTACGCGTTCAGGGGGTCTTGACCCGATCGGGTGCGTGATGTGTCAGGGCCCGGCGGGAAACGGTGAGGGCGCGGGCTGGCCGCGATGGCCGGCGGTGGCGGCACCGATCAGGTAGTCAAGCGCGGGGCGGTCCTGCAGCCGTAGTGTTTCGCGGATCGAGAGGATCCGCTCGACCCAGCGGTTGCCTTGCTCGGATTGGGTGCCGCCCTGGACGCGACGCATGATCACCCCGTGCCTGAGGGCTCTCTCGGCGGCGTTGTTGGTGAGCGGGATTTCGATGTCTTTGACGTCGCAGAAGGTCCACAGCGCCTCGTACTCCTCAAGCAGTCCGGCGCAGAAGTTCGCGGTGCGCTGGTGGCGGCCGCGGGCGCCTTGTTCTAGCAGCGCTTTGATGCGTTCGCGCAGCGGTGCGAGCTGTTCGCGCAGCCAGTCCAGCTCGTGGTCTTCGGCGAGGTAGCGGTGGTGGGTTTTGATCACCTCGCGCGCGGCCTTTAGGAGCTTTCGGCCGAGCCTGCCCGGAGTTTGTCGGCGCTCGGAGAGCTCGACCAGTTGGCGGATCACGTGCGCCCAGCACAATTGCTGTTGGAGCACGTCGAGCCAGTGATAGCCGACGTAGCGGTCGCAGATCACAAACCCGCCGAACTGCTCGCCCAACAGCTCCTTGGCCGCCTCTTGCGTGCGGTGCGGGTCGATCCGAAAGCAGGCAGCCAGCGCGCTCGTCGCGACCCACAGGCATTGGTAGGCGCCCCGAAGCCGCCAGCCGGTCTCATCGGCGTGGACCTGCTGGGCCTTCTGGATGTGCTGGCGCAGCTGCTCCCACGGGTCTTTGAGGATCGCCGACATCCGCATGATCGCCGCGTCGACCGCGCCGACCGAGATCGGGATCCCGAACATCTCCTGCACGACCTGCCTGACCTGCCGGCGCGACAGGCGATACACCCCCGCCAGCGTCGCGATATGCGCCTCCAGCCGAGCCTCAAACGCCGACCACGTCACTCCCTCAGGCAGCTCGGCCAGCCGCGGCTTGCCGCAGCACGGGCAGCGCAGCCGCACAAGCTCGTACTGGAAGATCAACGGGCGGATCGGCGGGAGCTCCCAGGTCTGATGCACCAACGGGTCGCCGACTCGCTCCTCGCTGCCGTCAAACCGATGCCCGCACCCACACGCCTCGGGCAGATGCGCTGTGCAGCGATCGACCCGATCGCGCGGCGCCATCTGACGGTGCTTTCCCTCGTGCCCCGGCTGACCGCCCGGCTTGCGCTTCGACCACTGCTTCGCCTTCTCCCGCGCCCGCCGCCGGCGCTCCGCGCGCGTCATCGGCAGATCCTGCGAGGGCGGGGACGAACTGTTACCGGAGTTGCGGTTGACAGTTCGCTCCAGCTCCTCGATCCGCTCCTCCAGCGCCCGGACCAACGCGACCACCGAGTCAGCGCCCTGCGCGAACACCGCCTCGATCTCTTCTCGCTTCACGCATGCAAGGTTCCGTGCAAACCAGCGGAAACCTTCTTATGACCACCCGACCCCCTGTACACGTACGCGACCAACCGCGCTCCGACCAGGGGTCGAGGATGCTGACCGCCGAGCTAGCAGATGGAATCCAATTAGGACCACAACGGTGAGTCCTAAGCCATTCGACCAAAGGTTGGCTGGGCTCCACACACTCAGCGCGTTTTATGTTCTAGCGGACCAGCAAGGTCTCACCCTACCTGAGGACAGCCAACGAACGCGCGAGCATATGAGCACGCCCTGGAGGTATGCCGTTCGCCTACAGAAGGAGCGAGCCAGGGCCGCCCCCCGACCTTTTGTCCCTACTTGCCCTCGCGCAGCATCACGGGCTCCCCACCCGCCTGCTCGACTGGAGCTACGACGTCAATGTAGCGTCCTACTTTGCCTGCGTCGACGCCGCACGAGAGTGGCATGAGCTGAAAGCGCTGGCGGACTCGGGCCTCATTGATGAACAGCAAGAACGCTACGAACATGGCTGCATGGAAGTCTGGGCGCTTAACCTATATTTCACGACTCCTGACCCGGAACAGGGCGACCCTAGTCACGCGCCATTTATAACCGTTACTGCTCCGGGCGCGAATATCGTCAACCTCCGTGCCCAGGTGGGCTGTTTGCGGTCGACAACCAACGCTGTTCGACTGGGACGCCGAGACGGATGCTGAGCCGATGGATCGGAAGCTTCCGAGCGAGGGGCTGACAGCACCGGTGATGCGGCGCTTCCAACTCCTTCTCCGCGATGCTCCTCCGTTGCTGACTCTGCTCGCACGTGAACGGGTCACCGGAGCGAGATTCTTCCCCGGTTACGACGGCGTAGTCAAAGCGCTACGAGAGCGGAAATGGCGAATACTGGCGGGGCAGACCTAACGTTTCTGACCAGCAGAGTCCTGACCCGCCCCGCCCCCACGCTTTTGTCCTACCGCCCCGCACCGCCTGCCGGGTGCAGGCGTGTCGAGCAGCCGCCCGACGCGGCGACGGCCCGCACGGCCCCCGTTTGCGACAACTCAATCGCGGGTCAAGCACTCGACGCCGCTTCCTCCGACCTGATCTCGCGCGCCCAGGGGCGCCAACCGCACGCGCGCTTTCATCAGGCAGCTGGCGCTAGTCACGCGACTGGTTTGGGCGACGTCTCGATCACCGCGATCGCCGACGCCCTGCGATCCCTTTGCCACGGTTGCGATAGTCGCCGACCCCCCGTGGCCGTGACCGCCGGCGACCACCGAACTCTGTGCTCCCCACAACCGGCGGCTGCTGACAGACGACCGCGGATTCGCGGCGTCGCGCCTCCCCGACGGACGAATCTCGCACGGCCGGCGACGCCGATCTCGTTCTGCTGCTTCTCGCTCGGTTCGGAGTCGTGCCCGGCGACGATGTCCGACTCCGCGACGATCGAAAGGGTTGTGCGAGTCGTTCGACCCGAGGGTGTCAACGGAAGGGCGAGAAGCCGCTGCTGGCGGCTTCCTTATGGTTGCTGGGCCAGGAACCCGATGTTGATTCGGCGAGGGTCCCAGAGGGGACTGGGGCGCCCATCCGCCGTGATCGCCGGCGCGACCGTAACCGACTCCACGGTGTCGGTGATCAGCCGTCGCCAAGCCCGCTAAGCGCCTCGCCGGTTCGCGCAGCTTGTCGATCTCGTCAGGACCGATGATGTTGCTCTCGCCCCGATCGCCGAGTCGGGCCCGGACGGTGTGCCCGTTGTCGAGGGCCGTGGTCAGTTTCTCCAAGGTCTCCTGGCTCGCGGGCCGGCCCAACAAGCCGAGCTCGCCGAGCTGCCGGATCGTGTCATCGAGATCCGCGTTGGCGCGTTCGATCGCCTCATCCGCCGCGCCGATCTGCCGCTTGCGGGCCCCTCGCTGTTCTGAGTGGGCTATGAGGTGGAGACGCCGATCTCGGGACCGGGGTTGAGCTTGCCGGCGACGAGGTAGATGATCGCCTTGTAGTTGCGAGCCGAGCGGTACCCGCGGGCTCTGCGCTTCGCGGCCTGGATCAGCGAGTTCAATCCTTCCAGTAGCCCGTTCGACACCCGGCTGTGGTGCCAGCGGGTGACCCCGAGCCAGTACTCCTCGAGCATCTCGGCGAAGTTGATCAGCGGCTGAAGGTCGGTGTTCTTGACCTCGGCGATCCAGCGGTGCAGGTACTCCTCGGCGGCGTCGGGATCGTCGAGTTCGTAGAAGGTGTCGAAGCGCAGCGCCTGCTCGTAGGCGCGGACGGTCGCAAGTGGGTGCTGAAGCAGCTCATCGAGCCAGTCCTGCTGCTTGACGGTCAGGTTCTTCGGCCGCTTCAGCCACAGGTAGCGAGTGTTCTTCAACAGCTCCTTGTGCTGCTTTGACTCCTCGCGGCGGACCTCGTCGATCGCCTTGCTCAGCTGCTGCTTGATGTGGTAGCGATCGAACGTGATCTCCGCGTTCCGCAAGTGCTTGAGCACCCCGGCCAGGTACGCCTCCGACATGTCCTGACAGACCTCGGTGATGTTGCCGGATCGCCGCCGTGCGTCTTCAGGAAACCAGCGAATTGCTCGACCGTTCGCTGGTCGCGCCCCTCGCACACGAACATGGCGCGACGCTCGCCCGGGTCAAGATCGCAGAACACCGACACGTAGTCCTGCCCGCGGCGGAAGCTCGTGTCATCGATCCCGACGCGCTCGGTCTCGGACAGGTCCTGCGCCTCGACCGCCAGATCGACGTAGTGGTGCACGATCCGCCAGATCTTCGTGTCGTGCTCGCCGACCAGCCCGCCGACCGCCTTCACCGGCATCTCCCTCACCAACGCCATCACCAGCGCCTCGAACAGCAACGTGAAGTCCGAACGCTCCCGCGCCCACGGCACCTGCACCTGCCGGGTCCCATGCTCTGAACAGATCACCCGCGGCACCCGCGCGGTCAGGTACGCCTCGTGCTCGAAGAAGTTGAGATGCCGCCACGTGTGCGACTCGGTGTCGTGCACCTTGCACCCCGCCGCGCCGCACTCCGGGCACGGGAAGCAGGCGCCCTTCCGGAAGTCAACCCGCAGATCCAAACGACGTCGCCCGGGATCGAACTGGACGTCCACGACCTCCCACCGGTCGTAGGACTCGCACACCTCTGCCGACCGTCGCGGAGTCGGCCGTCGTCGTCGGGCACGACTCCGCAACCGAGCGAGAAGCAGCAGAGCGAGATCGGCGTCGCCGGCGGTGCGAGATTCGTCCGGCGGGGGAGGCGCGGCGCCGCGAGCCGGCGGTCGTCTGTCAGCAGCCGCCGGTTGTTGGGAGCACACAGTTCGCTGAGCGCCGACAGTCACGACCAACGCAGTCGACGCGACTATCGGAACCGTGGCCAAGCGATCGTCCGGCCCCGGCCGCTCCGCGCCACCGAGATGTCGCCGAAGCAGAAGCGCCGCGAGATGATCGTCCGAAGACGAGCAGTCGCCCGCGGCTCGATCGCCGGCGCGTGCTCCTGTCCCGACAAGCGGTTGTCCTGCGCTGGGCTATTAGCGTCGGCCGGATCGCTGCTTTTGACGGCAGGCAGCAGCCGGGCCTGAGCGCTGCTGGGTGACTACCGGCATGCGGAGGTAGATTGCTGGGCCCGACAAACGAGGAGCAGAAATGGCGAGTGGGCGAGTAGCCGAGAGCCCGGTGGGCGTGCTCGGCACGGGTGAGGTTGGGCGGCGCTTGGCGGCAGATTCGCAGTCGCGGTCACGACGTGATGATCGGCTCGCGCGATCCGGCCAAACCCGAGCTTGCCGGGTGGCTCTCCGACGAAGGGGCTGGCGTTAAGGTCGGCACCTTCGCGGAGCTGCTGAGCATGGCGAACTGCTGGTGCTGGCGGTGCTCGGGAATGCAGCGGAGGAGGCGATCGCTGACGCCGGCCTCGAGAACTTCGCCGGCAAGGTCGTGATCGACGCGATGAACCCACTCGACTTCTCTGGGGGATTCCCGCCCAAGCTTTCGATCTCCGGAAACGACTCGCTAGGCGAGCAGATACAGCGCCTGCTTCCTGATGCCAAAGTCGTCAAGGCGTTCAACACGATCGGCAATCCATTCTTCGTGGATCCGAGCTTCAGCGAAGGCCAGCCGACGATGCTGATCGCCGGCAACGACGACGACGCGAAGCAGACGGTTCGTGAGGTGCTCGCCGAGTTCGGCTGGTCCGACGTGGTTGACATCGGCGGGATCGAAGGCTCACGAGAGCTCAAGGCGATCTGCATCGTCTGGGTCAAGATCGGCGGGGCCCGCGGAGCGTGGGACCACGGATTCAAGCTCTTGGTCAGTTGAGCGACGAGCCGGGTGCGGGCGGGGCACCTGGTTTCCCGCGCACGCGGTCGTGACGACGGTCAGCGTTCGGTCGCCGACCGCCATCGCGCGTCGGCTCGGGTTCGAGTCGGTCCCCGGCGCGCCGCGTTCGACCGGGCAGTGCTAGCAACCGGCGCCCGGCAGTCTGCAAGCACCAGATGCACACTTGTGGCGAATTGCAGGACTCAAAGCGTGACGGCGGTGAGTCCCGCTTCCATCGGGGCGCGGGTATGCGGAAGATGGCCTCGGAAGATGGCCGTCCACCGATCCGGCGACTCGCTCCGATTGGCGCTAAGCGATCGGACATCCCGTGCTGGCGCGCGCCCCCGCCACGTAGCTTGCCCGTTGCAACAGGTCCCGTCCCACAGGGAGCGGGACCGCAAGCCGGGCCCCTGTGCGTCGTGGAGGGGGCTGTTGACTGCGGCGGCTTACGCATGATCACGCGCTGAGCGACGGGGTGGGCGTGCACCGCGCCGGAGTACTCCTCCTCGTCAGATGTGGCGTGCTCGAGTCCGTGGGCTCGTGTCCGGGTTCCAGAAGGTCTGTCGCTGCACCGGACGAAGAAGGATGCCGTCGTTGGTCATCTGGGGCGGGCGATCGTAGTCGGCGAAACCAGCCCTTGTGCTTCGGGACGTTGCGGAACCGCCCGGCGGCGCGGTCGACGGCGGGGCCGCCGGGTTGAGTTCGCGCTGGCCGGGTCGCTGGACAATCACCGCAGCACGCCCTCGGAGGCGCCCCGAGCGGCGGTGCCGATGAGCTTGCCGATTTTGCCTGGCTGTAGTCACGTTTGCCTAGAACCTCTCCAGCGCTGAGGTGATTTGGCTTTGTGCGTTTGCCAGCGCCGAACGCGGTGAGGTGCCGCGCGATAGCGCCGAGTAGACGTTGTTGTAGATCGCCTGGCTGATCTGGAAATAGACCGGCGAGACGGGACGCGGTATCCCGTTCTCCACGGCCTTGAGGAGCGGCGGCGCAAAGGGTTGAGCTTTGATCACTGCGGGGTCGCGGTATACCTGCGTGAGCACGGCCGGCAGTGAGGATGTGATGAAGAACGTCTTTTGGGCTGCGGGCGCGGTGGCGAAGTTGATGAAGCTGAGCGCGGCACCCGGGTTTCTGGAGTAGCTCGAGATGCCGAGGTTGTAGCCGCCGAGCACGCTCGCCGGTCGGTCGCTGCCAAATGGCGGGAGCGGCTCGACGCCGAACGACAGATGTGCCTGCTTGGCCCGCGCATACACGTAGGGCCAATTGCGCAGCAGCGCCACCTTGCCGGTCTGGAACGCGTTGCGCGACTCCTCCTCCATGTAGGTAAGAACCGCCCGCGGCGCCGCGCCGCGCTTGATGCCCTGCTGCATGAACGCCAGCACCTGTTGAGCCTGGGGCGAGTCGATCGTCGCCCTCTTGCCATCGGGCGACAGCACGCTGCCGCGATCGCTGTAGAGCAACTCGAGGAAGTCGACGGTCAGGCCTTCGTACCGCTGGCCCTGGTACGCAATACCGCCGCTTTGGCTCGCGATCTGGTAGGCCTCCTGCCAGGTGGTTGGCGGTGCGTGGACCCTTCGCTTGTTGTAGTAGAGCAGTCCGGCGTTGGTGTTGAACGGGACGGCCCAGTACCGGCCGTTGAGCTTGGCTGTGGCCAGCGTCGAGGGAATGAACATCGCGGCGCGAGCCTGGATCGCCGGGGTCACGTCGCGGAGCCACCCCTGGGCGGTGAACTCCGCCGTCCAGATCACGTCGATGCCGAGCACGTCACATTGAGAGGACTTCGCCTGCTCGCGCTGCTCCAGCTGAGCGCGCTGCTCGTCGGCGGAGGTCGACAGCTCAAGGAGGCTCACGTGGACCCTGGGATGCGCTTGGTTGTAGAGGCTCACGACCTGGCTGAAGGCCCCGGTGGTGTCTTTGCCGATGCACCAGGTGACGCTTCCCCTGGGGTTGCTGGCCATGGCGGGCGTGACCACGGTGTCGCCGCTCCCGGCAGTGCTGCTGCTACTGCCGCTGGCACCGCAGCCTGCGGTCGCGATCGCGGCGCACGCGACAATCGCGGCCCAGCTCGCGAGCTTTGCCCCCACGAACCCCCTCCTCTCCGCGCGTGTGGTTCCGCGTTTCGCCTTGTTAGAGAATCCAAGACCGGCCCGCCATGCGGCCAGCCGCCCTGGCCCGCGTCGTTGTTCGTTCATCGACGGCATCTGCATGACGCTCCTTAGTGGGCTGGGCTCACGCCGCGAGGCTGAGGCCCCGGTTGGGGTCCGGCGCCCTCGGCCGATAGGTTGGGGACCCACCGCAGCCAGCGCGGGAGATACCAGTTCCAATCGCCGAGCAGCTTCATCGTCGCCGGGAGAAGCACGGCGCGGACCACCGTGGCGTCGATCAGGACCGCGATCGCGAGCCCGACGCCGAGTTCCTTCATCTCGACCGAGCGCAGGGTCGCGAAGATCGCGAACACCGCGACCATCACGATCGCCGCGCTCGTCACCGTGCCCGCTGTCTGACGGATTCCGGCGGACACCGCGTCCTCGGTCGTCATCCCGCGGTCATGAAGCTCCTTGACGCGGCTGAGGATGAACACGTGGTAGTCCATCGAGAGCCCGAACAGGACGACGAACAGGAAGAGTGGTAGCCAGGAGGTGATTGCACCGTTTGACTTGAACCCGAGGACCCCTTCCCGGAGTTCCGCAGTTCGTAGGCATTTGAACGGTTCCCGGCAAGCGTTTTCCCTGCAAATCGAGGGGTGAAGGTAGCGCCAGGGTCGAAATCCTGTAGGCACACGTCTGGGTTCAAATCGCTTGTGCTGGTCGGCATTGGCGGCTATCGTGTAGGGGCATGTACCTGCGCGAGACGAAGCGGCGCAACGCGGACGGGAGCAGCGTGTCGTACCTCGCGCTGGCGCAGAACGAGCGCGACCCGAAGACCGGCGTGCCGCGCGCGCGGATCATCCACCGGTTCGGCCGCGCCGATCAGGTCGACCGCGACGCGCTGGCGCGGCTGGTGCGCTCGATCAGCCGCTTCCTGGACCCGGCCGAGGCGGTCGCGGCGACCGCCTCGGGCGAGGTCAGCATCATCGAGTCACGGACGATGGGCTCGGCGTGGGTGGCTGACCGGTTGTGGGAGCGCCTTGAGATCGGCAAGACGATCATCGCTTGCGGCGGTGGCAGGCGGCTTGCGGCCGAGCGGGTGGAGCGGGCGATCTTCGCGATGGTCTCGAACCGTCTGTCGGTCAAGCCGCTGTCGAAGCTCGCCGGCTGTGAGTGGGTCGCCGAGCGGGCGTTCATCGAAGGCCTGGCCGAGGTGTCTGATGATGAGTGCTATCGGGCAATGGACTTCCTGCACGCCGCGCTCCCAGAGTTGCAGGAGCGGGTGTTCTTCACTGTCGCGAACCTGCTCGACTTGGAGGTCGACCTGTTGTTCTTCGACACCACCTCGACCTACTGGGAGACCGACCGGCTCCCCGACGAGCTGCAGGACGAGGACGATGACGGTGAGAGCGCAGAGCCGGGCGAGGAGGACTCGCTGCTGGTGGAGTCGGGCCGTCGGCGCTACTCCAAACACAGCAAGGATCATCGCCCCGACCTGCCGCAGGTGGTGGTCGGGATGGCGGTCACCCGCAAGGGGATCCCGGTCAGGGTGTGGACGTTCCCCGGCAACGCGTCTGATCAGGTGATCATCCGCAAGGTCAAGGACGATCTGCGCGGCTGGAACCTCTCCCGGGTGATCTGGGTGCTGGACCGCGGGTTCACCTCCGAGCGCAACCGCCGCTACCTGCAACGCGGTGGCGGTCACTACATCGTCGGCGAGAAGCTGCGCTCCGACAGCAAGGAAGCCAACGCCGCGCTCTCCCGCCAGGGCCGCTACCACACCGTTGAGGGCAACCTCCGTGTCAAGCAGGTCCGGATCGACGACGGCACCAACCGTGACCGGTTCGTGATCTGTCACAACCCCGAGCGCGCCGAGCGCGACCGGACCGTGCGCGAGCAGATCCTCGACCGCCTCCAGCAGGAGATTCACCACGCCGACGGGCTGCCGCCCTCCAAGCGCTCAGAGCTCTACGGCGCGCTGTCCACCAAGCCCGCCTACAAGCGCTTCCTACGCCGCACCCCCACAGGCAAGCTGCGGATCGACCGCGCCGCCGTGAACCGCGAGCAGAAGCTCGACGGCAAGTTCCTGTTGCGCACCTCCGACGAGAGCCTCACCCCCGCCGACCTCGCCGACGGGTACAAGGCGCTGTACGAGGCCGAGCGCGGCTGGCGCGATCTCAAGCACACGATCGACATGCGCCCCGCCTACCACCGCCGCGAGGACCGCATCGAAGCCCACGTCCAGCTCTGCTGGCTGGCGTTGCTGCTGATGCGCGTCGCCGAGACCGAGACCGACCAGACCTGGCGCAACCTCCGCAACGAGCTCGACCGCATGCACCTGGTCACACTCGCGACCAACGAGGGGACCGTCAGCCAGCGCACCGAGCTGACCGCCGGCCACCGCCGCGTCCTGGGCGCCCTGTCGCTGCCCGAACCGCCGCGGTTCTACGACTTCACCCCAGCCGCCGAGTAGCGCCGGCCTGTAGACACACGGGCCAACCCCGCCGAAACCGGCGAAATCCCTGCTCACACGCCCTTTTCAGGCCAATCGTGTGCTCCGCTTCTGCGGAACTCCGGCCTTCCGCCCAGTGGTTCTGGAAGATGGCGACCAGGATTCCGTAGGCGGCGCCGACCGAGAGCAGGTTGAGCAGGATCGACTTGATCGGGATCACGATCGACCGGAACGTCATCAGCAGCAGCACGAATGCCAGCCCGAGCACGAACGCGAACACGAACGGTATGCGCGACTTCATCTGGTTGTTGAAGTCCTGCGTCCCGGCCGTCGCGCCGGTCACCGCCACGCTCACCCCGGGCAGCGTCCTCGCCACCGGTGGGATCACGTGGTTGCGCAGGGCGTTCAGCGCTTTGATCGACGCCTGGTTGTCGCCGTTGCCCGCGATCGAGAAGTCGACGCGCGCGACGGTCTTATCCGCGCTGACGTTGACGTGGAAGGGCGGATAAAGCAGCCCGGTCGCGCGCGCCCGCTGCTGAAACTCGCTATACGCGCGGAGGTACTGCGGCGTGGTCACGTCTTTAGCCTTGACCACCAATACCGCCGGCGTCTGCGAGCCGGGGAACGCTCTCTGAACGCGCTGGAAGGTCGAGACGATCGACAGGCTGTGCGGCAGGTCGGTGTAGCTCGGCAACTTGGTGTGCATGCTCAGCGCCGGGACGCTCAGGGCCACAAGCAGGGCGACCGACAGCGCGACTGACACGACCGGATGGCGCAGCACCCGGTCCAACACAAAGCCCCAGAACCGGGACTCGCCAGCGGCGCGCTTGCGCCGCCCCACGAGCGGGAGGCGGCCCTTGTCAACCCGGTCGCCAAGTTTTGACAGCAAGGCCGCCAGCACGGTCACCGAGCCGATCACGGCGCACAGCACCACGAACATCGTGCCGATCGCGATCGAGGTGAACACCTTGTTGCCCGCGAGCAACATCCCAGCCATCGCGACCAGCACGGTCGCACCCGACACCACCACCGCCTGGCCGGAGGTCGCGGCCGTCCGCAGCAGCGCCTCACGCGGGCTGCGGCCCGCGTGTCGCTCCTCGCGTTCGCGGCGCAGATAGAAGAGCGAATAATCGACCCCGACCGCCATCCCGATCAGCAAGATCACCGACTGGGTCGTGGTGAAATCGCCGGGCACGAGGTTGGTAAAGAGCGTGTAGAAGCCGATCGAGGCAAGCACGGCCGAGAAAGCAAGCAGCACCGGCAATCCGGCCGCGACCAGCGATCCGAACGCCAACAGCAGGATGAGCAGCGTGATCGGCAGCGTCAGCCGCTCGGCCTTCTGGAAGTCCTTGCCCAGCGTCTGCGCGAGCACATGGTTGGCGCTCGCTTGGCCAAACTCCTCGATCCGCAGATCCGGATACGCCCGCTGGACACGTGCCACAGCGTCCAACATCGGCTGGACCTTGTCCTTGGCCTTGTCAGCATCGCCCCTGACGTCGAACTGGACCAGCACCGCATGGTGATTGCGGGCGACCTGCCCCGCGTTCACGAGCGGGCTCTGGATGTTCACAGCATTCGGCAGCGCCGCCGAGGCCAGCACACGGACGACGTCCTGCACCGCCGCTCGAAAGCGCGGAACTGTGGTCCTCAGGCGATCGCTCTGGACCAGCACACTCTCCGTCGCTGGCGCCTTGAAGCCGGCTTGTTCGAGTATCCGCTGCGCCTTCGCCGCCTCGCCCGAGGCCAATTGCGAATCCGGAGCCTGCTTGTGCCCCACCGCCGTACCCACCACCAGCGCCACGACGGCCACCACCAGCCAACCGAAGAACGCCTTCTTCCAGTTATCCGCGCTCCACCGACCGGCACGCGCGGCGAGATTCCGCGAATTCACGACCACAACCTCCTACGGACCCTCCGGAAGCCCCTGTCGCCGCCACCGCCACGAAAATCACTCCAGAACATGCAACTCGCCAGCGAACGGGAGCCTTCAACAACCACGTCCGTGAGAACATCAGCGAGCGCCGAGACAATCCTCCAGAACCTAACGGGAACCCACCCACATACATCGCACAGGCCAACTCGCTCTTCCTCTCCCGGCCACCATCCTCGCGGATCGGGTCGGCCACATCCGTACCTACCGCCCCAACAACTCAGTACTTCTTCACAGGCCGAGCATGCCAGCGGGTATCTCGCGCCACACCGGACATCGTGGTTCGCGGCGCCCACCGTCGCTAGACCGGGCCGCCAAGGCAGGGCGATCCCGGCATCCGCGAACGCCCGAGCATGTGGGCGGGCACCGATCCATGACGAGCGCCACTGGCGAGTCCTTCACGAGCGCGGCGAACAGAACCGCAATTACTGCAGCCGATTACCGGCGCAAATCGAGTTGCCCTCCGTTGCGGCACGCTTGACAACTCGCCCCCCGGATCCCCGCGCCCCGTGACAGGGGCGCATAAGCCGACCTCGGCACCGGACGGCCACGCCTACTCTAAGCTCGTAGCCAGCTCAATCCCACTGCCGACTTCGCTCACGCGGCAGCCTCTGGTCCGTGAGCCCCACGTGGCAAAGAGAGGCCGAGTCCTGACCATCATCGTTGCCATCGCGCGCTCGCTGGCCCTGCTCTTGAGCGGTCGGGTGCGTTTTCTCCGCGACGACATCGGACGGACCCTGACCATGGAAGACGGCGCGCAGTTCACCGTCTTCCGGCACGTAAAGGTGGCGGCTGCCGGTCAGCCGGCTGGGGTGTTCATCGTCCGCTTCACGCCCGCGCACATGACCATGCGCCAGAACATCCGCTTCTCGATGCTGCCGATGCTTCCTCTTCTGGGCCTGCACGGTTTCCGCGAGAAGTACTGGTGCGTCAACAAACAAACCGGCGAGTGCCAGGGTCTTTACGCGTGGCAGTCCGTCGCCGACGCCCAAGCGTACGCCGGCTCGGTGGCGCTCCGCTTCATGACCGGTCGCTCCCTGCCCGACTCTGTTAACTCCCACCTTATCCTCGACCAGTCCCAGCAACCCTACTGGGCCTTCCGCGAGCGGCAATGACAGCTGCGCCACCTCATGCTGCGTGACGCCCTCCCGTCGCCCTCCCTCCGTTTAGCAGAGACCCGCTTCCACTCTCCGCCACGGGTCCAACCACGCGTCCCCACCGACGCCCTCCTAAGCGCGGAAGGCGGAGCCACGGGTTGGCGCGGACACCGGGTTCCGGTAGCGACTGCTACGGGTGGTCGCTCGTCGGCCAAGGGGCCACATTTCGGCGACGGTAGCTGGCGCGTGGCAGGATCTTTAGCGTGCCGGTTGCGGCCTAGAGAGGAGATCTCGTGACTGATCCAGTGGTGTTGATCAACATCTTCGAGGTGCCCGACTCCGACGCGGAGGAGTTCATCACGGCCTGGGAGAGGACCCGGAACTACTTGAAGACACTAGACGCCCATCTCGAAACCGCCCTACACCAGGCGGTCTCACCAGGTGCCGACTTTCAGTTCGTGAACACCGCTAACTGGCGGAGCGCCGAGGAGTTCACCGAAGCGGTCCAAAGCGACGGCTTCCGAGATGTCGCCACGGGGCTACGTTGGCCCATACACCCAATGCTGTATCGCGTCGTTAGTCGCGGCTGAGCAGCGGTCATCGTCCCCCTCGGGGGGCATCTCCGCCCGGGAAGCGCTGACATCTGACGTCACGCGCGTGGCACTCTGCTGCCCCGCCGCAGGACGAAATACGTGGCAGCCCGAGCCCGCTCCCCTGCTTTCGTACCACGACGGACATCTCCCGGCCGGAGCTGAGCGACCCGCAAAGCGTGGAAGGCGCGCCCCGGGAGTGTCCTAGGAACTGTGTAGGCATGAACGAAAGAGACGCTCATGCCTTCAACCAGAGAAAGAAATCCTCAGTCAGTCCGTGTCTCTGATCTGTACGGCGCCGGCGGCGAGCCGCCAGGCGAGCCGCCGGCGCCCCCCTTGGGATCTCGGAAACCTCGGCCCCTGAGACAGGAGCGGGTGGACGACGCCGTCGACCGCGCGAGACTGCGTGGGATGATCGAGCGGCCCGGTAGCGAGCGGATCCCGGATGAGGTGATCGATCAGCTTTTGGCTGGCGCGAGCACGGAGGAGGAGATCGCCGGGCCGGGCGGGCTGTTGGCGCAGCTGACCAAGCGGCTGGTGGAGCGGGCGATGGAGGTCGAGCTGACCGACCATCTCGGCTATGAGCCGCATGCCGAGCCGCCCGGTGGGACGGGGAACACGCGTAACGGCACGAGCCCGAAGACGCTCGTGACCGAGCACGGGCAGGTCCCGATCGAGGCGCCGCGGGATCGTGACGGCAGCTTCCAACCGCAGATCGTCAGAAAGCGCCAGCGGCGCTTCCAAGGGTTCGACGACAAGATCCTCGCGCTGTACAGCCGCGGGCTATCGACCCGAGACATAGAGGCGCACCTGCACGAGATCTACGGGGTGAAGGTCGGCCGGGAGCTGATCTCAAAGGTGACCGACGCGGTCATGGACGACGTGCGCGCCTGGGCCCAGCGGCCGCTGGAGGACGTCTACCCGGTGATCTTCCTCGACGCCCTGGTGCTCAAGATCCGCGAGGGCGGCAGCGTGCAGCGCCGCGCCTGCTACCTAGCGCTGGGGATCACCGTCGACGGCGATCGGGACGTGCTCGGCATGTGGTTCCAAGAGACCGAGGGCGCCAAGTTCTGGATGCAGGTCCTGACCGAGCTCAAGCAGCGCGGCGTCCAGGACATCCTGATCTGCTGCGTCGATGGCCTCAAAGGCTTCCCGGAGGCGATCGAGGCGATCTTCCCGCGCACCACGGTCCAAACGTGTGTCGTTCACCTCATCCGCCACTCCCTGAAGTACGTGCCCCGCCGCGAGCGCGAGCAGGTCGCCCGGGATCTGAAACCGATCTACACCGCGATCGACTCAGACGCCGCCCAGGCCGCGCTCGAGGCTTTCGATGAGAAATGGGGCCAGCGGTTCCCGGTGATCACCCAGGCGTGGCTGAACGCGTGGGAGTACGTGATCCCGTTCCTGGCGTTCCCGCCCGAGGTCCGCCGCGTGATCTACACGACCAACGCCATAGAAGCGCTGAACCGGCAGCTGCGCAAGGCGATCAAGACCAAGGGGCACTTCCCCAACGAGGACGCCGCCCGCAAGCTGATCTACCTCGCTCTGGCCAACGCGGTGCCACAGTGGACCCGATGCCGGAACTGGACCGTCGCGCTGCTCGCGTTCAAGATCCACTTCGGTGACCGACTGCCTGACACCACAAGCTGACACCCAGACCTAGACAACCCTCAACCCATACTTTAGAGTTAAGACCACCTCAGCCGCCTACACAGAAATCCGGACGCCCTCGCGCCCCAGGCTCAGGATGCGGGTGGCTGGCATGGTGGCGCACAGCGAGGCGTGCTGGCGAGCGCCGTGGCCATATGGAACTATCTGATCGAGTCGGATCCGAGGAGGTTTGAATGGCCATATTCCGCACCGTGCTGGAGTCGACCGGCGGTAACAACGTCGGTATCGTGGTGCCCGAGGAGACGGTGCAGTCGTTCGGTCGCGGCAAGCGCGTGCCGGTGATCGTCACGATCGACGGGGGCTACACGTACAAGACGACGATCGGGGTTATGGGCGGCCGCTACCTAGTCTCGTTCAACGCCGAAACCCGCAAGCAGACGGGTCGAGCCGCGGGCGACGAGGTTGAGGTGGAACTGGTCGCCGACCCGGATAGATAGCCCTCCGGCTGGGGAGTCGTCGCTCGGAGAAAACCGGTTGCGAGCTGGACGGGAGGCTGGGCGGCGAGGCGTTCCCCGGCTCGACGCCACCCGCTTTTGCCTCCCGAGGAGCACTCACGCGGCTGGACCGATGCTCTTGGTTGCGCGGGCCAGCAGGGGGTGCGTGCTTGGCTTGCGGCTGCACGAGCCCTTCGTCTGGCCTTGCGGATTCGAGGCAGCGCAGTCGGCATCATGCCCTGGCGCTCCGGCGCCGGGACTCCGTCGCAGGCATGCTTATGCCGTTCCACGGGCTGCCGCGCTCGCCGCCTCGAGCCGGCCGGGCTGGTCAGCTACCGGCTGCGGCGGGCGTGGCTGATGTGGCTGTCAGGCTGCCACCGGCGACCCGGCCACGAACTCGGCGATCACCGGCGCGATCGCGTTCGGCTTCACCGCATGCTTCTGGCCCGGGAGCTCGCGCAGAGTCGCGTTCGGGAGCACGTCCGCCAGCGACGCGGGAAGCGTGCTTGAGGCTTGGGTAGGTCTTTGAGCCGTACACGACCAGCGTCGGGCAGGTGACCGTCGCCCACTCTTCCGCGCGCAGCGGCGACCCGTGCATGTTGTCGTCACCGAGTGCCAGGTAGTCGAACATCAGCGTGTGGCCGTTGGCGCCGAACCGTTTGAACATCGGGACTAGCGACATCACCGTCACGATCGGCCCGGGCATTCCGACGTTGCGCAGGAAATGCTTGGCCGCGCCCATCCGGTCGTCAGCGGCGATCAGCGGCTCGAGCCGCGCGGCGTAGTCATCACGCGGGAACTTGGCCGTCGGGTCGGTCTTGAACGGGATCTCGTACAGCACCAACTTCTCGACGGGGAGCCCCGCCGCGGCCGCGCGCAGTGCGACCGCGCTGCCGGACGAGTAGCCCCACAGCGACGCCCGCCCGCCTACCGCGTCGATCAGGGCGGCGAGATCCTCGACCTCGCGCTGGACCGACGCCGGCCCCGCCGGGCCGCTGTCGCCGCGCCCGCGGCGGTCGTAGTTGATCACCGTGCAGTGCTCGGACAGGGCGGTGGCGATCTGCTCCATGGTCTTGAACTTGCGGTAGCCCAGCGCGCCGTTGACGAGGATCACCGCCGGGCCCTCGCCGTAGCGGTCATACGCGATCCGCGTGCCGTCTGCTGATGTCACCGTATCCATGCCGTCCCTCCTTTGAAGTTGGTTCGACAACTAAGACCGCCAGCCGACGGCAAACTCATCGGTTGGGCAGAAAGTTGCCGCCTCCTAGACACCATCAAGTTAGTGCCTCGCTTTGCAGCGTCCCGCGCAACCTCAAGAGCATCTGCCCAGACTCCCGCAATGCGCGCGATCTCGAGAGCGTCGGGGCCCTCGTGCTGGCCAGATAGCCCGCCGCAGTCCAGCATGCCCCGCAGCCCGCGCAGAGGAGGCATTGGTCGCTTGTCGAGCTCGGATCTGCTCCCTGATCTTTGCGAGCTTCTGGGTCCGTGGTAGGCGTGCGGATGACACGGTGCCGTCGCGAATGTGAAGAACGCTGCGGCCGTCAGTCATGGCGAAGGACAGGTCGAGGTTTGCGAAGGTTTCGCGGCTGATACGGACGCATCGATGGCGCGGAGTTCGGTGATGACGGCGCCGATGTCGCGCAGCCCGGCGAACAGACCGTGGAGCTGCGCTTGGTCAGCGATCCGAGTGGTGATGGTGGTCGTGCCGTCGTCGTTGCGGGTCATCTCGAGCTCGCCGAGCCAGGCCGACCAGTGGTCATCAAGGTGGCCATCGACGCGGATCGCGTATGTCTTGGGGGCGGTGTTCATGGAGTGCTTGGGTTGGTTGAGGATTTGTGCGAGTGCGGGGCGGTGACGGTGGCGAGGTCGTGAACCGCGACCGGCACCTGGCCCGCACGGTGGTGCTAGGCCGGGTGCCGGGGACGGCAGGCATGGGAGGAGGTCGCCTACCGGGTCGCCGCCTGCGCGACTTGGATGGTGGCGGGGGCGCCGACGGTGTCGGCTTGGCGGTGCTGATCGCGCCACAGCGAGACGCCGAGGCCGATCAGCGCGACGCCGGTGGGCACCGCGAACGGGCGGCTGAAGGACAGCGGCAGCGCGGCCAGCGCGAGCGCGGAAACGGTGCCGTAGGCGAACAATGCGGAGGCCCAGCGGGACAGGATGCCGGCGCGGAACAGCGCGATCCCGAACAGCACACCGCCGACGGAGTAACCGATGCCGGCGAGGAACAGGCCCTGCCACGCTCCGATGCCGCTGCTGTCGCCGTGAGCCATCGCCCCGTTGAGGACGTGCTGGACGTAGACGGGCTTGGCGTGGGCGAGGGTCGGGAGGTAGTAGCCGACGAGGCATTCCTGGACGAGCATGGCGAGGAAGCCGACGCTCACAAGCGCGTAGCCGGCGCGCCCGAGGCGGCCGAAGTGGCCGCGATGACGGAGGAACATGCCGGCGAAGCCGACGAGCGTGAGGGCGCAAAACAGAGCCTTCGCCGTCTGGCGGATCGTCATCTCGGTCGTGACGAGGTGCGCGACGTCGGCCGGCGGGTGGTTGATCTGGACGCCGGCGAAGATCGCGCCGCCGATCGCGGC
The DNA here is from genome assembly GCA_963811155.1 of uncultured Solirubrobacterales bacterium. Classification (GTDB taxonomy): domain Bacteria; phylum Actinomycetota; class Thermoleophilia; order Solirubrobacterales; family Solirubrobacteraceae; genus Palsa-465. Next base: position 27,963 of record CAWEQQ010000046.1, read on the forward strand.
ACACGGGCCGGCGATGGCGATGAGGCGGTTGGTGGTGGTGGTGCTCACGTCGGACTCCTTTTGGTCTCGGTGCCGGGCGGGGTGTCCGGCGATGTCGACAACTTAGGAATCGATGTGGTGAGCGCACATCACACGATGATGTGATTGAGGTGGTGATCCGGATCTGGGCGAGGCTCAGAGCAGCCTGAGATCCGTGGCTCGACGGACGGCGGCGCGGCGGGTGTTGACGTCGAGCTTTTGGAAGATGTGCTTGGTGTGGGTGCGCAGCGTGTTCAGCGAGATGTACAGGTGTCCCGCGATCTCGGGCCCGCTGAGCTCGGTCGCCAGCAGGCGCAGCACGTCGCGCTCGCGCTCGCTGAGCTCATCGTCGGTTGCGCGTCCGGTGGGTGCGGGTGCGGGCGTTCGCCTCGCGGCAGCCAAAAGCTGCTGGGCGTGCGCCTGTGCGTCGTGCGGCCCGGCACGGGCCACCTGCCCGAGCAAGTCCAGCATCGGCTGTCCCTCGTCGAGGAACAGCCGCCGGTAGCCGCCCGGCATCCCGTCGGTGAGAGCGCGGGACAGGTCGGTCGCGGCCGACTCGACGTCGCTGTTCGCGTGGTGTGCGAGCGCCCGCAGCATGCGCGGCTCGATCAGAGTCCCGTCGCGGTCTGCTGCTTGCGCGGCGTCGAGGATGCGATCAAGCAGGTCGAGCGCCTCGCTTGCGTAGCCCTCGGCGATGAGGAGCCGGGCGAGCGTGAGCAGGTCGTACTCGGCCAGGAAGGTCGGGGCCTCGGCCGGCGCGACCCCGCGCTCACGCGCCCACGCCCGCGCGTCATCGAGGCGCCCCTGTGCGATCCAAACCCGGGCGCGGCTCGCCGCGATCGGCCGCACGTCCGGAAAGTAGCCGGGCAGAAACAGCGGCTCGGCCTGGTCGAGCATCGCGATTGCGCCGTCGAGGTCGCCTCCCGCCCGCAGCAGCGCAGCGTTCGCCGTGTACCAGCGGTGGCGGTTCTCCAGCAGAGACGCCCGGTCGCCGAGCTGGCGAGCGGCCTCGAGGTGCTCCGCGGCCGCCTCGAGGTTGCCCTGCTCGCGCAGGACGTCCGCGAGGCCGACGTGCAGGTCGCCGGTGGTGGAGAGCACCGGACCGGGGTGGCCCTCGGCCGCTGCCAGCGCGCGTTCGTAGAGCCGCCGCGCCCGGTCGGGACGTCCTCGTGCCAGCCACAGGTTCGCCAGGACGACGGTCCCACCGAGCTCGTCCGCGACCATGCCCGCCGCGTGCAGGCTGGCGACCGCCGCGGTGAACGTCTCCACCGCGGTGCTGAGGTCGCCGGCGGCCCAGGCAGCGAGACCGATGAACCCGTTGGCCGCGCCGCGCGGGAAGTGATCGTCCGGGCCTGCGAGCGACAGCGCCCGTCGTGCCTGTTCGACCGTGGCGTCGACATCGCCCCGAGCCTGGGCGACCGATGCGCGATAGACCCTCGTCATCGCCGGGAGCGACCGCAGTTCACGCTCCCGGTCCCCAGCCGCCTCCGCCATTGCGCCCCCCGTGGGGATGCTCAACGCCAGCGGCGCGTCGAGACCTGCCTCGGCGGCGTCGAGCCACGCCTCCACACCGTCGAAGTCACCGACCGAGAGCCGGCTCCAGCCCGTGAACATTGCGAGCAGCGGGCGCCGACGAACGACGTCATCAGGCAGCACGGCCAGCCAGTCCCGCAGTGTCCGGTCCTGGCGTCGCCGCCGCATGTCCGCCAGGCTGAGCTCGACGAGATCGGCGGTGTGCTCGTGGTCGCCGCTCGCGATTGCGTGCCGCACGGCATCGCTCAGCAGCCCGTTCTCGGCCAGCCATCGGGCCGCGGCGGCGTGCAACGCACGAACCCGGTCGGCACCCCGGCCGGCCAACCGGGCGCGAAGTGCGTCCGCGAAGAGATGGTGGTAGCGGTACCACCGGCGCTCGTCGTCGAGCGGGACGACGAACACGTTCCCGCGCTCGAGCATCTCCAGCATCTCCTGACCGTCGACGCGACCGGTCAGCGCATCGCAGAGCGCGCCCGTCATCTGATCGAGCACCGAGGTCCCGAGCAGGAACTCGCGGACCTCGTCCGGCTGCCCGCCCAGCACCTCCTCAACGAGATAGTCCAGGACGAACCGGTGGCTTCCAGAGAAGGCCTCGACGAACCCAACGACATCGCCCGGCCCGTCGGCCGCGGCATGGGTCCGGGCCGACAGCGCCGCCAGCTGCAACCCGGCAGCCCACCCCTCGGTCCGCGTCTCGAGCGCGGTCACGAGCGCCGGCTCCAGCTGCAGCCCCATCACCTGGTTGAGGAACGCCTCCGCCTCGTCGGCGGTGAACCTGAGCTCCGCCGCCCGGACCTCCACCAGTTCGCCTCGCGCACGCAGACGGGACAGTGGCAGCGGCGGGTCGGCGCGGGTGGTCATCGCCAGCGTGACCTGCGGAGGCAGGTTGTCCAACAGGAATGTCACCGCTTCATGGATCGCGGCCGAGTCGATGACGTGGTAGTCATCCAGCGCCACCACCGTAGAGCCGGCGAGGAGGTCGAGATCGTTGATCAGGCTGACCAGGACATCCTCGGGCGGCGTGGCTCCGCCAGCCTCCAGCAGGCCGAGAGCCTCAACGCCCACCTCAGGATCGGCGACCTGGGCCGCGGCCACAAGGTGGGTCAGAAAGGTTCGCAGCTCAGTGTCGCCGGGGTCGAGCGCCAGCCACGCAACCCTGCACTGCGACGTGCCGGCCGCCTGCGCCAGCCACTGCGCCAGAAGCGTGGTCTTGCCGAACCCGGCCGGCGCCGCGACCAGCACCAGCCGCGGCACCTCGCCTCCGGCCACCAGCAGTTGATCGGTGATGCGGGGACGCGACACCAGTCGGCGACGCGGCGAGGGCAGGTGAAGCTTCGTGCCCAGCACGGACATCGGGTCAGCGTAGACCCGCTGTGGCACCCAAGGACGGCCGATGACCGTCAGCGACGAACCGCCCGCCACTCACGTTCCAGCATTGCGTACACGCGGACCGTGGTCCACTCGCCCTTGAACCAGTCCGCCTCAACAAGGCGCGCCTCGCAGCGGAAGCCGAGACGACCAAAGAGGTTCTGCACAGCCGTATTGCGGTCATCGACCTCGCCGAACACGCGGTGCATGTGATGAACCTCGAACAGCGTCGAGACGATAGCGCCGAGCGCCTCGGTCGCCAGCCCCGAGCCCTGGCGGTCGGGCGCGAGCGTGACCCCGACCTCGGCCGTCGCCGGCTGATCCGCCAAGACGTGGACAGCACAGTCGCCGACGAGCTCGCCGCTCGCCAGATCAAGCGCCGCGACCTGCACCCACGCCCCCGGCGTTCCGAACGCCACGTCGGCCTGCGCAGCCAACAGCGCCTCCGCATCGTTCATCGAATACGTCGGCTCCCACGACTGGTACCGGGCGACATCAGGATGCGACCGGTACCCGACGAAGGCCTTTAGGTCCTCCGCCTGCAACGGCCGCAGACGCAGGCGCCTAGTAGTACTTTGTTAGTCTGTTAGAGGTGTTGTTCGTTGCGCTCCGAACTGTTCCTGCATCAGTGTTCCTCGATGCGGGATGGTGCGGATGGCTGTTGTGGTGATGGAGCAGGAGACGTCGACGGGGTCGTTGGCGCCGGCGGTGAAGGTGCGGATGGAGGTGTTCGTGGCGCAGGTCGCTGGCGTGGCGATGAGTCATCCGGCGCAGCGCGCGAACGCGGAGGTGTACGTGCGCGGGTTGTTGGCGGCCGGCGCGCGCAAGTCGCTTGAGCCGTTGGTCGAGCGGCTCGATGGCGATGGGGATTATCAGAGTCTGCAGCAGTTCTTGGCGGATAGTCCGTGGGATTCGGGGCGGTTGATGCGGGCGGTGGTGGAGCGTGTCGCGCCGGTTGTGGGGGCGGAGGCGTGGGTGCTTGATGACACCGGGTTCCCGAAGGACGGCAAGCACTCCCCTGGGGTCAAGCGTCAGTACTCGGGGACGTTGGGGAAGATCGGTAACTGCCAGATCGGCGTGTCGCTGCACGCTGTGAGTGAGCGCGCGACGTTGCCGTTGGGGTGGGCGCTGTATCTGCCGGAGGAGTGGTGTGCTGATCCGGAGCGCCGCCGGAGGGCGAAGATCCCCGTGGATGTCGTGTTTCAGACCAAGCCGCAGCTCGGAGTCGGGCTGGTCACGCAGGTAGCGGGCTGGGCGATCGACCGCGCGCCGGTGCTCGGTGACGCCGCGTACGGCGAGAACACGCAGCTGCGCTCAGAGCTTGACTCGAGCGGGATCGACTACGTCCTCTCGATCAACCCGGAGACGACGATCTTCGCACCGGGTGCGGTGTTCGCCGTCCCTGACCGCAAGCCCGGTAGCCGCGGACGCTCTCCCGCCGCGCACCACGCCGACCGCGATCCGGTCTCGGTCGGCGAGTACGCCAAGACGCTCACCGACAAGGACTTCCAGACCGTCGCGTTCCGCGGCACCGGGAAGACCCGGGTCTCCTCGCGGTTCGCGTTCAAGCGCGTCACCGCCGCGCACCCGGTCACCCGCGACCGCGTCGCGCCCCGCGAGGAGTGGCTGATCATCGAGTGGCCCGCAGGCGCCGCGCACCCCAGCGACTACTGGATCAGCAACCTCCCCGCCCGCACCAAGCCCGGGCGGCTCGCCCGGCTCGCGCGGCTGCGATGGATGATCGAGCTCGACTACCGCCAGCTCAAAGGCGAACTCGGCCTCGATCACTACGAAGGACGCTCCTACCTCGGCTGGCAGCACCACACCGCGCTGGTCACCACCGCGCACGCGTTCCTCACCCTGGAGCGCACAGACCCAAAAGCCCGGCGGCGGACCTCACGCTCCCCCAAGCGGTCCGCCTATTCATGCCCATCTTCAACTGCTGGTCCGGTCACTGCCACACCTGCCAACGGCCGATAAACCTGGCCGACTTGGCCCTACACCACACGCCAGAAGAGTAACAAAGTACTACTAGTTGCGGCGATCTCCATCACCCGGCGGCAGCCTCCAGGATTGGAGATGCGTTGAACCCCTTGACAATCGGATAGATCCCCAGCGACAGCTCCCAGATGAACTCCGGGATTGTCGCTATGGCCTGCACCGTGCCTCCTCGCGGGATTACGTCGAGCACCACCAGGAGCCCCGTAATGCAGATGAGAACCCCTGCGATGAGCCCCAATATCGCCAGGCCGCGCGGCATCAGGCCCGATCTGTACATCATGGAGCCCAGGATCAGCCCGTTCCCGACGCCGACAACGAAGCCGGGACCGAGGACGAACGTCCAATTGCGGACCGCGACGAGAGTTCTCGCGTCGTTGAGCAGGGAGCCGGCGGACCCGCCGGCGGTCTGCTGGTGCAACGTGACAACCGCAAGGTAGCTGACGATGCCGATCGCGATGAAGGTGCATTCCATGAGGCGCGCGGTCACGTATCCAAGGGACAGGACTCTGTAGGCCCGCCTGAAGATCGGATACACCACGAGTGCCGTACCGATGTTCGCGATGATCAGAAACACCTCGCAGACCCCGCCGAGACGCACACGCGTGTCCCCTCCACTGCCGGCCATGAACGTCGCCGGGTGTAGCACCGGGGCGTAGAGGAGCGCCCCTGCGATCGAGAAGACGAAGGTGGCGAGGTAAAGCACGCCGAAGATCACTGCGGTTGTGCGAATTGAGCTCATCCGCATTCCTCTCCTCGATGAGCCCGATCGCAGGACCTGCGCCACAGCGATACCACCGCGCACTCTGTCGTCAGCGGAGCGCTCCGGCGAGCCGGCGCCGACGGGTCGGGAGCAGACTGAGCCGACCGCCGATCGCCGCCGGCTGCGCCACCCCCGTGCCGAGGCACGCTGAAGCAAGGTACTCGCCTGGCAGTAAGACCGAGACGTCTCATCCTGCCTCCCCAGTGTGCTTGTCGCAGGCCTCGGCCCCGTTGCGGCCTGCTGTCTCGCCGAGTCTCTCAGCCGTGACCCGCCAAGGTCAAGCTCGTGGAGCCCACGAGCGACGACCAACCCGAGCGACGAGAGACTCCGGCCGAGTCGCCCGAGCGCCCTCGTCCAGGGTGTCGTCTGAACCTGCCGGTCATGCCGCGACGGGCCCAAGCACCGCCGAAGGGCCGGCTCGTGCCGACCCCTCGTCTGCTCGATTCCTGGTTGGGGGCTATCGATGGCCGAACGGAACTGTCAGCTGGACGCCGGAACGCGTCCCCATTTGCGGTTGGCCGCTGCGTCTGCGAGTTGCTGGCCGGTCCCGATGCCGGAGAGGAGGCCGAGCATCTGGCCGAGGCCGTGGGCGAGGCCAAGCTCGGCGGCCAGGGCGATGATCGCGACGAGCGCGATGCCGTTCGCGAGGTTGAGCGCGTTGGCGACTTCCGGGCTGGAGTGCCGACGGGCCCAGTCACCGGGGAGCGCGACGACGGCGGAGAGCGCGAGGGCGATGAAGAAGGTGATGGTGAACATGGTGTCGTCCTTTGTGGAGCGGGGTTGGTCGATGGCGGCATGCTCCATCTAAGGCGGGCCGCGCACATCGGCCTGAGGACGTGTCTGGCCACGGTCATCCGCCGCGTGTGCGGCTGCGACGGATGACGTAGAGGTCCTGCCCAGCGGGCATGATTAGCCCATGGAAGCGTCGGAGCCGATCCGGGTCCTGGTGGTCGACGACCACCGCGTGGTGCGCGAGGGGCTCCGGAGCTATCTGGAGCTGGTGGACGACATCGAGATGGTGGGCGAGGCAACCGACGGCCGAGCGGCTCTGGACTATCTGGCGCGCGCGAAGGCGCAGGGCGGCCTCCCCGACGTCGTGCTGATGGACCTGATGATGGAGCCGATGAACGGCATCGAGGCGACGGCCGCAGTGAAGGAGCGCTATTTGGACATCGAGGTCGTGGCGGTGACGAGCTTCGTCGAGGAGGAGAAGGTCCACGCCGCGCTGGAGGCCGGCGCGGCCGGTTACCTGCTCAAAGACGCCGAGGCCGATGAGGTCGCCGCGGCCATCCGGGCGGCTCATCGCGGGGAGGTCCATTTGGACCCGGCCGTCGCCCGCCAGCTCACGGCATCGTTGCGGCGCGGCGCGTCGGCCAGTCCGAAGGACCTCTTGACGGAGCGGGAGCGAGAGATCCTGGCCTTGGTCGCCCAGGGCAAGGCGAACAAGGAGATTGCTGCCGAGCTCGTCATCAGCGAGCGGACCGCGCGGACGCACGTGAGCAACATCCTCTCCAAGCTCGACCTGACCTCCCGCACCCAGGCCGCGCTCTGGGCGGTGCGTGAAGGCCTCGCCCGGCCGCCCGCCTGAGCTACGTCATCTGTCGCGGCCGGAATGCGTCAGACGGCCGATGTGCGGGCGATCGCGGTGCGCTTGAGTGGGTTCACCATGCCTGCGCAGCCGAGCCACGACACCTCATCAAGACCATGCAAGGCCCGTCGGGTGCTGATCGTGGAGAACGACCCTCGGGTTCGCTCGGCACTCAGCGAGCTGCTCACGGCGTCCGAAGGCCTTTGCGTAGTCGGTATCGCCGCAACCGCCCGTGACGCGCTCGACGCAGGGGACTGGCTGGATGTCGCGCTCGTCGACGTGCGTCTGCCGGACCTTGAGGACGGGCTCCTGGTTATCCGGAAGCTGGCCGCCGAGGGGCATCCTGTGATTGCGCTCAGCGTGTCGGCGGCCGCCCGGGCGGCGTCGATAGCAGCAGGCGCCAGGGCCTTCCTTGAGAAGGACAGCCATCCCGACGCCCTCCTCGCCGCGCTGCACTCGTCAGCGTCCTAGCCGGCGGGGAAGCTCCAGGACTGCTGTGTCAGAGTGTGGTGAGTTGAGTGAGAAGCTGATGGGCGAACAGGGGGCTGCGGGGCTCGGCGTCGGACCGCTCGCCGCCGTCGTCGAGCGATCGCGGGACGGCATCGTGGTCGTGACGGCCGACCGCCGCTACGTCTACGCCAACCCGGCGGCGTGCCGGATCATGGGCTACTCGCTGCAGGAGCTGCAGGCGCTGCCGGACTTCCTGGCCAACTTCCCCGAGCGCGAGCACCAGGCGATGCTTGAGCACTTCGCCGAGCAGCTCTCCGGAGAGACCGGCTTGTGGACATCGACGCTGCTGCGCCCGGACGGCACCGAGCGCGAGATCACCTGGTCCAACATGTCCTTCGAAATCGACGGGCAGCTGCACGGCGCCGCCATCTTCCGCGACGCCACCGAGGCACGGCAGGCCAGCCGCAACGCTGCTGCACTCGGCCAGGCCGCGGCCCAGCTCGCTGGGCGCAGCCCGCTCAACGTCGTCCTCTGGGACCTCGCCGAACACGCTGTGGCCGGCACCCGCGCGGTCGGGTGCGCCATCGGCATCACCGGCGAAGCAGGCGACTTCGAGACCGGCGCCGCGCCGGGCGTTCCCGACGGGTTTCGCAACATCTCGTTGTCGAGCGGCCTGCGCATCGAAGATTTGCCCGACGGCGACGTGGTGCTCAGCGGCCGCCCGGCGGTCGTGCCCGACGCCAAGGCCCGCTGGCTCAGCGGACCTCGCCCGGATGTAGGAGCGACGCTCCAGGAGCTCGACTGGCAGGCCGGCGTGCATGTCCCGCTCTGCTGGGGAGAGCAGGTGTTGGGCGTAATGGCCGTGTTCCTGCCGCCGAGTGTGACGGGTCCAACCGAGGCTGAGCTGGCGTTCCTAGTCGCGCTCGCCGACCAAGGCGCGGTGGCCGTCATCAACGACCGCCTGCTCACCGAGACCGGTCAAACCTCCGCGCTGCAGGAACGCGCGCGGCTCGCGCGCGAGCTCCACGACTCGGTCTCCCAGGGGCTCTTCTCGATGACGCTCCACGCCCGGACCGCACAGCTGGCGATGGAGAAGCAAGACCTGCCGCAAGACGGTCCGCTCGGGCGGAGCGTGGCGCAGCTGCGCGAGCTCAGCCAAGGGGCGCTCGCCGAGATGCGCGCGCTGATCTTCGAGCTACGTCCCGACGCGCTGGCAGAGGAGGGCCTGATAGCGGCACTCAGAAAGCAGGCAGCCGCGCTCAGCTCACGCACCGGCCTGCGGATAGCGGTCGAGGGTCCAGAACAGCGCCTCGACGTCACACCCGCCACCGAAGAGCATCTCTACCGGCTTGCGCTCGAGGCGCTGAACAACACCTTCAAGCACGCCGACGCCCGAACCGCCACCATCACGCTCACCATCGCCGGCGAGCGACTCGAACTCGCCGTCACCGACGACGGCGTCGGCTTCGCCACAAACCGACAGCACCCGGGGCATCTCGGGCTGCGCACGATGCAGGAGCGCGCCGATGCCCTCGGCGGGACGCTCAGCGTCACCAGCCATCCCGGGCAGGGGACGACCGTGCGGCTGGTGATCCCGTGACAGCACCTCCCGGCTACGAGGAGCCCCAGCTCGATCGCGAGCAGATGCGCGCCGTCGCCCAGGTGCAGCGCTGGCACGACTTCAAAGCGCACGTCGGCGCCTACCTCCTGATCAATTCCGCGTTGATCATCATCTGGGCGCTCACTGGCGGGGGCGCGTTCTGGCCTGGCATCCCCCTTGCCGCCTGGGGGCTCGGCCTGTCCTCCCAGCACTTCCTGAACTCGTTCTCGCCGATCAGTGAGGAGCGCGTGCGGCGCGAACTGCGCCGCCTTCGAGACAGATGACGTAGAGCGACCCTGGCGCTTGTCCCGCCTAGGTGCCGACAGGCGGCCGATGTCAGGAGGGCTCGCGACGGCGACGATCTGGGAGTCAACTCAAACCCTCCCCGAGGAGCCCGAATGTCCGCCATCACCGCCACCCACACCCCGACCACCACGCCAAAGCGAAGCTTCCGCCGGCGTTACAGCGTCGCCCGCGGCAACGCCTACCAGGCATGGGGCGTCTTCAGCGGCTCAGCGCTGCTGGCACTCGCCACCCAGCTGCACAGCAGCCCCCTCTCGGCCGCCGTCATGATCGCGGGATTCGTCACCGTCTACCTCAACTGCCACGCGATTGCCCACTACCTCGCCGGCCGCGCCGTCGGGCTCCGCTTCCGTGGCTACGGCGTCCGTGGCACCGACCACCCTGAGGTGTACCCGCCCGGGATCCGTCAGCTAATGCAGGCCGCCCCGTTCTACGTCGCCCTGTCCACCAAGGAGAGCCGCGACCACGCCAGCGGCCGGGCGAAGGCGGTCTACTACGCGGCCGGCGAGACCTCGACCGCAATCTGCTCCATCGCATACGCGGCGATCGCCGCAGCCGCCAACGTCCCCGGAGCGCAGGCCCTCCTCGTCGCAATGATCATCTTCAACACGATCTCGACGGTCGTCACCACCCGCAACCCGACCGGCGATTACGGCAAGGCGCTCCGCGCACTGCGCAGCCAGGCAGCCGAACGACAAGCCGCAACCAGGAGGGCCTCGGCAACTGCCGAGGCCCTCTCCGTCCGGCCTCCGGCCAGCTAGAACCGGCTCAACGAGGTTGGCCGCCACAACCTGTGGAGGCTCGTTCGCCCTTTCCGCGTACCTCAGGGACGACCCTTCGAATCGGCATGCTTGCCGTGACGCGATAGCGGTGGTTGAGGGCGGTGCGCTCGGGCTACAGTCTCGGCCAGACCGCGTGAGCTCAGAGGACGACACATTTGTCGTCGGGTTGTATGTCTAGGGCGGTTGCGTCGGCGGCCGAGATCCGTGATCGGGGCGGGCTACGCGCTTGACGCGACGATGACAATCTTTCCCCGGGGGTGGCCTTCCCCCTGGAATCGGAGAGCTTCGGGGACCTGACTCAAGGTGTAACGCCTGTCGATGACGGGCGTGACCTTCCCGGCTGGCTTCGACGAGCTCCTTCAGAACAGCCAAGTCGTCTGCGGTGTGCCTTACGACGAACACACGCATCCGCTGGGGCACGAGGAGGGATTGCGCGAGTGCCTTAGATTGACGCCCGAGTCCAAACCAACGGCCCATGTTCCTGACGCCGACCAGCACGTAGGTGCCCCGCGGGGTCAGCGTTCGCCTGCAGTCCGATAGCGAACGGGTCCCGACGAGATCGAGCATCGCGTCGTAGTGCTGCCCGTTTTGGGTGAAGTCGTCCTGTGTGTAGTCGATCACCTCGTCGGCGCCGATTGATCGGACCATGTCGATGTTCCTAGTCCTGCAGACACCGGTCACGTTCGCTCCGAACGCCCACATTCGACATCAGCGCCAAGTCGGCCACATGCCCATGGACCTGCCCGCCGCCGACCGACGCGGCTTCCTCAGCGACCAGGCTGACACGCTCCGGATCGCGACCCACGAGGACGACCTCGGCTCCTCGCCGCACGAGCTCGATCGCTCCCGCTCGCCCGATTCCACGAGTGGCCCCAGGGAGCACGACGACAGTCACAGAGCCGACCTTACCGTGGCCGCGGTGCGCCCGAAGGACCGGCGCTGACACACGAGCACGTTCCCGTCAGCATGAAAGTGCAGCCCTGCAAATCGCGTCCGCTGCCAATGAGGGGAGGCAACCGAGAGCCGGCGGGCCCCCGAATCCGCGCAAGCCTCCTATGTCAAGCAGAGTGTCGTGGGAACGCGGTCGGGGTCGTGGAGTAGGTAGTAGACGCGTCGGACGAGGTGGCGTTTGAGGCTGCGGATCGCTTCCCTGTTGGTCTTGCCGTTCTTGCGCTGTTTGGCCATGTAGACCGCGGTCCGAGGGTCGTGCAAGAGCTTGCAGAGCGCGAGCATGTGGAAGGCGTGGTTGAGCTGGCGGTTGCCGCCAGGATCGAGGCGGTGGCGATCGGTGCGACCGGACGACACCGGGATCGGGGCGCATCCGGAGATGCGCGCGAGTTGCGCGTCGCTGGTGAAACGATCAATCCCGGCGATCTCGCCGATCAGCTTGGCGGCGATCAGCACGCCGAGACCTCGTTCTGCCAGTAGCTGTGGCGCGGCCTGTTTGACGAGACTGGCGAGCTGCTCGTAGAGCTGGGCGATCGTGCGGGTCAGCTCCCGGATCCGGCCGATCATGTCGCGTGCGATCTGTACCCGGACACCGGTCTCGGCGCGGCCCAGCCGTCCGGCGATCTTCGTCTGCCACGCCGGGTGGACCAGTACGCGCTTGGGGATCTCCCAGTCGGGCCAGAGGTCGTGCAGTTGCCAGCGCAGCTCGTTGATCAGCCGCGTCCGGGTGTCGACGAGGCGTTCGCGATGCAGCGCCAGCAGCCGGATCTCGAGCTCATTGCCGGCGAGCCTGGCGGTAGGTAGCGTGTCGATTCCCTCTCGGAGCGCCGCCCGTGCGATCGCGAGCGCGTCGATCGGGTCTGACTTCCCGCGCTCGCGGACCCCGCGGCGGGCGTTGGCCATCAACCTTGGGGGGAGGCGCACGACCGTCTCGCCACGATCGATCAAGAACCGCTCCAGCGACCCCGACACGTGGCGGACGTCCTCGAGCACCCACACCCGCTCGCGGTCGAGCTTGCGAGCCCACTCCAGCAGGTGACCGAATCCCTCACGCCGGGCCGTGACCGTGCGCTGCGCGATCTGCCCGCCGAGCGGGTCGACCGCGACCCCCGAGTGCGTGTGCTTGTGCGGATCGATCCCGATCGTCAACATCCCAACCGTCCCTTCACTCGAATGAACCGATGAAGCGGACTCCCGGCGGACATTTTTCAGTTGGGGCGATGCCACGCTCCTATCAGGTCACGCCGGGACGTCCTTGACGGCAACGGGCGACAGCTTGCGCGAAGGTCAGCCACAGCGACCAAGGCAGGTTGAGTCAGCCCGAAGCCGTCAAGGACAATCCACGACACGCGCGCTCAGCGCAACGCCGCATCAGGTTCTCACTGAAACGCAGGTCTGGGCCGCAAACGGGGCGCAGACCCGCTTTCGAACTTTGCGGGTCTCGGCGCTGCGCGCCCTGCTTTCGAGGAAACGCGGCACTTCCCGCCGGTTGTCGTCGGCGACCGGCGAGCGGAGGTCACGCTCGGCCCCGCGGGTGG
>CAWEQQ010000047.1:0-33581 GCA_963811155.1 uncultured Solirubrobacterales bacterium
CGCCTGGCTCCGTGTTCGGCCGTAGCGGTCGCGCGCCGGGTCGATCGCCCGTACACGCAGTCCGGCGCTGCGCCGCCTCGCGTGAACACGTGATGCGGGGCGTGGCTGCAGCCCGTGGAGAAGTAGGCCAAGAACGGCTTCTTCGCATCCTGAGCGCGGACCGCGTGCAACCACTCGATCGTCTTGTCCGCCATCGCGTCGGGCAGGTAGTAGGGGTTCTGCTCGTCGTAGAAGGCCTCGGGCGTGCCGATGATCTTCTGGTTCTCGGCCAGGCACGGATCCCACTGCGACGCCCCGCCACCCAGGAACCCGTAAAATATTCAAACCCCCACCCGACCGGCCAGCGCTCAAACGGCCCCGAGGGGCCCTGCTGACCGTCGGGCGTCAGGTGCCATTTGCCGAACGCCGCGGTGCTGTACCCGTTCTCTCGCATGATCCTCGGGAACGGAACGCAGTCGTCGGGAACGAACGCCGTGTAGCCGGCGAACCCGGTGGAGAACTCGCCGACCGAGCCAAAACCGACCGCGTGGCTATTGCGGCCGGTCAGCAGCGCCGCCCGCGTCGGCGAGCACAGCGCCGCGACGTGGAAGCGGTTGTAGCGCACACCCTCCTGCGCGATCCGCGTGTAGTTCGGTGTGTCGATCGGCCCGCCAAACGTGCCGGCATTCCCAAAACCGGCGTCATCGATCAACACGAGCAGGACGTTCGGTGCGCCGTCGGGAGCCCCGACGTGGGCGAGCTCCCCCCAGTCCGGCTGCGAGCCGTCGAGGGTCCTGTTGGCCACACCTTTGAACGGAGCTTTACGAATCGGAAGCTTGCTTCGGTCAGGCTGGCTCATCAGGCCCCCATATAGCTCGGCACCGCTGTTCAACAAGGAATCTCAAGGCTCCCAGCGGCCCAGGGCGTGGTCATCACCCCCTTCGGATGAGGCTCTCGCCGTGGGCGTCTGTAACGCTCGCGCTGCACGCCCCCACTCATACGGAAATAGGAAGGTTGAAATGACCGACACCCAGATGATCGAGCAGCTCGAGGCCGAACAGTCGATGTTCGTGCAGACCGCGCAGGGCATGACGAGCGACGGGACGACGCTCACCTTGAAGGGGATCACGCCGTCGACGCTGTACTTCTCCGATCGGCCGCAGCGGATCGTCGGACACATGGCCACCGGCGACTTCGTCGACCTCTGGGGCGAGGGAGACAACAGCTTCGAAGAGGATCCGCCGAATGCGGTCCTCGCGTTCCTCGAGCCCGGCGATGACGTGCCCGAGGACGCGGTCGTCGTGATCCAGGAGCCTCATCTCGAGGACGATCACCTCTCCTACTCGATCCAGGCCCTTGAGGGAACAGTGCCCGCGCAGGCCGGGCCCGTCACGCTATTCATCGACCCGTTCGGGCGGCCGCTGTCCCCGGTCTCCGTGTGCGGCGTGCGCCGGCGCGAGCGCCGGCGTGACCGGAGACGGTTCTAGTCGCCACCCACGGTTGCGGCGATCCCCGATGTGCTTGCGGGCGGCTTGATCCACGGCTACTTGCAAGCGCACCGCGCTGTCGCTCACGTGGCGGAGCAGCCACCCTCGCCGATGCCCATCTCGCTGCCGGTCCGGACGAGACGCAGCAGCGACTCGCTGTCCGGCGGACGCCACGGCGGCATAGGCAAGAGCGCGCCGGTCGGGAACCGTGAGGCCGACGACCCTGGCTTGCGCAATCGCGTCGAAGCACACGCACAACCCCACCCCGCCGGCAGCGAGGTCGCCGCCACGACCGCACTATCCCTCGCGCACGAGCGCTTCGTAGAAAAGCGGGCGTCCGGATCTCGGCCGCGCCGGCGCAAGTGCCACCGGACCCGATGTTGGTCGGCGCTGAACCTTCCCGAGCAGAGGGTCCGCCGCGACGAACGCGTCGATCGTCCGAGACAGGAGCTCGGTGAAGACGCGCTCATACTAACGGCATCGTGACAGCGTCTTCGCGGACGGCCTGTTGCTCCACAATCTGCACCGCGTCGTTGCCGCCGAAGCTCACGCGAAGCCGGCCGGCACGCCGATAGGCCTCGTCGTGTCGGTCAAACAGCAGCAGCACCGCTGTCTGGCCTGCCTTCAACCAGATCACTCGGTGCTGGTTACCCACGTAACTCGTCATCACGCCGGGCTGCGCGCCTTTGACTCGATGGGTCTCGAGCTGCGGATTCTTGAATGGCTGACGAGCGATCTCGGCGACTGTCAGCGTCAGGTCGGCCAAGAGATCCCGCTGCGCGACGAACCGACGCTGGTCGCGGGCGAACGTCTCCGAATAGACAATGCTGAACGCGCTCAAGCTGCTCTGGGCTCCCGGGACGGGCAATCGAACGATCGAGGTAGCGGGATCGAGAAGCTTCCAGGCTCGCGACCGTACAGGTGACCTTCGAAGCGCCGGCCAACCTCCGTGCATGCTGGGCGCTCGGTTGGCACGTGGTTCAGCGTGGGAGGTCCATTGGACACGGAACGGCCCGTCATGATCGACAATCCTGACGCGCTTGGAGCCGCCGTGTCGGGGCTTCATAGCCCTAGGAGGCTGGTGTTTTTCGCCAAAGGCCCGAGTTCCCGGAATTCGGTAAAGCTTTATATTCCGGCGTTTGGGCACGCACCGGATGTTTGGCTATTAGAGCAAACATGAGTTTGACACCAGCCTCCTAGACCCGGCCCCCAAGACATCAGACTACGATCGTGCCGCGGCCTGCTCCCCGATCAGGCCGGGATAGGAGCACACGATGGCACGCAAGACCACTCTGACAAGCACGCTTTACCGCGCGGCGAGGCTGAGCGCTACCGGACGGTCGATCCGGACCGGCCACGCCGGCCGCCGCGCGAAGAACATCGTCGTCGGCCGGGCACTCGGCCGCGCAGGCGTCTGGCGGCGCCTCTGGAAATAGACCAGCCGCTTCCCCGTTGCCGCTGCGGCGGCCCTCTCCCCCGGCGCCCGCGAGCGAACACCTCGGAGAGCGTCACGGTGTCCGTTGAGGGTTCGCTCAGCGGACAGACTGCCTGTTCCATCGGGCCGTCGATTGTTTGCGCCTACGGACTGGCCGGGCCTCGCGCATCTACACGCATCCTGACTTGACGAAGCGCAGACCCGCACGGACCTGGCCGACGCCCTGCGAGCGCTAGCTCGCGGCCGTGGGTCCAGCTAACACCGAGCCGGTCTGCCCGGATCGGCCGAATCGGCAGACGAGAAGTCTTTGGCTGGAACGCAACCGTCTCGCTGGTGGCGCATATCGGGTCTCGGACGCGAGTTCGACGGGCACCTGCATTGTCAAGGACGCGCAACTCCCCGCAGCGGTGCCAGCAACGTCGTCGATCGCGGTCGTCTACCAGCCCTCGGTGACTCGGATGATCGTCTTCCCGGACACACGCGGAGCGTGTGGGCCGAACGCGACGGGAGCTTCGGCCAACGGCCGCACGGACCCCACGTTCGAAGTTAGCCGTCCGTCGCGTAGCCGCTGGGCGAGCTCGGCGAGCTGGGAGCGATCGGCCTCAACGACGAAGAAGATCGCCCGCCCGTTCGCAGGCTGGATCGTGGGCGGTTCGGCAATGGTGACGAGCGTGCCGCCGGCGCGCACGAGCGCGGTCGAACGCTGCAGGATCTCCCCCCCGATCACGTCGAACACCACATCGACCTCGCCGGCGTCCTCAACGCGGTCCGTCTCCAAGTCCACAAACTCATCGACGCCAAGACCGAGCGCACGGTCTCTGTCGGCGGCCCGGCCGGTTCCGATCACCCGGGAGCCGACCTGGCGGGCGAGCTGCACAGCGGTCGAGCCGACGCCGCCCGCGGCGCCATGGATCAGCACGGTCTGCCCGGCGAGGAGGCGGGCGTGGTCGAACAGCGCCTGCCATGCCGTCAGTCCGGAGATCACTGCACCAGCGGCGACGGCATGCTCGACGCCCATTGGCAGCGGCGCAAGATTGCGCGCCTCCACCGCTACGTACTCCGCCAGCGTGCCATTGCGCGTCCAATCGGCCAGCCCGAACACTCGCTGCCCGACGGTCAGGCCGGTGGTCCCGTAGCCCAGCTCGGCGACGACACCCGACACCTCATGCCCGGGCACACTCGGCGCCCGGTCCCGGCCGCCACGATCAGTCCACGTCCCCGCCCAAGCCAGCTCGCCACGGGTAAACCCAGCGGCATATACGCGCACGATGACATCGTTCTCAGCAGCCTGCGGATACGGCAACTCCGTCAGGGCCAGCCCAGCCGGACCAGCGTCACGGTCGCGGACGGCGATAGCTTGCATAGCACCTTTCTCTCTGATGGCAGAGCTTCCGTGCCGATAGGTCCAGAACTCGCGACAGCGCTCCGAGCAGTGTGACGTTCCCGAGACGAATACGTCGACGAACGCCACACCGGTCCACGAGCATCCCGAGCGCGGCCCATGCCAACCCCCGTGTCGGCACAGACCCCCCAAAGCTGCTGCGTCAGCGACGACCAGCGGCTCGGCGGGCGGCTTCTGCACGTGCCGCGCCACAAGAACGGACAACCATGGTTCCGCTTCGCTGGCAGGACGCTATTGGGCCCGCTCGGACCGGAGACCCCGGTTGCGCGGCCGGCAGGGAAGACGAGATCGCTGGCTGCAACCCGCTTGGCTGCACGGACGAGGCGGAAAGGCATCCTCGCGCGGTCGGCAAGGGCGCGGCAGGCATCCTCGCGCGGTCGGCAAGGGCGCGGCTGAAATGGTCGGTGTTAGCTGGCGCCGCGCCCGCGAGCTAGCACCCGGAGAGCGTCGAGGTGTCCGTTGAGGGATCGCTCAACGTTGGCTCAGCGAACAGCCGCCGAGCCCGTCGCGTGGCCAGTCGGCGCAGGCGATCGACTGTCGCAGATAACCCGTCCGTTGAGATTCGCATTGAGCGGTAGCTTAAACGAACCGTCCGAGCGGGGGTCTATGGTGGGTTACGCCATGAGCGGTGTTGCTCCATGAGCGAGCTGATCGGGTACGCGCGCTGTTCGACGGCTGGCCAGGACCTGAGCGCGCAGCGCCTGGCGCTCCGCGATCTTGGTGTCGGCGAGCCGCGCATCTACCTGGACCACGGCCTCACCGGTCGCAACCGGGAACGACCCGGGGCTGCAGCTGGCGCTTGCCGCCGTCAGGGAGGGCGACACGCTAGTCGTCCCGAAGCTCGATCGGCTCGCCCCCTCGGTGCCTGATGCAAGGGCGATCGCCGATGAGCTCGAGCAGCGCGGGGTGCGGCTGCAACTCGGTGCCTCCGTGCACGACCCCCGCGACCCGATGGGCCGTATGTTCTTCAACGTGCTCGCGACGTTCGCGGAGTTCGACGCGGATTTGCTCAGCATGCGCACGCGTGAGGGAATGGCAGTCGCGAGCGCTCGAGGTCGGCTGAAAGGCAAGCCGGCAAAGCTGTCAGCGAGCCAGCAGCAGCATCTGCTCAAGCTCTACGACGCCGAGGAGAAGACGGTCCCAGAGCTTGCCGAGCTGTTCAGCGTCAGCCGCGCGACGGTCTACCGCGTGCTCGACCGTCATCACAAGCGCGAGCCCGTAGCGCCTTCCTCCCTCGGCGACGCCGGCGGCGGGCGAAAGAGAGCGCGGGTAAAGGACTGCCCCTTGTAGGCCACAAGCACCAGCGCGACGTTCATGGCCCACTTTGCTCTTCGTTCACGGATGCGGGCAACCCACTGGCTGGACAGCGAACCTGTCAGCTCGTCCGCGGCGGGGCTGGCGGTAGCTCGAAGTCGGTTAGCACCGGCGCTCACTTTCGCGGAACAGCAGAGTTTCCGACCGTCACTTTCGGCGTCGTCGCAGCCGGCCAGCCGGCCGGTCTCACTGAGGCGAGGAGCGGGGCGCGGAGACGATTGTCAGCGATAACCTGTCCTCACGTTCACGCGTGTGGTCCCGGGGCGCCAGCACGACCCTGTCACTCGTGCAGTGAGGGCGCGTAGCTGACGCCGATGATCGGTCCCTCGAGCGACTGTAAGCGGACGACCGTCTGCCCCCACGGCTCCTCTCGGACGGGATGCAAGATCTCGTAGCCGGCCGCGACGAGTTCGTCCGCCGCTGCCTGGACGGCGTCGGCGTTGGCTACGTCGAACTCGAGACTGGTCTGCGGGACTGGCCGATCGGCGGGCCATGTGGGCGTCCCGAAGCACGCCTGCGCGGCTTGGTGCAGCGGCCAGACGCCGAAGTGCTTGCAACCCGGGATCTCCTCGCTGTGGAAGTACTCCTCGTCTGTGCCGCTCGCGAGCGGCAACCCGAGCGTGTCGATGTACAGCCGCCGGCTCGTCGGAGGGTCGGCTGCGATCACGGCGACACTCGTCAGAAACTCGATCTTCATTCGTGTCTCCTCACAGTCATGCGAAGATCGAACCAGTGTCGACGATCCCCGTCTTGGACGAAACGGACATGTATCGCGAGTTCAGCCCGACCGCGGAAGTGCGCGGGGCGATCGCGTGCTTCTGGGCTCGCCGCGGCGACGGCAGCCCCGTGCGGGTGCTTCCCGACGGGTGCACCGACATCGTCTGGCGCTCCGATCAAGGCGCGGCCGTGGCCGGACCGGACACGACCGCGTGGCTATCGCACACATCCCCCGGCGAGCTGATCGTCGGTGCCAGGCTAGTGCCCGGCGCGGGCGGTGCGGCGCTCGGGCTGCCACTGAGTGAGCTGCGCAACCAGCGCGTACCACTGCACGACCTCGGGCTTGACCGCGACGGGCGCCTGCGCAACGACGCCGAGCCTGGCGAGGTGCTCGGGTGGCTCGTCGGGATGACGGCGGCGCTCGTAAACGACCGGCCGCCGGACCGGGCCGTGCAGGCGGCAGTCGTGCGCCTGCTCGACCCGAGCCTGCGGATCGAGCAGCTCGCCGGCGAGCTCGGCATCAGCGAACGCCAGCTGCGCCGGCGGTTCCGAGCGGCGGTCGGGTACGGGCCCAAGACGCTGCAGCGGGTGCTGCGGCTACGGCGTGTCCTCGCCCGCGCCGCGGCAAGCGACGCCGACACCGACCTCGCGGCGGCGGCGTTCGAGGCGGGGTACGCCGACCAGCCGCACCTTGGGAGGGAGTGCCGGGCCCTGACCGGGCTCAGCCCGCGCCAGCTGATCGTCGGCGTCTGATCAGGGGGCGCGCTCAGACGAGTTCGGGGCCCGCCCGACGCACTCGGTCAGCAGATCAACGTGCGGCTCCCACTGACCGAGTCGGCCGAGACCCCGTTTCCTTTGGACAAGAGACTTTCGACCGCCTGAGGTCGCGTCGTCTGCAACGCGCGGAACTCGGGGACGCGCAGAGCCCCGTGCTTGCAAGATTCGGGGTAGCGCTCGTGTCGAAGCGGAAGTCGGGGACGAGCCTGGCCCTCTCTCGCAACGGACCGAGGGCGTCGACGTCGTCGCCGCCGCCGATCGGACTCGCCAAGAGCGCCGGGGTCGTTCCGAGACGATATGCGGCCGGCGGCGCCTCATACTCCTGCTTCGCGATCGCGATCGCGATCCGGAAGCGTCGGTGGTTCGCCGGCGTCGAGCCCCGCGGTGTGTCGGCACGGCCGCTCGCCCGCTCGAAGCGGTCGTCTCGAAGGCACGAGCGACCGTCATAGCGTTGCTGCTCGCCGGTGGCGTCGATCTTCCTGGCCTGGCTGGAGTACCCGATCCTCGCCCTCGGCATCCTCGGCGCGCTGAGCTTCACCACCGAGTACACCACCGGCCAAATCCGCACGACCTTCGCCGCTGTCCCGCAGCGTCTCACCGTGCTCGCCGCCAAGGCCGGCGTCACCGGCATCATCGCGCTCTTCTTCGGCGAGGCGCTCGCCTTCGCGTCGTTCCTGCCGTGCGAAGCGATCCTCGCGGGCCATCGAGGCGCGACGTCGGTCTCCCACCCAGGCGTCCCCGGCGACTTGCTCGCCGCCGGCCTACTGACCGCCGGGATCCTGATCAGAAGACGAGACGCCTGACCTCACGGACCAACCAGACAACGGGCCCTCCAGCGCACCGCGGCAGCGCGCGTGCGTCAGCGAGACCGATGTTCCTGTGCGGCGACCCCGCGTCACGGCCGCGGGTTCGATCTCGCCACGATCGCCGGCCTGTGTGCTTCCGTTTACAGCAGGCGGTGCTTGGCCCGCTTTCCGCCGTTTCGGCGCGCCTTGAGCTCATCGGTTGCTCATCGGTAATTGGCGGCATCCCCTACCTACCGTGTAGGATAGCAGTGGTTGCACGTGGTTAATCTCTTCCGATTGGCATAATAATGGCAGATTCCGAGGATCGTTTGCTCAGTGTCGCTGAGGTCTCGCGCCTCTTGAGCGTGACCGAGCCGACCGTGCGTGAATGGATCAAGGAAGGGAAGCTGAAGGCGCATCGCGCCGGCGCGCGCTTCTGGCGGATCCGCCAGAGCGAGGTCGACCGGATGCTCTCGGAGCAGGCGAGCAGCCGCCCACCGACGCCTGGCGGCGGGCCGAGACCACCGGCCGCTGAACAGGCGCGTGACCTGATCTCGTCGCTGATCACGAACCCGGAGCGTGACCGCGATGCAGGTTGAGGTCGCCTCGATCGTGGAGAAGATGATGTCGGCCGGCTCCAGCTGGGAGTCAGCGCTCGACGCACACGCGCTCGCGCCGCCCGACGGGGGCTTTCCCGCGCGGCTGCGAGCGCTCTCCGCGGCCGCGGCGGAGCAGGCGGCCGCCTTCGAGCTGGCCGCCGAGGGCGGGCTGGGTTGGCGGGCAAGAACGATTGAGGGACAGTTCTCGCTCGCGCCGGAGCTCACACCCGGTATGAACCGCCCGGGCCCGCCGGAGTTGTGGCTGCGCTTCGACGCCGCCACCGCGGCGCTCGCAAAGGCGTTGTCGGAATCCTCGCCAGCGACTCTCGCTGCAGCGTTCACCGAACTCTCCGAAGTATGCGGTCTACTCGCAGCCGACGTGCAACGCACGCACCGTCCCGCCCGCGCGGCAGGGTAGGCGCGATGGGCACCGCGGTCCGCCTGTACCTCGGTTGGAAGCTCCTCCGCCCGATGCGCCCGGGTCCTGGCGCCGAAGCGGGCGGTGTTGTTCTATGGCCCGAAATCGGGCGGCGGGAAGGCCGAGCGCTTCCACGTCGCGCGCGAGGCTCGCGCTCGCCGCGTCGAGCCGATCGAGCTACATCTCGGCGATGACCTCGCGACACTGGTGCACGACGCGATCGCCAACGGCGCGGACGCCGTCGGCGTGGCGGGCGGCAACGGCACGCAGGCGATCGTCTCCGAACGGGGACTCCCGTACGTATGCGTGCCGGCGGGGACGCGTAACCATTTCGCGCTCGACCTCGGCGTCGACCGCGACGACGTCGTGGGAGCGCTCGACGCGTTCACCAAAGGCGGCGAGCGGCTGGTCGACCTTGCCGAGGTCAACGGGCGCGTGTTCGTGAACAACGTCTCGCTCGGCGTGTACGCCGAAGCGGTCCAGCGCGAGGGATACCGCGACGCCAAGCAACGAACGATCGCCGAGACGATGCCAACGGTGCTCGGCCCCAATGGCGACGCTCTTGACCTGCGCTTCACCGGCGCCGACGGCCACGAACACAAGACCAGCGCGGTCGTAATCGTCTCCAACGACCCGTACCGCCTCGGCCGCGCGATCGCCTCGGGCACACGCCCGCGCCTTGACCGCGGCGTACTCGGCATCACCGTCCTCGAAGCAGGCGCGCGCAAAGATGGCGAGAAGCGCATCGAGCAGTGGTCCGCCCCATCGTTCGAAGTCCGCTCCGACGGGCCAGTCGCGGCCGGCATCGACGGCGAAGCGCTCAAGCTCGATCCGCCGCTGCGATTTCGCACCAAGCCACAGGCACTCCGTGTGCTGATCGCTCCGCAACACCCGAGCGCCTCCCCATCCGCGACGATGCCCGAAAGCCCGTGGGACGCGATCCGCGCGGTCGCCCACATTGCCGCGCACGGCTCTTCCTAGCCCTAGCTACACCCGGCTTCAGCGACCCGGCCCGTGACGTGATCCCAGAAAACCGGAACCCTCTGTCGCGAACCCGTCAACTGGGCAGCGGTGGCCGAGCGCGGGGCTCCCGCACATGAGCTGGGCGGGCGCGCTCAAGCGATCAGACGGCTGGCAGGCGCGCCACGCCACGGTCGCCGTCCCGATCGCGGTCGTCAAGAAGTTCATCGAGGACGACGCCGCGGGGCTCGGGGTCCAGGTTGCCTACTGGGCCTTCTTCTCGGTCTTCTCGCTGCTGCTGGCGTTCGTGTCGATTCTTGGTTTCGCCAGACCGAGACTAGGCTTCTTCCCATTCCAGCTTGTCATGGTCAGCCCGTTTCTGGTGCCGGTTTGGGCTGCCGGCCCGCTCGCCCCATTCCGCCTGGTTCGCCAGCAGTCCTCCCGCGTGACGGATCTCGGTCGCTTTGAGCCATGCGGGATGGACGGAGAACGCCCGCAGCACCGTTCCGGTGACGAGATGGGAGGACGGCTTGGACCTATCGGGCGCGAGCGGTGGGGATAACGCTCGACGTCAACGAACCCTGGGAAGGGGACCCCAACGGTCCGCACCGGGATCGCCCAACCGCCATCACGATGACGCATCGCCAACAGCCAGGCCAACGCTTTCGCGATCCTTGCGTCATCGGCATACCCGGCTTTGATCAGTACCTCGAGGATCGCGCCGACGTACGTCGTTGCGTACTGATTGCCGTAGATGCCCCGAAGGTCTCGCTCGTCGGTCTGAAACGAGAGTCAGGTAGGTGGCCGCCCGCTCTACCGACGAATGCTGCCGAGTGAAGCCGAACTTCTCGACCAGCACTCCGAGCTGTCGAAAGGTCTCGAGTTGGTCGTAGTTCTCCTCGGACCGGATCGCGCGCTTGCCGCCCGGATAGCGCCATGAACCATTAGGGCTCTGCTTGCCGAGCACTCGGCGGGCCTCGGGCAAGTCCCAGAGGACGCCGACCGGATCATCGCCTCCGCCAAGCAGGTCCCGCCTCGCGAAATAGGCGATTGCGGCATTGCTAGACGACGCCAGCATCGGAGCGGGATCAACCGGTAGGACTCCTTCTCGTCGCGCCGCCATGGCACGAGCCATTGGAGGAGCATATGACCAGTGTCGACGGGAACCGCGGGTCGCTCGGAGCCGACGGCGATCCCGCCGGATACGACGCCCGACGGCTTCTCCCTTAGGCGCTGAGGGACAGTTACGTTCCAGGTCCTCGCAGACCGAGTCGGAAGGCCGCCCCGCGCCGGCTCAGGCCGGACACCTGCTATCGCGTCAGGACGAGCCTCTCGACTCGTGGAGTGCGCGCCCTGCAACGCGCGGAAACCGAGCATGCGTTCGCCTTGGTGCTGGCA
This sequence comes from uncultured Solirubrobacterales bacterium, assembly GCA_963811155.1. Lineage (GTDB taxonomy): Bacteria > Actinomycetota > Thermoleophilia > Solirubrobacterales > Solirubrobacteraceae > Palsa-465. Next base: position 11,272 of record CAWEQQ010000047.1, read on the forward strand.
GATCTCCTGCTAACGACCGGGTCGAAGCGGAACTCTGCAACGCTCGGTCTTGGCTTCCGCGTGGTCGCCGCCGGGGAACCCAGCGCCCGACTGCCGCTCTCGCGAGTCGCCGACCTGAAGCAGCAGCGTGGATGGGCCACGACCGAACGGCTCAGACGCCTCGGTCTTCGTGAGACCAGCAGTGACGCCGTTGGCTCGAGGGCAGCCGGAACTGCTCAAGACCAGTGCGGCGGACCATTGTTGCCGGAATGCCGGGGTGATGCAGGAGCGCGCGCCGGCGCGCTAGGACCGGCGAGGAGGACGCCGGGCTGTTATGTCAGGCGGTGTTGGTATGCGTAGCGGACGGCTTGGGCGCGGTCGCGGGCGCCGGTTTTGTAGAAGATCCGGTTGATGTGGGTCTTGACGGTGGCGTTGCTGAGGACCAGCTGGTCTGCGATCTCGCGGTTCGACAGGCCGGCGGCGATCAGCTTGAGCACTTCGACCTCGCGTGGGGTGAGTTCGTCAGGGAGGTCGGGCCGCGACGCTGGCGCCGGGTCGCCGGCTGGCGCTGGCGGGGTCTGGGCGAGGACGGCGGTCACGAGTCGCTGCTGCGCGGCGGGGTCGAGGTGGGTGTGGCCGGCGATGAGCGCTCTGATCGCGTGTTCGATTTCTTCCGCGGTTGCGTCCTTTGTGAGGTACCCGCGGGCGCCGGCTTGGAGGGCTGGGAAGAGGAATTCGTCGTCGGCGTAGGTTGTCAGCACGAGCACGCGTGTGTCGGGGAGCGAGGCGAGGATTTGGCGGGTCGCCTCGGCTCCCTCCAGGCGCGGCATGCGTAGGTCCATCAGCACGATGTCGGGGAGCTCGGAGCGGGCGCGCTCGATTGCCTCGATTCCGTCGGCGGCTGTCGCGACGATCTCGACGTCGTCGATCAGGCCGAGCAGCATCGCGAGTCCGTCGCGGACGACCGGCTGGTCGTCTGCGATTAGGACGCGGATGGTCACGCGGGCACCTGTATCTCTACGCGCCAGCCCTCGGGTGTCGTGCCGGCCGACATTATGCCGCCGGCCTGCTCGATCCGCTCGCGCAGGCCCTCTAGTCCGTGGCCGCCGCCCATTTCTGGTCGCGCTGGGATGGCCGAGGCGCCGTTGTCGACCGACAGCCTGGTGCGGGCGGGTTCGTAGCGCACGGTGACCGTGGTGCACGCGCCCGGGGCGTAGCGCGCGACGTTCGTCAGCGCTTCCTGCGCGGCGCGGTAGAGCGCGAGGCTCGGATCGGCTGGCAGTGTCCGCGCGTCGCCTTCGATCCGGAGCGTGACGTCGAGGTTCATGTCGGTTTTGTAGCTGTCGATCAAGGCGGGGAGCTGAGCGAGCGTTGGTAGCGCGTCGCCGCGGAGCGTCCCGACGGCTTGGCGGGCGTTAGCGAGCCCGGACTTGACGAGCTCGCTGGCACGGTCGATCGCGTCGCTCAGGCGCCGCGTGGCGTGTTCACGGTCGGCGAGCTTGCGGGCGCCCTGGAGCTGGATCGCGGCGCCCGAGAGCGAGTGCGCGAGCACGTCGTGCAGCTCTGAGGCGATCCGGCCGCGCTCGGCGATCGCCGCCGCGCGGGCCTGCTCATCGCGCGCGTCCTCAAGCTCCGCCAGCAGGATCTCAGTCCGGTCCTGGCTCTCCCGAGACTGCTTGAGGAACTGCGCGATGACACCGACCAGGATCGTCACGAGCGTTCCGGCCGCGACAGCCGACGAGGAGCTTCCGGCCGCCGCCGTGACCGCACCGAGCGCGACGGTCACCGCGCCACCGATCGCGACACCCGCACCGAACGGCAGCCGACCGATCGCCATGAACACCGCGACGCCGGCCGCGACCTCGCTCGCTCCCTTGGGCTGCAGTCCGGCGATCGCCACACCAGCGGCGCCCATCACCGCGATCACGACCGTCTGCAGCTCGACACTGCGCTCGGGAAAGCGATCGCCGATCGCGATCAGGAGCGTCACAGCGAAGGCACACAGTGCCAGCGTCACCGCCAGCGCCTTGCCGTGAACCCCGGGGACCGGATGGCTGTTGGCACTGCCGAGCACCACCACGAACAGCACCGCCCAACCGAGCGGACGCAGCGTCCCGCGCTGCCGATGCAAGCGCTCCTGAGCACGCGCTCGTACCTCCGCTACCCGCTCGCTGTCCGGCTCTGAAGCTAGCTGTGAACCGGTCACCGCAGCACGCACGATAGAACGGCGACCGGCCCGCTGCTGCGGGCCGGGAGGGCTTGATCCTGAAAGCTCGATGCTCATGCCACGGCAGCGATCGCCGTGTCGCTTGACTGCATTGCCCGACGGCCCCGAAGCTGGACGATCGCGATCCGGGTGCCGACCTCGAGCAGCGCCATCATCACCAGCGCAACGGGCCACGCCGCGGCGCCGATCTGGTGGGCCATGCTGAAGCTCGCGACTGCGTGGCGTGCGCCGTAATGGATCGCGAAGACGAACACCATCCGGGAGCTGATCCCAGCGATCAGCAGCGCGCCGGCGAGCCAGCCGATCCGTGCGATAGCGAGACCGTTCTCGCCCGCGCGGACATGGGTGGCGAGGCCGCTTGCGACACCGAGCGTGAGGCCGACGGTCCCGAGTGCGGCGACCAGCACCAGGTCGTTGCCGGCCGTCGGGATCGAGTGCACGTACATCTGCGCGACGTAAACCAGGACGGCCAGCGGAATGATGACGCTGCGACGGTCGAGCTCTCGCTCGCGGGCCTGACTCAGGACGATCAGGACGAACACTGCGTTGATGAGGTAATTGGTAGTTCTCATAGCCGCCATGATCTGCTCCAGATGCCCGCCTGTCGTCGGCCCGAGGGTTGGACCGCGGGTTGATCTCAGCACTCAACCCCTGGGTTGACCCCGGTCCAGGACCGCGGCCGACTCAGGCCATCCGCACCACAATTCGGACCGCGTGCCTGACACTCGCACCGCCAGAGCCGCGTCACATCACCTTCGCGACGGGAGCCTTATCGAGTGCGCACCCGAGCCGACAGCGCGGCTCAACCCGCCGCACCCCCGCGGTGACCCGACTGCTCCTTCACGACGTAACGGAAGTCGCCAACGGCCTCCAACGGCGCCGCGACACGACCGCCACGGAACGCAACCAGCCGCCGCCTGGTCGCGGGCGAGACTGCTGGTTCGTCGCCTTATGTGCAGGTCGTTTGTGAACGTGCCGCGTTTGCGCGGGATTGACGTCGTTCGCATGTGATCGACGTGGGCGGGAGGTCCGGCCTGGTTGAGGGTTGACGACGTACGAAAGTCAGCATGGACCGCGGTCCACCCCGGAGCGATGAAATGCTTCGCTTGACCCGCCGGGCGCGGTCGCGCCCACCGGGCCAGCCGGGAGTATTTCACCCCAGAAACGAACAAAACGGCTGCCGACAGCGCCAGCTGGGCGCGCCCTCCCCACCGGACTTGGATGGCGCCACCATGATCTAGGACTAGGTCCAAGGGGGGAGGGCGTCCGTGGCTGAACGCTGGGCAACCCCGCCGGCGGCTGCTGCTACCGATCCGCGTCGGGGCTGCGCAGAGCATTCTGTGAGCTGAGTCGCGGGGGTCAGGCGCGGTTCGGTTCGCGACGCCGCCGCTCGCGTCGCAGCACACGATCGACCACGGTTGTCGTCGCTCACCTGCCTGTGGTACCGCAGCCATCGCGACCGGCCGCTGACGATGCTGCTGGTGCGCGATCCGTCAAGCAAGGAGCCCGAGGAGCTGGCGCTCATCTCCACCGATTTGGACGCGTCCAGCGTCGAGCTCGTCGAGCGCTTCGCCTGCCGCTGGTCAATCGAGGTCGCGTTCGAGGACGCCAAGCAGCTCGTCGGCGTCGGCGAAGCGCGCAACCGCACCGAGCTAGCCGCCAAGCGCACGGTCCCGTTCGGCCTGCTCCGCATGAGCCTGACGATCATCTGGTACGCGCTCCACGGCCACAGCCCCAAAGACGTGGCCGAGCACCGCGCCCGCGCACCCTGGTACCGCACCAAAACCAGCCCCTCGACAGCCGACATGCCCGCCAAGGTCAGACGCACGATCATCGCCGCGAAATATTCCCGCGGTCCGCTACGCGGCCCCTACCGAGACAAAATCAACGCCATCCAACGAGCGTGGGCGTGGGCCGCAGCCCTGCCCTACTGTTCCCGGTCTCGGGTTCCGATGTGACTCTTCACATCGTCTACCTGAGCCAGACCGGATGGATCCACAACGATCAGTTCGATCCGAAGACGAATACGTGGTTCGATCAGATCCCGCCGAGATCGGTCCCCGCCGCGAGCAGCCCGGTCGCCGAGGACAACGCCGACTACGGGTACTTCCGGGTCATCTACGTCGGCAAGGACGGCCGCGTGCACGAGGACCGCTACAACAAGGCGACGCGGGTCTGGAGAGACTCGGTCGTCCCGGGGTCCGTGCCCGCGATCAGCAACCCCCGCATCGGCGAGGCAAACGACGGCCCGTCCGGTGGCGCGGGATTCCACATCGTCTACGTCGGGACCGACGGGTTCGTGCACAACGACCGCGAGGACCTGAGCACGGGAATGTGGTATGACCAGATCCCGCCCGGTTCTACGACGGCGCTCGGAACTCCGACGTACACCCCGGGGGTCGTGCCCGGATTCAGCCACGTGATCTACTTCGCGCCGGGGGGCGCCGTTCACCTCGACACGTTCGATTCGGTGACGCGCACGTGGAACGATGGGGTCGCGCCGGCGTCGATCCCGGCGTCGAACAGCCCGACCGGGACCTCGACGTACAACGACACGTTCCAGCTCGTCTATACGGGCAACGACAGCAGGCTGCATGACGACGTGTTCACCCCGTCTACCAACACGTGGTCTGACTCGATCCCCACTGGGTCGGCGCCCGTGGACGGCGCCGTCGCCGTCGCGAACGTCGATAACTGAAAAGGGAGGCGTCTCGGGGGATCGTCGCCGCTGTGACGACGGTTCCCCGCGGCTCCCGCTCGTACGGACCGAACGAGAACGAGGAGATCGAGAATGACAAGGCTACGTGTTGTGTTGCTCGGATTGGCGGTGCTCGCGGCGTTCGCGGTGGCCGCCGCGTCCGCCGGCGCCGCACCGTTCGTTTACGCGACGTCCCCGACGGCCGGTATTGTGTCGGAGTTCGACGCCGCGGCCGGAACGCTGAGGCCGGTAGCGAACGCGGGCACCGGAGGCTCGCCGTTCGCGGTGGCGGTCACCCCGGACGGCACTAGCGTGTACGTCGCGAACTCCGCCGACGACACCGTGTCGGAGTACGACGTCGGCGCCGGTGGAGCGCTGACGCCCGAGGCCACGCCGGCCGTACCCGGCCTGGCCACACCGCATTGGGGGTAGTGTGTGCTAACTAATAAGCACAGCCGTGATCGAGCGTGCGCTCATCCACGTCGCCGGGCCCGCGCGCTCGGGCAAGACGGCGTTCATCGAGGCGATGCTGACCGGCAGCGACGCATTGGTCATCGCGGCACGCTCTGTCCGGGCGCCAGTTTCGCGAGACAACGCCGGGGAGCCATCCCGAGCTTCGTCGCTACCGCGAGGCCGGGGCGATAGGCGCCGCCCTGCTGACCTATCCGGGAGATGGGCTATCCATCTAACTCAGGCTGACCACGAGGACGTGGGCGATCTGCGCATCGGCCTGAGAGCTCGCGTCCCGCCCTCTCGCGCGAACCTCACGGCGGCCGAGGCTCGGTTCGCCTTGACCGAAGGTCGGCCGCCAACCACGGCGGTCAACCTGACTCAAATAGATTGCCCCCTTCCGGGAGAAGCGGACCTCTCCGATAGCTTCTTCACCACAGACCTGATGATGGACTACTCGCAGGCCGTCGTTCTCGAGGGGGACAGCCCGCTCCGATTCGTGGATCTCCGGGTGTTTGTTGCCCCCCCACCGGCCGAAGGCCACCAGCTGTTCGTACGCTGCACTCACGAGCGAGCGCGCTACGCGCGCGAGCGCATCGCCCTTGAGCAGCTACTGCGCCAGCCGGACAGCATGCTCGACGTTCTCGGCGTGATCGGCGGCGCACGGCTGGCCGAACTCGGCCGCGAGCACCCCGAGCTCCTCGAGAAAATGCGGACCCGCCTGGGTGGCGTTGCCCAAGCGAGAAGGGCTCCGCAGCCGGATATGCGCTGGGCGATCGCCGATAGCTACGCCGGCATCGAGCACGCGCAACTCGTCGTGGTCAATGCCCGCCACGATGGCCAGCGACAGGCGGCCGAGCAACTGGTTGCCGACATCGTCCGGCTCCGTAAGGACAACGATCTGCTCGCCGACATCCTCGGCCCCAAGGGAAGCCGGATCCCAATCACGGCCGTGGCGGCCAATATGGCCGACCCCGACGATCCCGCCCGGAAGAAGGCACTCGCCCGAGTTCGCCGCGCGATTCGGTCGGCATCATCGTAGAGCTCAACACGCGACCAGGCTAAGTGCCGCTGTGGGCGGTCAGAAAGCCCGCCCCTGGGCTTCCAATCCGGCAAGACGCACCAGCATCGACGCAAGCTCTGCTGCCGGAGTTGACACATACGCAACTGAATCAGCGAAGTTCGCAGCGCAGGCGGACTGATCACGAACTCGAGGATGTCACGATCCCGTGAACGCGCTCCTGGTTGTAGGCGGCCAGATACTCCTCGATCGCTCAGAACGCCAAGCCGTTCGCGTGGACCGCCGAGGTCGAGAAGATCATCGAGAAGATCGGCCGGGCCCGCGCCGCGCTCGAGGCAGCCCAATAAGCTGTCAGCTCATTTCTGAGACATTACCTAGCTAGTCCCCATTGCGGGGATCCCCTATCCCCTGTCCCCGAGCTCCGGAGCCCGCTTCGGCCGTAGCCGGAGTAGTCGAACAGCTGCACGTCGAATCCTGCCCCGGTCAGGACCGGCGCTTCCAGCAGCCGGTCGGCAATGTTGCCGGCATTGCCGTGGCAGAACAGGATGTGGTCGAGGCGGAGAGCGCCGGTCGGGAGCCACCGGCCGTGCAGCCGGTGGCCCTGCTCGGTCTCGAACAGCAGCTAGCGGGACGGCAGGCCCGCCGCCGGAGGGGTGGTCTGCGCCAGCTCCCGCGACGGGAAGTAGAGGAGCGACTCGGGCAGCAGGCGCGTGGGATTCGGCACGATCACGGTGGCGTGCGAGCTCGCTGCGGGCCCGCCGGTCGCACGGCTCGCTGGTTAGCGCCCTGCAGGCTCGGTGGGGCGCAGCTCAGGTCCTCGCGCCGGCTGCTGCGGACACGCTGCCGGACGGTAGCGGGGCGGCGCGAGCACGGCGCCGGCGATCCTGGACAGGTGATCCGTCGCCGGCGCCGACTCGCAGCGGGTCGCGCACGGATCTCGACGGCTACCGTCGATCTCGTGAGCGATCAGCCTGGGATCGGTGCGGCGGTTCGCCTTCACGGCCGCCCGGTGCTGACCGGCAGCTGTTCGTGGGCTGACCGGACATTGGTGCAGGATGCGGACTGGTATCCGAGCCGGTCGATGAGCGCCGAGGAGCGGCTGCGCTTCTACGCCGCCCACTTCCCATTGACCGAGATCGACTCGACCTACTACGCGCCGCCGAGCGAGCAGCAGGCGAGGCTGTGGGCAGAGCGCACGCCGGACGGGTTCCGGTTCGACGTCAAGGCATACTCGCTTTTGACCGGGCACCCGACCCGGCCGCAGAGTCTGTGGCGCGACCTGCGCGAGCAGCTGCCGGCCGACGTGCTCGAGAAGCGCAACGTGTACGCCGACCACCTCACGCCAGAGGCGCTCGAGGAGGCGTGGCGGCGGTTCGGGGCGGCGCTGCGGCCACTGCACGACGCCGGTCGCCTAGGTGCGGTGCTGTTCCAGTACCCGCCGTGGTTCACGCCGCGGCGGGATAACCGCGCCGAGCTGGAGTCGTTGCGTCGCCGGCTGCCGGACTTCCGGATCTCGGTCGAGTTCCGCTCGCCGCGCTGGCTGTCGGGGGAGCGCGATCGGGAGCGAACATTGGCGCTGCTTGAGGAGCACGGGCTCGTGTTCGTGTCAGTCGACGCGCCCGCAAGCTCGGGGCTGCCGCGCCTGCTGGCGGTCACCAACCCGGAGCTGGCGGTGGTCCGCTTCCACGGCCGCGCGGACAGCACCTGGGCCGCTCACACGCGGACCGCGGCCGAGCGGTTCCGGTACCTGTACTCAGAGCACGAGCTGGCCGAGCTCGCGCCGACGCTCGCCGAGCTCGCCGGCGACGCGCGGGAAACGCACCTGCTGATGAACAACTGCTACCGCGACTACGCCGTCCGGAACGCCGCCCAGCTGCGCGACCTGCTCGCCCGGTACGCGGAAGGCTGATCTCCGAGGGGGCGGTGCTCATCGTCCGCGGTCGCCGAGCCTCGTCCATACCGCGAACCCCAAGGACGGTCAGACCGCGCGCCCTCGGCACATGAGGCGGATCCGCGCCTGACCCGGTCGAACGACGCTGCTCCGCTATGGGAAGCAGTAGCGCCGCAGCGTCAGCGCGCGCTGCTCCTATCACGCGATACCAACAGCGCGGATCGTGCCACTGGAAACCGCTGCTTCTGGGCGATACCAGGCGTGCGCTGTCGTGCGCGGCGACGCCTCCTTTCGTGGCGAAGCACTCGTCCGGCGCCGGCGACGGTGGACCGCCCCTACGTCGCCGAAGCGCTGGCTGGCTACGCCCAGCACGAGCGCCCATGTGATCCCGGCGACAGATCGCATCCGCAGCGCCGGTGGCCCGCGTTACGAGCGACTTCGCTTCCCGGCGGCGTCCCACGCGAACGGTGAGCGGCCCGGCATCGCTGCCAATGTGCATCCGGTGCGATCCGGTGCCGTCCCGCGGGGACGCCTGCGTCTTTGGCAAGGGCCCGGCGCCCGTAGAGCACCAACTTCACGGGACTGGACAGAGTGTCGAACCTCGACGTACTCGCGACCGACGCTCTTGGCGACCTTGAGGCCGCGGTCGACGTAGAATCGCTTGCTCGCGTGGTCGTCGCCGCCGACGACGCGGACTGAGCTCGACCGCCGAGGGGCGTGCGCGGGGCGATCCGATCAGTCTGCCCCGCAAAAACGCGCAACCAGTAGATTGCGCGTTTCGCGGGAATGGCGGTGCGTCAGATCAGGCTCCGTGGCCGCGTCGCGAACTCAGCTGACAGCGGTGGTCGTCTTGCCGTCGACATCGGCCCAGGCCCAGGTGCGAAGCGAGGACCCCTTGGCCTGCTTGCTCGTCGCCGCCAGAGTCTTGACGGTGCCGTGCACGGTGGTGCAGGACCCCTTGATCGTCTTCTTCTTCGACTGAAGGCAGACCTGAAGCTGAAGCGCTTCGGCCTTGGACGCCTTGAGTGTCGCCGACCCGATCCATTCCTTGTTTGCGAGCTTCTTCGGGCCGTTTACGGCCAATGTCGCATTGCCAACGGCCGTTGCCAACGCGGCCGCCGGCATGGCGAACGCGGCCAGCACGATCAGCGGCAGCAGCAGTCGTCTCGTCATCGCGTGTCCTCCTACGTGTTTGATGGCCTGCTCGATCGCAGAGTCTCGCGCGTGGTCTGTGTAGGTGGGAGGTGCTCTTCGTTAGCGGTCGGTTCGCACGCCGCGGAGCTGCGCGGCAGCGCGCCGTCTGGCCGCGCAGGTTAGGTATCTCCCGGTTATGGCGAGACCGCCCGCGGTTGGCCTCAGTCTAAGCCTCTAGCAGGCACCCCTGAAGGTCCGAATAGTCGCCTGACCTGCCCCTCGCTGGGATGGATTCTGGAAGGGCGCATCCACTGGGCTCGACTGGGAGGTTGGCCGTCGTGGCTTTGTGCCCACCGCTGGATTGCGGCAATTGCGTCGGCGTGGTTCCAAGCGCGGTAGGGCCGAGGCGTGAATCCGGCCGCCGTCGTGTAGACGTTCCAGTTTCCGAACAGTTGCCGGATCGTCCAGAGCGTGGGCAACTCGTCGGGCGGCGGTTTGGAGCTCGGCAGCTGGCCATGATCGGCGACGTAGCGCCCGAGGGCGTCGATCGCCTCACGCTGATCTGCCAAGAGCCCGGCGTCGGTCGCCGCCGACACCGTTTGCGCGCCGGGTGGCGGCGAGTCGGCCATGGACCCCGTGTCCCCAGGTTTTGGGGAAAGTGCGCTTGCGGGTGGCTGCTGTGGGGGATCGGAGTCGTCGTGGCCATCGGAGCCCAGTCTCGGGGCCGACATGACGTACGTCAAAGACACGTAGGGCCAATCACAGGATGTTCACAAGCCGGTCACTATCTGGAAACGCGGCGGGTGGATCGGGCTGGAAAGACTGCGATTCGCTGCGCGCGCCGGGTCGCGTCGGGGCTCTGAAGCGCGTGGTTTCCGGGGGGCATTCAGCCAACACTCGTGTCGAGGAGGTCGCATGCGAAGGATCTTTGGAGTTAGGCGGGCGCTGGTGGCCGGGGTAGCCACCACGTGTGCGCTGGGAGGAGCGGTGGCCGTCGCGACCGCTCGCGGCGGTGCTCAGAAGGGCCCTACCGCGGATGGGTCGACGGGCACGCCGATCAAGCATCTGGTGGTCATTTTTCAGGAGAACGTGTCGTTCGACCACTACTTCGGCACCTATCCGTACGCGGCGAACACCTCCGGGCAGCGGTTCTTCGGGCCGCACCACGTCAAGGTCAACGCGCTTTACAACACTCCGGGACCGAATGGGCAGGGGACGCTTCTGAGCAACAATCCGAACACGGACGCGAGCGGCAACCAGGTCAACCCGCGGCGTCTTGACCCCGCGAACATCAACGACGTCCTGATCTGTGATCAGGACCACGACTATGGCGACGAGCAGAAGGCGTTCGACGGCGGCAAGATGGACAAGTTCCCCACCACCGTCGCGACGTCGTCCGGCACGAGCCCGACGGGTCAGCCGTGCAAGGCCAGTGACGTCATGAACTACTACGACGGGAACACCGTCACCGGCATCTGGAACTACGCCAAGAACTTCGCGATGAGCGACAACTTCTTCGGCACCACGTTCGGGCCGTCCTCGCCGGGCGCGATCAACCTGGTCTCGGGCAACACCGGCAACGTCGGAATCCAGATTAACGGCGCGAACACCGACGGGGATACCGTTCCCGACGGGAAGGGCGGGTATTCGCTGATTTCCGACGCTCAGCCCTACTACGACGACTGCTCGACCCGGGACGCGGTGTCGCTGACGGGCACCAACATCGGCGATGAGCTCAACGCCAAGGGGATCAGCTGGGGCTGGTTCCAAGGCGGAAACCGGCCCAGCACCACGTACGCCCAGGCGCTCGCGCTCATCGGCCAGCCGGGTCAGCCGACCAGTACATTCATCCCGAACCAGTTCAATACGTTCTTCGCGAACCCGAACAACCGGCCGCCGAACTCCTCCAACCAGACGCTGTGCAGCACCGTCCACCCGGTCGGGGCGGCGATCGGAGGAACGGGGCAGTACGGCTACAAGGACGACTACATCCCGCACCATGAGCCGTTCGACTACTACGCGTCGACCGCGAACCCGCACCACCTGGCGCCGGCGTCGCTGGCGGCGATCGGCACCGACACGCAGACCTACGTGAACGGCCTGCCGCAGTTCGACACGGCCAACCACCAGTACGACACCAGCGATTTCAACGCGCTGCTGGGCGCGATCAGCCGCGGCTATCTCTCGCCCGACCATCTCCCGGCGGTCAGCTTCCTGAAGGCCCCCGGGTATCAGGACGGTCACGCCGGCTATTCCGACCCCTATGAGGAGCAGCAGTTCGTCACCACTGAGATCAACGCGCTCGAGCAGACTCCGGACTGGTCGAGCACCGCGGTGATCATCACCTACGACGACTCGGACGGGTTCTACGACCACGTCTACAGCGGTGTGCATAACCCATCGAACACCAGCAACGTGGCCAACCCGCCCGGGCCGCAGGACTTCCTCACCGGCACCGGGCTGTGCGGGACGGGGACGCCGCTGACCGGGCAGAACGGCCGCTGCGGCTACGGCCCCCGGCTGCCGTTCCTGCTCATCTCGCCGTGGGCCAAGCAGGGGAAGGTCGATCACACGCTGACTGACTTCAGTTCGATCGGCAAGTTCATCGAGGACAACTGGGGGCTGTCCAGGATCCCCGGGTCGTTTGACTCGATCGCCGGATCGCTCAACTCGATGTTCAGCTTCCGCGGCGACGGGGATAACCGCAAGCTGTTCCTCGACCCGACCACGGGACAGCCAACCTGGGGCTCGGGCTGGGGAGGCAGCTAGGCCGCGGGCTTGCGTAGATAGAGGCCGCACACGGCCGCGACACCTCGAGCGCCCCGCCGCCCGGCTGGGTGACTCATCGGTGACGGAGGATCGTGATGCCGGGGCAGCAAAGGTCAGGCGCTTGCGCCGCTGATCCGGGGGCGCGGGCGGCCACGGCCTGGGCGCTCGCGGCTGCAGGGCTGCTCGGTGCTTCCGAGCCCCCCACCCCGACCTTGCGCAAATTCTGGTAGCGCGCGCCGTCTGGCCGTCAAGGTCGGGCCCGTCCCGGCGTGCGTTCTCCGGTTCGTCCTCGCGGCCCGCTCTTGACTGCCCGCCGGTCGCGCGCAATGCTCCGCCGAGGTCGGGGTGGGGGGGATTGCGCCCACGCCCGTCGTCCCGCCCGCATCGCGGACCTCAAGCTAGTCCGCCGGGGACCCCCTGGGGCGTCGGTGTTGGGGCGCTGTCGCCGCCGGTGGGGTGCGGAGGCGCTGTCAGGGCAGCGGGCGGGGTGCGCACCCACGCGTCCAGACGCCGTCGGAGCCGGCAGTAATTTCGCGGGAGCCCCAAGACCAGGGTGGCGGTGCGACCGTCAACCCCGCATGGTTCCGCTCGTGATGCGAGACCGACCCTCTCGTGAGGGCTCGCACCGAGGAGCACACCCGCCTTAGTACCCCAATCTCGTGTCGAAAGCATCAAACTTAGGGCGTGCCTGAGAAACCCAACGCCGAGGAACCACGCAACGGTGGTGCCGGGAGCCGTGCGAGCGGGCGCACTCGCGTCCTTTGAGGGCATTGTTGTTGGCGGCGTTGCGGCCTTCGGTGAGGCGGCGGACGTGGTTGACTTGGCCGTGGCATTCCGGCGCGCGCGGACGGGCTCGCGGCTTGGCGTGGAGGGCGACGGTGCAGTGCTCCGCGACGGCGCGTGCGCGTCGGCGACGAGCTGCCGTTTGCTTTGGCCGCGGGTGACTAAGGGTTACGAGCTCGCCATTGACTTTCGCGCCAACACATCGGTGGCCAAGCTCCGTGTGGATCTTGTAGGCGAGGTCGAGCGCCGTGCCTCCGACCGCAAGCGTCTTGACTTCGCCTCTTGGAGTGACAACAAACACGTCGTCATCAACGCCGTGCGACTGCAGAAGCCCGTCAGCGAACTCTTTAGCGTCCGGAGAATCGCGCTGTTCTGCAACCGGAAGCGTGGCGGGGATCAGGTCTGGCCGCAGCTGTGCAAGTCTTACAATGTGAGCACGTTCGGATTGTGAGTATCCGCTCGTAGCAATGCCGAATTCGGCACGGTGATGCATATCCCGGGTGCGGATCTGGATCTCCAGCGGCCGCCCGTCGGGACCGATCACCGTCGTGTGCAGCGACTGGTACATGTTGAACTTGGGCATCGCGATGAAGTCGTTGAAGCGGCCCTGCAGCGGCTGCCCAGAGCGAGTGGATCACGCCGACCGCGCCGTAGCAGTCCTTGACCGAGCCGACGATCACGCGCATCGCAGTGAGGTCGTAGATCTCGTTGAACTCGCAGGCCCTTCTTGGTCATCTTCGAGTAGATCGAGTAGAAGTGCTTGGCGCGGCCCGAGATCTCGGCCTCGATCCCGAGCTCGTCGAGCTCCTTGGCCAGGTACTTCCCCGCCTCGTTGACGTAGCGTTCGCGCTCGGCGCGCTGCTGCGCCACGAGGCCCTTGATCTCGTTGTACTTGCGCGGATGTAGAGTCTGGAATGCCAGATCCTCGAGCTCCCAGTCGATCGCGCGGAATCCGAGCTGATCGGCGATCGGGGCATAGATGTGAAGCGTCTCCCGGGACTTCTCGATCTGCTTTTGTCTGGACATCGCCGAGATCGTCCGCATGTTGTGGAGGCAGTCAGCGAGCTTGATCAGGATGACCCGAATGTCGGTCGCCATCGTCACCATCATCTTGCGGAAGTTCTCCGCCTGGGCCTCGCCGTGCCACTGGAAGCTCAGACTGTCCAGCTTGGTCACGCCGTCGACCAGGCCCGCGACCTCGCCACCGAACGTAGCGGCGACCTCCTCTAGCGAGGCGCTGGTGTCGTCGACGGTGTCGCGGAGCAGGGTGGCGCATAGCGTCTTGGTGTCGAGCCGCATCCCGGCGCAGATCTTGGCCACCCCGACCGGATGGATGATGACCGCCGCACTCGAACCGCCGCGTTGGTCGGCGTGATGCGAGCACGCATAGGCGAAAGCCTGCTCGACGCGTTCGCAGGCGACCGCGGCGTCGACACGCTCGGCGTACTCCGCAATCGCCTCGAGCAGATCCGATAGGAGCCGCCGCTCCTCTGGCGTAGCCTCTCGGGCGCTGCGTGCTCGCGACGCTTGTCGACGCGCCCGCGATCACCAAGCTACACGGCGTCCATAGCACCAGACCAGACCAGGCGCACCGCACTCGTCGCCTCCACGATCGTCGCGCTCGCGGTCCTTGGAGCGGTCAGACTCGCGACACGATGGCTGATCGACATGGCGCTGCGCCCAGTTGGGCGATGACCCGGCAAGCGTCGGAGTGGAGCGAGCACGATCCCGGCGTCGGCGACGCGAACCCGACACGTCGCTGACAACTCGTTCACGCGCTGGACACAAGCTGGACACCTCCGCCGGGCGGCTCGGTGTGGAAAATCGGGGCCCACCCGAGAGGAGTCACAATGGGCAAGAAAAGAACTTGGCTGACCACGACATGCGTCGCCGGTGCTGTGGCGATTGCGGCAGCGGTAGGCGCCCCGCCCGGGGCTGCCCACAAGCAACGCTCGATCCACCACGTCCTTCTGATCAGCATCGACGGGCTGCACCAGTCCGACCTCGCCACCTGGATCGCCGACAATCCGACCTCGACGCTGGCACAGCTCACCACCGAGGGCACGACGTTCACCAACGCCTCCACGACCCAGCCGTCGGATTCATTTCCCGGGATGATCTCGATGGTGACCGGCGCGACGCCCAAGTCAACGAGCGTCTTCTACGACGACTCCTACGACCGGACGCTGTTCGCCCCGGCCGCCCAGACGCCCACGAGCAAGCAGGACTGTACCGGGGCTCCGGGCGCCGAAACTCAGTACGCGGAGAACATCGATACCAACGCGCCGAGCACCGCGAACGGCCAGACCGGCACGCGGACGATTCTGAATGAGTCGATCGATCCGACGCAGCTGCCCTACGGCAAGGTGGATGGCAGGTGCGTGCCGATCATGCCCAACGATTTTCTGAAGACCAACTCAGTCTTCTCGATCGCGAACGCCGCTGGTCTGCGCACGGCGTGGTCAGACAAGCATCCGGCGTACCAGATCCTCGCCGGGCACGGGACGCCGAACTCAATCAACGACCTGTTCACGCCCGAGATCAATGCCGACATCATCCCCAACCAGCTGACTGACACCCGTGGCAATGTGATCAAGTTCCCGCTTGCCAACCCAACCGGGGACCCGAACGGGTACTTCATCACCGACCTCCTCGGCAACACCGAGGCGTACGATCAGATCAAGGTCGACGCGATCCTCAACCAGATCGACGGCTGGAACTCGCGTCACACGGCCGAGGTTGGGCCGCCGGCGATCTTCGGGATGAACTTCCAGGCGGTCAGCGTGGGGCAGAAGGTCGTCGACCCGATCCTTTCGTGCGTCCGCACGCCCGGCGGGAAGTTCTGCAGCAAGAGCTACGTACCGGGCGGATACGAGCCAGGCACGCTCGCATTCACGCCGCAGATGAGTGGCAGCACGACCTACCCGAGCGGGTCACTCCCCAACCCGGACTTCGCCAGCGGCGACACGGTCCCCGGTGCGCTGAACTATGTCGACGGCGCCCTCGACGAGATCGTCAACGAGCTCAAGACGAAGGGACTCTGGAACTCGACCGAGATCATCATCTCAGCCAAGCACGGCCAGAGCCCGATCAACCCCGCAGAGCGGCAGCTGATCGGTCATGCCGAGACCAAGGTGCTCGCCAACAACGGCATCACACAGGCCCAAGTGACAGACGACGACGTCGCTTTGATCTGGCTCGCCAACCAAGGCCAGACGAACGCGGCGGTGACGGCGCTGATGACGGGGCCGGGGCAGGGACAGGCTAACGTGCAGACTGTGCTGTCGGGCAGCGCACTGGCCCAGCAGTTCGGTGATCCTCTGACCAACGCACGAACGCCGGACCTGATCGTCTTGCCGACGCAGGGCACGATCTACAGCAGCAGCAACGCCAAGGTGGCCGAGCACGGAGGCTTCAACCCCCTCGACACACACGTGGCGATGCTGGTGGTCAACGGTGCGGCCCCGCTCACGAGCGCGGCGTACAACAACGACCCCGTCCATACAACACAGATAGCTCCAACGATCCTCGAAGCTCTTGGCCTAAACCCGCGCAAGCTCGAGGCGGTGAGGGCTGAAGGCACGCGGTCGCTGCCCGGCTTCTAGACGGCTTCCACCCTCAGTTGCTGATCCCCGGCCTGGCGAACCGCCAGGCCGGGGATTGATTTGCCGATTGCCCGATCCGGACCGCCGTCGTCCTCAGATCAGACAGTCGGCCGGACGCGGGTCTCGCAATCGCCCAGGAGGAGTCATCAGGCGCGGAATGTCGGACGACCGCTCCGCAAAACCAAATAGCGCCCGGTACGCCCGTGGCGAGGGAAGTAGCAGGCTCGCCCGCCTCGACGGTCCGAGTGGTCCGGCGCCGACGGTTCAGTCCGGCCTCGTCGCGTGCGACACTCAACACCGGCGCTTCGCCGGCCAGCGCCCGGCGGCACCAGGTCACGATCTCGCCCGCGACTGGCCCCTCGGACAGGTCCGAGGTGTCGACGACGTGCATGCCCCAGCTGTCATCGTCAGGATCGATGTCGGTCTACTGCTCCCAGCGCATCGCTTCCCACCCTTTGCTAGTCGGCACAAGAGGCATCTGCTGCGGGTTGCGCGCGTGGGAGGACGTCTCGTGTGGGGGTAGCGCTTCTTCGGCAGTGTCGGCCGTCCGCCGTACCATAGACGCTTGGGTCGCTGACTTGGGCCAGTCTCATCGGCTGCGCGATGCACCTGCGGTCGCCCTGGCTGCGGATGCTTGGTATTCGCGCCAGTCGCCGTGCAGCCGTTCGAAGATCTCGCGGGCGGGGGCCGCTCGAGGGAGGCGAACCACGGCGTCCAGGCGCGGAGCGTAAGCTCAATGACCGCGCCGCGGTGACGGTCCTCGTACTCCTAGATCACGACGCGCAGCCGTGCCCATCCGCGGTGCGTGCGGTGGTGGCCGTCACTAGCTCTCGAGCCGGACGCCATGCATCCAAGGGCAAGGAGACATCGCAGCATCGAAGCAGGAGCGACTGATCGCCACGATCGTTTCGTCGAGTCTCGGTCAAAGCCGCAGCGTTGGCCTGCTGGCTGGTGCAGGCGCGGCCTCGCTGGCGGTCTTGCGGAGGGACTCCACGCGGCTATAGAGTCGGTCGCCGATGCTCGACTTCGACGCTTACCTGGAGCGAGTCGGTCTCGGGGCCGGTAACTCCCCGACCTGGCAGGAAATTCATCGGGCCCACGCCACGTCAATCCCGTTCGAGAATCTCGATTCGCACCGGGGCATCCCCGTCTCGCTCGAGCAGCAGGACCTCGAGCGCAAGATGGTCGCCGAGCAGCGCGGCGGGTACTGCTTCGAGCACAACCTGCTGCTCGCCTCGGCGATCGAGCACCTCGGCCTGCAGGTCGAGCCGATGCTCGCGCGTGTTCGCGTCGGCGGTGCGCCTCCGGAGGCACGCGCCTACAGGGCACCTGGTGCTGCGGGTCACCGACGGCGATGGCACGGGATGGCACGCGGATGTCGGCTTCGGTCTCGGCACGCTGCTCGATCCGATCGCGTTCGGCCCGGATCCGGACACAGTGCATGAGCAGTCGGGCTGGAGCTTCCGTGTCATCGAGGACGGTGCTGAGCTCGTGCTGCAGACACGAGGCCCGGATGGCTGGTCGGACGTCTACGGGTTCCTGCCGCGTCCCGTTCCGCGGGTCGACATCGAAGTGAGCAACTGGTGGATCTGCACCAACCCGCGCTCCCCGTTCGTGTTCGGCCTGATCGTCTCGGTCAACTGCGACGACGGCCGGCGCGAGGCCATGTCGGACTGGAGCGGACCCCTCCAGGTAATGACGATGACTCCGGACGGCGTCGAGTCATCCGAGCAGCCGAGAGCCGTGATCCCGGACAAGCTCAAGCACTTCGGCCTGCCCGGGTTCCAGCTCGGCGAGGACGGACGGGTCCGCGCCGCCTGAGTCACCAGGTCTTGACCAGCACAGCTCAGCGGCTGCGCTCCTCGCCATAGCCGTTCGACCGCTTCGGCCGGTGCCGAACTGTGCGATCGCCTTCGTATCCGCGCAAGGCGGGTTAGGCGGTGTCGTGTCCTCATGCCTGTTCGGGATTCATGTGGGTGTCCGGCTGGGCCACAAGCTGGTTTTTCGCGCAATGGAGGTATGCTCGTGCCGGCCGCAGGTGGGGTGCCGTCGGCGAAGGGTCGGAGGCTCTCGATTTGCCTGGGGGGTCGTCAGCTAGGGTTACGGCCAGCCGACGCCGGCTGCAGGTGCCTTGGTAATGAGTATCTGCCCGGTGCGGGCCGCGATCGCCTCGTCGACGTGCTCGATGCCGCGCCACTCGTTAGCGAGTAGGAACAGCGTCGTGCGGTCTGGGCCGCCGAGCATCGTGGCGAAGATCGCGCGGTCGTGCTCGATTCGCTCGAGCATCTCGCCGCCTTCGCGGATCCGGACGACGGCACCCTCGGGCGTGTCTTGGGTCTGGACCCAGATCGCGCCCTCTGATCTGAGTCGAGGCAGATGCCGTCCGGTCCGAGTCCCTCGGCCCAAACCCGCCGGTTGGACAGGTCTCCGTTGTCGGCGATATCGAACGCGATGAGCCGTCCGGTGAAGGAATCGGAGATGATCAGCGTCGAGTTGTCGGGGGTGACGACCATGCCGTTGGGGAATGTCAGGTCGCCCGCGACTTGACGTGCTGTGCCGTCGGGGGTGACCAGCGCGATGATCCCGGATCTTGGAGCCTGGCCGCGCGGAGACCACGAAGAGCCGACGCAGTCGGGTCGTGCCGTACTCAGCGGTGGCGGGCCGGCTGCTGGCCGCGTATTTGGCGCACCGCCGTCACTAGCTGGGCGAGGTGCTCACATGAGTGCTCTGGCGGCGCTGCGAGAGCCTGAGCGGCGTTGGCGCCCGCTGATCGACACGTCGTGCTATGACCGGGCCGCGGTGCTGACGGCGGGGGAGCAGCGGGCGCTGGCGCTGCTGGACGAGCATCGGTATCGATGGCCGTCTGGCGTGGCGGGCTCGCTGCAGCGGCTGATCGCTCCGGTGGACGACGTACTGGATGTGATCGAGTCGCACCCGGCCTGGTGGGGCCGCTCAACGACCCGGTCGCTGCTGTTGTGTGGCTGTGGCGATCACCAGCAGGCGCAGCTGCTCGAGGCCAAGACCGGGCTGCAGCGGATGCTCGTCGAGATCCCGCTCACCGACAACGAGCGAGCCGCGGTCGAGGGCGACCAGGACGCCGTCGGCCGGCTGATCGACC
The DNA here is from genome assembly GCA_963811155.1 of uncultured Solirubrobacterales bacterium. Lineage (GTDB taxonomy): Bacteria > Actinomycetota > Thermoleophilia > Solirubrobacterales > Solirubrobacteraceae > Palsa-465. The sequence continues at coordinate 30,947 of CAWEQQ010000047.1, forward strand.
TGCTCGCCGACGTCGCCATAGCCAACTCGCCGCGGAACCGCCGCCCGAGCCACCGCCGTCTGATCGGAGGTCAAGCGATGCTCAGTGACCGGGTACGGCTAGGCGGTCAGCTTCGCGATCAGCAGTCCGAGACCAAGCAGCGCCAACGCGACGCCGGCGAGTCGCTCGGCGCCCTCGCTCACGCGCTCCCCGACCCTGGCGCCCAGCCGCATCCCGGTCTGGGTCACCACGAACGTCTGGACGGCGATCAGCGCGATCACAGGCACGACCGGGACGCGCAGCAGACCGAGCGTGAACCCGATCGCGAGCTCGTCCAGGCTGATCGAGATCCCGAGCGCGATCGACGCGCGAACGCCGCCACCCTGCAGCGACCGCAAGTCCCGACCGTCCTCCTCGGCGATCAGCACATGGATCGCCAAGGCGAACAGAACAGCGATCGCGACATAGTCAGCCGCGCTGCCAATCATCGTCCCGAGCGGGCGACCGATCGCCAGCCCGACGAGCGGCATCCCAGCCTCGAAAGTCGTGAACAGCAGCGACGTGCGCATCCGCCGCTGCGCAGTCACACCGCCCAGCGCGAGCGTCGCGGCGACCGCGAACGTGTCCAGGCCAGCGGCAGGACCAGCGCGATGATCTTGACCACCATCGCCGCTTAGGAGGGTAGGTGACCGTTGCAGTGGCGAGTATCCGGGAGCTTGAAGACAGAGCCACGATGGCGCGCTTCTACGGACGCAGTGCAGTAGCCCACTCGGTTGTCGCCAGATCGCTATCGATGTAGCGTTTAGATGGCCCGTTCACGGCGCCGTGGTAATGCGGCGCCTGCGAGAAGGAGGTCGCGCACATGCGCCGTTCAGGGATGCTCATCAGTTGGGGGGAAATCTATCCCGGTCGCGAGGAGCAAGCCTTGCGTCTGTTTACCGATGTGGTCGCCTACTACGGCAAGGTACTGGACGCGGGTCGCATCGGCGGCTTCGAGCCGTTCGTGCTCGGGGTTCATGGCGGCGGTCTCCGCGGCTTCATGATCGTCCGCGGCACCCCGGAGCAGATCACCGCCGTGCGTCACGATGACGAGTTCCTCGCTTACGTTCTACGTGCACAGATGCTGATCAAGGACCTTGACGTCGAGGAGCTGTACTTCGGTGAGGAGCTCGGCCACGTGCTGAAGCTCTTCGAGCAGCAGATCGGCGCGCTCGCGTAGCTACGCGTGTTGCTCTGGCCCAAGCGGCGGCTCTAGAGGGCCGCCGCTTGAGTTGAGGAGCCGGACGCAGCCGCGAACCGTCCGCTGTGACCGAATCGACCTCCGCGACGCGAGCCGTGGTATACGTGGAGCCACATCCGCGCGCTTGCGCCGACGGCAATCCACGCCGCGCAGTGAGTGGTCTTGGAGCTCAGAGCAACGACCTCATCCCCACTTTTGCACGACGGGGATGTCGGTGCGGGCAACCAACCGGCGGAAGCAGAAGCCCGAGGTCGTCCCGGCGGTGTGTTGTCCTTTGGAACGAAGGTGTCGCACAACCCCAGCAGCCGCATCTATCAATAGGAGCCCCCGATCGCGCAGGCGGCTGTGCAAGGCACTGAGTGAGGCACATGTTGCTTTCGCGTTGGAAGGCCGGCGCGCTCGCGTTGAACGTGCGATACACGGGAACCAGGTCGACGTCGCCCAGATCCAGCTTGCGCAGCTGTCGGCAGTCTCGCGGCGCCGGCTGACGACCTGGTGGGCGCGCGGGGTCATCGCGCCCCGGGGCGTCAGCGGCTCAGCTGACAGCGACGCGGCCATGGACATCGAGTACTGGAGCCGAGTCGCCTGCAGACACTCGACGATCACGGACGTGAAGCTGCGCATGAGCTCGTAGCCCAGCACGGGGTCCTCCGCGCAGCGCCGACGCAGCGTCCGGGCGTCGAAGCGGATCGCGTGGGTAACGCCGCGCGAGCGCGCATCGAAGTGGGTGAGATACGGCTCGAACAGCCACGACCAACCGACCGGGTCCCCGTTGTGCAACGTCTCGATCGTGATCGCTCCCACCGAAGGTGCCTCGGTCTGCAGGGCGACAAAGCCCTCGCGGATCAGGAAGAACCAGTCCGCCGGCTGGCCTTCGATCATCAGCGGAACGCCGTCGGCGAAGTCAGCCTCCTCGCCCAGGCTCGCAACCTTCCCCAACTGCTCCGGGGTCAGGTTCCCAAACATCCGCGTCGCCGCCAGCGCCTGCTCGATGGTCTGCATGCCTCGCCTCTCCTAGGTCGCTTGCGCCCGGTGGCGTCGGGTCTGAGAGAATAGCCGAGACCTCCTCGGCGACGTCTGACCCGGGCTCTTGTCGCGCCGATCGACAGTCCGCTTGCACCCGCCCGGACGGTGGCGCTCGCTGGTCAGGTCCCGGGTCCAGCACCCGGGGCGACGAACCGACACCGATCGGGAGTCCATGGTCGCGCCCTGGGGCGCCTTGGCAGCAACGGCCGCCGGGATCCGAGAATCGAGAGCGTCAGCGAACACGCAGGCGACGACCTCGGCAGCACCGACGGTGACGGTGGCGCACAACACGCGGAGCGGCTCATCGAGCGCCGCAGCCAGGCGATCGGTACTGTCCGGGCTCGGCGCAGAGCGTGAGCGCGTGCCGAGCGCAGTCGAGGAACTGAGAGA
>CAWEQQ010000048.1:0-18939 GCA_963811155.1 uncultured Solirubrobacterales bacterium
CATCGATGCCGAGTTTGCACCGCTAGCCAGGTCATGATCTACAGGAGCCCTGGGTCAGCCCAGCCTGCCCGCACCAGCCCGTCGGGCAGTGGGTTGTCGGCGTGCTTAGTTCCCTTTGCCCCTCTTGACCCCCTTCCGCCACGCTCGGGCGTGTCACGTTTGCGCGAACTCCGCCAAGCCGAGCTGACCCGGCGCCTCCCACTGATGACCGCCCCCCGCTTCGAACGCGCCCTGAGCAAACGCAGGCTGGCAACCGACCGTACTCCTTCGCGCGGAGTCCAGGAGTGTGCATTGGATCGTCGGCGTCGGTCCCCTGTCGCGCGGTCCGCGCCGCGCTCCCAGAGCAGCACATGGTCAACACCCACTGAGGGAGGATTCAAATGGAATCCGTGCTGCTGGACGCCGCCGGCCACCGACTCCGGGTCGGCTGGGAACTCGCCGGCCGACCCGAAGCCCCATACCAGAGCTTGGCGACATGCGGGGCTCTGCCGCCGGGAGCCGGAAGACCTCCGATCTCTGAAAGCGGAACTGCGGGTCGGTGCAGCGGCCAGCGAGCTGCGAGTGCCCGCATTCGCGGGAAAGCAGGAACTTGAGACTGATCGGTCTGGGCGCCCGGGCGGTCAGACGACGCGGCCAGTCTCGCAGCTGGCGAAGAGTGGGGCGCTCGCCTCTTGGGCTGACACACCCGCTTTGCCGTGGCCGGGCGACTCGGCTCGACGAGGGACACGATCGCGTTGCTGCCCTGTACGACGGTCCATCGGGTGTCGCAGGCGAAGAATGCGGAGAAGTGCCTCTACCTGGTCGTCGAGGTCGGCGAAACCAGGCGAGCCGGACGGAGGCCGCCCGGCCACGTTGACGATGCAGGCCTCACGGTGCCGCGAGCGGCTCCGGTGCCACGAGGACTGGGATCAGCGGGCCGTCTACGCCGGCGTGGCGCCCGTCGTCGTGGAGGACCTTTGACGGCTTGAAGCCCTTGACGATCAGGTAGATGCCGAGTGACAGCTCCCAGGCGGCCTCTGGCAGGGTCAGGATGAACGAGGCCCCCGAGCTCTGCTTGTAGGCGCCGAACAACACGAGCAGCGCCGTGACCAGCGCGAGGGAGCCGCCGGCGATGCCGAACTGGGCGAAGCGCCGCGGCACGAGGCCGGAACGCAGCATCAGGTAGCCGAGGATGAGCCCGTTGCCGATGGCCGCGCAGAACGCCGGGCCGAGCAGGAATGTCGCGTCATGGACGGCGACCAGTGACCGGCCGCTGAGGATGAGCGACGCGTGGTCGGTACCGGCGGCGCCGGCGAGGTCCTTGCGCAGCGTCACCACCGCGAGCAGGCTGACGATCCCGACCGCGATGAGGCAGGACTCGACGACGCGCACCGTCACATAGCCCAGCGCGAGGCTTTCGCTCTGACGCTTGAGGACGGGGTACAGCGTGACGGCCATGCCGATGCCGGCGATGAGAGTGAGGATCTCGAACAACGCCCCCACGTATACGCGCGCATCGCCGCTGGCGCCGACGATGAAGTTCGTGTGGTGGAGCACCTGGTCATACAGCGGCAGCGCCGGGATGGAGATGAAGGTGATGACCATGAAGATGCCCGCGATCCGCGCAACCCTCCTCGACGGTGGTTCCCCGGGTCGATCATGTGGTGCGCGGAGCGCCTGCTCCGGCGGTGCGGAAAGCGTCATTACCGGCTCCTTCGTGTTGGAGGCGCGGACCGTCGAGGGTCGACGTGCAAAGGCCGGCCGGGAGTGGGAGCCGCCCGAAGATGCCTGCGCGACGCTACTCCATCTTCAGCACACTAGCAACTGATTTCTAGAAACTTTTGTGCGATAGTGGCGTCATGGGTAGCTGGAGCTTTCTCACCAACCACGCCCGGGCGCTGGTTTGCATCGCTCATGACCCGGGCGTTCGACTGCTCGACATCGCCGAGGTGCTCGGGGTCAGCGAACGTAGGGCGTTCGGCATCGTCACCGACCTGACCAACGGCGGCTACGTCGTCAAGGAGAAGGACGGCCGTCGCAATCGCTACCGCATCCAGCACCATCTTCGGTTGCGACAAGCCATCGGCCGAGAACCGACGGTCGGTGAACTGCTCGAAGTTCTGGTCGACACCGAAGCCACAGAAACCGCGCGGCCGCCATACCAGGTTGACGGATCGGACGGGCGAAGTCGAGGCACCACGACGCGGGCGACTAGATCGACGAAGCGGGGGTGAGAGGCCTGACGGTCCTGTTCGTCGTCCTCGCTGTGGTCTTGACGGTGCCTGTGTATGCGTTCGTGGTGCGGCGCTTGCTGGGTCTGCGTCTCTCACCGTTGCGTGCGTGGATCGGCGGGCTGATCGCGTTGGCGTGCGCCTCGCCGATCATCACGGCGATCGGCAGCTCTATCGCCAAGCACAACGGCAGTTGGTCGTTGCTGCCGGCCGTGTGGTTCGTGATCCTCGGGGTGGCGATCGCGCTGCTCATCGGAATGCTGGTGTTGGTGATCTTCGACGCGCTGGTGCCGGGCGGCACGATGCCCGGCCCCCTGTATGTGATCCGCGCCGGTCGTAAGCGGGGCCGGCGGGTCCGCCGCTACGCGCAGATCGGTCGGATCCTGGTGCGTCGCGGGATGCTTCCGTACCTTCGGGGGACTCGCCGCTCCGAGCTTCACACCCACGACGGTCGTGCCGCGCTCGCTGGTTCGCTGCGGCTCGCGCTTGAGGACGGGGGCGTTACGTTCATCAAGCTCGGACAGGTACTCGCGACACGGCGAGATTTGATGCCGGCCGAGTTCATCGACGAGCTGAGCGGGCTGCACGACGATGCGGCACAGCTCCCCTGGCCGCAGGTCGAGCCCGTGTTGGGTCAGGACTTAGGGGCGGAGGTCGATGACGTGTTTGCCAGCTTTGACCGGATCCCGCTGGCGGCCGCCTCGATCGCGCAGGTGCACGCCGCGACGCTCGCTTCTGGTGAGCGGGTGGTGGTGAAGGTTCGCCGGCCCGGCATCGACACGGTCGTGGGGTGGGATCTGGACATCGTGGACCGACTCGCGATGCGCGTTGAGCGCTCAACGCGCTGGGGTCGCGGAGTCGGTGCGGTGGACCTCTCGGACGGGTTCGTCGCCGCGCTCAGAGAGGAGCTCGACCTGCGGATTGAGGCGCAGAACATGACCGCGGTGAGCGCCGCGGCAGCCGCCTGCCGCGGCAACGGGTCGGTGCGCATCCCCAAGCCCCATCAGGCCCTGTGCACCGAAAACGTGCTCGTGATGGAGCGCCTCGACGGCCGCGCGCTGGGGGCGATCCCGCGCAGCGAGGAGATCGGCGATCGCGAGGCGCTCGCCCGCGCGTTGCTCGACACGCTGCTCGGGGAGGTGATGATCGAGGGCATCTTCCACGCCGATCCCCACCCGGGGAACGTGCTGCTACTCGCCGACGGGCAGCTTGGCCTGCTCGACTTCGGCTCCGTCGGACGCATCGACGCCGGACTCAGGGGTGCGCTTCAGCGACTGCTGCTCGCGGTCGATCGGGGTGACCCAGCTGCGCTGGGCGACGCGCTGCTTGAGATCGTGGATCGGCCCGAGCAGCTCGACGAGCCGGCGCTTGAGCGCGCCCTCGGCCAATTCATGGCGCGGCACGTCGGCCCAGGCATCATCCCCGACTCGCGCATGTTCACCGGCCTGTTCCGGATTCTGGCCGAGCACGAGCTATCGGTGCCCCCGGAGGTAGCGGGCGCGTTCCGCGCGCTGGCCACCGTCGAGGGCACACTGACCCAGCTCGCGCCCGGGTTCGACATCCTCACCGAGGCCCGCCGCTTCACCACCGACCAGCTCGCTGAGCAGATGCGCCCCGAGGCGCTTCGTAAGAGCGCCACCGACGAGCTGATCTCACTCGTCCCGATGCTGCGCCGGCTCCCGCGGCGCCTGGATCGGATCAGCGGCTCGCTTGAGCAAGGCCGACTCGGCCTCAACGTCCGCCTGCTCGCCGACGCCAGCGACCGCCGCTACCTCACCGGGCTCGCACACCAGTTCGTCCTCACATTCCTGGCCGCCACCCTCGGCGTGATGGCCGTTCTGATGCTCGGCCTCCACGGAGGCCCGAACGTGACCCACACGGTCACCCTCTACGCATTCATCGGCTACTGCCTACTCGTCTTCGCCGGCATCCTCGCGCTACGCGTGCTGGTACTCGTATTCCGGCGGACAGACTGAGACAATCTGTGATCGCCCAGATAGCACGCTGCCCCTTCGAGGTCAGGACGAGCCACTCGCCGCCCGCGAGCCGCCTTCCCGTTGCGCGGACCGCAGCGAGGGGGGCGCAGGCAAGGTCAGTTGCGTGACTGTCGTCGTGCTCACGGGAGCTACTCGCGGCATCGGGCGAGCCGCCGCGATCGAGCTCGCTCGGCGAGGAGCCGAGCTCGTCCTCGTGGGGCGCGATCCGGAGCGCGTCCGGTTGGTCGCTGAAGAAGCCGCGCGAGCGGGTGGCGATGGGCGGGTCCACGGGCACGTGTGCGACCTGTCGCTCATGTCCAACGTCCGGGCGCTGGCCGACCAGATCCGCGAGCGCCACGAGCACGTCGACATCCTTGCCAACAACGCGGGGGCACTCTTCGCCTCGCGCAAGGAGACCTCTGAGGGCTTGGAGCGGACCTTCGCGCTGAACCATCTCGCGCCGTTCCTGCTCACGAACCTGCTGCGAGACCGCCTTGCCGGCGGCCGCGTCGTGACCACCGCGTCCGGCGCGCACCGGTCCGCGCGCCTGGACCTCGACGACCTGCAATCGGAGAAGTCCTACTCGCCCCGCGTGTACGGCACGTCGAAGTTGTGCAACATCCTGTTCACCCGCGAGCTGGCCCGGCGCGCGCCGGAGCTGAACGCCAACTGCTTTCACCCCGGCGTCGTGCGCACCGGCTTCGCCAAGAACGAAAATGGAATCTGGAGAGTCATCGCGACGCTGGGCGCGCCCTTCCTCCGCTCCCCGGAGCGCGGCGCCAACTCGCTAGTCTGGCTCGCCCTATCCGACGACGCCGCCGCCCTGACCGGGAGGTACATCGAAGACGAACAGGTGGTCTCCCCCAGCGACCAGGCCCAGGACGACAACCTCGCACGGAGCCTGTGGGAACAAAGCGCCGAGCTCGTCAGCCTCCCTGCCGACTCGCACGTCTAACGCCCAGGCGCAGAAACCCCCTTCGGTCATCACTCGGGCATCCGGCCCCGTCCCTCGTTTTCGCGGGGAGGGCGGCAGGGAAGTTGCCCGGCCAGGCGGTCGTCCACCCGGCCAGCGGATGCGCACGTGGCGAGGAGCGGTACCAACCAGCGCTTGGATTCTGCGCCCTGGTTTGACGTCGGCACGGGCATCCGGGCTCGAGGCCTCCTTTGGCAGTTGGCGGATCGGAAGCGGTCGTTCTTGATGAGCTCCGCTGCGGCGGGGATGCGGCTGTCTTGGCAGCGAGCGCGGGGGACTGACCGGTAGCGGTTCCGGCGCCTCGTCCGGCCACGGGTGGCGGCAGCGCCGTGCGCGCGCCAGTGGTGCGCAGTGTGGGCGTCGTCCGCGAGCGTGTGGGCGCCGTTAGGGCGAGGCGTCGCCGGCGCGGCGTCGTCGCCAGGCTGCCGGTTCCGAGGTGGGTAGTACTTGAGAGGGATCCCGGGTCTGACCTTGTGGGAGGCGGTCCGCGAGCTGGTGGAGTACGTTCGATGCGTGAGCCGAGGCGAACATCTCGCCCGCACGTACTGGTTCGACCTGCTGATCGCGCTGCTGGCGATCGTGGCGATGCTTAACGTGGTGCTCGGACGCGGCTCGTCCGGAGCTCCGACAACGACGCTGTGGTTCTGCCTTCCCGCGCTCGCGATCCTGGTGCTACCCGTGTTCGCGCGGCGATGGTTTCCGTTTGCCGGACCGGCGGCGTACTGGCTTTTGGCCGCGGGAATCTCGTTCGTCGACCCGCTGCTGATCCCGTACCCCGAGTCCCTCTTCCCGATGCAGCTGGCGGTCGCATTCCTGCTCGGGAACCTTCGGGACGTCCGGCGGGCTGGCCTCGGACTGGCGATCGTGGTCGGCGCTGTGGCGACCGTCGTCTACAAGATCCCCGGGCACTCGGTCGACCAGCTCGTCTTCATTCCCGTCGACTTCGCCGTCGCCTGGGTTGCAGGCTTTGCCGTCCGCGCGCGGGCCGAGCAGGCCGAGGTGGCGGAGTCACGTGCGACACAGGCCGAGCACGCCGTGTTCGAGGAGCGCGTGCGGATCGCGCGGGAGCTGCATGACGTCGTCGCCCACCACGTGAGCATGATGGGCGTCCAGGCCGGCGCTGCCCGGGTCGTGATCGACCGTGACCGTGTCAAGGCGAAGGAGTCGTTGACCGCGATCGAGGTCTCGAGCCGACAGGCGGTGGGGGAGTTGCACCGCCTGCTCGGATTCCTGCGGCAGGCCGGCGACGAGGACGATTCTGGCTCCGCGCCCTGGCCTGAGCCAGCTTCCGCGGCTGGCGGCGAGCATGAGTGAGTCCGAGCTCGCTGTCGCGGTCAGCATCGAAGGGGAGGAACGCTCGTTGCCGCCGATGATCGGCGTGTCGGCGTACCGCATCGTGCAGGAAGCGCTGACTAACACCCTCAAGCACGCGGCGGCGTCGCGCGCCGACGTGCGCGTGCGGTACTGGCCCGACGAGCTCGAGGTCGAGATCATCGACGACGGCCGCGGCGCGACGGCGCTATCAGGGACGAGCCCGGGCGGCCTGGGGTTGATCGGCATGCGCGAGCGTGCCGCCCTGCACGGCGGCCAACTGACGGCGGGGCCGGTATCCGGCGGCGGGTTCGCCGTGCGCGTCAAGCTGCCGACCTCGGACGGTGCGCTGTGAGCATCCGTGTGCTGCTGGCCGATGACCAGGCGATGGTTCGCGCCGGCTTTCGGATGATCCTCGAGTCCGATCCCGAGATCGAGGTGGTCGGCGAGGCGGCGAACGGCGAGCAGGCCATGGCCAGCACCCGGCGCTTGCGGCCCGACATCGTGTTGATGGACATCCAGATGCCCGACGGTGACGGACTCGAGGCCACGCGGCGGATTACCGAAGACGGCGAGCTGCACAGTCGTGTGGTGATCCTGACCACGTTCGAGCGTGACGAGTACGTGTTCGAGGCGCTGCGGTCGGGCGCCAGCGGCTTCCTGCTCAAGAACGCCCCACCCGAGGAGCTCCTGCACGCGGTGCATGTCGTGTGTGCCGGCGAGGCGCTGCTCGCCCCGTCGGTCACGCGGCGCATCATCGAGCAGTTCGCACGCCGGCCGGTCAGGCCGGAGCTCGGCACGCGGCTGGACGCCTTGACGCAGCGCGAGCGCGAGGTGCTGAGGATGCTGGCGTACGGTAAGAGCAACGCCGAGCTGGCCGCCGAGCTGTTCGTCACCGAGGGCACGATCAAGACCCACGTCTCCAGCCTGCTCGCGAAGCTCGGGCTCCGTGACCGCGTGCAGGCCGTCGTCCTCGCGTACGAGAGCGGGCTGGTCACGCCCGGCGCGTAGACGCGCCTCTGTCCTTCGACAGAGGCGCGAGCGGCAAAGATCTGCGCTGAGGAGGAGCGCAGACGCGCCCTGCGGGCGATGACAGGCGCAGGCGGCGGTCCCAGACTGATCCCCAGGCAACTTGCACCCACCTGAGGAGCAGTGATGACCGCACCACCCATGTTCAACTTCTCCGCACTTCCGAGGCGGTCACCTCGACTCAGGCAGTTGCCTTCGCCGCCCGCGAGAACGACGGCATCCACGTCCTGCCGCTCGGGCACTCCCGCCAGGACGCAGTGACCGTCTCGGCCGACGACACGCGGGATGGCCACCGCTTCGACCTTGCTGTCGCCCGCGACCGCGCGCTAGAGGCCTTCCATCACCCATTCGCCTACGCCGCTGCCAACTCGGACGGTGCGCTGTGAGCATCCGTGTGCTGCTGGCCGATGATCAGGCGATGGTTCGCGCCGGCTTTCGGATGATCCTCGAGTCCGATCCCGAGATCGAGGTGGTCGGCGAGGCGGCGAACGGCGAGCAGGCCGCGGCCAGCACCCGGCGCTTGCGGCCCGACATCGTGTTGATGGACATCCAGATGCCCGACGGTGACGGACTCGAGGCGACGCGGCGGATTACCGAAGACGGCGAGCTGCACAGTCGTGTGGTGATCCTGACCACGTTCGAGCGTGACGAGTACATGTTCGAGGCGCTGCGGTCGGGCGCCAGCGGCTTCCTGCTCAAGAACGCCCCACCCGAGGAGCTCCTGCACGCGGTGCATGTCGTGTGTGCCGGCGAGGCGCTGCTCGCCCCGTCGGTCACGCGGCGCATCATCGAGCAGTTCGCACGCCGGCCGGTCAGGCCGGAGCTCGGCACGCGGCTGGACGTCTTGACGCAGCGCGAGCGCGAGGTGCTGAGGATGCTGGCGTACGGTAAGAGCAACGCCGAGCTGGCCGCCGAGCTGTTCGTCACCGAGGGCACGATCAAGACCCACGTCTCCAGCCTGCTCGCGAAGCTCGGGCTCCGTGACCGCGTGCAGGCCGTCGTCCTGGCGTACGAGAGCGGGCTGGTCACGCCCGGCGCGTAGACGCGCCTCTGTCCTTCGACAGAGGCGCGAGCGGCAAAGATCTGCGCTGAGGAGGAGCGCAGACGCGCCCTGCGGGCGATGACAGGCACAGGCGGCGGTCCCAGACTGATCCCCAGGCAACTTGCACCCACCTGAGGAGCAGTGATGACCGCACTACACGCCGTACTGAAGAAGTTCCCCGCGCCCGGAAAGGCGAAGAGCCCGGGCTCGGCTGCCGTCGAGATCAGCGATCTCTCCAGTAACGGCAAGAAGACCGTCGCAAAACGCTTTGGGGGAGGCCGGATCACCGGCCTCGCTCTGATCGCCGTCCTCACGCTCGCGCTCGGCTACCTCCACTTCGCCGGCAGTTCTACGGCCGTCTCCGTGCCTGCCGGCGCGCATGCAGGCCAGCTGACGCTCAAGAACTGTACCTACAACACCGAAAAGGGCGCCTACGCCGCCGACTGCGGAACGCTCGTGGTGCCCGAGAACCGCGCCGACCCGCACTCGCGGCTGATCGCGCTGCCGGTCATCCGGATCCGTGCGCATTCGGCACACCCGGGCGCCCCGATCTTCCGCCTGCAAGGCGGCCCCGGCATCACGAACATGTCGTTCGCAGACGCCAGTCGGTTCACCGCCAACCACGACGTCGTCCTCGTCGGCTACCGCGGCGTCGACGGCTCCGTCCGGCTCGACTGCCCGGAAGTCGAGTCGGCCCTCAATCACTCCGCCGACTTCCTCGGCCAGAAGTCCCTCGATGCCTACTCGAACGCGTTCCGCTCGTGCGCGAAGCGGCTCGAGGCAAACGGCGTCGATCTCGCCGGCTACACACTCCCCCAACGGGTCGACGACCTCGAGGCGGCACGGAAAGCCCTCGGCTACCACCAGATCGACCTGTTGAGCGAGAGCGCGGGCACCCGCACCGCGATGATCTACTCCTGGCGCTACCCGACCGCCATCCACCGTTCGGTGATGATCGGCGTCAACCCACCCGGCAACTTCCTCTGGTACCCGAAGACGACGGACGAGCAGATCGGCCGCTACGCCCGCCTCTGTGCGCAAGACGCGACGTGCCACAAGCGCACCGGCGATCTCGCCGCGTCGCTGAAGCGGACCGTCGCGCACATGCCGAACCGCTGGTTGTTCTTTCCGATCAAGAAGGGCAACGCACGGATCGCCAGCTTCTTCGGACTCATGGAGACGACGGCGAATGCCTCGCCGCTCGACGGACCGATGACCCTGGACGCCTGGCTCTCGGCCGCCCACGGTGACTCGAGCGGGCTCTGGTTCGAATCGCTCCTCGCCCAGATCGCTTTCCCGTCGGCGTTTGTCTGGGGCGACCTCGCAGCTGTCGCAATGGCTGACAACCAAGCTGGCGAGCGTTACTTCTCGTCAAGCGAACCCGACCGCGGCTCGATTATCGGCAACCCCGGAACGGAGTTCCTCTTCGGCGGCGGAGGCCTCCTGCACGCATGGCCGGCCAACCCGACCGACAACGAGTACACCCATGTCCAGACATCGAAGGTGCAGACGCTCCTGATCGGCGGCAGTCTCGACTTCGCCACCCCGCCCGAGGTTGCGACCAAGGAGCTCCTCCCCTACCTGCCCAACGGCCACCAGGTCATCCTCGCCGGCTTCGGCCACACAACCTCCATCTGGACCGAGCAGACCAAGGCGAGCAACGCACCTGATGAACACCTTCTTCGACACAGGCAAGGTCGACGCCTCGCTGTACAAACCTCAAGCGGTTAACTTCACGCCCGGCTCCACACAGACCGCACCCGCCAAAGCCATCGCCGGCGCGATGATGGGCTTCGGACTCCTCACGATCCTGTCACTGCTACTGATGTGGCGCCGGGCGCACAAGCGCGGCGGCTTCGGGCGCAAGGCGAGCGCGATGCTGCGCTCCGTCTACCTGCTGGTGCTCGGCCTCGGCGGATGGTTCATCGGCCTGATCATCGTGCTGGTGGCTTTGCCGACAGTGCCCCTCGACAGCGAACTCATGGCTGTTCTCTTCATCGGCACGCCGATCGGCCTCGGCACCTACTGGGCCTGGGTCAACCGCGACCGGCCGGCCAGGGCCACGACGATCGGCATCTGGGTCGCGCTGACGGGCGCCCTCGTCGGCGCGCTGCTGGGGTTCAACGCAACATCCGGGCTCATGGCGGTCATCACCACGATCGTCGGAGCAGGTTCCGGTGCGAACCTCGGCCTGATCGCCCTCGACGTCGCACGAATCGGCGAGCGGCCGGAGACCGTTCCGCCCATCGCCATTCCAGCGCCCATCGCCATTCCAGCGGTCGAACGCTGACCCCCGGAGTCCGTTCGCGCAGAGCATGTGGCGGTGTGCTGGTTGCCGCCACATGCTCTGCTGACGTACGTTCGCGCTCGGTGGTCTGAACGACGTCATCAAGTTACGGTGGCGAACACTGCGTTGATGAGGTAATCGGTGGTTGTCATGGCCGTCATGATCTGCTCATGGCGGCCCCGTGTCGTCGGCCCGAGGGTTGGACAACGGGTTGATCTTAGGCCTCAACCCGCGGGTTGACCGCGTCCAGGGTCAGCGGTCCGCAGCACGATGCGGACCTCGTTCGTCAGATACGTCTCGCCAACGCCGCGTCACACCTCGTTTCGAAAGGAACGCGCCATTGTCGGCGCGGCTCGCGGACGCTCCGCCTCCGCGATTCCGGATCTGGAACTGATCCATCCCGGCGTCAGCGACCTCAACCGGGAGACCCCGTTTGGCAACAGCACGCGCATCCTCAGCGTCGTCGTCGCGCACCTGCACTGCGCGGAAAGGAGGTTCTGGCTCGGCTGCGTCGCCTCGGCGAGCGGCAGCGAATTGGCCGCCACGTTGGTGCCTGCGAAGGACCACGACCGGCCTGAGTGTTCACGGCTGTTTTGCAGAACGCAGGAGCGAGCTCTCGGGGCGAGAGCCGATTTGAGCAATACCTGGAAGGCGTTGGGATCCGAAGTCTCCTCGGAGAGGTACGACCGGGTGGCTGAGCGCCGCCGTGCGGTTGCGCTGGCGCGGCACTTTCGCGAGTCCGAAGGACTGTCAACCGCCCAGATCGCCGAGCGTCTGGGTCGCGCGCCGGCAACGGTCAAGGCGTACTTCTACGATCCCACGGGAGAAAAGGCGCGGGCGGTCAAGGCGCGCTACGTCGGGGTGTGCCGCGGCTGCGGCGCCTACACACAGCCGCGTAACGGCAAGGGCGACGCCTACGCGTACTGCAAGGCGTGCCATCCCGGCGCGATCCAGAGGCGCTGGACTCGGGAGCGGGTGCTAGACGCGATGGGGGAGTGGCGCGATCGCTACGGCCGGTCGCCGTCGTCGTACGACTGGTCGGTAACGCATGCACGACGGCGAGGGGGAGAGGCGCTGCGCCGTCTCGAGGCGGGCGAGTGGCCGCCGGCGAGCGTAGTCACGTCGGTGTTCGGGAGCTGGACCGCGGCGCGAGCTGCTGCCGAAGTCGCGGTGACTATGTGTGACGGGGAGAGGGACGTGGCGCGCGCCGGGGCCGGACCAGCGGGGATGGTCTGAGCGTGAGGGCCCGGGACGGCGCGGCCTTTCTCCATACAGCGCGGATCAGGACGCCGTTCCCCGCGTGCACGCGGCCGCAGGCTGGCCCGTCGGCGTATAAATGCTGAATCGCGGCCGGCGAAACATCCGAGGACGAGCCGAGGCGGCCATCCAAGCGACGCTACGGCACCGGCAGCGTCTTCCAGAAGCGAAACGCGTGGTACGGCAAGTGGCGGGTCCGCGACCGGCAGGTGACCCGCAAGCTCGGGCCAATCCGCGCGCCGGGCTCTCGCGATGGCTTGACCAGGACCATGGCCGAAGCTCGCCTGCGCAAACTGATGAGCGAGGCGACGCTTCCGCCCGTGGCCGAGCGCGTCACCGTCGCCGAGGCCGGCGAGCGTCTGATCAGGCAGCTCACGACCCGGGGCCGCAAGGTCTCCACGACCGCCGGATACCAGAGCTATCTGCGGGTTCCTCTGGGCCCGTATTTCGGCGAGAAGCCGATCGCGCGGATCACCAAGGATGACGTGGAGGAGTTCGCGCTCGCCTGTCTCGAGGGCGGTCAGTCGGTCAAGAGCACACGAAACTATCTCGGGCTCCTGCACAGCATCTTCGACTTCGCGCTTCGACACGGCTGGGTGGTCGAAAACCCGTGTCGGACGGCCGAGAAGCCGGCGGCAGCCGACGCCGATCAGGACATTCGCTTCCTCGACCAGGCAGAGCTCGACGCGCTCGTCGCCGCCGCGGTCAATCCCCATGGCCGCCGCAAAGCGGGAACCGCTGAGAGGGCCGGACGCGTCACGGAACTCAGAGACGGACAGGGAATGAGCTGGAAGGCGATCGCCGCCGAACTTGGGACAGCGGAGTCGACCGCCATCTACCTCTACCGCGTTGAACCAGATGAGCAGGCGACCGACGACGCACTCGGGCGGGTCGAGCGGGCGCTCTACCTCACCGCGGCGATGACTGGGATGCGCCAGGGTGAGCTCCTGGCGTTGCGCTGGATGGACGTCGACTGGCTCGCTCACCGCGTCCGCGTCCGGCGCAACTACGTCCGGGGCCGGTTCGGCACCCCCAAGTCCAAGCGCTCGTCTCGGAGCATCCCGCTCGCCGATCGGGTCGCCCGCGAGCTCGAGCTGCTGTTCCAAGCCTCGTCGTATCAGGCCGACGAGGACCTGGTGTTCGGCCACCCGCACAGCGGCAGACCGCTTGATCGCTCATTGCTGCTCAAGCAGTTCAAGACAGCGCTCGCGCGCGCGGGCCCACGCGGGATCCGTTTCCACGATCTCCGCCATACCTTCGGCACCCGAATGGGCGCGGCGGGGGTGCCGATGCGCACACTCCAGGAGTGGATGGGCCACCGCGACTTCAAGACGACCCTGATCTACGCCGACTACGCGCCGTCGGCGAACGAGGCCGAGATCGTCAACGGTGCCTTCGCGACCGGAGTGTCCACCAATTTGTCCACCAATTTGAGCGAAAGTGGGAGCAACTCAAACCAAGAAGAACCTGGAAATCTCGATTGAGAAGAATCTAGAAAATCCCTGGAGCAATGGTTGTGGTCCAGGCGGTTGTGGGTTCCAGTCCCATCGCTCACCTCTCGAGAAAAGCGGCGATTAGCAGGAAGTTCAGGTCCGCCGCCGGAGTCGACTCGCTACAGCAGTCGGCCCGTTGTACCACTCCTTGGACCGCTGGGGTCCAGGATTGAGAGCCCTTGAGCTCGGCGGCTGGTGGCACGACCCGTGCAAGAACTTGATGCCCACCTGTGGCGATCACCCTTTTTTGGGTGATGCCTCTCGTCCCCGGTAGGAAAAGACTTACCGCTGTTCGGGTCTGAGGTGCTGGGAGCGAGCCTGGGTTCCGCGTGCGAGCGAGAGGGGAACGCCATGACCGAGTTGCAGCGTCCCGGTGGTGCCGTGCAGCAGCGTCCGAGGGCGATTTCCGTCTTGCCGGTGTCTGGCTGGCGGGGTCGCTGTGGCCGGGTGGCTGGGGTGGTCGCAGTTGTGTGTGCGTTGTGCGCTGGGGTGCTCGGTGTCGCGGCGGGGTCGGCGGCGGCGGCGCCGGGCGGGTCGGGGTATTTCGTGACGTTCGTGGCTCGGGCGTGTCCGGCTTACTCGGATATCTTCGCCAACCGGGCGCGCAACGACATCCTGGAGAGCCTGGACGATCTGGGCCCGGATACGCAGTATGGGAGTAGCGGCCGGGTCATCAATCCGATCGATGAGGCCCGCCCGCCGCAGAACCCGTGCAAGCCGCTTCGCGCCCGAGACGCTGTACGGGCACGCGAAGCGCCTCACGACGACCGCTGTTTAATCGGCGCGCACTGCTTCGGTCGCCGACGTGGCCGGATGGAAGTGGTCGGCGGATAAGTGTTCTCGACGGTCGTGGGTTCGAATCCCATCGCTCACCTGTCTCGAAGGCCTGCGCCTCGCCAGAGGCAATTGCTTGCTGGCTCGTGCCGGGGCCGAGGCGAGGCATGCATTCGTGCTTGCGCGCGTGTCGTGCCGCACAAGCGACCGCTCGGTGGCCGCGAAACGCTCGCGGGGTTGGGCTCTGGGCTACGGCCCCTGCGGTGGCTTGTCGCTTTGGCGCTGGCTGGCGGCGACTTCCCGGTCGATCTCGGCTTGCTCTCGCTCCGCCCCAGCGTCGTCGCGACCGACGTCAGCTTCGAGGCGGTCGATCTGCGCCCCGGAGCGATCGAGCGCGTCTCGCATTCGCCTTAGCGCCTCGTGGCTATGCCTCAGCGCGGAGCCGGACGGATGATCGCGCTGCTCGTAGAACTGCTGGTCCCGCTCGTCGGCGCGCCGTTCGCGCTCGTCGGCAAGCCGCTCGCGCTCGTCGGCGACGCGCTCACGCGAATCGGCAAGTGCTTCGCGCTCGTCGGCGGCAAGGTCTCGTTCGTCTGCGCGATGCTTTTGCTCGCCGATCTCGTGCTGCAGTTGCTCGATACTCGCAGCATCCGAGTCGTCACGCCGCCGGGCGCTTTCAGCCGTTGGTTCCTCACTAGCGGTCGAATCCCGGCGATCCTGAGAGTTGTGCACGGTTCCAGTATGCGCCTCGCCGGCGCTTCATCCAATGCGCAGCCCCAGCCTGCTCTCGCCTCACAACGGAGCGCGCGCCCGCCGCTGCCGTCGAGGCGGCTCCCCTGAGCTTGGCGGCTTTCACGCACCGCCGCCTCTGGTGTAGCCGAGGTGTGCTTTCTCGACCAGCTTGACCATGTGCCAGTAGGCGATGAGATCCCGCTCGGAGTCTGTCGCGCTAGCGAAGAAGCGGCGTGCGATCGTCAGCTCGCCGCGATCGGGTCCCGCCGCCTGCTCTGCGATCCAGGCACGGTCGATCCGCCTCTGGGCGATCAAACCGATTGCCGATTCGATCTCCGAACCGGTGCAATCACCGAGTCGCTTGAACACGCCTGGACGGATCTCGAGCGATTCCTCCGGATCGACCTGGCCCATCTCCACATGATCCTCCCGCACTCGGACCGACTCGGCGAAATCGCCATATGCCGACCACACCGCACGCGGACGACAGATGCGTGCGCCCAAGGGGCCCGGTTCAGTCCACGACGTACCTCGACGTTGATGCCCCGGAAGACCCGCAACGCGGATGGTTCGGGACTGTGGCGGAGTCGGGCGGGGCTGCTCACTCGGGCTCGATGACTTCGACCGCTCCGAATCCCGGAAGTGGTCCGTCGACGAAGAACATCTCGACTGTGATGTCGGGCTCGACGTGCGCTTGGGAGAGAAACGCAACGACCTTGCGACCGGTGAGTTGTTCGATCGTGTCCTTGTATCGCTGGGCCATCACGCTCTGGAACTCCTCTCGCATCGCGACGACCCGTCCGGGCTGGCCGCTATCCATGATCGTCTGCTCGAGCGCGGTGAAGCCGCTGCCCCGCATGACGACCACGATGACGTCGTCGAGGGCGTATGTCTTGGCCTTCATCGGTCCGCGACCGTAACGCTCGCGCAGGATCGCGACGATGCTGGTGGAGATCTGGGCTAGCAGCCTTCCGCCCGCTAGCGGCGCGTGTCCCTCTTCGACTGATGGACTGTCCATCTGGTCGCTCCTTCGTCCGGCAGGACCCGCGAGATCCTGGCCGTCCAGCGCATGGTCTTCTGACCTGGCCTAAGGGTTGCGAAACCCCGTCGAACCCTGTCCCCGGGGAGGCTACTACGGAGCAAGCCGTCCGGTCACGCGAGTGCTCCCGGGTCCGCTTCCGGCAGCTCTTGTTCGAGCAGAAACGCCTCGATCGCGCATCCGCCATCCTCGTCGGTGCCGCTCAGGAACGTGCGGACGGTGCGGCCGGTCAGACTTTCGACGGCGGCGACGAGCTGCGGTCCGATCGCACGCTGCAGTGCGTCTCGCTGGATTCGGACCAGGTCGGACTTTCCGGCCGCCACGAGATTTCGCTCGGCCCTGGTCGCACCGTCCTCGAACACGCACACGACGAGGTCCTGGTGGACGAAGGCCCGCGACTTGGTCGCGCCCCGCCCCGTGAAGTCCGCGATGAGCTTGCCGAGTTCATTCGCGATGGCTGCGTTCAACGCACCCCCGGATAACCGTTCTGTCGCTCGAGACACGCCGGCCTCACACCCGTCTCGTCTGGTGGTCGAGATCCACGCGGGCCGAGAGGGAAGAGGACCCGAGCGAAACGCTGCGCAGGCCGAGCATACTGCCGGTGCGCCACCGGGCAGGGGTGAGGACCGGTTCCTTTGTTACGCACCGAGGTCTGGGGGTATCATTGACCCATACGACCCTACGTCGGCGGCCATTGGTCGCGGCCGGGTTGTATGTGGTTGCGCGGAACGCATTCGTCGGTCGCATGGCGGCCGTCCCGTCCGGTCCGTAATCAAGAGGACTTGATCCCTTGGACCGGGACCGTTTATGCGTGCTTCCACATCTCCGAACACGAAGCGAGCAAAGCAAGCTCAGCCGCTGCTGCAGTCGCTCGAGGGAACGCAGTTCCTTGAGTGCGCCGGCGGCGAAGGGCCTGGTCTGATCGCCCGTGATGCCACGCTCAGAGGAGACGCTCTGACCGGGCTGCTCGTCGACTGCAACGCAGCGGAGCGGCCGGTGGATGTGCGGTGCGTGTGCGGGACCGCTCCGGGCAGGGACCGCCTGTCGCTGTCGCACAGGCCGTCCGGGTTGGTTGGCCGTGTGCTCGAGTCGGGGCACACGGCCGGCGAGCCGATCGTCTGCGAGCAGAATGAGCCGCTCGGCGCGTTCGTTGGCTTGTCACAGGGGCAGGCCGGGACAACCGTCGACGAGGTCCTCATGGGGGCTGACAAAGCGCTGCTGGTCGTCAATCTGGCGGGTGGCGGCGATGCGGCCACGGCAGGCGACGTCGCGGCAGGGCCGGGCCGCGACGTCGCGAGGATCGCCGGTTGAACGTCTGCCTGACCGATCCGCCGGATCCTCGGCCGTCGATCTCGGTGCGGCTTCCCGGGGGGACCGGCGCGCCACTTCGCGCCCGGAGGTCGGTGCTGTCGCAGCTTGGCGACCAGCTCACGGAGACTGGCGCGGCAGACGTTGCACTGATCCTCAGCGAGCTCGTCACCAACAGCGTGCTGCACGCGAACGTCGGCCCTGACCAGACAATGACCGTCGAGTGCACCGCGCTCCCAGACCGGCTGCGAATCACCGTCACCGACCCGGGGTCGTGCCTTGAACCCCACCTGCGGTCGCCGGATCACAACGCCTCCGGCGGGTACGGGCTGGCGATCGTCGAGAGGCTGTGCTCGGCGTGGGGAGTCGCGCGCGACAGTGTCGGGACGACGAGCGTGTGGTGCGAGCTCCCGCTCGACACCGCCCTGCTGCAGTTATCGACTGATCGCGAGTACCGAACCGTCCGGCAGCGACGGTCGGAATGCCTCCGACAACGCAGTCCTGAGCACGAGGAGGCACGATGACATCCCTTACCCCGGCTGGTACTGGATCCGCGGTAGACACGGGATCCGCGGTGGGTACTGGATCCGCGGTAGACCCGCGATCCGTGGTGGGCGCGGGATCCGCGGTGGCCGCTGGAACCGAGGTGCGCCCGGTGTCGATGCCGCTCCTCGATCGAATCGCGAGTGCCGTGGTCACGGCCGTCCCGCCGATCATGCTGGCGATCGGCATGTGGTTCGGCTGGAGCGGCAACCTGCTCGACTGGAAGGACCTCCTCGTCCTCGCGGTCAGCTACGTCGTGATCGGGACGGGCGTGACGGTCGGGTTCCACCGGCTATTGACGCATCGCAGCTTCAAGACCAGTCGTCTGCTGCGCGCCGCGTTTGCAGCGCTCGGCTCGGCGGCCGCGGAGGGGCCGGTGATCGATTGGGTCGCGACCCATCGCAAGCACCATCAGTTCTCCGACGTGGAGGGAGACCCGCACAGCCCGCACGTCGGCCACGGCTCCGGCTGGCGGGGCGCGGTCCACGGGCTTCTGCACGCGCACATCGGCTGGGTGTTTACCGACATGGAGGTCGCGGACGAGCGGCGCTACGCCAAGGATCTGCTGGCCGACCCGATGATCCGGTTCGTCGATCGGACGTTCGTGGTTTGGGTGATCGTGGGACTGGCGTTCTCGTTCGGGCTGGGTGTGGCACTGACTGGGTCGGTGATCGGCGGCCTGACGGCGCTGCTCTGGGGCGGCGCCGCCAGGATCTTCCTGCTGCATCACGCGACCTTCAGCATCAACTCGCTGTGCCACTTCTTCGGCCGCCGCGATTACGAGACCCGCGATGAATCCCGAAACCTGGCCTGGCTGGCGATCCCGACCTGGGGCGAGGCCTGGCACAACAACCATCATGCATTTCCGACGTCGTACCGTCACGGCCTGCGCCGCTGGCAGCTCGATCCATCGGCCGCGGTCATTCGTCTGCTCGAGTTGTTCGGGCTCGCCTGGGACGTCGTGC